>CAYNCG010000004.1:182134-233837 GCA_964395845.1 uncultured Isosphaeraceae bacterium | reverse complement strand
CGGGAAGCGGTGAAGGCCAGCGTCGGGGGCGGCGAATCAGGTCGAGCGCTTACCTCCGATCGATCTTGCTGCGCCCTTCGCCGAGTCTGAGGCGAGCGCTCGCGAGGCGCTTGCGGCGGGTCTTGAGCTGGTCCGCTGGTATGTCGAGGTGTATGGCGGCGGGAAGTGAGCCGAATCGCGGCGTCGAGAGCCCCACGGCACATCGCTTTCGTTCCGTCGCGGTCTGCCGGTGCGGTTCACGACTGTGCGGACTCCGCTCATCGCTGGGGTCTCGCTCACCCTTCGACGCACGCGCCAGGAACAGGACGCGTCCGATGGGACCGATGCAAATCCTCGTCGTGCCGAGGCGTTCCTGCGGAACGACCTCTGCACGGACCGAAGCGCTCGTCCCAACCGCTCATGACCGCCCCCTGACATCCGGAGTCCGCGACGCTCGTGGTCGTCTCAGGGCGCTCCACCGCGAAGGGATCTGGTACCGCCCAGGATTCTCCACCAAACACCTAAGAACCACGGGCCCAACCCGAAAGGGGCGGGCCCCTGTGGCTCTCTGGCGGAGTCGTGCGGGCTGCTGGGCCCCGTGTGCAGATGCGGGAGTTTTCTTGGCGCTGGGTGCGTGGGGGTCTCGCGTTTCGTGCATTGGCAGGGCCTTCGGCCTTCTGCCGTCTGCCCGACCTGCCACCCGAGCCAAGCGAGAGAGCCATGCAGAGCCGTTCGTTCGAAGTGCACCCATTCCATGCGTCCGATTGTGATTGCGCCACACCGGCCTGTTTCGCGGGCCGCGGACTCGCTCGCGGCATGTCGCTGCTCGTGGCCGCCGGCGTCGCGGCGTGCGTTGCGTCGCCCTCGTTTGCGGGCGTCAAGAACTGGAATATCGCCACGGGCACCTGGGGAACACCGACGGCGTGGTCGCCCATCGGCGTACCGGGGCCAGCGGACATCGTCTTCATCGGCAACACCGCGGCGGCGACGAACGCGGCGATCGACCTGACGGCGGCCGGATCCGCGCAGTCGATCACCATCACCGATGGCATGACGCTGCGCAATGATGGCTGGAAGCTCACCTGTTCCGGTCTCATTGCGATCTCCGGACAGAACGAGACGCAGGGCGGCACCTACCACTCGACGCTTCAGATCACGGACAGCAACGCGATCCACGATGTCGAGACCGGCTCGCTCAACATCGCCGCCTTCGGTCGCGTCGACTCACTGAGCGGCGGACTGCTGGTCCACGATCAGATGAGCATTCTTCCCTCCGGAACCTTCTATGGATTTGCCAGCATCATCCTCGCAGGCGACACGACGCCGAGCCTGAAGAACGATGGGCTCATCGATCTCCTCCCCGGCTTCTCGTCCATCTTCCAATCTGGCGCCGGTCTGATCGATCTCGACGGCGACATCGGTGGCGAACTCGGCATCCAGCTCACGCGAACGAACGCGAATCCGTATGAGGCTCCAGAGCTACGCATCACCGCTGCGGCGCTCAGCGATCCGATGGACGATGCCATTCACCTGATCGACGGCGCTCGGCTCAACATGGAGCTCGACCAGCCCTGGACGCTCGGAGCGAACGGCGAGATCCGCGTGTTCGGACTCGAAACGCAGGATGTTCTCGCTCGCGTGCAGGGCGCGCCGGTGACCGTCAACGGCGATATCCAACTGCTCGGCGACGGCGCGGAGCTCGTCTTCGACGCCCAGGCAACGCTGAGTCCTTCGGCAAGCGCTGCGGTCGATACCGACGGATTCCTTTGGTTCTTCGACGCGACCGTCGAGGGCGGGACGTTCGACATGGAGGAAGGCGCCATCATTCGCTTCTCCGGACCGACGACGGTCGAGGGCGGCACCTTCACCAGCGCAGGACCGACGCCATTCGACGGCGGCGTGAGCTTCAACGGCCCGACCACCTACAACGGAACGGTGACGATCAACGGATACGGCATTCAGTATGCCGACGCTTCGGTTGTCGGTCCCTCCGTCATCCATGCCGACACGATCGATCTCGATGGACTCGGTTCGGACTGGCTGATCGGTCACACGCTCACGGTCAACGCCGACTCGATCGGCCCCCTCAATCACATGCTCGGCGGCATCGATCTGACAGGCACGCTGTTCGGCAAGCTCACCATCAACCTGCCGCAATTCGTGGAGCGGTGGACCATGTTCGGCCCACTCAAGCTCGGGAGCGTGGGGCCGCTACTCCTCACGCGCATCGCAGGAAGTCCCGTCGGCATCGCGGGAACAACGACGGTGTCGAAGGCGGTCCAGATCACGGCGGCGACGGAGATCCTGCCGACCGCGAGCTTCACCTTCCTGGAGAACGACGCTCGCCTGCGGTTCACGCAAGCGACGGAGATTGCTCCCGCGACGCAGTTTTCCGGCGGTGGAAGCATCGAAGTCGCCGCGTCAGGCTCGATCCTCCTCCATGACGCGGCCGACCTCGGACAGACCGATCTCGCGAACGATGGCCAGATGAGCGTCGCCGACGGCCCGGGCCTCGCGACCGTCGACCGATTGACCGTTGCGCCGACTTCCACATGGCAGGTCGAGATCGGCGGCTATGCGGAGGGAAGCGAGCATGATCAGCTCATCGTGAACGGTGCCTCGAATGCGCTCGCCGGCGAGCTCGATGTCACGCTGCTCGATCTGGGCGATGGTCACTTCAAGCCGCTGCTCGGCGATGTCTTCACCATCCTCGTCGCGCCGCCCGCGTCACTCACCGGCCTGTTCGTGGACGGACCGACCAGCTCGATTCCGGGAGCGACCTATGTCTGGAGCGTCGGTTCCATCACCGGTGAAGTCGCCCACATCGTGACGCTCACCGTGGCCGACATCATTCCCTGCCCGGCCGACCTGAGCGGCGACGGCATCGTGGACGCCACCGACCTCGCGATCCTGCTCGGCGCGTGGGGCGCGAACCCTGATCACCTCGCCGACTTCAATCAGGATGGCATGGTGGCTGCCGACGACCTCGCCGTGCTGCTCGGGGCGTGGGGCGCGTGTGCCGGGCTGTAGGACGCGCTCGCTCAGCAGGGTCCCCACGCGCCGAGCAGGATCGCGAGATCGGACGCGCCGACCTTGCCGTCGCAGTCGAGGTCGCCGACGCACGACGGATCGAGCTCGGTGCGCACCTTCCAGTCGCCGTCGTTGTCGAGGTTGTCGAAGAAGAGAACATCACCGAGCGAGAAGAAGAGATGGGTCGCTTCCGGCGGAACGGTGATGCAGATCTGGCCCGAAGGATTCGCGGGCGACGCGATCAGAAAGTCCTCGTCGATGTTCGTCGGTAAGCCGCCGAAGAAGGGATACGCTCGGAGCCGCTTCTCGATCGCGCTCCGCGTCGATGCCGTGAACCGATCAGCCCGCGCCGATCCGCGGCGAGCGAATCGCCTTCCCTCCGGTATCGCGATCGTCGCGGGACTTGCCCCTTCGCGGATCTGTCCTTCTGAGAAGGACAGATTGTCGGGGGACGAGGCTCAAGCCCGCCGGTCGATCGTCAGGTCGCTTCAGCGGTTTGGCGGGCGCCGACGAAGGAGATGTAGCTCCAGACGCCGGCGTAGGCTCGCTTGGCGTGGGTCGGGCCGCGGAGGCCGGCGCTCGTGAGCGCGGCGAGGGCGTGGCCGCGCATGCGGACATGGTTCAGGCCCATCCAGCGCTCGAACCAGGATGTGCCGGCGTGATGGAAGTCGACCGCGGCGAGCCGGCCGCGCGGCGAGAGATCGCTTGCGGCGTGCTGGGCGGCTCGCTCGGCGGCGTCGCCGAACATTGAAAGCGCGTAGGAAAAGAGAATGAGATCGAAGCCCTCGGGTTCGCCGAGGCGCGCGGCCGCCGGACCGTCGTAGGCGCCGTGATGGAGTCGGACGCGGTCGCCGAAGCGACTGACGCGGCGCTTCGCAACCGTGAGCATGTCCTTCGAGAGATCGATGCCGACGATCCGTGCCTCGGGAAATCGCTTCGCGGCGCTCACGAGCACCGCGCCGGTGCCGCAGCCGATTTCGAGGATCGAGCGCGGCGTGACCTCGCGGGCGGCGAGGTCGAGAATCCCGCTGCGACCGAAGAGAAACGACCAGCGCGTCGCGTCGTAGATCCGCGCGTGCCATCGGTAGTATCGCTCGAGGGCCTCAGCTCCCATGGGCGATCACCTCACCGACATGCATGCTCGCGTAGGTGCCGACGCGATCGAGCGTGTGCAGCCGCTTCGTAAGCGCCTCGTTCCAGCGAAGCCTGCCGCGAATCGCGTCGGGAATGAACGAAAGATCGGGGCCAGCCGAGCGAAGGAGCACCTTCGCGTTCGGCGCGCTGTTCCTCAGGATGAGATCCCACTCCTCGGCGAGTGACGCCGGATCATGAGCGGCGAGCCAATCCTGGTGATCGAGCAGAATGAAATGCGAGTAGCGACCTGGGTGGCGACGAAGGAACTCGCTCAGCGACATCGTCCGCGCCCGGACGCGGCCGACGCGGTCGGCGATCGCCGCGAAGCGCTCCGGCCGGAGGTACTCGGGACAGCAGGTCGCCGTGTAGCGACCGGTCATGTAGACCCGCCAGAAATAGTTGTCGGCGAGTGGAAGCTCAGTCATCACATGCCGGAGCCGATCGCGCACGAAGCCGGCGAGGCCGCCCGGATCGGATTCGAGAATGAGCCTGATCTGCGGCCGCGGCACGCCGAGAAGGGCCATGACCGAGGGCTGCCGCACGAGCCAGCGGGTCAGTCCCGTCCAGATGAGCGGCTCGATGCGGGCCCATCGCTCGCGCTGTTCATCAAGCGTGTTCGAGGCGAGGAGCGAGTCGACCAAGGCCGCTCGCTTCGCGCTCTTCCGAAGGATCGCGCCGCGCAGGAGCCACGCGGCGAAGCCGCTGCCGCCGCGGAAATAGAAGCTCCCGCGGAGCGACTCCGGATCGAAGTACCCGGCGTGCTTCCGCCAATAGGTCTGGGCGTACGCTGGCATCGAGGGCATGAGCGACTCGAGCATCTCGCGGGCTGCAGGATGCGCACCCTCGCCGAAGAGCGACCAGAGGCTCCGCTGATCGCCTGCCGCGAAGAGGGCGAGCTTCAGTTCGAGCAGCGCGTTCTGCCGCGGATTCAAGTCAACCGCGTGGATCTCGGCGGGATCGTCGAGGAGGTAGTCGAGCGCGTTGCATCCAGCGCTCGTGATCATCACGATGCGGCTGTCGCGCGAGAATGCGAGCGCCTCGCGGTCGAGGCGCGGATCCTCCCAGCAGGTGTTGTAGATGAGTGTGCTGCGGTGGACGCGGGAGAACGCGGCGTCGTGCACCCGCCGTCCGAGCCGACCGATCGCTCGGCGGGCCTTGCTCCCAGCCGGAAGCGTCTCGGTTGCCCCGCCCTGACGACGATCGGTCACGGTAGCGCTCATGGATCCCTCCGTGGAGTGGCGAACTCGGCGCGGCCAACATGGCCCCTTCGGATCGCACACTACGATTCCCTGCGTGTCCGCCGGGGCGCTGCGGCGCTCCTGCTACACACTCTGAGCGCGGCGACCACCGGGCGCACATCGACGGGACGGATTCCAGGGCTTGCGTCGGGTGGCCGGGGCTGCCTTCGCGCTTCGAACGGTTCACCGAGACGACCAAGCTTCATGCAGCGCGAACGCCGAATCCTTCCATTCAACACCATGACCTCCGATCGCCTGACCCCGGCGGAGGGGACGATCCCGGCGGATGTCCTCATCCGGCCGCCGGCGGCGGGCGACGCCGAGGGGCTCGCCCGGCTCATGCTCGACGCCTATCGCGGCTCGGTTGACGACGCCGGCGAAACGCTCGAGGACGCCCGGTCGGAGATCCGCTTACTGACCACCGGCCGATACGGACGCTTCGACCCCGACGCCTCGGAGGTCGCGATCCACGAGGGCACGCCGGTCGCCGCGACGCTTCTGACTCACTACGAGGGGGCTCCGATGCTCGCCTTCTCGCTCACCCTTCCGGCGTGGCGACGGCGTGGGCTCGCCCGTGGCGGGATCCTCCGGGCGGTTCGCCGGCTCCGGGACGCGGGCTACGACTCGCTCTCCCTGGCGGTGACGGTCGGCAACGCCCCGGCCGTGCGGCTGTACGAGTCGCTCGGATTCGTGCGGGTCTGACGGGGGTTCGGTCCGATGGACAGCGACCGCTCGTTCGCCGCCGCCATCTTCGCGACCCGACCGCCCCACCATGACCGACACCACCGCTGACCGCCGCTGGCACCCGCTCACGCGCTGCGCTTTCCGCTTCGCTTTCATCTATCTGATTCTTTTCTCGCTCACCGCGATCATCGGCCTGATTCCGCTGCTCGGGCAGATGCTCGGATACGCGGTCGGACAGACGGTCGAGCGCCCGCTCGTGGTCTGGTTCGGCAAGGTGGCGTTCGGGCTTGAGATCACCATCTTCCCCGCCGGCTCCGGCGACACGACCTACAACTGGGTGCAGATCGCCCTGTACGCGATCATCGCCTCGGCGGTCACGCTCCTCTGGTCGATCATCGATTGGCGACGCGGCTCCTACCCGTGGCTGCATGACGGCTTCCTGATCCTCATGCGCTTCGTGCTCGCGTCGTCGATGCTTGGCTATGGAATCAACAAGGTGTTCGCACTGCAGTTTCCGCAGCCCCACATGGGCCGGCTGCTCCAGACCTACGGCGACTCATCGCCGATGGGACTCCTCTGGACCTTCATGGGCGCGTCGCCGGCGTATGTGATGTTCGGCGGCTGGATGGAGACGATCGGCGGACTGCTGCTCCTCTTCCGTCGCACGACGCTTCTCGGCGGCCTCTGGACCGCGGGGGTCATGACGAATGTCGTCTTGTTGAACCTTTGCTACGACGTGCCGGTCAAGATTTACTCCTCGCATCTCCTGCTGACGGCGATCATCATCGTCGCGCCGCACGCCCGCGATCTCATGGGCTTCATGCTGCTGAACAAGCCCCTGCCGGCCCGCGACCTGATCGGCCCGTGGACGAACGCGCCGCTCCGCTACACGGCGTTCACCATCAAGCTCCTGTGGGTGATCTCAGCGGTGGGCATGATCACCTGGTCCCATTATCAGATGCAGTTCACCTACGGAGCGAAAGCGCCGCGCGGTGCGCTCGACGGAACATGGGAAGCGGTCGAGTTCCGCCGCGACGGCGCCGAGGTGCCGGCGCTCGTCACCGACGAGACGCGATGGCGCTATCTCACGATTACCGATCGGCCCGACTGGAAGATGGCCTCGCTCGCGCCGATGCGCGGCACGACGCGCCGATGGCAGCTCTCCTTCCTCGATGCAGAGCGGGCCGCGACAGAGTCCGCCGGCGATCGCGGGGCGCTTGTTCTCACCGAACAGTCGGCGGCGAGCGATCAGAGTCGGACGCCCGAACCCTTCGCGACGCTCGCCTTCGAAAGAGTCGGCGATGCGGAGTTGCGCGTGATCGGCACCTTCGAGGAGAGCGAGATCGAAGTGCTCTTCAAGCGCCGCACGCCGGAGGAGTTCCTGCTGATGAACCGCGGCTTCCACTGGATCAACGAGGTTCCCTACAACCGGTAGACGAGCGCTGCACGCAGGAGTTCGGGCGCCGCCTCTGGAATCCGGTCGAGAAAGAGCGATGGTTCGATGAGTTCGAGTTCCATCAGCACCGGCCGGCCATGGTCGTCGAGTGCCGTGTCCACGCGGGCGTAGGCGGGCATCGCGCCGACGATGTCGGCTGTTTGCTCGAGGACGCGCGCGGCGAGGGCGCGCTCCGCGACGGTCGGCTGCACGAGCCCGCGCGAGGCCTCGCGGTCGCCGCTCCAGCGCGGCCCCTTCTCGACGGCGTGTGAGAAGACGCCCGCGAAGTAGACGGCGTTCCGTTCGCCCCGCTCGACGACGCTGCGAAGAAGCGGCTGGATGAGCATGTCGCGGTCGAGATGCGCCCGGCGGTGCTCGCGGGCCCGATCGAGCTCATCGCGGCGCACGCGCACCGTCGCGAAGGAGCCCGCGGATATCGCTGGCTTCAGGACGATCTCCTCCGAGCGGGCGGCGATCGCTTCCCAGTCCGGCATCGCACCGGCTGGAACCAACTCCGTCCCGACGACCGGAACGCCGCGCTCGGCCAGCTCGAGGAGATATCGCTTGTGGATGTTCCAGCGAATCGTGCGGAGCGGATTGATGAGACGCGGCGCGACATCGGGACGGTCGAGCCATGCGGCATACTCGGCAAACCGCTGCACATAGTTCCAGGTCGAGCGGATGAGGAGACGATCGAAGGACGCCCATGCGACCGCCGGATCGTCCCAGCAGGCGATGACGGCGTCGTGGCCGAGTGCGTGTGCGGCGTCGCGCAGCACGCCGAGCTCGGGGTCGGGACGGGGCAGGTTCGCACAGGTGACGAGGGCGAGACGCATCGACTGCGTAGCGTATGCGTTCGTCGCTGCGTGGCGAATGTCGGACGAAGCTGCGACACTCTTCGCATGCCGACGATCCGTTCACTCTCGGTCTTCCCGATCAAGGGCGCTGCAGGCTTTTCCCCGGAGCGCGCGCAGGTCGAGGAGCGCGGACTGCGGCATGACCGGCGATTCATGGCGGTCGATTCGGAGGGCACATTCATCACCCAGCGCGAGTGCCCGACGCTTGCGACGGTCGTCGCGACGATCGTCGATGACCGAACGCTCGTTGTCCGCCATCCGGCCGGACATTCCGAGCGCTGCGCAGCGGAGCCCACCGACGGCGAGCGACTGCGCGTGCGCGTCTGGGAGGACGAACTCGATGCGCTCGCCTGCGGCGGTCCGATCGATGCCCTGCTCTCCGATGCACTCGAGCACCCCTGCCGACTCGTCTTCATGCCGCGCGACGCGGTACGGCTCACCGCCGCCAAGCGTTCGCTGCCGCAAAGCGCCTTCAGCTTCGCCGACGCGGCGCCGATCCTCGTTCTTGCCCAGTCGGCGGTCGATGATCTGAACGCTCGGCTCGTCGCGTCCGGAGCCGCTGCCGTCGATGCCGATCGCTTCCGCGCGAACATCCTGCTCGACGGCGTGGACCTCTTTGCCGATGACGCGTGGAGCGCTCTGGCGGTCGGCGCCGTGCGACTGCGGCTCGCCACGCGCTGCAAGCGATGCGAGGTCATCACGATCGACCAGCGGAGCGGCGAGCGCGGCGGTCCGGAGCCGCTGCGCACGCTTGCCGGCTATCGACGCGAGGATGGCGGCATCGTCTTCGGTCGGCATGCGCTCGTGGACGCGCCGGGCGCGCTCGGCGTCGGCGATCGCGTCAGCGTGAGCGGCTGATCGCGGCGCCGAGGGCGTCGATGAGACGATCGACCTCCCCAAGCGTGTTGTAGTGCACGGCGCTTGCCCGGACGACGCCCTCGTTCGTGTCGATGCCGAGCGCCTCGCAGAGGCGATAGGCATACATGTGGCCGGAACGAATCGCGACCTGCGCGCCGTGGGCCGCGGCGACGAGCTCCGCCGGCCGCAGGCGATCGTGGAGGAAGCTCACCGTCGGCACGCGCGATGCGGTGTCGGCGGGTGCTCTGCCGACGAGCCGAACGCCGGGCAGCGAGGACAGGCCGTCGATCATGCGCGCCTGGATCGGCGACTCGAGAGCGGTCATCCGCTCGAACGCGCGCGCGACGGTCGTCCGCGCGATGTCGGCCTGCGAGGGCATCGCGCCGGCGAGAAACGCGAGATAGCCGTCCAGCGCGCGGATCGCCGCACATCCTTCGTGACTCGAACCGCCGAGCTCGAAGACATAGGGAATGCGGTCGCGCGGAATGAAGAAATGATTGGGACCCCGGAGTTCGCCGATCGCGTCGGCGCGGCCGTAGAGCGCTCCCATGTGCGGGCCGTAGACCTTGTAGGTCGAGTAGACATACCAATCGACATTCCACGCCGCGACATCCATGACGCGATGCGGCGCGAAGGCGACGCCGTCGACGAAGACGCGAGCGCCGGCTCGATGGGCGCGGCGGGTGATCTCCGCGACATCGAGGATGCCGCCGAGAAGGTTGCTCACCTGCGGAAACGCGACGATCCGCGTGCGCTCGCTCAGCACGCCATCGAGGCCGTCGAGCGTGCACTCCTGAGCGTCGCGGTCGACGCGCCACCATCGGATCGTGGCACCGGCACGCTCGAGACGGAGCCAGGGACCGATGTTGGCCTCGTGGCCGGTTTCGGCGAGAACGATCTCGTCTCCCGGCCGGATCGTCTCGGCGTAGCAGCCGGCGATGAGGTGACAGAGTTGCGTCGTACTCGCCCCAAGAATCACCGATCCGCGCCCCTCGCCGTTCAGGGTTCGGAGGACGCTCGCGTGGGCGGCGTCCACCGTCGCGGTCGCCCGATCGGACATCGGATACCCGGCCCCAAGCTGCACATAGTTCGAGCGGTAGTACGCGGCGACGGCGTCGATCACCTCGCCCGGGACCTGGGAGCCGCCGGCGTTCTCCAGAAGGGCCCACGGGCTCGCCTGGGCGAGCGACGGAAAGCGGCCCCGGATCTCGGTGAGCGTCGGCGAATCAGCCGGTATCGTCATGGGCGGAGTGTAGTGGCGGCCGCGCTGGCGCGGTCGTCGCTGCCGCGCGCTGCATCCGGTCGGACCGAGCTGGAGAACAGAGGACGCCATGACCACGATGACCCGCGAACGACTTGTCTGGGCGACGCCCGCTGCCGCGTTCTCGGCCCTCACACGGCTCGCTGCGGCGGGCTATCACGGCCATCCGCTGCTCGACCGGCCGCTCTGGGCGATGCGCTCGATGCTCGCCCCCGCGATCGTGAGGGGCGGGTCGCCGGGTGATCGATCGCGGCCTGCTGCGAAGGTCGGGGAGCCGATCGACCACTGGCGCGTCGCCACGGCGGACCCCGGTCGCGGATACGCCCTCGCCTGCGAGATGCGCGGACTCGGCGAGGCTCGGGTGGCGTGGGAAATCGAACCGCGCCCCGCGAATCGCTGCCTCATCCGACAGAAGGCGTCGCTCGCTGCGGCGAACGCGCTCGGCTCGGCGTACTGGACGCTCTCGATGGCACCGCACGCCTTCGTGTTCGCGCGGCTCTTGGACGGGATCGCCCGCGAGGCCGAACGGGACGGATCACAGGCGCCGAGTCAGCGGCCTCGCTCGGGCCTGCGGCTGATCCGCCGCGCGATCACGGTGCCGCGGCAGATCGAAGAGACCTTCGAGTTCTTCGCCGACGCCCGCAATCTCGAGGCGATCACGCCGCCGTGGCTCAATTTCGAGATCACGACGCCGACGCCGATCGCCATGCATGAGGGGGCGACGATCGACTATCGCATTCGCCTGCACGGCATCCCGGTGCGTTGGCACACGCGGATCGACGCGTGGGAGCCTTGCACGCGGTTCGTCGACCGTCAGGTGCGCGGCCCCTATCGCTGGTGGCATCACGAACATCGCTTCGAGCGCGTGGACGGCGGAACGCGGGTGATCGACGAAGTCGAATACGCGTCGCCGCTTCGGTGGATCAGCGAGCCGCTCATCGTGCGGCGCGATGTCGAACGAATCTTCGACTATCGCTCCGAGCGGCTTGCCGAGTTGCTCGCCGCGGGCGGTCGGGTCGCGACGCCGATCTGAATGAACACACGCCGAAAAGACGCCAGCGCAGGGCACCGCCCGATCCGCAGGCCTTGTGTACTGCTCAAAGGCCTGCGGTCGGGTGCTCGGTTGGGCGGACGGATGTCAACGCCCGAAATGTGCCCAGCGGACTGGTCGGTTTCGGCGACGCGGGAAAGCCCCGGCCTCCGAATGTGGATCGGAAGAATACGGATCTCGGATGCGATTCGGCACCGGGAGATTCCCAGTCTGGCGCAAGGCTCGATGCAATTGCGTCGATCGCCCCACAGCGGCTGGCTGAGGCGCCACCGAACCGGGTGAGTATTTCCACTCACTCGATGGCTAGCGCCAAGCGGATCGGATCGGTCGGCGTGGGGCTCACCCCTCGCAGTCACCCCACGCATTGAGCAGGATCATGAGGTCCGCAGCGTCGACCTGGCCATCGTCGTTGAAGTCGGTCGGCAACATCGACGGGCAGAAGCTGGTCGCTCCCCAACTCGAGAAGATCTCCGCCAGATCGCTCTGACCGACGATTCCGTCACCGTCGACGTCCATCTCGCAGGGAACAGGCGGCGACGCGCCGTTCGCATCTTTGAAGAAGAGCGTGAACTGCATGGTCAGCTTGTCCTGCGGCGTCAGCCGGAACTCCTCGACCATGCCGATCGTCTCGAAGGACGGCTTGCCGGCGAGCGAAACGCCCGGAAGGCCGTAGGTCCCCGAGTAGGAAATGAGGCTCGAGCCGGTGCTCGTCAGGGTGGTCGGGCAGTAGAAGATCGAGCCGACCGGATGTCCGTCGGTGGTGCCGCGGAAGATGGGAGTGCCCTCCTTCACGCAGCTCAGCGTGCCCGGGCCGCTCGTCGCGAGCGTGAGGAGCGCCGATCCGCCGACGAAGGAGCCGCGCTCGACCATCGGACAGATCGGCACATCGAGGCCGACCCGAAAGCTCAGCGTGTCCCGAACCGTCTTGTTCTCGACGGTCACGGTGCCGATGAGGGCCGTCTGCGGATTGTTGGTGTAGTCCGCCGAGACGTTGTAGGTGATGAACCAGGAACCATCGAGCGCGGAATAGGTCGCGATGTAGACCTGATTGCCGTTCTGACTCGGCGCGCCGACGATCGTGTCGAACTTCGGATCGCCATCGTTGATCGCGAAGAAGACCTCAGCCGCTGGCGGCGCAGCGAAGCTCGGCGTCGCGAGCGCTGCGAGCGCGATCGCGCAGGCACCGAGCTGCAGGCCCCGCAAAGAGCCCGTCGCCGATGGGTCGTTCAAGTGATGATCCGAGCCATGGCCGCGCATCCACCGTCCGCGGCCCCATCCCCGACCCTGTGAGTTCTGCATGTGTGTACTACCTTCACCTGCACCGCCGCGGGAGGAGCGCGACGGGTGCGTGTTCACCGCCCACAGGAGCACGAACGCATCCACCCGGATACGCCGACTCCACCAGACGCGCCGAATCGCGTGAGCATCGGCGCGAGCAACCGACATGTTGTCCACCACCTCTCCGGCCTCCACTCTGCCCCAGACTCGACCGGCTGCCAGCGATGGAGCCTGATTTTGTGCCTCATTTCCCCCGATCTCGGCAATTTCTACTTGACAGCAGGACTTGCGGTGTGAGTCGCCATGGCACAGCCTCCGCAACGCGCGGCCCTCCATACCGTCTCTGGCGCATCTCCCGCGGCCGTTCATCGTCCCGATCGGCCTGAACAGCCCAACGAACGGCGACAGCGGGAGGCGGTGTGGCGGCCGCCGGGTTGGAAGCGCCAGGTCGGAAACGCCAGGTCGGAAGCGCCGGGTCGGAGTCGCCAGAACCCCCGCCAGACATGCGGCCATCCGGTTCTCGGAGGTGTGATTCTCCGAATTCAGACTTGTTTGAGTCCGTGGATCGCCCTCGGCGTCTCCTTACGCATGCCACCGCTCCGCCTTCCGACGGCGGGCGGGGTCACGCCGCATGCCGTCGCCTCCACCGCATCCCTTCCCCCCGCTCGCAAGCCAGCCCGCCGCCGGAGGCCAACGGGTCGCCCGGATCCTCTCGCTCCTCGTGGTCGTGGTGACGCTGGGTGGCCTTGGCATCCGCGAGGTCATGCGGAACAGGGCCCCGGAATCGACGGTCCGCAATCGGCAGGCGTTCCCTGACGCCGCCGGCGTCGCGCGGGGTCGCGGCGACCGCAACGACCTGAACCGACCGACGACGCCAACAAGCGGCCTGCGCATCGTGCTGCGGGCCGCGCCGCACCTCTCGGATCCGACGGCGTCGGAATCACTCGTTGGTCACCTCGTCGCCGCCGGCGTCACCGAGGTGCTGCTCCAATGCAAGCAAGATGACACCGACGAACTCCTCGGCGGATCGGCGCTCTTCAAGACTGATCTGCTGACGGTCGCTCCGGGCTACGAGGATGGACGCCTCGGCCGCCTGGTCGATCGGCTCGTCGCTGCGAACATTCGCGTCTACGGCTGGGTGCCCGCGTTCAACGACGAGGCGGCGGCGTCCGCCCATCCGGAGTGGAGGGCGTGGACCGCGCATCCCGACGGGACCCGCGAACCTTCCGCGGCGTGGCTCTGTCCGCGTCATCCTGACGCCGTTCGGCACGAGGCCCAGGCGATCGCCGCGGCGCTCCGGACACATCCGTCGCTCGCCGGCGTCTACACCGACTTCATCCGCTTCGACAGCGACCACGCCTGCGTCTGCGATCGCTGCCTCGCCGAGCTCGCCGAGCGCGCCGGCGTCGCGAGCGTGACCCCAGCCGACATCGTCGACGCGGGCGCGCGGCGAACGCCGCTCTGGTCGCTCTGGACGGCGGGCCGCAGCGCGGCGATCTGCAGCGCCGTGGACGCGATGCGCGATGCGATCGAGGAGGTCCGCGCGGACGCCTGGTTCGGCGCCTGCGTGCTGCCCTTCTCCGCGGCCGACTATTCGTTCAACACGCAGAGCGGCCAGGACTTTCGGGCGATGGCCCGCGTCGGTCTCGATGAGATCGCGGTGATGGGCTATTGGGACGACTGGTGGAAGAGCCCGGAATGGCTTGATGCCTGCATCGAGTCGGCGGCGGAGCTCGTCGAGGACGAGTGCGTGCTGACCTGCCTCGTCGACGGCGACATGAGCGTGCGACGCACCTGTCGCACGCTCGATCGCGTCGGCGGTCTGCCGCTCGAGCGCGTCGGATTCTTTCACTACGGCCGATGGGGCACGCGCGAACTCGATCGGATCGTCGGCTCGCGCCGCCTCGTCGAGTCGAACGGCGTTCCGCAGCCCGGCCACACCGCCGTCGCCATCCGCATCGACACCGAGCCGGACTGGACGGGCAGCTACGACGCCGTCGATCCGGGCATGATCGACCGGCTCGTCGACCTCTTCGACGCCGAGGGAGTGCGCGCGACCTTCGTCACCTGCGGCCGCCTCGCGGATCTGCAGCCGGACGCGATTCGCCGGGCGGCGGCGCACCGGCACGAGATCGCCTGCCACGCCTACGACCACGAGCAGCTCGACGCGTTGCCGTGGGAATCGCAGGTCGAGGCGACGGACAGCGGCCTCGCGTCGCTGAGGGCCCTCGGACTTGCGGTCACCGGATTCGGCGCGCCGCGCAACAGCATCACCGAACCGCTCCGCGACCATCTCATGGATCGCGCGATCCGCTATGACGGATCGCTCGCGTATGACCCGCTGACGAGCTATCTCGACGCGGCGATCCATGTGCATCCCGAGGATCCGAACCGCTCGATCGTCACCATTCCCTTCATCATGCCGAACGACTGGGATGCGCTGCGCGTCGCGGGCATGAGCGCCGAGGACATGCTCGACGCGTGGCTCGAACGACTCGACCATGTGCTCTGGCTCGAGGAGCCGGTCTTCGTCATCGACATCCACCAGTGGCTCGCGAGCGGCGAGACCGAACTCGCGACGCTCCGTCAGTTCATCCGCGAGGTCCGCTCGCGTCCGGAGTGTCGCATCGTGACGCTCGCGGAGGCCGCCGATCACGCGGAGAACCATGTGCGGCGCGTCGAGCGCGCCGCGGGGCTCGCCCTCGGAAGGAGCGTCCGATGAACCTCGCGATGGTCGGTCGCGCGCTCGCCAACGCCCTGCTCGGCGTCGGGTACGCCGCGGGCATGCTCTTCGTCTGGATCGGTCTTGAGATGTATGTCATCGACGGGCGGGCGCTCGAGCCGTCGCTCCTCTCCGTCGTCGTCGGCATCACCCTGTGGGCCCTCATGGTCGAGGGCGGTCGGCGCCTCTCGGCCGGTCCGCGGCCGCCGAGCAGAGCGTGCGGCACGCATGCCGTCCTCGCCGACGCGCCGCCGCGCCGCGCCGCACTCGGCATCGTGCCGCTTGCGGCGATCGCGGTGCTCCTGCCGGGGCTGATCGCCCGCGTCGCCGGCGCCGCGATCGAAGGCGGATCGCCTCCGCAGGCGACCGTCGATCGCGTCGCCCGGGCGGTGGGCGGATGGCTGCAGGCGATCGGCTCCGAATGGCTCGACGCAGCGCTCGACGAGACCGCGCACTTCACCGCGCCCGACCGATTCGCCGCGGGACTCGGCGAGTACGCACTGCTCTTTCCGGTCGGGATGAGCCTCATGTGGATCGTCTTCGCGATGCTCTTCTTTCTGCGTCGCGAGAGCCGACTTCCGTGGGATCCGCGGACCGATCGGAGCATCGCCGTCGTCGTGCCGGCGCGCAACGAGGAGGCGGGCATCGCGGCGACGATCGAGTCGCTGCTCGCCCAGGACCTCCGCGCGATGACGATCCATGTGGTGAGTGACGCGAGCACCGATGCGACCGCCGAGATCGCGCGGCGCTACGCGTCGCGCGGCGTCATCGTCCACGAGCTCCGCGAGCGGCACGGCAAGGCCGGCGCCCTGCAGGTCGCGCTCGATGCGAGCGACTGCGAACTGTTCATGGTGGTGGACGCGGACACGGTCTGTGAGCCCGGCGCGATTCGGGCGATGACGCAGCAGTTCGCCGATCCGCGCATCGCGGGGGTGACGGGCAATCCGCGGGTGGCCGATCCGCAGGGATTTCTCCCTCGCATGCAGTCGATGGAGTACCTCGGCATCATCGGCCTCATCAAGCGCGCCGACAGCTTCTGGGGCGGTCTCTTCACGGTCAGCGGCGCTGCGGCGTGCTTCCGCACGGACGCCCTCCGCGCCGTCGGCGGCTGGACGACGGCGAGCGTCACCGAGGACATCGAGCTGAGCTGGCGCCTGCAGAAGGCCGGCCACGAACTCGCCTACGAGCCGCGTGCGCACTTCGCGATCCAGGCTCCGACCGGCATCGCCGCGCTCCACCGCCAGCGGCGCCGCTGGGCGCAGGGCATGTGCGAGACGCTGCGGCTGCACGGCAATCTCGCCTCGACGCGCAACGCAGCGCTGATTCCGCTCGCGGCGCAGTCGATCGCGAGCATGTTCTGGATGGTCATCACGCTCGCGACCGCGGGCCTCTGGCTTCTCGCGACCATCACGGGCCTCGGATTCGCAGGCCGCTTCGATCCGGCGACGGCCGCGCGGCTTCTGGCGTGCACGACCGCGCTCTTCGTCGCCCAGACGGCGCTCGCCTGCCTGTGGGAAAGCGACGCCCGGCGCGCGGCGGGCCAACCCGGCGCCTGGCGTCTCCTGCCCCTCGCCCTGCTCTTTCCCGCGTACTACTGGATCGTGATCGCGCCGAGCTTCATCGCGGGCGCCGTTGCGGCGGCGACGACGCGGGGAAAGACTCGTCACTGGGAACGCACCAGTCGGACCGGCGAAGCAGGGTCGCGCCAGGGGGGCGGGCGGCAGAATCTTGAAATTTCGCAGCGCTGCTGAGAGACGCCGTTCCGGCCGAACGGAAACACCGGTCAGGACACTGACCTCCACCACCAGACAACCGCCTTGCGAGAGCCGCGACATCCCGTCGCGGCTCTTGTTTTTTCGGGTTTTCCGTCGTGCGGAACGCCCTGACGCCAGGCGCGACCCGGCATACGCTCATCGGCCATGAGTCTGACGCTTCCCCTCGTCCTCACCGCCGTCCTGTTCGCGCCGCCGGTCCCGGCGACGCCACCGGCGGCCGCTCCCGCTCCCGCCGCCGTTCCCGCCATTGGGGCCGAGGCTCCCGCGGATCTCGCCGGACTGCTCGAACCCATCCGCAGCGAGACGGGGGTACCCGCCCTCGGCGCCCTCGTCCTCACCCGCGAGGGAAGCACGCGGATCGAAGCGATCGGCGTCACCGGGAAGCGCGGCGGCGACCCGAACCTGCCGGTGACCACCGACGACCTCTGGCACCTTGGCTCCTGCACGAAGGCGTTCACCGCGACGCTCGCCGCCGTGCTCGTCGACGCCGGGGCGCTCCGTTGGGACTCGACGGTCGGCGAACTCCTCGGGGAGGAGGTGCCCGCGATGCACGAGTCGTGGCGCGGGGTGCGCCTCGACGAACTCCTCCGCCATCGCGGCGGCGCTCCCGGTGCGCCGGCCCCGGAGGCGTGGCGCGCTGCGTGGACCTGCGGTGAGGGCGCGCAGGCCTGCCGCATGCGCTTCGTCGCCTCGGTGCTGTCCGGCGCGCCGAGCAAGGCGCGGGGCGAGTTCGAGTATTCGAACCAGGGCTATGCGATCGTCGGCCGGATGTGCGAGATCGCTGGCAAGGGCCCGTGGGAGGACCTCGTGCGCGACCGCGTGTGCGCGCCGCTCGGCATCACCTCGCTCGGCTTCGGCGTGCCGTCCGCGCGGCAGCCGGAGCGGGCGACGCGAGGACACCGCGAGGGCGGCGTCCTCACCGACCTCGACAATCCCCCTGCGATCGCGCCGGCCGGAACGATGCACATGACGCTCGGCGATTGGGCCCGTTTCGTCGGCGCCCATCTCGATCCCGCGGGTCTCAAGCCGCTCGGGGTCACGGAGGCGACCTTCGCGGTGCTGCACGAGGCGCCCGACGCCGAGCCGCGCTCGGCCATGGGCTGGTTCGCCGCCGAGCGGCCATGGGGCGGCAGCGTGCTGACCCACGCGGGCAGCAACACGAACTGGATGTGCGTCGCGTGGCTCGCCCCGTCGCGCGATTTCGCCGTGCTGACCGTCTCGAACGCCGGAGGCAAGGCGGCGACGAAGGCGACCGATCTCGCCGCGTCCGCGGCCATTCGCTGGCACGCCGAGCGGTCCAAACCGATGGCTCCGGGCGCTGATCGGTGATCGCGGCTTCGGTACGATCAGCGTCGTCGCCGCAGAGGCCCGCTTCCGCGATGGAGATTCCAGCCACCCAACCGACGCTCCTGCAGCGGCTCCGCGATCCGGCGGACGAGGATGCGTGGCGCACCTTCGAGTCGCGCTACCGCGAGCTCGTCGTGCGCTTCGCCCGCTCGCGCGGCCGACAGCAGGCCGATGCCGAGGACATCGCCCAGCTCGTCCTGAGCAGCCTGTTCGGCTCGCTGCGGCGCTTCGACTACGACCGCTCGCGCGGCCGTTTCCGCGACTACCTCTTTCGCTGCACGCGGAACGCGATCGCACGACAGGCGGGCAAGCGCGGGGCCCTGCCCGTCGGCGACGAGCTGATGGAGCAGGTCGAAGCGGTCGATGCGGGCGAGATCGCGGCGTGGGACCGCGAGTGGGAGGATCACCACTACCGTCTCGCGATGACCTCGATCCGCCTGAGCTTCGAGCCGGCGAGCGTTGCGATCTTCGAGCGCTGCCTGCGCGGCGACGCGATCCGCGACATCGCCGCCGACGCCGCGATGAGCGAGCAGGCGGTGCATAAGGTGAAGCAGCGGATCCGCGATCGCATGCGCGAGCTGATCGCCGAGCAGGTGCGCGACGAGGAGGCGTAGCGGTGGCGCTCCCGGCCGATGACGCGCCGTCGGCGGCCTTTGGCTTCGACGAGGATCTCGACGCGTGGACGCGACGCGTCGCCCGCGCCGTGCAGCCGGCGGACGAGGGATCGCTGGGCGAGATCGGCGGCTACCGCCTCCTCGCCGTCGTCGCCCGCGGCGGACAGGGCACCGTCTACCGCGCGATCGAGCCCGGCACCGGCCGCACGGTGGCGGTCAAGCGGCTCCATCAGGACGCGGCCGGATCGTCGGCTCGGGCCCGCTTCGACCGCGAGGCGGAGATCGTCGCATCGCTGCGGCACCCGGGCATCGTCACGCTTCTTTCGAGCCACGAGATCGGCGCCCAGCGGATCCTCATCATGGAGTGGATCGACGGCCGCCCGATCGACCGCTGGGCCGACGCGGAGCGCGACGCGCACGCTCCCGCCGACGCCACACGGCGGATCGTCGCGACCTTCGTCGCCCTCACCGACGCGATCGCTCACGCCCACCGCAACGGCGTCATTCACCGCGACCTGAAGCCGACGAATCTCCTCGTCGACGCGGACGGCGCGCCGCATGTCCTCGACTTCGGCCTCGCCCTGCCCTTCGGCCGCGACGCGACGGCGATCACGCAGGCGAGCGGATTCCTCGGCACGCCGACCTATGCGGCGCCCGAGCAGGTGACGAACGGACATGTCGACGCCCGGGCCGATGTGCACGCCGTCGGCGCGATGCTCTATCGCTGCCTCACGGGCACGCATCCCTTCGACGAGCGGGCGTCGCTTCCCGAACTCTTCCGCCAGATCGCCGAGACCGATCCGGCGCCGCCCTCCCGCGTCGCGCCGTCGATCGGGCGCGAGCTGAGCCTCGTCTGCATGAAGGCGCTCGCGAAGGAGCCGGAGCGGCGCTATCCGTCGGTCGAGGCGCTGGGTGACGACCTGCGCCGCTGGATCGGCAACGAGCCGGTGACGGCCCATCCGACCGAGCTCGGATATGTGCTGCGCAAGAGTTTCGTGCGGCACCGCGCCGCGTTCGTCGTGGCGGGCGTCGCCGCGGCGACCCTCCTCGTCGCGACCGTCGCCCTCGCGCTCCTCTCGCTGTCGCTCGCGAAGGAACGCGAGGATCTCTCGAACGCCCGAATCGAGGAGCAGGTCGCGAAGGTCGCTGCGCAGGCCGGTGCCACCGAGGCGATGCGCCGGGCGCGCGAGGCGGAGCGGGCGAGCGAGAGCGCCCTGCGGGCCCGCGATTTTCTCCAGCGGATCTTCGGCGCGATGCAGGATGCGGGCATGGACGGCGAGAGCTTCTCGGTCGAGGCGACGCTCGAGCTGGCCCGCGGCGAGCTGCTCGTGCAGCGCCGGCCGCCGGCGATCGAGGCGGAGTTGCGCGAGACGCTCGGCGCCGCCTACGAGGGCTTCGCCGATGCGGCGAACGCGGCCCGCGAGTATGCCGAGTCGGTCCGCCTCATCCTCACGCTTCCCGAGGCTGATCGGGATTTCGATCTCCTCGCCCGCGCCCGGCTCGGACTCGGCCGGTCCTACGCCGCCCAGGCCCTGCATCGCGAGGCGCTCGCCCCGCTCTCCGAGGCCCTCGCGTGGTTCGAGACGATGCGCGACGACGGACTCCGCGCCGACGCGCTGCGGCTCATCGCCGCCTCGCTGTCTGCGGTGGACGGCCCGCAGTCGGCGCTGCCCGTCGCGGAGAACGCGATCGAGGCGGGCGTCGCCGCCGGAGACGACATCCGGATCGGGAGCGCGATGAGCACGAAAGCGGTGATCCTGAACGAGCTCGGGCGCGAGCTCGACGCGACCGAGGTCTCCGCGATGAGCGTCCAGTGCCTGCGCGATCGCCTCGCGCCGGACCATCCCGACCTCGCCCGTGCCCTTCACAACGACGCGTACCTCGCGCTCACCGCGGGACTCTGGGAACGCTCGATCGAGAGCTCGCGCGAGGCGATGGCGATTCGCTCGGCGGCGTACGGCGAGCGGAGTCCGACGCTCCTCGGCACGGCCGGCATCCTCATCCGGGCGATGCGCGGCGCGGGGAGGACCGACGAGGCGATCGAGGAGGGACGGGCGATCGTCGACGGCGCGCCGGTTCTGCGGAGCAGCGCGCAGCGGATCGTGAACCTGCACTATCACCTCATCCGCATCATCGAGATCCGCGGCGCTCCGGGCGACGATGACGAGGTCCTCGAGCGGGCCCGGGCCGCCATCGATCTCGCGATCGACGAGGAGGGCGCGTCGTCGGCCCGCGCGAACGACCTGCTGCGCTGCGCGGCGCGCGTCCTCTTCCGCTCGCGCGGCCGCGAGGCGGTCCGTGCGATGCTCGAGTCGGAGCCGCGCCGGTGGGTCGCGCGGACCGGCGATGCGGACCTCGGCGCCGGCCTTTCGACGCTGGCGATCCTGCGTGGGGCGCTCGAGAGTTCCGCACTCGAGCCCACCGAGCTCGCTCGCCGCCTGGAGGAGCTGGCGGCGACGCTCGTGCCGGCGCTCGCGGCCGACGATCGCGAGGATCCGACGACGGAGATATCGCTCCTGCTCGCCCTCTGCGACGCGCGCGATGCCGTCGGCGACCGGCCCGGCGCGATCGAGGCCGCCCGCGGCGCCGAGCGCATCGCCCGGGCGCGCGGCGGCGATCGTGCCGGACTGACGCGCATGGCGACGGCGGCGCTCAGACGGCTCGGCGAGCGCTGACCGGGTGCGTTTCGACCTATCGGATAGCATTCGCGGCCCGCGCTCGCGGTCCACCCGATGACACGCATCAAGCCACCCGCACCACGCCGCACCTTTGCGATCATCTCGCACCCGGACGCCGGCAAGACGACGCTCACCGAGAAGCTCCTGCTCTACGGGGGCGCCGTCGACCTGGCCGGATCGGTGACGGCCCGCAAGGACCAGCGGGCGACGACGAGCGACTGGATGGAGCTCGAGAAGCAGCGCGGCATCTCGGTCGCGTCGACGGTCCTCCAGTTCGACTACGACGGCTATCGCGTGAACCTGCTCGACACGCCGGGCCACAAGGACTTCAGCGAGGACACCTACCGCGTGCTGATCGCCGTCGACGCGGCGCTCATGGTCATCGACGCGGGCAAGGGCATCGAGCCGCAGACCCGCAAGCTCTTCGAGGTCTGCCGCCGGCGCGGTATCCCGATCTTCACCTTCATGAACAAGTGCGACCGCCCGATGCGGCCGCCGCTTGACCTGATCGACGACCTCGAGCGCACCCTCGGCATCGGTGCCTTCCCGATGAACTGGCCGCTCGGAGGCGGCCCGAGCTTCCGCGGGATCTACGAGCGCCTCGAGCGGCGCGTGCATCTCTTCGAGCGCACCCGACAGGGCGCGTACGTCGCGCCGGTCGAGACGATGGGCATCGACCATCCCTCGATCCGGGAGCGGATGGACGAACTCGACTTCCTCGCCGCGCAGGAGGAGATCGAGATGCTCGCCGGCGCCGGCGAGTCCTTCGATCGCGCCCGCGTGCTCGACGGGACGATGACGCCGGTCTACTTCGGCAGCGCGATGAACAACTTCGGCGTGCAGCTCCTGCTCGACGGATTCCTGAGGCACTCGGTCGATCCGGGCCCGCGCTTCGTCGGCGAGCGGGCGATCGAGCCCGACGATCCGACCTTCAGCGGCTTCGTGTTCAAGATCCAGGCCAACATGGATCCGAAGCACCGCGATCGCATCGCGTTCCTGCGCATCGTGTCCGGCGTGTTCAAGCGCGAGATGAGCGCCGTGCATGTCCAGAGCGGCACCCGCATCCGCCTCTCGAACGCCCAAAAGCTCTTCGGCCAGCAGCGCGAGACGGTCGAGGAGGCCTACGCCGGCGATGTCATCGGCATCGTCGGGCGCGATGTGCTGCGCATCGGCGACACGCTCACCGAGGATCGCACGATCGCCTTCGACGAGATGCCTCGCTTCGCGCCGGAGTGCTTCGCGATCCTGCACAATCCGCAGCCGTCGAACTCGAAGAAGTTCCGGCTCGGGCTGGAGCACCTGCTCCAGGAGGGCGTCGTCCAGACGCTCTTCGTCGGCGAGGGACAGGTGAAGTCGCAACTGCTCGCGGCCGTCGGCCCGCTCCAGTTCGAGGTCTTCCAGTACCGCCTGCGGAGCGAGTACGGCGCGGAGTCGCGGCTCGAGACGCCGCGCTGGACGATCGCCCGCTGGTACCGCAAGGCCGGCGCCTCGCCCGACTGGCGGCCCTACCTCCTGTCCGACTCGACGATGGCCTACGACAGCGAGGAGCGGCCGCTCGTCCTCTTCGCCGACGAGTGGGCGGTGCGGGCGTTCACCCAGCGGAACGAGGGCGTCGAGCTGCTTTCGGTGCCCCCGGACACGAAGGGGCTGCCGCCGCTGAAGGATTCGGCGGCGACTCCCAACAATCATTCCGGCGGCGGATGATCCCCGCACGCATCGCACGCATCGGACGCACGGAGGAACACATGGCAAGCGGAACTGGACGGGGATCGGCTGGCAATGTCATCGCGGCGATCTGCAGCTTCTTCATCCCGGGGCTCGGCCAGCTCGTGCAGGGTCGGCTGCTCGCCGCCGCGATCATGCTGATCCTCACCGGCGTGGTCTGGGTCATCACGCTCGGCGTCCTCGGCATCGTCATGCACATCGTCGCGGCGTTCGAGGCCGCGATCTGGAAGGGTCCGCGCTGACGCGACGGCGCTAGCGTGTCGGCGCTGGCCCGATCGCCGCCGCCAGGCGACCGCTGATCGCCCCGTCGCGACGCGCCGAGAAGAACTCCTCCGGTCGGGCGAGCGTGCAGAGCGGCTCGCCGTCGATCGAGGATGCGGGCACGCCGAGTCGGCGCAGGATGCGCTCCGCCGCCCCGTGGCAATCGAGATGCGGGCGCGGGCGGTCGCGCCGAATGACCTCGTCGAGATGGCGGGCCGCGAAGGCGGCGGCGACCTCCTCGCCGACCTCGTACGCGTCAACGCCGATCGATGGACCGATCGCCGCGCAGAGGCTGTCGGGCGTCGCACCGCCCGTCACCAGACGCCCGACGCTCGCCTCGATGATGCCGGCGACGAGCCCGCGCCAGCCGGCGTGCACCGCGGCCACCTGTCCGGTCCGGCGACAGGCGAGAAGAATCGGAACGCAGTCGGCGTTGCGGACGAGAATCGCGTCGGCCGCTGACGCCGTCACGAGCGCGTCGGCCGGGTTGGTTCGATCGGTGACCTCCGCGGCGTCGAGCGCGCAGGCCCCATGCACCTGTCGCACGCGCACCGCGCGGCGCCCGCCGAGGCCGCAGGCCGCGAGAAATCGCGTGATGTTGATCTCGACGCGCGACAGCTCGCGGGTCGCCGCGGGATCGTCGGGGCTGTCCGTGATCGCCGCGCTCAGTCCGAGATTGAGCGAACCGAATGGGCCATCGCTCACGCCGCCGTGGCGGGTCGAGAATCCGTGCGGACAGCCGAGATCGCGCAGGAGCGCACTCTCCCACACCGCGAGCGACGGCGGCGATGCGTCGTGCGCGGCGGAATCGAAAACACCGTGGCGCCCGCTCGGACCGGTCCGGTCTGGAGCGAGCGCCACGGTGCGGCGAACAAGTGGTCGCGACGAGCGCATGGGCGTCGTCAGAGGGGGATCACGCCAGGGCGTAGATGCCGCCAGCGCGACCCTTCTTGCCATCCTTCTTCGGTTCCGTGCCGACCTTCTTGAGCACGCCACCGCTCACGAGAATCGTGAAGTTGAGGATGCGCGTGTCACCGGCGTCATCGAACGCCTTCTTGATCTGCGAGGTCGACATCTTGCCGCCGCCCTTGCCGACGACCTTGCGGACCGCCTCAGCGACGGTCATGCCAGCGTGCTTTCCGGCGCTGCCCGCGGAGGGACGGCCGACGCGACGCTTGCGATTCGTGCTGCCGACCGGACGGCCGCGACGGGCCGGCGCCGGCGAGGAGGACGCAGAGGACGACGCCATCGCGCCGTCGAGCGCCTCGAGCTGCTTCTGGATCGAGCGTCGGACCGAACTGATCTTGTCCTCCACCGCGCCACGCAGTTTCAAGAGGGCAGTGATGTCGAGTTCGGACTTCGACACCTGTTCCAGCAAACTTTCAATCGATGCCATGTGTGTACTCCAAGCCCTGAAATAGGGCCTTCGGAATCGTACACGAACATTCGGATGAAGGATTCCTCGTAACGATAGCGGCCGACTCGGGCCACATGGATGAGCGTGGTGACATGCGCGTGCGATGCGCGCCTCGGGCGCTCCGCACCTCGCGGACCGTCGCGCGCGACCTCGGGCGACTCCCCGGTCGGCGCCGGTGTGATTGCCCGTGACCCCAGCCCTCCCGCCCGATGCGGGCGACCTCAGAGCGGCCGGCCATGGGATCGCCCAGTGGGTCTTTTCCGCCATTTTCGGAAGGTCGCCCTCACATTTCGCTCCGTTGGGGCACTTTCGGCCGACGACTCCGTCGCCTTCCGATCGGCAATTCGAAGGACTCCTCCACATGCCCAATAGACCATCAGCCACCTCGCTCGAGCGAAAGCGAGCAAGGGGGCTCCAGCCGGAACCGCCCGAGATCGAGACTCTCCTTGGAAGAGACGATGCGGGCGGGATCGGACGCGCTCGCGCATCCCGCCCCAAGCCAACCATCAGCCCACAGGAACCGGCAGGGACACCGAACGGAGTGTCGCGCGTTGGTTCCGAGCGTCTCATGCCCTTGAGCCAGGCAGCCGACGCAGCTCGCCTCTCCGTCCGGACGCTCGCCCGATACCGTCAGAACGGCTCGCTCGAGGTCGTCAAGGTCGGACGCCGGGTCTTCTGCTCGCTTGAGGCGATCCAGCGGGCGACGGTCCGCCGATCGCTGCAGCAGCTCTGGCGAGAGCTCCTCGATCCGGCGCGGCGGAACGAATCCCTCGCGAGCTGGCTCGCGGATCTCGAGGCCCTCTCGATCGCCAATCCGGCGTTCGAGCATCCGGACATCCAGCGTCGCGTGACGGAGATCGTCCTCGCCCAGAACCCCACCCATCGGGTCCGCGACTTCACGGTTGGGGACCTCCGCGGCGTGCTCAAGGCCTTGTCTCAGCAAGGATTGCACGCGGAGTCACTCGAGATCCTGACCGCAGCGGCGGACGACCGACCGGTCTCCGAGGCACTCGCTGCGCTCCACCGCCGCTTCGGCTGTTGAGCGGCGGGCTCGGGCACGCGTGGGGCGTCCACCTCCCCCTTGGGCTGTTGTCTTTTTGTGGCAGCTTTCTCGTTCGCGTGGGTATTCCTGCTCACAAAAAGTGCCGAAGGATCTATACTTCCTGCACACTCCTTTCGCGAAGGGGTACGGACAAGCCGATCTGTCCGTGCCCCTTCATTTTTTTTCGCGCCGAATCAGCGAAACGCTTTTCCGGAAAGCGGCTGTCACGACGGGTTAGAACGCGCCGAGCAGCGTCGCGAGATCGCCAGCGTTCACCTCGCCATCGAGGTTCAGATCCGCGAGCGATTCGGAGTTACCCCAGTCACCGAGCAGAAGCGAGAGATCGGCGGCATCGACGACGCCATCGCCGTTGAGGTCGGGCGAACGCACATCGCGCGGCGTGACGGTCACCGTGACGACCTTGCTGGTCGAGAGTCCGCTGCTGTCGGTCCCGGTGAGCGTCATGGTGTGCACGCCAGGACTCAGCGAGCGGGCGGTGAAGAGCCGGCCGGTCCCGACGATCCCGTCGAGATTGGAACTCCACACGACGCTGGACTCGGGAAGGAGCTGGTCTTCCATGTCCCACGCCGAGGCCTGGAAGATCACCGAGGCGTGCTGCCGCACCGTGGTGCTGGCGTTCGGGCTGATCACATGCACATCGGGCGGCGAGCCTGCTCCGAAGGTCATGCCCTGCGTCTCGAACTCGCCCTGATTCAGGCCATCGGTCACGCGAATGCGGAAGAGGCCGTTCGCGCCCGTTGACGCCGGCAGACCCGTCGACGAGAAGCGCGTTCGCTGCTCGACGCCGCGCTCGACGGGCTGATTGACGACCACCGGCGCCCAAGCGTTGCCGCCATCCGGACTGTAAAGAATTGTCGCCTCAAGCCGGTCGCCGTCGAGATCGTTGGCCGTCCAGATGATCTCGGTGTCGCCGATCTCCGTCGGCGCCGGATCGCCGAGGCCGAAGGGCTGCGCCTCGACGGGGGTGACCTCGGCGAGACCGATGATCGCGGCCAGCGGAGCGTGCTGGCTTCGCTTCTGGCTCGCGAGGAGCGCGCCGGTGCGGACATCGCGAATCTCGACGCGGGCGATCGACTGGCCGAGGATCGTCTCGGGGATCGTCACATAGAAGGGCGTGCGGTCCATCGGCTCGCCGGCGCAGCTCTCCATGAGCGTGTCGGTGCGGGTGCGGATCGACGCGAGCAGCTTGCCCGAGGCCGAGTAGGCCCGCACCGATGCGTCGCCGTTCGGATCGTGGGCGGTCGGCTGGGCCGCGTCGAGCCGCGCCGAGGGCTGGAGCGCGATGCGCCCGGCGCCGCGGAGATATTCGCCGGCGATGCGCAGACAACGCTCCTCGCCGACCGCGTCGCTCTCGCCGCCGCCCGACGCGCCATCCTCGCCGTCGGCCGAGGTGCAGGCCGAGCGGGCGTCGTTGATGCAGTCGTTGAAGGTGACCGTCGCGACCCACGCCTCGTTGGTGAGCAGGCCTGCGACCATCACATCCTTCTTCGTGGACGGCATGATCGGTCCGAGGTTGAGCGGATCCTTCATGCCGCTGACGACATCGAAGCCGACGGTCGAGATGTTGAGCGAGTTGTGCTGCTGTCCCCAGAGGTGGCCGATCTCATGGGCGAAGGTGCGCTGGAAGCGCGCCTGCTCCGTGTTGCCGAAGGCCGCCGCGCCGGGCACGCCGATCGCCTGACCGTTGCCCGAGTAGGGATTGCCGGGAAGCCAGCCGTAGATGAACTCCGGCTTCGCGAAGCCCGCGGCCGGAATGGTGTTGTTGCGGATGTCGTTCAGCGCCGTGAGCAGGGCGTTGTTCGAGCTGTTGATGTTGGTCGTCCAAGTCAGCGCGCCGAGCTGCGACCGGTGGTAGTTCCAGTCTCCCGTCTTGAAGATGCCGCGCAGGAACGCGTCACCGACGCCGGGCTCGATCATGTTCAGGGGAGGCTGGCCTCCGCCCGGCGTGTAGTTCACCGAGACATAGGTGAGCTCGACCATCTTGCGGCAGACGAAACTGCGATTGAGGAGCGAGCCCTCGTTGTTCGCCTCGTTCGTCTCCGCGATGCGATTGAGCGGATCGACGGTGACGATGAAGTCGACATCACCGGACTGCGGCGGCACGCAGAAGAAGTTGAGCGTGTCGTTCTCGTTCACGGTGTTGGGCGAGAGCGGCGCGGTGAACGGGCCGTTGGACGAGAAGAAGGGCGAGCCCGGGATCTCGACGCCGTTGGAGAAGACGCGCAGCTCGGCATCGACATTGGGCACGGCGGCCGCCGAGCCGGTGACGCCGATCCGCACCCGGACCACCGTCGCGTTCTTCGCGACGAGCGTGAGCGTTCCGGTGTTGATCGCCTGGTTCACCTCCACCGCGCTCACCGTGAGATCGACGGCCTGGGCCTGGGCAACAGCGAGCGTCGAGGCGAGACAGGACAGGACCGATGCGGAACGGAACGACATGCGAACGGAACTCCACTGGAAAGGCTGGCTTGAGGCACGACAGACCCTCCCCAACGCATCGTGCGGTGTTCCGAATATAGGGCGTGGTTTGCGGCGTGCGTGATTTCCTCGGCGATTCACGCGAAAACGAGCGTGCGCGGACCTCGCCCTACGGAACACGCCCTCGGTCATTCACCTACGGTCGCGGCATACGGTTACCGTCCCCAACCATGCAGACCGATGGCTCGACGATCGCCGGACCTCCGACGCTCTCCGTGGTGGGCGTCTTCCTGCGCTTTCTCCGCTTCGGACTCGTCGCGTGGGGCGGCCCGACGGCCCAGATCGCCATGCTCCATGAGGAGCTCGTGCGGCGCGAGCGCTGGGTGGACGAGGATCGCTTTCGCCGCGCGCTTGCCGTCTATCAGGCGTTGCCCGGTCCGGAAGCGCATGAGCTCTGCTGCTGGTTCGGCATGATCGCCCGCGGACGCGCGGGCTCGATCGCCGCGGGACTCGGCTTCATGCTGCCGGGGCTCCTGCTCATGCTCCTCTGCGCCTGGCTCTACATGCGCTTCGGCGTGCGCGCACCGCTGGTCGCGGGCGCGTTTCTCGCGGTGCAGGCTGGCGTGATCGGACTCATGGTGCGGGCCGTGACGAAGCTCACCCTGGCCTTCGCCCGCGGACCGATCCTCGGCCTCGCCGCGGTCATCGGCGGCATCGCCCAACTGCTGCTCGTGCCGTTCTGGATCCCGCTCGTGATCGGTGGCCTCGTCAGCCTCACGCATGCCTCACGGCTGCGCCAACTTGCCCCGGCCCTCCTCCTCGGCGGACTGGTGCTCGTTCTGTTCGTCGGCTCGGAACGGGCGCTTCCGGACTCGCTCGCGCAGCAGGGACGCACGCTCACCGTGACGCCCCCCGCTTCCGGCACGCTTCTCGTCACCGGACTTTCGGGCGGTCTCCTCAGTTTCGGCGGCGCCTACACCGCGGTGCCGGTGGTGCGCGACGCCGCCGTCGGCCCGCGCGGCTGGATGACCGACGCCCAGTTCCTCGACGGCCTCGCGATCGGCGGCGTGCTGCCGGCGCCGATGGTCATCTTCGGCACCTTCGTCGGCTTCATCGGCGGCGGCCTCTCCGGAGCGCTCCTGATGACGCTCGGCATCTTCCTGCCGGCGTTCTCCTTCACGCTCATCGGTCACGGGCTCTTCGAGCGACTCGTCGCCTGGCCCGCGGCGCGCGCGTTTCTCGACGGCGTCGCGGCGAGCTTCACCGGCCTTGCGATCGCAACGACGCTCGCGTTCCTCGCCGAGACGATTCGCCTGTCGGCGGACGCCCGCGCGGGACTCTCGCTCGAGCGACCGTGGGCGCTCCTCCTCGTCGCGGTGACCGCGGTCCTCTTCTTCCGCCTGAAGGCGTGGTGGACGATCCCCGCGGTGCTCTGCGGCTGCGCGCTCCTGGGCTGCGTCACCGCAATGCTCCGCTAGCCACCAAAAAAGAAACCGCCCGCCGGGGAGGCGGGCGGTCGAGACAGTCCGCGTCGGCCGTCCGTGGCCGTCGCGCTGGTGAGCGATCACGCAGCGCGGGGACGGTCCGTGTCGTCGTGGGGATCGAGTCCGAGCTCGCGGGCGACCTCGTCGATGCGTCCTCCGACCCAGTCGAAGAGACGGTCAACATCCTCGCTCCGCGGCAGACCGCCGGGCATGTCGTCCGAGTGCATGGACTTGATCGGCTGGCCGCCGAGTTCGACATGCGGTCTGGGTCGAAGGGCGTGCCGCGGGAACATCGCCGCACGCTCCCTGAAGTTCAGTGGGGCCGGAGGCTCGAATCCGGGGGTCGTCTCCGCCTCACAGCCAACGAGCCTGAGTCCGCTCCTTGCATCCATCGCCTGGCTCCTTCCATGGTGCCCGCGGCATCTCCGCCGCATGGTTCCGACCATCGCTCGCCGCGACCGCAATGCGAGCGCTGGCGACGGTCGTGTCGTCCTGACGGGGGTGCATCGGCCTGCGGGAGGGCCGACTTTCGTCGACCTGCGATCCCGACGGCGGTCCCGGTCATTCGACCGGCACGAATCGCGTGTCTCCCCGGTACCGCCCGAGCGACCCAAGGCGCGGGACCGCTCCCGCCGGAACGACCGGCACCGCCTACCCACGCTCCCGACCGGCCGCGACGCCGGTGCGTCAGAGCGTGGCGCCGAAGCGTTCCGCGTCCTCGAAGCGACGCTTTGCCCGGGCGATGCGGCCGAAGGTCACGAGACCGGCGACGAGCGAGATGGTGAAGACGGCCGAGAACACGAGGCCGGCGGCCATCACGCGATCGAGCGGACCGCGGTTCGGCACGAGCGTCGAGAAGGTGATGCGTCCCGGAACCTGCGTGTTGCCGGCGATCGTGGCCCGGGCCACCTCGCCCTTGCCCTTCGCGAGCTTCGCGGACTCGTTGACGAGGGTGGTCGCAAGCGTGTCGAGCGCGATCGTGGCGGTCTGCGGATCCGGCCCCTCGGCGATGAGCCGCAGCGAGCCCGGCCCGTCGCTGTCGAAGGCCACGCCGTCGAGCCACGCGTCCACCTCGTCGCCCTTCAGCGACTGGACGCCGCGATCGGTGAGGCGACGCCGCACCGTCTCGCGGAACCCGTCGTCGGTGAGCGCCGCGCGATGCGTGCTCTGGAACATCGTGTCGGCCTCGGGCGAGACGCTTCCACCCTCCTCGGTCTTGGCGAGGAGGTCGACGCTTGCCACCGCGGTTCCCGGCAGGACCGAATCCGCCGCGAACCACGACCCGGCCGCGAGGGCCCCGACGACGAGGGCGCACCACGCCGCAACGAGCCCGCCGCGATGCCGCGCGTAGCGCTGCACCATCGTCGTCTCCGTCGCGGTGAGCACCTCCTGCACCTGGCGCAGTTCCTCGCGCTGCTTCTTGACGAGCCGCTCCTCCTCGAGGACGCGGACCATCGCGTTCTCCGCGGCCTGGCGCACCTCGCGCTCACGCTTCGCCTTGCGCTCGCGCTGCAGCCGCCGGGCGAGATCGATGCGCCGCTTGCGCGTCGCGAGGAATCCGAGCGCCTCGCCGATGCGTGCCTGCGTCTCGGCGACGGCCCGCTCCGCGTCGGCGATGCGCGATGCCTCGCGCTCGCTCGCCTGTGCCTCATCCGCGGCCCGCGCTGCGGCGATCTCGCGTTCGAGGCGTTCGATGTCCTGACGCGCGGCGTCCAGCTCGCCGGCCATCCGCTCGACCGCGGAGGTGTCCACGGCGGCGGCGGTGACGGATTCGGCCGATGTCCGCAGCGCCGCGATCTCGCGCTCCGCCGCTGCGATCGCCTCGCGCCGCTCGACGAGCTCCCGTTCGAGGGCGACGATGCGCTCCTCAAGCGAGGCGATGCGCTCGCGCTGCTCGCCGACGAGCGCCACCGCCGTCGCGCCCCGCTCGAGCTGCGGAGCCTGGTCGGCCACCGCCTTCGCGAGATTCGCGAGCTTTTCGCCCGCGGTGCGCAGGCTCTGGCGGGTCATCGCGATCTCCCGTGCGAGCTCGTCGATGCGGGCGTCACGGGCGGCGATCGTGGCGTCGCGCTCGGCGATCGACGCGTCGCGGGCCTCGACGGCCGCGTCACGGCTCGCGAGCGAACTCTCGGCGTCCTCCAGCCGCTCGCGGAGCGTCGCCACCGCGAGCATGAGCGTCGCGGCGTTGCCCTCCGCACGGGCGAGGGTCGCGGTGTGCTCCTCGGCCTCGCGGGCGAAGCGGTCCCGCTCGACCTGCAGCGCCGTCAGTCGCTCGTGGAGCGTGGCGATCTCGCTCTCGAGCGCGGCGAGGCGCGCGTCCGCGACGCGCCGGGCATCGGCCATCGCGGCCCGTTCGGCCTCGATCGCCCGTTCGGTTTCGGCGATCCGCGCCCGTTCGGCCGCGAGGGCCTCGAGCTCTGCGGCGCGAGCCGAGTCGGTTGACGCGACCTCGGCCGCACGCTCGTCGAGCGCACGCCTGGATTCCTCGATCGATCGCTCGGCGTCGGCGACGGCTTCGCCGCGGGCGAGGATCTCCCGTTCGCGCGTCTCGGCCTCGCCGCGCGCCGCGGCCAACGCCTCCATCTCCGACTCGATCGATCGATGACGCTCGCCGAGCCGCGATTCCTCCGCACGGATCGCGTCCGCCATCGCCTGAAGCTGCGCCTCGCGGGCGGTCAGGAGCGCCGACGCCGACGCGATCTCCCGCTCGCGCTCATCGAGGCGTCGGCCGCGATCGGCGAAATGGGCGAACTCCTCGGCGGAGCGCACCTGCGCGGTGCGAAGCCGCTCGAGCTGCACCTCGACATCCTCGATCAGCCGCAGCACATCCTCGTGCGAGCGCACCGGCGCCTCGGGCGGAAGAGCCTGGTTGGCCGCAGGTGGCTGCTGAACGCCGTCGAGTTGCACGCCTTCGGGAATCATGGGGACGCTCCGGGAACTCGGGCCGGGATCGCGCGGCAACCGCGCAGAATCGGCACGAGGCTGTGAGCGGCTATCGGTCGCCGGAATGACCGACTGAACCGATGCATCCGCGAAAGACGGAAATTCCGCTACCGCCGCCCGAGCGCCCAGCGGAGTTCGGGCATCTTCAGGAGCCACGCCGTCGCCGCGGCGGCCACCCCACCGACGAGGAGCAGCGCCACCAGCTCGCGAACCGCCGCCCACCAGCTCGGATCGTCGCGGAGAAGGAGCCCGACGAGGACCATCGAACCGCCCATCGCCACGGCGACGGCCGTCGATCGTCCCCACGAGGCGAGCACCGCGGCATCGACGATCCGACCGGTGCGGCGGGCGAGCGTCATTCCGAGAAGCGCGCACTGGATCATCGAGCACAGGGCCGTCGACCAGGCGAGCCCAGCCTCGCGGAGCGGCGTCCAGATCAGGGTGATGTTCAGCGTGAAGTTGAGGGCCACCATGCCGACCGCGATGCGCGTCGGCGTGCGGGCGTCGCCCAATGCATAAAACGCCCGCGTCCACACATGGACCGTGCAGTAGCTCCAGATCGCGGGCGCGTAGCCGGCGAGCACGAAGGCCACGCGGTTCGTGTCCTCGGCATCGAAGCGCCCGCCCTGGAGGAGGACCGCGACGGCGGAGCGGCCGGCGAAGAGGAGTCCGACGCTCGCTGGCAGACCGATGAAGACCGTGAGGCGCACGCCGCGCCGGAGGGTCGAGAGAAAGGCGTCCTGATCGTTCGACTGCCGGGCGAGAACGGGAAAGATGGCGCTGGCGATCGCGATACCGAAGACGCCGAGCGGAAACTCATAGAGCCGCTGGGCGTTCGCGAGCGTGGACATCGCCCCGTCGGCGAGCGGAAAGGCGACGCCGGCGATCGTCGGTCCGACCATCGTCGGCCAGCTCGCGATCAGGCCGTCGATGAAGGTGTTCACCTGCAGAACGCCGAGGCCGAGCATCATCGGACCGGCTTGGGCAAGCATCTCGCGCAGGTGCGCGCCGGTGCCGGCGGCCGCGAACCAGGTCCTGCGATCGACGATCTCGCCGAGCGCCCCGCGCACCGAGAGTCCGAGGCGTCGCGCTGCCCACAGCGACCAGGCGACCTGCAGCGCACCGGCGAGCACCACCGAGACGCCGACGATGATCGCATGCGTCGCCTGCGCGGCCAGCGCGTCACCCGCGAAGAAGCCGAGGAACCCGAGACAGGAGCCGACGATCGCGAGATTCAGGATGAGCGGACTCGCGGCGGTCGGACCGAAGCGGTCGTGGGTCTGGAGGACGCTGCCGAGGATCGCGACGATGCAGACGAGCGGCGCGTAGGGCAGCATCGTCATCAGAAGCAGCAGTCCGAGCCGCGACAGCTCATCGGCCGCGGGCACGCGGGCGAGCAGGAAGAAGAGGACGACTTCAGCGACCAGAACGACGGCGTTCAGGACGATCGCGAGGAGGACGAGCGTGAGCGAGGCGAAACGCCGCGCCGCCGCCGGATCGTCGCGATCGAGGCGGGCGTAGATCGGAAGGAACGACGCGCTCAGCGCCCCTTCGCCGAAGAGGCGGCGAAAGAGATTCGGCACCATGAAGCCGAATGAAAAGGCGTCCATCACCGGGCCGACGCCGAAGGCCCGGCTCATCGTCGCGTCGCGGGCAAGACCTGTGACCCGCGAGAGCAGCGTCAGCAGCGTGAAGGTGCGGGCGTTCCGCTCGAACTTGTCCGATCCGCCTGCGGCCATGCGCGTCTGCACTCAACTCTCTCGGAGGCGAATCTCACGACGCGCGTTCGATGAGCACGATCGCACTTGACATGCCGGGGTCGATGCGGCGGCGCTGGAGTTCGACCGTCACGGCCCGCGCCGACTTCGCGAATCGCAGCGTCGCGGCGGCGGCACCGACCTCGCGGCCGACCACCGACCAGCCGTTCGACTCGTAGCGGGAGACGGTGTCCTCGACCGCCTTGGCGAGATCCTCGATCGGACCCGCCATGACGAAGCGCCCGCCGGAGAGTTCGCCGCCGTCGCGCACCACATTCGTGCTCAGCCGCACCTGCATCTCCGGTGGTGCCGGCACATCGCTCTCAAGAAGCGTCAGCGGCGCATCACCCGCACAGCCGACGAGGACGCCGACGAGTGCGCCCAGAAGAAGGGAGCGGGACGCGAGCGGCACGAGCATGGCTGAGGGTCGGCGAGGCACGCCGCGGATCTTACGGATTTCCCGTCGCGCGCACGAACCCGGCGCCGCATTCGCCGCAGCGGCCGGTGCCGTCGGGTGCGGGGGTCGAGCGGAGGTCGTGGCGGCACCCGAGGCAGAGCGCATGACCGCTCTCGATGCGGCGGGCCATGCGCGTCCGGCTCCGCTCGACCGTCACGGCGACGATGACCGCGAGGTAGAGCGCGTGGATGTTCGTGTCCATCCCCTTCGAGAGTCCGTTCCACCACCCGTTCAGTCGAAGGACCGGCTCGCTGGTCGGAATGAGCAGCGCGGCGAGTTGCAGCACGACGACAGTCAGGATGAGGACGCCGATCGCCCCGATCGCCGGCGGCAGGCAGGCCCGCAGGATGTCGCTCCGCGAGAGGCCGGGCATCGGAAGCCACTGGCCGATCAGCGGGCGCTCGCCACAGGCTGAACAGGACTTGTCGCCTTCCGCGACGCTCGTCCCGCAGCCGAGGCAGAGACGCCGGCCGATGAGCGCGTCCTCGAGCGAGCGCATCGCGATGAGGAGATAGGCAGCACCTCCCGAGCCCGCTCCGAGGACTGCACCGACGATCGCCGCCTGAAAGGGCGTCGGCTCGGCGGTAAGTCCGTTGGCGAGGATCGCGAGCGGTCCGATCGTCGCGACGCCGCCGACGGCGGAGACACCGAAGCCGATCCAACCGATGCGGCGGCTCAGGATCAGATCGATCATCGCATCGAATCGCCGACGGCGCAGGGCGACGATCGGCGCGGCGAGCGGGCGTGTCGCCCAGAGGAACAGCCCGGTCGTCGCAACGCCCATCCACCCGGCGGCGACATCCTCGAAGGACATCGAGCGTCCGAGACCCGGGATCCCCTGCGTGACCTCATCGAACGCCGTCCACGCGAGCGCGACGAGAAAGTTCGCCGCGAGCCCCGCGAAGAATCGGGCCCGGACGAGCATGAACATCAGCCCGCCGAAAGCGATGAAATGAAGGAGCTTGTCGGGGGGATGCGTCGGATCGCCGAGTTGCAGCCGCGGCCAGTGCGTGCCGGCGGTGACCGCGCCGAGATAGAGAAAGAACATCGCCCGCCAGGTGCGGGTCGCGAGCCAGTAGGCGGGGCTGTAGGCGGATCTGTTGGCCTGCGCCGAACCGCTCACGGGGTCGTACTCACGCGCTCGTCGGAGGTGGCTTCGGAAGCGCCGTGATCCTCACGCTCGCGTGCCGGCGGCTTCATCTCCGCGACCGACGCGGCGCCGCCCGAGCGCTCCCAATCGCGCACGAAGCGCTCGGCGAGCGTTCGATAGTCGAGCGCCCCGGGACACCAGGGCGCGTAATCGAAGATGGTCTGGCCGAAGCTCGGGCTTTCGGCGAGCTTTACATTGCGGCGAATCGCCGGACGGAAGACCTGCGCGCCGTCCCACGGCTGGCCGCTGCCGCGGGCGGCCTCGAAGAATCCGTCGAGTTCGTTGACGACTTCCTTGCCATGCGCGGTCTGCGTCTCGTGCATGCAGAGGATGACGCCCGAGACGCGAAGCGCCGGATTCACGCCGCGGGAGACGATCGAGACCGTCTCAAGCAGCTTGCTGAGCCCCTGCATCGCGAGGAACTGCGCTTGCATCGGGACGATCACCTCGCGGGCCATGGCGAGGGCGTTGAGCGTCAGGAGCCCGAGGCTCGGCGGGCAGTCGATCAGCACATAGTCGTACCGATCGAGAACCGGCGCGAAGCGATCCATCAGGATGCGATGCCGCGCGGGATGATTCGCGAGTTCGGTCTCGGCCGCAGCGAGATCGACCGTCGACGGCAGGCAGTCGAGGTTCGGGCGCGCCCGCACGATCGCGTCCTCGATCGGCACCTCGGGGTCCACGAGAATGTCGTAGGCGGTGCGACCGACCGTTCCCCCGTCGATCCCGAGATAGAGCGAGAGATGGCCCTGCGGATCGAGATCGATCAGGCAGACGCGCCGTCCGAGCTCCGCGATCGCGGCGCCGATGTTCACCGTCGAGGTCGTCTTGCCCACTCCGCCCTTCTGGTTCAGGAGGGCTGCGACGCGCGTCGGCACGCGCGGCTGCGCGGACGCATTCGGTGCTGCGGGAGAGGGGGCGGACATGCACGGCCAGTATAGGGATCGGGCGGGGTGCCCTCGCCCTCGATCAGCGCTCCGGCTCGGGCCGAACGCCATCGCTCCAGGCGGACAGGTCGATCTCCACAAGCGGCGTCCGCTCGTCAAAGCTGACCCGCGCGACCACCGCCGTCGCCGAGCGCCCCGACGCGTCGCGGCGCAGGCCGATCGTCGCAACGGCTCCGATCGAGCCCGGTCGCGGCAGCCATGCGTCGGGGAGAAGAAGCCGCAGCCGCCAGCGATCGGCGTAGGTCCGCACATGGGCCTCCAGCCCGGCGTCGCCGCCATCGGTTCCGTCGAGCGAACCGTCGCGCCGGACACGCACCTCGCGCCCCTGCACCTCGACGCGGATCGTGTCGTCAGCGGTCGGATCCTGCATGACCGTCGGCGGCGCGAGGCACTCGGCGAAGAGTTCCCAACGGCCCGCGCGGCGGCGCAGTTGGGCGACCGTCGTCCACTCCGCGGGCATCACGCCCGCCCGGCCAGCCTGGGCGTCGGCGAGGGTCATCGGCGGGACGAAGGGCCCGAAGCTCAGCGCGGGAGGCCGGGCGACCACCGCTCGGGGCGCGAATGGAAATCGCTTCACGAGATCGTCCGCCTGCACGCCCAGCACGATCGGCTCGCCGACCGCAGCGATGCGACCTTCCGGCCGCCGAATCGCCATGCGCTCCACCGTCCGCGGTTCGACGAGCGTCGCGAGCGGAGCGAGATTCTCGCCAAGCCACTGCGTGCGCACGACGATCTCGTCGCGCATCGGATTGGCGACGATCATCTGGATCGTGCCCGCACGATCGGACTCGACCCACGAGAGGAGCGGCGTGCGGGCATCCATCCACGCGAGCGCCGCCTGCATCGCCACGGCATCGTCGCGCTGACGATCGAGCAGGATCCCGAGGAGCGAACCCATCTCGGCCGGATCGGCGAGCCAGGTCGCGATCGTCGCTCCTTGGACCGCACCCGCTGGTCGCCACGCGGAAGTCGCCGTGAGCCACTGGCGCAGATCGTCCGCCACGCCTTCGCTCTGTCGTTCGATCCTGGCGAGTCCGGCGCGCCAGAGCTCGGCGACATGGCGGGCGAAGAGCTGCGAGGCGGCATCGCCCGGCGGCGCCGGCACCGGCTCATCGGCCCCGCGCGACACGAGCGTCCAGCGGAACCACTCGAAGGGCGATTCGGGGTCGGGGCGATCGAGGGCCCACTCCGCGGAACGCTCCGGATCGATGGACAGCTCGCTTGAATCGGTCGTGAGCGCGGCACCGGCGTCGATCCAGAGCGGACGCACCTCGACGCCGTCCACGGTGAGCCGGGCTTCGGCCGACGCCGCGGGCACCGACACGAGGAGGAGCGCCGCATCGAGCGTCCGCAGCCGTTTGCCGGCGTCGGTGGCGAGGTACTCGCGCGGATCGATCTCCGCGGGAAGCGCCTGGACGACCGTGGGGTTCGCGCTCCGCGTCCAACGCGGGATCGGCTGCTCGGCAGGCGACGCGAGCCACACGACGCGTCCGCGGAGTTCGGAGCGGACATCCCCGTCGAGCAGCGTGACCGAGCACTCCACGGGCAGCGACGAGCCGGGCTCCGGCAGGCGGAGCGGGATGGCCACGATGCCACCGCGTACCGCGACCGGCGCGGTGTTCAGCGGAACGACTGCGTCCGCGAACGCGCCGTTCTCGAGCGCGCCAGGCAGCACCGCCTGCAGGACGAGGGGTACAAGCACCCCCCAGGAGGCTGCTCGGAAGCGGGAGATGGCAATCCGCATGCGGGTCGGATCGTACGATCTTCATCGGGCGGTTCCCATCGCCCTCCCCGCCACGCCGCGGAACTCCGAAGGATCCACATCGCATGGCCCCTCGCACGCTTCATCCTGCCCTCTCCGTCCTCGTCGCCCTTGGGATGCTCGGGTCGGTGCGACTCGCGTCCGCGTCACCGGCCGATCCGCCGAAGCCGAGCGCTCCGCCGCCGACCGCGCCACCGACTTCGCCCCCACCGACTTCGCCCCCACCGGCTGCGCCGCCGAAGGACGAGATGAAGCCGTCCATCGAGTATTGGCCGAATACGAAGATTCCAAAGTACAAGTATGAGATGCGCAAGGATCCCGCCGACGGGAAGTGGAAGCGCAACGGACAGTCCCAGGCGTTCTATGCAAACGGCGTCCTCGAGCGCGAGGGCCTCTATCGCAACAACCAGCGCGTCGGCACCTGGAAGTACTACGACCAGACGGGCAAGCTCATTCGCACCGAGGAGCGCGGTGGCGTGACGCCGCCGGCCGCACCGCCGACGACACCGCCCACAGGCCCCAAGGATCCGCCCAAGGATCCGAACGCCCCGAAGGACCCGAAGGACCCGAAGCCGACCACCCCACCACCGACCGCACCGCCGCCGAAGTGACGCTTCACCGCGCGCCGCGGGCCCTGAGTGAGGCGAAGAACTGCCTGCGATAGTGCTCGCTCGTCAGCATCGTCGGAAGCGGCGTGTCGACGGTCTGCGGGGCGAGCAGCCCCTCGTCGCGACGCTCGTCGCGGGCGATCGCGTTGCCCGTCGGTCGCCGGTCGGCGGGATCCGCTTCGGGGGCGTCCGCGGCGGATCGGATTGCCTCTGCGTCGGCACCGATGAAACGATCGATGCGCGCGCTGCGCATCGCGTCGACCTGCCGTCCGTCACCCGCACGCCCGTCGAGCCGCTCGCGGGCTGCGCCATCAAAGGGATCGACGGGAGACTCGAACCGCTCCGGCGTTCCGATGCGGAAGGTCGTGCCCTGCGGCACGAGCGGAATCACGCCCGACTTGCCTCGCCGATATTCCGATTGGCTAAAAACAGCGTGAAGGGCGCCGTTCGCGCGAATGTATCGAGTCGGATCGAGCGGATCGACATAGACCCGGGCGAAGCCGAGCGGCATCGACTGAAGATCGGGCTGGGTCAGCCGAAGCGACGCGTCGAGCGCGCTGCGATCCTCGATGCCGGCATCGACCGGCTGCAGTCGCTCTCGACGCAGCATGTCGGAGCGTCGCGCGTCGGGACCGCGGCGGAGGCGCTCCGCCTCGCGATATCGATCGAGCCGTTCGGCCTCGCTCTCGACGGCCGCGGCCGGTGCCGGCGGCTGGACCGACGCCGGCTTCGGCGGGTCCGCGAGGAGGAGGACGAGGATGATCGGGGCGAGCGGCATGCAGGGGGTTATCGGCTGATGACGGGCGCGACCTGAGAAAGAGCGACAGGTCGATCAGACGCGGCGCTCGTCGGCGCGGCGCTTCTCGATGACCGGCCCCTCGGGCGGTCGCCACCAGAGGATTGCCGTCGTCGCCGCCGGAAGGAGTCGCTCCCCATGCTCGCCGGCAGGCTGCACGATCAGGCCGCGCATCGGATCGGCGCGCACGACGCGTCCCTCGAACGCCCCTTCGGCGGTCGAACAGCCGACTTCGGCGCCGCGGAGCGCGTCGTGCTCGGCGGCGTGGGCGAGAAGCGATTCGATCGGCTCGTGCCAGCACCCGCACAGTTCGTGGAGGAGTCTGGCGAGGAGATCGATGCGCCGGACGGCCACCCCCTCGAGCGCGAGACTCGTCGCGAGGTCCGCAAGGTCGGGCGGAAACGCGAGCTGGCCCACATTGATGCCGCTGCCGACGAGGGCGCAGGGCGTTCCGTTGATCTCCACGCGCTCGATGAGCATGCCGGCGAGCTTGCGTCCGCGCTTGGTGACGATGTCGTTCGGCCACTTGATGCCGAAGGTCCGGCGGCGGGCGTCGTGCTGGTCGGCCGACGCGCTGCCGACGATCGCCCGATGCGTCGCGACCGCCGAGAGGAGCACCAGGCGCTCCGCCGCGGCGTCGGGCAGCGAGCAGGTCACGGCGATCCCGAGATGCGCGGTGTCAGCCCAGGCTCTCCCGAGCCGTCCGCGACCGCGCGTCTGTCGCCCCGCCGTGACGACCCACCCCGGACCGGTCGCGATCGAGCGAATCGCGTCCTGCGTCGAGAGCGTCTCGGCGAGCACGCGAATCTCGCGGAAGAGCCCGTCGCCGGCGCCGCCGATCGCCCGCTCCAGCCGCTCGGGCCACTCGCGCAGCTCGGCCTCGTCCCACGCCTCGGTCACGCCGCGTCCCGCTCGTCGGGCAACAGGTCGATCGCGACATCGAGGGCAATCGCACTGTGCGTGATCGCGCCGCAGGAGACGCGGTCCACGCCCGTCTCGGCGATGCCCCGCACCGTCTCGAGACGGACGCCGCCGGACGCCTCCAACTGCATGCCGGGGCGCTTCGCGTCGCGGATCGCCACCGCCTCGCGGAGCCGATCGCAGGTGAAGTTGTCGAGGAGGACGATGTCGATGAGCCCATCCTCGACCTCGAGAACGCGCTCGAACTGCTCGAGCGTGTCGACCTCGACCTCGACGAACCGAAGGGCCTGACGGCGCCTCGCGCTCCGCGCCGCCGCGCCGAGCGCGGCCGCGAGCTGATCAAGCGGCACGCCGCCGATGTGGTTGTCCTTCACGAGCATCGCGTCGTAGAGACCGATGCGGTGAAGCCAGCCGCCGCCGCAGCGCACCGCATACTTCTCGAGCTCGCGCCAGCCCGGCAGCGTCTTGCGCGTGCAGCAGAGCTTCGCCTTCGTGCCCGCGACGGCGTCGACGAAACGGCCCGTCAGCGTCGCGATGCCCATGAGCCGACCGAGGGCGTTGAGCATGATCCGCTCGAGCGGCAGGAGCGCGGCGAGCGGTCCGTCGAAGTGGACGAGCGTCTGACCCGGACTGCAGCGCTCGCCGTCGTGGGCCTCGAAGCGGGCGCCGAGGGTCTCAAGCGAGTCGGCGACCTCGAGCACGCGACGCACGACCGGCAATCCCGCGATGACGCCAGCCTCGCGGGCGACGATCGCCGCCCGCACCTGACGGTCCGGCGGCACGAGACTCGAGGTCGTCACGTCGCCGATGTCGGCGAGATCCTCGTCCAGCGCGAGGCGAATGAGGGCGTCGAGCCGAGGGGCATCGACGAGCGTCGCGAACACCTCGTCGATCGGAAGGGCGTTGTAGTCGGGCAGGGACATGGTCGGTCCATCAGGCCATCGAGGCGCGGATCCGGTCGGCGATCGCCTTCACCCGCTCGCCGTCGAGCTTCTGCGACTTCCAGACGAGGCCGAGGCCGAGGCCATCGAGCTTGGGAATCACATGGAAATGCACATGCATGACCGCCTGATGGGCCTCGGCGCCGTTGTTCTGGAGCAGGTTGTACGCCTTCGCGCCGGTGGCCCGCATGACCGCGCGGCAGATGCGCGGGAGAACGCGACCGAGCGCGGCCGCGCTCTCGTCGGAGAGCTCGTGCAGGTGCGCGACGGGCTCCTTCGGGATGACGAGCGTGTGACCCTCGCTGAGGGGAGCGATGTCGAGGAAGGCGAGGACATGCGTGTCCTCGTAGATCCGGTGACATGGGATCTCGCCACTGATGATCTTCGAGAAAATCGTCGACATCCTGCACTCCTTACGCCCGGCGTAGCGGGGCGCCAAACGGGACTACGGAAACACGCCGCGCAGGTCGTAGACCTTTCCGATCCGCTCGCAGGCGGCGCAGAGCGCCGCCGCGCGCCAGTCGCACTCGTAGCGGATGCGGGCGAGCTTCACGCGCCGCGCCGCGAGCGTCATCGAACGGGCGAGCTCCTCCTCGACATCCTCGGCCGACCAGGTCGTCGAGAGGCGATTCTGCACCCATTCGATATAACTCGCCGACACGCCGCCGGCGCTGCAGAGAACGCTCGGCAGCACCTCGACCCCGCGGGCCAGGAGCACATCGGCCCCCTCGAGGGTGCAGGGCATGTGACCCGCCTCGGCGACACAGCGGGCCTGCACCCGAGCGGCGCGCTCGGCGTCGACCAATCCGTCCGCGGCGGCGAGCACGAGCGCGTCGCAGGCGATCGACCAGGCGTCGCGCTCGGCGACGGCCGTCGCTTGGGCGAAGCCGTTGACGCCGCCGGTGCGCTGGACATGCTCGGCGAGCGCGAAGGGATCGATGCCGGCGTCCTCGCGGATCGCCCCGGTGTGGTCGGCGACGGCGACGAGCGACATCCCGCGCTCGACGAGGCGGCGTGCCGACCACGAGCCGACGGTGCCGAAGCCGATGCAGGCGAGCGTGCCCCCCTCGAGCCGTGCGCCGGCCTCGGGCAGCATCTCCGACAGCACCTCGGCGACGCCGAACCCGACGGCGCGATCGCGACCGTAGCTTCCGCCGATCTCGATCGGCTTGCCGGTCACGGCGCGGAACATCTCCTGCCGGCGCACATCCGCGGTGGTCTGGACGAGCGTGTCGGCGAACCACGCCATGACCCGGGCGTCGGCGCCGACATCCGGTTCGACCACGTCGTAGTCGGGCCCGATGTAGTGCGAGAGCGAGCTCGCGAAGCGACGGGTGAGCCGCATGAGCTCTCCCTCGCTCAGCTCCGCGGGATTGCACTTCACGCCGCCCATCGCCCCGCCGAAGGGAATCCGCAGCAGCGAGCACTTCAGCGTCGTGAGGACCGCGAGGGCCTTCGTCTCGTCGAGGGATAGCCTCGGGTGCAGGCGAATGCCGCCCTTGAAGGGCCCGAGGGCGTTGTTGTGCTGGACGCGATAGCCCTTGAAGAGCCGATGGTGCCCGTTGTCCATGAGCACCGGGAAGTGCACCATGACCTCGCTCTTGGGTTGGGCGAGAATGATCCGCTGGTGATGCTTGAGCCCCACCGCGTCCGCCGCCGAGAGGAGCTGCTCGAGCACGGCGTGAAAGGGATTGCGCGGGTCTCGGACGATGCCGAGTTCCTCGAAGGTCCGGTCAGCCGCCGGTTGCTGGGATGGCCGCACGCTCGCGTCGGTCATGGGAAACGGATCATACGAGGCGGCCGCACGCCCCGCGGAGGCTCCCGTACGATTCGCGATCCCCCGCCGCCCGGCCGCACCACATGCACGATGCGCTCCACGACCTGCTCAACCTGAACGCCTTCGAGGATGCCGCCGCGCGGGTGCTGCCGACCCTCGCATGGGACTACTACCGCTCGGGCGCCTGGGGTGAGTCGACGGTGCGCTGGAATCGCACGGCTTGGGAGTCGCTGCGGATCTGGCATCGGGTCTGCCGCGATGTCTCGGAGCGGCGCACGACGACGAGCCGGTTCGGGTCGACCTGGCCGATGCCGCTCCTCCTCGCCCCGACCGCGCTGCACCGGATGGCCCATCCGGAGGGCGAACTCGCCACGGCCCGCGCCGCGAGCGCCACCGGGACGCCGATGATCCTCTCGAGCTTCTCCTCGACCTCGGTCGAGGAGGTCGCGGCGGCGACGAAGGCTCCGCTCTGGATGCAGCTCTATCTGGGGCGCGACCGGGACTTCGTCCTCGCCCTCGCCGAGCGGGCGCGGGTCGCGGGCTGCGGCGCGCTCGTGCTCACCGTCGACACGCCCGTGTGGGGCACGCGCGAGCGAGACATCCACAACAAATGGCGCCTTCCGCACACGATGGAGGTCGTCAACCTCATGCGCCCGAACCACGCGGGCCCGACCGGACACACCGGCGTCGGAATCGGCGAGGCCCTCGGCTGGACGATCGACGCCCGCATGACCTGGGCCGATGTCGCGTGGCTCGCCGAGCGCACGCCGCTTCCCCTGCTGGTGAAGGGATTGTGTCGGCCAGACGACGCCCGCGCCGCGATCGACCACGGCGCGCGAGGGATCATCGTCAGCAATCACGGCGGTCGTCAGCTCGACGGTGCGCCGCCGACCGCGGAGAGCCTCCCTGCGGTCGCCGCGGCCGTCGGGCGGCGCGTCCCGATCATCGTCGATGGCGGGATTCGCCGCGGCGCCGACATCCTGCGGGCGATCGCCCTCGGCGCCGACGCCGTCGCGATCGGGCGGCCCGTCCTCTGGGGACTCGCGGTCGGCGGGAGCGCCGGCGTCGAGCGAGTCATCGCGCTCCTGCGCACGGAGTTCGATCTCGCGATGGCGCTCGCCGGCTGCGCGAGCGTCGAGGAGATCACGCCGGACCTGCTGTCGGCAGGCCGGACGGGAACTAGCGTTCCGAGCGCGCCACGATCATCGAGTACGGCGGAAGCGTGACCGACCCGCTGACGGTGCGGATGGGCTCGACGCCGGCCCGGTCGGCGTCGACGACGATCGCCCATGATCCCGCCGGCATGGTCAGCGTCACGGGTGCCGGCTCGTCGTTGTAGGCGACGAGGATCCGCTTCCACGCGTCGCCGGCGGCCTCGCCGTCGATCGTGAAGGCGACGGTGCGGCCCGCGTCGAGGAACCGCACGGCCTTGCGGACCGTCGCGGCACTCGTGATGCGGAACGCGGGATGCTCGCGGCGCAGCGCGACGAGCCCCGCGATGTAGTCGAAGACATCGGCGTAGACGGCCTTGCGCTGCCAATCGAAGAGATTGACATCGTCACCCTTGTCGTAGCTGTTGTGCTCGCCGCCCTTGGTGCGGGCGAAGTCGCAGCCGCCGTGCAGGAAGGCGATGCCCTGGCTGGTGAGGACGACGCCATGCGCGAGCTTCGCCATCGCTCGGCGCTCGGCGTCGGTCGCGTTCGGCTGCGTCTTCACGATCTTGTCCCAGAGCGTGAGGTTGTCGTGCGCCGAGGTGTAGTTGATCGTCTCGGTGGGATCGTTCGTGAAGTCGTCGATCGCTCCCATGACGCCGCGCCGCACGGCGTCGACATCGCCGCCGGCGCCCGTGGCGAATCCGATCGTCGTGCCGTCGAGATCGCCGCGAATCGCGTTGCGGAGATGGTCGTTGAAGACCGCGATCGACTGCCCGCGCTGCACGCCCTTCGGGAATCGGATGGTCCCGCCGCCGGTCCACGGCTCGCCGTAGATCGTCGCGTCCGGCCGCTCGGCGCGGATCGCCCTCACGCAGGCCCGGACGGTCTCCGGCTCATGGCAGCCGAGCAGATCGAAGCGGAAGCCGTCGACGCGATAGTGACGCAGCCAATGGCGCAGGCTTTCGGTGATGTACTTCCGCATCAGCGGCCGCTCGTCGGCGATCGTGTTTCCGACGCCGGTGTCGTTCGTCAGCCGCCCGTCGCGCGTGGTGCGGAAAAGGTAATGCGGCGCCGGCGCGCCGAAGGGCGAATCGGGACTTGCGTTCGAGGTGTGGTTGTAGACGACATCGAGAATCACGCGGATGCCGCGGGCGTGCAGGCCGAGAATCGCCTCGCGCAGCTCGCGGATCGGCGAGGTCGGATCGTTCGGGTCCGATGCGTAGTTGGCCTCGGGCACATTGAAGAGCGTCGTCCAGTAGCCCCAGTTGTACTCATCGCGCCGCGCGGTGTAGTCGTGGATCGGCAGCAGGTGAACCGCGGTGACGCCGAGTTCGACGAGATGCTCGATGCCGCTGCTCGGGCGCTCCGCACTCCGAGCCGAGCCGCGGACGAGACCGCGATAGAAGCCGCGATCCTCCGGCGGACAGCGATCGTCGCGGATCGAGAAGTCGCGCACATGGATCTCATAGATCACCTCATCCGTCGGGCGGGCGAGCTTCGGCGGCGTCGCCTCGTCCCATCCCGCGGGCTTCAGCCGATCGAGATCGACGACGACGCTTCGCGTGCTGTCCGAGGTCGCCGCGTGAGCGTGCATGTCGGGCACCTGACGCGCCTCGCCGTAGGCCGTGAATCGATATTGATAGTGCACGCCATGCAGGTCGCCGTCGACTGCGGCCGTCCATGTGCCGCGGTCGGGCCCGACCATCGTGACGGCAACGGGGGTCGCGGTCGGCCCGTTCGACCAGACCACGAGCTCGACCTTCTCGGCGACCGGCGACCAGGTCGAGAAGAGCGTGCGCTCTTTCGTGTACTGCGGACCGAAGACCGCGTCGGGGTCAAGAAACTCCGCGCCGTCGAGGACATCGCGGGCGAAGACGACGCGCGGCTGCATGTCGTCGAAGGCCCGCTCATCGAAGCGGATCTCGACGCGACCGACATCCTCGGGTGGCACGCGCTTGCCGAGATCGATGGTGTAGATCGCCTTGCCGCCGCTCGACCCGTCGGGCCGCACGGCGCGCACGGGAATCGCGGCTCGTTCGCGGCCGCGGATCGCGACATCGATCGCCCGACGCTGCCGGTCGCTGAGCGGTGCGGTCGTCGCGAGGGTGATGCGATCGGCGGCGTCGAGAAACGCACCGACGACCTTGAGCGTGAGGTCAACGCTCGTCGGGTCGGTGCGCACCGCCTCTTCGCCCGAGACGATCCAGACCTCGGTCACCTCGCCCTTGACGATCGGGACGAACCGATCCTGGTCGAAGTCCTTCTCCTCCCAGTTGCCGCGGCGGATGATCAGGCCCGCGCGCGGAATGTCACCCGTGAGCGGCACGATCGCGTAGCGGCCGAAGAGATCGGTGCCGTCGAAGGGATAGCTCTTGCCCTCGCCGCCCTCGGCCCAGCACCAGAGGTTCCAGCCCTCATAGTTGCCGTCGGGACGGTGATAGTGGACGACGAGCGCCGCCCCGGCCTGGAGGCGACGGAGGTCGACCGAGGGGGCGACCCGCGGTGCGTCGGCGGCGCGCTGCGCCGAGGCCGGCGCGGCGACGACCAGGGCGAGCATCGCGACGAAGAGAGAAGAGAGCGCGCGGCGGATGGAACGCATGGCCGCAGTCTATGCCCGCGGCGGCGGCTCCTCACTGCTTGACGAAGGTCACGATGCCCCAGCGATCCGGGACATGCATGTCGATGAGCCACTGCGGGCTCCAGACCCAATTGTCCTCGCGGAGGTTCGGCCGCTTCTCGTAGGCCGGCGGCGGCGGCTGGTCATAGCGATCGTCGAGCGGACGCGGCCCCTTCGGCCGCTTCGGCCCCACGCGCTTCCCGTTCGCGTCGAGCTCCTCGAAATTGTGCTTCCATTGCACGCGCGAATAGTTGATGCGCCACGACTCGCCGGGCTTCGGCGCGGCCCCGGCGCGGGCGGTCTCGGCCGCGTCAGGCTCGAATGCGCCGGTCGGCGGCACGAGCGACGCGAAGGGAATCGCCCACTCGAGCGTCCAGCCCTGATCCTCGTCGCGCGGATCGTTCATCGTGCCCTGCACATCGATCGCGGTGCGGAGATCCTTGCAGTTCCACCCGTGGACCGCCGGCCCGTTCTCCCGATACATGCGGTGCAGGTAGAGATCGAAGATCGTGCCGAGGCAGTTGACCTCGAGTTCGTAATAGGCCCGGCCGTCGCCGTTCGGATCGATGAATATCTCAAAATCGTTTTCGTGAAAGACGATCTGGTCGTGGGTGCGATAGGTCGCCCAGACATCGGGCTCCTCCATCTCCGCCGCGATGTAGAGGTACTGTTCGTCCCAGGCCATCTTCATGCGGGTGCGGTAGCGCGGGAGCGGCTTGAGCGAGCCCTCGATGTCGACGAAGTCGTCGGTCCACGGCACGCGCCGCCAGACCTCGTCGTCGAGCTTGCCGTCGAGCGTCGGCGGACGGGTGAGGAAGGGCGCGGCGTAGGTCTTCGGCTCCGCCTGCATCGGCGGGATCTGGACGGGCGGCTGGATGACGACCGGCGGCTGCGCCGGCGGCGCCGGTGGCGCCGGCGGCGCGTCCGGAGTCGCCGGGGCGGGCTCGTCCGGTTTCGGCAAGGGCAACGGCTTCAGCGGCTGCGCGGGCGGTGCGACCTGAAGAACGAGAGCGAGGGCGACGGTCCGGGACATGGAAGTCTCCTAGGGTGTCGCTTAGCGTACAGGGACGCACCCCACGCGTCGTCGCGGACAGCACAGTCGCTACCGCTTGCTCCCTCATTCCGACAGACAACGCCGGGCGAGGGAGCCGCAATGCGCGACCCCTCCGCCCGGCGACGAATTGTCATGACCGATCGTCAATGCTGACGACGGCGACCGCGCAGGCACATGCTCGCCAGCGCAAGAACCACGAACCCGCCCGGACCGGGCACCGCGCTTCCGAAGAAGAGCGAGTCGATGCCGATCGTCGAGTCGTTGTCGAGCACGACGCGATCAAACGGCACCGTCGATGTGATTCCCGCAAATGGCCCGGTGAAGGCTGGCGTGAAATACCCCGTCTGTCCGACGAACTGATTGCCGAGGTAGAGCTGGAAGAACGATCCCCCAGCGAGGTGCGCTGCGACGGCGAAGCGAGGAGCATCGAAGACCGCGGTGATCGGCTTGTGGAAGCCGAAGCCACCGAAGTCGCCGATGAGGCCACGACTGTCGATCGGGAACAAGACGCCCCCGCCTGGATATACAGTGTCATCTCCATCCGTGAATGTCACGCCGAGCGGAGCATATTGCGTGGTAATCGGCGTTCCCACCGCATACTCGGTGAAACCGATGTACGTGCTCGGTCCCGTCGCCGCTTCCCACGCACTTTGGTTGGTGTAGGTGACGATCGACGCTTGCACATTCGCGCCAAGCGACGCTCCGACCGCGCTAGCGATCGCAACAATGCAGCTCATGCGACTCATGAGTTGCTCCCTCCGTTCAGGACCGCCGCCAGCCAGGTACCAGCCGCATCGAGTTCCGCGTCCGTCGCGGTCGAAGCCCACTCTGCGAATGCCTGAGCCGACGCGAATCCGATCGCCGCAAGCGCGCTCTCAAGATTGCTCGCTTCGGATGAGATCTCTTCCGACGATTGACTGGAAGAGAACCCTCCCGACGCGAGCGGTGCCGCACAATCGCCGAGGTCATGCGCTGGACCGATCTCGCACATGGCCGCGCCAGTCCATCCACCGATCATGACGGCGAGATCGCCTGAGTCCACCGTTCCGTCGAGCGTGACATCGGCGAATCCGCCCGGTTGCCCCCACTGGCCGAGCAGGAGACTCAAGTCTCCTGAATCGATCGTCATGGATCCGTCGAGGTCGAGCGGGCATGTCAGGAGCAGCGCGTGGAGCCCATCGCCGCTTCCTGTCGTGCCGTGAGCGATGATGAAGCCGCCGCTGTTGACATCGTGGCCCCAGCGAATCTGAAAGTCCAAGGTGCCCCCGGATGACGGCCCGCCGAGCGAAATCGCATCGAGAGGGCTCGCACACCAGGCGGTGGTGCGCTCCCAGAGCACGCCGGTGGCCGTCAACACACTCCCTCCAACGACGAGCAATTTCTCATTCTGGGAGGCGATGGCTTCCGACTTTGTGCGCTGATTCTCGTCACCGACAACAGCGTTGTACACATTACCGAGATCAACCACCGGGCTCGTCACCGACTCCCAGAAGGTCGCGTGAAAGCCGCAACTGCCTCCGAAGGTCGCATAGCCGGCACCGACAGACTCGCCCGTCTCGAGCGTGTCACGAACCTGCGACGGGCCGACACCGGGCGCCTCGAGCTTGGCAAGGAGCGTCGACACACCCGATCCGCTCCACGCGTTCGCGTCTTGGTCAGCGAGAGCCGGAATGCAGCCGGAGCCAATCGTAAAGACCTGACAGACATCGCCACTCAGATCGAACTCATTGTCGTACCCGAGCGTCTCGCCGCCGATCGCCCCGAATCCGAAGCTCTGACGCGCCCCCCCGCTCGGGGCGAAGCCGGTCGCTCCACCGCCCGCCGCGGTTCGCCGAAATGCGACGAACGGGTCGGTCGATGTGCAGCCTTCCTCCACACACTCACGCGTAACCATGCCGATGACCTCCGGGACGGTCGCATCGGTCACCATTTCGAGAATGCTCGTACAGCTCATCGGTTCCGGAGTCATGCCGATGTCGACCGAAGCTGGGTGCAGCGAACTCGACGCGACCGAGGTCGGCGCGGTGCTCGCCCCGATGAACGGCCCCATGTCCCAGACCCGCGCCCGACAATCGGTGCCGCGCAGGGGCCTGCCGGCGCCGCTTGCACCTCCGACCAACCCCGACTCGTTCACATCCGTCGCGAAGGATGCGAGATCGGAGAGTCCGGCGAGGGCGTGCAGGTTGTATGTCCCGACCGGTCCGGTTCCGGCAAAGGCGATACGAGCGAGCGCATCGGCCGAGCCGGATGGCCCGCTGAGGTCCTCAGCGGCCCAGACAAGTATGCCACCATCGTTCAGGCCAAAGGAAACGAGACCATCCGGAGGCAGGTCCAAGGTCGCCCCGGTCGTCGCGATCCGCCCCAGATCGATCACGCGATACCGATAACACCCAGCGTTCAGGCACGACTGGCCGAACGCCGATGCGCTACTCAATCCCATCACCGCCATCAGGACGACCGCCGACCGCCGACCGCCGACCGCCGACCGCCGACCGCCGACCGCCGACCGC
>CAYNCG010000004.1:101892-182034 GCA_964395845.1 uncultured Isosphaeraceae bacterium | reverse complement strand
GACCGCCGACCGCCGACCGCCGACCGCCGACCGCCGACCGCCGACCGCCGACCGCCGACCGCGTCGACTCGCTACGCCTTGTTGCCATTGCAATCCCCTTTCCCGAGAGACGAACCCGGAAAACTGCCATCACCCGTTTGCGGGGCACTCCAGCCCTCTGCTGGTAACCCGCCAAAGGTGATACGGCAACCGGAACGCGATCGCAACGGCGAATTGTTCACTTTTCGGAATCTGTGCGCAGGCTGCAACCCGCGGCGCTCGAGCTCGAGCGGGGTCCTTCTTCGCACACCGACGGATGTTCATGCGATGACGGGCGGAGCCGGCCTGAGCCGAAACTCCACCCGTCATCGTTTTCTTCTCAATTCATGCTCACTTTGCCTTGGCGCCTGCGCGAGCCGCCGGCTTGGCTCCCTTCAGCGCCGGGCTGGTGCCGTTCTTGATCGCCGAGCGGGCCGCGGCGAGGCGGGCGACCGGGACGCGGAACGGGGAGCAGGAGACATAGGCGAGGCCGCATTCGTCGAAGAAGGCGATGCTCGCGGGGTCGCCGCCGTGCTCGCCGCAGATGCCGAGCTTGATGTCGGAACGCGTCTCGCGGCCCCGCTCGCAGGCGGTGCGGACGAGTTGGCCGACGCCGCCGACATCGATCGACGCGAAGGGATTGTCGCGAATGATCTCGAGTTCCTGATACCGCGGCAGGAACGACCCGGAGTCGTCGCGCGACATGCCGAGCGCCGTCTGCGTGAGATCGTTCGTGCCGAAACTGAAGAACTCCGCGGTCTGGGCGATCTCGTTGGCGGTGAGCGCGCCGCGCGGCACCTCGATCATCGTGCCGACCTGATAGGCGATCTTCTGCTTCGTCGCCTTCATGACCTCGTCGGCGACGCGATGGATCACCGCGACCTGGAGATCCAGCTCGCGCTTGAACGCGACGAGCGGCACCATCACCTCGACCTTGGTCTTGACGCCGTCCTTCTGGACGATCGCCGCAGCCTCGAAGATCGCCCGGGCCTGCATCTCGGTGACTTCGGAATAGCCGATGCCGAGACGGCAGCCGCGGAAGCCGAGCATCGGGTTGAACTCATGGAGTTCCTCGACGCGCTTCTTGATCGAGACCGCCGGCACCTTCAGCTTCTTCGCGAGGGCCTGCTGGGCGCTGTCGTCGTGCGGCAGGAACTCGTGGAGCGGCGGATCGAGCAGGCGGATGCAGGCGGGCTTGCCCTCAAGCGCCCGGAAGATCCCCTCGAAGTCGCTCCGCTGGTAGGGCAGGAGCTTGGCGAGCGCGGCGCGACGGCCGGCCTCGTCGCGGGCGAGAATCATCTCGCGCATCGCGTCGATGCGATCGCCCTCGAAGAACATGTGCTCGGTGCGGGTGAGACCGATGCCCTCGGCGCCGAACGCGATCGCGTTGCGGACCTGCTCGGGCGTGTCGGCGTTCGTGCGGATGCCGAGCCGGCGGTAGGTGTCCGCGAGCTTCATGATGAAGTCGTAGTAGCGGAAGACCTGCGATTCCTTCGGCTTCATCGTGCCGGCGATCAGCACCTGCTTGAGTTCGCTGTCGGCGGTGCCGATCGCGCCGGCGAAGACCTCGCCGGTCGTGCCGTTCACCGAGATCGCATCGCCCTCCTTGAGCGTGACCTTGCCGCAGACGAGGGTGCCCTTGTGGTAATCGATATGAATCTCGCCGGCGCCGGCGACGCAGACCTTGCCCATCTGGCGGGCGACGAGGGCCGCGTGGCTTGAGACGCCGCCGCGCGTGGTGAGGATGCCTTCGGCGGCGATCATGCCGCGGAGATCCTCGGGGCTCGTCTCGATGCGGCAGAGGACGACCTGCTTGCCCTGCCGGGCGAGCTGCTCGGCCTTGGTCGCGCTGAAGACGACGATGCCCGTCGCGGCGCCGGGGCCGGCCGCGAGCCCCTTGGTCATGAGGCGCCCTTCCTTGCGGGCCTTCTCGTAGGCGGTGCGGTCGAAGACCGGCTGGAGAAGCTGGTTCATCGCCTCGGGATCGGCCGAGCCGATCGCGTGCTCGGGCGTCATCAGCCCTTCCTTCACCATGTCGTGGGCGATGCGCACATAGGCGAGCGCGGTGCGCTTGCCGTTGCGCGTCTGGAGCATGTAGAGCTTCTTCCGCTCGATGGTGAACTCGAAGTCCTGGACATCGCCGAAGCGCTTCTCGAGCGTCGCGCGGACCTTCTCGAGTTCCTTGTACGCCGGTCCGATGATCGGATCCTTGGCCATCTCCTGGACGGGCTTCGGCGTACGCACGCCCGCGACGACGTCCTCGCCCTGGGCGTTCACGAGATACTCGCCGTAGAAGACGTTCTCGCCGGTCGCCGGATCGCGGGTGAAGGCGACGCCGGTCGCGGAATCGTCACCCATGTTGCCGAAGACCATCGCCTGCACGTTGACGGCGGTTCCCCACTCGTCCGGAATGCGGTACTTCTGGCGATAGAGAATCGCACGCTCGTTCATCCACGAGCCGAAGACCGCGCCGACCGCACCCTCGAGCTGCTTCATCGGCTCGTTCGGGAACTCGCGGCCGGTCCACTTCTTGATGAGGAGCTTGTAGCGGGCGACGAGTTCCTTGAGGTGCTCGACGGTGAGGTCGGTGTCCTCCTTGATCTTCGTCTCGCGCTTGAGGCCGTCCATCACCTCCTCGAAGGGCTCATGGTCGTTCTCGTGCTTCTTCTGCACGCCCATGACGACATCGCCGTACATCTGGATGAAGCGCCGATAGCAGTCCCACGCGAAGCGCGGATTGCCGGTCGCGCTCGTCAGCGCCTCGACGGTCTTGTCGTTGAGACCGAGATTGAGGATCGTGTCCATCATGCCCGGCATCGAGTCGCGGGCGCCGGAGCGCACCGAGACGAGCAGCGGGTTCTTCGGATCGCCGAAGCGCTTGCCGGTCTCCTTCTCGAGCGTCGCGACGGCGCGCTCGACCTCGGCGATCAGGCCGTTCGGGAACTTGCGGCCCGAGGTGTAGTACTCGGTGCAGACATCGGTGGTGATCGTGAAGCCCGGCGGCACGGGCAGGCCCATCTTCACCATCGCGTGCAGGTTCGCGCCCTTGCCGCCGAGCAGCGCCCGCATCGAGCCGTCGCCCTCGCATTTCGCCTTGCCGAAGTAGTAGGTGCGCTGCACGGACTTCGGGGAGGCGGCCTTGGTCTTGTTCTTCTTCTTCGTCTGGGGCGCAAGCATCGTGGGCATGGTGATCACTCAGGGAGGCGTCTCGCGTCTGGCGAAACCGAGCCCCGAAGTGTACCGCGTCCGATCGGTATGATCGATCGCGTGGCGAACGGCCCAATGAACTCCGACGCGTGCGTGCGGCATGCCGGGCACCCGGTGACCGAGCCGATCGCCGCGCTCCGGCGCTGGCCGAGCGACCGCCCGCTCGCCGCACTCGTCTCGGGCCCCTCCCTCGGGCGGTGGTCGCGCCGCTCGATCCTCGCCGAGCCCAAGGAGATCCGCCACATCCGCATCCCCCCCGGACTGACCGCCGCGGAGAGCCGCCGCGCGATCGACGGGGAACTCTCCGCGCTCCTCCGGCGGCCTCCGGCAAACACCTCGGCGCACACCGGCTGGATCGTCTCCTTCTCCTACGACCTTGGCCGGGTCCTCGAGCCGAAGGCCTGCGCGTCCCGGGCCGGGGAGGACGATCGGGACTGGCCGCTCGCCACGCTCTGCTGGTGTCCCGACGCGCATCTCTTCGACCACGCGACCTCGACCTGGTCGCGCATCGGCGATCCGCCGCCGCTCGCGGAGCGGGACGAACCGACGCACGATGCGACCCAAGTCGGTCCGCTCGCGCTCACGCACGGGCGGGAGGCGTTCGAACGCGCGGTCGATCGCTGCGTGCGACTCATTCACGAGGGCGATCTCTTTCAGGCCAACATCGCCCGGCGCATGAGCTGCCACTTCCGCGGCTCGACGCGCGAGCTCGCGGCGCGGGCGCTCGCCGCGAGCGGCGCGTGGTTCGGCGCGTACATCGAGGCCGATCCCGGCCGGGCGATCCTCTCGATGAGCCCCGAGCTCTTCCTCGACTTCGACCGGACGACGCGCCGCATCGTGACCCGGCCGATCAAGGGCACGCGCCCGCAGGGCGACGATCCGAGCTCGCTCGTCGACAGCGCGAAGGACGGCGCGGAGCTTGCGATGATCGTGGACCTCATGCGCAACGATCTCGGGCGCGTCTGCGAGATCGGATCGATCGCCGTCGAGTCCGCGCGAACGCTCGAGACGCATCCGACCGTCCATCACACCGTCGCCGAGGTCGCCGGTCGCGTGCGCGCGGACATCGACCTCGTCGGCATGCTCGCCGCGACCTTCCCGCCGGGCTCGGTGACCGGCGCGCCCAAGGTGCGGGCGATGCAGGTGATCGACGAGCTCGAGGGCGTTCGCCGCGGCCCCTACTGCGGCGCGACCGGACTCATCGCGGGCGACGGGAGCGTCACGCTGAATGTTGCGATTCGCACCATCGCCCTCAGCGGACGCGGCGACGCTCGCCGGCACGGGCATCTCGAGGGCACGCTCGACTACTGGGCCGGCTGCGGCATCGTCGCCGAGAGCCGTCCCTCCGACGAATGGGCCGAAAGCGTGACGAAGACCGAGGTGCTGCTGCGGGCGCTGGGCGACGCGCGACGGGACTCGCGCTCACGCGAGTGATCGCGACTCGACCGCGCCGTCGAGGGTGACGCCGTCGATCGTCACGAACATCTGGCCTTCCTGGACGCTGATCGCGAAGCGCATGCGCCGATCGAGCCGCGCGACCATGGCCGCGATGAGCGGGCGATCGAGCAGCCGAAAGTCGATCGCGCCGAGTCGGTGCACCTTGGCCTCGGGGAGCTGCGCGAGGTACGGGCCCGGCGCGCGGTGGAGATAGACCGCGACGCGCTCGACCGCCTTGCTCGCCTTGTGCAGCCGCTCGGCGCTCGGCGTGCCCATCTCGATCCAATGGGTGATCCGTCCGGTGAGGTCGCGCACCATGATCGCCGGCTCCTCGGTCGAGGAGACGCCGCGCGAGAACTCGATGCCCTCGCGGAACTCCAGGCAATACGCCAGCACGCGACCGATGAGATGGTCGTCGCTCTCCGATGGATGCTGGGCGACGGTGAGTTGAAGCGTCTCATAGACGCCGCGGTCGATGTCGGCGAGGTCGATCGAGAGGGTCCGAATCGTGGGTGCGAGAGCCATTTGAAGCGGGCACGCTAACGCCTTGCGGCAAACGGCGTTTGCACCGGCGTCATGCTCATCGCCGCCACGACAGTTATCGCCTCGCTTCTTGCCCACCCTGCCAGCGCCGCTCCGCCGGACGGGGAGGGAGTTGTCTCGCAGGCGATTCGTCTCGATCGTCCGGTGCTCGGGGGCGCCGAAGGTGGCGTCGCGGGCGGCGCGGTCACGCTGCGCGTCCGCGGACGGTTCGTCTTCCAGCGGACCGTCGAGGCCGCTCCCGCGACGGTGGGCGCAGCCCGGATGCGGGTCGAGATCTGGGACGAGGATCCGATCGTCGACGAGCTGATGTGGGAGACCGAGACCGACGCCCAGGGGTTCTTCGATACGACCTTCCAGTGGGACGACTGCGACATCACCGGCTGTGACGATCCCGATCTCTACATCGTCGTGCGGGCGATCAACGACGAGCAGGACATCCAGCGCGACGCCTTCCTCCAGACGACCTGGGCGTGGTCGTCGAGCGATGCCGTCATCGAGGACATCACCGCGACCGACATCCAGCTCGGCACGCTGCAGCCCGCCGATCCCGAGGAGATGGGCGCCGCCCACCTCCACACCGTGCTCGCCCTCTCGCGCGACACGCTGCAGCCGATCGGATTTCCCCTGCTCTTCCCGGTGCTCGAGGTCGACTGGTCGCCCGATGCCGAGACGACCGAACTCGACGGCACGCGACTCAGCGTCAGCGGCGCGGACGGCTGGTCGGAGTTCGTCATCGGCCGCGAGCACCTGCTGTTCGTCTACGAGCAGAAGACGGGCGAGCCGCTCGCGTCGCTCTGCAACGGCATCTGCGACGACGATGGCTGCTCCTACTGCCTCTGGTGCATCGAGCCGCCGGAGGCCGCCTGGCGCGTGGGCGCAGCCACCTGGTACGGCGACGCGCTCAGTCGATCGCTCACGGGCGTGACCGGCGCAGCCCCCCTCGCCACGCTGCCCGAGATCGATGCGACCTTCCCCTGCCCCGACGGACTGCCCTCGGAGATCCGCTGGGTGCCGGGCTACGCCGCCGCGATCCTGCGCGACCTCGAGGACGCGAGCGAAACGCTCGACATCGACGGTGACGGCATCGACGACGCGCCGCCGGAGACCTCATGTGAACGCGACAGCCTCGCCCGCGGACTGACCGAGACCGTCGAGCGCCTCTTCATCGCGGACCATCGCACGATCGACGAGTTCGTCGACTATCTCTGGGCCACGGCCCTGCCGCGCGGACCGCTCTGGCGCACGCTGCGCCGGATCGGCGGCGATGTGTGGACGGAACCCGATGCCGACGCTCCCTTCATCGTCTCCGCCAACTCGCCGACGCACCCGGGCGGCGTCGGACCGACGCCCTTCGTCACGATCGCCCTCGGCGGTGACGACGGCGCGAGCGGCGTCAGCGGCGCGAGCGTGGTCTGGTCGCCGTCGCTCACGACTGTCGTCGACGAGACCGTCGATGTCCTCGCGAATCCCTCCAGCATCGTCATCACGGAGAGCCCTGCGATTCCGTATGCGGGGATTCTCTACTTGCATATTCGCGTGGTGGACTGCGTGGGCAACTGGTCGAACCAGTCGTCCTTCGGTCCGTTTCGCGTCACCGACTGCGATGGCGACGGCATTCCCGACTTCTGCGCGACCGGCGGCTGCGACGGGCTGCCCGGATACTGCCCGCCCGAGGTCTGCGGAACGGTCGAGGACTGCAACGGCAATCTCGTGCCGGATGCCTGCGAACTCGCGTCGGGCGCGCTCGATGACTGCAACGACGATGGCATTCCGGATGTCTGCCAAGGCGTGACCAACGCTTTTTGGCCGGTGTTCGGATCGGGGGAGGCGCTCTGGAACACGCCGAGCAACTGGACTCTTGGCTCAACGCCAACCGCGAGTCAGATCGCCTGCCTCAACCTCGGCGTTCCCGGCTATCTCACGCGTCTACAGGGAGCATCTGCGACTGTGCTCGGGTTCGGCTGCGACCATCGTCTCGAGGTGCAGTCAACACTCACGAGCGCCACTCCATCGAACGCGCATCGCATCGATCTCGTGGGCGGCACGCTCACCGGCACCGGCGAGCTCGCGATCAACGACCTGCGCTGGATGACGGGCATGATCAGCCGCGCCGCAGGATCGAACCCGCTCCTCGTGGTCGGATCATTGACGACCGTTGGGAACTTCTCAAAGCAGCTTTCCCGCGACACGTTCATTGCGCAGACGCTCAATCATGACGCCGGCCAGCTTTCGCTGGGAGACGGAAGAACCCTCACGATCGGAGAGTTTGCCGACGCGACGATCCGCGCGAACACGAGCATCGCGTGGGGAATCGGCAGTCAGCCGTCGATGCTGAATCGCGGGACGCTCCGCAAGGTCGATCCGGGGAGCGCATGGGTGCAGTTGGTCCCGATCGCGAACGAGGGCACGATCGAGGTCGCTGAGGGCCGGCTCGACTTCGCCGGCGGCGTCTCGACCGGCACGATGACGATCGCCCCCGCGGCGACGCTCGCCCTCCAGAGCGGTGCGCTCACGATGGAGCCGAGCGCCGCGCTCGAAGGCGCGCGCTTCGAGCTGAACGGCGGCACCGCGCTCTTCGGCGGCACCGTCGATCTCGATGCCTTCGCGGTCGGACTCGGTTCGCCGATCGGGACGCTGCTGCCGAGCGGTGCGTTCACGGCGAACACGATGACGATGGCCGGCGGCACGCTCGATGGCTTGGGAGGCCTCGTCGCCGATTCGTTCGTCTGGACCGGCGGCACGCTTCTCGGCGGCTTGACGGCCGCCCCCTTCACGACGGAGACCCTGGCGCTGACCGGCGCCGGGCAGAAGAACCTCCGGCGCGAGTTGGTCGTGACCGGCGAAGCGACGAGCGACTCGAATCCGGTCGGCATCTCCGAAGGTGGCCGTCTCGCCATCCGGCCGGGCGCCTCGCTTGACCTCACCGGCAACGCATCCTTCACCTGGATCACCGGCGGCGAGCCCGGCTCGCTCGTCAACGAGGGAACGATCCGCCGCGTGGGCGCTGGCCTGACGACGATCTCGTTTGTCCAACTCACCAATCATGGGTCGATCGACATCGCCGGAGGCTCGCTTCGACTCAATGGACCGAGTTCGCACACCGGTTCCGTCGTCGGATCGGCGACGCTCGAGATCGCGAGTGGAGCGCACACCTTCGGCACCGGCAGTCTGCTCGATGTCGCCCAGCTCACGATCTCGAGCGGCTCGCTGAACGCGGGCGGCGGCTTCGCGCCGACCAACACAACGCTGGCGGGCGGCACGCTGACGATGAGCGGCGCCGGCTTCCAGACGACTGACGCGCTCACGATGTCGAATGGCACGCTCGACGGCTCGGGGCCGCTCACCGTCATCGGTCCGCTGAACTGGACCTCGGGCTTCATGCAGGGCTCGGGCACGACCGTGGTCGGCGGGCCCGCTACGCTCTCCGGCGCTGGCGTCAAGAGTCTCCGACGCACCTTGGTTGCGAACGAGACGCTGGTCGTCAGTTCGCCCAATGTCGGCGTCAATCAGGATGGCCAGATACTCGTTCCGGTAGGCAGTGAACTGCTTCTGACGAGCGGCTCGGCACTCACTTGGATCGCTGGCAGCACCCCCGGAACAATTTCCGTCAACGGCACGCTGCGAAAGGCGAACGACGGTGGTACCGCCACGATCAGCTTCGCGCCGCTCACGGTCACCGGCCCAACGATGATCGACGGCGGAACGCTGCAGCTCAACGGGCCCGCGTCGATCACCGGGCCCGTGACCGGCGCGCCGGGAACCGAACTTGCGGTCGCGTCGAGTTCGCCGCAGTCCTTCGGCCCGGCGGCGAACGCGTCGCTCTCGACGCTGCGTCTCACCGGTCAGCAGGTGAGTTTCGCAGCACCCGTCACCGCGCAGTCGGTCCTTGTGACCAGCGGCTCGACCAGCTTCAACGCCGCGACGACCGTCGGCGACTGGATCCAGCAGAACTTCGCGACGATCGGCGGCAGCGGCCCGATCACGGTGAACGGTTCCTTCACCTTCACCGGCGGCACGCTCGCCGGCGGCAGCGCGACGCTCGACGCGCTCGGCCCGGCCTCGCTCACGATGGGCATCGCGAAGACGATCGCCCGCACCGTGCGCCTCCACGGACCATCGCAGTGGAGCGGCGGCTCGCTCGCCATCAACGCAGGCGGTCAGCTTCGCATCATGCCGTCAGCGTCGCTCGACATCGCGGGGCCTTCGCTCCAGATGAACTGGTCGGCGAGCGCGCCCGGCACCTTCGCCAACGAGGGGACGCTCCGCACGCTCGCGGGAAGCGGGACCACGAATGTCGTCGGCGTCGCATGGACGAACGCGGGCGTCGTCGATCTCAACGGCGCGACGCTGCGATTCAGCGGCGCACCGGCCTATGTGCAGAGTGCCGGAAGTACGAGCGTGCGCGCCGGCCGGGAACTCGAGCACTCCGCCGATCTCCTCATCAACGGCGGATCGCTCGGCGGCGGCGGACTGGTCAATGCCGATGTGATCGTCGGGAGCGCGACGGTCGCACCGGGCGATGGCATCGGCACGCTGACCGTCAATGGATCGGTCACGCTCGGCGCCACGAGCACGCTGGCCGTCACGATCGGAAGCGCCGAGCGCGATCAGCTCGCGGTCACCGGGCCCATCGCGTGCAGTGGCACGATCGCGGTTGCGCTCGCCGACGGCTTCGTGCCGTCGATCGGCGACTCCTTCGTCGTCGTCACCTGCAGCAGCCGCAGCGGCACCTTCGCGAGCGCCATCGCCGTGACACCATTGCCCTCCAATCAGCGATGGACGATCCAGCATGAGGCAACGGCCGTCACCCTCATCGTCGCTCCCGCGCTTCCCTGTGCGGGCGATCTTGATCTCGACGGAAGCGTCGGTCCGACGGATCTCGCGATCCTGCTTGGTGCCTGGGGAACGAACGGACTGCCGACCGGCGCCGACATCGACGAGAACGGACTGGTTGCAGCCCCCGATCTCGCGATCCTGCTCGGCGCGTGGGGCCCCTGCCCGGCCGGGCTCGATGACGGCGCGACCGACGGAGGCATCGCGTCATCGGGCGGCTCGCGGCGCGATGATCGCGCCGAGCCCGCCCAGCTCGCCCAGCCCGACCAGCCCGCCGCCGCCGCCGCCGCGCGACGGCTCGGCGCCCGCGTCGCGCCGGCGGTCGCGGACGACGCACGCCGATCGCTTGAGGCCCGCGGCGTCACGCCCACGATCGTCGACGGCGACCTCATCGTGGACGCGGAGTCGGTCTTCGATCACACCGTCGAACGCCTGCTTCCCGAGCTCGCTCAGGACGGATGCGCGACCGACGCTGCGCTCCTCCTGTCGGAGGGAGACGCGACGCTCGACGGCGTCCTTCGCATCACGCTCGCCGACGAGATCGAGATCACCGACGGCATGTGCGTGCGCATCCTCGTCGCGCGGTCGATCGCGGGCACGCCGACGATCGATGTCATGCATCGGGGCCGGCGGCTGCGCGCGGAACCGCTGCTCGGCGAGACGACGCTCGATGTCGCGATCGTCCTCGACGACCCGACGGACGAGTGAGCGTGGGCGTCACGCCGCCCGACGGTGCTGTCGCTCGCTCTCCTCGATCAGCCGCTTCGCCTGCTGCTGGAGCTCCTGCTGGGTCATGATGTAGAGCCGGATCTGCTCGGCGACGCACCGCTCGTGCGGCTGATGGAAGCTGAAGTCGAACTGGATGCCGGCGTAGGTGCGCATCGCGCTATCGATATGCGTGTGGACCACCTTGCCGGTGCAGCAGATCGGGACCTTCAGCTCGGGGCGCAGGTCCGCCCGCAGCCAGAAGACGCGATGGTGATTGAGGTAGCTCGAGTCCTCGGGCTCGACCCGCAGGCCGACGCCGCCGCCGCCCAGGTTCATGAGCGTGGCCTCGAAGCGCGGCCCGAGCGTCGGCATGATCGCCTCGGGATCGCTCGGCTCGCTGTAGGGCTCGCCCTGCAGTGAGGCCTCGAAGGCGACCTCGTTGAAGCGTTCCGCGACCACGACCGACTTCGGGTCGAGGAGCGGCCAGATGTCGATGTGGGGCAGTCGCAGGCCGGCGGTGTCCACGCGAAGCTGGCGTCGGACCGAGCGCTCGACATGGTCCGGCATCCTGATCCGCATGACCCGCATCGGGCGCGGACCGAGCCATTCGGCCTGACGGATGTGGACCGAGCGGAAGGTCCAGCGGTTCTGGCCGATGGCGATGGCGCCGACCAGATCGATGCCGGCCGCGAAGTCGATCGGTCGCCCGAGCGCACAGGGCTGCTCGACGACGATCTCATCGTCGGTCAGGTCGACGACGCGAACGCGCCAGACGATGTCGCCGCCCGAGACATGGGCGAGCGGCTCGAGCGAGTCCGACGCCGCGTGGGCGATCGCGATCTCGATCGCGCCGCCGCGCTCGAAGATCTGCTGGATACATCGACGCCACTCGTTGGTGCGTGATCGTGAGGCTGGCACGGGTCCTTCCTTCCGGCCGCGCGACTGCGATGGCGGCCATTGGATCAGGGATCGGTTACCCGGGGTTCCCCATCAAGTCCGGCGTTGCCGGGAACCGAAGGTCCGCGTGCATCGTTCGGCCAAGATCACCTGGCGCGACCCGACCGAGAACCAGTTGCCCCGGCGAGACCGGACGACCGGCGCAGACCGACCGAACCCAGTTCGCCGACGAGCGTGACCGCCCGGCGGCGTCGCTCGGCGGTGAGTTCCTCCCCGGCGAAGCGGATGCGATAGAAGATGTCGACGATCTCCGCGAAACGCTCGGCGACATCGGGCTCGTCCGAGCGCAGGGCCGCGACATGGTCGCGGGGGGTGCGGCTCGCCGGTTTCCCCACGCCGCGCCGCTCGAGCACATCGAGCGCGTCGAGCCAGAACTCGAGCTGTCGCAGGAGGGCCTTCGACGCGGGGTCGTTGGCGTTCAGGCCCGCCGCGAGGCGCAGCCGTCGTCGCCGTCGCCGCACGCTGAAGACCGCCGCGATCGCAAGCACCCCGGCGAAGCCGACGAGTCCGAGCCAGAGGGTGCCCGCCTGCCCGAAGCTGAAGAAGTTGTTGAGGCGCCGAAGCTGCTGCCGGGCGCTGTCCATCCAGTCGCGGAAGAGCCGCTGCCAGGTGCCTCCGACGCGCTCGGCGAGGGCGGCCTGCGAGCCCGAGTCGAAGGTCACGACCTGGCTGTTCCACAGGAACTCGACGCGGTCATAGAGCCAGCGGAATCGATCCGACCAGGACCTGCGGCTCTCCTGGAGTCGGGCGAGCGTCTCGCCCGGCGTCGGATCGAGGGTCAGCCACGCGAACGCGCCGACCCGCACCTCGGCCCAGGCATGGGCATTCGACTCGCGCACGATGTAGGCGTTGGCGGCCTCGTCGAACTCGATCGCGAGGTATCCCGTGACGACCCGGGCCTCGATGCCAAGCGATTGGCACATCGCGACGAGCGCGGAGGCGAAGTACTCGCAGTGGCCGAACCGATAGCGGGCGAGGAAGCTGTAGATCGGATCCTCGCCGACGATTCGCACGAAGTTCCCCAGATCGGTCGTGTACTCGAACTCGGCCGAACGGAGCCAATCCGCGAGGGCCCGGGCGACGCGTCGGTTCCGCTGCCAGAGCGGTTCCGCGGCGCGGGGATCGCCGAGGTTGAGCCCCTCCGGCAGCGCAGGGTCGATGTCGAGGCGGCGGACGAGCTCTCGGGTGAAGTCGACGACCGATCCGACGGGGAAGGTCTCCGTCGCGTCGATCGGCCGCGGCGTGCGGCTGAGCGCCTCGAGCGTCGCCTCGGTCGCGAAGGGCTGGACCTTCACCGAGTAGGTCGAGGAGCGGCCCACGGAGGCGCCGCGACGCTCGCGAAGGAGGAGAGTGCCAGGGTCGAACTCGAACTGCCGGCTCTCGTCGGCGGCGATCGCGATCGGCGCCCAGGAACTGAAGACGACCTCCGGCGCGAGCGTGCGCATCGTGACCTGCTGGATGTAGGTCTGGAAGCGCTCGTCGATCTCGCGCGGCGAAAGTGCCCGGAAGGTCCCCTTCTCGCTCGTGATCGGAATGTTGAACGCGCGGGCGGGCCGCTCCCAGCGCCCGTCGGTCGGGATGTACCGGTTCAGGACCGCGCCGCGAAGATAGAGCGGCTCGGCGAAGCGCATCACCTCGCCGCGCTTCGCGTCGCTCCAGGTGACGCTGAAGACCTCGCGCTGGCTGTCGGTGATCCGGTTGTTCGTGAAGAGCTGCAGCTCCTCGTTGAAGCCGACGCGCGGCGCGCCGAAGCGCGATTCGCGCCTGGCCATGTCGGCAAGCTCGCGCGGGAAGATCAGGAAGACGACGATCGAGAGAAGCAGCCCGAGCCCGGTCGCACTGACGGCGACGGCGCGGAACTGCCACGCGAGCGAGCGCCCGAAGACCGCCTGTACCGGCGGGGCAAGGGTGGCCGACGAGCCCGGACCGAACTGGCCCTTGGCCCGCTCGATCGCCTGATCCCGCTGCTCGCGGGCCCGCTCGCGGGCGGCCCAGAGCTGGTACTGGAGCACCGTCCAGAGGGCCAGCGCGGTGTAGGCGAAGACCGCGATCGCGAAGGTGAACTCGACGGTCTGGAGGGTGCCGGCCATCACGAGCACGGCGGAGAGCGAGATGATCTGCGCGTAGTCCCGGCGGGTCTTCCTGCCGAAGAGCTTGACGAGCAGGAGCCACTGCACGAAGCGGCCGAGGAGCCCCATCGTCTCCGAGGCATCCGGCAAGCGCGTGGCCTCGAGCGCGGCCCAGAGCAGCAGCACAACGAGCAGGATGTTCTGCACCACGCGCGGCAGGACGCGGCCGCGCGGACCCTCCGTCACATACCAGGAGAGGATCGCGAGCGGCAGCGTGAGGAGGAGAAGCCCCGGACTCCGGATCGCGACGCAGAAGGCGATCATCGCGAGGAGCACGAGGAAGATCGCCGAGACGCGGAATCGCTCGACGAGCGTCATGGCCGGGCACCTCCGGCGCTGTCCGCGGCGAGGAGCGTCTCAAGCTGCGTCGCGACGAGATGCCACGAGCCGTCCGGGGCGATGGACGGCACCGCGCGGTCCGGATGCACGGCGACGACGATCGCCCGGTCGCGGTCCGAGTCGGGGAGGCGAGCGGTCTCGTCGCGACGGGCGTCGAGATCGATCGCGGCGAGCGTCGTCATGAGCTTCTCGACATGCCAATGCCCGCGGCGAAGCGGCGAGCGCGGCGAGGGAAGGCGCTCGTCGACGAGGCCGAGGACGCTCAGGCCGACCTCATATCCCTCGCGGTCTGCGAGGGCCACGAGCGAGGCCGCAAGGGCGATCGCCCGCTCCTCAAGTTCGCGCGCCGCGGGGCCCGGCGTCGAGACCTTCAGCCGGTCGGTCGGCGTCCGCAGGTTGAGGACCACGCGGATCCGCGGCGGCGAGGAACTGCTGCGCTCGATGCTGACGATGCCCTGCCCGAGCGCGACGCGCTTCCACGCGATCTGCCGAACGCTGTCGCCGGGGCGGTAGTCGCGGACGCCGAAGTAGTCCTCGCCGGCGCCGGAGGTCGAGCTCAGCCGAAAGCCGCCAAGCCCGCCCTGCGTGAGCGATCCGAGCAGCCCGTCCTTCAGCCGCAGCACGCGCGGGTGGACCAGCGTTTCCGTTCGATGCGAAAAGGAAACGCTTTTCCGCACGAGGCCGAAGGGAAAGGTGGTCCAGACGCGGAACCGGTCGAAGACGAATCGGCCGCGGCGCTCGGGAAAGAGCACGATCTCGCCGTGGACCGTGTCGCCCGGACCGACATGCATGACCCAGCCGTCGGCGGCCCGCATCGCCTCCTGCCAGGGCGTCGCGCCGTCGGATTCGTCGCCCTTCCGCCGCGATGCCCGCAATTCCTCGATGTGCAGGTTGAAGGCCGGCCACCATCGGCTGCGGTTGGTGATCGCGTAGCGGACGACGAGCGGCTCGCCGACGACGCCGCGGCGCGGATCGAACCGCTGCCCGCGCACGCCCATCAGCATGCCGCCGCTCACCACGCCCGAGATGAGAACGCCGGCGAGCATCGCACCGAAGACCCAGACGAGCAGGTTGTTCGGGCGGTTGGCGGCCGCCACGCCGACGAAGAGCGTCAGGGCGATGTAGAGGACGCCGGGAAGATGGAGGTGGTAGCGGCGGCGCACGGGATGTCGTTGGCTGGCGAGCGCGAGCGGGGTCACCGATAGCGCTTGACCTCCTCCATCAGGGACGAGCCGCTCGGCATCGAGCCGATGTTGCCGTTCCAGAGCTCGTTCGCGCCGCCGGTGCGATCGGTGCCCGGGGCGAGGAGGACGAGCAGCTCGCCGCTTTCGAGGCGCCCGATGTACTCGGCGCGGCCGACGCCGCGGCGCTCGACGACGATCAGCCAGTCCTCATCGGTCCAGCCCGCGCCGAAGGCATCGAGCTTGAGCGTGAAGCTTCCATCCGCTCCGGAGACGGCGTTGCCCGCGGGCTGACGGCCGGGGGAGAGCGGATCGCGCACGACCGAGATCGCGGCGCCGGCGACGGGCTCGCCGCCGCCGGCCGCGGAGCGCGTGTCGCTCACCCATTGGATGAGGCTCGACTCGCCCCCGAGCACGCGGCCGGTGAGCGCTCCCCCGCCGCAGCCGACGAGCGTCGGGAGCGAGACGGCGAGCGTCGCGCCGAGGGCGAGGCGGACAGTGCGGTGCGGAGCGCGAGGGGCGGTGGGCATGGCGTTCGGAGTGTTGGACTCAGCCTTGGCGACCGAGGAGTTCGAGGGCCGCCCCCGCGACGGTCAGGATCCCGCCGACGACGAGCAGAATGATCGCGAATCGGATGAAGCCGGGGGAGGAGAGGAAAGACGCCGGACGCGTCTCCTCGGTCGGCTCGCCGACATCCACCGCATCCCAGTCGATCGCGTCGGCCTCGCGCGGCAGGTTCGCGAGCACGCGCTCGGCGGCGGCGACATCGCGACGGGCGACCTGCACGGCCACGCCGCGCGGACGGCCGGTCGTCAGCGAGGGAACGCTCGGAAGGTCGCCGGCGCCGAAGGTCACCGCGCGGATGCCGGCGTCCTCCAGCACGACGACGAGCGACTTCGCCTCAAACTCGGTCTTCGCCTCGATGACCGGCACGAGCTCGTCGGCCCGCTCGTCGCCTGCGGCGCCATCGTCCGAAGATGCGAATCGCTCGGGAGCCATGGTGCGTGCAAGCGTAGCAGTCATGCTCACCGCTCGGGCGAGTCGGGGACCGACCGCACGACGGCGGCCCGATAGCCTTCGATCGCCCGATCGAGGAGCGCCGCGTGCCGCGGGCCGATCACGGTCTCAGGCAGGAGGACGCGCCAGTCGCTGACCTCGCGCGGATCGATCCGGACGCGATCTCCCTCCTGGAGCTGCGTCGCGATCTGCGGATCGTTGATGAGGGTCACTTCGGCCGCCCCCTCGTGATCGAGCGAGAGCACCTCAAACCAAAGGTGTTCGCGGCCCCGCTCGCGCTCCTGCTCATGCTCGAAGGCCGCCTTGACGAGAAATGTCGGCGGGGCGATGTCGGCCACCCGCAGCGCCGCCGCGAGCTGTGCGACGCGCATCCAAGCCTCGGCGAAGAGCGGCCAAGTGGACCGGGCGACGCGGGCGATCTGCTGGGTCGAACGGTCGGAGAGGTAGATCGCTGCCCGATCGCCCTCGAGTTCCGCGATCGCCCGCTCGGGCCAGGTCCAGATCTTGCGATAGCTCCCCTTCGGCTCGGCATCGCACAGCACCGCGCGGACCCCCATGAGCGGGTTCGGCGCGCCGGCCTCGGCCGCGGCGCTGCGATCGGCGAGCGAACCGACGCTCGCGGGATCGAGGAAGGGGACGACCTCACGCCACGGACGGAACCGCAGCCTGAGGTTCTGACCGACGACGGCGACGGCGTCAGGCGTCGGAACCGGACCGGCGAGCGCGAGAGCTGCGACGCCGTTCAGGAGCGTCACGCCGGCGCTGACATGGCGGCCGGGCAACTCCAGGATCTCAAGCTCCGGCTTGCCGCAGCGCCACAGTCCGACGGTGTAGAGCCAGACGCGATCGTCTTCGCCGATCTCGGCGGAGCGGCCGATCGCGTGGATGCGCCAGAGGACTTCCTCGGTCGCCGTCGGTTCGTCGGCGAGGAAGAGCGAGAGGAGCTCGCCCGCGAGAAACCACTGCCGAGTCATCGCGTCGAGGACGGCGGGCAAGGCCGGTATCGACCCGGCGAGCAGGCGCACGAGGGCGATGAAGTCGTCGAGCGGCGCGTTCACCGAGAGTAGCGATTCGCAGCCCACGACCCATCGCGCCGAGGCCAGCGACGCGTCGGGAAGCTCGTTCGGATCGATGTGCCGGGCGGGCTCCGCCCACACGATGACCGGGGCGGGCAAGCCCGGAACGGACAGCACGCGGCTGAAGCGGATCGATTCATCCTGCGGCGGAAGGTCCTCGATGACCGCCACGGGCTCGCCGACGAAGGCTGCGAAGGCCTGCGTCACCGCCTCGACCTCGGGGGGCGTCTCGGCGGGCCAGAGTCCGATGAGCGTCGTCGGGAAGGGCTCGCCCAACTGCCACGCCGACTCCCCCGCCGGCTCGGTCTCGGCGGTCGCAGGAAGCGATGCGAGATCGACGAACGCCGTCGGGTCCTCGGGGATCGGGCGCAGAGGCTTCGTGTCACTCACCGTTCGAACCGCCTATCGCTCGGGTTGAACCATCCACGGACGCTGGTCTGCAACAGACTGCCGCAGAATCGCCGCTCGGGCAACATCTCTACGGGCTTGTCGCGCGAAGGATCCGATCGCGCCTCGGGAATGCACCGTATTTTTCGCCCGCCGTCGAGCGCGGCTCACGCGCCGGCCAGCGATTCGATGAAGGCATTCGCCTCACGGATCGCCGTTTCCATATCCGCAATGAGCAGGGCCACATCGTTCTGCACATCGAGCGCGATCTCGCCGAGGCCGGAGATCGCCTGGGCGTTCAGGTTGTGCTTCAGGAAGAGCACCTGATTGCGAAGCTGGTCGAGGACCGGGGGCATCTTCGACTCGGCGTTCCGCATGACCCGCAGCAGCTCGTCGTATCGCTGCCGGGCGTCGTTCATCTGGGATTCGGAGAGCGAGCGGAGCTTTGCGTCGGTGTACTGATCGAGCTCGGCGTTCCATTCGACAAAGAGCTTGTCGCCGACGGTCTCGACCGCCTCGATGCGGTCGGTCACCTGCTTGGCCTTCGAGACGCTTCGCTCATACTGGCCATTGAGCGACTTGTAGCGGCTCTCGAGCTCGGCCTGCTTCGGGGATTTGGCGACGGTGCCGGGCTGCCCACCGAGCTGAGTCAATCCAAGGAACTCCGCGAGCGCGCTCTCGAACTGATCCTTGGCGTCGTCCTGACTATCCCGGGCTTCCCTCACACGATCGGCCAGTTGCAGCCGCTTGGGAATGCCAAGGCTCTCGCGCAAGGCGATCCCCGCGGTCGCGCAGCCTGAAAGGGGAACCGCACCCACGAGCGCCGCGAACGCAGCGAGGGCAGCCGCCGGCCGCACCGCGCGCCGGATCGCATCAGAGAACGCCTCACCCGCCAATCGCTCGCCCATGCTCATGTCGTCCTTCCACGCTGAAGTCGCCTGACGCGTCACCGCGCATCGTCTCGTCCACAACCGAACCGCGACGCGGAGTGTACGGTTCGCTCCGATTCCGATGGACGCCACCTCCGTTCCCTTCTGCCTCCACTGCGGCTACGACCGCGCGGGTCAGCCGCTGGCGTCCCGAACAGCCCCCTGCCCCGAGTGCGGCAACGCACCCGATCCCCAGGCGGCCGCCCGCGCCCTCGCGGCCTTCCACGATCCGGTTCGGCGCGGCCGGTCACTCCTCCTCGGCCGCGTCCCACCTGGCTGGTGGTGCCTCCTGCCGCCGACCCTTTGGGGCGCGGCCCGCGTGCAGCGCGTGCTGTGGCTCACGATCACCACGCTCCTGCTCGCGTCATTCTTTTTTCTTGGCGGACATATTCGATATGTGTATGCGGTCGGGCCAGCGGTGCCCGTGCCGTCGCCGGCCACTGCGCCGCCATCCGCGACGAGGGTGACGCGCACGGTCTATCAGGCCCTCGCCAGCGGCCTCGTGCCAGCCGACGCCAATCCGCTTCAGCCGACCGGCGCATCGAGCGTCACCTCCGAACGCCTGCAGGACAACCCCGAGATCCGGCGCGGACTGCGGTCGATGGCGCCGTCGCTCCAGCCGCGATTTCTCGCTGGGGTGATCTGGTCAAGCTGCATTCCGGCGGCGGGCCTGCTCGCCCTGCGTTTCGTCGCCCTGCCGATCATCCTCACCGTCCGCCGCCAGAAGCTCGCGCAGGACCTTCACACCGCAGCGATCGTCGCCGCCGACGCCACCGTTGCCGCCACCGCGATCGCATCAACCCTCGTGACGGTGGCCATTCCGATCCTGGTGATGGGCGCGGTGACGCTGCTTCCGATCAGCTTCGCAGACGCGCTCGTCCGAATCACCCCAACCCTCGTCCTGACGAGCCTCGTCGGCCTGCCCCCACTGCTCTTCGCGACCGCGGTGTGGCGCGACCACTCGCGGCGTGTCTTCCCGATACCGGTGCTGGCGGCAGCGCTCCTCCTGGGGTCCTACGCCCTCGGACTCGGTGTCGCGATGGGATTGATCGCCGCGACCTTCGCCATTGCGTCGCGATAGAGCGCGTATCGGTCCGTGGCGAAAGCGCGCTGTGGAGAGTGAGGACGGGCTGATAGCGCGAATCTGTATGTGCTTCGCGCATACGAGGGAATTCTTGGCATTGTCTGCAACTCCCGCCCCCCCCCCCTTGCGAATAGATGGCAGAATCGCCTTGGTCGGTAGTGGGGCCGTGGCGTAGATTGCAACGGGACGGAGTCGGGCTGGGAATCGGGCTGGGATCCCGGGCTGGGGCCGTTGAGGTCCGAGATCGATCCGTCGTGTAGACCGACCATCCTTGGGCGAGGAATGGCATGACCAACACGGCTTCAGGCGGTCGCGCGACCGCAGCATTGAAAGCAGAATCGATAGCGGTATCGATCATGATCGCAGTCCTTGGGACGGCGACTGCCGCGCTGCATGCCTGTCCCCCCGAGTACGAATACGAGATGGCCTGCGCGCCGCCGTGCGGTCCCTTCCAGAGCGGCGCGACTGGCCTCGACATCAACGAGGCCGGCGATATCGTCGGCTTCGCAACGGGGCTCTGTTACGGCGAGCGGGCCTTTATCTGGAAGGCCGGCACGCCGAACATCCAGTTCCTGCCCATGCCGGCGGGGACGACCTCGAGCCGCGCGTACGGGATCAACAACAAGGGCCAGATCGTCGGCGTGTTCGTGAACCCGGCAAACCCGGAAGGCTCGGGAGGCTTCATCATCGACAACGGCGTGTTCTTCGACATGGGCACGCTGCCGGGTGGCAACTGGAGCGAGGCCTACGACGTCAACGACGACGGCGTGGCGGTGGGATGGTGGGGTAACAATGTCGTGGGACCGTCGCCGTTGGCGATGATGTGGAGCGGCTTGTCCATGACCGATCTCACTCCCGCGCTCGGCCAACCGTCCAGCGAGGCCTCTGCAATCAACAACACTGGCGCAATCACGGGATTTGTCTCGGCGGAGAACTATCTGTATGACGGACGCGCGTTCGTCTGGGATGGCGAACGGCTCATCGTGCTCCCGCCCGCTCCAGGTGCCTACACCAGCTACGGGACTGCGATCAACGATCTTGGACAGATCGTCGGCTACGGAACAGCCGAATGCAATCCGCCGGCTCGCTTCTGCTCGGAGTCTCGCGGCTTCCTTTGGGATGGTTCCGAGATGATCTCGCTCGGATCGCTTCCCGGGTACGTGAGAACCTTTCCCGCAGATGTCAATCACGCCCAGCAGATTGTTGGAAGACTGGTGGGTCAATTCACCGAAGCCGCGTTTCTTTGGAAAGACGGACAGATCTACAAGCTTGACGATCTCGTGCCGGGGTTTGACGGAATCAACATCGGAAGCGGCTCGGCAAGGGCGATCAACAACGCTGGTGAGATCGCGGCGAGCGTAACGAGTGCGGCAGGAAGCTGCACTGTGCGCCTCACGCCGAAACCTACGCGCCTAGCCGATCTGGACTGTGACGGAGGGGTCGGAAGCACCGACTTGGCGATTCTGATTCAGGATTGGGGCGCGAAGGAGTCTCTAGCCGACCTCGATGCGAGCGGGTCTGTGGATGCTCGCGACCTCGGGATCCTTCTCGGCGACTGGGACGGCTAACGCGACGCCGGTGACAAAACGACTTCTCCGTCGGTGACACCACGTCCGTGGTGGGCGCTGTCATCGCGGACCGAATGGGCGGCTCGGTACTGCACCGCCCGACAAGGGTGGACTCATGTCTTGGAGACCAAGCGCACGAGTGTGCGCGGCGATGTCATTGTCCTGCTGGCTCGCAACCTCGATGGCGTGCGCGGACATCTTCCATGTCGACGGCACAAAGGCTACCAACGGCGACGGTCAGTTCTGGAGTACAGCATTCAACAACCTGCAGAGTGCGATCGCGGCGGCAGCCACGAATGTGGATCCCGAGGACGAGATCTGGGTCCGCGGGAGCGCATCCGGCATCACCTACAAGCCCGGGACGTCGCGAGGCAGCACGTTTCAGCTTCAGAACCGCGTGAAGATCTACGGCGGCTTCGCTGGCACCGAGACTGACCTCTTCCAGCGCGATCCCTTCGCCAACGTCACCATCCTCTCCGGCGACATCGGCGACGCGAACGACCCGGACGACAACTGCTACCACGTCGTGAAGGCGACGGGGAAACTGGAGTTCCCACTCACCGTCCTCGACGGCTTCACCATCACCGGCCGCAGCGCCGCCGATCCGCGCGGCATCGAGATGCGGGCGTCAGCCGAACGAGCGAGCCGTCCTTACGACGACCCTTGACGCATCCGGTCGAGACTGTCGGGGAATGGATAGGTCGCGAAGACGCCGACCGAGGCGGTCTCCCACATCTGCACCGCAGGGTAGACATCGCCTTCGTAACCGGCCGCGTGCATCGCCTTCAGCACCGCCTCGAAGGTCGGTTCGTTGCCGCGATGATCGACGAGGCGATTCGACTTCGCACCCAGGAAGGAGACGCTCGCCGCCGGCTGGCGGTCCATGCGACCCTCAAGCATCTTCGAGACGGTGCGGAAGCCGCGATAGATGTCCTCGAGCGTGAAGTGATCGCGATCCTGCGGGCGCATGAGCGCGAGGACGAGAATGCGATCGAGATCGAACTTGAGGACATAGGGCTCGCGATCCTCCTTCGCGTGCAATTGCACGGCGGACCGGAAGGTCTTCGCGTAGCTCGTCACCGACGAGAGCGTCCATTGCGAAGTCGGCACGAGGCGCAGGATCTCGCTCAGAATGCCGCGCGAGTTGTCCTCGTCGTTCACGCCGCAGATCACCACCCGATAGCGGCTGCGGGTAATGTCGTCGAGAAGATGCTGCCCCCACTGGATCCGCACGCGGCGCTCCAGCGCGACGGTGCGCGGATCGCCCGAGGGGACGATCGCGATCTTCTGCATGCCCTTCGCGACCTGCATGAGCTGGTCGCCGTCATCGTTGTAAATGCGCGGACTCGACATGCCGCGAAGTATGGCAGGAGCGGCGGCGGTCTGCACGCCGCTACCATGCGGCGTATGGCCGACGCGCCGAAGCGGAATCCCGCCCCGAAGCCAGCGCCCCCGGACGCCCGCCGCCCGACGGTGAGCGGCGGTTTCGATCTGCCGGCCATCGCCCGCCATTTCGCCGACGAGGCCGCGGAGGATCGCACGCACCTCTTTCGCGACGGCGTCATCTCGATGCTGCTTGGGGCGCTCACCCCGCTCGCTCCGCTCGGATTTCTCTGGCTGATCGCCTGGATTCTCACACGGCGCGGGTTCCTGCGCAGCGTTACCGCCGACGGCTTCCTCGAGCTTGTTGCGATCGCCCTTGTCCTGCTGTTCGTCGTCTCGGTGATCTTCGCGTGGCGGCAGGTGCGGCCCCTCGAAGCGCAGGATCGCCGCTCGAAGGATCCGCGCTACGGCCGACCGACGGCCCGGGCGAACGAGTCCGATGACGAGACCTTCGAGGATGCCTCGGGCTGGCTCGGCTGGAGCTACGCGTACTTCTCGCCGAACTGGATCGACAATTTCCTCTCACTGGGAAGTCGGCAGTTCGTGCAGGGGATCCGCTCGCTCATCGAACGCTCGCGGCTCGGCGAGGCACGGCTCGCCGCGGCGGCTGCGCTCCTTGCCCGCTGCGGCACGACCGAGGGCCCGGAGGGTGAGACCGCCGGGCTTCGCTCGGCGACGATCCCGGACGATCGCGAGACGCTCGAAGCGCTCGGTTTCCTCTGGTCGCATCGCTACCTTCGTGCGGACGGCGTCCTGAGCCACACGCGACTCCTCCCGAGCCCAAAGGGGCTCGAACTCCTGAACGGGCATCGCATCCGATGAGCGGCCCCGCCCCGCCAAACACGCCACGACGGCCTCGCGGGAGAATCCGACGCGTGCTCGAGTTCGCGATCGTCGCCTACGCGCTTTGGCTCCTTGCGATCTTCGTGATCCAGCGGTCCATTCTGTTCCCGCGCTCGCTCGCGAACGGCCGCTTCGCACCGCCGCCCGCGGCCGTCGAAGTCTGGCGCGAGCCGCGGCCGGACGGCATCGACGCGATCGCCTGGTTCCTCGCGGCGCGCGATGCGAATGACGCCCCCGTGACACGGCGCGCAGCGGTCGTCCTCGTGCACGGGAACGCGATGATCGCCGGCGACTGGCTTCCCTGGGCCGAGTCGATCGCGGAGCGCGGCGCACATGTGCTCTTGCCGGAGTATCGCGGCTACGGCGACGCCGGCGGCAGCCCGTCGCGCGATGCGCTGGTCGGCGACCTGCAGGCGATGCTCGCGCGACTGCGCGCCGATCCGCGGGTGAACCCCGAGGCGATTCTCGTCTACGGCCGCTCGATCGGCGGGACGATCGCCGCCGAGGCCGCCGTCGCATCGGGAGCGGAAGACGCCACACCGCCCTTTCACCTCATCCTGCACACCGCGCCGGCGCGCATCAGCGACTTCTCGTGGCGCTTCGGCGTGCCGCCCTTTCTCGTGCGCGATCCCTTCGACGCGATCGCCGCGCTCACCGCGCTGCGGGGCCGGACGACGATCACGATCCTCGGCCACAACCGCGACGAGGTCGTCCCCGCGCGCGACGCCGAGCGGCTCGCCACCGCCGCGGGCGTCGAGACGATCTCGTTCCGCGGAACGCACAACGCCTTCGGCGACCGACGCGAACAGCTTCGCTTCGAAGAGCTCATGCGGTGGGCCATCGACGACGCGATCGCGCAAGCGGCAGGCGTTCCGCAGGGCGAACGGTCGGCCCCATCGAAGGAAGAAGCTCCGTGACGAAGTCTCGTCGTGCCAAGGTGACGCTTGCCTTGCTCGGCGCGTTCCTCGTTGGCGGCGCGGTGCTGACGGATTGGCTCATCCGCATCAGCCATGGCCAGGCCGTCCCGAGCAGCGCCCTCGTCACCGAGCTTGCGGCACGAACGGCGTCCATTCCCGTGGGCGACCGGGCATGGCCGGTCTACCGCGAGACGCTGCACGCCTTGCGCGAGCAGCGGACAGACGAAATGCACTATGAGCCGAGCGACCGCGAGCATTGGCCGGAGTATGCCGCGTGGCTCCGTACGCAGCGTGCCGCGGTGGACGCCCTCATCGCCGCATCACGCCGACCGGCCCTCGGGCTTCCCTGGGGCAGCGCGGACATGTGGATGCCCCATGTCGCCGTTGACGAGAACGAGCGCCTGCACTTTGCGGGGGCGCAGTCCGGCCGCGTCGGCAGGCCTCTCCGCGATGTCGTTCGCATGCTGCGATCCGCAGCACATATCGCTCTTGCGGACGGCGATGTCGAGCGGGCCATCACGGCCTTCGACGCGGCATGCCGCGTCTGTGTGCAGGCGAGTTCGGGAGACGCATCGCTTCTCATGCAGCTCTCCGCGACCGCCGGGCTCTCGGCGACGCTTGATCTGCTCGAGCGCCTGCTCGCCGATCCTCGCACGCATCGGAGTGCCGAACTTCACCGCATCGGCGAGTCGCTCGATCGAATCGAGAGGGTCAGCAGCATTCGCTTCGGGCAGGAACTGCCGTTCGCGTTGGCGGATCTCGACGCGCTCTACGCCCCGGAGGGCTGGGGCGGTGGGCGGCTCACAAGCGATGCCGTCGATGCCGCACGGCGCATCGCGGACATGCATCGGATGCTCGGCATCAGTGATGCGAACGCCGACGAGGAACTGAACGCCGCCACGATATGGATCCAGCTTCGCGCCCCGTCGCGCGAGGAGGCGAGAGGCATCCTCGAACGGGCGACCGCCGTGCTCGATGCGGGTTCCGATCGGACCACCGAAGGCCGTCGCAAGGTGCGTGAGCGGCTTCCGCCACCGTTCCCCTACGAGTCTGCGGTCGCCGTCCTCGAGACACTTCGCGGCGTCTCCGAGCGGCAGCTCATCAGCCACGACTCGCTCGGGATGAGGATCGACTCGCTTCGACTGGCGGTCGAGCTCGTTGCCCATCGCGAGCGTGCCTCGGCCTGGCCCGACCACCTTCAACCGCCCTCATCGCTGCGCGTGCCGAATGATCGGATCGGCGGACAGCCGCTCCGCTGGCTGATCACGGACGATCGCCTCGTCATCTACTCGGTCGGCCCCGACGGACGCGATGATGGAGGCGCTCCGATCGAGCCCGCGCCGGAGGAGAGCAACGCCAACTCACATTGGTCGGCCTACCTCGCTCCATACGATGGCGTTCCACCGACGGGCGATGTGGTCATCGTGACAATCGAACTTGGCGCCACTCGCTGAGCCCAGCTCTCCGCACGACTCGACCAGACCTACCACAGAGGACACAGAGAGCGCAGACGGGCACAGAGAGGGAAAGGAGCGTGTTTCAAGGTCGTGAGCTGTGCTCCAGCTTCGACTCATGGTCGATCTCACACCTCTACAGAAGAGTGGGCTAGCCAAGAAGCGAACGAGGAGGAAGTACCCGCATCAATCGGACCACGGTGGCTCCCGTCGCGTTCGATCCGGCATTTCCGCTCTGTGCTACCTCTGTGCCCTCTGTGCCTCTGTGGTTCTCTGGGTGATTCGTGCAGAAGGCTGTTGCATTTGACTCGTGCAGAATGCCTCACGCCGACTCGACCGCGATGCCGGCATCGCCCCACGCCGCGAGCGCGTCGCGTTCGCGCGGGGAGGGCACGAGCACATAGTCGGTGTCGAAGGTCGACATCGCGAAGGCCGGGACGCGGGCCTCGGCGAGCGCCGTCGTGATGCGGGCGAGGATCCCGACGAGCGCGAACTCGAGCGTGCCCTTCACGCGGAAGGTCGCGAACGGCCCCTGCGGATGAAGCGACGCGGGAATGCGGGCGTACTCGACGATGATCGAGAGTTCCGTCGGCGTGCGGGTCACGCTGGCGATCGTGCCGCCCTCGGCCCATGCGGGCACGATCGCGCCGTGCGGGAGGCGCATGATGCCGAGCTCGACCGGCACGCGCTGCAAGACGAGCGGCGCCTCAGACGACAAGGTTCACCATCCGTCCCGGCACGACGATGACCTTCTTCGGCGGACGACCGGCGAGCTGGCGCTGCACCTCGTCGTTGCCGAGGACGATCGCCTCGACCTCCGCCGGCGTCGCCTTCGTCGGCACCATGATGCGGGCCTTGATCTTGCCGAGGATCTGGACGGGCATCTCGACCTCGTCGTCGACGAGCATCGCCGGATCATGCTTCGGCCACGAGGCGTGGGCGACGCTTGTCGCGTGACCGAGCCGATGCCAGAGCTCCTCCGCCATGTGCGGGGCGAATGGGGCGAGGATCAGGACGAAGCGCTCGGCCTGGTCGCGCGTGAGACCGCCGTCCTCCGGTCGGGCGAGCGAGGTCGGGCGCGTCGCGGCGTTCACGAGCTCGATGAGGGCCGCGATCGCGGTGTTCAGCGAGATCCGCTCGATGTCCTCGCCGACCTTGTGGATCGTGCGGTGCAGGAGTCGCTCGAGCGCCGCGTCGGCCTTCGAGGCGAGCAGCAGTTCGCCGCTGCGCTCGTCGACGAGCAGCCGCCACGCCCGCTGGAGGAAGCGGAAGGAGCCGATGATGTCGCGCGTGTTCCACGGCTTCGAGGCCTCGAGCGGCCCCATGTACATCTCGTACAGGCGGAAGGTGTCCGCGCCGTAGTCGGCGATGACGTCATCGGGATTCACGACATTCTTGAGCGACTTGCTCATCTTCGCGACGACCTGCGTCAGCCGCTCGCGCGTCGCGGTCTCGATGAACTCGCCGTCGATCTCCTGCACCTCGTCCGAGGGCACGAGCGTGCGGTCGGCCCGCTGGTAGGCGAAGCTCGTGATGAGCCCCTGGTGAAAGAGCTTCGCGAAGGGCTCGGGCGTCGAGACATGCCCGAGATCGAAGAGCATCTTGTGCCAGAAGCGGGCGTAGAGCAGATGCAGCACCGCGTGTTCCGAACCGCCGACATACAGATCGACCCCGCGATCGCCCATCCAATAGCGTTCGGCTTCCGACGAGATGAACCGCCCGCCGTCCTTCGGCGAGCAGTAGCGCAGGTAATACCAGCAGGATCCCGCCCAGCCCGGCATCGTGTTCGTCTCGCGTCGCACCGGCGTCGCGCCGGGCAGCAGCGCGGGATCGACGCCCGCGGCGCCGGCGGTGGTCTCGACCCACGCGGTCGCCTTGCCGAGCGGCGGCACGGGACTGTCGCTCTCGATCGGCTGGTAGTCGGCGAGTTCGGGCAGTTCGAGCGGCAGCGCGGACTCGCCGATCGGGAAGTGCATGCCGTCGGCGTGCACGACCGGGAAGGGCTCGCCCCAGTAGCGCTGGCGGCTGAAGAGCCAGTCGCGCAGCTTGAAGTTCACGCGGCGGCGCCCGATGCCGCGGGTCTCGAGCCAGCGGACGATCGTCGCCTTCGCCTCGGCGGTCGGCAGCCCGTCGAGCGAGACCTCGGCGTTGCGGCTGTTGACGCCGACGCCCTCGCCCGATGTCGCGGCCTCGCCCGTCCACGGCCCGTCCTTCAGCTCGACGACCTGACGGATCGGCAGAGCGAAGACCTTCGCGAACTCGAAGTCGCGCTCGTCGTGCGCGGGCACGGCCATGATCGCGCCGGTGCCGTAGCCCATCAGCACATAGTCGCTCGTCCAGACCGGGATCGCCTCGCCGGTCGCGGGATTGCGGGCATAGAGCCCGGTGAAGACGCCGGTCTTCGTCTTCGACTCGGCCATGCGATCGACATCGGCGCGGTTGCGGGCGATCTCGACATAGGCGCGCAGCCCGTCCGCGTCGGTCTCGGGCGTCGGATCGGCCAGGGCCGCCTCGACGATCGGATGCTCCGGCGCGACGACCATGTAGGTCGCGCCGAAGAGCGTGTCGGGGCGCGTCGTGAAGACCTGGAGCGACTCGGCGGGATGCTCCTCGCGGAGGAGGCGATCGAGCTTCGAGACGCGGAAGACGTCGCGCTGATGTTCGTCGGCATCGACGACGACCACGACGGCGCCGAGCGGCCGCACGCGCCCCTGCAGCGTCAGGATCTCGCCGATCTGCTTCGAGCCGAACGCGCAGCCCGCGAGCGAGACCTGCACCTCGACGCCGGGATTCGCGCGGCAGCGGGCCTCGATCGCGCGCAGGAACTCGGCGGTCGAATCGTGGAGCGCCGCCTCGAGCTCGCTGAGCCGCACGCGCACGCGGCGCTCGGCCTGAGCGCGGTCGTCGCGGCCGCGCATGACCTCGAAGCGGATCTCGGCGCCTTCGCTGCGGCCGATCCACTCGGCCTGCATGACCCGCGTCGATTCCGGCCAGTCCACGGTCGCGAGATCCTCGAGCAGGCGCTCGGCGTAGGCGGTGATCCGGAACATCCACTGCTTCAGCGGAAGCCGATAGACGGGATGGCTGCCGCGCTCGCTGCGGCCGTCGATGACCTCCTCGTTCGCGAGCACGGTCCCGAGCTTCGGACACCAGTTGACGGTCTGCTCGCCGAGATACGCGAGGCGGAAGCCGTCGAGATAGGCCTGACGCTGCTTCGGCGTCGCCCGACTCCAGCGCGTACGCTCGCCGTCCACCGTGATCGGCGCGTCGGAGCGCTCGAGGCGGGCCACGAGCTCGGCGATGGGCCTGGCCTTCCGCTGCTGCGGATCGAACCAGCTCGCGTAGGCCTGCAGCCAGATCCACTGCGTCCAGCGGTAATACTCGGGATCGATCGTGGCGAACTCGCGCGACCAGTCGTAGCAGAACCCGAAGCGCTGAAGCTGCCGACGGAAGTTGTCGATCGCCTTCTTCGTCGTGATCGCCGGATGCACGCCGGTCTGCACCGCGTACTGCTCGGCGGGAAGGCCGAACGCGTCCCAGCCCATCGGGTGGAGCACGTTGTGGCCGCGCATGCGCTTGTGGCGGCAGATGATGTCCGTCGCGGTGTAGCCCTCGGGATGTCCGACATGCAGCCCCGCGCCCGAGGGATAGGGAAACATGTCGAGGGCGTAGAACTTCGGCTTCGACGCGTCGAAGCCCGGCTCGCCCGGATTCGGCTGCCGATAGGTGCCCTGCTCCTCCCACCAGCGCTGCCATCGAAGCTCAAGGCCACCCGCGTATTCGGCGGTGTAGCGATGGGGCGTCTCGGTGGCTGTGGTGGAGGCTTCGGTCATGGCTTTCTCGCGAAAAGCCGAATGCTACCGGAAGCCGGGCCGGAGGCAGCGCGACGGCGACAGCAGGCTGTCGATGCTGGCAGGATGGCAGCGCTGGCAGGATGGCGGCGCTGACTTACCGGGGCACGGCGGCCGTGATCTTGCCGCCCTTCGAGCGATCGAAGTGGGCGAGGTGCTTGAGCGTCTCCCCGACGAGGTAGAAGGACCCGGTCACGCAGACGAGGTCCTCGCGGCTGACCGCGCGGGTCGCCATCTCGAGGGCCTCGGGAAGCGTGCGGGCGATCTGGCTCATCTTGCCGCTGCGCTCCATGAAGAGCCGCTGGAGCTCCTCGGGGTCGGCGGCGCGGGCGTTCGACTGGGCCCGCGTGAAGATGACCTTGTCGGCGCCGAGGTTCACCCGGTCGAGCAGCGTCGGGACATCCTTGTCGGCGCAGCAGCCGAAGACGCAGATCATCGAGTCATACGGCACATGCGCGCCGACGCATCGCATGAGGGCGCTCATCGACGCCGGGTTGTGGGCACCGTCGACGAGGATGCGCGGACGATCCCAGACGAGCTGCATGCGGCCGGGGATCTTCGTCTTCGCGAGGCCGGCGGTGATCTTCTCCTCCGGACAGTCGAAGCCGACGGTCTTGAGGTGATCGATCGCGGCGAGCGCGAGCCCGCAGTTGCCGGCCTGATGCTCGCCGGGGAGCGGCACGGGAAGGTGCTCGAGCCGACTGCCCTTCGTGTACAGGCAGACGCGGGTGTGCGGGCCGAGATCGTCGGTCGAGCAGAAGCGGCTCGAGAACTCGATGTCCTTGTTCACGATCTTGAGCGGCGCGCCGACCGCGGCCGCGACCTCCGCGAAGGTCTTCTCGACCGACGGATCGCTCTCGAACACGAACGCCGGAATGTCCTTCTTGAAGATGCCGGCCTTTTCGCGGGCGATCTCGGGCAGCGTGTTGCCGAGGAGCTTCGTGTGATCGAAGTCGATCGAGGTGACGATCGTCGCCTCGGGGCGGATGACATTGGTCGAATCGAGCCGGCCGCCGAGTCCGACCTCGATGACGGCGATGTCAACGGCCCGCTCGGCGAAGTAGAGGAAGCCGACGGCGGTGACGAGTTCGAAGAAGGTCGGCTCGCCGTCAGCCTTGTTGTCGAGCTTCGCGGCGGCCTCGGCGACCTGACGCATGAGCTCCGTAAAATCGGCCTTCTCGATCATGACCCCGTTGATCTGGATGCGCTCGCGCAGGTCCACGAGGTGCGGGCTCGTGTAGAGGCCGACGGCATAGCCGCACTCCTGGAGCATCGCGGCGAGCATCGCCGTCGTCGAGCCCTTGCCGTTCGTGCCGGCGACATGCACGGAGCGGAACTGCTCATGCGGATTGCCGAGCTTCGCGAGAAGCTGGCGCATGCGCTCGAGCTTGAAGGTGTCGTCGGAGTAGCGGACGACGCGCATGCGCTCGAAGTCGGGCCGCTCGAGCAGCCAGCGGACGGCGTTCGAATAGTTCGAGATCTCGGCGGGCTTGGTCAGCGTGGGACCGCCGCCGGAACGGCCGGCGGGCGCCTTGGTGGACGCGGCGGGCTTCGAGGCGGTTGCCTTCGGCGCCGCGGCGGACTTCGCGGGGGCCTTGGCGCCTGCGGCGGCGGCGACCGGAGCAGAAGCCGATGCCGGCGCCGAAGCGTGCGTCGACACAGCGGGCTTCACTTCCACCTTTGCGTCTGGCTTCACTTCTGGCTTCGACTCTGACTTCACTTCTGGCTTTGCGTCGGGCTTCAGTTCTGGCTTCAGCTCTGGCTTGGGCGCCGCCTTCGCGCCGGACTTCGCGCTCGGAGCCGCGGCGGCCTTCGCCGGCTTGGCGGCGGGGGCACCCGGAGCCGAGGGGCTACCCGCGGAGGGAGTGCTCGCGGTGGGTGCGGGAGTGGTGGAATCACTCGCCTTGGAACGCTGCGCCGGCTGCTTGGACATAGGTCGGGCAGTCTACCGAGAGCCGCGTCCGGATTCAAACCACATGGCGCAAGTCCAGTATTTCCAGACTCTTGCGATCCTTAAGCCGATCTTCATCCCCGCCCCTCCCAGACGATTCCGCCGGAGTGATTCAACCAGACCGCGCAGACGGCCGAAGGAAGCCCGAGCAATGACCAGAAACGAACGCAAGCAGGCCGTGGCAAACGAGGCCTGGCGGGCCCTCCGCATCATGAGTGAGTTCGTCGACGCCGTCGACACGATGAGCCGCATTCCGCCGGCGATCAGCGTCTTCGGCTCGGCGCGCACGAAGCCCGAGGATCCGTTCTACGCCAAGGCCGTCGAGTGCGGACGCAAGCTCGTGCAGAAGGACTTCGCCGTCATCACCGGCGGCGGCCCCGGCATCATGGAGGCGGCGAACAAGGGCGCCTTCGAGGCTGGCGGCGTCTCCGTCGGCCTCAACATCGCGCTGCCGATGGAGCAGGCGCCGAATCCCTATCAAAATATCGAACTCGACTTCCGCTACTTCTTCATCCGCAAGGTGATGTTCGTGAAGTACGCGCGCGGGTTCATCATTTTCCCCGGCGGCTTCGGCACGATGGACGAGTTCTTCGAGGCGCTCACGCTCATGCAGACGCTGAAGATCGTCCCCTTCCCGGTGGTGCTCGTCGGCAAGGACTTCTGGTCAGGGCTGCTCGACTGGTTCCACAAGACGCTCGACGAGCGCTACCACACGATCTCCCCCGCCGACTTCAAGCTCTTCCATCTCACCGACGACGTCGACGAGGCCGTGCGCATCGTCCACGAGAGCTATGTCGGCACGATGGAGGTCGCCGAGGGTCTCCCCCGCTTCCCCACCGACGTCGAAGCCCGCGAAAGCGGCGAAGGCACCCGCCGCGGCATCTTCGCCCGCCGCAAGGCCGTCCCCGACCCGGCGGTGGACGGGGCGATCTAGCAGGCCGCTCAGAAAATCCATTCGGGCTGCGGCCAAGCCTTCGAAGCGAGTTCCTGAGCAGCCTGCTAGGACGGGCTTCCGTCGGTGGGCGTCTGTTGCAGCCGTCCCGAAGCGGGCCTGATGGCGGCGTCCGGGTGGGCGGCCACGGCCGCGGCATAGGTGGCGTAGTCCTCGTCCACGACCTCAGTCGAGTTGTCGGCGTGGATGTGGACGACGCGGAAGAGATGATTCTGCACGCCGTCGCCGCAGTGGAGGTAACTCTCCGGCGTATCGCGGGTGTGCAGGACGACGACGACGCTCCCGACGCGCGGGCTTCGACTCTCCCAGCCGAGCTCGCCGACTCGGCTCGACGCGTCGGGCTCGATCGGGATCTCCCATACCCGAGCGACCGCCGACGCAGACGGTGCCCTTTGCCACCGATCAATGATCGCGAGAAGTGCGTCTGCGTCGTGCGTAGCGCGCCGCTCGCGCATCGCCCGCATGTGCTCGAGAATCAGCTCGACGCCGACCGCGCGGACGAGTCGGAGGATCGCCGCTCGCCCGAGATGCGTACCCGCAAGCGATGGCAGCGCGCGACCGGGCTTTCTGATGCGACGCAGGATCGCGCGCAGCGCTTCGATGTTCCCGAGCATCCGATCCACGGTGCACGACGCCTCTTCTCGCTGTCGACTCGTTTCGGGCGATTCGCTGTCGGCCATGATGCTCCTTGAAGGAGAAGCGAGCGCGTAGGAATGCACAACGCGCGACGACAGCCTGGCAGGCGCCGAGCGCAGCGCCAAGCGAATCGATCCGTCGCCCGTCCCAGCCCGAAAGACACCCCCTGGCGGTAGTGCCGCGAATGCACAGCACCCCAGGATCCAGGGGGAAGCAACTCTCAGCACATGCGACTCCACAGATGGCTCACAGCGACGCGGCCAACTCGCGGGACTTTGGTCGACCACAGGTGAAACAAACAGCCCGCAAGAAGAGCCACACCGGCTGCGGCCGAACGGACGCATTCGCCACGAAGCCGACCTGTGCTGTGGCGCTCGGGACGGTGTAATGATTGGGCGACGAATACCTACGCGAGCAGATCAAGTACAAGGTCGGAAATGTCGCGCAGCCTGCCTCCGTCGACAAGCATCGAGAGGGTTTCGAACTGTTGGGGCGACTCGGCTCTACGCGTAGCCTCCATCAACTCGTGAAGGGCCACATGGTATGTACAGTCCACATCGCCCGTGCCTTGGGCGATCGATGCGATACGCGACGGCAGAGGCTCGAGCGTCACCACGGCAATGTGCGGAGCTCTCCCCTTACGGTTCCGAAGCAGATTCAGCGCTTCAGTCCGAGTGTTTTGCGCACGGTCGCTCCGCATCGTCAGCTTCATCGAGATACTGGCGTGCAGAGTCGGGAGATTGCTCCCCTCAGCGTGACGGCGCTGCGGCGTGAGACGCGCCACAGTCGATTCTTCCGTCAGCCCCGCACCCTTCGCGTTGAGCTCCTCATCAGCTAGCGGCGGGCGCGCGATCGTGATGTCCGGAGTAACGATGTAGTCGCCGCCGAGCGTTGCTCGAATCGCTGGGTTTTCCTTCAACAGCTCCTCAAGGTCTCCGAGATGGGAGTATTGGCTGAATCGCGCGATGCGGGTTCGCCCCGGCGCCGTCTCTACTTCCCAACGAACCGGCGACATGTTTCCAAAGACACACAGCCCCTGTTCCACGAAGCGAGCAACCAGGGCGGCAAAATATGAGCCAGCCGCCTGCGGTGTCCGAGGGTCGGGCCCAGGTCGGATACCCATGCATTCCACCAAGCTGGCCGCAATGCGAACGCTGACCTGCTGGCTCCCGTCGGCAATGCTCACCTCGCCGCCCTCACGAACGAAAAGCAAGTCCTTTGCTATGTCCAAGTGAAGTTGCCGACGCAACTCCAAAAGTGTCAGCGGCATCGTTAGGCCCCCTTACGAACGCTTCGGCGAGCGACAGGGCTTCGAGCCGCGTCGAGCTGCGCACGGACCGCACCGGCGATCGCGTGAGCCAACCCAGGCGGCACGGCGTTGCCGATCTGGATCCCGACGCTGATTCGGCTACCAAGGAAGCGGTAGTTCTCAGGGAACGACTGAAGGAGCAACGCCTCCAGATGAGTGATTGGACGGTGGGCCTCCGGATGGAGGTATCGCCCCTTCTCCGGCTTGTAGAACTCAGTCCGAATGGTGACCGACGGCCGATCCCACCAAAGCCGGCCCATCAAGTCGGTTCCTCCTTTGGTCTTCCGCTTCCAGCACTCAGGCATCAACTCACTCGGAAGGTCCCAACGGTTCCCGCCAGCCGGGACCGCTCGATATCGCAACAACGACTTAGGTGTTGGGTTCCGCCCAATGTGCCATCCGATGTTGGTGGGTTCGAAAGGCACATGGCCGATCGCATCGCGCACCGTACGCCAAGGAAGGCGATGGAGGTCAAGCAGCGTCTGGCGTCTAGGATCGACATGCGTGGGTTCGGGAAAGACCGGCGAGGCAGACTTGAACCCCAACACAATTGCCCGCTTTCTCGCCTGTGGAACGCCATAGTCCGCAGCATTGAGCACTCGAGCTTCCACCATGAACCCAAGTCTCTTCGCGATCTTGAGGAGTTCCTGGTACTCCGCCGACTTGAGTAGAGGCGGGACATTTTCAAGCACGAAGTACTTCGCCTCCGACTCCTCGACACATCGCATGAATTGCCGCCAGAGCTGATTGCGTGGGTCGTTCGGAACGCGCTCTCCGAGGTTACTGAATCCCTGACATGGCGGACCGCCCGCGACGACATCGGCCTTCGGAAACTGCTTCACCTCTTGAATCGCACAGTTGAGCACGCGATCTGTGATGTTGGCGCGAAGGGTGTCGCATGCTTCGCGATCCCATTCGTTCGCGAGTACGGTCTGGAAGCCCGCCTGCTTGAAGCCGAGCGCCATGCCGCCAGCTCCTGCGAAGAGCTCTATGACACTTGGGCCGTCAACGGGCTCAAATGCTCGAAAGTGCTCTGCCTCGGCTCCCTCTCGGTTCGTCTTCGACTCGAATGGACTAACCCGAAAACGGCCCTCGGCGACTAGTTCGATGGCGACGGTGTCACCTGCGCTCAACCGATGTCGCCGAAAGAACTCCCTGATCCATGTCTGATCTCGGAAATGCGCCTTGGGACGCGCCGAATCTTGATCCACCGCGATCTCGGTCACGATCGCATCGGGGAGTCCCATGACATCGAGCAAGATCTCACCAGGCATCCTCCGCGGCCGTGCGGTCTTGATCGACCGGCAGCCGACCGCGGGGAAAAAGTCGAGGTTCCCGCGGAGGGAGAGTGTCCCCCGAGCTACATCCGTCTTCGTCAGGCAGACAAGGCGCTTGCGATGTCCAACTCTTCCACTCATGGCGGCTCCTGTTCGGGCTCGGTTAGGATATTGGTCCTCGAGCCAATGTCAACCGCGACGCAGTCGTCGATGGCATCAATCTTTGCGACAGAGACGCGACTTCGGCCGCGGAGGTATCCGACCGTCCGGAAGAAGCGCGCACTCCACGAACTGCCACTCGTCGCCGGTCTCTCGGCGAAGCGTGGGCCGCGCCTCGGGGCCCCCCTGCAGCGATGGCCACTCCGCTCGTTCATGCTCGCGAACATCACCGAAGCGAACGGACCGCAGCAAGATTCAAGAACGGCCGCGAGAATCGTCCGTCGCCGTGCGCCTGGCCGAGACGAAGTGCGTGGTGGATTTCGAACCCCATGCCCACCACTTGGTCCGTTGTCATTGAGGAGTCCGGCCGTTCTGGGTCGGTGATCTACCGCGAGGCGGCGGGGGCGATCGTGTGTCCGTGGGAGTTCTCGGGCGGGGACGCGGTTGCGGCGGTGCGGGTGGGGACGGCGGCGGAGTGGCTGCGGTCGCATCCGTGGGCGGTTGGGCGTCGGGAGGAGATCCTCGGTCGGATCGCGGCTGAGGTCATCCGGCAGCGGGCGCCGTCGTGCTTCACGCGGCTCGACGAGTCGAGCGGATGGATGAGCGTGGTCGCTTCGCGCGGGTCTGAGCCCGAGCCCAAGCCCCCGGTCGTCGGGCGCATCGCCCCGCCGCCGGTTACTGCGCCGTTGCGCGTACTGGAGCCGGATCCGGGACGGGCGGCGGCACAGGCCAACGCAGTTCGATTCGTCCGGCGACTTCGGAGTCTTCGCATGATCGTCGCGCTCGTGGTCGGGGTCGTGGCACTTGTTCTCGGTGCGGGTTGGTGGGCCGCGTCATCGGCCCTCTCGGTTGCCTCGACGGCGAGTCGCTTCGGTGAGTCGGTGCGGTCTGGCACGACGATCGCCACGCTCGTCCACGGCCTTGAGCCATCGTTGCCCACGCTGCACCGCGACGGCTCGAAGGACCGCTTCACGGTCGGCGTTCTCCTGCACACCGCGGACGGATCGCGGCCGCCTCGCTCCGTTGACCTCGCCCGCGGCCTGACCTCGACCGAAATGCTCAACAGCCGCCTGCTCGGCGCGGACGGCCAGCGGATCTGGTTTCGAACGACGGAACACGGCGCGATCGACATCGCGACCGATCGCGTGCTCAGCGGTGCGGAGTACGCCCGCGTGCAAACGCTCGCGCCGCAGCCGACGGGCCGCATCACCGACTTGGCGACCGGCGACCGGGCGCTCGAACTCCTTCTCGACACGGACGGCCCCGATCGCGCGAGCCCGCCATCGGGAACGGTCGCCGCCGAGCCGCCCACCCCCATCTTCCATGCACGCTATCTGCGTGCGTCGCGCGCCGGTGCGCTTCTGGCCCTACCCGCCCAGCCGACGGCCGCGCCGCCGCTCGCTTCAGGCGTCCTCCGCATCCACTGGACGAGTCAGTACCGCAGCGGCACGCTTCGCCTCTGCCGACTCGACCCCGCGGGCAACGCCGTCTGGGAGCGGGATCTCGGCCTCGCGAGACTCGAGGAAGTCCTCCCGGACCCCGAGCGCCCCGCGTTCATCGGCACGCTGCCAGCACCGAGCGGCACGCTGCCCGAACCCGCGCTCGTCATCGTCGACGCCGCCACCGGCACCGTCACGACCCACCCGCTCAACCGTCGGTGACGCGGGCGAGCGCCTGCGCGTCGCGGCCTGCTGAACAAGTCAACCAGAGAACCACGGAGGCACAGAGGACACAGAGGGTGCACAGAGAAGGCATGCGCTGCGCTGTCGTGGCCTTTGCAGCTCAATTGGAGAGAGCGAGCAGTCGCGCTTGTTCGCGTTCTTCTCGACCCCGCCAAGATCTTTCATGCGGATTGCTGCTTGATTCAGCGATGATCGCCTTCTCTGTGGCCCTCTGTGTCCGCCTCTTTCGGGTTGGGCCTCTGTGTTGATTCTGAATCGTCCACAACGCCAAGCGCTCACGCGAAGCGGACGCCGAAGCGGCCGCAGACCTCGGCGATTTTCGTGAAATCCGGCGGTCCCTTCGGCAGCGTCGCGAGTTCCTCGAACATGCCTTCGATGCCGGCGGGTGTCGTCGCGAAGAGGAGACGCACCGGCTCCTCGCCGAGGACGCGCCATGCGTGGGCCACGCCGCGCGGCGCCCAGACGCTGTCGCCGGTGCGCGCGACGAGCACGCGCGTCTGCGTTCCCTCGCGGATCGTGAACTCCACCGTGCCCGCGAGCACCTGGAAGGTCTCGTCCTCGCGTTCGTGGACATGCATCGGCACCCCACCGCCTGGCGGGCTCCGCTCCTCGAAGAGCGCGATGCGGCCGCCGGTCTGGCTGCCGGTGAGGCGGACGAGCATCTCGTCGCCGAGCATCGCGAGTCGCCTCGCGCCGGCGTCCGTCGTCAGTGTCGGCTGGTTCGTGTCTGCCATGGCGTTGCTCCCGCTGCGTGCGTGTCGCGCCGTCACGACCCGTGCGACGCGTTCCAGCGCTCGCGGCCGAAGACGATGTAGTCGGTCATCGGCAGGTCCTTCGCGCCGAGATGGCGCATCATGTTCTTCATCTGCGCGGCGTGATACATGAGGTGCGTGCAGACATGAATCAATATGTCCGCAAGGTCGGTCGTGTAGGAAACGCCGTCGCGGACGCGCACGATCGGACGGCCGAGGTCCTCGCGTTCGAGGCCGGCGAGGAAGCGATCCCACCGGGCGTCGATCTCGCCCCAGCGCCGCATGAGCTCCGCGAGCGAGGGAATCTCCGCGTGGCCGACGAAGGCCTGCGAAAAGTCGGTTCCCTCGATCGTGGCGATCCAGACATAGTCCGCGCCGTAGCAGTGGGCGAGGTTCATGAAGAGGCTGCCCGGGCCCATCTCGAAGGGCCGACGAAGGGCCTCATCCGAGAGTCCGCCGGCCACCGTGACGAGGCGATCGCGAAGCCAACGGCGATGGGCATGGAGACGACGGAGGAGTTCGATCGCTGAGTGCATGCGGGGAGTGTAATGATGCTGCTACGCTTTGCCGGAACCATGAGCACGACCAGCACCGCCACCTACGCCGCGACGCTCGACTCGATTCGCGAGGCCGCGCGACGCATCGCGCCGCACGCCCACCGCACGCCGGTGCTGACCTGCTCGACGCTGAGCGATCGCGCCGGGCTCGACCTGCGCTTCAAGTGCGAGAACTTCCAGAAGGTCGGCGCGTTCAAGTTTCGCGGCGCATGCAACGCGGTGTTTCGCCTGAGCGACGGCGAGGCCCGCCGCGGGGTCGTGACGCACTCCTCGGGCAATCACGCCCAGGCGCTCGCCCTGGCCGCACGGATTCGGGGAATTCCCGCACACATCGTCATGCCGCGGAACGCGCCGGCGGTGAAGCGGGAGGCGGTCGAAGGGTACGGCGGCATCGTCTATCCCTGCGAACCGACGGTGGCGGATCGCGAGGCGACCGCCGATCGCGTGCGCTCCGAGACCGGCGCGACGCTCATTCCCCCCTACAACCATCCCGATGTCATCGCCGGGCAGGGAACGATCGGTCTCGAGTTTCTCGAACAGTGCCCCGATCTCGCGGCGATGATTGTGCCGATCGGCGGCGGCGGCATGATCTCCGGCGTCGCGATCGCAGCGACCTCGCTGCGTCCGTCGATTGCGGTGATCGCCGCCGAACCGGCCCTCGCCGACGACGCGGCCCGCTCGAAGCGAAGCGGGCGCATCGAGCCGATCTCGAAGGAGATGACCATCGCCGACGGCCTGCGGACCTCGCTCGGCGACCTCACCTTCCCCGTGGTGCGCGACCTCGTCCGCGAGGTGGTGACGGTCAGCGAGGAGGAGATCATCGCGGCGATGCGCCTCGTCTTCGAGCGTGCGAAGCTCGTCATCGAACCGAGCGCAGCGGTCGGCGTCGCCGTCGCGCTTGCCAAGCGAAGTCCGGCGCTTCGTGCGGTCGACGGCCCCGTCGGCATCGTCCTCTGCGGCGGCAATGTCGATCTCGACGCTTTGCCATGGCTGTCGCCGACGAAGTAAACCGCTCAACCCGGCGGTGACCACGCCCCGAGCAGGATCGCCAGATCGAGCGGTCCGATCTCGCCGTCGCCGTCGAGGTCGGCCTCGCGCACCGGAGCGTCCTCGCGCGGGCCCCACGATCCGAGCAGGAGCGCGAGGTCATCGGCATCGACCGTGCAGTCGACGCTGATGTCGCCAGCCGGGACATTCTTTGGCGTGGCGATCATCGCGGCATATCCCCCTGCGGGAATGTCGTAGTACGAGCCGTAGAGCAAGAGCTGCCCGCGATTGTTGATGCCGCGCACGCCCCAGACGGATCCGTTGAACGGCGGGAGGATGTCCTCGAGCCGAGTGATGGTCGTGCCCCGCCAGAGTACCGGCTTCTCCGGCAACTGCGAGGCGCAGGTGCCCTGAAGGCAATACGCCCGACCGACGATGACACCCACATCGTTGATGCTGTTCGGCGAAGAGCCGGTGTATCCCGGAAGAGTCGGAACCGGGTGGATCGCTCCGTCATAGCGAAAGCTGTAGGCCTCCTCGAGGCCTATGTCCTCGTCGATCGAGATCGAGAAGGACCCTGCGATCACGCCGGAGCGGTTGATCGCGTTCGCGTGCACGAGCGTGTATACGCCGGAGGTGGCCTCGACCTCGAAAAAGTCGCCTTTCATCCGGAAGATCAGGTCGCCGGGTACAGGCCCAAACTCCTGAACGCCGCAGACCCAGTCATTCGAAGACGCGCTGCGAAACTCGTCCGTCACGATGCCGCGCACCATCAGCTCGTCCGGCAAGTCGATCTGCTCGCCCTCCGACCAGCCGATACACTGCGGCGACTGCCAAGGGCTCAGCGAGTAGCCCACCAGCGTTCCGTCGCTCAGCATCGCCACGGCCTTGGACCCCGTGTTCGGCACCTCCGGCACGAGCGACGGCACGGCATCGATCCAGACGCAGCCGCGGTAGACTCCGGAGGGCAGGGTCACCGAGCCGACGACGACACCCGAGTTCGAGACCGACCAAGGCGTGGACTCCTTGTAGCCGGGCGGCGGCGGAAGATCGCGAAAGCCGTCCTTCGGCGTCCACAGGTAGCCTCGCTGGTTGAGCGTGCCGCACTGGTTGTATGTGCCGATCACCCAACCCTCGTCCGTGATCCGCAACGGACTGAGGTTCGCGCTCTGCGGACATCCCGTGTTGAATGCGGAGATGTCGTACTCGCATTCCGCCCGAGCAGATGTACCCGCAAGGAGAGCGGACGCGACAAACAGAAGGGCCGCTCGCTTCAAAGGTCACCTCCGGACTCCGTGAAGAGCGCGAAGAGGAGCGCGTTGCGTTCGGTGGTGGGCAGTGAACCGAGCCACGCCGCGAATGCGTCGATACTGTCAAAGCCGAAAAGCTCGGCAGCAAGCGCAGGCGTCAACAAGCCTCCGCTCGACGAAGCGCTCGCCATCATCTGGCCGCCAGCGCCCCCTTCGCCCGAGGCGCAGCATTGACCAAACGCTCCGAGCAACACCGCGAGATCGGCAGCGCCGACGCCGCCGCTACAGTCGAAATCTCCCTGACAGCCCAACGGGCACGCGCCCCACGCGCCGAGGAGAAGGGCAAGGTCCGTCGCGTCGATGCAGCCGTCGCCGTCCATGTCGCCGGGACAATCGTGATCCACGACGACGCCTGTCTCGAATGCGCCCATGTCGATCGATGCGAGCAGTACGCGGGCGCCGAGATCGCGAGCGGGCAGGATCTCCGTGAAGTTATGGTCGGTGTCGGCGTCATACAGGTCGACGGCAAGCGCCGCTGAGGTTCCCGCGTCGAGCAGCGGCGAGCACACCCGAAGCCTGAAGTCGCCCTCAGCGTGGGCGCCCGGCAGGCCTTCGTCGGCGAAGACGACATCGTCAAAAGAGAGATTGAAGTCACCCAAATCTGGGTTGGTCGGGTTGCCCGGCACGCTGTACTCCGCAACATTCGAGTAGTCGATCGTGAGCGCAGTGTCGTCGAGCTGGTTGACCCCCACCACATCGATGTTGACATTGAAGAGCGTCGCGCCCGGCACGACCTCGGCTTCCGAGATCGCACGAACGATGACCGAGTTCCGGATTTGGAGTCCCGGAGAGATGGGCGGATTGAAGTAGCTGAGGAAAATCTGGACTCCAAGATAGTTCCCGTTCGCCCGGTTGAACGCGATCGTCGAGCTTTCGATTCGGGCCGGCGGGCTCGAGCCAGGATCGTCGAGGAAGATCGCCCCACGGCCGTCGCTCGTGTTGCCGACAACCAGACAGCCGATCAGCTCGGGACTCAATCCGTCGGACCAGATCGCGCCACCGTCGAAGCGTGTCGCCTCGTTCTCGAAGAAGGAGCAACACCGGATGGACGGCGCTCGATCTTCATTGGCCGTCCCCGAGGCAATCATGAAGAGGCCGCCTCCCTCACGGGCCACATTGTCACGGATCGTGCAGTTCTGGAGAACGAAATCTAGAGGACCGTTGGCGACAGTCTGCGCAGCGTAGACCCCGCCCCCACTGCTGCGGTATCTGAAGTTGACATCCTTCACATTCGTCGCGATCCCTCGCTCGATCCGAAATCCATCGAGCCGGAAATCGTCGGAGGCGTCCTTAAACCAGACCGGCTGGTACGAGTTGTCGTCGATCTCGGCAGGATCGTCCTGGTTAATGTCCGCGCTCAGAACTGACACAAACACCGCCGGATCTCTTATCTCGTTTGACTGCGGCCCAACGGCAGGATAGCCACCCAGCACGATGAGTCCGAACTGACCGGTGAAGAGGAAGGACTTCGACTTCGGGTCGCCGGGCTGCGATGGCGTATCCGGAACATAGGTTCCTTCGGTCACGCGAATCGTGTCTGCAACTCCATTTCCGTTGGCCAGCTCGAACGCCCTGTCAAGCGTTCGAAGCGGCAACTCCCAGCTTGTGCCAGGATTCGCGTCGTTGCCGGTCAGCGCATTCACAAAGAAATCACCGGCAAATGCAGGACGAACAGCTATGAGAGAGAGAGAGAGAGAGAATCTTCAGCATCAGTATCCCCAGCAGGTGAAGCCAGTAGAGGAACCAAGTACAGGAACCGTCGGCCCGGGCGCGCCTCGTCCTCGTCATTCTCGGCGAAGGTTCGAAGAATGCAACGATTATTTTCTCAATCGCGTGATCTTCGCTGGACCGACGCGCGATTGCTCGGTCCGCGTGTCCCCCATGGGCCCGGGCGCACAACCGGACAGGCCCCGACTCACCCCGGTGACCACGCCCCGAGCAGGATCGCCAGATCGGTCGAGCCGATCGCGCCGTCGCCGTCGAGGTCACCGACGCCAGCGCCGCCCCAACCGCCGAGCAGGATCGCGAGATCCGTCTGCCCGACGAGACCGTCGCCGTCGAGATCGCCAAGCATCGCCGTCGGCACTTCGGACATCGCCAGCACATATCGAAGTCCGAAGGGACTCGGAATCGGCGGAGGATCCTTGGGATCGGGCGGGTTGTCCGGATCGACGAGATCGCAGGTCAGCGCCGTGTGATGCATGCGTCCGGGACTCGCCGCAGAGACGATGATCGCGTAGGTGCCGGCCGGACGGTCGATCTCGAACGCCGCCGTGCCGCAGGGCAGGCAGACCTCCTCTTCGTGCACGACGAACGGCCCAAGGCAGGGACCTTCGACGAGCAGGATCTGGCCGGGAAACTCAGCCGAGAGCTCGACGCGCACCCGCGTCGGCCGATCGAGCGTGATGCGGTACCAGTCGGTGTCGCGCGGCGCGCCGCTCGCGTGCGTGCCGCGACGCAGCGCCGGGAGCGAGACATCGATCATCGCCGTTTCCGGCCGATTGCAGCCGTCGTTGAGCCGCTTGTAGCAGGGCTCGTTCTCGTCGACCGACTCGGCCGGAATCGCTATTTCGCAGGCCGGAATGTCGCAGAGCCGCACGGCCTGCTCGACGCAGAACTCGTCCCATCGCGTGAAGCAACAGTACGAATCGAGCGGGCAGACGAGCTGACAGCACCCGATGTCCTCGCATCCCGCGGAGCCGCGGGCCGTGAGGCAGGATCCGGGCGTGCCGCAGGTCACCCAATCGCAGATGTCGACGGCAAGGTCCGAGCAGATCTCGTCCCAGACGACATCGCAGCAGTGCGGAGCGTCGGCACAGACGCTCTCGCAGCATGCGACGAGCACACAGCCGGGACCGGCGTGCGGTTCCCAGCAGACGCCTGCGCCGTCGCCGCACTGGGCGAATCCGGCGGTCGCGGCCGCGGCCGCGAGGGATCCGGCGACGCACCGGGCGATGCAACCGCTCATCGCGCACCTCCCCGACCGGCTCGCCCGGAAACCCACGACTCGAGCCACACCGCCACATCACTGGCGTCCACGGCGCCGTCACCGTTGCCGTCAACCGAGGTGGGCGGCGCGGCCCGCGGCGGCGGCCGACGCGAGACCTTCGCGGCGTCGTCCGCCGCACCGGCGATGCCGTTTCCGGTGGTGTTCAGCAGCGTGAAGATCGTGCTGCCCGCGATCTCGATGCCGACGACATCGGCATCGCCGTCGCCGTCGACATCGCCGCTCGTCAGGTCGCGCACGAAGAATCCGTAAGGGAAAAAAAGAAATGGCGAGGTAAAGGTAATCGGCGCGGTCGGCGACGCGGTCTCGTTGCGAAGGAAGTACACCGCGCCGGTCAGGGCGGTACCGATCGCGAGATCCTGACGGCCGTCGCCGTCGACATCGATCGGCGTCGAGCACCAGGAGTAGTAGAAGCCGAGCGGCTCGTGGACCGCCTGCTCCGCGAAGCCGCCCGAGCCGTCGTTGCGGAGCGTGACGACCTTCTGGTTCTGCGTGACGAGCAGCACGGGAAGGGCGATGTCATCGTCGCCATCGCCGTCGAAATCGGCGATGCTCGATCCGATCACCGCCGGCTGCTCGCTGCCGATGGTAGCGGGCTTCCATTCGACGGCGGTCGGGAGCGCCGGGCCCTCCGCGTCGCGGAGGATGGTGACGCGGCTTGCGCCGAGCGTCGTCACGATCACATCGCGTCGGCCGTCTCCGTCGAGATCGGAGTCGTTGGCCTGCTGCGGGAAGGGCAGGCCGCCGAGATAGCGCATGACGCGGATCGGCTCGAGCGGAACCAGCGCAGCCCGGTCGTTGCGGAGGAGCGAGAGCGAGCCGGAGGCGTAGTTCGTACAGACGACATCGCGGTCACCGTCCCCGTCGAAATCGACGGCGGTCAGTCCCCGCGGCGCGCGTTCGACGGGCACATAGCTCGGTTCGGCGAAGGCCCCGCCTCCCAGTCCGCGGAAGAGCGCGACCCTGCTCGCGCGGCCGAAGACCGAGACGAGGAGGTCGGGAACCGCATCGCCGTCCATGTCGATCACGCGGGCATCCTCGGCGTGGCCCTCGAGCACGAAGACCTCTCGCCAGGTCGAGAAGGTTCCGTCGCCGTTCCCCCGCATGATCGCCACTCGGGCGCTCGTCCCCTCTTCGCCGTCCCAGTTGCGCCCCGTCACGATCGCGTCAAGCTTGGCGTCGCCATCGAGGTCCGCGAGCCGCACAACCAGCGGCGTCTGGCCCTTCGGGAGCGCCGACTCGACCGGACCGGTGAATGAGAAATCCGCCGCGCTCGCCATGGAAGCGAGCGCGGCGGACTGGATGATCGCGGTGAGGCAGCGGCTTCGCATCGAGGAACCCTCCGAGGCTGGAGCCAGCGTCGGCTGGATCCTCCCGATCAACAGCGTAGCCCTCCGCCGCGGGGCGGGATCAGCTCCACGCGCCAAGAAGGATCGCGAGATCCTCAGCGCCCACGGAGCCGTTGCCGCTCAGGTCGCCGGGGCCGATCGACCCCCACGCGCCAAGCAGAATCGCGAGATCAGCCGCGTCCACCGAGCCGTCGCCGTTGAGGTCGGCCGGATCGAGCTGGGCCGCCGCGTCCGCGACGATGTCGAAGGTCAGCGACTGGGCGAGGTTGATGCTCGCGATCGAGCCGTCGAAGAGGAGGTTCGCCGTGCCGCCCGGCGGGAGAACCGTGGGCAGCGCGATCGGCTGGTCGGTGAAGGTCGCCGGCGGGTCGATCGGAACCACTTCCTCGATCGCGTTCGTGCCGGTCAGCGTGATGACGACGCTTTCGCCGCCAAAGGTGATCGTGCCTGCGATCGGCAGGGCGAAGGGCACCGGCTCGCCGCCGAAGACCTGGCCGTTGGCCTCGATCGTCGCGAGGAGATCAACCGGCACGGCGGTCGCGAAGGTGTAGCTCTGCTTGCCCTGCGGAACGAGCACGCCGGCGACGGCGGCGCCGGTCTGGGCGGCGGAGAGTTCGGTGAGCGTCGCGACTCCGAGCGGCACGGGGATCGTGATGCCGCCGGGGAAGAGCGCATTCGGATTCACCGTGCGGAAGGTCGCGTAGTTGATGTTGAGGGTCGCATCGACTCCGGCGGTCTCGCCGGAGAGGAAATCGAGGGCGAGACCCCCGAGCGTGAAGCTCAGCGTCTCGGTGTCGATCGTCATGACGAAGTCGCCGCTCGGAACGGTGCTGAAGGTCCCATCGGCGACGAAGGTCGCGGAGTAGCTGATCGGATTGTTGCCGCTGCCGCCGAAGAGGCCGGGGAGCGTCCTCGTGCCGTTCGGGTTGGTCACCGGATCCCAGTCGCCCATGAAGGTTCCGGCGAGCGGCACGCTGAGGCTCGTGTCGGAGTCGATGGAACTCTGGCTGGTCACGATCGTGACCGCGTAGTCGACGCCGCCGGCGAGGGCCACGCTGGCGACGAGGCCGGAGGCAAGCGACGCGACAAACCCAACCGACCCAATGGACCCAATAGACCCAATAGACAAGACACGCTTCATGATCTCTCCTCGCACGGTCAGTCCCGACGGCGACCGGCTACAGACTGGCTGACCCGACGGCGCGGCGGTGAGCGGTCGATCCACGCATCGACCCCAAGCCCTTCGCCGGAGAGGAAGATACTCCGCCCCCGCCCGGGAGCGAACCGGAAGCCGGCGATTGCGTCCGGAAACGATCTCGGCGGGCTACCGAGCCCCGGCCGCGTTCGCGATCAGTTCCTCGATGCGGGCCAGTCGGGCCGCATGCGTCGGCTGGTCGGGCTCGAGGCGGGTCAACGCCCAGACATGCAGTCGGGCGGTCTCGAGCCGGCCCGCCTCGATCGCGATCGCCGCGGCGAGTTCGCGGATGGCGGCGTCGTAGGGGTCCATGCGGACGGCGCGCTCGGCCGATTCGCTCGCCTTCGCCGCATCGCCCCGCTGCCGATGCAGGCGGGCGAGTTCGAGGGCGTAGGCGTTGTCGTTCTCCTCTCGCGCGTCGAGCTCGGCCAGATGCGGAATCGCGGTCGTCGGATCGGCGGAGGCCAGCGCCGTGCGGGCAAGAATCCGGTGCGGATAGGGATCGACCGGACGGGCCCGACGATAGCGATCGACGAGTTCCCTGGTGAGCGGATCAAGCGGCGCGTCGCCGAGCCGTTCCATCGAGCGCCGCAGGGCCCGCTCGAGAATGTCGGGATGCTCCGGATACGCCGCGAGCCAGCGGCCCATGACCTCGTCATCGACCTCGAGCGGCGGAAGATCCGGGCGCGACCAGTCGCTGCCGGTGAGTCGATCGCGCCCCGGATCGCCGGGCTCGCCGATTCCGGCGGCGATCTTCGCGGCGGTCTCGCCGAGCGCGGCTCCCATCGCGCTCTCAAGTTCGGCGCGGGCGTCGGGGTCGCGCGATCGTTCGGCGAGGACGATGTCCTCGAGCCGCGGCGAGGGCGCGAGTCCCCACGACTTCACCTGCTCGCGGGCCCACGCGAGGAAGGAGCGGTAGAACGCATCGCGCGAGACGCCGAGGGCTTCCGGCACGGCGCGCTCCTCGCGCACGCCGCGACGATAGATCTCGAGGAGTCGAACGAGCGCGTCCTCGCCGAACCGCTCGTTCATGAACTCGACCATCCAGTGTCCCTGGGCGTAGGCGAGCGAGCGGTCCTGCGGGCGCTTCGGGCGCACGAAGCCCCAGTTGATCGACTCGAGATCGAAGAGCGTTCCCTGCTCGAGCTCGCGGGCGAGCATCTGACAGGTGCCCCAGTCGCGCGGCGCGAACTCCATGCTCACCGCGGCGGCCTCGGTGAGCCAGTGCGGGATGCGATTGCTGGTCTGGTCGAGCGTGACCGTGTGGGTGTACTCGTGGCGCAGGACCTTCAGCCAGTCGAAGAGGCCGAAGTGCCGGTTGCGCGGTCCCTGCTTCGGCACCTCGATCGCGATCATCGGGCCGGTGCACGCGGCGATCGTGTGGATCTGCGGCATGCCGGTGATGCGCACCGCGAAGCTCGCATGATCCGGCATGAGATCGATGAGCGTGCGCGTCGCGGGCTCGTGGCGGAAACGACCGGCGACGACCTCATGCATCGCATCGAGCGCCGCCGGCATCGTCGCGGCGATGATCTCGTCGGTGCCGGGACGGCAGCGGACGATGAAGTGCTTGCCCTCGAAGCGGACATAGCCCTGCATCTCCTCAAGCAGCGTGAGGCTGTTGCCGGCGCGCTTGTTGAACGGATCGAGCCGCATCGCCTCGCGCAGCGCGGCGATCGCCCGGTCATCGCGAGCCGTCTGCGTCTCGAGCAGTCCGAGGCCGATGTGGGCGTCGGGCCAGTTCGGCGCCCGGCGAATCGCCTCGGCGAGCGCTTCCGCCGAAGCGTCGTATTGGCGGACATCGGCGAGGACGCGCCCGACGACGAGCGGACCGAGAGCGTTCTTGGGAGCGACGGCGTCGAGCCGATCGAGCCAGCGTCGGGCGCCGTCAAGATCGTGCCGCGCCGCGTCGGCCGCGGCGGCGAGGGCGAGCGCCGCGGGCATCGCAGGCTCGCGTTCGACGAGCGCGCGAATCGCTTCCGCCGCGAGATCGGGATCGCGACGCTGCAAGGCGAGCGTGGCCTCGAGCCGCAGGGCGAGCGGATGGCCGGACTCGATGCGCTTGAGGGCCCGGATCGAGCGCTCGGCATCCTCGAAGACGAAGCGATCGGCGGCGATCTCACCGAGCCGGAACCACGCTTCGGCGCTCCGCGGCCCGAGCGAAAGGGCCTGCATGAGCGCGGGAATCGCGAGTTCCTCGTGATGGCGCTCGGCGAGGATCATGCCTTCCATCAGGAGCGACGGCCAGTGCAGCCGATCGTTGGCCTGTCGCGTCGCGCCGAGGGCATCGAGCACGCGCTGCCAATCGGCGACGCTTCGCGGCTCGAGGCGTCCGCGAAGAAGCGCAGCCCGCGCTGCCGCGACGACGAGGTCGGGCTCGCGCTTGTCAGCGTCGTCGAGGAGCGCATCGAGACTCGCTGCGGCTTGCAGGGCTTCGTCGCCGCGCCCAAGCCAGAAGAGCGTTTCGGCTCGCACCGCGATCGCTTCAGGCGCATCGTCGGCGGCGACGAGCGCGAGCGCCTCGTTCAGCAGTCCGCGGCGAAGGAGCGCGTCGGCGCGCCACGCCGCCGGCACCGCGGGATCGGCGAGCACCGGTGCGGTCAGACGCCACGCGTCGAGCGCGGCGCGCGCGGCACGCTTCGGCGTGTCGAGATCCGCGTCGGTCCACTGGCCGTGACGGACGCGAAGATCCTTCCGCTCGTCGTCGGTCAGCCACGCGGCGTCGATCGCACGCATGACCGCGTCGGACGGCGGAACGGCCTCGGGGATGAGCTGACCGAAGACCGGCGCCGCCGAGAGGATTGCGGCGGCGAGCGAGATGGCCCGAAGGACCGAGGGTCGGGAGCGGCTGGCGGACGGACGCACGACCCTACCTTATCGGCGGAGCAGCGTTGGGGCTCGTGCGGGGGCTCGAAAAAGTCCGCCGTTCGCGACGCGCGGCCCACCCCGCGGTCACTCGCTCGGGCTCCACGGGCGGACCTCGACCGTCGCCCACTTCGTCGGGTCTGGGTCGGGCATGACCATGAGGGCACGGTCCTCGTCGGTCAGGGAGGCGTTCATGACCGGCCGGATGAGGATGACCATCGAGTGGTCGCCGTTTGGCTCGACGAGGTTCACGAGTCGCGGCGTGAGCGAGTCGGCGTCGTAGAAGACCTCGACATACTTCGCGCTCTCGGCGAGCTTCGTTCCGGGGTTCGGGGTGAGCTTCAGGCCGACGAGATCCTCCGAGCGCATGACGCTCGCGAGGAGCGGGCTCGCGGGCACGGTGGTCATCGCGAGCGAGAACCGGGCCCGGACCTCGTCGGCGGGCTGGCCGAACGGCAAGGGCAGCGGGCCTTCGCCGAGCTTGAGCGGATCCCAGCTCGAGCCGGGTTCGACGAGCTGGCGCTTGCTGAAGGAGCGGTCGGCGAGATTGATGTCGCCGAGCCAGCCGTCATCATAGACAAATCGATTATATGAATCAGTCGCCCGATCGTCGACGATCAGCCGGTCGATGCGGCAGCCGAGTCGGCGATCCGCTCCCTCGCCTTCCATCACGAGTCTTCCGAAGCGCCGCTCGGTGGTGCCCTCGAAGGAACGGTGCTTCTCGAGGATGACATTCGCCGCGAAGCTCGTGAGGCTCGCGCCACTGCGCTCGAGGCCGACGAGGGCCGCGTCCACCGGCCAGGTGGGCGGGGCGACGAGGGCGGCGATGATGGCGGTCGAGCCGATCAGGAGTGAGGTGGGCATGGCGAGTCTCGAGGATTCCGTTCGGAGGATTGCATTCCATCCTCACGGGTGACAAGGTCAGCGAATCGGGACATGCTCGACGATGTCGAGTCCGAAGCCGTGGAGCCCGGGCATCGGACGGGGATGGTTCGAGAGGATGCGAAGCTTGGTGAGTCCGAGATCGCGGAGGATCTGGCCGCCGATGCCGAACTCGCGCTCGTGCATCGGCTGGGCCTTTCCGCCGATGCCGTCCACGCGGGTGAGGTCCGGGGCGTTCACATCGTCGGAGCGGCCGCGGCGGATGCGCTGGAGTCGATCGCGGAGATCATCGCCGACCGCCTCGGGACGCAGGTAGACGATCGCCCCGCGTCCCTCGCGCTGAATCCGGCGCATCGAGGCCCGCAGCGTCTCGCCGCTCGAGGGCTGGCCCGGCGCCGACGCCACCTGGAAGATGTCGCCGAGCAGGTCGCGGCGGTGCATGCGGACGAGGATCGGATCGGCGAGCTCGGGGATGCGGCCCGAGGCGTCGGGCAGGCCGACGCCGCCGACGGTGAGCGCGAGATGCGGCGTCGGATCGATCGTGCTCGACCACGCGAGCAGGTCGAACGGTCCCTCGGGGGTCTCGATGCGCGTGCCGTGGACCGGCTCGAGCCGGGTCACGAGCGCCTCGCGATGCAGGCGATACTCGATGATCTGCTCGACCGAACACATCTTGATCGCGTGCCGCGCGCAGAGCTCCTCGAGGTCCGGCATCCGGGCCATCTCGCCATCTTCCTTGACGATCTCGATGATGAGCGCGATCGGCGCGAGGCCCGCAAGCCGACAGAGATCCACCGATCCCTCGGTCTGTCCCGTGCGGACGAGGACGCCGCCGTCGCGGGCCCGCAGCGGATTGATGTGTCCCGGGCGCACGAGGTCGTCGGGGCGCGTCGAGCCGTCGACGAGAAGCTGGATGGTGCGGACGCGATCCGCGGCCGAGATACCGGTGCCGACGCCGTGGCGCGGATGGCCGTCGACCGAGACGGTGAAGGGCGTGCCGCGCAGGCTCGTGTTCACGCTGACCGCAGGTCCGAGGTCGAGGCGATCGCAGGCCTCGCCGGTCATCGAGACGCAGAGGTAGCCGCCGCCGATGCGGGTCATGAAGTTGATGATGTCGACGCTGGTGAACTGGGCGGCGCAGACGAAGTCGCCCTCGTTCTCGCGGCGCTCGTCGTCGACGAGCACGATGAGGCGACCGGCGCGGAGTTCGTCCAGAATCTCGGGAATCGGTGAGAGCGGCATGTGGTTCGTGGGCGGAGTGTAGGGCCTCGCGAGGATCCGTCGGCCCGTCGGAAACGAGTAGCATTCCGGACCTCTGATGCCCACGCCACGACGCCGATCCCCCGCCGCCGCGCACGCCCCCGCGCCCCTCGCTCCCGCGAACGCCCACGAACGGGCCCGACACGAGCGTTGGCTTCTCGAGCTCACCGGTCTTCCGACCGCCGCCGGCCGCGAGGACCGGGTCATCGAATGGATCGAAGGCTGGGTCCGCGAGCGCTCCGACCTCGCGCTCCGACGCGACAACCACGGCAATCTCGTCATCACGCAGAAGAAGGCGCGGACCGCCGGTCGTGCGAAGTCGGCGCCCGACCCGATCTGGTTTCAGGCGCACCTCGACCATCCCGCCTTCGTCGTGCGCTCGCTCGTCGACCGGACGACCGTCGAACTTGCCTTCCGCGGCGGCGTGCACGATCCGTACTTCGACGACGCGCGGATCGAGATCATCGACGCGGGCGGTCGTGCCCATCGGGCGACGATCGTCCGTCTGGACGCGACGGCGAAGCCGTTCAAGGTCGTCACCGCGCGGCTCGCCCGCCCCGCACAGACGATCGCCGTCGGCGACATCGGGCGCTGGGCGCTGCCCGCTCCGAAGATCGCGAAGGGTCACATTCACACGCACGGCTGCGACGATCTCGCCGCCGTCGCCGCGGCGCTCGCCGCCCTTGATCGCGTCCGCGGCCGCGACGGTCACGGGCATGTCGGGGCGTTCTTCACCCGCGCCGAGGAAATCGGCTTCATCGGAACGATCGGCGCTGCCCGCGACGGCACGCTGTCGTCGGCGAGCCGCATCATTTGTCTCGAGAACAGCCGCTCCTTCGCGGAGAGCCCGATCGGCGGCGGACCGATTCTCCGTGTCGGCGATCGCCGCAGCGTCTTCGTGCCGGAACTGACGAACCGGATCAACGACCTGCTCACCGCCCATCAGAAGCGCGATCCATCGTTCGTCTACCAGCGAAAGCTCATGCCCGGCGGCACCTGCGAGGCGACCGCGTACGCCAGCTACGGCTTCCGCTCGACCTGCCTCTGCCTGCCGCTCGGCAACTACCACAACATGGTCGACATCGACGGCGTGCTCGCCGGAAAGCGACCCGCGCGGATCGGGCCGGAGTTCGTCTCCGTCGCCGATTTCCACGGACTCGTGACGATGCTCGAGATCATCGCCCGCGATCTCGACAGCGCCCTCGTTCCGCCGATGCGGGACACGATGGAATCGCTCTGGAAGGACCTCGCCTTCGTCCTCGACTGACGGACCCGCGGCCGCACCGATGAACATGACCACCGCCATCGCCGATCCCGTCACGCTGCTTGATCGCCGCTTCCGCGTCGCCATCGCGACCGCCCTCGGCGATGCGTCGCTCGACCTCGATCCGGCCATCAAGCCGAGCCAGAATCCGCAGTTCGGCGACTTCCAGGCGAACTGCGCGATGGCCCTCGCGAAGTCCCGCGGCATGAACCCGCGCGAGCTCGCCCAGCGGATCGCCGCCGCGGCCGATCTCGCCGGCATCGCCCTTCCGCCGACCGTCGCGGGACCGGGCTTCATCAACATCACGCTCGACCTCGCGGCGCTCTCGTCGATGCTCGCGACGATGGACGCGGCCGATCTCGGCGTCGAGCGCCAGACGCGGACCTACGGCGTCACGATCGATCTCTGCGGCGTGAATGTCGCGAAGCAGATGCATGTCGGTCACCTGCGGGCGACGATCATCGGCGACTGCCTCGCCCGGGTCTTCGCGCGGCTCGGGCGGACCGTGCACCGGGAGAACCATCTCGGCGACTGGGGCCTGCCCATCGCGATGACGCTGGCGTCGCTGCGGCGGGATCGCGTCGATCTCGACCGCATCACGCTCGATGACCTGAACCGCGCCTATCGCGCCGCGCAGGCCGCGGCGAAGGATGACGACGAGGGACTCGCCGCGGCGATCGCGACGGGCGCCGGCCCGCACCGCATCGCCGAACTCTCGCTCCAGTGCGCCGACGCTGCGGCGGCGGTCGAGGATGCGAAGCGAACGCTCGTGCGCCTGCAGTCGGGTGACCCCGAGCTCGTCGCCGACTGGCAGAAGCTCATCGACTGCACGATGCGCGAGGTCTTCCGCACCACGGCGATCCTGCAGGTGATCCTCGGGCCGGAGCACTCGCGCGGCGAGAGTTTCTTCCGCGACCGGCTCGGCGGCGTCGTCGACGCGTTCCTCGCCGCGGGACTGGCGAAGGAGGATCGCGGGGCGATCGTCGTTCCCTTCGAGGACCGCGAGCGGCCGCTTCTCATCCGCAAGTCGGACGGCGGTTTCCTCTACGCGACGACCGACCTTGCCGCGCTCCGCTTCCGCGTGCAGGAACTCCTGAGCGACCGCGTCGTCTATGTCGTCGACGGCCGGCAGCGCGATCACTTCAAGGATGTCTTCGACGCGGCGGACCGCATCGGGTGGAATCGGCTGCCCGACGGATCGCGGGCGGCGATCACGCATCTCGGCTTCGGCGCGGTGCTCGGCAAGGACAAGCGTCCGCTGAAGACGCGAAGCGGCGAGAACTTCACGCTCATCGAGCTGCTTGAAGAGGCGAGCGAGCGCGGCACCGCCGAGGTCACCCGACGCGCCGCGGATGCGAACGCACCGACCCACGGCATGAGCGCGAGCGAACTCGCCGCGATCGGCGAGGCCGTCGGCATCGCCGCGGTGAAGTACGCGGATCTCTCGGGCGATGTGATGCGCGACTATGTCTTCGATCTCGATCGCATGATCGCCTTCGAGGGCGACACCGGTCCGTACATCCAATACGCCCACGCCCGGATTTCCTCGATGCTCGCGAAGTCGGGCGAGACGGCCGACGCCGTGGGCGCTGCTTCCTTCGACATCCGCGAGCCCGCCGAGCGGCAGCTTGCGCTGCATCTCCTCCGCTACGGCGCGACGGTGAGCGAGACCGCCCAAGCGCTCGAGCCGAGCCGCATCTGCGCCTATCTCCAGACGCTCGCGAACCTCTTCAACGGCTTCTACCAGGCCTGTCCGGTGCTCAAGGCCGACGACGAGCGGATCCGCCGCTCGCGCCTGCGGCTCTGCGCCCTGACGCGACGCACGCTCGCCGACGGCCTGTCGCTCCTCGGAATCGCCGCGCCGACGCGGATGTGACGGCGCGACGGGCGACACCGTCACTCGTATACTCCGCGCATGCCGCTCCGGCACCCCGAGTTTCCGAATGTGAAGGTGTTCGATCACCCGCTGATCCGACACAAGCTCTCGCTCATCCGCGATCGCCGAACGCCCACGGCCGACTTTCGGCGGCTTCTGAACGAGATCGCGGGGCTCATGACCTATGAGGTCTGCCGCGATCTCGAGACGGTCGAGATCGAGGTCGAAACCCCCGTCGCCGTCGCCCGCGGCCATCGCCTGCGCGACAAGGTCACGCTCGTGCCGGTGCTGCGCGCCGGGATCGGCATGTGCGACGGAATCCTCGCCCTGTTCCCGGAGGCCCGCGTCGGACACATCGGCATCTACCGCGACGAGGCGACGGCATCGCCGATCGAGTACTACCGCAAGCTGCCGCGGGACATCTCGGCCGGTCCGGTCTTCGTGGTCGATCCGATGCTCGCGACCGGCGGCAGCGCGGCGAAGGCCGTCGCCGACCTGAGGGCCTTGGGCTGCGACCGCGTGCAGATGATCTGCCTCGTCGCGGCGCCGGAGGGACTGCGGCGGATGTGCGGTGCCGATCCCGACCTCATCGTGAACACCGCCGCGGTCGACGATCGTCTGAACGAACGGAAGTTCATCGTGCCCGGCCTGGGCGATGCCGGCGACCGGATCTTCGGGACGGCGTGATCAGAGTCTTCCACACCACCTCCCCCCACATGGCCGAACAGAAGAACACCGATTTCGACCGCCCAGGCGGCTATGCGATGCCGAAGGGAGCGACCCAGGTGCAGCGGAAGGCCAGGCGCGACCTGACCACCGATGGCGTCATCACGCTCTACGGGGACGGCGCTCCGGCGCACCAACTGAAGCGAGGCCCGATCGAGCCCGCGTTTCGCAAGGCCGATCCCGACACGCGGCTCTACATCGGCGACTGTCGCGACATCCTCGCGTCGCTCCCTGACAAGGGCAATGTCGACCTCATCTTCGCCGATCCGCCGTTCAACTGGGATGTGCCCTACGACGAGTGGAAGGATGGCATGCCGCGCCGCGAGTTCGAGAAGTTCACCTTCGAGTGGCTCGACGGCTGCATCGAGGCGCTCGGGCCGCGCGGATCGCTGTGGGTGAACATCCCCGACGACACCGCGGCCGAGATCGTGATGCACCTCAAGCGCCGCGGCCTCACGATGATCAACTGGTGCGTCTGGCACTTCCGCTTCGGCCAGAACCGCGACAGCTCGTTCATCATGAGCAAGGTGCACGCGCTCTATTTCGCGAAGGACCCGGACAACCGGATCTGGAACCCCGACGCGGTGCTCGAGCAATCCGACCGGGCGAGCATCTACGCCGACCCGCGCACGATGGCGAAGGATTCGAACAAGGGCATGCGCGTGCCGATGGATGTCTGGTACGGCCCGTATTGGGGGCGCGTGCAAGGAAACAACGCCGAGCGGCGACATCGTCACCACAACCAGCTCCCCGAGGTCTACCTCGAGCGCGTGATCCTGGCCTGCTCGAACAAGGGCGATCTCGTCCTCGATCCCTTCTGCGGCTCCGGCACGACGAGCACGGTGGCCCGGGCCTGGAACCGCCGCTCGATCACCTGCGAGTTCGGCGAGGGCAACGCGGAAAGCGCGTGGCATCGCATCACCGAGATCGGCATGCTGCGCAAGGGCGTGGCCAAAGGCGGAAGCTCCGCGATCGCACCGGCCCGCGGCAGCGCGGCCTCGAAATCCAAACGGACAACCAAGGCAAAGTCCGCAGCGCTCGCCTCCCCGGAAACCGACAGCGACGAGGCGTAACGCGATTGTGGTGCCGTTCGTTTACCGAAGAGGCGCAGCGGGCCAGGACTCTTCACGAGTCACCCAGAGAACCACAGAGGCCCAACCCGAAGGGGGCGGGCACAGAGGATGCACAGAGAAGGCAAATGAGCCGACAGGTCGCGAAAGCTGACCGACAGGTGCCGGCGCCATAGGGACTTGAGGAGTGGAAGCGCTGGGGAAGGTCAAAGGCTCGACCCAAGTCAATTCCATCCTGTGACGACGATTTTGTGCGACGAACTCCCTCGTTCTGGTGGCTTCTCTGTGCTGCCTCTGTGCCCTCTGTGCCTCTGTGGTTCTCTGGAGCAAGCGAGCGCACCCGCTCACTCGCGCTTCGCCGGAACCCACGGGACATCGGCGATGCCGGCGACATGGTTCGCCTGGCGGGCCATCGCGAAGAGGAGATCGCTCAGCCGGTTCACCCAGTGGATCGCGCCTTCGCTCACCGGTTCGTTGTGGGCGAGGCGGACCATGAGGCGCTCCGCGCGGCGGCAGACCGTGCGGGCGAGATGGAGGCGTGCGGCGAGGTCGGTGCCGCCGGGCATGACGAAGGTGCGGATCGGCGGATTCTTGCCGTCGACCTCGTCGATCCAGGATTCGATCTCGGCGACGAAGCCCTCATCGATCCGCAGGACCTTCGCCGAGGCCTTCGAGTCCTCGGGCGTCGCGAGATCGGCGCCGATGTCGAAGAGCCGCGACTGCACATGGGCGAAGATCTCGCGGAGCCTCGCCTCGTAGGGATGGTCGGAACGGCACGCGGCGCAGGCGAGGCCGATGCAGGCGTTCAGTTCGTCGACCGTGCCGTAGGCCTCGATGCGCGGATGATCCTTGCTGACGCGGCCGCCTCCGAAGAGTCCGGTCGTTCCGTCATCGCCGCTTCGCGTGTAGAGCTTCATAGGGTGTGACCTTCGCTTCGGGAGTGTGCGGCGGATGCAACCGACGCGGATGCGGTCGAGGATTGTGTCAGGCCAAATCAGGGAGCCAGATCAGGCAGCAGGATCGCGCCGGGTTCGTGCAGGCGTTCACCGGTCGCATCGCGCTCAGCCGCACGGAAGCCCGGACGGAGCGCGGCGCTCGCCCACGCTCCGTCGGGCGTCATCACGATCATCGCGACCTGATGGTGCGGCTCGAGCCGGTAGCTTCGCCGAATCCGCTCGAGGGTGAAGACCGCGGCATCGAGGGGCGAATGCCCCCGACGAAGGAACTCGACCGCGAGAAAGGACCCGCAGACGCCCATGACGAGTTCACCCGCGCCGGTCGCGGTCGCAGCGCCGGCCTCGGGATCGACATAGAGACCGTGACCGATGATCGGAGAGTCGCCGACCCGACCGGGCACCTTGAAGGGCATCCCGCTCGTCGAACACGCTCCGGCGAGAACCCCGTGGGCATCGACGCAGAGCGTTCCGATCGTGTCGTGGTGTCGCCAACGAGACTCATCCGACGCGTCGGACGATGCCGTCGGCAGGCTCGCCCCGAAGAGTCGGCCGTCGCCGCCGGCCCGCCCGTCGATCGGGCGGAGGGCAGCGAGCGAGGAATCGCGACTCTGGTCAACCGGCGAGCGACCCTCGGCCGGTTGCTTCCGCCAGGCCTCCCACGCCTGCTTCGCCTCGGGCGAGAGCAGCTCGGCCCGCGGCAGGCCGTGAAGGTCCGCAAACTCGTCGGCGTCGCCGCCCGCGAGCATCACATGGCTCGTCCGCTCCATCACGAGCCGGGCAACGCTCACCGGATGCAGGTGATGGCGGAGGGCACACGCAGACCCACACCGCGCGGGCGAGAGCATCACGCAGCCGTCGAGGCTGACGCGCCCGGAGGCGTCCGGAAGGCCGCCGAAGCCGACGCTGTCGACATCGGGAGCGGCATCGACGACCGCGCAGCAACGCTCGACGGCATCGAGCGATGCGCCACCTCCAGCGAGGATCGGCCAGGCCTCGGCGTGACCGCGGGCGGAGAAGGACCAGGTGGAGACGATGCGCGGAGCGGGCGCCATGGAAGCCGTATGGTGCCACGCCAACGACCGCCGCGGGTGGCTTGCGGCGGCCGGGCGAGGTCGGCTGGGTCAGATGAACCCAGTGGCCTCCTGCGGCATTCACCCCAGCGACGCTGCTTCGGTGATCAACCTGTCGGATCAGCCTGTCCGATCTGCGCGGCCTGAGGGCCCCGCGGCACGAACTGGTCTTTTTGCAGTTTTTTTTCGATCGGAACCTCCTCCGGCGCCGTGCGAAGGTTCAAATACCACATGGCCGTCGGCGTTCGCGCCGCCTCAATCCCTTGGCAGGGTCGGCCACCATGTCTTGGACCTGCCATCACTCAGGAACAGGCACCGGCTTTCCGGTACGACTCCCTTTTCGGGTGTCTGTGGAGTCGTCATCCGCCTCGATCCTGGGAGAGCGAACGAATCGCCCTTGCAGCCTTGAGCGATTTGTCCGCCACACCCTCGCGGGTTCACAACCCCGCGGAAAGGAAATGTCATGCGAAGCACCTTTAGGAACGCACGCGGGTTCACGATCGTCGAACTCCTCGTCGTCGTCTCGATCATCGCGCTGCTCATCGCGATCCTCCTGCCGGCCATCGGCAAGGCCCGCGATGCGGCGCTCGTCACGCAGAGCCTCGCCAACCTCCGCAACCTCAGCGCCGCGAACTCGGCGTACGGCGCGGACTGGTCGGACCGTCAGTTCACCGCCATGCCCGATGACGCTGGCCTCGTGAACGGCAACTGCGGCGCGTACCTCGCGATCGCCTGCCCGCCCCAGCAGCTCCTCGGATGGGCCGCCAACGGCGCCATGTGGGGCTACTTCCTCGGCAGCGGCGGCCAGTGCGCCCAGTACGGCTACCCGGGAGACTGCGGCAACTGGGTCGTCTACAAGCCGATCGAGTTCACTGGCGTGGACGCTGGCTTCGGCTCCTTCCGCCTCCCGAACGTCAAGGCGTTCGCCGGTTATGTGAACAACAAGTTCTATGACCCGGTCATGTGGGCCCCGAAGGACAAGATCAACATCGCCATCGCCGAGAAGTACTGGTCGCTCGCCGATCAGTTCACCACGGTCGGCCAGGAGATCGCCTTCTCGACCTACTGCTGGAGCCCGGCGGCGATGTACGCCCCCGATGTCTTCGGCGACGCGACCGCGCAGAGCTTCGGGTTCCGCAACCCGAACACCCTCCCGGGCGGCTACCGCTCCCCGTCGGTCGGTCAGGCCGTGTACCCCGACCTCAAGACCCGCATGCTTGAGCACTCGTGGCTCCAGAACGCGGAGTCGCAGGTCAACTCCAACTTCGCCGGCGGCAACGAGCCCTGGTACTTCAACCACGGCTACAACAGCGCTCCCGCGACTCTCTTCTTCGACGGCAGCGTCCGCGTCATGGGCGTTGGCGACGCGATGGAATCCGATGCCCGCGCCAAGACGACTGCGGTCGCTCCTGGCGAGAAGGGCCTCTGGCACCGTGGCACGCCGTTCGGCCCGAACGGCTACTTCGGCGCTCAGAGCTACGACTTCCTCGTCGATACCTCCTACCACATCCTCACCACCAAGGGGATGCTTGGTCGTGACACGATTGGCGCCAAGTAATCACGTGGTTGTGACGGCTGTCGGGTGAACCGATTCGCGAGCTGCACGCGTCCGGAACACACGACCTGATCACCATCTGCGATCATTCGCCGGGCCCGCTCGAAGGAGCGGGCCCGGTTTTTTCAGCCCCACCCGCATGCGAGTGAACCCATGAGCCCTTTCTCCGGCGGCGGACCGAGCAGCGGACTGCTGGGCGGCGCGCTCGGCGGCATCATGATGCCGCTCATGATCCTCGTGGCCCTGCGGAAGGCGCCGCCCGGTCCCGTGCAGCGTCTGATCCAGGCCGGGGCCGTCTCGCCGGACACGGCGCTGAAGCCCTCGACTGCGAAGATCACCAGGCCGGTCGAACTGAATGGACCGAAGCGGAAAGGCATCGTCATCGCCCTGCCGGACGGACGCTGCTGGGTCGATGTCCGGCGCTTCCGTCGGCGCCGGGTGATCGGCGCGATCATCCTGGTCGTCGCCATCGCGATCGCCGCTGAGATCGCGTGGCTTGTCGCCCGGGCGCTCGGCGTGGTCTGACGGCGGCGCGTCGCACGGACCGCACGCTCGTCAGGGCGCCGTCTGCGGCTCCGGCGCCTCGTCCGCGGTCGCGAACTCCGGCGCCTCGCCGATCGACCGCGCGATCGTGTCGATCGCCTTCTCAAGGATCGTCTGCAGGGAGGCGCCGGCGAGCCGCACGCCGGTCACCGAGATGCTGATGACTTCCTCGCCGCGCACGACATCGATGATGCGCGCCGCGGGCATCGGATCCTCCTCGTCGGCGGCCGCGATGACCGTGGTACGGACCGTGGCGCCGTGCACCTCGCTCGTCGTCTCCGTGACCCGCACGCGGACCTGCGAGCGTTCAAAGTCGCTCGCCAGGAACTCCGGCACGCGTCGAATCGCCGCCGCGATCCGCTCCGTGGCCTGCGCATCCGCGCCGCGCAGCGAGGACATGAGGATCGAGCCGCCCTCCGCGCCCGCGTAGCCGAGCGTGTCGACAACGAGACATCCCGAGGCGATCGCCGCGCGTTCGGCGAGCGTCGGCCCCTTCAGTCCGGCGAGCGACACGAGCGGCGCCGAAGGCATCCGGACGCGCGTCCACGCCGGCTGGGGCAGGAGCGGATCGAGAGCGCTCTGGGCGAGACGCAAGGCCCGCGATCGGGGGATCGATCGGGCGAGATCCGGGACCGATTCCGGGCGCTCCTTGAGCCGGGCCCACACGGCATCGACGCCGCGCCCGTTCCAGATCGCCTCGATCACCGTCCGACCGTTGCCGTAGATGGTCCGCTCGAGCGGCGAGCGGTCGTCGCGGGTGTCGAAACTCCCCGGAATGTGCTGTCTGACCGTCACCGAGAAGGAGTCGAGGCCGAGCGGGAGACAGGCCCGATCGCGGGCCGTGACGATGAAACCCTCGCTCGCCATCCGACGGGCAACGGTCACATCCGAGCGGTCGGTGCGGCAGAACTCGCCAAGCGAGATCTCCTGATCGACGATCGCGGTCGCCACGGCGTGGGCGAACATGATGCGGGCGACCGCGGCGCGATCGGCGTCACCGACCGTCGCGAGCCCACCGGCGCCGATCACGATCTCCTTCGCGGCGAGGTCGTAGAGGGCGACCTGCCGCTGGGCGAGCTGATCGACGAGTCGGGGGGCGAAATCGCGATTCGGCGAGGTCACCGACATCGAGCGCCGCAGCGACTCGCGCATCTCCTCCGGCAGGATGATCCGCACCGGGGGCATCACCTGAAGCGTTCGTTCGAGCGTGCGCTCGACCGCTCCGCGGATCCGGACCCGCTCCGCCTCGGGCAGGGCGAACTCGACGGTCGCGGCGTCGAGTGGCGGTGGAGCCTGGGTCGCCGTGGTCGTGCCGCCGGTGGGGGCCCGCTGCGGGGCGGCGAGCGCGGAGGACGCGAGAAGGGCCGTCGCGGCGAGCGTCGGCGCGAGCGCCCCAATGCGGGCGATGCGGGCGCTCATGCTCATGGGCATGCTCATGGGGTGGTCGGTCATCGATGTTCGGATGGCGTCGTCGCGGACGGGGATGCGGCGGTCACTCGTCGAGGCAGGTGGGCGGATCGTCGGTCGACTCGGAGAGGATCACCATGTATCCGTCCGGATCGCGGAAGGCGAACTCGCGGCAGCCGTACCAATAGACCTCCGGCCCCCACTCGACCCGGACATGCGGTGCAAGATTCGCATGAAACGCGAGAGCGTTGTCGACATCGAAGTGGAGGACCACCTCGGGCATCGACGCGTTCTCGCGGAGCGGCGGCTCGGGGGTGAAGAACTGCAGGCGCACGCCGTCCCGCTCGAGGATGACGAAGGTCGGGCCGTCGTCAGGCCAGACGCCGCCGACCTCGAAGTCGAGCATGTCGCGGTAGAAGGCGATCGTCCGGGCGATGTCGCGGACGGGAAGCCGGGGAGAGACGCTGCGGATCGAGAGCATCGCCCCGCATTGGACCACAGGGACCGGCCCGATGCGATCGCCGAACGCTTCCGATCCGCGGAAAGTGAGCCGGAAACGAACCGAGGGCCGGACGGGGATGCCGTCCGGCCCTCGGCGATCGTTGCTGGGACGCGTGGAGGATCGGGTACGCCGATCAGTAGTCCATGTCGTCCATGCCGGCGCCGGCGCCCGCGGGGGCCTTCGCCTTCTTCTCCTTGATCTCGGTGATCGCGCAGTCGGTCGTCAGCAGGAGACCCGCGATGCTCGCGGCGTTCTGGAGGGCGACCCGCTCGACCTTGGTCGGCACGATGACGCCGGCCTTGACGAGATCCTCGTACTGGCCGGTGAGGGCGTTGAAGCCGAAGCTGGTCTCGTTCGACTCCTCGATCTTCTGGGCGACGATCGAGCCGTCGAGACCGCCGTTCGCGGCGATCTGCTTCGCCGGCGCGGCGAGCGCGCGATAGATGATGTCAGCGCCGACCCGCTCGTCGCCGACCATGTCCTTCTTCGCCTTCTCGAGCGCCTTGCGGGCGCGGAGCACGCTGACGCCGCCGCCGGGCAGGATGCCCTCCTCGACGGCCGCGCGGCACGCGTGGAGCGCGTCCTCGACGCGAGCCTTCTTCTCCTTCATCTCGACCTCGGTCGCGGCCCCGACATTGATCTGGGCGACGCCGCCGGCGAGCTTCGCGAGGCGCTCCTGGAGCTTCTCGCGGTCATAGTCGCTCGAGGTCGCCTCGACCTGCGACTTGATCTGCTCGATGCGGCCCTGGATCTCCTTGGTCTTGCCCGCACCTTCGACGATGGTGCAGTTGTCCTTGTCGACGGTGATCTTCTTGGCGCGGCCGAGATCGTTCAGGGTGATCGACTCGAGCTGCATGCCGAGCTCCTCCATGATCGCGGTGCCGCCGGTCAGGACGGCGATGTCCTCGAGCATGGCCTTGCGGCGGTCACCGAAGCCCGGGGCCTTGACGGCGCAGACCTTCAGGACGCCGCGGAGCTTGTTGACGACGAGGGTCGCGAGGGCCTCGCCCTCGATGTCCTCGGCGATGATGAGGAGCGACTTGCCGCCCTCGGCGATCTTGCCGAGGATCGGAAGCATGTCCTTCGCGGAGGAGATCTTCTTCTCGTGGATGAGGACATAGGCGTCCTCGAGCACGCACTCCATCGCGGCCTGGTCGGTCACGAAATGCGGGCTGAGGTAGCCCTTGTCGAACTGCATGCCCTCGAGGAGCTCGACGACGGTGTCGAGGCTCTTGCCTTCCTCGACGGTGATGACGCCATCCTTGCCGACCTTGTCCATCGCCTCGGCGATGATCTTGCCGATCTGCATGTCCTGGTTGGCGGAGCAGGAGCCGACCTGGGCGATCTCGGTCGAGTTCTTCACCGGCTTCGAGAGCCGCTTGAGCTCGTCGACGATCGCGTCCACGGCCTTGTCGATGCCGCGCTTCACCGCGTTCGCGTTGGCGCCGGCGGTGATGTTCTTGAGGCCCTCCTGGTAGATGGCCTCGGCGTAGACGGTCGCGGTGGTGGTGCCGTCGCCGGCGTCCTTCGACGCCTTGCTCGCGACTTCCTTCACCATCTGCGCGCCCATGTTCTCGTAGGGATCCTCGAGCTCGATCTCCTTGGCGACGGTCACGCCGTCCTTGGTGACGGTCGGAGCGCCGAAGCTCTTCTCGAGGACGACCACGCGGCCGCTCGGGCCGAGGGTGACCTTGACGGCCTTGGCGAGCTTCTGCACGCCGCGGAGGATCCGCTCGCGTGCGTCGTTGTCATAGGCGATTTGCTTGGCAGCCATGGGTGTATCTCGTTTCTCGTGTGTGAGTGGAAGGTTGTTGGGATGGTCGTGTGACTAGCCGATCTCGATCCAGGCGATGCGTTCGGAATCGACGATGTAGATGTGCGATCCGTCGGTCACCTTCACGAGGCCGTCGGCCTCTTCGGGAATGAGCAGGGCCTTCTTGACGATGCAGGCCGCCGCATCGACGAACTCGATGCGGAGGTCGCGAAGGCCGTTCAGCTCACGAAATGCCTTGCGGAGCTGTTCGGCCTGCATCAGTGGCCGTCCGTCCGGACCTGGTAGGCGACGGCGACATGCGACGCCTCGATCCAGATGTGGTTCTGGCGGGTCGTCACCTTGATGACGCCGCCGCCGCGGAGGTCCTCCACATCGACGACATTGCGGATCTCGACCGGCTTCGAGTCGCCGACGAGGATGAGGTCGAGCTCCTTGATGGTGCCCTTCATGTCAGTCAGGATCTTGAGGAGCGGACCTCGTTCCATGGTCGATCTGCCTTTCGTTCGGTGCGGGGGACGGGGTCTGCTCACTCGATGACGCCGAGGATGTCTTCCTCGGTCATGATGAGGAACGGCTCGCCGTCGATCTTGACCTCGGTGCCGGAGTAGCTCGAGAAGATGACGGAGTCGCCCTTCTTCACCGAGAACGGGATGCGCTGGCCGTTCTCCTTGTTCAGGATGCCGTCGCCGACGGCGATGACCTTGCCCTGCTTCGGCTTGTCCTTCGCGGACTCGGGCAGGAAGATGCCGGACTCGGTCTTGGTCGCGGCTTCGTCGCGCTTCACGAGGATCTTGTCGCCGAGGGGTCGAACCTTCATTGCTGTCTCTCCAGTTGCGAATCGTGGGTGGTTGGGGGTGAACGAACGACGCGATCAGGCCGCGGGCCAGTGATCGCGATAGTGCCGGCGGATGACGCGCCGAAGCGTCTCGAGCATGCACTCGAGCCGGACCGGGCCGTCGATGACCGCGAACGCGCCGTCGCGAAGGGCGTCGGCGAGTCCGCGGGCGCTGTCGCGGGTGCTCGGCTGCGGCGGACGCACGACGACGGTCGGAGGAGGCTGCTCCAGCCGACGCAGAAGCTGAAGGACCCGCGGGCCGGCCGGCTCGTCGCGGTGGGCGTTGGGCTCCATCGGAATCGAAAGGTCGACGATCGCGATGTGAACGGACGCCCTGCGGAGGAACTCGGTCGCTTCCAGCCCCGATCGGCAGCGGTGGCAGTCGATCCCGAGAGGACCGAGGAGTCGGGGAAGCTGGTCAGCGAAGTCGTCGGGGCGCCAGCCACCCGAGGTCACCAAGAGGCTCAAGCGGCCCTTGGGCGGCGGATTCCCTCCCCCGCTTCCGCAGGGGAGATCCGGTGGCTCGGGATGGTGGTAGCGCAGACGCATGGGCGGGTCGGAACGGAACGGACGAGGCCGGTCGAAGGCAAGTGCCGTGCCCGACGGACGCGGTCCGATCGATCGATGCCTTCGGGCGAACCTCCGCCGCTCCATCCGCCTCCATTCGCCCCCCGTCCGCTCCCCATCCCCCCGTCTCGCTCGCTGGGGGCGTCGTGGGCCGCTCTGACCGCGCATGGAACGCTCACCCACCCTGATCGCGTCCGGCCCAAGGCCGACCCGACTCCCTGTCAGAGATCCGACGCCGGAAGCTCGCCCCTGCCAAATTGGCAATGCCAGCCACCCCGAACTGGGCTCCCGAGCCTCCCCGCCTCGCGGGCGCGGCGCCGTCCGCTCCGCTGGGCTTGCTCCCCGACCCGGCCCCCCGAATACTGCCCGCTTCGACCAACCGGACGCCCACCGCTCCCGACGCACTTCGACGCGGGCGCCGGGCCTTGGACGCCGGGCCCCGGTCGCCGACCGAGATCCCCTCATGCCAGCCATTCGCATCGCCACCGCCTTCGCCTCCCCCGCCGACTACATCGGGAAGGAGGGGACGGTCCAGGGTTGGGTTCGCACGCGCCGCGACTCGAAGGCCGGACTGTCCTTCGTCGCGGTGAGCGACGGCTCCTGCTTCGATCCGATCCAGCTCGTCGTGCCGGCGGATCTCCCGAACTACGCGAGCGAGGTGCAGCGCCTGACGGCGGGTTGCGCCGTCGAAGCGCGCGGCACCTTCGTGCAGAGCCAGGGCAAGGGCCAGTCGATCGAGATGCAGGTCACGGGCCTCAAGGTCCACGGCTTCGTCGACGACCCCGACACCTATCCGATCCAGCCCAAGCCGCACACCATGGAGTACCTCCGCGAGGTCGCCCATCTTCGGGTGCGGACCAACACCTTCGGCGCGGTGGCCCGCGTGCGTCACTGCCTCGCGATGGCGATCCACCGCTTCTTCCACGAGCAGGGCTTCGCGTGGGTGCACACGCCGATCATCACCGGATCGGACTGCGAGGGCGCGGGCCAGATGTTCCGCGTCTCGACCCTCGACTTCGTGAACATGCCGAAGACGCCGGAGGGAAAGGTCGACTTCTCGCAGGACTTCTTCGGGAAGGAAACGCATCTCACCGTCTCGGGACAGCTCAATGTCGAGACCTGGTGCATGGCCCTCTCGAAGGTCTACACCTTCGGTCCGACCTTCCGCGCGGAGAACTCGAACACGAGTCGGCATCTCGCCGAGTTCTGGATGATCGAGCCGGAGATCGCCTTCGCCGACCTCGCCCAGGACGCCGATCTCGCGGAAGCGCTTCTCAAGTACATCTACCGGGCGCTCCTCAACGAGCGCCAGGATGACCTCAAGTTCTTCGCCGAGCGCATCGACAAGGAGTGCATCACGCGTCTCGAGAAGTTCGTGAACGCGACCTTCGAGCGCATCACCTACACCGAGGCGATCGAGCTCCTCGAGAAGGCGATCGCGAAGGGAGAGAAGTTCGACTACCAGCCGAAGTGGGGCATCGACATGCAGTCCGAGCATGAGCGATACCTGACCGAGAAGGTCTTCGGACGCCCCGTCGCGGTGATGAACTATCCGAAGGACATCAAGGCCTTCTACATGCGGCTCAACGACGACGAGCGGACGGTCTCGGCGATGGACATCCTCGCCCCGGGAATCGGCGAGATCGTCGGCGGCTCGCAGCGCGAGGAACGGCTCGACGTGCTCGACCGGCGCATCGCGGAGATGGGCCTCCACCAGCCGGACTACTGGTGGTATCGCGATCTCCGCCGGTACGGCACGGTGCCGCACGCCGGCTTCGGCCTCGGCTTCGAGCGGGCGATCGTCTACGCGACGGGCATGCAGAACATCCGCGACGTCATCCCCTTCCCGCGCACGCCGAAGAACTGCGAGTTCTGATCTCCGCCGCCGCGCGGCCCACACCCTCCGAGGAGCCTCTCCATGCAATGCAACATCGACGCGAAGGGCAAGGCCATGCGGCTCGTCGGCGGCGGGATCGTCGAGGGCATCGGCTGGATCCTCGTCGTCCTCTGGTACCTGGGCGTCCTGCCCGAATGGACGCTCTACGCCGGCATCGGCGCGGTGCTCGGCGGGATGTTCATGATCTTCGAGGGGGCCGCGGGCTGGTGCGCCCTGCGGGCCATCGGGATCAGGACCCCGTTCTAGACAAACCCTGACGCCGTCCGTCCGCGTTTCACGCGTTGTCGCGACACCACCGATGAAGCGAGCGTTCGCAACGATCTGGTCCCTCTCGAAGGGCCGGCGGGTCACCGTCGGCCTGGCGTTCGCCGCGCTCATCGGGAGCGCGGTCACGCTGTACGCGGTGCCGCTCGTCTCGCAGGCGGTGATCGACGGAGCGCTCCTCCGCGACGAGGCTCGAGCGACCACGATCAGCCGGACGATCATGGCCTGGCTCGGCGGCGCGGAGCATGTCCGGGCCCGCCTCTGGCAGCCGGCGCTCGTCATGGTCGGCATCACCGCGCTCGCCGGGCTCCTCACCCACCTGAAGACCCGCTGGATCACCGGCGCTGCGGAGTCGATCACCCGCGAGCTGCGCGACCGGATGTACGACCGACTCCAGCGGCTCCACTGCCGGACGCTTGACCTGCGCCCGTCGGGCGACCTCCTGCAGCGCTGCACCTCCGATGTCGACACGCTCCGCGGATTCCTCGCCGGGCAGGCGATCGAGATCGGCCGGGCGGTCGTCATGCTGCTCGCCCCGCTTCCGCTCATGCTCTCGATCGATCCGCGCATGACGCTCGCGAGCGTCGTGGTGCTTCCGGCGATCGTCGGCTTCAGCCTCGTCTACTTCGCGCGGCTGCGCCCCGCCTTCACCGCGAAGGAAGAGGCCGAGGGACGCATGACGACGACGATCACCGAGAATCTCCAGGGGATCCGCGTCGTGCGCGCGTTCGCCCGCCAGGAGTTCGAGCGCTCGAAGTTCGATGCGACGAGCGGCGCGTTCGCCGACCGCGATCTCGAGCTCTACAGGAGGCTCGCGACCTTCTGGGCCGCGTCGGACCTCCTCTGTTTCCTCCAGTCGGCGATCGCCGTCTCGACCGGGCTCTGGCTCCTCGCGAACGACCGCATCTCCGTCGGAACCTTCTTCTTCTTCATCTCCGTCATCGGACTCTTCATCTGGCCGGTGCGCATGATGGGCCGGATCCTCGCCGACCTCGGCAAGGCGGTCGCGGCCATCGACCGGATCCGCGAGGTGCTCGACCTTCCCGACGAACGCGAGGGCGATGGCGGCGAGCCCTTCGCGCCGCCCGCAGACCGCGGCGTCGCGATCGCGTTCCGCAGCGTCTCCTTCGCCTTCGGTGACGGCACGAAGGTGCTGGACGGCGTCTCCTTCGAGATTCCCGCGGGCTCGACCTTCGGCATCGTCGGACCGTCGGGCTCCGGGAAGAGCACGATCGTCCATCTCCTCCTTCGTCTCTACGACTACACCGAGGGCTCGATCACCGTCGACGGCCGCGAGCTTCGGACCATTCCGCGGCAGGCGATGCGCTCGATCGTCGGCACGGTCATGCAGCAGCCGTTTCTCTACTCGAAGTCGCTCCGCGAGAACATCCTGATCAGCGCGGCCGGCCATCTCAACACCGAAGAGGCGATGCGGAACGCAGCGGCGGTCGCGAGCGTGCACGACTCGATCGAGTCGTTCCCGCAGCGCTACGACACGCTGCTTGGCGAGCGCGGCATCACCCTGTCCGGCGGCCAGCGGCAGCGCGTCGCGATCGCCCGCTCGCTCGTCCAGTCGCCGCGCCTCCTCATCCTCGATGACGCCCTCTCGGCGGTCGACACGCACACCGAATCCGAGATCCTGCGGGCATTCGGCGAGCGGCGGAGCGCCGGCGCCGCCGCGGACCAGACCACGATCATCGTCGCCCATCGCCTCTCGACGCTCATGCACGCCGACCGGATCGTCGTGCTCGAGCACGGTCGCGTGACGCAGTCGGGCAGCCACGCCGAACTCATCGCCGTCGAGGGCACCTATCGCACGCTCTGGGAGATCCAGACGGACATGCGGGAAGAGGACGACCCCTCCCCGTCGGCCGAGCTCGGAGGCCCCCGATGAGCGGACTCCATCTCGACGAGGATTTCCGCGGGCGATTCGATCCGCGCGTCTGGCGCAAGCTGCTCGTGCACCTCCGCGGCCATCGCGGGGCGGTCGTCCGCCTCGCTCTCGGCGGCACGACCATCGCCGCGATCGAGGCGGCGTTGCCGCTCTTCGTCGCGGCGATGATCGACGAGGCGAACGCCAACGGACTCTCCCGGCGACTCGCCCTCATCGGCGCGATCTACCTCTCGCTCTTCGGCGGCTTCGCCTTCAGCGTCTGGCTCTTCATCCGCGCGGCCGGCGAGATCGCGACCGGCGTCGGCCGTTCGCTGCGCCGCGAATGCTTCGCGAAGCTGCAGGAGCTCTCGTTTTCCTATTTTGACGCCCGCCCCGTCGGCTGGCTCACCTCGCGCCTGACGAGCGACTGCGGACGCATCTCCGGAACGCTTCCGTGGGTGATCCTCGATCTCTTCTGGGGAACGCTCCTTCTCCTCGCGACGGCGACGGCGATGCTCATCATCGATGTGCGCCTCGCCCTCATCGTCTTCTCGATCGTCCCGGCGCTCGTCATCACCAGCGTGATCTTCCAGCGGCTCATGCTCCATTCGGGCCGCCAGGCGCGGCGCACGAACTCGGCGATGACCGCGAGCATGAACGAGGCGCTGCAGGGCGTCCGCACGACGAAGACGCTGGTGCGCGAGGAGCGGAACCTCGTCGAGTTCCAGCGGCTCTCCGGCGAGATGAACCGCTGGATGCTGAAGAACTCGATCCAGAGTTCGCTCTACTTCCCGATCATCATGACGATCGGTTCGGTCGGCGCGGGACTCGCCCTCTGGTACGGCGGCGCCGACCAGATCACCGGCGCCGGGCTCTCGCTCGGCCGGCTCATCGCGTTCCTCCAGTTTTCCGCGGTCTTCGCCCAACCGATCCAGGAACTCGCCCAGCGCTTCGCCGACATCCTCAACGCGTCGACCGCCGCGGAGCGCGTCGTCTCGCTGCTCGAGACCGAGCCTGAGATCAAGGACGGCGAGCGGGTTCGCGCTGCGATCGCCGCGCAGGCCGCGACGAGCGGCGCGGGACCCGAGGTCGCCTTCGACGGCGGCTCACCGCGCATCCGCGAGGTGCGCTTCGAGGGCGTGCGCTTCTGGTACAAGCCCGACGCGGTCGTCCTGCACGATTTCGATCTCACCGTGCGCGAGGGGCAGACGGTCGCCCTCGTCGGCGCGACCGGCGGCGGCAAGAGCACGATCGTCTCGCTCCTCGCCCGCTTCTACGAGCCGCGCGAGGGACGGATCCTCCTCGACGGCGTCGACTACCGCGAGCGCTCGCTGCACTGGCTGCAATCGAACCTCGGCGTCATCCAGCAGGTGCCGCATCTTTTCTCAGGCTCGATCCGCGAGAACATCCGCTACGGCCGGCTCGACGCGAGCGACGCCGAGATCGAGGCGGCCGCGCGGCGCGTGAACGCCTACGACTTCATTCAGGGTCTCGACCGCGGCTTTGACTTCGATGTCGGCGAGTGCGGCGAGCGGCTCTCGACCGGCCAGCGACAGCTCGTCGCCCTCGCCCGCGCGGTGCTGCGGAATCCGCAGATCTTCATCATGGACGAGGCGACGAGCTCGGTCGACACCGCGACCGAACGCCTGATCCAAGGCGGCATCGAGGAGGTGCTCCGCGACCGGATCGCCTTCGTCATCGCCCATCGGCTCTCGACCATCCGTCGGGCGGACATCATCCTCGTCATCGACGGCGGTCGCGTCGTCGAGCGGGGCACGCACCGCGAACTCCTCGCCCTGCGCGGCCGCTATTTCGAACTCTATACGAATCAATATGCGGTCGAGCGCGAGCATGAGCTCTTCGGGCCGTGACGCTCGCTCGCGCACTTCACGCTATCCTCTTCGCACCGACGAGGAGACCGCCGCGTGACCGATCCGAGCGTGATCCGAACCCTGGAGACCAGCCGGCGCGAGTTGCTCGATCTTTCCGGCCGTAACCGGCTGCTCTCGCTGCCGGTCGACTCGACCTCGGCGCGGCTCATTCACGCGATCGGAGCGTCGAGCGACGGCGTCTACGGCATGCTGGTCGACGAGGGGCGTGCGCTCGGATTCCTGCCCAAGCGCGACGACGAGGAGGGCGAGCCGAGCGGCGCGACCCAGGCGGACGACTCGAAGCTCGCGACGAATCTCTCGCGCGAAGGCCTTGAGCGCAGGCTTCTCACGCTCTCCCGCGACGCACAGTCGATCATGGAGGAACAGGGCGTCCAGATTCTCTATCTCGCGCTCGGTCGGCTCACCTGGTTCGAGTCAGGGACGGGCGAGTCGAAGGCCGAGGCGAGCTCCGACCGCCCCCGACACGCCCCGCTCCTTCTGGTGCCGGTCGAACTGCGGCGCACGAGCGCGAAGGCGAGCTTCTCCCTGCGCTGGCGCGAGGAGGACCTTGAGGAAAACCTCTCGCTCTCCGCGAAGCTGCGCGGGGACTTCGGCATCGAGTTGCCGCCGCTCGTCGTGGGCGACGAGTTCCGGCCATCGATCTACTGCGCTGCCGTCGCCGAGGCGATCGGCCGCAACACCCGTTGGTCGGTCGAACCCAACGCCATCACGCTCGGACTTTTCTCGTTTGCGAAGTTCCTGATGTATCGGGATCTCGATCCGAAGAACTGGCCCGATCCCGATGCCCTGCTGACCAACGAGGCGCTTGCGGCGCTTCTCGGCGGCGAAGCGCGCGGCGATGCCTTCGGCGGCGGTGGCCTCCCCTACGGCGACGAGACCGATATCGATGCCGTGATTCCGGCCGAGCGCCTCGACCATGTCGTGGACGCCGACGGTTCGCAGACGCTCGCGGTCGAGAGCGTTCGCGCTGGCCATAGCGTCGTCATCCAGGGCCCGCCGGGCACCGGGAAGAGCCAGACGATCACGAACATTCTCGCGACGGCGATCCTCGACGGAAAGCGCGTCCTCTTCATCGCCGAGAAGCTCGCGGCACTCGAAGTCGTCAAGCGCCGGCTGGAGCGCATCGGGCTCGGGCCGCTCTGTCTCGAACTCCATAGCCACAAGGCGAGCAAGCGATCGGTGCTCGCCGAGCTCGATCGGACCTGGTCGCTCGGCACGCCGGTGCCGAGCGAGGGAGGCGGCCTCATTCGCCGCCTCGAGACGCTCCGATCGCGCTTGAACGCCCATGCGACCGGCATGCACGCTCGCCTCGAGCCGAGCGGCGCGACCTTTTTCGCGATCGTCGGCGCGTTGGCCCGCCTCGCCGAACCGAGGCCCCTTCCCGTCACCTGTCCGCTTCCGCAGGCGGCGTCCTGGGAACCGGCGACGCTTGAAGCCCAGCGCGACCGCGTCGCCGATCTCGCCCAGCGCGCCGAGGTCATGGGACCGCCGGGCAATCATCCGTGGCGCGGCGTCGAACGGCCGCTCGTCTCGGCGGTCGATCTGCCGGAACTCGGCGCACTCATCGAGCGCGCGGCCCACGCGCTCGGAGCGCTCGCCGCCCAGCTCGCGCATGCACACGCGAACGCCGGAGTGTCGGCCGGCCAACCGGAGTCGCAGACCCTCGCCGAAAGCTCGGCCTTCGGCGCCTTGCTCCAGCGACTCGCCGCAGCGCCAGGCGAGATCGACCGGGAGGCGATCACGAACGGCGTCTGGTCCGCCGGTCTCAGCGGACTTCGCGAACTCGTCGAGCATGGTGCGGCGTGGACCGCAGCGCGGGCCGCCCTGGCCGAGCGCGTGACGGACGCCGCCTTCGAGGATGGAGCCGGCGCCTCGCTCGCCGCCGCTCGCGCCGCGATCGCCGCGCACGGCGCATCGCTCTTTCGTTTCCTTCGAGGCGAACACCGAAGCGCTCTCGCGACCATGCGCGGAGTCCTGCGCGGCGCGCCGCCAGCCGGTCAGGACGCGCGTCTCGCCATCCTCGATGCGATCATCGACGCGCGTCGGCATCGCGCGGCGATCGTCGCCGCAGACGGCATCGGCAGGCAGGCGTTCGGCGCACTCTGGCGCGGCGACCGCTCGGACTGGCCGCAGCTCGCGGCGATCGTGACATGGGTCGCGAGCGAAAGCGACCGCCAACGGAACGGACTCATGCGGAACGCGCTGCGGCGCCTACCGAGCGAGGAGTCGCATGACTCCGATCGCCTCGGCGCGCTCGCGGCGGAACTCAACCGCGCCTCGGCGAACGCCACGCAGGCGCTCGCCGCGTGCGTGGCGTGGCTTGCGCTCCGCGTCGATATCGCCCTCGGATCGGCGAGCCTCGATCGCGTGCCGCTCGCACTGATCAGCGAGCGCCTCGACCGCTGGCGCGCCGCACTGCCGCGCATCACCGAGTGGAGCGCCTGGCATGTCCGCGCCTCGGAGGCGGACGATCGCGGCCTCGGCAGCATCGTCGCGGCGCTCGACGCCGGCACCCTCGCGGCGAGCGAGACGCGCCGGGCCTTCGAGCTTGCGTATCACACCGAGCTCTACCGCGCCGCCGTCGCCCGCTGGCCGGAGCTCGGTCGGTTCGACGGGATTCAGCACGCCCAGGTCGTCGAGGAGTTCCGGCGCGTCGATCGCGAGCGCCTGGAGCTCGCGAAGCATCGCGTCCTCGAGCGACACGACGCGACGATGCCCGCCCGTCACACGGGGCTCGGTGCGACCGGCATCCTCGCGGCGGAGATCGAGCGGCGGCGCGGCCATCGCCCGATTCGCCGACTGCTGAAGGACGCGGGATCGGTCGTCCAGGCGATCAAGCCCATTTTCATGATGAGTCCGCTCTCGGTCGCCCAGTATCTCGAGCCCGGCGCGATCGATTTTGATCTGCTCGTCATCGACGAGGCAAGCCAGGTCCAGCCCATCGATGCCTTCGGCGCCTTCGCCCGCGCGCGGCAGCATGTCGTCGTCGGCGACAGTCGGCAGCTTCCGCCGACGCGCTTCTTCGCGCGGCTCACCGGCGCCGACGAGGAGACGCCAGACCTCGACGAGACCGCGGCGCCTGTCGCCGCCGGCGCGACCGACATGGAGAGCATCCTCGCCCTCTGCAGCGCCCGCGGCGTTCCGCCGGCGATGCTGCGCTGGCATTATCGAAGTCGGCACCAGTCGCTCATCGCGGTGTCGAATCGCGAGTTCTACGACCATCGCCTCTACATCGTCCCGAGTCCGGTGACCCGCTGCGGCGACACGGGTTCGCCCGCGTCGATCTCCGACACCGGCGAGCCGCTCGGACTCTCCTTCCGTCACCTTCCCTCGGCCCGCTACGACCGCGGCGGCTCCGGCACCAACCGCGCCGAGGCCGTGGCCGTCGCCGCTGCGGTGCTCGAGCATGTGCGCACCACGCCGGATCGCACGCTCGGCGTCGCCGCCTTCTCGATCCGCCAGCAGCAGGCGATCCTCGACGAGATCGAGCAGGCCCGCAAGGCGCATCCCGAGCTCGAGGAGTTCCACCGACGACACGAGCACGAGCCCTTCTTCGTGAAGAATCTGGAGAGCGTGCAGGGCGACGAGCGCGATGTCATCTTCATTTCCGTCGGCTACGGCCCCGACGCCAGCGGCTATCTCACGATGCACTTTGGCCCGCTTTCCGCGGAAGGCGGCGAGCGACGACTCAATGTGCTCATCACCCGAGCGCGGCGGCGCTGCGTGGTGTTCAGTGCGATCCGCGCGGGGGATATCGATCTCGCCCGCGCGCCGGGCCGCGGCGTCGCAGCCTTCAAGACATTCCTTCAGTATGCGGAGACCGGCGTCCTCGGGCTCGCCGAGCGATCGAATCGCCCCGCGGGATCGCCCTTCGAAGAGGCGGTCCGCGACGCGCTCGCCCGCCATGGACTGCAGGTCGAGGGACAGGTCGGCGTTTCGGGCTTCTTCATCGATCTCGCGGTCATCGATCCCGAGCGGCCGGGACGCTATCTCCTCGGCATCGAGTGCGACGGCGCCGCGTATCACTCCTCGCGCTCCGCGCGCGATCGCGACCGCCTGCGACAGGCGGTGCTCGAGGATCACGGCTGGATGATCCATCGCATCTGGAGCACCGACTGGTTTCAGCGGCCGGACGCCGAACTCGAAAAGGTGCTCGCGGCGATCGAGCGAGCGAAGCTGCGATTCGCGTCACAGGATGCGGAGACGCCCCGTGCGCCCGTCGAACCCGCCACGATCGAACGGGTCCCCGAGGAGCCGGACGCCGAACCGGTCGCGTCGCTCTCGATTCCGTATGTCGAAGCGACCAACGATCGACCGCTTCCGGGCGAACTGATCGAAACTCCGGCGACACGGATCGCCGAGGTCGCTGCGCTCATCCTCGCGGTCGAGGCTCCGATGCATCGCGACGAGCTCATCGCCCGCGTGCGGAGCTTCTGGGGACTCGAGCGCTCCGGGGCCCGCATTCAGGAGGCGGTCAACGCGGCCATCGCGCTTCTCGTTGGCGCGCGTCGCTGTGCGATCGCCGACGACTTCATCTCCGTGCCCGGCAAGGCCGTCACACCGCGCGATCGCAGCGAGGTGGGCTCGGCAGCGCTCCGCCGGATCGACGCGATCGCCCCGAGCGAGGTGCAGGCGGCGATCCTCGCCGCGGTCGAGACCTATCACGGCGTCTCGGAGTCCGAGCTGCCCGTCGCCGTTGCCCGTGCCTTCGGCTTCCGGACGACGACGGCCGCCATCCGCGAGCGGGTCGAGAACGAGGTTCGGACGCTCCTCGCCGCCGGAAAGCTCCGGTCCGAGGCGGGCATCCTCCGGATCCTTCCCAACGGCGATCGGGGCGTGGGATAGCGGCCGAGCGGCCCCGGAGCCGCCCGAGGGGTCGGCGAAGTCGGCACGCCCGCTGTACCATTCGCCCCTCGCGGGCCGCCGCCCGCCCACTCCGCCATGACCCTCGCCTCCGTCGATCTCATCGCCTACCTGCCGGTTCTCCTCATTTTGGTGATGGCGATCGTCTTCGTGATCGCGAACATCGTCGGCTCGGCGATCATCGGTCCCCAGAAGGCCGGCGCAACCAAGGGCATCGCCTACGAGTCGGGTATGGATCCGATCGGATCGACCCGCAAGCGGTTCAATGTCCGCTTCTACATGATGGCGATGACCTTCCTCGTCTTCGACGTCGAGATCATCTTCCTCTACCCGTGGGCCGTGACCTTCACCCAGCTTGAGCCAGGAAGCCCCGACGCGGGCCTCTTCCTCGCTCGCATTCTCTTCTTCGTCGGCACCGGCATCGCGGCGTATGTCTATGCATGGCGGAAGGGCGTCTTCCGCTGGGAGTGACGGCGGCGGAAGCCGCAGTCGGCGCATCGCCTCCGCGATGTCCGGGGCGGCAGCCGGGATCTCCGAAGCAAAGTCCGTGAACGATTTGATGCCGCGACGCTGATCGGAAACGGCCCGGTCGCGTGCTACGCTTGTGGCATGTCCGCAGCATTCACCGATCGCGTCGTCATGCAGAACCGTCTGTTCGCCGAGCTTTCCCGCATGTTCGGCAAGGAAGTGCCGCTCTACGACAAGTCGCTTCTGGTCAACCAGGAATGCAACCTCGCCGTCGCCGCGCTGCTCGCGAAGCGGCATGTCGGCTTCTCGATCACGGCCGAGGAGATCGAGCGAACGAGCGGCGAGCGGCACGGAGCGATCCGCATCGGACGACCGGATGAGTACCGCTGGATCGGCCGCTTTTTCGGCTGCTTCGCGATGGAGCCGCACAACTTCTACGACATGACGAATGTCGGGGCGAAGAGCCAGCCGATCATCGCGACCGCCTTCCGCTCGCGGGTGAACCCGGACCACCGCGTCTTCACCTCACTGCTCATGACGAACTATTTCGATGACGCGACGCGGGCGCGTATCGAAGCCCTCGTCGCCGGTCGCCAGGTGTTCTCGGCGCGGGCGAAGGAGCTGATCGAGCGGTGCGAGACGCAGGGCGGTCTCAACCCGGCCGACGCCGACGCGCTCGTCGCCGAGGGCGTCAATCGCATCTTCAAGTGGACGGGCAAGGCCCGTGATCACCAGCTCTACAAGGATCTGAGCGCCGCCGGCTTCAAGATCGCCGCCGACATCGCCTGCTTCGAGTCGCATCACCTCAACCATCTCACGCCGAACACGCTCTGCATGGACCTGTACACGGCTGCGATGAAGCGCTGCCTCGGCGAAATGGACGAGAAGACCTTCCACGCCCGCGCTCACACGGCGCTCGGGCGGCTCGCCGGCCAGGCCGATCGTGACTGGATGTGCCTGCACTTCAAGCATGTGCCGCGCGAACACTTCGAACAGTTCCCCGCCGCGACGCCGAGCGCCGCCGAGATCGGGGCGATCGTCGATCGGCTCACCGCGCGACTTGGCCAAAGCGATCTCGACCTCACGAAGCTGAATCACGCCGGCTTCAAGGACTTCACCGAGGGTCCGGCCCAGGACACGCCGGTGCTGCTCCGCCAGGACGCCTACAAGGCCCTCACCGAACCGGTCGTCTTCACCAACCCCGACGGCAGCGTCGTCGAGACGACGCACACCGCCCGCTTCGGCGAGATCGAGGAGCGCTTCTACGCGACGACGCCGAAGGGCCGCGATCTCTACGACGCGTGTCTCGCCGCGGCGGAAGCGGAGCGCGAGAAGGATCCTGGCCTCGCGAAGCGCGACTTCGCAGCGTATGAGGCGGCGTACGCGAAGCATTTCGCTCCCTTCCCGAAGACGCTGCCGGCGCTCCTCGAACAGGGCCTCGTCTACGGCCGCTATGTCGCGACCGCGAAGGGCCGCGCTGCCCGCGGCGAGCTCGCGGCGTCGACGGCCCTCAGCGCCGCGCGAGCCGGTGACCTCACCGCCCGCTGGTCCCTCATTCGGGACGGCCACCTCGCGTACGAGGGACTCCGCTACGAGGACTTCCTGCCGGTCAGCGCCGCAGGCATCTTCGCCTCCAACCTGAATCAGTACGGCACGAAGTCCACGGCTACCACGAAGCCGACCTACACGCAGGCGCAGCTCGAGGAAATTCTCGGCCGATCGATCATCGATACCGACGCCGCGTATCGCGCGATGGAGGAGGAATCCCTCCGCACGGCCTTCGCCGAACTCGGCGCGAGCGAGCGCGTGCCGGTGTCGGCGTAGCAGTCCGTGGCGAAAGTGCTTTGCAAGCGAGGATGAGCAGCCCGAATGACTCTCGCCACGGGCTGCTACCGCCGCCGGCGACGGGACGCTCCGAGCGCACCAAACGCGGCGAGCGCCACGCCCACACCCGGCCCCGGGATGGGGTTGCCGATGTAGACGTTGTCGATCAGACCAGGGCCGAAGGGAATCGACGTAAACACAACGCGATCGAAGGGCTCCGAGGAGAGGAATCCCCGGAACTTGTTGCTTGCGTCGGTCAGCGGAGGCGACTGGTACACCAGCGAACCCTGGAGATACAGGGCAGCGCTGAAAAGTCCGATCGGCTTAAGGCCTACGCCGTACTGAAGCGTATCGAAATCGATTGTGCTTTGATACCCGAACGAGAAGGTTGGCGAAATGGCGAAGTTGTCGCCGTGAGAAGTCGAGACTGCAGCCGTACTTCCCGGCAGGAAATGAACGCCCAGTGATGCATATTGGTCAGAGAGAAAGCCGGCCTGTCCGATGAAGTCAAGCGTCGCATCGCCGCCGCCAAGCGCGGCGGACCAAGCGGACTGGCTCGTCATCAGGACGACTTCAGCGCTGGCGGCCGTTGCACAGCCAAGCGACACGCACGCCGCGGTCGCGAGAGTCAGTCGAAACATGCGCGTTTTCACCTCGAACCCCTCCAACGCCGCCGGCGACGGGACGCTCCGAGCGCACCAAACGCGGCGAGCGCTACGCCCACACCCGGCCCCGGGATGGGGTTGCCGACATAAACATTGTCGATGACGCCAGGGCTGAAGGGAACCGACGTAAAAACAACCCGATCGAAGGGCTGCGAGGAGAGGAATCCCCGGAACTTGTTACTTGCGTCGGTCAGCGGAGGCGACTGGTACACCAGCGAACCCTGGAGATACAGGGCAGCGCTGAAAAGTCCGATCGGCTT
>CAYNCG010000004.1:78404-101792 GCA_964395845.1 uncultured Isosphaeraceae bacterium | reverse complement strand
GGTACACCAGCGAACCCTGGAGATACAGGGCAGCGCTGAAAAGTCCGATCGGCTTGAGGCCTACGCCGTACTGAAGTGTATCGAAATCGATCGTACTTTGGTAGCCGAACGAGAAGGTCGGCGACATCCCCCAGTTATCACCCAGGCCGCCTATCGGCGAATTCGCGACCGTACTTCCCGGCAGGAAATGCACGCCCAGCGATGCATACTCGTCGGAAAGAAATCCGTCGAGCCCGATGAAGTCAAGCGTCGCATCGCCGCCGCCAAGCGCGGCGGACCAAGCGGACTGGCTCGTCATCAGGACGACTTCAGCGCTGGCGGCCGTTGCACAGCCAAGCGACACGCACGCCGCGGTCGCGAGAGTCAGTCGAAACATGCGCGTTTTCACCTCGAACCCCTCCAACGCCGCCGGCGACGGGACGCTCCGAGCGCACCAAACGCGGCGAGCGCGACGACCACACCCGGCCCCGGGATGGGGTTGCCGATGTAGACATTGTCGATTCCACCGGGCCCGCCATTGAGTGACTTGAACACGACCCGATCGAATGCCTGCGACGAGACGAAGCCACGGAACTTGTTGCTTGCGTCGGTCAGCGGAGGCGATTGGTACACCAGCGAACCCTGGAGATACAAGGCAGCGCTGAAGAGCGAGATGGGCTTGAGTCCCACCCCGTACTGCAGCGTTTCGAAGTCGATCGTCACCTGATATCCGAATGAGAAGGTCGTTGAGATGGCGAAGTTGTCGCCGTGAGAAGTTGAGCCTACGACCGTGCTCCCCGGCAGGAAATGCACGCCCAGCGATGCATACTCGTCGGAAAGAAATCCGTCGAGCCCGATGAAGTCAAGCGTCGCATCGCCGCCGCCAAGCGCGGCGGACCAAGCGGACTGGCTCGTCATCAGGACGACTTCAGCGCTGGCGGCCGTTGCACAGCCAAGCGACACGCACGCCGCGGTCGCGAGAGTCAGTCGAAACATGCGCGTTTTCACCTCGAACCCCTCCAACGCCGCCGGCGACGGGACGCTCCGAGCGCACCAAACGCGGCGAGCGCGACGACCACACCCGGCCCCGGGATGGGGTTGCCGATGTAGACATTGTCGATTCCACCGGGCCCGCCATTGAGTGACTTGAACACGACCCGATCGAATGCCTGCGACGAGACGAAGCCACGGAACTTGTTGCTTGCGTCGGTCAGCGGAGGCGATTGGTACACCAGCGATCCTTGGAGATACAAGGCAGCGCTAAAGAGCGAGATGGGCTTGAGTCCCACACCGTACTGCAGCGTTTCGAAGTCGATCGTCACCTGATATCCGAACGAAAAGGTCGTTGAGATGCCCCAGTTGTCGGTTGAGGGGAGCGGTGAGACTGCGACCGTACTCCCCGGCAAGAAATGCACGCCTAGCGATGCATACTCGTCGGAAAGAAATCCGTCGAGCCCGATGAAGTCTAGCGTCGCATCGCCGCCGCCAAGCGCGGCGGACCAAGCGGACTGGCTCGTCATCAGGACGACTTCAGCGCTGGCGGCCGTTGCACAGCCAAGCGACACGCACGCCGCGGTCGCGAGAACGGAAGCACGCACATGCGTAGTGACCACGGTGATCCTCCAAGAGAGAATTGTCATGGGAGCGGCGTCACCAGCGTCCACAGGAGAGAGGTCGCCGCTTCGCCTTGCTCCTCCGATACCGGGCTGAGCCACAGGAGAAAGTCCTCCGGAGGGCCAAAGCCGATCACCGCGAGGGCTTCGACCACGCCGAGGGGCGCAGCGGCCGTCTCACCTGCTTCGTCTTCCTGCGTTGACTCGCCTTCCGAGACCGCGGCTTGGGCCTCGGCGAGATCGGGCATCATGATCGGCCTGGCGGCTGGATCCAAAGTGCAGTGCCAGCCGAGGATTCTGATGATCCGAAAGGGTCTCGGCTGAGCGACAGCGGGAACGGTCGGGCAGTCGTGAACGGGGGGAGGGGGATCAGCCGCCGAGGCCATCGAGAAAACGGAGGCGAGGCCTATTCCGAGTGCCGAGTGCATACCGATTCCCTGATTGGCTGTTCCGCCCGGGGTGCGCTTGAGACGCCCGCTCCCAGTCGGCATGGTGACTGAGGTCAACCGAAAGTCAATGACTTTTTTGCCGATTGACCGCTTCTTGTCGGACGAAGCGTGTGTGGATGAAGCCCAAGGTGCAGCGCAGCGCTCCGGTTGGTGCAGAAGACACTTCGGAGATCGCGAAGGCGGCCCGAATGATCGTCGCGACGGGCTTTACCCATCCCACGAGCGTTCGACCTCGTCGATCAGCTCGCGGAGGCGCTTGAGCATGCGCGACTTGATTCGATAAATCTCGTCGATCGCGAGGCCGGTCTCGGCTGCGACGGCGTCGCCTGGGACACCTTGCAGCGCGAAGCGATCGAACGCGTCGAGCGTCTTCGGCTCGGCGCGCGTGGTCGTACGCAAGCGCACGATCGCCTCGGCGAGGACCGCTCGGCGCCATTCGGCATCCCACGCGTCCTCGAGTTCAGCATCATCGACGGCCGCGCCGACGGCGCTGTCGCCGCGCCAGCCTTCGCGCAGGTCCGCTCGACGGAGGGCATCGATCGCCCGATGGCGCACGATCGCGATCAGCCAGGTCCGAAGCCGGCCGCGTGAGGGGTCGTACTCACCGTGCTGCCAGCCGGCGAAGAACTCGAGAAGCGCCTGCTGCGCCGCGTCCTCGGCGTCCTCCTGCCGAAGCCCGAGCTTGCGGGCGACCGCCACGGCCAGCGGTCGGTACCGCCGATCGAGATCGGCCCAGTCGCTCGCCGAACCGCCCCGGCGCAGCCGGCCGAGCAACTCGACCGTCGTCGCGCCATTCCCCACCGCGGGGGCGTGACCGCCCTCGGTGGCGTCCTGCTCGGGAGATGGGTCCGACGCGGCCATCTGGTGGATTCTGACGCCGAACGGCCTCCGCCGATAGCGGAGCGATCCTGTGGTTCCGAGAATCACCCCTCCCGGAAGAAGCGGAGAATCCGCGTTGAGCGCTGCGAGGTCGGGGCCCATACTCCGCAAGGGAGATGTTCGCGGCCACACCCCGACGCCGCATCCCGATGCCCGAACGCGAGCCGGCGAACCCGCTCGAGAGGCCCCGATGACGCAGCACCACCTCAGCAGATCCCGTCGCCAGCGTCGGCGTTCGCCCCTCTCGCCGGCGCTCATGACCGTCGCGGCGCTCGTGATGAGCGGCTCCGCGGCCTGGGCTGGCGGCTGCGACACGAGCTGCCCTCCCGACGGCGTGCAGCAGCTCGACGCCTGCGGTCCGCCAGCGGGGCTCTCCATCGACCCAAACGGCGGCTGCTCGCAGAATCCGCCGAAGTTCCAGTTTGTGCCGACCGAGACGCCGATCTGCGGGACGGTCGGCGGGTACGCCGACGCCCAAGGCCTCCCCGCACGCGACGAGGACTGGTTCGTCTTCTCGGTGCTCGAGCCGTCGGTCATCTCCGTCACGGTGCGGCAGCGAAGCGTCGCGACCGGCGAGCCCTCACCGGCGTTCGTCCTGACGCTCTTCGACTCGCCGAACTGCGCCGCCCAAACGATCCTCTCCCTCGTCAGCGGCAACGCGTGTCCGCTCACGACGGCTGACATCCTTGTCCAACCCGGCGAGTATGTCTTTGCCGTCACCGTCGATGCGTTCGGCCCCGGCGATCCGGGAACCGAATGTCCGATCGAGTATGTCGCGCGGATCGACATCGATCCCCTGTTCCCGGCCTGCACGGGTGCGACGAACAACTGCCTGAACAACGCGTCCAGTCCGGGCTGCTCGAACGCCGCCTGCTGTGCGCTCGTCTGCGGCACACCCGCCTATTCCTACTGCTGCACGGTCGCGTGGGACGCCTACTGCGCAGCCGAGGCGGCGATGCAGGACGCCTGTGCCGGCGACGGCTGTCCGCGAGCGCGCGGCAAGGCTTCCGTGGCGAAGTTCCTGATCGATCGCGCTCGCGGCAAGATGCTGCAGCCGAATCCCGATCTTCTCGATGTGCATCAGCAGCTCACCACCGCGATCGCGCTCTCGACCGCGGCCCGCAACCAGCTCCCGCAGCCGGGACAGCCGCTCGGAAGCTGCCAGGGGCTCAATACGCCGGGGGCGGACGGGCAGCTTGCGCTCGCCGTCACCGCCTGCGACGCCGCTCGCGCCGATGTCGAGGCCATCATCACGCAGCCGGGTCTGCCGCCTGACGAGCTCGCATCGCTCGTGAAGCACGCGCTCGGCGCGATCAACCAGGCCTACGCGGCGATCGACCTCGTTCTTCTCTTCCTCTCGCCCTGCCCGGCCGATCTCAACGGCGACACGCTGGTCGACGCGGCCGATCTCGGCATCATGCTCGGCGGCTGGGGAACGGGCGGACTTGGCGACATCGATGCCAGCGGCACGATCGACGGCGCCGACCTGTCGATTCTTCTCGGCGCGTGGGGCGCGTGCCCCGCGGGCGAATGACCGAACAATCACTCGACGCGAACGCCGTCACATGGTGCACGTCCTCCAACGAGCCGCCTTCGCCCTCGGCGAATGCCCGACCGAACCCGATCTCGAGTGGTTCGTCGGCCTCGACGACACCTCCAGCGACGACGCCACGCGCATCGGATCGCATATCGATACATGCGATCGCTGCCGCGAGCGCGTCCGCACGCTGCGCACCGATGCGTCGCTCCTCGCCGAGTGCCGTTCGGTGCTCGAGACCGTGCGCGACGCGGCGCCGCTCCCGATCGGAGCGAGCGCGCTCGGGCATTTTCTGCTGGAAGAGGAGCTCGGCGCCGGCGGACAGGGCGTCGTCTGGCGAGCCCTCGATCGGCGCACCGGCCGCCGCGTGGCGATCAAGGTCCTGCGACTCGGGCAGTTCGCCCCCGCGCGACAGCGCAGGCGACTCGAGCGCGAGATCGAGATCGTCGCGCGACTGAGCCATCCCGGGATCGTCACGCTCTTCGAGACGCTCGACCTGCCCTCCGGCGGCAAGGCGATCTCGATGGAGCTCGTCGACGGCACAAGTTTCGACCAGTGGTCGGATCGGATCCGCACGGCGGCGCCCGACGCGGCGCAGGCCCGACGCACGCTGCTTGAAGCGCTTGCCACCATCGCCGACGCGGTCCATCACGCCCACCTCCGCGGTGTCATCCACCGCGACCTGAAGCCTTCGAACATCCTCGTCGGCGCCGACGACCGTCCGCGGATCGTCGACTTCGGCATCGCGTCCGCGGCGGCGCCAGACGAGGCGAGTTCGCTCACGACCGAGGCGATCGGTTCACCCGGTTACATGCCGCCCGAGCAGGTGCTTCGCCCGACCGATCCGCCCGACGCCCGCGGCGATGTCTACGCGCTCGGCGCCATCGCCTTCGAGGCGCTCAGCGGCACGCGGGCCTTTCCCGAACGGCGCTCCATCGCGGCGTTCGCTCGCGACGCCCACGCGGCTCGCGTCCCGAGCATGTCAGCGGCGCTTGGCCGCGGCCCGAACCTGCGCGATCTCGACGCGGTCATCGCCCGAGCGCTCGATCCCGATCCCGCGCGGCGCTACGACTCAGCGGCCACCTTCGCGCGCGACCTCCGCGCGCTTGCCGCCGGAGCGCCGGTCCTCGCCCGTCGCGATGCCGTTTCGTTTCATGTTCGCTCGATCCTTCGCACGCATCGGAGGTCGATGATCGTGGCCGGCGCCATACTCGCCGCCGTGCTGGTCGCGGGCGTCGCCTACCTCATCACCGCCGCCCGCGCCGAAGGCCGTCAGCGCGAGCTCGTCGCGTGGGGCACTTCGATCAGCGCGATGCTCGCCGAGGCGACGCTCGACTTTCCCGACGGCTCGGTCGGCAAGCCGGCGGCGCTGCGGCTCGACGAGGGCCGTGTCGCCGAGGCGGCCGAGCGTCTCGATGCCCTCCTCGCCCAGGGACGGCTCACCGAGGACGAGGAGGTGACGCTCTCGCTCGCCCTCGCCCGCGTCGCCTACATCGCCGGCGCGCGACTCGAGACCGCCGAGCGCGTCGCAGCGCGGTCGCTCGCGACGCTTGAGGCCCGCACGACCGACTGGAGCGCTGAAGCGATCTGGCAGGCTGGTGAGTTGCTCGCCGCGATTCGCCTGCGCATCTCGGACGGGCGCGACGGACCGTCGCAGCTCGCATCGATCGTCGCCAGGCTGGAGGCGGATCCGCGCACGGGCGAAGCCCTTCGCGCGCGGATGCGCGAGCGGCTCAGCCACATGCCGACGCTCCGGGCGATCGAGGAAGCCGCCGGCTCGCTTGCGGATGTCGAACGGCTGATCCGCGATGCCGAGGCCTCCCCCGCGCCGGAGCCCGCCAAGGCCGACTGAACGCCCCCACGGCGGGACGCACGGTTGCAATCCGCGGAGCGCAACCTTGCAATCTGCCGGAGCACAACCTTTCAATCCGCGGCCTCAAACCTTGCAATCTGCCAGCGGCAGCGTTACTGTAGTCGCGTGCCTTCGGAGCGGCTTATCCCCCGTCTTGCGGCCCCCGTGCTCGCTGAAGCGGCCGAGGACGCACCAGTGGTCCTGATCCACGGGGCCCGACAGTCCGGTAAATCGACGCTCGCAGCTGAGTACGGGCTCGCACGCGGATATGCGTCGCTGAGCTTCGACGATCCGGGCGTCCTCGAACTCGCTCGGGCCGATCCGAACGGATTCGTCGCGGATCTACCGCCGCGGATCATTCTCGACGAGGTCCAGCGCGTACCCGAGCTGTTCCTCGCGCTGAAGGCCGCCGTTGACCGGAATCGAGAGCCCGGACGGTTTCTCCTCACCGGCTCCTCGAATGTGCTCCTTCTGCCGACGCTCGCCGACTCGCTTGCGGGCCGCATGGCAATCGTGCGACTCCATCCAATGGCCCAGTGCGAGATCGAGCGCTCCAAGCCTCGGTTCCTCTCTGATCTCATGGCGGGCCGATTCGCGACGACGAACTCCCATCGACAGGGCGCGTCGTTGGCAGGACGAATGACCGCTGGCGGATTCCCTCCTGCACTTCCGCTCGCTGCGCGCGGACGAGCCGGGCGGTGGTACCGAGACTTCGTGGAGACCATCGTTCAGCGCGACGCCCGCTCGATGGCCCGCATCGCGTCGCTGCATGCTCTACCGAAGCTTCTCGAACTCACTGCGGGGCAGACTGCCCACATGCTCAACATCAGCGAACTCGCTGCGCCGTTCGGCATGAGCCGTCCGACCATTCGCGACTATGTGACGCTCCTTGAGCGGCTCTTCCTCGTCGAGGAACTCCCCGCCTGGCACACCAACCGGCTCAGCAGACTCGTGAAGAGTCCCAAGCTGCATATCGCCGACCCCGGACTTGGCTGCGCACTCCTTGGACTCTCGGCTGACGCACTGTGGGAAGATCGAGAGACCTTCGGGCAGATGCTCGAGACATTCGTCTATGGCGAGCTTCGCCGCCAAGCAAGTGGGCTGTCGGATCGCATCGCGTTCAGCCACTTCCGCGACCGTGACGGCGCTGAAGTGGACATCGTTGTCGAACATGGTCCGGGCACCATCAGCGGGGTCGAGGTCAAGGCTGCCTCAACCGTTCGCACGGCCGATTTCTCAGGCCTGCGCGTGCTGAAGGACGCGGCGGGCAAGCGATTTGGCTGCGGCGTTGTCGCCTATGACGGAGACCTCACCATCGGATTTGGCGATGGGTTGTTTGCAGTGCCGATCGCGCGGCTCTGGGAATAAGCGAATAGCCCACCGTGCAACTCCGCTGAGCAGCGGACACCCGCATCACCCGCCAGCCGGCGCCGAAGCCGGAGCCGGCGCCGGAGCCGGGGCAGGCTTCGCCTCGCGGATCCGAGCCAGGCTCGTCGCCTTCCACTCCGGCAGGCGGAACTCCCACGCCGACATGCGGGCGTTCCACGCCGACCAGTCGAAGGGCGTTGCCGCCGCGGCGGCGGTCGTCGCGTCGGCAGCGGGATCGCTCGCCGCAGCCGACACGCGCACCCAGAGGGCCTCACCCTCGCGCATGCCCTCAACGGTCACGGTGGCATTCGATAGAAAATAGGTGACCGTCAACGCCGGATCGCTCGTCCAGCTCGCTCCCTCGCGATCCCGGCGGCGGACATCGTCGAGATCGAGCCGCGCCGCCCAGCTCGGCAGCGTCTGGATCGCCGCAGCGCGCTGTTCCTCGGGCCAGACGCCATCGGCGACCGGTCCCGCGAGTTCCGCCGTCCAGGCCGGTATCGGGGATTCCGCCGACGCCTCGCCGCGGGTGAGAACGATGCCATCGTGCGCGATCGAACGCATCTCCTGCTGATCGATGACGACGATCTCGGGATCGACGACGGCGCGCACCGTCGGCTCGGCGGTCACCGCTCCGCGACAGCGATAGGTCTGGTCCTCCGCGAGCCGACGCACATACTGCGTGCGCGGTTCCCAACGCTCCTCGCCGAGCACGATCTCGTCGAGGGGCGCGTCGCTCGCATCGAGAAGCCGGACGAGCATCGCGTTGCCCGATGCGTCAGGCCAGGCGAGCCCGAGTTCGGCGTGCCGCTCGCGCTTTGCCGTCAGCGGCTCGGCGATCTCCAATGATCGAAGTCCGGCGACGATCTCGCGCACCGCCTCGATCCGCGCCGGGTAGCCGCCAGCCGTCGCGACGGTCCAAGGGTCATTGGGATCGCTTCCCCGCACGAGCTCCACCGACTCCATGCCGCGATGCAGCTCGATGCGGCTCAGGCGGCCGATGGTGTCGCCGAGCGTCCCGAGGAACGGCCCGCGTTCGAACATCGCATCCGGCTCCTCGCCGCCGCGGTTGAGCAGCAGGCCCGCACCGACCACGAGGATCGCCGCAAGACCGACGATCACGCCGTTTCTCGAGCTCATCGTCCACCTCCCGATCCGCCCGATTGGCGACGCTGCGAGACGGAGCGCCGCACCGTCCACGCCGACGCGATAAGCGCTACCAGGGCAGGCCACGCGGCGACATTCAGAAGCATGAGTCCACTCGAAAGCTGATCGATGTCCTGTCGCAGCCGGAACTGCACCTCGCGGAGTTTCTTGCGGCTGTCGGCGACGGTCGCTTCCAGCTTGCGGAGTTCCGCCTCCTGCTCCGGCGAGAGGATCAGGCTGTTCTGCCCGGTGCCCTTCTCGCGCTGGAGTTCGCTGATTCGCGCCTGGCTCTCCGTGATGCTGCGCTGCAGCTCCTCCTCCTCGGCGAGGTAGCGTTCCTCGGCCGCCTGCCGCAGCGCCTCGACCCGTTCGAAGGGCCGACGCGACTCGCCCCGGCCGCGCAGGCCGGAGAGCGCCGAGCCGCCGCTGAGCGTCTCGACGGCGTTGAGCACGAGACTGCCGTTGTCCGCGATCGTGCGATAGCCAAGCACCTGGTTCCCGAAGCGCTCCTCGGTGACCCAGGTCTGATCCTCGAGGAGATCCGCGTCCGCGATGACCATGATGTTGGCCGTGCCCTTCGCGGGTTCGCCGGACTGCCCGGCGCCATCGGCCGGCGCCGGGTACGCGCTCGCGATCGGGCCGCTCACGCGCGCTGCGATCGTCTGCGGCTGCTCGAGCGAAATGAAGTCGGCGAGCAACTGGTCGGGCTGTCCGGTGAAGCCGAGCTTCATGGTCGGAATGAGCTGGACGCTCGACGAGCTTGTGATGACCGGCTCGAGCGTCGTCGTCGCCCCTTCCCGCGCGCGGATCGAGCCGGCGCTCATCATGTTGATCGTGGCGAGCGTGCCGACGACCGGGTCGCCTGCCGCAAGCGACGACTTCGGCAGCGCGATCCACGGCAGGTAGGTGAGGTTCAGCGTGCGGCCCCCCTGCGTCCGGCTCTGCACGCGCAGGGCGTTCTCCTTGTCGCCGACGACGGACTCCGCAGGAATGTCGAGCCCCCAGCTTTCGAGGAGTTTCGCCGCCTCGAAGGAACTGCCGCCGGGCATGCCCTGCATCATCATCTGTCGCGCTTGAGGATCGCTCTCGTACCAGGGGTCGAGGAACGCGAGCGTCGGCTTGCCGGCGACGGCCCACGCGTCGATCGCCCGCATCGCGTCCTCGGAGAATCCGCGCGGCTGGACGACGACGAGGACCGTGGCCTCCGGCGGAACGACCGGCGCCTCGGGCGGCACGGTGCGGAGATCGAAGAGCTGGCGAAGCTGGCGGAAGACGACCGGCGGCTCGCTCGGCCGTTGCGGATTCCGCGGATCGAAGGCCCCTTCGATCGGAATCGAGCTCATCACCGCAACGACCGGCTTCGCGCCGCCGCGAAGGGCCTGGATGCGCCGGGCGATCTCGTATTCGAGAAACGACTCCTGCGCCGGGTCGAGATAGGGAATGACATCGGTGATGTCGGTCGGCCCGCGGAGCACGAGCCCGAGCGAGAGCGTGCGACCGGCGCCGTCGACCTGCAGCGCGGCGACGCCCGCGGCGCGAGCCTCGTCCTCGGCCTCCGACGAGGGCAGCGGATCGATCTGCCGCAGGCGCAGCATTCCGTTCGAGGCGCCGACAAGCTCGTCGAGGAACTCGCGGACGCGCTGGGCATGGCTTCGGAGCTGCGGAAGATCGTTGCCCAGTGACGCCGACCAGTAGAGGTCCATGCGCACGGGCTCGTCGAGCGATGCGACGAGCTCGCGCACGCCCGCGGAGAGCGTGTAGAGCCGATCCTCGGTCAGGTCAACACGCACGGTGCGGCCCGTGAGCGAGAGGATCGCGTTGAACGACACGGCGGCGACGAGCGTCGCGACGACCGCCACGGTGACGGATGTGCGTCGGTTGGCCATCAGTGCGCCTTTCTCCAATCGACGATGACGACGGTGAGATAGAGGAACGCGGCCTTGATCGAAACGAAATAGAGAATGTCGCGAAGGTCGATGACGCCGCGCATCATCGAATCGAAATGGCTCATCGCGCTGATGGATCCGAGCGCCTGGGCGAGCGGCTCGCCGACGGAGCCGGGGAGCCACGACCGCACGAGATCGAGCGCGGCGGGGAATCCCGCGAGAAGGACGAGGAAGCAGACGACCGCGCAGAGCACGAAGGCGATGACCTGGTTCTTCGTGCACGCGCTCAGGCAGCCGCCGATCGCGAGGAACGACCCGCTGAGGAGCGCGGTCGCGAGATAGCCGACCACGATGACGCCGTGGTCAGGGTCGCCGAGCCACGAGACGGTGATCCAGATCGGCAGCGTGAGGAGGAGCGAGAGCGTCGTGAAGCCCCACGCCGCGAGGAACTTCCCGAGCACCAGATCGGCGATCGTGAAGGGCAGCGTCGCGAGCAGCTCGATCGTGCCGGTGCGCCGCTCCTCGGCCCAGAGCCGCATCGAGACGGCAGGGACGAGAAAGAGCGCGAGCCAGGGCTGGAACTGAAAGAATGGCCGCAGGTCGGCCTGACCGCGCTCGAAGAGACCGCCGACATTGAAGGTCATGAAGGCGGCGAGAAAGAGGAAGATGACGAGGAAGACCGCGGCCAGCGGCGTCGTGAAGTAGGCCCGGAACTCGCGGCGGGCGATGGTGAGGATGCGTGCGGCGCTCATCGGACGCCCTCCCGCGCGGCGGAGGCGGACGGCACATCGGCGGTGGTGAGCTCACGGAAGACCCAGTCGAGCCGGTTGCGGGTCACGCCCGCCGGGGCCCGCGATTCCATCGCGTCAGGCGTGCCGTCGAAGACGATGCGGCCGAGGTTGATGACCACCGCTCGCGTGCAGACCGCCTCGACCTCCTCGAGGATGTGGGTCGAAAGGACGACGGCCCGCTCGCCGCCGAGCTGACGGATGAGTTCGCGCACCTCGTGCTTCTGGTTCGGATCGAGCCCGTCGGTCGGCTCGTCGAGGACGAGGACGCGCGGATCGTGCAGGAGCGCCTGGGCGAGACCCGTTCGCCGCTTGTAGCCCTTCGAGAGCGTCTCGATCGACTGCCCGCGCACCGTGCCGAGATGGACCCGCTCGATGGCGGCATCGACCCGTCGCGTGCGTTCCGCGCCGCGATAGCCCCGAGCCTCGGCGATGAATCGGAGAAATTCCCCGACCGTCATGTCTGGATACGCCGGGGCCCCTTCGGGCAGGTAGCCGATCGATCGCTTCGCCCCGATCGGGTCGCGGGCGAGATCGATGCCGCAGATCGAGACGCGTCCCTCGGTGGGCTCGAGGAAGCCGGTGATCATGCGCATCGTGGTGCTCTTGCCCGCCCCGTTCGGGCCGAGAAATCCGAGGACCTGGCCGGCGGGCACGCTGAGGTCGATGCCGCGCACCGCCCAAATGCCCGCGGCGCTGCCGGAACTCCCGCCGAATCGCTTTTGAAGGCCCTCTGCCCGAATGAGCTCCACGCCGGTTCCGGCCGGCGGTGCGTCGGTGCGTGGGCCGCTACCAAGCTCTGCCATGCTGAGTCTCTCCATGTCGCTCGCCCGGCCGGAGGACGCGCCGAGGGCGGCACCCCATCCGAGGGCGGCGAAACAATACGGATGCCCGACGCGAGGTCAAGCCGTCGCCGGACTGAGGAACCAGTTCTGAAGCAGCATCGCGAGCCCCAGAAAGGTGAAGAAGGAAAAGCTGTCGGTGACCATCGTGAGAAAGATGGTGGACGCGGTCGCCGGATCCGCCCCGAACCGCCGAAGGAGGAGCGGCACGGAGGTGCCGACGACGCATCCGACGGTGAGGGCGACGGTCATGGCGATGGCGACGACCGCCCCAAGGCCCCAGGCGTTGGTCCCGGGCACGAGGAACCACTCGAGCAGGGCGACGATCGCACCGACGAGGAGACCGTTGCAGGTGCCGTTCAGGAAGCCGACGAGACCTTCCCGGAAGATGAGCGAGCGGATCGTCTGCGGCCGCACCTGGTCGAGGACGATGCCGCGGAGGGTGACCGCGAGCGACTGTTGCCCGGCGTTGCCCGCCTGATTGGCGATGACCGGCATGATCGCCGCGAGGATCCAGATCGCGTCGAGGATCTCGGCGAACTGGATGACGACGATCGCCGCGAGCGAGCTCGTGAAGAGGTTGACGATCAGCCAGGGAAGGCGGCTCCTGAACTTCTCGGCGGTGGTCGAGAAGACCGCCTCTTCCTTGCCCGCGCCGACCATCATCTGGGCGTCTTCGGTCGACTCCTCGCGGATGGAGTCGATGACGTCATCGACGGTGATGACGCCGAGCAGCCGATGCTGCTCGTCGACGACGGGCAGGACGAGATAGTCATATTTTTCGAATTCGCGGGCGACTTCCTCGCGCGGCATCTCGGGATGCACCGCATCGACCGGGGAGTCGCAGAGCTCGATGATCTTCTGCTCGGGGCGCCCGAGGAGCAGCCGACGCATCGTGACGCGCCCCTTGAGCGTCGCCCGCCAGTCGACGACGAAGACATAGATCCACTCGGTCTCGGTCTCCGCCCGACGGATCGCCTCGATGGCCTCGGCGACGGTCATCGAGTCGCGGACCGCGAGATAGTCCGTCGTCATCATGCCGCCGGCCGATCGCTCGTCGAAGTCGAGCAGCCTGCGGAGCTTCACCGCCTCGACCTTGCCGAGCATGCCCAGGAGGCGGTCACGATCGCCGTCGGGCAGCGCCTGCAGGAGGTCGGTGGCGTCGTCGGGAGCCATCTCCTCGATGAGCTTCCCCGCGTAGGCCGGATCCTCGTCGATGAGATCCTCGAGGACGCTCACGCCGAGCGCGGTGATCATGTGGGCGAGGGCCTCGGCGGCGCTCTCCACATCCATCTCGGCGAGCACTTCGGCGGCCTGCTCGCCGCCCTCCTCGAGCTGGATGTGCTCGAGCGTGTCGGCCGCGTCCGGCGCTTCCTGCTGCTCGACCGCCTCGGCGAGCTCCTCGGCGTCGATCGAGCCCTGGAGCAGTTCGCCGACGCGACGATCCTCGGGGGTTTCCTCGGTCGGATGCTCGATGGCCGCGTCGGTCGGCGCGTCATGGTCGTGCTGCGCGACGGGATCGCCGGCGCCGAGCTGCCCCGCGCCCGAGGCAAGGGGATCGCGCCCGTCACCCGGCCCATCCTGACCCGGGAGCTTCGTGTCGGCCATGCGATCCGGAGTGTAGCGAGATCGGACTTCGGCGATGATGCGCCGATGAGCGATGAGCGCGCGGGCTTGGAAGCGAGGGACGGGACCGCGCCGGCGCGCGGCGCGATCATCGCCATCGAGTCGATCGACGATCCGCGGATCGCGAACTACGCAAGCGTGCGCGATCGCGACCTGCTCGGTCCGTCGGGACGGGCGGGGCTCTTCATCGGCGAGACGCGCCTGGTCGTCGATCGCATGCTCGAGCGGCCGGGCATCACGCAGTCGGTCTTCGTCGAGCATCGCCACGCCGCGGCGATGCGGGAAGCCATGGACCGCTCCGGCAACGCGGAGGTTCCGCTCTACACGGCCGACGAGCGGCTCATGGCGGCGATCGCGGGCTTCTCGGTGCATCGCGGCATCCTCGCGATCGGCGGCCGCCCGGACGCCGCCGCGCTCGCCCTGGACAGGCTGCCGCGCGACGGATCGCTCCGCACGCTCCTCGCCTGCGAAGACATCACCAACATCGACAACATCGGCGCGCTCTACCGCAACGCGGCGGCCTTCGGCGTCGACGCGATCCTGCTCAGTCCGAGCTGCCACGACCACCTGTACCGCAAGTGCCTGCGGGTCTCGCTCGGCCACGCCCTCGCGATCCCCACCGTCCGCTCGACCTCCTGGCCCGGGGACCTCGAGCGTCTCCGAGCCGAGTGGGGCCTGCACCTGATCGGGCTGGCGATCGACGGCGATGCCCGCCCGATCGACGCGATCGCGCCGCCGGACCGCGTCGCGATCGTTGTCGGAAGCGAGTTCTCGGGTCTGACCGGCCACGCCCGGCGAGCCTGTGACCGGCTGGCCCGGATCCCGATGGTCGCGGGCGTCGACAGCCTCAATGTCGCCGTCGCCGCGGCGATCGCGCTGCATCGCTTTTCGAGGGCCGTGCGTATGGAGGTGGGCGCGGACCCGCCGTCATGGCGGCCCGCTCCCCTATCCTGTCCCGACTCGTGACCTCCAGCCCGAACCGACTCTCCGCGCCGGCCGACGGCGACCTGACCGCGACCGGCAGCGTGACCGAACGCTTCGAGGTCGCGTTCGCCCATCGGGTGCGATTCACGCGCGATCTCTTCGACCCCGCGAACCCGACGCTCGCCGATGCCCTCGATCCAGAATCGCGCGGCCGAGGCCCGTCGCGCCTGGTGCTCATCATCGACGACGGCGTCGCCCGTGCCTGGCCGGGACTTGATGCCCGTTTCGCCGCGTACGCAACCGCGCTCCCGGAGCGCGTGCCGCATGCGGCAAGCTCGATCGTCGTGCGCGGCGGCGAGCGAACGAAGAACGACTGGGAGACGGTCGAAACGGTGATCGAGGCGGTCGATCGCCATCGCATCTGCCGACAGAGCTACATCCTCGCGGTCGGCGGCGGCGCGATGCTCGACGCCGTGGGCTTCGCTGCCGCAACGGCCCACCGCGGCGTGCGACTGGTGCGCGTGCCGACGACGACGCTCGCCCAGGACGATGCGGCGATGGGCGTCAAGAACGGCATCAACCGCAACGGAAAGAAGAATTTCGTCGGCGCCTTCGCCGTGCCATGGGCGGTCCTGAACGACGAGCGCTTCCTGACGACGCTGCCGCCCGCCGAGTTCCGCGCGGGCTTCAGCGAGGCGGTGAAGATCGCGCTCCTCCGCGATCCCGGACTGTTCGCGAGGATGGAACGCGACGCCGACGCGATCGCGTCGGGCGACCTCGATGCCGCGATGCCGATCGTGCGCCGCAGCGCCGAGCTCCACCTGCGGCACATCGTCCGCGGCGGCGATGCGTTCGAGACGCGCGAGGCGCGCCCGCTCGACTACGGACACTGGTCGGCCCATCGCCTGGAGTCGATGACGAACTTCGCGCTCGGCCACGGCGCGGCCGTCGGCGTCGGCGTCGCTCTCGACACGGCCTACGCCGCGATCGAAGGGCGGATCGCCGCGGATGATGCGAATCGCACCATCACGCTCCTCCGCCGCCTCGGCGTGCCGACCTGGCATGACGCGCTCGACGACGCCGATCGGCTCGTGAGCGGCCTCGAGGAGTTCCGCGAACACCTCGGCGGACGGCTGACGATCACGCTGCTCCGCTCGATCGGCGCCGCCGACGAGGTGCACGCGCTCGATCCGGCGATCGTTCGTCAGGCGATCGCCCGACTTCGGCCGCGCTGACGCTTCGCTCCCAATCAGCGAATCGACGCGAGTCCGTAGCATGCGCGGATGCTCGCCGCATCGCTCGCCGTCATCCTGGCCGCCGCCGTCGCCTCGACCGACGATTGGATCCGCGTACGAGCGCCAGGACCGTGGGAGCGCTCGGGTCACGCGTCGCTTGCCTCACATGACGGCTTCGCGTGGTATCGCGTCTTCGTGCGACTCGGCCCCGATGCGGCGCGCGGCGCAGCGACGCTTGAGCTCGGCGCGATCGACGACGGCGACGAGTGCTTCGTGAATGGCGTTCGCGTCGGTGGCAAGGGCGCCATGCCGCCCGGGACGCAGACCGCGTGGAACGAGGATCGCCGCTACGACGTGCCCGCCGGCACGCTCGTCGAGGGATGGAATCAGATTTCGATTCGCGTGCATGACTCGGGCGGCAACGGAGGCATTCACCGCGGACCGTTGCGGCTGACGACCGGCGCGGGCGTGCGCTCGCTCGTCGGAAATTGGGAGCTTCGCATCGGCGACGACATGGCGTGGGCCCGATCGTCGAACATTCCGCACGACGCCAATCGATTCATCGAGGACAGCGGCGCAGCGGGCCAGCGCGAGGAACTCGTCGTGCGCCCCGGCGCCGTCGATCCTCTCCATCCCACCTGGCTCACGCCGGCCGAGGCCTGGACCGATGCGCTGCCCGTCGGCAACGGCCGCACCGGCGCGATGGTCTTCGGCGGCGTCGAAGTCGAGCGGATTCAAGTCAACGAGATTTCGTTGTGGGCCCGCTCGCCGCAAGGGCGCACGCGATCCCCGGCGCCGGGACTGCTCGAGAAGGCCCGCGCGATGTGGTTCGCCGGCGACATCCGCGGCTGCCAGGATCTCATGCAGCGCGAGTTCATGTCGACCGATCTCGACGCGTCGCACCAGACCGCGGGCGAGATCGCAATCTTCACCCGCTGCAATGGCCCGATCACCGAGTATCGGCGCACGCTCGATCTTGAGCGCGGCGAGGTTCGCACGAGCTTCTCGAGCGCGACGGGCGTGACGGAACGACGGACCTTCACCACGCCATCCTCGGTCGAGACGGTGATCCGAAGCGCCGATCCAGCGCAGCCGACGATCGTCGAGCTCGGTCGCGCCGACCTCTTCCGAGGCGACGTCGAAAGCAGTCGCATCGACGATCACACCGTCGAGCTCGCCCTGTACGGTCAGGCCCGCAACGGCGAGCATGTCGGCGTTCGCTATCGCACGGTGCTGCGCGTCTCCGCACCGGGCGGGACGGTCTCCGTGCGTCCGACGGACGGATCGCCGCCGGTCGCGCTTGCCGCGCTCGGACTCGCCACGGCGGCCCACGCGTCGATCGAGATCCGCAACGCCTCCGAGATCCGCCTCCGGATCGTGACCGCGACGGATTTCGACGGCGGCGACGAGCGGACGATCACGAGCGCGCGGCTCGCCGAGGCCGAAGCGGCGGTGAAGGCCGATCCGACGGTCCGCACCGACGAGATCCCCGCGTTCATCCGAATCGGATCGACGACACTCGACGCCGCGATCCCCGATCTTCTCAAGCGATCCCGTGCCGGGACGCTGCCCGCAGGCGACACCGCGCTCCTCAACGCGTATCTGAGTTTCGGCCGCCATCTCCTCCGCTCCGCCTCACGCGGCGAGCCCGGCGTTCGTGATCTTCCCGCGAATCTGCAGGGGCTCTGGAACGAGCATCTGCTTGCCCCGTGGAACGCGGACTATCACACGAACATCAACTTGCAAATGAACTACTGGCCGACCGAGGCGATGGGGCTCGGCTCGCGCGTGGACGCACTGACCGACTACATCGATCGCCTTGCCCGCGACGGCGCGACGACCGCGCGGCAGGTCTACGGTGCGGGCGGCTGGGTCTGTCACCACACGAGCGACGCGTGGGGCATGACGATGCCGATGGGCCTCACCGTCTGGGGACTCTGGCCGCACGGCGGCGGTTGGCTCGTGCGCCACTGCTGGGAGCATTACTGCCACACGCTTGACGAACGCTATCTGCGCGAGCGGGCCTTTCCGCTCATGCGCGGGGCGAGCGAGTTTTATCTTGACTGGCTCACCGTCGATCCCGCGACCGGCAAGCTCGTCGGCGGACCGTCATCGAGCCCGGAGAACACCTTTCTCCTCGACGACGGCTCCCGCGCGGATGTCGGCATGGGCAACGCGATGGACCAGGAGATCGTCTGGGACTGCCTGACGAATCTCGTGCACGCGGCGCGCATCCTTGGCGTCGGCGAGGATCCCATCGTCGTGCGGGCGAAGGCCGCGCTCGAGCGCCTCGCATGGCCGACGATCGGCGAGGACGGTCGGCTGCAGGAGTGGTCGCGTCCCTTCCGCGAAGCGGAGCCCGGCCATCGCCATGTGAGCCATCTCTACGGCATCTATCCGAGCGCCCAACTTCTCGACCCGAAGGAATCGCGCTATCGCGAAGCGGCGCGGAAGAGCCTTGCGTTCAGGCTTGCGAACGGCGGCGGTCACACCGGCTGGAGTCGGGCGTGGCTCATCAGCCTCACCGCCCGACTCCGCGACGCCGAAGCGGCCCGCGAGCATGTCGAGAAGTTGCTCGCCCACTCGACGCTCCCGAACCTTTTCGACGACCACCCGCCCTTCCAGATCGACGGCAACTTCGGCGGTCTCGCCGGCGTCTGCGAGATGCTCCTCCAGTCGCATGAACTCGCGTGGGAGGGCGATCGTCCGGTCTTCGCAATCGATCTGCTTCCCGCCCTCCCGAAGGCCTGGAGCGAGGGCGAGTTCGCCCTCGTCGCCCGCGGCGCGATCCTCGTCGGCTGTGCATGGAATCAGGGGCAACTCCAACGCGTGACGCTCACGCCGCTTTCCGACAAGGGCTTTCCCGAGCGGCTCATCGTCCGCGTACCCGAGGGACGCGGCATGCCGACGACGCAGCGCGGCTGTGCAGCGACCATGACCGCCGAGGGTCTCGTCCTCACGAAGATCGATGGTCCGGTCACGCTGAGTTGGTAACGCAGCGCGGCTACACTCGCCGACTCCCGTTTGCTGCGAGCCACTCATGCAGATCACCGCACTCAACGACTTTGTCACGCTCGGTCGCTCCGGGCTTCGCGTCTCGCCCCTCTGCCTCGGAGCGATGACCTTCGGCGAGGAATGGGGCTTCGGCTCCGATGTCCAGACGAGCGTCGCGGTGATCAGCCGCTACCTCGAGCGCGGCGGCAATTTCATCGATACGGCCAACATGTACACGAAGGGCCACTCCGAGGCGATCCTCGGCGACTACTTCACGACCGGTCCCGGCAAGGGACGGCGCGACCGCGTGGTGATCGCGACGAAGTTCATGGGCAACATGTTCCGCGGCGATCCGAACGGCGGCGGCGCGAACCGCAAGAGCATCATCGCGGCCTGCGAGGATTCGCTCCGTCGCATGAAGACCGATTACATCGACCTCTACTGGGCGCACTTCTGGGATCGCCACACGCCGATCGAGGAGCTCATGCACACCCTCGACATGCTCGTCCGCTCGGGCAAGGTGCGCTACATCGGCTTCAGCGACCATCCGGCCTGGGTCTGCGTGCAGGCGCAGTATGAGGCGATCCTGCGTCACTGGACGCCGCTCGTCGCGCTCCAGATCGAATATGGACTGCTACAGCGCACCGTCGAGCCGGAGCTCATGTCGATGGCGAAGGCGATGGGCATGGGCGTGACGCCGTGGAGCCCGCTCGGCGGCGGCGTCCTGAGCGGCAAGTTCTCGCGGCGCAATCCGCCGAAGGACGACGGCACCAGCCGCATCAAGAGCGACAACAAGCGTCTCACCGAGCAGGCGTGGACGATCATCGACGCGTGCGAGGCCGTCGCCGCGCGCCGCGGCATGACCGTGGCCCAGGTCGCCCTCCGCTGGTGCATGCAGCGCGACGGCGTCGCGAGCACGATCATCGGCGCTCGGACGCTCGCCCAGCTCGACGACAACCTCGGAGCCTGCTCGGTCGAGCTCAGCGCCGAGGACATGCGTCAGCTTGACGAGGCGAGCGCCGTGCCGCGGGCCTTCCCCTGGGATTTTCTTGATTTCGTCCGCACCGGCATCCACAACGGCACGCGCATCAACGGCGTCAAGACCGACGAGTGGCCGCTCAGTCCGGCGAACGCGTCGGAAATGTGGTGAACCGCCGCCGGCCGAGGATCATCCGATCGTCGGCCGCCGCGACCAGACGCCGAGCTCCTGCTCGATCGCATGGGCGGCGCGGAGGAGCGTGCCCTCGTCGAAGAGGCGGCCCATCAGCGTCATCGCCTGCGGCGCTCCCTGCCCGTCGAAGCCGCCGCGGATGACCGCGCACGGATGTCCCGTGCCGTTGGTCAGCGTGAGCAGGTTGCCCGCGAAGGGCGGCGCGAGGACGACATGGAGCTGGTCGAAGAGATCGTGCATCGCCAGGCAGAGGCGGCGCCGAATGCGATCGGCGTTGACGAGATCGATCGCGGGCGTGAAGCGGGCTCGGCGGAAGGTATTCGGCCAAGCCTCGTCATCCTGCCAGCGGAGCTGATCGTCGAGGTTGTCGCGCGTGAAGAGATCGAACGCCGCCGCCGCCTCAGCGGTGAGTGCGAGGATCACCGCGGTCGAATCGATACGCGGCATGCCGATCTCAATGACCTCGAAGCCGGCGCGACGCGCCGCCTCGACGGCCTTCGTCGCCGTCTCCGCGTGCGCTCCCTCGCGGCACCACTTCGGGTCGTAGCCGAGCGTCAGAGCCTTCGCGTCGCGACCGGCCGTCCAGTGGAAGGGCTCCTGGACGCTCGACGGATCCTGCTCGTCGGCCCCGTTGATGGCGGCGAGGACGAGCCCGCAGTCCTCGATGCGCCGCGTGATCGGGCCGATCTTGTCCATCGACCAGACGAGCGACATGACGCCGGTCCGCGCGACGCGACCGAAGGTCGGGCGCAGTCCGGCGGTGCCGCACCGATCGCAGGGCGAGACGATCGAACCGAGCGTCTCGGTGCCGATCGCAAAGTAGAAGAGTCCCGCAGCGACGCCCGCAGCCGAGCCAGCGCTCGAGCCCGACGAGCCCGTCTCGGCATTCCACGGTGAACGGCACTGCCCGCCGAACCAGATGTCGCCGTAGGCAAGCGCGCCGACCGCCGTCTTCGCGACGAGCACCGCGCCGGCCGCGCGCAGGCGTGTGGTGATCACCGCATCGACCTGCGGCACCCGATCCTTCCACGGCTCCGCTCCCCAGGTCGTCAGGATGCCTTGGGTGTCGACGATGTCCTTCATGCCGTAGGGCACGCCGTGGAGCGGACCGCGCCAACGACCCGCGGCGATCTCGGCGTCGGCGGCCTGCGCCTCGGCGATCGCCCGTTCACCGAGCACGGTGATGCATGCGAGGAGCGTCGGATTGAGCCGTTCGATGCGGGCAAGGGCGATGCGCGTGAGCCGCTCGCTCGTGATGACGCGGTCGCGCAGCCAGCGGGCGACATCGATGAGCGGCGCGAAGGCGATTTCCCCATCCGACGCCGGAAGCGGCGGCGCGCCGCTCGGCAGCGCGTTCGGATCTCCTTCGGCGGTCAGGAGCGGCGAGCGAAGTCCGGGCACGCGCGGCGAGAAGACCGACGCCGGCGCGAGCTCGTTCGGGAGGTCGCGCACCATGCGACGGAGGGTGCGGGTGTGCTCCTCGATCGTGCGCAGGATCTGTTCCCGTTCGGCGGCGGTGAAGCGAACGCCGGTGAGCTTCTCAGCCTCGCGGATCGTCTCGACCGTGATCGGGTCCGCGTCCGGCTCGGATGACTGTCGGACGATCTGACCCGCGGTCGGGCCAGGCTCCGCCGGCCCGAGGAGGCCCGCGCGGGCGGCGGCTGCTGCGGATGCGGCAAGGGCGGCGGTGGCGAGCAGGAACTCGCGGCGGTGCTCGGTCATGTCGGGGGTTCTCACGGTCGAACGGGAGGCGAGCGTGGGAGCGTATCCGGAGCTTTTCGAAAAGTTCTGGAATCCTGACTCGATCGCATCCCGGGGGCCGAACCGCCGACGCGGCGATGCACAGACGCCGCACGCGTCATCCGACGGTGACGCACATCGAGACGGCCCGCGAGGGCCAGACCCACAGAAAGAGAGAGGATTCGATGGCATTGCATGCGACTACGGTCCGAAAGCGGACCGCGCGATCCCATGGCTCGACGGCGCTCGTCGCGCTGGCGATCACCACGCTCGGAATCGCCTCGGCGGCCCAGGCGGAGCTCATCTACGGCGTGACCCAGTCGGGCTTCCTCGCCAACTGGAACAGCAACACGCCCGGCACGATCAACGCGGGCGTGGCGATTCAAGGCCTGCAGACCAACGAGAAGATCGTCGGTCTCGACTTCCGGCCGGCGACCGGCGAGTTGTACGGCATCGGCAGCTTCAGCCGGCTCTACAAGATCAACAAGACGACGGGCATGGCCACGCAGGTGGGTGCCCCGCTCACGCCGGCGCTGACGGGAACCAGCTTCGGCTTCGACTTCAATCCGGTCGTCGATCGCATCCGTCTCGTGAGCGACGCCGACCAGAACCTGCGCCTGAATCCGGACACCGGCGCGGTCGTCGGGAACGACGGCATGCTCCAGTATGTCGCGGGCGACCAGAACTTCGGATTCAATCCGAACATCACCCACGCGGCGTATACGAACAATTTCGCCGGAACGACCTCGACGACGCTGTATGGAATCGACAGCGCGCTCGACGCGCTCGTCATCCAGAATCCGCCGAACGCCGGCGGACTCGTGACGGTCGGCATGATCGGCACGGACATCACCGACATCGGCGGCTTCGACATCTCCGGCCTGACCGGCATCGCCTACGCGACGATCCTCGACGCCCAGCTCGGCAAGAGCACCTTCTGGACGATCAATCTCCAGACGGGCCTGGGCACGATGGTCGGCGAGATCGGCGGCGGATCAGTGATCACCGCGATGTCGGTGGTGCCGGCCCCAAGCGCCCTTGCCGCCATGGCCCTCCTCCTCGGCCGACGCTCACGCCGTCGGAACTGAGCGTCATCGAGAGCGCAGAGATCGGGGAAACGCGATCCTCTACTCAGAGGGGAGTACGGACGGCGGGCCGAAAGGCCCGCCGTTCCTGCGTTTGGTAAGGGCGAGAGAGAACAGCGGAACAGCAGTGGCAGAACGCAGCCGCTTGGGGCTCTTGCTGCTGCTCTGCTTTCTGTGGCGGCTGCTCTCGATTGAAAGAGGCCGCCGTCTCGTGGCGGCCGAGAGAGAACAGCGGAACAGCAGTGGCAGAACGCAGCCGCTTGGGGCTCTTGCT
>CAYNCG010000004.1:0-78304 GCA_964395845.1 uncultured Isosphaeraceae bacterium | reverse complement strand
CGAGAGAGAACAGCGGAACAGCAGTGGCAGAACGCAGCCGCTTGGGGCTCTTGCTGCTGCTCTGCTTTCTGTGGCGGCTGCTCTCGATTGAAAGAGGCCGCCCTTTCGGGGCGGCCGTCTTTCAATCGGGGTGGCCGGATTCGAACCGACGACTTCTTGCTCCCAAAGCAAGCGCTCTACCAAGCTGAGCTACACCCCGGTGGGACGCCGCATGATAGCGGCAGTTTCGGCGTATCTTCCGGCGATGCCGACCGCCACTCCGTTGGTTTCGATCGCACGGCGGCTTGCGAGGGATGTCGCCTCACTTCGCTTCGCCCCGCCGGTGGCGTGCGTCTATAACCCGCTTGAGTACGCGTGGAAGCCGCACAGGGCCTACCTGCAGCGATACGGGGACGCTGGCGGACGCACGGGGATCGATGCCCTCTTCGTCGGCATGAATCCCGGTCCCTTCGGCATGGCCCAGACCGGCGTGCCTTTCGGCGAGGTCGCCTCGGTGCGCGACTTTCTTGGCATCGTCGAGCCGGTCGGGCGGCCCGATCCCGAGCATCCGAAGCGACCGGTCGATGGCTTCGCCTGCACCCGATCGGAAGTGAGTGGCGCGCGGGTCTGGGGCTGGGTGCGCACGCGATTCGGCACGCCCGAGGCGTTCTTCGAACGATTCTTCGTTTGGAACTGGTGTCCGCTCGCCTTCATGCTCGCAAGCGGAGCGAACCTGACCCCCGACAAGCTTCCCGCGCGCGAACGCGAGCCCGTGCGGGCGGCCTGCGACCGGGCGCTCGCGAGCGTCGTCGAGGTGCTTCAGCCGCACATGGTCATCGGTTTCGGCGGCTTCGCGTCGGCCTGCGCCGAGCGGGCCCTTGGGTCGAACGCGCCCCCGATCGCGACCGTCCTGCACCCGAGTCCCGCAAGCCCGGCGGCGAACCGAGGATGGGTTCCTGCGGTCGAGCGGGAGCTGCGCCGGCTGGGCATCGAACTCGACGCGCGCGCGGACGAAACGGTGGAAGACCGAGGATTTCCCGCGCCGATCCTCGGAAAGCCTGCGGTACATTCTTCGCAGCGGACATCGTCGCCGCGTCGCGGTGGGGCGACCGGGACACGCAAGGCGCGGTAAGGAGTGATCGATGGCGGGGCACTCGAAGAGCGAAACGACACGCGTTGCCGACGACGCGACGACTCGGTCCGGTGACGCACCGACGATCCGCGAGGTGCAGGTCGCGACCGGCGGCGTCGTGTGGAGCGAGTACGCAGCGACCGATGTCGAGGAGGCCAAGCGGTTCCTCTGCGGGCTCTTCGGCTGGCAGACGCGCACCAAGCACTTCGGCATGGAAGGCAGCTACACGACCTTCTTCATTCGCGACGGCCAGCGGATGCGCGATGTCGCCGGACTTCTCGCCCTGGGCGACCTGAACGGCCCGCGGACGCGCAGCGCCTGGCTGCCGGTGATGCGCGTTCAGAGCGTCGATCAGGTGACCGCGAAGTCCTGCGAGCTCGGCGCGAGCGTGCTCGCGCCCCCCTCGGGTTTCGCGGGACTCGATCGCCACGCGATCCTCGCCGGGCCGAGCGGCATTTCCTACGCCGTGTTCGATGCCCGTGACGGCCATGTCCTCCGCGGTCCGGGGTGCATTCGGTGGAGCGAGATCCGCGCCACTGACCCCTCGAAGACGGCTCTCTTCTGCTGGCAGACCTTCGGTTGGCTCGCCGAAAGCGTTCGCGACACGGACTGGTCGCTCCGCGTCGTCTTCATGCACGGCGGTGAGCGGGTCCTCTCGATGTGCAAGGCCGGCGCGGGCGAGATCAGCCGCTGCCTGCCCTGCGTCGAGGTCACCGACCTCGACGCGGCCGTCGCGCGTGCGATCGAACTCGGCGGCGCGCTCGTCGAGCGGCGGGACGACGATCCGATCCACGGGCGCTGTGCCCGCGTCACCGACACCCTCGGCGAAGGCCTGATGCTGGTCGCGTCGTGACGGCCGTGATGGCCCGTTACAGTGCCATGCATGCTCTCGCCCGATACCGAAACCACCCGTCGTGACCTGCTCCGCGGAGGCCTCGCCATGACCGCCGGCGCCGTCGCATTCGGCGCCACCTCCGCCCACGCGTCCCCGGCCGCGTCGTCCGCGTCAACCCGCGAGACCCGCAAGCCGATGCGACTCCGCTACGGCCCGCACCCGGGCATGTTCCGCGAGCATGCGGGCGACTCGATCGTCGATCAGATCGCGTACTTCGCCGATCAGGGTTTCACCGGCTTCGAGGACAACGGCATGCGGGGCCGGTCCGTCGACGAACAGAAGAAGATCGCGGCGGAACTCGACAAGCGCGGCGTGATGATGGGCATCTTCGTCGCCGCCGACATCGACTGGTCGAATCCGACGCTGACGACCGGCGAGGCCTCGCACCGCGAGAAGTTCGTCGCCCAGATCAAGGAGTCCGTCGAGGTCGCGAAGCGGATGAACACGAAGACCTGCACGATCGTGCCGGGCGTCGAGCATCGGAACATTCCGCACGGCGCGCAGACGGCGCATCTCGTCGAGACGCTCAAGCAGGCATCGGCGGTGTGCGAGGACTACGGGCTCGTCATGGTGCTCGAGCCGCTCAATTGGCGCGATCACCCCGGTCTCTTCGTGCGCTACAGCGACCACGCCTACACGATCATGAAGGCCGTCGGACACCCCTGCTGCAAGATCCTCTTCGACATGTATCACCAGCAGGCGACGGAAGGCAATCTCATCGAGAACATCCAGCGCTACTGGGATGAGATCGGCTATTTCCAGATCGGTGACAACCCCGGCCGCCGCGAGCCCGGCACCGGCGAGGTGAATTATCGCAATGTCTTCCGCTCCATCCACGAGCGGGGCTACGCCGGCGTCCTCGGAATGGAGCACGGGAAGTCGAAGGGCGGCAAGGAAGGCGAGATCGCCCTGATCGAGGCCTACCGAGCGGCTGACGCATGGTGAGCTCGCAACGGGCAACGCTGAACCAAGCGTCGATCACGGCCTCGGAGGGCTTCGAGTCGCGCCTCCAGCGGAGCGAGCTCCGCGGCGCGACGATCATGGCCTTCTGCTGGGCGACCGCGATCGGGACGGCGATCCTGCGCCGCGCGCTGGGCGGCGAGATCATGGGGACGAACGCCGTCTTCTTCCCGACGATGATCCTCTTCGTCGCGGCGCTCGCGTACGAGATCTTCGTGATCGTGGAGTTGCGCCGCACCCTCCGTCAGGGAAAGCGTCTCAGCGCATCGCGACGCCTGGTCACGGTCGTCATCGAGCTTGCCGTGCCAGCCGTCGCCCTCGGCATCCTCGAACTCTATTCGCCGCGCGGCCCGACGGCGTCGCTCTCGGCCCCCGTCCTGCTCGCGTTCCCGATCGTCATCATGCTTTCGGTCCTGCGCCTGCGACCGAAACTGACGCTCGCGATGGGCTTCGGCGCCGCGCTGCTTCACGCCGGGCTCACCAGCTACGCGATCCGGGCCGGACAGGTCGACCATCACCTCTGGGCGATGCTCTTCACCTATGCGGTGATGCTCATGCTCACCGGCGTGACCGCATCGATGGTCGCAGCCCAGGGCCGGGCGAACGTGATCGAGGCGGTGCGCGAGGCGATGACCGCCGAGCAGGAACAGGTCGCCCGCTCGGCGATCGAGCGCGATCTCGACATCGCCCGTGACATTCAGAGCGGACTCATGCCCTCGGTCGCGCCGGACATCGCCGGCTTCGACATCGCCGGCATGGCCCGACCCGCGCAGCAGACCGGCGGCGACTACTACGACTGGCAACCGACCGCGGACGGACGACTGATCGTCGCCCTCGCGGATGTCACCGGCCACGGGATCGGGCCGGCGCTGGTGATGGCGGTCTGTCGTGCGTACGCCCGGGCGTCCGCGGCGCGGGCCCGCGACGCTGCGGACCTGCTGTCGGAGGTGAACGCGCTGATCGTCGGCGACATCGGCTCGAGCGGTCGCTTCATCACCATGGTGATCGCGATCCTCTCGCCGGACGGCTCGGTCGAACTCGCCTCGGCCGGTCACGGACCGAGTCTCCTCCGCCACTGTGCGACGGGCGAAACGGATGTCTTCGGCGGCGATGGCCTGCCGCTCGGCATCGACGCGGCGGAAGCGTTCGATGCCCCACGACGCTTCACGATGGCCCCGGGCGACACGCTCGTCCTCGCGACCGACGGCTTCATGGAGTGGGCACGGGCCGGCGACGGCGTGCAGTTCGGCCTTGAACGGCTTCGTCACACCGTCACGACGCTGCCCGACATGCCGGCCGCGGAGTGCGTCCGTCACATCGACCGCGCGGCGCAGGCGTTCGCGAAGGGCAATCCGCAGCAGGATGACACGACGATGGTCGTGATCCGCAGGCTCTGACGACCGCATCCATGACCAAGCCGACCAACGACATCTCCACGGGCGACGAGCGACCGAGCGACTCGGAGATCCTCCATCGCCTGCTTGCGGCGCTCGAGTCGAACCAGAAGCGCAGCCGGCTCGAGCTGGCGATGGCGATCGTCCTCTCGCTGGCGACCCTCGCGTCAACCTGGTGCGGCTATCAGGCGACCCTCTGGACGGGAGCGGCGGGCGACGCCCAGTCCACCGCGGACACCCACGAGCGCGACGCCGCCACCGCCACGATCGAGGGACTCCAGATGCGGACCTTCGACGCCGTCGAGATCCTCGCGTACTGGACGGCCCTTCGCGCGAACAACGAGCGTGATCGCGATGCGGTCTTCTCTCGGATGCGGCCCGAGCTGCAGCGGGCGCTCCAGGCGAGCCTCGACGCCGGGGTTCTCACCGATCCGAAGGTGGCCGGTCCCTTCCGTCGCTCCGAGTATGACCTCGAGGAGGATCGGCAGGCCGCCGAACACCGCCGGAAGGCCGCGGAGAAGCGCGAGGAGGCCCGCGTCGCCGGCCAACGCGCGTCGGCGTACATCCTCATGACGCTTCTCTGCGCGTCGGTCCTCTTCTTCGGCGGCATCACCGGCACGATCTCGTCGCGGCGCATCCGCCTGACGCTCGGCGTCGCGGCGATCCTCCTCTTCAGCGTGACGCTCGTCGTCCTCGCGACGCTGCCCGTCGCGACGGGTTGACGGCGCGCTTCACCAGCGGCGCGCGACCGCCCCTTCGGCCGCGCTCCGGCCACGAGGGGGCGGAGCGACGGACCGAAGGGGCGATGAAGAGCGTCAGACCGTCCAACTGCCGAGCAGGATGCCCAGATCGGCCGCGTCGACGATGCCGTCGTCGTTGAGATCCGCCGCGCCGCCCGCGGATCCCCAGGCGCCGAGCAGGATGCCGAGATCGGCGGCGTCGACGGTGCCGTCACCGTTCAGGTCGCCGAGCACCTGCTGGAGGTCGTTGAGCAGCCGAGCCGTCGTGATGCCGCCGACGACATAGAGCGCCGACTGGTCGTCGCTGAACGCCATCGCGTTCGCGTACCCGCCGGGCATCGTCTGCGTCCACGCCGAGCTGCCGTCCGCGCGGACCTTGCAGACGGCCATCTCGAAGAGCGTGCCTGCGGCGAGGTACGCGGAGTTCTCCTCGTCCATGAGCATCTGGGCGTGGAGCAGGAGGCCGAGCGGCCCGTCGGCGTCGAGGTTCGCCCAGAGAAGCGAGCCGTTCTCGTCGGTCTTCAGGAACGCCGCCCCGAAGCTGCCGGAGTTGGGCATGCCGCAGACGACCGGCCGCTGGTCGGTGCCGACCTCGATGCGCATGCCGGTGATGGTGTGCTCCTTCTCCCAGATCTGCACGCCGCCCGGGCCGACCTTGCGGATGAGGGACTGGCTCGGATTCGCGACATACTTGCCGTTCACGAGATAGGTGTTGCCGAAGGCGTCGCCCGCGGCGTCACCGACGGTGAGGCTGTTGATGCCCGCGATGCTCCAGACTTCCTGGCCGTCGAGCGTGATCTTCGCGAATCCGTTGATGCTGCCGACGGTCCCGCGTCCGACGATCAGGATGTGGTTGTCCGGCGTCAGCTTGAAGTTGATCGGTGCGCCGATGCCCGCGGCGTTGAAGTAGTTCCACACGGTGCTGCCGTCCGGCGCGAACTTCTTCACCTTCGTGACGAAGCCCGGAGGGCCGCTGCCGATGCCGAGGACATAGATGTTGTCGTCCGCGTCGACGAGGCAGCGCCGCGTGGACGATCCGTCGAAGTCGCTCTCGAAGACCTTGCGCCAGATGAGCTCGCCGCTCGGGCTGAACTTCATCAGCACGCTCGCGGCGCTGACCGGATTCGAGATGCCCGAGTAGCGGCGGCCGCTCACGAGAATGTTGTCCTCGCTGTCGGTCGCCATCCAGGTCGGAAGCTCCCACTTGGTCGAGTCGGTCTGATCGAAGGACACCTGCCAGAGCAGGTTGCCCTCGGCGTCATGCTTCGTGACGAAGATGTCGCCGCCGGGATTCTGGACGCCGTAGGAGGTCGAGACGCTCCCGGCCGAGTCGACCGCGAGGGCGAGTCCGCCGCTCTGGGCGACCCAGTCGAGCGTGACCTGGGCGCTCGCGGTGGCCGCGAGGAAGGTGGAGGAAGCGATCGCGAGACCCGCGAGACCGACGACGCCGTTGATCGTCCGACGCGCTGCGGCGGACATGGTGTTGCTGATTCTGTTCATGACTGTCTCCAGCGAGCCGACCGATTGAGGCGGCGACCGAAGCGGTCGCCAAGCGGCAAGCGGTCGTGCCTGCGCACCAGAGATGAGGCCCTTGCGCTTCCGAAGATACGAGATGCGATCAACCAAACGCCGTGTTTGCTCGGCAATTTGATCGTGATCGCGAATCCGGAACCCGGAGTTTCGATCGCGAAATGCCAAAGAAAGCGGGGCGTCCGTTCGATCGAGCGATCGAACGGACGCCCCGTCATGCATCACGCCCTGCGCCGGGCGCCGGGCCTCATGCACGCATCACATGTACTCGGCCATCGGCGGGCACGCGCAGACGAGATTGCGGTCGCCGTAGGGATTATCGACGCGACCGACATGCGGCCAGAACTTGTAGTCGCGAAGCCACTTCGCCGGATACGCGGCCTTCTGTCGCGAGTAGCCGTGGCTCCACGCGTCGCCGGTGACGGCCGCCGCGGTGTGCGGGGCGTGCTTGAGGACATTGTCGTCCTTCGGCGCCTTGCCCTCCTCGATCTCGCGGATCTCCTCGCGGATCGAGATGAGCGCGTCGCAGAAGCGATCGAGCTCCTCCTTCGACTCGCTCTCGGTCGGCTCGATCATGAGCGTGCCGGGGACCGGCCAACTCATCGTCGGGGCATGGAACCCATAATCGATCAGCCGCTTCGCGATGTCATCGATCTTGATCCCCGCGCTCTGGTCGAACGGGCGGCAATCGATGATGAACTCGTGGGCCTGACGGCCGTTGCGGTTCGCATACAGGACCTTGTACGCGCCCTTGAGCCGATAGGCCATGTAGTTCGCGTTGAGGATCGCGACCTCGGTCGCCCGGCGGAGGCCCGCTGCGCCCATCAGGGCGATGTAGACCCAGGAGATCGGCAGGATGCTCGCGCTGCCGTAGCCCGCGGCCGAAACCGGCTGGATCGCGTGACGGCCCGCCGACTCGGGACGCGACACCGGGTGGCCGGGGAGGAAGTCCGCGAGGTGCGCCGCGACGCCGATCGGTCCCATGCCGGGACCGCCGCCGCCGTGCGGAATGCAGAAGGTCTTGTGCAGGTTGAGGTGGCAGACATCGGCGCCGATGTCGCCCGGCCGCGTGAGGCCGACCTGGGCGTTCATGTTGGCGCCGTCCATGTAGACCTGCCCGCCGTGCTTGTGCACGATCTCGCAGACCTCCTTGATCGACTCCTCGAAGATGCCCGCGGTCGAGGGATAGGTGACCATGACCGCGGCCAGATTCGCCGCGTGTTCGGCGGCCTTCGCCCGCAGGTCGGCGACATCGATGTAGCCCATGTCATCGCAGGCGACCGCGACGACCCTCATGCCGGCGACGACGGCGCTCGCGGGATTCGTGCCGTGCGCCGTCTCCGGGATGAGGCAGATGTCGCGATGGCTCTCGCCGCGGTGCTCGTGATAGGCGCGAATGACGAGAAGACCGGCGTATTCGCCCTGCGATCCGGCGTTCGGCTGGAGCGAGACGGCGGCGAAGCCGGTGATCTCGCTGAGCCAGCTCTCGAGCATCCGGAACATCTCCGCGTAGCCCTGGGCCTGCTCCTTCGGCACGAAGGGATGCATCCGGCCGAACTCCGGCCAGGTGACGGGAATCATCTCGCTCGTCGCGTTCAGCTTCATCGTGCAGGAGCCGAGCGAGATCATCGACTGCGCGAGCGAGAGATCGCGCGACATGAGCTTGAAGATGTAGCGAAGGAGTTCCGTCTCGCTGTGGTAGCGCGAGAAGACCGGATGGCGCATGAACGCCGAGGTGCGGCGGAAGGCGCCGATCGGCGAGGGCGCGGCGCTCAGCGAGGCCAGTTGCGGCGCCGGCTTGCCTCCCGCGAAGCACGCGAGAAGCGTCATGAGCTCCTGCTCGGTCGTGCACTCGTCGAGCGCCACGCCGATCGAGCCGTCGGCGAAGTGCCGGAGGTTCATGCGCTTCGCGCTCGCCGCGGCGTGGACATCGGCGGCCTTCATGCCGCCGCCGAGGCGGACGCGGAGCGTGTCGAAGAAGGGACGCGAGCCGACATCGTGACCGAGCCGCCGAAGTCCCTCGGCGAGGGTCGCGGTCATGCGATGGACGCGGGTCGCGATCGCCTTGAGCCCGTCGGGCCCGTGGTAGGTCGCGTACATGCCGGCGATGATCGCGAGGAGGACCTGCGCGGTGCAGATGTTGCTCGTCGCCCGCTCGCGGCGGATGTGCTGCTCGCGGGTCTGGATCGCCATGCGGAGCGCGGTGTTGCCGTGGCTGTCGCGCGAGACGCCGATGATGCGGCCGGGCATCTTCCGGACGAACTCGGTCTTGGTCGCGATGAACGCCGCGTGCGGGCCGCCGAAGCCGAGCGGAACGCCGAAACGCTGCGAATTGCCGACGCAAATGTCGGCTCCCCACTCGCCGGGAGGGGTGATGAGCGTGAGGGCGAGGAGGTCGGCGGCGGCGATGACCATCGCGCCGGCCTCATGGGCCTTCGCGGCGATCGCCTTGTAGTCCTCGATGCGGCCGTCGGTCGTCGGATACTGGACGAGCACGCCGCAGGTGTTCGCGCCGAACGCCGCGCTCGCGATGTTGCCGATGATGACCTTGATGCCGAGATGCTTCGCGCGTCCCTCGATCACCGCGATCGTCTGCGGATGGCAGTCCTCGGCGACGAAGAACTCGTTGCGCCCGGCGGTGCCCTCGGGATCGACGATGCCGTGGGCCATCGACATCGCCTCGGCGGCCGCGGTTCCCTCGTCGAGCAGCGACGCGCCGGCGAGCGGCAGGCCGGTGAGATCCGAGATCATCGTCTGGAAGTTGAGGAGCGCCTCGAGGCGTCCCTGGGCGATCTCGGCCTGATACGGCGTGTACTGCGTGTACCAGCCGGGATTCTCGAGAATGTTGCGCAGGATCACCGGCGGCGTGATCGTGTCGTGATAGCCCAGACCGAGGAAGCTGCGGAAGATCTGGTTCTTCGACGCGACGCGCTTGAGCGACTCGAGCGTCTCGAACTCGCCGCGCTCGGCGAAGGCCGAGCCGTCCCAGCCGCCGGCGTTCGTCGGATCGGCGATGTCGAGCGGTCGGCCGAGCCGGATCGCGTCGGGGATCGTCGCCCGGAGGAAATCCTCCATCGAGCCGAAGCCCAGCGTCCGGAGCATCGACGCGATGTCCTCATCGGAGGGTCCGATGTGGCGGTGGCGGAAGGTGTCGGCGGGCGGGAAGGGATGCGTCGCGGTGGCCGCGGCGGGATCCAGGGTCGACTGGGGCATTGGAGGTGGTGGGTTTCGACCGTATCGGCGCGACAACGCCTGCCGCGCGATGCAGGCTCGACTGCGAGAAACCCGGAGTATAGGGAGATTGCGACGAAGTTCGCTCCGGCCGATTCGCCGTTGCGCGTACCTTGTGTGGCCTCCGGCGCGATCCGCCCGGACCCCCGCCCGCCCCGCGACGCCCGCCGACCTCGCCGACGCGCGTCGCCTGAACGATGCAGGACCCCCGCATGAAGCGATTTGCTCTCGTCCGCCCGGCTCTTCTGTGCTCGCTCGCCCTCGCCGCCTCCGCCTTCGGGCAGGACGCCCCTGCGGCGGACGCCCCCCCGAAGGAGGGTCCGCGCCGCGGCGAGATCATCCGCGAGGCGATCAATCCCTACACCTTCCGCCCCGCCGAGGACGCGGTCGCCGTCGACGCCGCGAGCGCGAACCTGCGCCAGCTCTTCGAGGATCTCGGACCCGACGCGATCGAGTGGTACCAGCATGTGCAGACGCTCTCGAACCCGTGGTTCGAGGGGCGCGCCCCCGGAAGCGAAGGGCACGAGCGCGCGGTCGACTATGTCGAGTGGTGGATGCGCCACTACGGACTCGCGCCGGCCTTCGGCGGCGGCAGCGCGGGCGCCGCGCCGAGCTACCGGCAGACCTTCGAGCTCACCGGCCGCGAGCGCCAGGTGCGCACCGCGAGCGTGACGGTTGACGCGACGAATCTCGTGCGCGGAACCGACTACGCGGTGATGGGTTCCTCCGGCACCGGCGCGATCACCGCGCCGCTCGCCTTCGCCGGCTACGCGATCAGCGCCGGCGAGGAGGGCTACACGAGCTTTGACGGAGACGAGGACATCCGCGGGCGCATCGTCCTCTTCATGCGCTACGAGCCGCTCGACGCCGAGGGCAAGAGCCGCTGGGCGGGCAACCGCTTCTCGCAATGGTCGAACCTCGGCGGCAAGCTCGCCGAACTCGCGAAGCGCGGAGCGGCGGCGATCGTCATGGTCAACCCGCCCGGCGCGAAGGAAGGGAAGACCGAACTCGAGTCGCTCCGCACGAGCCGCTGGGGGGACGACCTCGCGGTCCCCTTCATCCAGATCGACACGGATCGCGCCGACGCGCTCGTCCGCAAGGCCGATCCGGAGGGACGCGGGCTCCTCGCGCTGCGGAAGCTCTGCGACGAGGGCACGCTGAAGGATTTCGCGATGCGCGACTCGGTGCGGATGACGCTCGAGATCGAGGTCGGCGACGGCACGGTGCCGGCGACCAACGTGGGCGGCGTCCTCGCCGGCAAGGGCTCGCTGAAGGACGAGTGGGTCGTCATCGGCGGGCACCTCGACCATGTCGGCATGGGCCTCTTCGGCAGCGATCCCGCGAACCGCGGACAACTGCATCCCGGCGCCGACGACAACGCGAGCGGCACCGCCGCGGTGATCGTCCTCGCCCGCCAGCTCGCGGCGGAGTACGAAAAGGCCGGCGACGGGGCCAATCTCCGCAGCGTTCTCTTCATCGGCTTCAGCGCCGAGGAGAGCGGCCTCGACGGCTCGAGGCACTTCGTCCGCAATCCGAGCGTGCCGGTCGATCGCATGAGCCTCATGCTCAACCTCGACATGATCGGCCGCCTCCGCTCCGACACGATCGCGGTCGGCGGCGTCGAGAGCGGCTCAAACCTCATGAGCATGCTCGAGCCGATCTTCCGGTCGAGCGGCCTCGAGATCCACGCCGACCCGAGCGGACGCGGCCCGAGCGACCACGCGAGCTTCTTCAACGCCGGCGTTCCCGTGCTCTTCTTCTTCACCGGAACGCACGACATCTATCACCGCCCCGGCGACAAGGGCCACACAGTGAATCCGGCCGGCGCGGTGAAGGTCATGAACCTCGTGCGAAGCGTGGCCCTCGCTGCGGCGAAGGGCGAGCGCATCCTGCACCAGAGCGGCGAGAGTCGAGCCACGCCGGACCGCGGCTATGCGGCGGTGCGCCTTGGCGTCATGCCGGGCATGGGTGACACCGAGATTGGCGGCGTGCTTGTCGAGAGCGTCTCCGCTGACACCTCAGCGGCGGACGCGGGCATCAAGCCGGGGGACATCATGCTCACCTGGAACGGCCGCGAGATGACGACCACCGGCGAGATGATGGCCAGACTCCGCGAGCATAAGCCTGGCGACGAGGTCATCATCCGCATCCTGCGCGAAGGCAAGGAAATGGATGTGACGGTGAAGCTCAAGGCCGGTCGCCCGCGCGGCGAGTGAGCGATTCAGCGAGAGGACGCGCAAAGGATGACCCCATGACCGCACCGCCCATCGACCGAACCGCCGTCGTCGACCGCTACTTCATCGAGCACCGCGCGAAGCTCATCGATCTCGCCGCGTATCTCGATCGCGTTGAGCGCGCCGCGCCGCGCGCGGGCGGCGACGCGCCCGACTTCCGCCACGACGCGCTCGTGCGGGCGATCGCGATCCTCCTCGACGGCCGGCCTGAACGGGCCCGACGCGTGCTTGAGCACTTCAGCGACCATTCCACGGAGCCGATCGCGAAGGCTCCGATGAAGGGGGCGACCGGGGCGGTGCCGATCGCTGGCGCGGCGAGCGCGGGAGGGGCGAAGCCGTGAGCTACATCGATCCGCACATCCACATGGTCAGCCGGACCACCGACGACTACGAGCGCATGCGGCTCGCCGGCTGCGTCGCCATCACGGAGCCGGCGTTCTGGGCCGGCTACGACCGGTCGAGCGCCCAGGGCTTTTACGATTACTTCACCCTGCTGACCGACTTCGAGCCGCGCCGCGCGGCGGCCTACGGCATCCGCCACCACACCTGGCTCTGCATCAATCCCAAGGAGGCCGAGGATCCGGCATTCGCCCGCGAGGTCCTCGCGATCATCCCCGGATTTCTCGATCGCCCCGGCGTCCTCGGCATCGGCGAGATCGGCCTGAACAAGAACAGCCGCAACGAGCTCATCATCCTCGAGGAGCACCTCGAGCTCGCCGCGCGGCACAACCTGCTGGTGCTCGTTCACACGCCGCACCTCGAGGACAAGCTCAAGGGAACGCGGCTGATTCTCGACGCCATCCGCAACCACGGGAAGCTCGATCCGGGTCGCGTCCTCATCGACCATGTCGAGGAACACACCGTGCGACAGGTGCTCGACCGCGGCTTCTGGGCGGGCATGACGCTCTATCCGGACACGAAGTGCACGCCGCAGCGGGCCGCCGACATCATCGAGGATTTCCACGGCGAACGGCTGTGGATCAACTCCGCCGGCGACTGGGGAGCGAGCGATCCGCTCGCGGTGCCGAAGTGCCGGGTCGAGCTCCGCGGCCGCGGCCACACCGAGGATCTCATCCGCAAGATCAGCTTCGACAATCCGGTGCGCTTCCTCTCGCAGTCGGGACGGTTCCGCATCGCGTGACGGCGCTCCGCCGTTCCCAGCAGACGCACCTCGACGACCACCATGCAACGCCCCCTCATCGGCTTCACCCCCAGCGTCGATCGCGACGGAGACCGCTTCCGGATCCGCGTCAACGCCGCGTATCTCGAGATGGTCACGGAGGCCGGCGGCGTCGGCGTGATCCTCACGCCCGATCCGGCGCTCATCCCGAGCTATCTCGCGCGGCTCGACGGGTTTGTCCTCACCGGCGGCCCTGACATCGACGTGCGGCCCTTCGGCGGCACGCTCCATCCGAAGGCCGAAGTGATGGAGGCGAAGCGCCAGGCCTTCGACTTCGCCCTGCTCGCGGCGCTCGACGGCAGGCCGGCGACGCCGACGCTCGGCATCTGTCTCGGCATGCAGGAGATGGGCGTCCACGCCGGATGTCGTCTCATCCAGCACATCCACGACGAGATCGCCGACGGCGAGCGTCACGGCGGCGATCGCATCCACCCGGTGACGAGCGTCTTCGGCGACGGTCCGGTGCGCAGCTACCACCATCAGGCGCTCGGCGACGCCGGCCGCTTCGAGGTGATCGCCACGAGCGACGACGCGGTGATCGAGGGGATTCGCGATCCGCGCAGGCCCTTCTATGTCGGCGTGCAGTGGCATCCTGAGCGCACCGAGAATCGCACGCTCGGACTTGAGGTCATGCGGCGGCTCGTCGAGGCGGCGCGACCGGCATGAGCGAGCGCGCGATCGCCTACTGCACCAATGTGCACGCCGGCGCGGATGTCGCCGAGACGCTCCGGCAGCTCGAGACGCACGCCCTGCGCGTGCGCGAGCTCGTCTCGCCCGGCGAACCGCTGCCGATCGGACTCTGGCTCTCGGCACTCGCCGCCGGCGAACTCGATTCGCCGGCCCGCGTCGCGGAGCTGCGCGAGCGTCTCGACCGTCTCGGCCTTGCGGTCGTCACGCTGAACGGGTTTCCCTTCATCGACTTCCACGGCCACGCGATCAAGCATGCCGTCTACGAGCCGCACTGGGCCCGCCCGGAGCGGCTCGCGTACACGGTGCGACTCGCGAACATCCTCGTGGACCTGCTTCCGCCCGGGACGCGCCACGCGTCGATCTCGACGGTGCCGATCGGCTGGAGGCCGACCTTCACGAACGAGGGCTGCGCGGCGAGCGTCGGCATCGCCGCGTCGCAGCTCGAGGCGATGGCCGCGCACTGTGCGCGCATCGAGCGGGAGCGCGGCGTGCGGCTGCATGTCGATCTCGAGCCGGAGCCCGGCTGCCTGCTCGACCGTTCGTCCGATGCGGTCGAACTCTTCGCCCAGTGCTTTCCAGGCTCCGAGCTTGCCCGCCGCCATCTCGGCATCTGCCACGACATCTGTCACGCGGCGGTGATGTTCGAGCCGCAGCGGACGGCGCTCGCGGCCTATCGCGACGCGGGCATCCGCGTCGGAAAGGTGCAGGTCTCGAGCGCGATCGAGGCCGACGGCTCGCGCGAGTCGCTGACGATGCTCCGCCGCTTTGATGAGCCGAAGTACCTGCATCAGACCTGCATTCGGCCGGAGGCGCTCCGCTCGGGATCGCTCGGGTCGCCGGCCCGCGAGGACATCCGCTTCTTCGAGGACCTCGGCAGCGCGCTCGGCGTTCCGCCGCGCGGCGTGGCTCGTACGCACTTCCATGTGCCGATCCATCTCGCGACGCTCGGCGACGAACTCGCGCCGCTCGTCACCACGCAGCGGGAGATCGGCGCCTGCATGGACGCCCTGCGCGAGTTCGGTCTCCTCGACGGCGACGATGCGCCGACGCTCGAGATCGAGACCTACGCCTGGACGGTTCTCCCCGAACCGCTGCGACCGACGACGCTCGCGGAGGGGATCGCCCGGGAGATTCGTTGGCTGCGCGAGGCGCTCGTATGAGCCTGGCGGCGACGGCGCGGGCCTACCTCGAGCTGGCCCGCGTCTCGAACGCGCCGACCGTCGTCAGCAACGCGCTCGCCGGCACGGCTCTCGCGGCGTTCGCGCATGGCGGCGTCCCCGAGGCTCTCCTTCGCGCTGCGGCGGTGAGCGCCGTTGCCCTCGTCGCCTTCTACTCGGCGGGCATGGCGATGAACGACCTCCTCGATCGTGCCATCGACGCCCGCGAGCGGCCATCCCGGCCGATTCCCTCGGGGCGCGTCGCGCTGGCCGGAGCGATGGCGTTCATCGCGACGCTCATCGGCGGCGGTCTCGCGCTCCTTCTCCTGAACGGCGTGGCCGCCGCCGTCGCCGGACTCATCCTCGTCGCGTGCATCGGCCTCTACAACGCGCTGCATACGCATTCGCGCTGGAGCGTCATCATCATGGGCGCGTGCCGGGCGATGGCGATCGTGACGGCGGGTCTGGCCTTCGGCATGCCGCCGACGCTCGTGCCGATCGTCGGCCCGGCCGCGCTCTTGGCGATCTTCGTCGCCGGCTTCAGCCTCGTTGCCCGGCGCGAGGCGGCGTTCTCGAGCGAAGTCCCCGAGTGGGTCTGCGGCGGCTGCGGCTATCCGGTGCCACGCGCGAAGGGCCGCTGCCCGGAGTGCGGTCGCGGCCTCGATCCCGATGGTGCGGGTGACATCGTGCGGCCCGGAGAGGCCCCGCCCCGCCGCCGATTCCGGGTCGCGCCCTTCATCGGCATCGTGCCGCTGCTCGGCCTCGTCTTCGTGCCGGTGCCCGCGCTCGTGCGCCCCCCGCGCGACGCCGAGAGCATCGCCCTCGCGCTCGGCCTCCTGGTCGTCACGGCCTTCATGCTGGCGTGGAGCGCCGCGGCGGCTCGCCTCATCGAGCGATCACCGCCCCGCATCGGCCCGGCGATCCTCATGTGGATCGCGGCGATCTGCCTGATCGACGCCTACCTCGCGCTCCTCGCCCGCTCGATTCCGCTCGCCCTCGGCTGCATCGCCTGCTTCCTGCTCTGCCGGGCGGGCCAGCGACGCATCGCCGGAACATAGACTCCCCTCGTGCGTCCCGTCGCGGTCCTCAACATCGTCGCGCTCTCGCCGTCGCTTCTCAACGACGACGCGCCGCAGCTTCGCGATTTCGCCCGGCGCTCGGGCGGCGTGCGCCTGCTGAAACCGCCGCTCCCGGCGGTGACCTGCACCGCGCAGTCCGCGATGCTCACCGGCCGTCCGGTGCGCGAGCACGGGATCGTCGCGAACGGCTGGTTCGACCGCGATCTCCAGGAGGTGCACTTCTGGAAGCAGTCGAACCGCCTCGTGCAGGGGAAGAAGGTCTGGGATCGGCTGCGCGAGCTCGATCCCTCGGCCACGACCGCCAATCTGTTCTGGTGGTTCAATATGTATTCGAGCGCGGAGCTTTCGGTGACGCCGCGCCCGATCTACTGTGCGGACGGACGCAAGATTCCGGACTGCTACTCGCATCCGCCCGAACTGCGCGATCGCCTGCAGCGGACGCTCGGCCAGTTCCCGCTCTTCCGGTTCTGGGGCCCCGGCGCCGACATCCGATCGACCGACTGGATCGCGGCGGCGACGATGGCCGTGCATGCCGAACACAAGCCGACGCTGACCCTCGCGTACCTGCCGCACCTTGACTATCCGCTCCAGAAGCTCGGACCGGAGCACCCCGAGATTCGCCGGCATGTGCGCGAGGTCGATCGCGTCTTCGGCAAGCTGTACGCGCACTTCTCCGAGCGGGGCGTGCGCGTCCTCGTCGTCAGCGAGTATGGCATCGTGCCGACGAGCGGCGCGGTCGAGCCGAATCGGGCGCTGCGGGCCGCAGGGCTTCTTCGCGTGCGCGAGGAGCGCGGCGGCGAGCTTCTCGACGCCGGGGCGAGTGAGGCCTTCGCCGTCTGCGACCATCAGGTCGCGCATGTCTACGTGCGAAATCCCGAGCGCATCGCCGAGGTCGCGTCGATCCTCCGAGCGCTGCCCGGCGTCGATCAGGTGCTCGACGCGAAGGCCCAGCGCGAGCTCGCCGTCGATCATCCAAGGGCGGGTGAACTCCTCCTCGTGAGCGTGCCCGATCGCTGGTTCGCCTATCCCTACTGGAGCGAGGGCCGCGAGCCTGATTTCGCGCGCACCGTCGATATCCATCGCAAGCCGGGCTACGACCCCTGCGAACTCTTCATCGACCCGTCGATTCGCCTGCCCGGACTCGCGCTCGGATGGCGTCTGGCGAAGCGAAAGCTCGGCCTTCGCACGCTCCTCGATGTCATTCCGATCGATCCCTCGATCGTGCGCGGATCGCACGGCCGAACCGCGCAGGCCCGCGGCTACGAGCCGGTCCTCTTCGGCGAGGGACTCGATGCCTTCGATCCGCCGACGGAAGGTCCCTACCTGCCGATGACCGCGGTGCACGACGCGATGCTCGCGGCGATGCGCGCCTGACGAGCGCGGATGAAGGCTCGTCACTCGACTGGCCTCACTGGTAAGGTTCCGCCATGCGCGCGCGTTCCCTCGTTGCCCTTCTCTTGACCTCCGCCTGTCAGGCCGGCGAACTGCCCTTCGACTTCCGCGAAGGCCTTGCGATCGGCCAGATCGGTCGGTCGGCCCGATCGCCGATCCGCTTCGACGCCGTCGAGCATCGCCTCGTGACGGGCGTGGCGGCCGACGCGGCGAAGTGGCCGCAGGCCGGCGACACGGTGACCGCGCCGGACGGCACGGTGCGCACCTGGAGTCTCCTCCGCGCCGCGACGCGCGGCGAGGGCGAGGGCGCGGTGGCCGTCTTCGAGGACCAGGCGCTCGCCGGCGGCTATCTCTACGCGACCTACGAGAGCGACGCGGACCGCACGCTCATGCTCGAGTCGCGGAGTAACGGCATGGTCTATGTGAACGGCGAGCCGCGCGTCGGCGATGTGTACGCCTACGGCTGGTTCCGCATTCCGATTCGCGTGCGCAAGGGGACCAACGAGTTTCTGTTCGCATGCGGCCGCGGCTCGCTCCAGGCGAGACTCCTGCCCGCTGCGTCGGACGGCCCGCATTTTCTCGGCACCGACGACACGCTTCCCGATCTGCTTGCGGAGACCGAGCAGGAGCTTCCGCTCGGACTGGTCGTCGTGCAGCCCGCCGAAGCGCCGCTGCGAAACGCGGCGATTCGAGTGGAATGTCCGAACGGCACCGTCACCACGACGCCCCTTCCGACGATCGCCGGCGTGACGGCGTTCAAGGCGACGGCGATGCTGCGCCATCGCGCGGGTGCCGCCGGAGTCGCTCAGGTGCGCTGCGCACTGGTCGTTGAGGATCGCGTCGTCGCCGAGCGCACGCTCGAGTTGCCGGTGGTGGCGAGCGACGCGCGGCGCCGCGTGACCTTCAGGAGCGCGATCGACGGCAGCGCCCAGTACTACGCGATCGTGCCCGCCGCGACGGGCGGCGGAAGCGACGGCGACGGAGAACCGGGAATCATCCTGTCGCTGCACGGAGCGAGCGTCGAGGCGACTTCGCAGGCCGCCGCGTACGCGCCGAAGAGCTGGGCACATGTCGTCTGTCCGACGAACCGCAGGGCGTTCGGCTTCGACTGGGAGGATTGGGGCCGACTCGACGCGCTCGAGGTCCTCGCCGACGCGGAGCGCCGCGTGCCGAACGATCCGCGGCGCCGCTGGCTGACCGGCCACTCGATGGGCGGTCACGGCACCTGGCAGCTCGGCGCCCACTTCGCGCATCGCTTCGCCGCGATCGCGCCGAGCGCCGGCTGGATCGCCTTCTCGACCTACGGCGGCGTGACGCTCGGGAACGCCGGTCCGGAAGGGATGTTCGCCCGGGCGACGAGCGCGAGCGACACCCTCGCCCTCGCCGGGAACTACGCCCGACTTGGCGTCTACATCCTGCACGGCGACGCCGACGACAATGTGCCCGTCACCCAGGCCCGACGCATGCGCTCGGTCCTCGCCGGCGGCGAGGGCGCGTTTCACCGCGATTTCGCCTACTTCGAACAGCCCGGCGCCGGCCACTGGTGGGGCAACGAGTGCGTGGACTGGCCGCCGCTGATGTCCTTCTTCCGCGATCGCACGCTGCGCGACCCGGCGACGATCGACCGCATCGACTTCGTCACCGCGGCTCCCGGCGTCTCGAACGCCTGCGACTGGGTGGAGATCGACCAGCAGGTCGAGCCCTGGCAGCGGAGCGGGCTGTCGCTTGCGCTCGACCGGACGAAGCGGACGATCGAGGGCTCGTCCTCGAACGCCGCCCGCATCGCCCTGCGACCGCCGATCGAGGCGGGCCCGCTGGCGATCACGCTCGACGCGACGACGGTCGAAACCACCTACGACCCCGCAGCGCCCCTCTGGCTCGTGCGCGACGGCGAGCGCTGGACCGTCGGCGCCGCCCCCGATCCGCGCACCAAGCGGGCCGCGCGCGGCGGCGCGTTCAAGGACGCGTTCCGCAACGACATGGTCCTCGTCTACGGAACCGCGGGCGATGACGCGAGCGACGCCGCGCTGCTGGCGAAGGCTCGCTTCGACGCGGAGACCTTCTGGTATCGCGGAAACGGGGCGATCGATCTCGTCGCCGATGTCGATTTCGATCCGGCGAAGCACCCCGACCGCGGGATCATCCTCGTCGGCAACGCCGAGACGAACGCGGCGTGGAACGCACTGCTCGGCGCGTGCCCGATTCTCGTGCGAAACGGCTCGATCAAGTTAGGCGACCGGGAGTTCGCCGGCGACGACCTCTGCTGCGTCTTCACCTATCCGCGGCCCGACAGCGACATCGCGTCCGTCGCGGTCGTCGCGGGCACCGGCCCGATCGGCACGCGGCTCACGATGCGCCTGCCCTACTTCGTCTCGGGCGTCGGGTATCCGGATCTCGCGATCATCCACGCCGGCACGCTCCTCTCCGGGGCGTCCTCCTTCCGGCTCGCCGGCTTCTTCGGCAACGACTGGTCGATCGAGCGCGGTCGCTGGAGCGAGACGCCGCCGTCGCCGTGACGCACCGGCCCGCTGCGCCCGGCACCCCGCCCCGAGTACGATCGGGCCGTGCCGCTCCGCATCGGTCCGCTTACGCTCGAAACGCCGCTTCTGCTCGCGCCGATCGCGGGCCACTGTGACTTGCCCTTCCGCATCCTCTGCCGCGAGCAGGGTGGCGTGGGGCTCGCGTCGACCGACCTCCTGAACGCCCGGGCAATCCTGAAGAGCTCGGCAAAGACGCTGGATCTCGCCGCGACGAACGGCCTGGACCAGCCCTGCGGCATGCAGCTCTACGGCAACAGCGAGGATCCGCTGCCCGAGGCGGCCGTCTGGGCGATCGATCACGGCGCGAGGCTCATCGACATCAACATGGGCTGCCCGGTCGATAAGGTCGCGAAGAAGAACGGCGGATCGCTTCTCCTCTGCGATGTCGGCTCGACGGTGCGGCTGACCGAACGCATCGTGCAGGCGGTCGAGCGGCACACGAACGGCCGCGTTCCGGTCACCGCCAAGATGCGACTCGGCTGGGACCCGGAACATGTGGTCGCACCGACCCTTGCTCGGGCGCTCGAGGAGATCGGCGTCGCCGCCGTGACCGTCCACGGCCGCTACACCGTCCAGTTCTTCTCGGGTGAAGCCGACTGGAATCGGATCGGCGAGGTGGTTGCCGCGGTCCGACGGATCCCCGTGATCGGGAATGGGGACATCAGTTCCGCGACGATCGCCCGCGACCGGCTGCGGCAGTCAGGCTGTGCCGGCATCATGGTCGGCCGGTCCGCCCTCCGGACCCCCTGGCTTTTTCGGCAGGCTGCCGCGCTCATCGATCGGGATCTGGAACTCCCGGAGCCGAGCCTCAACGAGAAGTTCCGGATGATCCTGAGGCACATCGACCTCTGCGAGCGTTATCAGTCCGAGCGACACGCGGTCCTCTCGATGCAGAAGCGGATTGCCTGGTACGGCAAGACCCTCGGCCATGTCCATCCTTTGAAGGAAGCGATCCGGACCGCGACCAATCTCGAGGTCATGCGGTCGGCGGTGCGGGAGTGGATGCGGCCGGAATTCGACGCGGTTGCGTCCGCACCTCGCTTCTTCGGAAGCCGCCACGGCACCGAGGATTCGTCCGAGAACCGCTCGTCCGAAGAGATCGGGCCGGACGCGGTCGCAGCAAGTTGAGTTCTCGGAACTGTCGGCAGGGCCCCTTTCCGGGTGATTCAGCCGACAGATTGTCCAAAGCTCAGACTTTGACTTGCGGTGGGTGGAAGACCGTGCTACCTTCCGGGTGGGAAAAGGGCGGCGCTTCGGCACCGCCGGAATTCGTTTGCGCTCCTTGGGAGGGAGCGTGAACGGACCCTATCGGAGGAAGGGGTCTCAATGGCTGCCGGAATCAACAAGACTGTACTTACGGGTTGTGGCTGCGCGCTCATCGCTTTCGCTTCGGCGACGGCAAGCGCAGACACGACAATCATTCCTGACCTGATGATGCGCATTGGCGTCGCGGGGCAGACCTACACCTACAACGCAGCTCAGACGGGCAACGCGTGGTCGAACGGCGATAGCACGTTCGGCTTCGCCGGTGCCGTGACGAGCCCGTTCGACGGCCCAGGCTACAACCTGAGCTGGGGTCTCCTCGTCAACCCCGATCCTTTCATCGTCGGGAACATCGTCGTCACCAACACGAGCAACGCGACGCAGACTTTCTTCTTGGAAGTCACGTTGCCGATCAACATCGCCCTCGCCACGAGCGTCATCGGCGGTTCCGTCACCGGAACCGTGACTGACCTCAACGGCGATGGTGCGACCGTTGGTTCGGTCAACTCGCCGACCGGTGGTCCTGGTGCCATCTACCAGGCGTTCACGGATGTTGCCCCCGACTTCTCGTCGGGCAACCTCGCGGGTTCGCTGCTCGTCGGCGCTTCGGCCTCTGCTGGCTCGTTCCTGAGCCAGACGATCGGTCCGGACTCCTTCGGCAGTCCGATCCCGTCGCTGCCGTACGGCGCTGTCTCGCAGAACATCGCGATCCGCCTCGCCTTCACGCTCACTGCGGGTGACTCGGCGTCGTTCACGAGCCTCTTCGTCGTCGTGCCCGCTCCGGGCGCGATCGCCGTCGCTGCTCTCGGCCTGATCGCTGGCCGCGGTCGTCGTCGTTCTGCCTGATCGCTGCGGCTCGCCCTCGTGGGCGGGTCGCCTCGTCAAGCACGCTCGTTCTGGCTCGACTCTCGGGAAAAGGGTCGATCCGACAAATACCTGCCCCCACGCCTCTCGCGTGCGGTGCACAGGAAGGATTGAGGGAGGGAACTCACATGCTTCGTAATGCTCTTCGCAGCTCCATCGCTACTGCGGCGTGCGCTTTCGCCGCTGTCGCGACCATGTCTGCGGCGGCAGATGGGCCGACGGTCACCTTCGGCATCTCCGCCAACGGCAACGCCCAGTCGCAGGACCTCGCCGGCGTCGCGACCGCGACCCCTGATGTGTTCAACTATCAGGGTTCGACGATCGACGGCTCAGGCAACTGGTCGCTCGGCTGGAACTTCAACGCGTCCAACAACCAGGGTGGCAACCGGGCGTTCACCGCCGGCAACTATGTCATCCAGAACCTCTCGAGCGAAGCCATCTTCTTCGAGCTGACCGTCTCCCTGCCGGTGGCCCTTCTGGGCAGCACCGTCTACGGCGGCTCCGTCAGCGGTGGTCTGACCACCACCGGCGCTGGCTTCATCGAGGCTTTTGAGGGTCCGCTCTGGACGGGTTCGACCGGTGGCAGCATCATCGGCACCCTGTTCAACAGCCCCTTCAGCGTCGTCCGCTCGGAAGCCGGTAGCTCTTCGCTCGGCTTCGACTCCTTCGGCACCCCGATCCCGAGCCTCCCCGGCCCGGATCTCGGCTCCGATCTGCGGATCACCTTCTCGTTCCTCCTCGGAGCGAACTCCTCGGCCTCGTTCACCTCGGTGTTCGTTGCCCAGGTCCCCGCTCCGGGCGCCGCTGCGGTCCTCGGTCTCGCCGGTCTCGCCGGCCTCGGCCGTCGTCGCCGGGCGTAAGCCAACTCGCCGCTCCGCGAGCCCGCTCGCTGGAAAGGCAGCCCTCGATCCTTCAGCCCCGACCGGCACTCGCCGGTCGGGGCTTCTTTTTCGGCCGATCGAGTTCGGCTGATCGGGGCCCTTTTCTCGCTATGATGTGCGATTCTCCGCCGTCGTCGCGGCCGCGGCCGTGACGCATGAACGATCCCCGAGGGCCAGAGCGCCCTTGGCATCCGAGGACTCATCCGTGCCCGCCACCTTTCGCTGCTCGATCGTGACGCCCAGCCAGTCCCTTCTCACCGCCGAGGCGAGCTATGTCTCCTTCGAAGCTTGGGACGGGCAGCGCGGCGTGATGGCCGGCGCGAGCCCCTTCCTCGCCAATCTCGGCGTGGGTGCCGCCCGGGTGGAGCTGGCTGACGGCAAGACGAAGCTGTTCCTGATCGACAGCGGCTTCGCCCAGATGCAGGGCAACGAGCTGACCCTCGTCACCGACTTCGCCGAAGACGCCGCGAACCTCACCAAGGCGGACGCCGAGCGGGAGTACGCCGAGGCCCGGTCGAAGAGCACCGAGTTCGGCCACACCTCCGCCGACGAGCGGACCCGTCTCGAGCGCGCTCAGCGGCTTGCGGCCACCAAGGTCGCCCTGGCGCAGCGCTGACGCCGCCGGCGGTGCGGGTAGCCTGTCGGAAACCCGTTCGCCTTGACCGGGTGTGGTAGCGTCTCGACATGGTCTCGACCGCCGAAGAAGCGATTCCTCACGCGGATGCCTTCGCCCACGACGAGGCGGCGGGCGTCGCGTGCAGCGAGTTCCCCATCGAGCAGCGCCTCGAGGTACTGCTCCTCGCCTCAGACCGGCCGCTCAACGAGTCGCGGCTCATCGAACTCCTCGGCCTCATGCCGACCCCGAAGGCGGCTCCGGTCCGCCGACGGAAGTCGAAGCAGGCCGAGGCCGCCAATCTCAACGGAAACGCAAACGGCACATCAGCCGACGACGGCGATCCGGAGCCCGTTCCTGAAGACCCGGCGACCGCACGAGCCCGCAAGCACGCGGTCGCTCGGCTTGCCGAGGCGGTCGCGAAGCTCAACGCCGACTATGAGGCCACCGGTCGCGCGTTCCGCGTCGAGGCCCTCGCGAGCGGCTATCAGGTGCTCACGCTGCCGGCCTTCGGTCCGCTCCTCGGTCGCCTTCGCGGCGAGCGGCAGCAGACGCGTCTCAGCCAGGCGGCGCTCGAGACCCTTGCCATCATCGCGTACCGCCAGCCGATTCTCCGCGCGGACCTCGAGTCCATCCGCGGCGTGGCGTGCGGCGAGGTGCTCAAGAGTCTCATGGATCGCCGACTCGTCCGGATCGTCGGTCGCGCCGAGGAAGTCGGCCGACCGATGCTCTACGGCACGACGCGCGAGTTCCTCCGCGTCTTCGGACTCGCGAGCGCGACCGATCTGCCGCAGGCGAAGGACCTGCGATCGAACCCGAGCTGAGTCGGGCGCCGGTCGCCTCACGCCCGCAAGGCAACGAGGACGCACGGGCCGCCGGCGATGAGCTCGAGGCCAAGGGCCTTCGCCTTCGCGATCACCGCATCATCCTCCGCGCCTGGCTGGAGCCAGAGTCGCCGGCAGCCCGCGGCATGGGCATCGTCGAGCACGGACAGCGTCACGGCGGGCGGCACGATGACCGAGACGCCATCGACCGGCTCAGGCAGCGCGCGGAGCGAGGAAACGGCCGGGATTCCCTCCACGATGGGCTCCCTCGGATGCACCGGAATCGCCCGTCTGCCGTGTGCGAGGTAGTGCCGCAGAACGCGATTGCCGAACTTCGCACGATCGTTGCTCGCTCCGACCACGGCGAAGGTCCGACCGGCGAGGAAGGCGAGGATCGCGCGATGCGTCGCATCGCTCTCGGGCTGGTGGTCATGCCCATCGGCCGATGGCGCCGCGTCCGGCGGAAGCCCTTCGATCGCGAGCGCCGCATTGCGGTAGCGCGGGTCATCGGTGACCTCGCGCACGACGAGCGGCGCGGCCCACGCGGGGAGCGCGGCGGACGCGTTCACCGCGGGCAACTCGACCTCCAGCATGACGAGCGGGAGCGCATGGAAGCGGTCGAGCTCCCAGACCAGCTCGCCCTCGCGGATCCGGTAGCGCGTCTTCTCGATGCGCCGACCGGCCGTCAGCGGCCAGAGCCGCTCGAACTCCGCACGCTCGATGGACCGCTCGACCTCCTCGCGCACCAGCCCGGTGCCGCGCTTGATCGTGTGGCGATAGACGGCGGTCCCGTCCGGTCGCAGGATGCGGCGAAGGCGCCCTTCCGGGAAATCCGGTTCCGTCGACGCGCCGCCGGCGCCCGGCAGCGGGAGATAGCCCTGATCGATCGTCCAACGCTCGGCGTTCGCCGGCACCGTCGGCATCGCCCGAAGGACCCAGACGCGCTCGATCTCGAGCGGACCGCTCGTCACCGCCGCGCTCCGGCGCGATCGGCCGCATGTCCCGCGGCCGCTTCCCATGTCGCCACCCAGCGGGCGACGAGGAGCGCGAGCACCTGCTTCAGATTGAGGCTTCGGCGCACCTGCTCATCGGCCTCGACGAGCACATCCGCGATCTGCCCCCAGCGCTCGGCCCGCTCGGCGTCGCCGGCCTTCACCGCCGACGCGATCCCGTCCCGCACATGCTGGCCGAGCACGCCAAAGAGCAGGCGAACTCCGAGACGATTCGCGGCCTCCTTGCTCGCCCGATCGTTCTCCTTCACGACCGCCTCGGCGCAGGCCGCGATCCGTTCCGCCATGCGATCGCCGAGCCCGGCAACGAACCGGCCGCGGGAGATCGTCTCGAGATCCGGCGCGAGCTCACGGGCCCACAGGTGGACATCGTGTCGGACCGCGACGACGGCCGCGCCCGGCGCGCCTTCGGCATAGCGCTCGACCCACGCCCGCGCCTCGCCGTCGATCGGCAGGTCCGCCTCGCGCAGCCAGCGTTCCATCGACGGCGCGTCCAGCGCGCCGAACGCGACCCGCTGGCATCGGCTGCGAATCGTCGGCAGCAGCCGATCCTCGCGGGTCGTGACCAGGATGATGGTCGTGCCCGCGGGCGGCTCCTCCAGCGTCTTGAGGAGCGCGTTCTGGCCGATCTCATCAAGGAGCTCGGCCTCGTCGATGATGAAGACCTTGCCGTGTCCGCGATAGGGCGTGCGCCACACGCTGCCGTCGAACGACTTGCCGTCGATGACGCCGCCGAGCATCAGCTCGCGCAGAAGGTCGACCGGGATGTTGGTCTGCTTCTTGTCGCGCAACGAGGCGATCTGCGACTCTTCGGTGCGCTCCTTGCGGATGATGTGCAGGTCCGGATGCGTGCCGGCCGAGATGAGCCGCGCATCGTCGCTGTCGCGCGGCGGGGCGAAGGACGCGATGTGCTCGCGGGTGACCGCCGGATCGAGGAGCAGCCTGGCGAACTCGATCGCCGTCGTGCACTTTCCGACGCCGAAGGGACCGTGGAAGATCCAGGCGTGATGCACATGTCCGCCAAGCATCGCCTTGGCGATCGCGCCGACGGCCCGATCCTGTCCGAGGATGCGCGATGCTGAAGGAGTCGGCTGCATGGTGTCTCTCGGCTCAGAAGAGCGGCACTTCGACGAGTCGACAGCCCTGTGGCCTCTTCGCGCCATCAGGCCGGCGCGGATCGACGGGGACCAGCACTTCCTCGCCGTTGACGAGGTGACGGGGGAAGCGCTTCATAAGCTGTTCGACCTCGGCGGAGAAGAGCGTGCTCTTCGAGTCGTACGCGCTGCTGTCGAAGGCGCCGACGACGACGCTGCTCGTCCCGGTGTCGTCGTCGTGGTGGACCCATGCCTCGATGTTCTTCAGGCGAAGCTCCTTGCAGAACTTCTCGGCGCTCTGCCGCATCTCGGTGCGCGAGACCTTGCTGTCGCCGAAGGTGCTCCACACCGCGACCTGCAGCGTGTAGAGCGGCTTCACCCGCGGATGACGCTCGCGCAGCCGCCGCAGGTCGTAGGGACCGGGCGGGCCGGCGTCGGTCGCGGTGCGCGTCAGCATCACGCCGGTGAACGGACGCTGTCCGTCGGCGACGATGGCCTTCAGCTCCTTCAGCTTCGCCTGCGCGGCCGGATCGCTCGGCCCCGTGTAGCGCCCGACGAGCAGCACCGATCCGCGCGAGACGCGGCGCACGAAGGCGTCGCTCACCTGCGGGAAGCGGGCGACCAGACGCGCCTTCGCGGCATCCGCCGCAGCGGCGTGATCGTCACCGGTGAATGTCCCGAGGAGCACCGACCACGCTGGTCCGCCATCGTCGGCGCTCGGCGTCGCGCCTCCGCCCTTCCCCTTCTCGTCGGCCTTTCCGGCACCGCGGCCCGCGGGCACCGGCTTCGGCGGAACCACTTCGTCGCCGGGCTCCCACAACTCGGGCGGGGCGCTCGATGGCGGCGACTTGGCCGGCGGCGAGCCGCTCTGCGCGCCGGCGACACCGACCTGCGTCGGGAGAAGCGCCGTCAGCATGGCGAGAACGGCCCATAAGAGGGCGAATCGGCGTGCGTTCGTTCGACTATTACCAGCCATCGAAAACCTCATCGTCAGGCTTGCGCGAATCCAGAGGCACCGCCACAAGTGGCTATTGGACCAACGCTTACGGGCTCGCACACGAAACGCTCAAACTTCAAGGGTTCGGAGCCCAACCGCCGATCACTCTGCCCGGGCAGCACTGCTCGAGCCGCACAGTTCGGGCAGCGACCGTACCAACGGTCGCAACCGCGAAACAGCAAGAGCTTCGAGCAGGGACCCAAGCAGGACACTGGGGCCGACTGCGATCAGCCGGTGCTCGCCCGACGATCTTCACGATCTGGTTGCCAGGACGGTAGAGACCCTTTTCGAACCTCGGGCGCATTCTACGATTGCGCCGCGCGGTGGAGTATCGCTCCATGCCTGATCTAGGCAACATTGGCGTCAGCATGAACACCATCGGAACCACCATCAGCTACACGAACCTCGGAGCCGTCAACCGAGTCGCCCCCGCGGTCCAATCCGGCTCGGCCGAAGGGACCGGCCGAGCGACCCCGACGACCGTCGACGGGGCTCGCCGGACCGACTCGCCCGACCGGGTCGAGCTCAGTGACCACGCCCGCTTCATGGAGAAGCTCCGCTCCATGCCGCCGGTTCGGGCCGACAAGATCGCCCAGATCCGCGCGGCGATCGAGGCCGGCACCTACGAGACCGACGAGAAACTCGCGGTCGCCATGAATCGCATGATGGAGGATCTCGACGGCGTCTGATCGCGTCGGATTCTCGTCCACGAATGTCGGAGTCAAACCGAGAGCGGCGAGCCGAAAGGCTCGCCGCTTTCCTTGCGCGACCGACCGGCGGGTACTTGCCCCCGCCAGCCCCAGCTCGACCCTGCCGGCCCCTGCCCGATGCCGAGCGAGCGCCGAGCGCGTGCCCTCATCCTCTCCATGGCACAATCCGCCGCGTGCAGCGTCCACGCCTCCCGGGCCTCGTCGCCCTCACCCTCGTCTTCGCCTCGACCCTCACCCACACCCTTGTGACCGCTGAGCTGCACGCTCAGGTCGGTCCGGTGAACGGGATGCGCGAGGCGGATCCCGGACCGCAAGCCCTCGTCGGCGCGACCGTCGTCGTCAGCCCGGGTTCGCGCATCGAGCGCGGCGTGGTGCTTCTGCGCGACGGGCGCATCGAGCGCGTCGGCGGCCCCGAGCTCGCCGTGCCCAACGGCTATCGCATCTGGCCCTGCGAGGGACTCACGCTCTACGCGGGACTCGTCGAGCCGGCGCTCCTGATCGACGCATCGGGCGCGCAGAGCGCCGCCAGCGCCGCGAAAGGCGCACACTGGAGCCGCCGCATCACGCCGCAGGTCGATGGCGAGGACCTTCCGCCGCTCGGCGGCGATCTCCGCGAGTCGCTTCGTGCGATCGGCTTCACCGTCGCCCAGATCCTCCCCGACCGCGGCATCGTGCGCGGCGTCGGCTCGATCGCGCTCCTCACCGACGACACGGAGCGCGGGACCGCGATCGATCCCTCATCGTGGCTGATCGTGAGCTGCGAACATGGCGGCGGCGGTGCGATGGGATATCCGGGCTCGCTCATGGGATCGCTCGCCCTGGAGCGGCAGACCTTTCTCGACGCCCGCTGGTACGCCGCGGCGCGCGACGCCTGGACGCTCCATCCGACCGGCAACGAGCCGCCGCCCGACGCGGCCGCGCTCGAGGCGCTCCTGCCCTTCGCCGCCGGCGCCGAGCGGGTCCTCTTCGACGCCTCGAACGAGCGCGATCTCCTGCGACAGTCGCGCGTCGCGGCGGAACTCGGCCTCGACGCCGTTTTCCTCGGCAGCGGCACGGAGTTCCGTCGCCTTCGCCAGATCCGCGAGCTCGATCGGCCGATTCTCCTGCCGCCGCGGCTGCCGCGCACGCCCGACGCCTCGACGCCCGCGAAGGCCGAGCAGCTCGACTACACCGACCTCCTCACCTGGGAGCTCGCGCCGACGAACGCTGCGCGACTCGAGGCCGCCGGCGTGCCCTTCGCATTCACGACCGCGAAGCTCGAGGATCGCAAGGACTTTCGGGCGCATGTGCGCGTCGCGATCGATCACGGACTCTCGCCCGATGCGGCGCTCGCCAGCGTCACCACGCGACCGGCGGAGTTCCTCGGACAGTCGGCGTCGCTCGGCACGATCGAGGCCGGCAAGCTCGCGAATCTCGTGCTCGTAGACGGCGAGCTCTTCGGCACCGACGAGAAGGAACCGGGACCGATCCGCTCGGTCTGGGTCACCGGCCGACGGCATGTGATCGAGGAGGCTCCCGTCTTCGCGCTCGACGGTCGCTGCCAGATCGTCGTCGAGGGCATGGAGCCGCTGCAGGCGCAGCTTGATCGCAAGGAAGGCACGCTCATCATCGTCCGCGCCGACGGCACGCGGACCTCGATCAAGCCCTTCCGCATCGACGGCGATCGATTCGGCTGCACGATCGACGGCGAGCTCTTCGGCCGCGAGGGGACGCTTCGCGCCGGCGGCGTCGCGATCGGTCGTGCCGCCGAGGGCGTCGCCGAGGCCGCGGACGGTTCGGTGATCCGCTTCCGGATCGAATCGGTCGACGCCCCCGCGCTGGAGAAGGATCCGCCCGCCGCGAAGCCCAAGGAGGGCGAGACCGAGGAGGCCCGCGCGAAGGCGAAGGCCGACGCCGAGGCGAAGGCGAAGGAGGCTGAGGAAGAGAAGGCCGAGAAGGCGAGAGTGGCGCGGGCCGAGCGCCTGGCCCTCGCCGAACGGCCCCTGCCTTTCCCCTTCGGCCCCTACGGACTCCTCGAGCTTCCGCCGCAGGAGACGGTCCTCTTCCGCAACGCCACGATCTGGACGCAGGGCCCCGCTGGGCTGCTCACGGAGAGCGATGTCCTCATCCGCGACGGCCTGATCGCCGAGGTCGGGCGCGGCCTCGCGACGCCCGACGGGGCGCGCGTGATCGACGCGACGGGAAGACACATCACCCCCGGACTCATCGACTGCCACAGCCACACCGGCATCGACGGCGGGGTGAACGAGTTCATGCAGACCAACACCGCCGAGTGCGCGATCGCCGACTGCATCGACCCCGAGGATGTCAACTGGTATCGCCAACTGGCCGGCGGGCTCACCGCGGCGAATCAGCTTCACGGCTCGGCCAATCCGATCGGCGGCCGTAACAGCGTCGTCAAGCTGCGGTGGGGCGAGGATGACACGCGCTTCCCGATCGACGGGGCGATCGCGGGCATCAAGTTCGCGCTTGGCGAAAATGTCACCCGCTCGGCGGGCCGCTATCCCGGCACGCGCATGGGCGTCGAGACATTCATGCGTGACGCCTTCGAGGCCGCCCGCCGCTACGACGCCGCCCGCACCCGCTGGGCCGCGCTCCCCGAGGCCGAACGGAAGCGCACCGCGCCGCCGCGCCCGGACCGCGAGCTCGACGCGCTCGTCGAGATCCTGAAGGGCGAGCGCCTCATCCACTGCCACTCCTACCGCCAGGACGAGATCCTCATGCTCATCCGTCTCGCGGACGAGCTCGGGATCCGGATCGGCACCTTCCAGCATGTGCTCGAGGGCTTCAAGGTCGCCGACGAGATCGCCAAGCACGGCGCTGGCGCCAGCAGCTTCAGCGACTGGTGGGCCTACAAGATGGAGGTCTACGACGCGATCCCGCACAACGGCGCGATCCTCGCCGAGCAGGGCGCGCTCACGAGCTTCAACTCCGACTCGAACGAGCTCGCCCGCCACATGAACACCGAGGCGGCGAAGGCCGTGCGCTACGGCGGCATGGATCCGCACGAGGCCCTCAAGTTCGTCACGATCAATCCGGCGCGGCAGCTCCGCATCGACCATCTCACCGGCTCGATCGAGCCCGGCAAGGCCGCCGATCTCGTCCTCTGGACCGCCGATCCGCTGTCGGTCTACACCCGCGTGGACGAGACCTGGGTCGACGGACGCCTGCGCTTCGCCCGCGCCGACGATGCCCGTCGCGTGGAGGCGATGCGTCTCGACCGGCAGCGGCTGCTCGATCGGCTCGTCTCCGGCAAGGAGGAGCGCAAGCCGAAGCGGAAGACGGAGAACGCTCCCGCAGCCGACGCGGCGCCGCCGAAGCGGCTCGGGCTCCTCGATCGCATGCTCGATCAGAGCGAAGCGATCTACTTCGAGCTCGTGCGCCGCGGCATCGACCCGGACGACATGCGGCCCGGCGACTGCGGATGCGGCGCTGCGGCGATCCAGTCTCTCTTTGGAAATGCCGGCAACGCCGGAGGTGCCCGTTGATGACTTCCCTTCTCGCCGCCACGGCCCTCGCGGCCTCGATCCTCGCCCAGTCGGCGCAGGTGCCCGCTCCGCCGCAGTCGCAGCCGATCGCGATCCTGAACGCGACGATCCACACCGTCGCCCGCGAGGGGCCGCAGACGATCGAGCGCGGTCACCTGCTCTTCGAGAACGGCACGATCACCGCGGTCGGCTCGGGCGATCCTCCAGCCCTGCCCGCGAACACGCGCACCTACGACGCGAAGGGACTCCATGTCGCGCCGGGCTTCATGGCGACGATGACGCAGCTCGGGCTCGTCGAGATCCTCGCCGTCGATGCGACCGACGACCGCAGCGAGGTCGGCAGCGTCCATCCCGAGGCCGTCGCGGCGACGGCGATCAATCCCGACTCCGATCTCATTCCGGTGGCCCGCGCCGCCGGCGTCCTCCTCTCGATGACCGCGCCGACCGGCGGCCTCGTCAGCGGACGCCCGAGCGCCCTGCGGCTCGACGGCTGGACGCCTGAGCAGCTCACGATCGACCGCGACCTCGGCGTCGTCGTCAACTGGCCGCTCGTCGAGCCGGTCGCCGCGTGGTGGACGCGAAAGACGCCCGACGAGCAGACGAAGGCGATGCGCCGCGACCTCGAGACGATTGATCGCTTCTTCGCCGACGCCGACGCGCATCTCGCTCGCGCCGACGCGTTCCCCGAGACGCCGCGCGACCTGCGCTTCGAGGCGCTGCGCGGCGTCCTTCGTCCCGATGCGAACGGCCGCCGCGATCCGGTCTTCATCACCTGCGGCAGCGCCGGGCAGATCGAGTCGGCGGTGGCGTGGGCGCTTCGTCGAACGCTCCGTCCGATCATCGTCGGCGGCCGCGGCATCGAGCAGTCGATCCCGCTCCTCAAGCGCCACGGCATCGGCGTCATCCTGAGCGGGACCTATCGCCTGCCGGGCCGCAGCCACGACTCGTACGAGGAACCCTATGCGCTTCCGGCGAAGCTCCGCGCCGCGGGCATTCCCTTCGCGATCGCGACCGCCGACGAGCCGGCGCACGAGCGCGGCCTGCCGCACGCGGCGGGGATCGCCGCCGCGTTCGGACTGAGCCGCGAGGACGCGCTCGCCTCGGTCACGCGCTGGCCCGCGGACATCTGCGGGATCGGCGACCGCTACGGCTCGCTCGAGCCGGCGAAGTCGGCGACGCTCATCCTCACCACCGGCGATCCGCTCGAGATCACGAGCGATGTCGTCCTCGCGTTCATCGACGGCCGCACCGTCGATCTCGGATCGCGGCAGAAGCGGCTGCTCGAGAAGTACCGCGAAAAGTACCGTCAGCTCGGCACGCTACCGAACTGATCGCGAGCCGGCGGCATCGCCGTCGAGGTACCACTTCAGATCGCCCGCGAGCGGCCGCACGCCGAGGATCGGAAGCCCGTGACGATCGCTCTCCCGCGCCGCGACGCGGGCGATGGTCGGCGCTTTCGACGCGCCGCAGACCATCACGGCGACGAGTCGCGCCGCGTTGATGAGCGGGTAGGTCATCGTCACGCGATCGGGCGGCGTCACCCGCGGGCCGGTGCAGCCGACGACGAGCCGGTCGCGCTCGTCGAGCGCCGGATGGCCCGGAAAGAGGCTCGCGGTGTGGCCGTCGTCGCCCATGCCGAGGAGGACGAAATCGAGCCGGTCCTGACCCTTCTCGCGCCAGCCGAGATGTTCGCGCAGCTCGCGCTCGTAGCGCTCCGCGGCATCGGGCAGCGTCGCGAGCATCGGATGCACCTGCTCCGGCGGAATGCCCGAGTGGTCGACGATGATCTCGCGGATCTGCCGGAAGTTGCTCTTCTCGTGATCGAAGGGAACGCAGCGCTCGTCGACGATCCAGAGGTGCGTGCGCGACCACGGAAGGGTCCGCAGGTTCGGGTCGTACATGAGCCGCTCGTAGAGCGGAAAGGGCGTGGAGCCGCCGGAGAGGGCGAGATGGAAGTCGCCGAAGGCCCGCACGCAATTCATCGCGTGGACGAGCATGTCCGCGGCCACGGCGTCGATGACCTCCTCGCGCGACCGGTGCACCGAGACGGTTCCCGGGAGCGGGGGCTCGGGAAGCGACTGGTCGTCGAGGTCATAGGTCTCGGGCTGGTGCTCTCCGCTCATGGTGACATCATGGCAGGCGGTGCGGCATTCGGCGAGCCGACGGCGGCGGGTCAGCCCGGATTGTGCCACGCGCGACCGGGTCCGATGAGCGCGTCCGCGCTCGCCGGTCCCCACGATCCGACCGCGTAGTTCGCCGCGATCGAGCGACGCACCGCGGCCGACCGCTCGTCGAGGAAGGGCATCACCGCGTTCCACGCTCCCTCGACCTCGACGCGGCTCTTGAAGAGGGTCTGGTCGCCGCGCATGGCGTCCACGATGAGCGGTCCGTAGGCCTCGACCGGCTCGACGCCGAAGTGCCGGTCATAGTCGACATCCATCTCGATCGAGTCCACCCGCAGTCCGCTGCCCGGCACCTTGCACTCGAAGCGCAGCGAGAACGCCCCGCGCGGCGCGATCTCGATGATCATCCGGTTCGGAGGCCGCGGCCAGCTCCGCATCGCCGACTCGCTCGTGCGGAAGAGGTTCGCCGCCGGAGGCTTGAACTCGACGACGATCTCCGTGCGCTTCGCCCGCATGCGCTTGCCGCTGCGGATGAAGAAGGGCGTTCCCGCCCAGCGCCAGTTGTCGAAGTGCACCTTCAGGGCGGCGTAGGTCTCGGTCGTCGTGCCCGGCGTCACGCCCGGCGTCTCGTGGTACGCGGGCTCCTTGCCGTCCGCCGCGTACTGCCCGAACGCGCAGTGCGTCGCGATCTCGTCGACCGTCGGGATCGCCATCGCCTCGATGACCTTCGTCTTCTCGGCGCGGATCGCCTCGGGCGAGAAGCTCGTCGGAGGCTCCATCGCGACGAAGGCGAGGATCTGGAAGAGATGCGACTGGATCATGTCGCGCAGCGCGCCGGTCTGGTCGTAGAACGCGATGCGCTGGCCGACGCCCACCGTCTCGGCGGCGGTGATCTGCACATGGTCGACATACTGCCAGTTCCAAACCGGCTCGAAGATCGCGTTCGCGAAGCGGAAGACGAGAAGGCTCTGGATGACCTCCTTGCCGAGATAGTGGTCGATCCGGTAGATCGACTCCTCCTCGAACGCGCGGCCGAGCGCCCGGTTCAGGCTCGCGGCGCTCGACGCGTCGTGGCCGAAGGGCTTCTCGACGATGATCCGCTGCCAGGAGCGCGTCTCGCGGTCGATCGAGCACCAGCGCTTCCCCTCGCTCACCAGCCCCGAGGCCTCGATCTCGGCGACGATCGGCTCGTAGAGGTTCTCGGCGACCGAGAGGAAGAAGAGCATGTTGCCGCGGGTTCCGTAGCGCTCGGCCATGGCGTCGAGATGCGTGCGCAGCGGCCCGTAGCACTCGCTCTTCACGGCGTCGCCGGAAAAATAGTGAATGCGCTCGGCGAAGCGTCGCCAGACCGTCTCGTCGAAGCCCTTCGCGTGCTGGCGCACCCAGGGCATGAGTTCCTCGCGCCACTGCTCGTCGGACTTCTGCGAACGGCTGACGCCGAGAATGCGGGTCCGCTCGTGCAGCGTCCCGGCCTTGGCCATCTCGTACATCGCGGGAATGAGCTTGCGCGCGGTGAGGTCGCCCGACGCGCCGTAGATGACGAGGATGCAGGGATCGGCGTGGTTCATGGTGTCGCTTGGTCAGGGACGAGGATGATGCTTGCGCACGACATCGCGCAGGCCGCTGCGGTCGACATGCGTGTAGATCTGCGTGGTGCCGATGTCGGCGTGTCCGAGGAGCTCCTGGACGACGCGCAGGTCGGCGCCGCCGCGCACCAGATGCGTGGCGAAGCTGTGGCGGAGCGTGTGCGGATGGACATCACGGAGCTGGGCGATCGTCGCGTATTTCCGCACGATCTGCCAGACGGCGACGCGCTCGAGCGGCCGACCGCTGAAGGAGAGGAGCAGGCGATACTCGTCGCGGCCGTCCTTCCAGCGCGTGAGATGCGGACGGCACTCCGCGAGGTACTGCCGCATGAGCTGCTGGGCCGGCGTGCCGATCGGCACGACGCGCTGCTTCGATCCCTTGCCGGTCACGGTGAGCATGCAGAGCGTGTCGTGATACTCGTTCAGGCGGAGCGCTCCGACCTCGGAGGCCCGCAGTCCCGCGGCCCACATGAGTTCGAGCATCGTCCGGTCGCGCAGCCAGAGCTCGCCATGCTCGGGCGAGGGAGCCTGCACGAGCGCTCGCATCTGGGCCGGGCTCAGCACGCCGGGCAGGCGCCGCCAGCGGGTCGGCCGCTCGAGAAGCCGCGACGGGTCCGTCGGCACGCGACGATTCGCGTGGAGATAGCGAAAGTAGACGCGGATCGTCGCCAGATGCCTGGCGACCGTCGTCGGCTCGAGGCCGCGCTCGCGGTGCAGCCGCTGGAGATGCTCGGCGAGCGTCTGCATCGAGACGAGCTCGGGCGCGGTGACGCCGCGCGGCACGAGATCCTCGGCGAGCTGGCGCAGGTCGCGTCCGTAGGCCTCGAGCGTCGCTGGCGCGAGACCGGCCTCGACGCGCAGGTAGCCGAGGAACTCACGAACCGTCGGCGCGAATCCGGAGAGCGATTCCATCAGGCGGCGTCGACCCCAAGGCGGAGGCGGATGTGGTGAGGGCCACGATCCTCTCGGGGCCGCTTTCCGCGCCGGTCACCGACCGGGCATCGTCGGCCCGGATCAGGTGGTAGGTCGAACAGCGACGAAACGAGCCGCAGCAGAGCGCGAAGAAGCTGTCCAAGGCACCGACGGTGAAGCGCGAGGCGCAGCGAGCGTCGTTCCGATCGAGGAACGGGCACTCGAGCGTCCCGTCGCTCGTGTCGGTGTCGTGGGCGATCCTGTCGTGCATGTGTGCGCGCGTCGCCCCGAGGGGAACGCCTGTGATGCGTCCGCTCGACGGCGACCCGAGAGTCGGGTGAAGATCGGCCGCGAGCGGGCCCGGCGGACACAAAAGGCGGCGGAGCGATTCCCTCCCCGATGAGCGCATGACCTGCGTCGCGCCGAAACCTCCGGCGCATGCGATGCGCGTTTCGCCGATCGCGAGCCGCTCCCGACCGATAACGACGGCCGCGCAGGCCCAGCGGCGTCTCCCGCAGCGCTGGCACCAGGCTTGCCTCCCGACTGGCCGTTCCGCCATTCGGGCAAGGAGTGCCAGATGCGGTCAGACCTCACGGATGAGACAAGCGGGCAGGATGCCCCACGACTGGACCTTCGACCGGAAACGGATCGGCCCGCCCTGCGGGACCTGATCGTCGACGCGATGCGCCGCACGGATGCGGCCGCCATCGCGCCGTCGTCGTCGCTCCTTCCGCCGATCCCGGTCCGCTCCCTCCTCTGGGAGTCGGATCGCCTCGATGCGTTCACCCGCCTCGGCCGCCGCTGCGCGGACCTGGGCGTCGTCGCCGCGGCGATTCACCGGGGCCGGCTCGCAGCCATGCTCCGCGCCGCAGGCGCGGCCCGCCGGGAGGCCATCCGATGAACTACGGCACGCACCTCGCGACGAGCGGCGTTCTCGTCTCCATGCGACGGATGGATGTGATCGCGAACAACCTCGCGAACGCCAACACCGTCGGCTTCAAGTCCGACTTCCTGCTCGCCGCCGAACGGCCGGCCGAGCGCGTCGAGGGGCTTTCCCCCTTCGGCGATCCGCTCGCTCCGCCGAAGGAGATGCTCGAGCGGCTCGGCGGCGGACTCCGCTTCGAGCCCGACTTCGTGCGCGTCGGCCAGGGCGCCTTCGAGCGAACCAACCTTCCGACCGACCTCGCCCTGCGCGGCGAGGGCTTTTTCGTGGTCGCTCCCGCCAAGGGAGGTCGCCCCGATCCGAAGGCCCCGACCGAACTCACGCGAGCCGGCAACCTGACCATCGCCTCGGACGGCACGCTCCGGCTGATCGGCAGCGGCCGAGCCCTGATCGGCGAGAACGGCGAGCCGGTCCGCGTCGATCCGCGGGCCGACTTCGTCGTCGACCGCGAGGGACGGATCTACCAGAACGAGACCGAGGTCGCCCGCCTGCGGATCGTGAAGCCGCGCTTTCCGGCGTCGCTCGAGAAGGCCGGCGGGAACCTCTTCCGCACCGCGCAGCCGGTCGATCGCGTCACCGACGGATCGACCGCGGTCGAACAGCACATGCTCGAGCAGAGCGACGCGAACCCGATCGACGCGATGACCTCGCTCATGCGCGAGTCGCGCATGCTCGAGGCCAACATTCGCATGATGCAGTACCAGGACAACCTGACCGGTCAGGCCATCACCGGCATCACCCGCAACGCGTGACCGCGTGAACCACCATGAGCTACCTCGCACTCAACACCGCAGCGACGGGCCTCAACGCCCTGAACACCAACCTCGATGTCATCGCGAACAACCTCGCGAACGTGAACACGGTCGGCTTCAAGCGGAGCCGCGCGAACTTCGAGGATCTCTTCTACATCCAGCTCAACCAGCCGAACCTTCCGCGCGATCCGATCAACAGCTTCCCGACCGGTCTCGCCACCGGCCTCGGCGTGAAGGTCTCCGGCACGCAGCTTGACATGCGAAGCGGTCCCGTCGAGATGACCGGCTCGCCCTACGACCTCATGATCCAGGGCGACGGGTTCTTCATGGTGCAGACCCCCGAGTCGCTCGGCGGAGGCGTGGGCTACACGCGAGCGGGCAACTTCACGCCGAACGCCGAAGGCCAGCTCGTGCTCGCGAACGCGCCAGGCTATCGCCTCATCGAGCCGGAGATCACGATTCCCGCTGACGCCTCGCAGCTTGCGATCGGCGCCGACGGCACGGTCACGGTCATGATCCCCGGCCAGACCGAACCGGAAGAGCTCGGGCAGATCCAGCTTGCCCGCTTCGTGAATCCGGCCGGCCTCACCGCCGTCGGCGGCAATGTCTATGTGCAGAGCGCGGCGAGCGGCGATCCCGCGATCGGCAATCCCACCGAGGACGGACGCGGATCGATCCTGCAGGGCGCGCTCGAACAGTCGAACAGCGAGGCGATCACCGAGCTCGTGAGCCTGATCCGCACGCAGCGGGCTTTCGAAATGAATAGCCAGATGATGCAGGCGACGAACGAGACGCTCCAGCAGGTGAACAACCTCCGTCGCTTCTGATTCGCCGTAGAACAAGCAATCGCAGTTCTTCAGAGGGCCATCCATCATGTCACGCCCGAATCACCCGACCTCCCGGCCGCTCGCGACGCTCCTCTGCGGCGTGCTCGCCATCGCCTTCGCCCTCGACTTCGCCTGCCGCACGGCCCTCGCCGACTCGATCGTCCTGCGCTCGACGGTGCGCCTTCCGCGCGGCGTCACCGCCGTCCAGCTTCGCGATGTCGCCCATCTCGACGGCGAGGCGACGGCGCGGCTCGCCGACACGATCCTGGCCGATCTCGGATCGAGCGCCTCGATCGAGCTTTCCCTCGACGAGATTCGGGCGAAGCTCGTCGCGATCACGACCACCGCGAACCTCATCGACTTCAGCGGCAAGCGCGTCGTCGTCCGCTCGGCCGACGCCGGTCGGCCGGTCGCGATGCGCGGCCTCGCCCTGGACGCGCCGCCGACGCTTGCGACGGCCGAATCCGCCGCCGACGCGAGCGTCGCGGCCCGCGTCGAGTTCTGGGCCGATGAGGCGACCGACATCCGCACGCCGCGCGGCCTGATCGCCGAGATGATCGGCAACGCCCACGCGAAGTCGCAGGTCCGCGTGCGCCTCGTCGTCCTCGGCGCCGACGCCGCGTTCCTCGATCAGACGAGCTCGACGCGCCGCTTCGAGGTCATGCCGCTCGGCTCGCTGCAGGCCGATCGCGTGCGCATCCGCGTCATCGCCCGCGACGGCGACGCGGTCGTCGGCCGCACCGAGCTCATCGTGCTCACGACGCTCGAAGCCCGCGTGGCCACCGCCACCGATCGCATCCGGCGCGGCGAACCGATCGGCGGAGCGATCGAGGTCCGCACCGAGCATGTCCCGCCGAGCGAGTTCCGCGACCTTCCGCCCGCCGACGCCCTCGGCACTGCGGTCGCCTCCGGCCAGGTCCGTCGCGGCGAGCGCATCACCGGCACGGAGGTCGTCCAGGCCGCGCAGATCCGCCGCAACGACAAGGTCACCATCCGCCGCGAGCTCGGCACGATGGCCGTCGAGATCAGCGCCATCGCCGAAGAGGACGGCGCGCTCGGTGAGTCCATCCGGTTCCGCGCGGTCGACCGCAAGGATCGCCGCGATCAGCGGACCTTCACCGCAGAGGTCACCGGCCCGGGACGGGCGGTGATCCGCGACGCCGTGCCGAGCCCCGCCCGCACGATTGCCCGCGACGGGACCCGCGATGGCGCCTGACCGCCTGCGACCGAGGACCACACCATGACCAGCACGCAGACGATCACCGCCGAACGCCGCGGCCTTCCCGTCGCCCTCTCGCTCGCCGCCGCACTGGCCCTCGCGCCGATGACGCTCGCGCAGCAGGCGCCGCAGCCCGTTCCCTCACAGGCTCCTCCGGCGAGCGCACCCGCGCAAGCGCCGCCCACGCAGCCCGGCGGCGGCGTCACCAAGCCGCTCTCCGTCGTCGCGCTCGAGTCCCGGGCCAACGAGCCCGCTCCGGAGCGCGGCGCGGGCGGCGGCGCCCGCGGCGGCCTCACCGCGGTGAGCGACCCGGAACCCCGCTCCTTCAAGCCGCACGACCTCATCACGATCGTCGTCAGCGAGACGAGCAAGGCGAAGTCCTCAGCCAACGCGAAGACCGACAAGAAATATGACGCGTCGGTCGAGCTCCAGCAATTCATGAATCTCGATCCAGGCGAGTGGGCGGATCTCATCACGCTCGGCTCGGGAGACATGCCGCAGTTCGACGTGAGCGGCAAGAAGAAGTTCGACGCCAAGGGCGATGTCGCCCGCCAGGACGACTTCACCGCGAAGATCACCGCAGAGGTGATCGAGGTGCTCCCCAACGGCACGATCCTGCTCGAGGCCTACAAGCAGATCAACATGGACGGCGAGGTTCAGACGATTCGCCTGAGCGGCCGCTGCCGACCCGAGGATGTCGACGCGACGAACTCCGTCCAGAGCCACCGACTCGCGAACGCAAGCATCGAGAAGACGACGAAGGGCCAGCTCAAGGAAGCGACCGAGAAGGGCATCATCGCCCGCGTGCTCGACACGCTCTTCGCGTTCTGACGCCGACGCTGGATGGGCCGCTTCGCGCGCCGTATGCTTTCGCTCGTGGCAGTCTGGTTCACCGCCGATACGCATTTCGGTCACGCGAACATCATTCGCTACTGCAACCGGCCCTTCGCGTCGGTCGAGGCGATGGACGAGGCCCTGATCGCGGCGATCAACGAGCGCGTGCGTCCGGAGGACACGCTCTATCACCTCGGCGATTTCGCGTTTCGCGCCCATCGCGCGGTCGATGCGATCGGCGCGGCGGCGGCGTACCGGGCGCGCATCCGATGTCGCTCGATCCACCTGATCCTCGGGAACCACGACCCGCAGGACGACGCGGGCCAGGCGACTCCGGCGTTCGCGGCGCTCTTCGCCTCGGTGCGGAGCCTCGCCCGCATCCGGCTTCCCGTCGCGGGCATGCGCCGACCGGTGATCCTCTGCCACTACGCGATGCGCGTCTGGGACGCCTCGCACCACGGCTCGTGGCACCTGTACGGCCATTCGCACGGCACGCTTCCGGACGATCCGCATGCCCGCTCCTGCGATGTCGGCGTCGACGCCCAGGGCTACGCGCCGGTCGGTGTCGAGGCGCTCGCCGCGATCATGGAGCGGAAGCGCTTCGTGCCCGTCGACTCCCACCGCGATCGGTCGCCGGACGGCGCGTGAGCGGAGACGCACAGGCCGCTTCGGCGCGGTACGGTTCGGACTTTCGCGTGACCGACGCGAGCGTGTGGCCAGCATGTATCGATTTCGCACCCAACCGAACGGAGCGCTCGCCCCGCTCTCCGTCCTGACGATCGACGGTCCTTCCGCAAGCGGCAAGAGCACGATCGCAGCGCGGCTCGCGCGGGCCTTCGGCGGAGCGGTCCTCTACACCGGCAAGCACTATCGGGCGGCGACCTGCGCGCTCCTCGACGCCGGGGTGGACCTGCGGGACGAGCGCGCCACCCTCGCGGCCTTCGAGACGATGCGTCCGACGCTCGACGCCGACGGACTGCTCGTGGTCGGTGGGCGGCACATCCCCGATCCGGAGGCCGAAACGCAGCGGGTCGAGGATCGGGTCAGCGTGGTCGCCCAGAACGACGGCGTGCGCGATCGGCTCCGCGAGCTCCAGCGACGCTTCATCCGCGAGCGGGCCTCGACCGAGCATCCGGTCGTCGTCGAGGGACGCGACGCGGGCACGGCGCTCGCTCCGGAGACGCCGGCCCGCTTCTACCTCGACTGCTCGGTCACCGAGCGGGCGATCCGCCGCCGCACGCAGCGCCATCTGAGCGAGGACGAGACCCAGGCCGTCGCCGAGCGCCTCGCGGGGCGCGACGCACAGGATCAGGGGCATGGCCGGGCGGGGCCGAACACGCCGGGGCTCATCCTGATCGTCACCGACGGACTCACGCAGGACCAGGTGCTCGACCGGATCCGCTCGCTCATCGTGCGAGCGGGCTGACCGCCGATTTTTGGCGCGGCGCACGGGGAAGCGCCGATGAGCCCGATACGGCGATGGGTCGAGACGGCTGCGTTTCGCAGCCCGTGGCGTGATGCCCACGCGCCGACCTCTCCGCTGGAGACTCGCGTGACCACTGGCCGGCCCTCGAACGCACCCAAGACGAGCGAACGAACGCGCCCCGCGGACGGGACCGAGAGCGCCGCCGCGGGCGGGGGCGGATTCGGTCCGCTGAAGGTCGTGATCCTCGCCGGCGGCTTCGGGACGCGGCTGGCCGAACACACCGACGAGATCCCGAAGCCGATGGTCGAGATCGGCGGTCGCCCGATCCTCTGGCACATCCTCAAGATCTACAGCCAGCACGGCTTTCACGACTTTCTCATCGCGGGCGGATACCGCTCCGAGGTCATCAAGCGCTTCTTCCTCGAGTACCGCGAGCAGATGTCGGATCTTCTCTTCGACTTCACGCGCGGCACGGTCGATCGGCTCAACACCCACATCGAACCGTGGCGCGTCGGCGTGATCGACACCGGCCCCGACTCGATGACCGGCGGACGCATCCGCCGCCTCGCTCCGCACATCGGCGAGCGCACCTTCATGATGACCTACGGCGACGGCGTCGCCGATGTCGACATCCCCGCGCTCCTCCGCTTTCACCGCAGCCACGGGCGCCTCGCGACCTTCACCGCCGTGCAGCGCCCGTCGCAGTTCGGCGTGCCGACGATCGAGGGCGATCGGGCGACTCGCTTCGCCGAGAAGCCGGCCGGCGAATCGGACTGGATCAGCGGCGGGTTCTTCGTTCTCGAGCCCGGCGTGTTTCGATACATCGAGGGCGACGGCACGAACTTCGAACTCGAGTCGCTCAATCGCCTCGCCGCCGACGGCGAGCTGATGGCCTACCGCCACCGCGGCTTCTGGCAGCCGATGGACACCCTGCGCGATGTCCGCAAGCTCAACGCCCTGTGGAGCGAGGGCAAGGCCGCGTGGAAGACCTGGTCCTGACTCCGCAGCCGGAATCGCAGCATGCAGCACCGCCCGTCCTCACCATCCGCCGAACGCCCCGCATCGATCGACTGGTCCGTCGCGCGGGTGCTCGTCACCGGCGCCACCGGCGTCGTCGGCTCGCGACTCGTCCATGCGCTCCTCCGTCGCGGCGCGAGCGTGACCTGTCTCGTGCGCGACCACGACCCGTCCTCCGCGCTGTGGTTCGACGGCGACATCGAGCGCGTCGCCGTCGCGACCGGTCGGCTCGAGGCGATGGAGCAGGTCCGGTCGGCGATCACCGAGCGCGAGGTCGATACGGTCATCCATCTCGGTGCCCAGGCGATCGTGGGCGTCGGCCGCAACGATCCGCTCACCACCTTCGAGTCGAATGTCCGCGGCACCTGGAATCTCCTCGAGTGCTGCCGCCTCTATGGCGCCGGCGTGCGCAGCATCGTCATCGCCTCGAGCGACAAGGCCTACGGCGAGTGCGACCGTCTGCCCTACACCGAGTCCACGGCCCTCGCCGCCGAGCATCCCTACGACGTCTCGAAGTGCTGCGCTGATCTCATCGCCCAGTCCTACGCCCGCACCTACGGCATGCCCATCGCGATCGCCCGGTGCGGCAACATCTTCGGGCCCGGCGACCTCAACTGGAGCAGGCTCGTGCCGGGAACGATCCGCAGCGCGCTCCGCGGCGAGCGGCCGGTCATCCGCTCGGACGGCACGCTCGTGCGCGACTATCTCTTCGTCGACGACGCCGCGGCGGCGTACATCGCCCTCGCGGAGTGGGCGGCGTCGGTGCCGGCGCGCGACGACGCCCAGCGGGCGTTCAATTGCAGTGCGAATCGGCCGCTTTCCGTGCTCGCAATGACCCGACTCATCCTCGATGCCTGCGGCCGCGGCGATCTCGAGCCCGATGTCCGCAACGAGGCCCGCGGCGAGATCCTCGCCCAGCATCTCGACTCGACGCGGGCCGCGCGGATCCTCGGCTGGAGCGCCGCCACCGAGATCGCCGACGCGCTGCGTACGACGGTCGGCTGGTACGAGCGCTATCTCGGCCATCGGCCGCGCCACGAGGGGCAGCGGGCCGTCGCGACCCGGGTCGCTCCCGCAAGGGCGATCGCGTGAGGTGCTGCAGCTGCAGAGCCGAGGCCTTCGGCGAGGTCATCGACCTCGGGCCGATGCCCCTCGTGAACAACCTGCTGCGCAGGCCGGACGAGCCCTGTCCGCGCTGGCCGCTGCGGGTCGTCTTCTGCCGCGCCTGCTCGCTCTGCCAGCTCACCGAGACTCCGCCGCCCGAGGCGATGTTCGGGGAATATCTCTATTTCTCGAGCCAGTCGCAGACGATGGTCGCGCACGCGGGCGAGCTCGTGCGCCGTCATGTCCGCCCGGGCGATCGCGTCATCGAGGTCGCCTCGAACGACGGCTACCTGCTCGGACAGGCGCAGGCGATCGGAGCGACGGTGCTCGGCATCGATCCCGCCCGCAACATCGCCGCGTACGCGAACGAGCGCGGCGTGCCGACGCGCTGCGAGTACTTCTGCGCGGAGACCGCCCGCGCGATCGTCCGCGACTGGGGCCGCTGCGACGCGCTCTTCGCCAACAACGTCCTCGCCCATGTGCCCGATCCGAACGAGATCGCCGCGGGCATCCGCGAGGCGCTCGCCGAGCGTGGCACGGCGCATGTCGAGGTGCCCTACCTTCGCCGCATGATCGAGTCGGTCGCCTTCGACACGATCTACCACGAGCATCGCTGCTACTTCTCAGTCGCGGCGCTCCAGGCGCTCTTTCGCCGACACGACCTCGCGATCGTCGGTCTCCGCATCGAGCCGATCCACGGCGGATCGCTCCATCTCGAGCTCCGCCATCGCGGCCCGAGCGCGGACGAGTCGGCGGCGGACGCGATGGTCGCCGAGGAGCGCGCCGCGGGTCTGTTCGAGGATCGCTTCTACGCGGACTTCGCGACCCGGGTGAACGCCCTCCGCGAGCGCCTCGTCTCGACGATCGACCGCTATCGCTCGGTCGCCGCCTACGGCGCCGCCGCGAAGGGCATCATCCTCCTCAACTACTTCGGGCTCGACGCGTCCCGCGTTCCCTTCGTCGCCGATGTGAGCCCCCACAAGCAGGGTCGCTTCGTCCCCGGGACCAGGCAGGAGATCGTCGCGCCCGCCGCTCTCCTCGAGCGCAAGCCGGACGCCGCCCTGCTCCTGCCCTGGAACATCACCGACGAGATCGTGCGCCGTAACCGCGACTATCTCGACGGCGGCGGCCGATTCATCGTTCCGATCCCGGAGGTCACGCTCGTATGACGACGCTTCCCGCCACACCGCAGCGCACGCCGGGCCGCCTCGTGCAGCCCACGGGCTCGACGATCGACGGCGTGCTCGTCGTTCCGCTGCGTCGCATCCCGGACGAGCGCGGCACCGTCATGCACATGCTGCGGGCCGACGATCCGCACTTTCGCGGCTTCGGCGAGATCTACTTCTCGACGGCCTATCCGGGCGTCGTCAAGGGCTGGCACCGGCACCGCGACATGACCCTCAACTACGCCTGCGTGAGCGGTCGCATCCGCCTTGCCCTCTTCGACGATCGGCCGGATTCCGCGACACGCGGCGCCCTGATGGAGCGCTTTCTCGGGCCGGACGACTACAGTCTCGTCCAGATTCCGCCCGGCGTCTGGAACGGCTTCAAGTGCATCGGCGAGAGTCCTGCGATCGTCGCCAACTGCTGCACGCACGCCCACGATCCCGCGGCGAACCGCTCCGAAAGGCTTGACCCGTTCGACAATCACATCCCACTCGACTGGCGCCTGCGATGCCATTAGGCGACGCGGACAGCGCTTCACAGCAACGCGGACCGGTGCTCGTCACCGGTGCGCGGGGCTTCATCGGCTCGCAGATTCTCCGTCGGCTGCGCGAGCGCCGCTCCGTGGACGGCTCGGACCTTCCCGCGATCGTCGGCCTCGTGCGCAGCGCTCCGCTCGACGGCGATGTCGCGTGCGATCTCCATGACGGCGACGCGGTCCGCGAGCTCATCGCCGCGCTCCGGCCCTCGGCGTGCATTCACGCCGCATGGGAGATCGATCCGGCGAAGTACCGCAGCGACGAGCGCAACGACCGCTGGATCGACACGACGATGCTCCTCGCCGACGCGCTCGCCGATGCCGGCTGTCGCTGGTTCGGCGCCTTCGGAACCTGCATCGAGACCCCGGCGGTCGATCCCTCCGCGAGCCGCTACGCCCTCGCCAAGACGACGCTCCGCGAGCGGCTGCTCGCCCATCCGATCGCCGACCGACTCTGCTGGTGGAGGCTCTTCCAGCCCTACGGACCGGGCGAGGACGCGATCCGCTTCGTGCCGTCGATGCTCCGCACGCTCATCGCGCAGCAGCCCTTCACCGTCAACGCGCCGGCCGATGCCCGGGACTTCATCCATGTGAGCGACATCGCCGAGTGCGCGGTCGCCTGCGTCATGCGCGAGCCGGTCGGCGACTTCGAGCTCGGCACGGGCGAGGCGACGACCCTCGAGGAGGCGGCTCGGCTCGCCGCCGAGCTCCTGCGCGCCGATCGTCTGGTGCGCACCCGCGCGATCACCGAGTCCGAGCGACAGAAGGCCGCCCACATCGTCGCCCGACCGCAGCCGCTCATCGACGCGACGGGATGGCAGCCGAAGATCGGACTCCGTGGCGGTCTCGCGGCGCTCATCGCCCGGGCCCGGGCACTCGGTCCGACGACCACCGGAGGTCATGCGGCGACGGCCAAGGGAGTGCACGCCGCATGACGCGCGAGGCGTGCCCGATCTGTCATGGCGTCGACGCCGCGCCCGTCCTCACGGCGACGGACCAGCCGGTTCTCCTCAACCACCTGCTGCCCACGCGCGAGGCCGCGCTCGGCGCGCCGCGGGCCCGCCTCGACTTCCGCGGTTGCCGTTCGTGCGGCTTCGTCTGGAACGCCGCCTTCGACGCCGATCGCATCACCTACGGCCCCGGTTATGTGAACGACCAGTCGGGCTCCGCGGTGTTTCGCGAGCATCTCGACGATGTCACGCGTCGCTGCGCCGCGCTCGTCGAGCGCGCCCCCGGCCCGATCGTCGAGGTCGGTTGCGGACAGGGCGGATTCCTCGCCTCGCTCTGTCAGCGCACCGCTCGGAAGGGAATCGGCTTCGATCCTGCGCTCTTCACCGAATCGCCGCCCGACGCGACGCCGACGCTTCGTCGCCGCATCTTCGACGCCGACGCCCGCGCGGAGCTGCCCCGACCGGTCTCCCTCATCTACTCCCGCCATGTCCTCGAGCACATCGCTGCGCCGCGGGCGATGATCGCGTCGATGGCCGAGGCGCTCCGCGAATCGCCGGACGGGTCGATGCTGCTGGAGGTCCCGACCTTCGACTGGATCGCGCGGCACGGCGCGTTCTTCGATCTCTTCAACGAGCACTGTTCGCTCTTCTCGCCGCATGCGATGCGCGAGGCGCTCCATGCCGAGGGGCTCGGCGCCTGCCGCACCGAATGCGTCTTCGGCGGTCAGTACCTGCTCGCGACCGCACGGTCGGTTCCCGCAGCCCGATCGGAGCCGCGCCCGACGATCGATCGTCCGATCGACTTCGATTGCGCCCGCTCCACGCTCCTCGCCGAGCGCGATGCGTGGCACGCGTGGTTCGAGGGCCGCGTCGCACACGGACCGGTGTACCTGTGGGGAGCGGGCGCGAAGGGCATCAGCATCCTGAGCCATCTCGAGCTCGGATGCGACCGCGTGCCGGCGATCGTCGACATCAATCCCGCGAAGCAGGGGCGATTCGCGCCGGTGCGGGCCCAGCCGATCATCGCCCCGGAGGAACTCGGCGAGCGCCTCCGCGACTCGGGCGGCGACGCGACGATCCTCATCATGAATCCGAACTATGCGGGCGAGATCAGCGCGATGCTCGCCACCATGGGCCTCGCGCCGAGCCGCGCCTGCAGGGTCGAGGTGGCCCGCGAGCTCACCGGTGCGTCCGCCTGCGAGACGATGACCCGCCCCGGGAGCAGAGCCCTTGAAGTGCACCGTTGACACCGACACCTGGACGATCACGCTTCCCGACGGGCGGACCATCTCGTGGTTCGACGATGAGGGCTTTCGCTTCCTGAGCGACGCCTGGCTCGCCGCGTCGTGGCAGCGCAAGTACAGCTATCAGTTCCGCTGGTTCGGGCGCCCGATCATCCAGCTTCCGCATGACATGGTGCTCATGCAGGACCTCATCGTGCGCATCCGTCCGACGCTCGTCGTCGAGACCGGCATCGCCCACGGCGGCTCGGCGGTCATGCACGCGTCGCTCCTCTCGATGATCCACGGCGGCGTCGATCGCGGCGCGCAGCGGCCGCATGTCGTCGCCGTCGACATCGAGATCCGGCCGCACAACCGCGCGGCGCTCGACGAGCATCCGCTCCGCCACATGCTGACGCTGATCGAAGGCAGCTCCGTCGATCCGAAGACCGTCGCGCGGGTGCGCGAGCAGATTCGTCCCGACGATCGCGTCCTCGTCGTGCTCGACTCGAATCACCTGCGCGATCATGTTCGCGCCGAGCTCGAGGCCTACGCGCCGCTCGCGTCGCCGGGCAGCGCGATCGTGGTCATGGACGGCGTCATGCGCGATCTGGCCCGCCTGCCGAACGCGACGCCGAGCTGGCGCGAGGACAACCCGATCAGCGCGATCGACGATTTCCTCGCATCGCCGGCGGGCCGGGCGTTCGCCGTCGACACGAGCTACGACGGCTACGCGTGCACGCACTCGCCGCAGGGAATTCTCCTGCGTCGGGAGACACCCGGAACCCGATGATGGCCGCGCCGCGCGTCACCATCGGCATGGTCGTGCGCAACGGCGAGCGTCACCTCGCCGCGGCGATCGAGTCGTTCCTCGCCCAGACCTACGGCGACTTCGAGCTCGTCATCCACGACAACGCCTCGGATGACCGCACGCCGGCGATCGCCGCGGCCTACGCGGAGCGCGATCCGCGGGTGCGGCTCGAGCGGCGCGAGCGGAACATCGGCGCGGTCGGGAACATCATCGACGCCGCCGAGCGGGCGAAGGGCGAGTACTTCGCGTGGTCGGCTCACGACGACCTGCGCGAGCCGGGCTTTCTCGCGTCGCTCGTCGAGCTGCTCGACCGCCATCCGACGGCGTCCATCGCGTGCTGCGCCGTGCGCGACATGCATCCCGACGGCCGCGACGCCGGCGTCCGTCCCGAGACGGCATCGCTCCGCACAAGCGTCGGCATGAGCCGCACCGAGCGCGTCGCGATGTATCTCCGCGAGGCGCCGGGCACGCCCTTCTACGGCCTCTTTCGCAGGGCGATGCTCGTGCCGTCGCTCGAGGTCCTTCGCCGGGACGCGCTCCTCGACGGCGTGCCGGTGCTCGGGCTCGACATGGTCTTCCTCGCCGATGTCGTGCGCCGCAACGATCTCGCCATCACCGACGAGGCGCTCCTTCGCTTCCGCTTCGGCGGCTGGAGCCATCGGCTCGATGTCTACGGCTCGCTCCGCGCCTACATCGCCCATGTTCGATTCCTCGCCGCGGCGCTTCGTCGTGCGACCCGCGCACCCGGCGCGACGATCCTCGAACGGGCGACGCTTCGCGTGGCCCGCTCGCGCTTCCTGCTGCGCTATCTCGCCAGCCCTCCCATGCGGCGGATGACCTGGCACTACCTGTCGCAGGCGTCACCGTGGCTGCTGCGGGCCCACGCCCGCTGGGCGAGCCGCCAACGCCGCGAGCTGCGCGAGCTCGCCCAGCGCGCCCGCATGCTGCCGCGCGGCGCGACGATCGCGCTCTTCGGCGCCGGCAAGCACACCCGCCGCTGCCTCGAGTCGATTCGCAGGGCGCTCGGACCGACGACCGTCGTGGCCATCGCCGACGACGCCGCCGCGCAGCAGCGCATGGAACCAATCGGCGGCATTCCTGTCGTCGCGCCGACCGACCTTGAGCGCATCAGGCCGTCGGCCATCCTCGTCTCGAGCGACACCTTCGAGGCTGGGCTCCTTCGTCGGGCGCTCGCCGTCGCTCCGGAGGGCTGCGGCGTGTGGGCGCTCTACGACCGCTCGCTCGAGGAGAGCTGCCGAGCCGAGGTTTCGGCCCGTTCCACGGTCGCGACGAACGACCGGAGCGCATCGATCGCGTCGGCCGCATAGGCGGTCGGATTCGGCACGATCGAGCGGGCGAAGTCCCTGCGACGGCGGAGATGCTCGGCGCCCGAGCAGCGGGCCCGAAGCGACTCGCGCACCGCATCCGCCCGTCGCCCAGCGGCGCGCGGATCGCGGAGGACGGCGAGCTGGGCGTCGGCGAGCGCACCGGGATCGCCGGTCGGGACGCGCTGGAGTCCGTCAACATGTTCGGCGATGCCGACGCAGTCCGAGACGATCAGCGGCGTGCGCCGATCGATCGCCTCGACCGCCGCGAAGGAGAAGCTCTCGTAGAGGCTCGGGACGACCAGGGCCGCCGCGCGGGCGACGCGCTCCATCGCCGCCGCATGTCCGAGCGGGCCGGTCCACTCGAAGCGCCCGAGGAACTCGCGGGCGAGGAGTCCGCGCGCGTAGGTCACCATGCTGGTGCCCGCCGGCGAAGTCGGCGTGTCCGGTCCGATCAGCACCGCCCGGGCTCGGGGCCGCTCGCGCAGCACGCGGGCGAGACTTCGGATCCACACCTCGACGCCCTTCCGCGGCTGCACGCTTCCGAGCAGGACGATTTCCTCGCCGCGAGTCGGCGCGGCGGGCGGCACCTCGGCGAGGTCGATCGGATAGGGAATCACCACCGGCGGCCGCGTGGCCGGCAGTTCGGCGGCGAGCCGCGCGCTCGTGCAGAGGACGCCATCCGCCGCCGCGACGCATCGACGCTCCCATGCGTGGTAGATCGATCGGCCGAAGCGCCGCTCGTCGGCGCCCGCGATGCGCTCGTCGATCCACATCGGCGTGTGACTGTGCACGACGAAGGGCGTGCCGGGAAATCGCATGCGGACACGCGCGTCAAGGAGAGACGCGTAGCCCTCCGCCTGGCAGTCCACGAACTCGATCCCGTCGAAGGGGCCGTCGAGTCGGGCGAGGCGCTCGGCGACGGCGATCGACCAGAGCGCATACCGATACGGTCGAATGCGCTCGATGCGGCGGAGCACGTCGACGCGCGACGCGAAGTCCGATCGCATGTCCGCCGTCTCGATCGTGTGGATCGCCTTCGCCGGAGGCAGGCGATCCGACGGGCGCGTGACGAGCTCGATCTCCCATCCGTGGGCGTTGGCGGCGTCGATCAGGCGGCTCACATAGGTGCCGATCCCGCCGTCGGAGGGATGGTGCTGTGCACTCACGAGGAGCCAGCGCATCAGCGGACGCCCCCTTCCGGCGAGGCGAACCGATCGAGGATCTCGCGCACCACACGGTCGTAGGTGTCATGGGCGAGGACCGACGCCCGCATCGGTTCGGCGATGGCGCGCCGCGCGACGGGATCGGCGGTGAAGCGGTCGAGCAGCGCGTGGAGGCCGTGGGCGTCCCGGAAACAGATCGACCCGAAGCCGGGGAGATCGCTCGCAACCCGCTTCGGAATGAGGCGGAGCGACGCAAGCGTCTCGAAGAGGCCCTGGTCCGTACAGATGTCGGCGATGTGGTTGCCCTGCTCGGTCGCCCGACGATGCGCATCGCGCCGAGGATCGCCGAGCGGCCGAATGACGACTCCCGCATAGCGCTCCGCCGCGCAGCACGCGGCGTCGAGCGCAGCATCCGACTCGCGCGCGGCGACGAGGTCGGCCAACGAGCGCAGGCCGCGTTGCCTGATCGCCTCGGCGATCGCGGTGTAGGGAACCCGCACCCAGTCGGCGGGATTCTCGCGACAGAGCAGGAATCCGCCGGCGGCAAGCCCGTCAAGCAGCCGCTGGTGGAGCGAACTGTGGCCGTTCACCTGCAGGCTCACGCTCGACGCCTGAAAGAGCGCGCGGAGCGATCGTCCGCCCTCCACGGCGCCGCAGGCGAAGCGACCGAAGCGCGGATGGCGCTCCCAGCCATGACCGTAGATGCGGAAGCGCCTGTCGCGGGCAATCGCCCACTGCGCCGTCCACTCGAGCGCCTCGTGACGAAACGCGCGGTCGAAGACGCGGACGACCTGCGGATAGAGAAACGCCCTGCGCAGCTCCGGGGTCAGTCCGGCGACGCCCGCCTCCGCCTCGGCCTCGAGCATGATCTCGACGAGCCGATGCGCCGTCGTCGTCACCGGTCCCGCGAGATCCCGGCGGATGAGCTCGAGGGCCCGCATGAGAATCGCACGCACCGGGCGGTCGTTGCCGGTTGCGATCATCTCGATCAGCTCCTCCGGCGACTCCGATCCGTGCGCCGCGAACGAGACATCCGAGCGATGCGGCGCGAGCTCCGACTCGGGAAGGGGCTCGTTCGAGTAGATCGCCGGATCCGTCAGGTTGCTCGTGCCGATCGTGCGTTCGATCGGATACCCGTAGAGCGACGCGAGGACATCGGGAGCGTGGGCGAGGACAAGGTCGAGCTCACCGACGGATTCGCCCGCCTCGCGCCGGCAGAGCTGCTGCATGTGATCCTGGATCCAGCTCACGACGGGGATCCCCGGCGGAATCGCCCCGCGATACTCGCTCCGCAGGTGGTTGATCAGGACGATGCCGTCGTGATCATCGCCGGCGAGCGCTCCGAGGACATCGACGCCGATCGCGCTCGTCGACGGCTCCATCACCGCATCGAACCGGCAACCCGCCCGCTCGAACGCAGCGGCGAGTCCATGCATCGCATGCCGCATCACCGTCGAGAATCGCGTGGTGAATCCGACCAGTCTGAGCGGCGGCCCCCCCGCCCGCGCGTGACGATAGCGCTCGGCCCACCACGCCGCCGACCGCCGACCGGCACGCTCGGCGATGAGCGCGGTGCGCGTCGACCGCACGGCGGCGCGGCAATCGAGGTACGCGCGATGAAAATCCTCGGGCAACGGCTCGACCGCCGCGCCGGGTCGTCGCACCGCGAGGACATTGGTGGCCGGCACGCGCCACGGATGCGCGAGAAGGAAGCGCTGGTAGTCCTCGCGCGCCGTCGGACCGACGAAAACCTCGCACCGCTCGGAGAGAAGTTCGCTCGCGTTCTCGAGCGTCGCGCACCAGCATGCGAAGTGCCGCGCGTCCGTCTCGACCAGGTCGATCGCCGGGGCATAGCCGGTCGGCGAGACGAGGCCGAGCGTGCGTCGCAGGAGCGCTTCGCTCGGAAGGCCGAGGAAGCAGAAGCTCGTCGTCGGCTCGAGCGAGGGCAGCGCGATCGATGCCGCGCGCCGCTCGGCGTCCTCGAACGGCGCTGCGAAGTCGATTCCCCCCGGCCTCACGCGGACCAGATGAATGTTGCCTCGGGTGCTTCGGTACGCAATGAGGTCTGCGGGCAGCGCCCGCGGAAGCTTCTCCTCGAGATCCCCGCGCCGCTCGACGAGCCGAGCGCGGCGGACGGACCAGCGCTCCGCAAGCAGCGCCGCGTCGCGCTCGCCGCTCGGCAGCGAAGCGAGCTTCGCCCGCAACTCCGCGAGCGCCGGAGCGCCCCCACCCATGGCATCGATGAGCCTGACCGCTAGACCCGCAAGCCCGCTCCGGACGAGCGCCCGCGCGGCCGCGAGCAGCAGGTCGAGCGTGGGTTCGGACGCGAGCGTCGGCAGGGCACGCTCGAGTCCGTACTCGGGTTCGTCGCCGTTCAGCGCAGCCAGTGCCGCCGCACGGCGCGCCTCGGTCGGAGCGGTGAGGGGCGGCTGCGTCGGGGTCATCCGGCGCGCGATCCTTCGCCGCCGTGGCGCTCGAAGATGGCGAGACCGTCGACGAGCAGCCGCAGCGTGAAGCGCGGATCGTCGAGCATCCGGCCGAGCACGACCCGCATGACCGTCTCGATCTGCGGCGCCGCGTCGTGGAAGACGAGTGCGCCGCCAGGCGCGACGAGCGGCGCGTAGAGGCCCGCATCGGCGGCGACGCCATCGAGCGTGTGCAGCCCGTCGATCATGACCAGGCCGCAGGTGCCGCGCAGGTCGGCGAGCTCGGTGATGGCGATGTCGCTCGTCGCGACGATCTGTCGCAGGCGGTCAGCCTGTCCCTCGCGGGCGAAGGCGAAGCGCATGATGTCGCGGGTCGGCGCGTCGGGATCGACCGACCAGAGGGTCGGTCGGTGGCGATCGGTGGCGGCGGCCATGAGAAGCGCGCTCCCGCCGAAAGCCGAGCCGATCTCGACGATCGGCCGGTCGGCCGCGTAGTGGCGGGCGACGACGCCAAGCGTGGCCCGCTGGGCCGGCGTCTGCATCGTCGACGCGACCTCGCGAGCGGCGAGATGCCCGAGCAGGAGCCGCTCAAGCGTCGTTCCGCCGAGGTCGCAGGCGTGCTCGGCCGGGAGGACCTCGCGCGTCGCGGCGGGCCAGAGTCCGAGGGCCACCTCGCGGGCGGCGAAGAGGGCATGGTCGGCTCGCGTGCCGAGTCCGACGAACACCTTGCGGATCGCACGAAGCGTCGCGGGCGGCAACGGATCGTCGATGCGCGGCGCGGCGATCGCGACGGCGCGGCGCTCGCCGTCGAGCTCCGTCACGCGGCCGGCGTGCAGATGCACGAACTCGCGGCCACGGATCGATCGGATGTCCTCCCGGATGATCGCGAGACGCTGGGGCATCGCCGGCTCGCGCAGCTCGACGCGATGACCGTCGGTGACGAGCACCCGTCGTGCGGCGGCGGTCAGGCGCACCGAGCCGTCGCCGACGAAGTGCTGAGCGCCGATTCTGGCCTGGGCGTTGTCGAAGGTCGGCAGTCCGCGCTGGCGGGCGAGCTCAAGGAGCCGGTGAAGCCGGTCATGCCGCATGAGCGGCGAGCAGAGGACGCCGGCGCCGAAGGCCACGGCGGTGGTCACGACATCGGATTCCTCGAGCGTCGAGAAGCCGTCGCGCATCGCGCGGGCGCGGGCGTCGGCGTTGCGCTCGTGCACGAGGATGTGCCGGCTCGGGACGCCGAACTCGTCGCGGAGCCGCGACGCGATCTCGCGTCCCTGATGACCGTAGCCCACGACGATGACATGCGCCTCGGACGGAGCGCCGGCGCTGCAGTCGCCGAGGAATCGGCGCAGCCGGTCGTGCAGCGCGGTCGCCGCGCGTTCCTCCGCCCCCTCGCCGTCGAGCAGGACGACATGCTCGTCGCGCACCGCGCCATGGGCGAGCATCGCCCGAAGCGCCGGATGGGCGGGACTCGTGAACGCGAAGCAGACGCCGTCGATCGGACGGTCGGTCGGTCCCTCCCAGCGGGGCAACAGCATGCCGTTCGCCGAGGCGAGATCGCGATCGCCCTCGATCGTCGGATCGGGCAGGACGAACTTGGCGACGGCGAGCGCGGTCGGCTCGCCCGAGATCTCTCCGAGCAGCTCGGCGTCGCCGCTGAAGACGAGTGTCGGAATGTCGCCGCGACACATCGGATGCATCGCGTCGATCTGCGAACCCTGAAGGATCTGGTGGCTGGAGCCGATGCCCATGGGAGTGCTCGTGGTCGGTTCGTGGGAAGGGTGGATCAGGCGGACTCGGCGAGCGAGGCGATCTCGCGCGCGCCGAGGACCGGCAGCGGAATCGGCCCGCGGCGGCCGATCGGCGGCGGAGCCTCAAGCTGCCGTTCGATGAGTTCGTGCATGCGGGCGACGAGCTCCGGCTTGCTGAAGTGCGTGTAGAGGACATGCGCACCGTGGCTCGTGCATGTCGCGCAGGTCGAGTGGGCGTACTTCGTCCGCTGCAGCTCTTCCCAGGTGCTGTCGAGATAGCTGCCGATGTGATGGCGCTTGGCGTCGTAGACCGCGCAGCAGAGCGTCACATGCCCGCGGAAGTCGAGGACGAGCTGGTCGATGAGCTCGCAGTGCGCGTCGCGCTCGGGCCGCATGAGCTCGACGGCATCGCCGACCTGCGGCACGATCGAGCGATCGGCGAACGCCCGCTCGTCGTCGGCGAGCGAACCGTCCATGTACTGGACGAGCTTCTCGAGCGGCATGAGAAACGCCCAGTCGGCGCAGAAGTCGAAGCCGAGCTCCTGGGCGAAGGCCCGCATCGGCTCGATCTCATCGAGGTTGTGGCGGTACTTGTGGAAGTACACATGCACGCGCGTGCGGCTGCCCGTCGCCCGCTTCGCCTCGGCGAGACGCCGCATGTTCTCCTTCACCTTCTCGATCTTGCCGCCGCGATGCCCGATGCCGTAGACCTCCTGGGTGAAGCCGGAGAGCGAGATGCGGAAGGTCTTGAGCCCCGCCGCCATGATGCCCTCGGCGTCCTTCAGGTGATTGAGGTTCGAGGAGATGTGCGTATGGAACCCGGCATCCGCGGCGGAGCGGCAGAACCGCACGATCGCCGGATGGATGAGCGGCTCGGTCCAGTTGTAGAAATGCAGTTGCCAGCGAGGAAACTCGCGGCTGAGCTTGGCGAGAATCGCGTCGAAGAGCGCCTCGTCGATCAGTCCCTTGTCGTTCGTGCCCTGCATGCTGCCGACCGGACAGGACGGACAGCGCAGATTGCAGCTTCCGACGAGGTCCCAGAGGATGAGGCGCGGTCCGCTTCGGACCGACGCGGCGATGGCCGCCTCTGTCCCGAACCGCGCTGTGACAGGGTCTGATCCGGTGCGATCGACGGTCATCTCTCGGGTCATCTCTCGATTGGAGACCGTCGGGAGGGAACCCCGCGCGGCGCTCTGACGATGCGTCTCGGGGAGATCGGCCCGCCCCCGGAGGCCCCTTGAAAAGGCCTCGCAAACCCATGCGTTTTGGACTCCGGACGCCGCGTTTGCCGCGAGGCGGGCCATGCCCCGGCGGCCGCTCTTGAGAAAAACACGGAAGAGCGCGATTCGCGCGAAGTGGCTGTATCGGCGGAACCGATAAGACCGGCACGACGCCCTCGCCCCGGGGGCGGCCGCAGGAGATTCCCATGACCAAGCGTCCGATGAGCGCAGCATCGAGCCCGACCGCCTCCGCCACCGCCGTTCGTCCGAGCGTTCGGCCCTCGGCCCGCACGACGCCAGGCCGCTACACCGCCGCGGACGAGCAGGTCCTCCTCGAGCATGACCTCATCTCGGCCGCCGATCTCGCCTGTCTCCGCGAGGAGGCGGCCAACGGCGGCCCGTCGCCGATCGACGCGCTCATCGACCGCGGCGTCTACACGCCGACGCAGATCGATCGCTGCCTGAGCAGCGACGCCTGGTGGAAGCGCTCGACCGCCGAACACAACGCCTTCATCACCTCGCCCGCGGCGATCGCCCAGTACAAGGCGCACTACGCCGAGCACGGCTGGTTCCGCATCCCGCATGTCTTCAGCCGCGAGGAGTTCTCCGCGATGGACCTCGCGATGTGCCGCATGGCGGTGCAGCATGTCGACGCGAATCCCGCGAAGCACAAGCTCTACCACTCGCTCGGCGGGTCGCTGCTCTACTCGCAGAAGGCCGTCACGAACATCAACGGCCACCCGTCGCTCATGACGATCGCCGAGTCCTTCCTCGGCGACGATCTCGTGCAGGGGAAGTACTACCTCAAGGTCGACGACCCATATCGATATGCGGGCATGTTCGGCCACACCCACGCCGAGACGCACTACGACTGCCTCACGCAGGGGCTGTACATGTTCCTCTACATGGACGGCACGACCGACGACTGCGGCGGATTCCAGATCATCCCCGACTCGCACCGCTGGTACACCCGCGGCCCGAACGGCCAGACGATGTACAGGGGCAAGCCGCTCGAGAGCGAGTCGGCCGTCACGAACAAGGCCTCGCTCGTCCACGATCCCGAGCCCGCGAAGCGCTGGGCCGGCTACCAGTCGCTCGACATGCTCGGCAACAGCCTGCTTGTCCTGACGCCCTTCCTCTGGCACGCGGTGCGTCCGGTCATGCACCGCCGTCGCCTGCTCTTCACCGGCTTCTTCAATGCGAAGGCGCTGACCCGCGACTTCGTCCTGCGCAGCGACTACTTCAGCGCATTCCCGTATGACCTGCGCGACTGCGATCTCTCGCTCCTCGACGAGCGTCAGAAGAAGCTGCTGTCGATTCACCTCGATCGCGAGGGTTGGCTTGCCTCGCGCGGCCTCTGAACCAGATCACCCCGATCCCCACTTTCGCCGGGAGCCCGCCATGACGACCACCGCCCCGACCTCATCCGCGACCACCGTCAAGAAGGTCACCGAGATCACGATTCCCTCCGCGGCCTCGCTTGCCCAACAGTACGCCCAGCAGGGCTACTGCCTGGTTCGCAACGCGCTGCCCGTCGCGTCGATCGATCGCCTGATGGCGAACTATCTCGATCTCGTGCAGGCCATCACCGGACGCCGCTTCGCGGATCCGCACGGCGAGGACATCGTCGCCTTCTACAACGAGCGACCGGATCTCGAGAGCGAGGTCTATCTCCGCATCCGCGACACGCCGTGGCTCACCGAGTTCTCCGCGCAGCCCGCGCTCACCGCGCCGGTCCGCGCGCTTCTCCCCGGCGGCTTCAGCCTCTTCAGCAAGATCCCCTTCCGGATCGACATGCCGCTCTGGACGAAGGAGCTCGCGCTCTGGCACCAGGACCACTTCTATGTCGGCGGCAACACCGATGTCGTGACCGCGTGGATTCCCTTCCAGGACACCAACTACTTCAACGGCTGCCTGACGGTCATGCCCGGCTCGCACACCCTCGGCGTCGTCCCGCACGACACCAAGGTCGGGAAGAAGTCCGTCCCGTCCACGATCTTCGACCGCGAGGTGCGCATGGTCGAGATGCGCAAGGGCGATGTGCTCTACTTCAACGCACTCCTCTTCCACAGCGGCAACCTGAATGTCTCGCCGTCGATCCGCTATTCGCTCCAGCCCCGCTTCACCCCGACGGGCGCGCCGACCAATCCGGCGATGGGCGACCTGATTCCGGTGTGACATCGCCGGCCGAAGCGCGACGGGCAGATCGAAAACAGACGCACAAATCGTCCGGAGAACCACAGAGGCACAGAGGACACAGAGGCTGCACAGAGAAGGCAAAGGGAAGTTCGACGAACGAACTCGTAGGTGCAGAGTGGATTTGACTTGGGTCTGACCTGTTCCAGCGCCCAGCACTTACACGCCTCAAGTCCCTCTGGAGCCGGCACATTTCCATCAACGCGCACAACCGAACTCCTCTCTTGCCTTCTCTGTGCTACCTCTGTGCCCTCTGTGCCTCTGTGGTTCTCTGCTTCTTTCGTTCTCTCCCTCTCCAGGACTCTCCATGATTCGCGAACCGAAGAACCAGTCGAAGGCCGATCTCACGCAGTTCTCGATGATGGAGAGCGTGTTTGAGAGCTCTGCCGGTTCGCTTGCCGAGCGGATCGACGGGTTTCCGAAGTTCGCGTCGCGGCAGGCGATCGCGAAGTTCCTTGCGCGCTACGAGATCTTCAAGGAGATCCTGCATGTCAACGGCTCGATCGTCGAGTGCGGCGTGCTGCACGGCGCGGGGCTTCTGACATGGGCGAAGCTCTCGTCGATCTTCGAACCGGCCAATCATGTCCGGAAGGTCATCGGCTTCGACACCTTCGAGGGCTTTCCGTCGATCAGCGACGCGGACCGCACCGAGGGCGACTCGTCGCATCTCGTCGAGGGGGGGCTGACCGGCTCCTCGCTCGACGATGTGCAGCGGGCGGTCACGCTCTACGACCAGAACCGGCCGATCGCGCACATCCCGAAGGTCGAGCTCGTCAAGGGCGATCTCTGCAAGACGGGCCCGGCGTACCTGAAGCTCAATCCGCATCTCGTCGTGAGCATGCTCTACCTCGACCTCGATCTCTACGAGCCGACGAAGGTCGCGCTCGAGACCTTCCTGCCGCGCATGCCCAAGGGCGCCGTCATCGTCTTCGACGAGCTGAACGCGAAGATGTTCCCCGGCGAAACGCTCGCGGTCGATGAGGTGCTCGGACTCCGCAACATCCGGATCCGCCGGATGCCCTTCGATTCCTATGTCTCCTACTGCGTGATCGGCGAATGAGCGCGACCGCGATCTCGCTCCCGTCGCGCGAGCTCGCCCGTGGCGTACCGCGCGTCCCGATCGTCGGCTTCGGCGCCGAGGCGCTCGGACGCAACGGACGCCAGTACGCCGACGCAGAACGAACCCTCCGCGCCGTCGTCGATGCGGGCGTCAGCCTCATCGACACGGCGTCTTCCTACGGCAACTCCGAACGCTTCGTCGGCCAGGCGCTCGAGCCCGTCCGCGACGCGGTGACGATCGTCACGAAGTGCGGCTGGACCAGCGCATTCGAGCCGCGCTGGACCCCCGCCGAGATCGTCGAGACGGTGCACGCCTCGCTCGAGGCGCTGCGTACGGACCGCGTCGATGTCCTTCTCCTCCACAGTTGCCCGCGCGAGACGCTCGAGCGCGGCGAGGTCATCGACGCGATCGAACGGCTGCGCCACGCCGGCAAGGCGCGTCTCATCGGCTACAGCGGCGACAACGACGCGCTTGCCTACGCCGTCGACTGCGGCCGCTTCGAGGTGATCGAGGCCACCTTCAACATCCTCGACCGTGCGAACGCCGCCACGATCGCGCGCGCCGCCGCGCGCGGCATGGGCGTCCTGGCGAAACGCCCGCTGGCGAACGCGATCCCCGGTCGCACCGAACGCCCGCGCAGCGAGTACGCCGCCCAGTATTGGCCGCGCTGGGAAGCCTTTCCGATGCGCGAGCCGGCCGACGGTCTCGGTTGGCTCGCAACCGCGATCCGCTTTGCATCGCACGCCGAAGGCATCACGAGCGCGCTCGTCGGCTCAAGCCACGCGGCGCATGTCATCGACATCGCCCAAGCGGCCGCCGACGGCCCGCTGCCGCGCCCCGTCCGCGACGAACTCGACCGCGCCTACGAGCGCGTCGGCCGCGACTGGCCTGCGCTTGGGTGAGGCAGAGAATCACTCACCGCGCGAAGATCGCCCGAAGCCTGCCCTGCGCCTCGTCGCCGGCGATGATCGTTGCGCTGATCTCCGCGGCCTTGTCGAGCACCGCGTCTTCGTTGCTGCCGTCGAGTTCGTTGAGCCATGCCTTCGTCGCGGCGAGGGCCTTGGGGCCGCCGGCGACGAGTCGCTTCGCGATCGATCGCGCTGTCTCGTCGAGCTTGTCGAGCTCGCAGAGATGCGTCGCGAGGCCAGCGTCGAAACCCTCCTTGCCCGACATCGTGCCGCCGGCGAGGAGCATCGCCCGGGCGCGGCCGGCGCCGATCTTGCGAATGAGCCACGGCGCGACCACCGCGGGGCAGACGCCGAGATCGACTTCGGGGTAACCGACCTTCGCTTCGGCGTGCGTGACGGCGAAGTCGCAGACGACCATGATGCCGCAGCCGCCGCCGACGGCAGCACCCTGCACGCGAGCGATCGTCGGGATCGGCAGGCGTCGCAATGCCCGCGTCACGCGGCTGAGTTCGCGGAGCATCTCGCCCATCGCGACCGGATCGTTCGCCACCGCCTTCAGGTCCATGCCGGCGCAGAAGACCTTGCCTTCGCCACCGACGATCAGGACGCGCACCGACGGATCCGCGGCGACCTGCCGCACGCCTTCGCCCATCGCCTGAATCAGCGGAAGCGAGAGCGCGTTGCGGGCGTCGGGACGATGGAGGGTCAGCGTCGCGATGCCGTCGGCGATCGAGAGACGAACGAGGTCAGAGGTCGGCATGGGAGAGCGTGGCTCGTGGAAGGGTCGCTTGGCGGTCGAATCGCTATCGCTTACGAGAGTTCCAGAAGTGCGTCAGCATCGCGAGGCACTCCGCTCCGCCGCAGAGTGACGCCGATCCCTCGGCCGTCCGCTCGAAGGCATCATCGCGGTCGCTGCCGTCGAGTTCGTTGAGCCACGCCTTGGTCGCCGCGAGGGCATGCGGCCCCTTCGCAAGCAGTCGCGCGACGAGCTCGTCGACGAGGGCGGGCAGATGCTCCGCCGATTCCGCGCAGTGGGTCGCGAGCCCGATGCGGAGCGCGGTCCTCCCGTCGATGAGCTCGCCCCCGAGCGTCAGCGGACGGGCGGCCCCGCCCGTCGCCTGCATGAGCGTCGGAAGGCTCACCGCGGGTGAGACGCCGATCCGGTGCACCGGATAGCCGAGCGTGGCATCGGGAGCGACGCAGACGAAGTCGCACGCCGAGAGCATCGCGCAACCGCCGGCGAGAGCGGCCCCCTGGACCTCGACGACCACGACCTGCCGCAGCCGTCGGATCGCGCGGTTGAGGCGGCTGAGCCGTCGGATGAAGCTCGCGAGGAGTGCGCCCTCGGCGCCGCCGTCGACCACGCAGGCCCCCAGATCGAAGCCAGCGCAGAACGCCGGTCCCTCGCCGCGGATGCGCAGGAGGACGCTCGTCTCGTGACGGGCGATCGCGGCGATCGCCGACTCGAGCGCGTTGAACATCGCGACGCTCATCGCGTTGCGACGGTCGGCGTCGGTCAGGGTCACGGTCGCGGTGCGGCCGGCGATCTCAAGTCGAACAAGCGACACGGGCTCGGGATGCTACTCGCTTCACCTGATTCCCCACCGGTCGGCCCACTTGGCGAAGAGCAGCCGATTGTCCTCGCTCTGACCGGGCCGTTCCGTTGCGGCCCGCGCGTCGACGAGTTCGTCGTGCTCGACGAGGGCTCCCGGGCAGGGACGGACTTCAAGTCCGGCGTCGTGCCAGACCTTCAGCGAGAAGTCGGGGTCGGCCCCGTACATGCGAAACCGCTCGTCGTAGTGGCCGAGCCGCTCGGCGAGTTCGCGGCGGACGAGCCCGAAGTTGGCGTAGCAGAGGCCCCGGACATGCAGGACGCGGAAGGTCCGGCCGTCGAGGTCCAGTTGCTGGAAGACATTGCGGGTGACCGGCGTGTCGTGGAAGAACGCCGCCTGGCCGACGCCGGCGTGGGCGGGCGCACTCAGGAACCGGACGGCGTTCGCCACCGAATGCGGGAGCAGACGACAGTCGTCGTTGAGCTGGAGGAGCCACCGGCCGCCGGCGGCCCGGAAACCGAGGTTGGCCGCCCGGACAAACCCGCCGCGATCGGGCTCGAGGATCGTGCGGACGCCGGCCGCCTCGGCGACCGCGATCGTTGGAGCGTCCGCGGCAGGCGTGACGCAGAGCACCTCGTGCGGGAGGTCCACCGTCTCCCGGATCGAGGCGAGGCAACGGGCCAGGGCGTCGGGGCGACCCAGGCTCGGAACGACGATCGAGACGACAGGGACGGCGCTCACCGCCCCTTCGTCGGCGATCCTTGCGCGGCGGGTGCAGATTCTGAGGTCCTCCCACGGCCTTCGCGGAGGCACGCAAAGTGCAGAAACCCAAGCGTTTCAGTCGATTCTCGACTCTCCCGGGCGGGCCGCCGCGGGGCGAAGCGGGCGTGGGCGGCTTCACGGAGGATCGCTACGGTGGGACACGGCAAGATCCTGAGTGTCGACGATGTCGCTGATGCCGTGCGCGCCGCGCAGTCCGCAGGCGAGACGGTCGTGCAGTGCCATGGCTGCTTCGACATCGTCCACCCCGGCCACATCCGTCACCTGCGCCACGCGCGGACCTTCGGCACGCGCCTGCTGGTCACCGTCACCGGCGACACGGTGATGTCCAAGGGCGAGGGGCGCCCGCTCATTCCGCAGGAGCTGCGTGCGGAGAACCTCGCGGCGCTCGACTTCGTCGACTGGGTCGCCATCAGCGACCAACCGACGGCCGCGGAACTCCTCGAGCGCACCAAGCCCGATGTGTATGTGAAGGGCAAGGAATATGAGCGAAACGGCGATCCGCGCTTCCTGCTCGAGCGGCAGATCGTCGAGCGTCACGGCGGGCGCGTGGTCTTCTCCTCGGGCGATGTCGTCTTCTCGTCGACGGCGCTGATCGCCGCGATGGAGGCCCGCACCGATCCGTTTCAGGCGAAGGTGCGCGATCTCGTCCAGCGACACGGACTCGACGCGAACGGCGTCGATCGCCTCGCGGCCGGATTTCGCGGGAAAAAGGTCGTCGTCTGCGGCGATGTCATCATCGACACCTATGTCCTCTGCGACCGGGCCGAGGTCGCGGGCGAGTCGCCGATCCTCTCGCTCCGCCCGATCGACAAGCGAAGCTTCGACGGCGGCGCTGCGATCATCGCCCAGCATCTCGCCGCGCTCGGCGCCTCGCCGACGCTCGTGACGAGCCTGCCGCGCAGCCTCGAGAGCGAGCGTCTCCGACGACGCCTCGCCGATCGCGGCATCGAGACGCGTCATGTCGAGTGCGAGCGTCCCCTGGTCGAGAAGCAGCGCTTTCTCGTCGGCGCGCAAAAGGTCATGAAGCTCGACCTCGGTCAGCGGATCGAGCTCGACGCCTCGCAGCGCGATCGCTATCTCGCCTTGGCGACCGACGCCGCCCGGGGAGCGGACGCCGCGATCGTCGCGGACTTCGCCCTCGGACTCCTCAACGCAGCCTCGATCGGCCCGCTCTGCCGCGGCCTGCGGCGCGGGGCGGGGATTCTCGCCGGCGATGTCAGCGGCCGACGCGCGAATCTCCTCGGCTTCGAGGAAATGGACCTGCTGTGCCCGAGCGAATCGGAGGTCCGCGAGGCGATGCACCTGCCCGACGACGGCCTCGCGAGCGTGGTCTGGTCGCTGCTCGATGTGACCCGGTCGCGTTCGGCGATCGTGACGCTCGGGCCGGATGGGCTCATCGCCTTCGACCGCCCCACCGACGCCGGCCGCGAGGGGGCCCGCTGGCTCGACCGGGTCGCCGGCGAGCACATCCCGAGCTTCGCCCCCTTCGCCGTCGATCAGCTCGGTTGCGGCGACGCCCTGCTCTCGGTCGCCACGCTGGCCCTCGCCGCGGGCGGTTCGGTCGCTCAGGCCGCGATCCTCGGCAATGTCGCCGCGGCGAGCGAAGCCCAGCGACTTGGCAACATTCCGATCGATGCCGCGGAACTGCGCCGCGGTCTTCTGCGTCTCCACAACGCCCAACTGGCCTACGGACTGGCCCCCGCCGCGACGCTCGCGGGTGCCGCAGCGGTGTAACCCCAAAGCCACTCCCGAAGCCGGCAGCCTGCGGCGACCTCACCATGCACCCTCTCGTCAGCTTCGTCCTTCCCACCCGCAACCGGCCGACCGAGCTCGCCCGCACGATCGAGCGCCTCGGCACGATGGACCCGGTCGTTCCGGCCGAGGTCATCGTCGTCGACAACCACTCGCAGGAGCCCGTCACGCTGCCGGCGCGGCTCCCGAACGGCTGGCGCGCCTGCACGCTCAGGCGACCGCGCAACGAGGGGGCGGCCGCGCGCAACGACGGCGTGCGCATCGCGAGCGCGAAGTGGATCGTGATGCTCGACGACGACTCCTATCCGCTCGACATGCGCTTCGTCGACGCGATCGAGGACGCCGAACCCGATGTCGCCGCGATCGGCGCCGAGATCCTCCTCCCCGACGGGGGCCACGAGCAGGGCGGACTCCCGGAGGTCATCGTCGGCTGCGGTGCGGCGATCCGTCGCGAGGCCTTCATGACCGCAGGCGGGTACGACCCCGCATTTCATTTTTATGTCGAGGAGTATGACCTCTGCGCGCGGTTCCTCCTCGGAGGCAAGCGCATCATCCATGATCCGCGCTTCCGCGTCCTGCACACCAAGACGCCGACGAACCGCGACATGGGACTCGTCCTCGGCCGGCTGATGCGGAACAACGGCTGGGTCCTCCGCCGCTACGCGCCGGACCGGGTCTTCGAGTCATCGCTGCGCGAGACGATCGAGCGATATGAAGGCATCGCCCGCAAGGAAAACGCGCTCGAAGGCTACGAACGCGGCCTCGCGGAGTTCCGCGCGACGGTGCTCGAGCAGCGCCGCGTGCCGATGGACGACGAACTCTGGGCCCGCTTCACCGGCGAGACCGCCGCCCGCGCGACCTTCGCCAAGGAACGGGGTCTTCTCGCCGGCCGCCGCGTCGCGGTCGTCGACCACGGCAAGGCCGGCCTGCTCATCGAGTCGCTCGTCCGCGAGTTCGGCGGCAAGCTCGTCCCGGAGAGCGACGCGGAGACGCTCGTGATCGGCACGCTCTCGCCGGGCCCGATGCTCGACGCCCAGATCGCCCGCGCTCAGGAGCCCCGTCCGGTCCTCGCGCCGTGGTCCTTCGCCGCGCGACCGGTTCGCCTGCGCCGCGCCGGCTAGCCGAGCTCGGCGCCGCCGACGAGCACCCCGATCGCGGCCTCAAGGCCCTGCACGATCGTCCCGAGGGCCATCGAGGGCCGCCCGCGGCCGGCGGCGATGACCTGCTCCGGAAGCTGCGGCACATGGATGAAGCCGGCGGGGATGCCAAGATCCCGCTGGGCGATGTGGTGCAGCGCGGCGTACATGACCTCGTTGCAGAGGAATGTCCCGGCGCTCATCGAGAGTTCCGCCGGAACGCCGACGGCCTGCACCGCAGCGAGCATCCTCCGCAAAGGCAGCGTGGCGAAGTAGGCCGCCGGTCCGTCGGCGACGACTGGTGCATCTGCGATGACCCCGCCCTGGTTGTCGGCGATCCGGTAGTCCCGGAGGTTCGCGGCGAGCCGCTCGAGGGTGATCCCGGTCGCCTGGCCGGACTCGCCGAGGCTGATGACCGCATCGGGACGCTCGGCGTCGATCGCGGCCACCAGTTCTGTGGCGGCAACCCCTCCCACGACGGGAAGAAGGCGGGTTGTCAGGCGGATACCGGAATTCGGGCGACGACGAAGCAACAGGATCGCCTCGGCAGACGGATTGATGGTGCTGCCGCCGAAGGGCTCAAACCCGGTGAGCAGGAGGTGCATGGAGGCGTTTCGTGTGCGGCCTTGCCATTGGAGCAGGCCGTGCAGTGAGAGCTGGAAGCTGGATGAGAAGCTGGGATCAGGATCCACAAGCCGGAACGGCATGGGGGTCACAAGCGCTGGATCGTGGGGTCGTGGGGGTCTTGAGGGCACGCGGAGGAGGCTCCGCGGCCAACTTCGGGAGGCGGTCCCGAAGCGGGAAACAGGGGCCGTATCAACCACAGGCCTGCACCCGACAGGCCGGAAGCAGCACGATTCGGAGCGTCCAGAACCCCCATGGCCACGGTTGTTGTTCACCCTGTCGCTTTTCGTCTGGTTGACGAGCATCTCATGGTCTGGCTCGCCCGACCGCAGAAGAACGCTCCCCAGACGCCCCCCACCGGCCTGAACGGCCACCACCCGACCGTGGCAGCGCGGAGCGTAGCCGCTGAGGCGGCCGGACGGCCGTCCCTCGAGACCCCCGATCGACTTCCGGGTCGCGAGATCGGCGAACGGGAGTCGGATACCGAAGCCCTTGAGCGCCTTCTCGCGACGCTCCCTTTCCACCGGGAGATCGTCCAGCGGAAGCACTGTGCCGTTTTCGCCGACCCCGATCGCGTGTCCCGCCGCCGCGAGATCGGCCTCATCTCGTGGGTGCTTGTCCGCTCGCCCCATGTGCCGGTCGCCGCGGGTTCGCCCAACGGCCAGGCTGGCGACTTGGTCGCGGCCGCGGAGCATGGCGATGGCGCATGGGTCCTCGTCGACCGGCTCCCGGCCCTGCTCGACGACCATCGGGCGGTGATCGAAGCGGCCTATCGGAGCCTCGGGGCGGAGATTCTCCACGACGCGGTCACCCGACGCGTCCTGCCCAGGCACCTCCTTCGCAGCGCAGCGGACCAGCTCACGCTCGGCTCGAGCGAGGGCCCGACGCCGCCCGCGCTCTTCGGACTCCTGCCCGACCCCTTCCCGCTCTCCGCGATCAGGCGTTTTTACGAGCGACTGCTCGGCGCGGAGATCGATCGAGGCAACTTCCGCCGCAAGCTCGTCGAGCTCCGGCCGACGGGCATCCTCAAGGAACTCCCCATCTTTCAACGGGGCGTCCGCCATCGGGCCGCCCAACTCTTCACCTTTGACCCAAAGGCGTGGGAGCGATGGGCGGCGACCGAAGAAGCAGCCGATGATGGAGGCTGAGAGCGTCCCTGTCCGGACGCCCCCCGCACGAGCAGCCACCGCGTCCGTCCTTCATGCGCGAGCAACATTACACCCTGCCGCAGGCCAAGGTCCGCGGCGTCTTCTGCCTGGAAACCGACTGGACCGACATCACGCGGGCGCCGACGGTGGAGCCTCTGCTGGATCTCCTGAGCCGCTCGCCGATTCGCATTCCGTACATCCATCGCAATGTCGTGACTCGCGACGCGCTCCTGCACTATCTCGACAAGTGGACGCAGCGGAAGCATGACGACTTTCCGATTCTCTATGTCGGCTTCCACGGCATCGAGGGCGAGGTCCAGTTCGGCGACCTTCGCAAGCGGTCAAGCCACATGTCGCTCGACGAGTTCGAGGAGCACCTCGCCGGCCGCTGCGCGGGGCGCGTCATCCACTTCTCGAGCTGTCGCACGCTCTTCCTGCACAACAAGCGCATCCAGCGCTTCCTGAGCGCGACCGGCGCCGTCGCGGTCAGCGGCTACGGTCGCGACATCGACTGGATCCGCTCGGCGGTGCTCGACATGGCGCTTCTCGCTGCGATGCAGCAGAACGCCTTCACCACCTCGGGACTTCGCGCGGTGCGCAACCGCATGCTGCGCCGCTACGGTCCCGAACTGAAGGCCCTGAAGTTCCGCATGGTCGTGCGCGAAGGGCGATAGCGGCGACGGCCGCGCGCTCAGGAGAAGAACACGGCGACGAGCGTCCAGCCCGCCGCGAGCGACGCCGCGGTCGTGACGAGCCCCGGAATCATGAAGGAGTGGTTCACCACGAAGCGGCCGATGCGCGTCGTGCCGGTCGTGTCGAAGGCGACCGCCGCGATGATCGTGCCGTAGGTCGGGAGAAAGAAATAGCCGTTCACCGCGGGAAAGCAAGCGATGAGCGTGCCCGCGGAGAGCCCGAGTCCGATGCCCACGGGCATGAGCGCCGCGACGGTCGAGGCCTGGCTGAAGAGGACGACCGAGAGCGCGAAAAGCCCGATCGCGAACACCCACGGATGGGCCTCGATGATCGTCGCGAGCGAGGTGACGATGGCCTCGCGGTTGCCGTCGAAGAAGCAGTTGCCGAGCCAGCCGAGTCCCATGATCGAGACGAACGCGACGACGCCGGCGACGGCGACCGACGAGCTGACGGCCTGCGCCGGCTTTGCTCCGAACAGGAGCATCATGATGCCCGCGGCGGAATACATGATGAGCTGAATGAGCGTCGCCATGCCGACGCGGGTTTCCTTCACCTCCGCGGGGCGATCGCGAAGCGTCGCGAGACCGTCGGCGATCGCGCTTCGCGTGACCGGCTCGTCGGCCCGCTCCGGATCGCTCAGGTCGCTGAGCGCGTGCTCGATCATCTCGGCGGAGACCGTCCCCGCCGGCGTCACGATCGCCGTGAAGCTCGGCCGCAGCGGTTCGAACATCCCGAAGGCGACGACGAGCAGGGCCGCGCCCAGGAAGGTCGCAACCGAGCCGATCGCGCGCCGCTTCGCGGCCCCCTCGAGTCGCGGCAGCGGCGCGGGCTCCTTCACGAGCCCCTGCGCGAGTCGCTCGCGATAGACCGGATCGTCGGCGAGATCCTTGCCGAGCACGCTGGCGACGACGGCTCCGGCGAGACACCCGATGACGGTGCTCGGCACGCAGATCGCGAGCACATGCCAGAGTTCGACGGGCGAACCGCCGATCGTGAGGCTCGATCCGCCGAGAATGCCGAGCAATCCCGCGGTCGCCGCGGAGATCGGACTCGCGGTGATCGCCTGCTGGCTGGCGATGACGCTGATCGAGAGCGGCCGCTCCGGCCGGATGCCGGCCTTACGGGCGACCTCCGCGATGACCGGCAGGACGGCATACGCGACATGGCCGGTGCCGGCGCAAAAGGTAAAAACATAGGCGACCGCGGGACCCACAAAGGTGATCCAGCGCGGCCGCACCCTGAGCGCTCGATCCGCGAGCGTCACCATGAGGTCCATCCCGCCGGCAGCCTGCAGACAGGCGGCCGCCGTCACCACCGACACGAGAATCGCGAGGACCGTGACCGGCGGCGACGAGGGCGGAAGGCCGAAGCCGAAGACGAGTATCGCGAGTCCGATCGCACCGACGGTGCCGAGTCCGGCGCCGCCGACGCGAGCGCCGAGCACGATCGCCGCAAGGACCACGAGCAGTTCAAGCCAAATCATGCGGCAGGCTCCGATCGATGAGGATCCGGGTCACTCAACGCTGCGGACCGACGAGGCGTTCCGGCCGCAGCGCCTCGCGGAGCAGGTCCTCGCGCACCCATCCGCGATAGCGCACGATGTCCATCACGCTCCGACCCGACGCAAGCGCCTCGGCCGCGACCTCCGTCGAACGCTCGTAGCCGATGAGCGGATTGAGCGCCGTGACGATGCCGATGCTCCGCTCGACGAACGCCCGGCACGCGTCGCGATCGGCCTCGATCCCCGCGATGCACTCTTCGCGCAGCGTGCGGATCGCGTTGCGGAGGAGCGTCTGCCCCTCGAGCACGCACTGGGCGATGACCGGCTCCATGACATTGAGCTGAAGCTGTCCCGCCTCGGCGGCCATGGTCACGCAGACATCGTTGCCGATGACCTTGAAGCAGACCTGATTGACGACTTCCGGAATGACGGGATTCACCTTGCCCGGCATGATCGTGCTGCCCGGCTGCATCGCCGGCAGTCGGATCTCCGCGAGGCCGGCGCGCGGCCCGGACGAGAGCAGGCGCAGATCGTTGCAGATCTTGCTCAGCTTGATGGCCAGGCTGCGCATCGTGCCGTGATAGAGAACGAAGCCCTGCGTGTCCTGCGTGGCCTCGATCAGGTCGGGAGCGAGACGCATGCGCCGTCCGGTCACCCGCGAGAGTTGCCGCACGCAGCGCGCCGCATAGCCGCGCGGCGCGTTGAGGCCGGTGCCGATCGCGGTACCGCCCATGTTGACCTCGCAGAGCGCCGTCTCGACGGCGCGGAGGGCCTTGGCCTCGTCCTCGATGCTCGCCACCCACGCCGCGAACTCCTGCCCGAGCGTCATCGGCACCGCGTCCTGAAGCTGCGTTCGGCCCATCTTCACGATCGTCCGGAACTGCTTCGATTTCCGGCGAATCGCCTTCGTGAGCTCGGCGATCTCGCCGACGAGCGTCTCGTTCCCGAGCAGCATCGCGATGCGGAGCGCCGTCGGGTACGCATCGTTCGTGCTCTGGGAGAGGTTCACATGATCGTGCGGGTCGACCCGCTCGTAGTCGCCTCGCCTCCCGCCGAGATGCTCGATCGCGCGGTTCGCGATGACCTCGTTCGCGTTCATGTTGGTCGAGGTGCCCGCGCCCCCCTGGAACATGTCGACGAGAAACTGATCGGCGAGCGAACCGTCGATCACCTCGCGGCAGGCGCGCTCGATCGCTCGCGTGCGCTTCGCGTCGAGCGCGCCAACCTCGCGATTCGCCTTCGCGGCGGCGAGCTTCACCATCGCCAGGGCGCGCGCGATCTCGGGATAGTGACCGATCGGAACGCCCGAGATGCGGAAGTTCTCGATCGCCCGCGCCGTCTGCACGCCGTAGTAGGCCGTCTGCGGAACGCGCTTCGATCCGAGCAGGTCATGCTCGACGCGGGTTGCGGACGCGCGCCCGGATCGGGAACGAGGGCGAGAGGGTCGGGCCATGGTGCACTCCTTCGGATCGAACGACATCAGAAACTGACGCGCAGCCGCGCCGACAGGACCGCGATGGCGTCCGTTTCCGGCCGATCCGCAGGCGAGAGTATCACCTGCGCGCCAACGGTGAGTTGGCTCACCGAGCAGAGTTGCCAGCGCTGAAAGGCCTCGAGCACGACTTCGCTGCCCCTGCTCCGCTCGGCGTAGTCGAGGATCGCGGCGGCGCAGCCCGTGAGGCTTCGCTCGCCGAGGAGATCGGCGCAGGTGCCGCCCGCCTCGAGGAGGGAGGTGAGGCCCGTGATGTCCCCGTCGCTCCACGCGTAGCGACCGAAGAGCCGCCAGCTCGCTCCGATCTCCTGATCGGCAATGAGGCTCACGCCGAGATCGTCGGGCTTCGACGCATTCGCGTACGACCCGCCGCGAGCGTCGATGTGCCAGAGCGCGATGCGATATCGCCCCTCCCCGAGACCCTCGAAGGTCGGCGTCAGCCCCGCTTCGACGAAGGAAAAGAGCTTCCACTCGTCGATGAGCGAGTCGATTTCGATGCGCGTCACCTGACCGTAGGCGTTCGTCGCGCCCACGCTCAGATACCAATCCCGGTTGGGGCGGAATCCCACGGCCGCGCCGATGCCGGCGCCGGGAAAGGCGATCGCCGGATTGCCCGAGAAGGCCTTGTTCAAGAAATACAGATTCGCGCTCTGAAGCTTGTGTCCGCCGACGAGATTCTCCGGATCCACGCGTCCGACACCCCAGCGAAAGACGCCATCGGCGAGGTGCTGAATCCAGTAGAGATCCTTGACGACGAGCGGACGCTCAGAAAATCCATTGGTCGTTGCCACACCCGTTCCGATCGCGCCGCCAAGCGAGGCCGGCGTTCGATCAGCCATCTCGAATCGGTACTCGGAACTGAAGACGAGCGTTCCGGGATTCTCGGTGCCGCGCCCGACGAGATTCCACCGGATTCCAAGATCGAAGTCGCCAGCGCCCGCCGTCCCGGCAGCGCCGGAATCGCTCGGCACCTGAAAGAGCATCGTGTAGGCGAAGCTCAGCCGAAGACCGATCTCGCGCTCGAGGTCATCGAGCCCGCTGGCGATCCCGCGCCGCACCTCGCCGCCGCTCGCATCCGCCTCCGCGACCTCGAGCCCAGCGGTCGGCGGCTGACTTGGCGTGATCGCTTCGGCCCCGTCGCGCCCGGATTCCTCGGCGTTCGCCCCATCGGCCATCGAAAGCGCCGCACACGCGATGCACATCGCGAGCGCGCTGCGCACACGAGGTCGGTCGGTCGCGCGGTGACTCGGACGGCGCAGCGCAGTGCCCACGAAAGAGGTCCCTTCTCGGCGGGTTTCTCGCCGCGCCTGCGCGTGATGGTAACCACGCCCTCGATATCCTAAGCGGCATGGCACGCGCAACCATCCTGCTCGCTCTCCTGACCGGCGGACTCCTCGGACTCGGAGCGGCGGCGCTGCCCGAGCCGCCCGCCGCGCCGCGCGTGGTGACCGAGGTGCGCGGACTGATCTTCTCGAAGACCGCCGGCTTTCGGCATGACTCGATTCCCGACGGGATCCGCGCGCTCGAGGAGATCGCCGCGACGACGAAGGGAACGACCTGTCCGATGGTCTTCGAGGCCTCGGAGGATTCGACGATCTTCAGCGCCGAGCAGTTGGCACGCTTCGATGTCGTCGTCTTTCTTTCGACGACCGGCGACATCCTGAACGACGAGCAACAGCGGGCATTCGAGACCTGGTATCGAAGCGGGCGCGGCTTCGTCGGCATTCATGCGGCCGCGGACACCGAACACACCTGGCCCTGGTTCGGACTGCTGATCGGCGCGTACTTCAAGACGCATCCGCCGGTCCAGAAGGCGACCGTCGTCGTCGAGGACCGCAAGCACCAGAGCACCGAGATGCTGCCGGAGCGCTGGGAGCGGATCGACGAGTGGTATGTCTACAACGAGAATCCGCGCACGAAGAAGATCGCGCCGGTGCATGTGCTCGCGAATCTCGACGAATCCACCTACGACACCGGCGGCCATCCGATGGGCGATCATCCGATCGCATGGTGCCACGACTTCGACGGCGGCCGGTCGTGGTACACCGGCGGCGGCCACACGAAGGAAAGCTTCTCCGAACCGCTCTTCCGCGAGCACATCCGCCAAGGCATCGCCTGGAGCGTGAAGCGACGCATCGCGCCGGTAGCGCCCGCGACGCCAGCAACGACGACGGCGCCATCGGACACGAAGTGACGCGCACGGGTTGCGCTGGAACGGAGCGAGCAGTCATCTTCTTCGCAGAAGAGCGGTGACCGCGCGCATCATCGACTGAGCGAGATTCTGAGCGATTCTTGTAACGAAGGAACGACATCGTCGCTTTCGGCGTGACACGATGCGCGCGCCGCTGCCGGATGTGCAGCGCTCTGCCGACGCATCGCCCTCCCCGGAGTGACGCCTCATGCCCGTCTACGACATCGTTCAGGCGCGGCCGCGATCGCCGCGGCCTCGTCTCCGTGCACTTCATCGCGTCGCCGCCGTTGTTTCGGTCCTCGCGAGCCTCGTGCTTCTCACCGGGTGCGCGATTCCGACCCGCGAGCTCGGCGCCTATCGAGAGGCCTCGGCAAAGGCGTCGGCCGCCACCGAAGAGTGGTGGATCCGCGCCCGTGTCGACACGGCCCGTTCCGCCGACCTGCCCCTCAAGGAAGACGAGACGATCTCGAAGCGCATTGCCGCGATCAATGAGCGACAGGCGGACATCGATGCGAGGTTTCAGGCGCTCGAAATCTGGAAGCGTTACGACAACGCCCTCCTCGCCCTCGCTGAGGGGAAGTCCGTCGAGAGCATCGAGGCGGACATGAACGGCATCGTCGAGACGCTCAAGAATCTTCAGATCGAGCGCCTCACGCAAAGTCTCGCCGCGGCAACTCCATACACCGCGGCGGCAGCCCAGGCGATCCGGCTCGTCGAGGATGCCGTGCGAGCGAAGCGCTTCCGCGACGCCGTCGTGGCCGCCGAGCCGGGCATCGATGCGATCGCGATCATCCTCAAGGCCGACGCCGATTCCCTGTGCGATCTGCGCGTGACCTTCCTGTCGGACGAGCGCGATGTGGTGCAGAACGACGCACTGACGGTGCACGCTCGCATCCTCACCCTCGCGAAGTCGCCGGAAGGCGCCGTCCTCGTGCGAACCGCCGGACGCGACGGCCGCCTGGCCGTGGCCTTCCACGCGGTCACCGGCATGCACCCTCCGCCGCTTCCGGAAGCGCCTGCCACCGAAGCCACGCCGTCGGCCTCCGCCGAAGTCGCGATCGACACGGCGCTCTCGCAGCTTGAGGATCTCGTTCGCCGTCACGCCGCGTTCGGCGAAGCGCTTCGCAAGGAGAGCGTTGCGAAGAGCGCCTATCAGGCCTTGCTGACGGACTGGCGCGCCGCCCATCGCGCCGTGCAGGATGCCTCGGGGCAGATATCCCTTGAGGCGGCCCGCACCGTGATCGAGCGCAGCTTCGAGCTGCGTGAAGCCTGGATGGCCGCCCAGGACGCCGCCGAACGGGCCCGCTGACGACACCCACACACACGCACACGCACACGCACATTGGTTCGCGCACGCCAGATCCACAGCGCACGACGAACAAGGATCAATCCAATGACCAACCAGACCCACGCCGACATCGAAGCAGCCATCCAGTCGCTCTGGCGACTCGCCGCTTACGACACCCCCAACCTCGCCACCTATCGCGACCAGATCGCCAAGCTCCGCAGGCTTCAGATCGATGTTGCGTTCGACTCGATCCACAGCCGCACCGAGTCGCTTCGCGCGGCATGTGCGGTGCTGGAGCAGGCGATCACGATCGCATCGGGCGCGACGCCGGCATCGGCCCTCACCGCCGTCCGCAAGGCGTTGGAGGTGCTCAAGGGCGTGCCGGCGCTCGCGACGGCGGTCACGGGCGGCGTGACGCGGGGTGCAGCACGGGGTGTAGCGCGCGGCGCAGCACGGGGCGCGCGCAGCGCTCGCCGGAGCGCATCGACCGAGGGCCTTCGCAACCTTCGCATCGTCTGCGTCCACGGCGTCGGCGATCATCGGAGCGGCGAGTGGAAGCACGCCTGGCTCGACACGATGCAGGCTGCGGTGAATCGGTGGGACCCGAGTGTGGTCATCGAGCCGATCTGGTGCGACTACGACGACCTTGTCGCCCACCATGGCATCGACGCCGGCGAGTCGCTCGAGGCCCTGGCGAACCTGACCTTCAGCGGCATCGTGCACGGGATCGGCGACCTCTTCCGTCGTCGGCGCGGCATCGGTTCGATCGCCGACTCCATTCGCTGGACCGCGGGCATGGTTGCGCAGTGGGCGGCGGACGAGGAGTTCCGGCAGGCGACGCGCGAGCGACTGCTTTCGGTGATCGCCCAGGCGACCGCCGACGGCCCGGTGCACGCGGTCCTCGCCCACAGCCTCGGTTCGCTCGTCAGCTACGACACCTTCCGCACCGAGCCGCGCGCGCTTCGCGACGCGACGCTCGTCACCTTCGGCTCGCAGATCGGCAGCGCCTTCGTGCGCAGCAGCTTCGGCGGCGCGATTCGGCCGCTCGAGCCGTCGAGCCGATGGTGGCATCTCTACAACCAGCATGACCATGTCTTCACGGCGCCGATTCGCCTGAGCGCCGACAACTTCACGCAGATCGAGACGCCCTTCGACCTGCCCGGCGACGCGATGAACCACGACGCCCGCGCGTATCTCGGCCACGCGAACGCCGCACAGCGGCTGTGGGGAGCGCTCGCCGCGACCGTCGATCGCAATCCGGAAAGCGTGATCCGCGCGATGACCCGCTCGATCGGCGCAGGCGAGGCGAGCAGGGCGCCGAGCGGTCGCTCGGGCCGCAAGCCGAATCGCCGAGCGCTTCTCATCGGCATCAATGACTATCCGAAGCCGGAGGATCGCCTCAACGGCTGCGTGAACGATGTCTTCACGATGAGTGCAGCGTTGCAGGAGATGCAGCGCGACGACTTCCACTTCGCGCCGGATGACATTCGCGTCGTCCTGAACGACCGGGCGACAGCCAAGGGCATTCGCGAACGGCTCGAGTGGCTCTTCGACGATGTCCGCGCCGGCGACACGCGATTCCTGTACTTCAGCGGTCACGGCGCGCAGATGGCGACCTACAACGCCCACGAGGAGCCCGACCATCTCGACGAGTGCCTGGTGCCGTGGGACTTCGAATGGTCGGAGGAGACCGCGATCTGCGACGACGATCTGTATGAGCTCTACGCGGATCTGCCCTACGACCCCGACGCGAAGCGCGAGAAGGACAAGGAACGGGCGAACGCCCGCGTCGTCATCGTGCTCGACTGCTGCCACAGCGGCGGCCTGTCGCGCGGCGGCGCCGCCCCGATCGCCCGCGGCCTCGCGCCGCCGGATGACATCCGTCACCGCGCGCTGAAGTGGGACTCCGCACGCAACATGTGGGTCCCGCGCGGATTCAAGGATTCCTCCCTCCGAGGATTGGCCGTGGACCGTTCCGGCAAGCGAAGCGTCGAGCGCCGCCGAGAGCTGCTCGGAACCGACGGCGTCACGCACCGCATCGGCGCCGCGGCACCGCTCCGCGTGCCGCCGCCCCAGAAGGGCCGCCGCTCGAAAGTCAGCTCGAACGCCGGCTCGAATGCCGGCCCAACTGCCCGCTCAACCGCCGCCACCCGCAGCGCGCGTCCCTTCATGCCACTCATTCTCCAATCGTGCCAGGAGAACCAGTACGCCTACGAATACCGCCACGGCGTCGAAAGCCACGGCGCGTTCACCTGGTGCCTCTCATCGCTCCTCCGACACCACCGCCCCAAGGGCGGAGCCAGCATCGCCCAACTCGTCAACACCGCCACCGACCGCCTCAAGGAACTCGGCTACGACCAACGCCCCGAACTCCGAGGCCCCACCGACATGAAGTCGGCGAAGATTGTGTGATGGGTGGGTTGGTCCGCCGTCCGCGGCGGTCCGCTCGCATTTACGGATGGGGTGTTGCTCTTCCCGGTGAAGTACCTGCACAAGCGGCCCAACACATGTCGGGTCGTTGTAAACTCGCGCTGACGCCACAAACCAGATGTCTGCGGCATTAGTGATACTTGGCTTTGGCACAAACGCAAAGGCCTCGACAAATGGACGACCGTCGCTACTCTAGACACATGGTCCGAGTTATACGGCCCGCTAGATTCCGGAACCGCTTCCCAAGGGCACGACCATTACGGACCTCGTGCACGATAGTCAACTGTCGTAAGGACTGTTACAACTTCTAGCAGGCCGCTAATCAATCGCTCCCGACCGCGACTACAGCATCGATTCCGGG
>CAYNCG010000003.1:103841-271465 GCA_964395845.1 uncultured Isosphaeraceae bacterium | reverse complement strand
CGCCGGATGACACCAAGTCCGCACGGGGCGTGGCGCATCCGCCAAGGAGCATGAGACCGGAAACAAAGATGAGGTTCAGAATCGCAATTCGCATAGAGAGTCCTTTCAAACGCAGACAACACGCAGAGCACACTCGACACGTTGCCCGGCAACCAGACTTACAGAGGCCGAAGCGTCGTACTTCACACATCGTGACGCCGTGCCAAGCCCGGCGCGGGGCCTTCGCCGCGCCGGGCTCGCTGCAGCTGTCATTTCGAGATGGGGAACCCGCCAACAGACTTGCTCCCCTTGCCGTCATCAATCTCGACCCACAACTGAGCTCCGGCGGGGATCGGATTGGGCACGTCGGCGTGGGCGTGGTACTCCTTGCCGTCGCCGTCGGCCTTCTGCTTCATCGCGCCCTTGCCATCCTGCGAACCGATCCAGACGCGGACCGCGGCGGGCTTGGCGGGGCTCCCCGAGAGCTTAATGTCGAGGTGGGCCTCGCTGCCGGCCTTGATCTCGCCCGAGACGGACACTGTCCACGCGCCGATGGTGGCCGTGCCGATCGCCCCGCCCTCGCCGTGGCCGTGGTCGCCGTGGTCGCCCCCGGCCTTGCCCGCGGGCGCTGCGGCGCCGGGCTTGGCGTGGTCGTGCCCGTCATCCTCCTTGTGACCGTGGCCGTGATCGCCCTTGGCCTTGCACTCAGCGCACTCGCCGTGCGCAACGAACTTGAGGCTGTTGCCCTCGCGCAGCCACAGGTGTGCCTCGCCGTCGTCGGCAGTGACGAAGTACTGGGTGTCAGCGGGGCTGCGCTGCGCGGCTCCCTGGCCCATCATCGCGGCTAGTGACGCGGTCAGACCAACGCCAGCGATCAGGCCAAGGACGACAGACGAACTGTTCGGACTCTTCATGGTGATGCTCCAAAGTCAAGGCGACCGGGCGCGGGCCGCCGGGACGTGTCTTCAGTGTGCCGCCCGGCCGCGCCGCCGGGTCGGTGTGCGATGATCGCACTGCTTACTGCTTGAGATCGAACCCGGCGAGGTGCTTAGCGCCGCTGGGGGTCTCGACTTCCACCCAGAGCTTGCTGCCCGCGGGGAGCGGTTTGGGCACCTCGGCGTGCGCGTGCCATCCATCACCTTCGGCCTCAGCCTTTCCCTTGATCGAGCCTTTGCCGTCCTGGGTTCCGACCCACACACGCACCGCCGCGGGTTTGCCCGCTCCTCCGGAGACGCTGATGTCGAAGGTCGCCTCGCCCCCCGGCGTGACGTCCCCTTCGCGAGCGGCGACGATCGTCATGCCGCCCGCCGACTGGCTACCCAGTTCGGTCTTGGGGCCGTGCCCATGGCCGTCCTTGTGATCGTGGTCGTCCCCATCCTTGTGGTCGTGCTTGTCTCCCGCCTTGTGATCGTGCCCGTCGCCATCTTTGTGGTCGTGGCCGTCACCTTTGGCGGCGGGCCTGGCGGGCGCTTCAGACTTCTTCTCGCAGCCGGTCAGGCCAGCGGAGAAGGCGAGCAGCGGGACGGTGAGAACGAGTGCGAGCGTGCGAACGGTGTTCATGCCAATGTCTCCTTGCAATCAGGTTGAGGGAGCGGACTTCCTCGTGGAACGACGCAGCAAGCGGGCGAGCAGTCGGGGACTCCCGGATGCCTCGCGCTTGACCCTAAACGCCAGGGCGTAACCGGCGGGGACCACGAAAAGGTTGAGAAACGTGGACGAGACCAGCCCGCCCAGCACGACGATCGCCAGCGGGGCGAGCAGTTCGCTGCCGGGCTTGCCCTTGGCGAGCGCAAGCGGGACCAGCCCGAGCATCGCGGCCAGGGCCGTCATCAGGATCGGGACCAGTCGTTCAAGCGACCCTTGGATGATCGAATCACCGATGGACTTGCCCTCGCGCTCCTGGAGATGGTCATAGTGGTTGACGAGCAGGATGCCGTTGCGGACGGCGATACCAAAGAGGGTGACGAAGCCCACCATGCTGGCGATGGAGATCACCGGCGCGATGTAGCGTGAGGATGACAGCCCGAAGAGTGCCAAGGCGTTGCCCGCGATCGACGGGCTCTCGGTCAGGAAGATGGCGACGATGCCGCCGATGAGCGCCAGCGGCAGGTTGAGCATCACCAGCAGGGCCACGCGGGCCTTGCCTGTGGAGAGTTGCAGGAGCAGGAACATGAAGACCGCCACGCCCGCGCCCATGATGAGGATGGTGCGGCTGGCGGACTGCTGGGCCTCGAACTGCCCACCGTAGTGGACCGTGTACCCGGCCTTTTGAACGATCGGGTCGACCTTGGCTTGCACCTGCGCGACCAGTTGCCCGAGGTTGTAGCCGTCGGCGACGTTGGTGGAAATCACCGCTTTGCGTTGGGCGTTCTCGCGGGCGATGAGGTTGCTGGTCTTCTCCGGACCGATGTCGGCGACTTCGCGCAGGCGAACGATCGCCCCGCCTACGCCCCGCAGTTGCAGGTCCATGATCTGGTCAATCCGCTCCCGCTCGCTCTCGGCAAGGCGAACGACCATCTCATAGCGACGCACGCCCTGATTCACCTCGGCGACGGCTTCGCCATAGAGAGCCTGCTGCACCTGCTCCGCGGCCGACGCGGGCGAAAGCCCGGCGGCGACCAGATCCTGCGGTCGGTATCGAATCGGGAGTGAGGTGATCATGATCTCGCGATTGGCGGCCACGTCGCGGGTGCCGGGAATCGGCTTGATCGCCGCCTCGATCTCCTTGGCGAGCGAGCGCAGGACGTTGAGGTCGTCGCCGTACACGTTGATGGCGATGGCTGCGGGCGTGCCCGACAGCACGTGGCTCAGGCGGTGCTCGATCGGCTGGCCGACCATTGTGGTAATACCTGGGATGTTGGCGATGATGCGATCGATGGCGGCCCTGACCCTGTCCTGATCGACTCCCGCTTTCATCGTGACTTCGATCTCGGAACTGCTTACCGGCTCGGCGTGCTCATCGCGCTCGGCCCGCCCGGTGCGCCGTGTCACGCTCGAGACGCCTTCGATCTGGGCCATCTGGGCCTCGACGCCAGTGGCCAGGCGATTGCTCTCGACGAGCGATGTGCCAGGCGGCGCGAGCAGGAAAACAGTAAAAGTGCCTTCCTTGAATGCGGGCAGGAACGATGTACCGAACGTGGACATGAGCAGCAACGAAGCCACCGTGAGCACGCCCGCGCCCCCGAGAACCAGTCCGCGGTTGCGGACGCTCGCGCGGAGCAGCGGCTCGTACCGACGCTTGAGCCAGCGGACGAGCCACCCGTCATGCTCCCCATGCCCGCTCGACTCGCCGGAGCGCCCGCCCTTCTTTCCGAACGCGCCGGCGAAGAGCCACTTGCACAGCGCGGGCGTGACCGTCAGGGCCACGATCAGCGACGCCATGATCGAGATGATGTACGCGATGCCCAGAGGCTGGAAAAAGCGGCCTTCGAGCCCTTGGAGGAACAGCAGCGGCACGAAGACCATGCAGATGATGATGGTCGCGAACACCACCGACGATCGGATCTCGTTGCTCGCGTTGTAGATCACCTCAACGAGGCCTTTGCGCTCGCCCTCGGGCAGCCCGTCGTTCTCCTTGAGCCGCCGCAGGACGTTCTCCACGTCGATGATGGCGTCGTCCACCAGTTCGCCGATCGCCACGGCCAGTCCGCCCAGCGTCATGACGTTGATCGAGAGGCCCCACGCCCACAGCAGCAGGATCGCCACGGCGAGCGAGAGGGGCAGAGCGGTCAGCGTCACGATCGTGGCCCGTACGTTGAGCAGGAATAGGATCAGGATGACCGCCACGATGATGCTCGCCTCGATCAAGACCTTGACCACGCCGTTGATCGACCGCTCGATGAACCGCGCGGCCCGGAAGGGGTCCCGGTTCAGGACCATGCCCTTGGGCATGGCCGCCTCGGCCTGATCGAGCACCCGGTCGATCTGCTCGGTGAGGTTGAGGGTGTTGGTTCCCGGGCTCTTCTGAACGCTGATGACCACGCCCGGCAGCGCCCGGTCGGACGCGGTTCCCCGCTTGGGCGAGGGGCCGAGCCGCACGTCGGCCACCTGCCCGATCGTCACCGCCGCGCCGTTGTGATAGCGCACCAGCGTGTTCTTGATGTCCTCGGCGCTGGTGACACGGGCGGTCTGGCGGATGGGTAGTTCCTGATTCTCCCAGTTGGGGACATACCCGGCGCTGGCCGTGGAGTGCGCGCCCTTGGCCGCCTCGACCACGTCGGAGATGGTCAGGCCGTACAGGGCGAGTTGGTCCTGATTGACGTTGATCTGGTACTGCGGAAGTTCACCGCCGATGGCGACGACCTGTGCGACGCCCGGGACCGCGAGCAGCTTGTTCCGCAGATCGAACTCGGCGAATGATCGCATGTCGAGCGGGCTGACCGAGCCATCGGGGCTGGATAGGGCCATGAGCATGATCTCGCCGGTAATACTGGTGACGGGCGTGATCTCTGCGTGCGCGCCGGGCGGGAGCGACTCACGCACTGCGGACAATCGCTCGGAGACCAGTTGCCGCGCGCGGTAGATATCGGTGCCCCAGTCAAACTCGACCCACACGATGGAGAGGCTGGTGGCCGAAGCGCTCCGGACCCGCCGCGTACCCGGCAGACCGTTGACTGCCGTCTCGATCGGGAAGGTGACGTTGAGTTCCACCTCGTCGGCGGCCAATCCACCCGCCTCGGTCATCACGACGACCGTGGGTGCGTTGAGCTCGGGAAAGACATCCACCGGCATGTTCTTGATCTTGAGCCCGGCAAAGACGAGCAGCAGCCCTGCGAAGACGACCACGAGGGAGGACTGGCGCAGAGAGAAAGCGATGAGCTTCGCGAGCATGGCTTAGTGGCTCCCTTCGTGGAATGTTCCGTCGGAGTGGAAGTGACCCGCCTTCTCTGCGGAACCGCTCGTCGCCAGCATCAGCTGGAAGTTGCCGCCGAGGACGATCTCGTCACCTTCCTTCACGCCACTGGCGATCACCACCCATCGCCCGTCGGAGAGGCCGAGATCCGCCTCTATGCGGATGACCTTGTCGGGGTTGGCGGGATCGCGGCGGAAGATGATCGCCCGCGCGCCGTCGCGCACGACGGCGGACTGGGGGATCGCCAGTTCCTCGGTTCCCCCTGCGAGCGTGACTTCGAGGTGCGCCGACACGCCCGCGCGTGCCCAGGGTGCGAGCGCCTCGGGAATCACAACAAGGTCCACCGTGCGTTCATCCGGGTCGGCGGAGAGTCCGATCCGGAGCTCCCCGTTCATCGCGTCTTCGAGCGGCACACTTCCGCCCTGAGGCGGTGCGATCCTCGCCTCAAGGCCGTTGCGGAGCCTTCCGAGGTCGGACTGCAAACCACGCGCTCTGAACCTAATCTGATCCGGCTGAACGACCGTCACGATCTGCCCGTTCTCCTCCGCGAGACCGCCCGGCGTGATCCCGATCGCTTCAACGACGCCCGGCGCGACGGCGCAGACGACGAAACCGCCACCGGCCTCCAAGTCACCGTGGCCGCTTCCGCAATTGCTGCCTCGTTCCAGCGAATCACGTCTAGACTTCAGAGACCGGAGCTCGGCTTCGGCTTGCTTTTGCTGTGCTTGCAGCTCCGCCTCCTTCTCCATGACGTCCGCTAGTTCGGCCTGCGTGGCGTTAAGTGTGGCGCGAGCTTCGGTGAACTGGGCGGCGCTCCCGCCGCCAGCCGCTCGCAGATCCTCGAGTTGCTTGAGACGCTCTTGCCAGAGCAAGACCTTGTCCGCAAGGCTCTGCTCGTGCCGACGATGGGCCTCCCTAAGTGGCCCCATCGAGTCGACCCGTGCCTGGTTCGCAGTGATTTGCTCGTGGAGGTCGCGCCATGCCGCGGCATCGACTCTGTACAGCGGTGTGCCCGGCTCCACCGACTGGTATTGGCTAACCAAGACCTCCACGCGACCGGAAAGCGGCGTGCGGTACTCACGCCGCGCTGTGGGAAGGAACTCGAAGCGACCGGGCACGCGGAGCGTCTGCGCGACGCTTCGAGATTCCACGCGTGCGAAGGTGATGCCGAGGTTCTGTCGGACCGATGCGGGGATGTCCACGCGGTTGGAGGGAGCGGCTTCAGCGTCCTTTCCCGCGCTTCCTCCGGCTCCGGCTCCCTCGCTCCCGTGGTCGTGCCCGTCGTCCGAGCCGTGGGCGGCATCCTTCTTCTCGCAGCCGGTAAGCGCCAGAGCGAACGGCATGGACAGAGACAACCCGCCGATGAGCAGGATCTTCGAGATGGCGGCGAACGTGTTCTTCATGGTGTGTTCCTTGTCACAAGCCCATCAGCGGCCGGAGCCGCCGGAGGGCGTGTTGGAGTTGGGGGCGGTGATCGAATCGGAGACGCCGGGCGCGGCGGAGCCACCATCGGGTTTGTGCACGGGAGCCGGAGTGGAAGGCCAGACGGAAGGCACGGGGCCGAAGATCTCGTCGAGATCGATCGCCGCGATCGCCTCGTCACGTGCCGCCTCGACCAGCCCGACCTTGGCAGCCTGCTGGCGTGTCAGACTCTCCAGCAGCACGAGCGTGTTGACCTCGCCGAGACGGGCCACCTGGCGGGCATCGACGTACTGCGCATCCACCAGCGGCACGATCTCTGTCTCCAGCGTCGATCGACGCTGGGCTGCGGCCGCGAGTCGGACCTCCGCCGCGCGTAGCGCCGCGACGGTCTGTTCCAACGCCGCCTCGGCGGCGGCACGCGCGACCTCACGCTGCGCTCGCGCCTCGGCGATCCCGCGTCGGTTGGCGTTCAGGATCGGGATCGGCACGGACAGCCCCAGGAGAACCTGATCCTGCCCGTCCTCGTTCCCGTACCCCGGGCCAATGTGCAAGTCCGGGTACTGCTTGCGAACCTCAAGTTCCAGGGCCTTCTCGGCGGCCTCGTACTCGGCTGCCGCGACAAGCATCGCCGGGCTGCTCCGCTCGATGTGCGATGCCGCATTGCTCGGAGCGGAGGCGATCCGCACGGGACCGATGCCCAGCGCCAGTAGCCGGAACGGAGCGTCGGGCGACATCCCCATGAGTTGACGCAGCCGCAGTTCCGCTTCGCGGGTCCGAGACTCAAGCAAGGCGAGGTCCGCGGCCTTTGTCGCCTTCTCGATCCGGAAGAGACGTGCCTCGGTCCTGGCCATCTCTCCCGCAAGTTCCATCTTGTCGACCACCGAGAGGATCTGATCCACGCGGGACAAGAAGTCACGCGTGACCGTTAGTTGCGCGTCCATCGCAGACCATTCGCTCCAAGCGCGGCGCACCGACATCCGCACCGACCACTCGCGCTGTGCGACTCTGGCAAGCTCCGCCGCGTGCTCTACGCCCGCCCGTTGCTTCTCGATCTCCAGCCGACCGGAGATCGGGATCGTGAGACCAACGCTCGTGAACACCTTCCACGGTTCAGGGGTGCTTTCGATGATGCGTGTCAAATCGACGCCGATCGTCGGATCTTCCCAGAGCCCGGCATTCTCCGCTGTTGCCTGCGTCACTCCCGCACGAAGGCGAGCGACCCGCAGGTCGGCGTTGAAGACAACGGCGATGACCTCGGCCTCTCCGCAGCTGATGCCGTCGCGTGGATCGAACGCCACCGCCTCGCCAGATGACCCTGTGGACTTCGCCGCAAGGCTCTCCGCGAACGCCCGGACCTCCGAGCTTTCGGGCGTGCGGGCCAGGAACGCGGACTGGTGTCCGGGCATGTCCAGCGGGCGTCGCTCGTACGACTGGCAGCCGCCCGCCGCGATTGCAACAAGCCCAGCCAGCGAAAGCACTTTGAGCCGCCGCACTGTGCCTTCTGCCTCGGATTCGTGTGATCGAACCATGAAAGTCTCCAAACGGGTGGAAGCTGAATTCATCAGGACCGAACTCGACCTGGAACGGCGGCGAGCAGCCCCGAACGCAATTCAACCCAGATTGTGGTGGGAACTAGGCCAATACCCGCGCGGACGCCAAGGGGGTCCACAGCAGGAAAACGACATCGCCCGCCACGAGACGACAGTCCCAGCGGCGGAGGCGGAAACGTCAGCGCTAGATCAAGAGACGAGTGGTCTTCAGCCCAAGGACCTGATCAGAAACGCTGAAATCAGGGGGCTGAACAAGAGCCGGGATGGCAAGGGGCGGCTCTAGATCCCAAGCAACCGCGATGGCGATAAGCAGCGGCACGACAAGCAAACGCAAGTCTTGCGAGTCGCCTTTGCTCGGGACCTGCTGACCATCGGGCACCGGCACATGGAGATGGCACCCACACTCGTCAGGGGGATGAAACAGAGGGCTGTGCGGGCCATCCTCGTGACGCGAAGATTCCAAACAGCCGCTATCGCGGCTCGCGTGAGCATCGCAATGCCTGCAGGAATCAGCAACCGCCGTGTCGTGGCTGCCACAGTCCCCAAGGGGTATACACAGCACCCGACCCGGACCCGAAGCCATCACGCCCTGCACAATGAGCAGGAGCACGGCGACGAGTTTGACGAGGGATGGGGGCATTTGAGGGGTGTATCGGCTGGGAAGAGTATACCACTTCAGCCCGCCCTAGGTTCGGTGCCAAATTGACAGCCGTCGCGCGTAAACCAGCATGCTGTGGCTATTTGACCGGCCTAATCGGCGAGAGTCGGTTCGTGAGGGTTGCGGATACGGAGCTACACAGCAGGGCCCGCGGCAACCGCCGCGGGCCCTGCTGTTTGCTCCCGGGTCGTTGCTCCGCAACGCCCCGCGGCTCGAGGGCAGTCGGCTCGGTCGGAGGCTGCGCCTTCGCTCCGCCTCCACCTCCCCTCGTGCCGCCGATCCGCCAGCTTCCTCGTCCGCTTCGCGGTCTAGTCCAGCTGGGGGAGTTCTGACCATCAGGTGGCGGGCCCCGTCCAAAGAGGCGGGGGCCGTGTCGTTGACAGCCGGAGGGGGGGAACCGCCGCCACTGGCGAGCCGTGGCGAGCGTTCGGCGCTCTCGACTTCGAGGAGAGAATTGGGGGTAGCGATCGGAACGGAGCTTCGTAGAGGTTCGCCAACCTTAGTGGCCGAGGCGGTGGCTGACATCCGCTCGGAATGCTCGACACCGACGCATGAGCTGTCCCCGGAATTCGCGATGAATGCCGAACGCCAGATACTCTGCCCGCATGCCCGAGCAGGCGGCCACAGGGTTGTTTGGACATGCACGGACGCATCGGCTCCGTGCGGCCGAGGACATCGCGCGTCGCCGCCATGTCGGCACGCCAGCGGCGGAACGAGCTCGCGGCGATCATCGCCAGCGGGATCGCCAAGGCCGTCGCCTCCCGGGCGGAATCTGCCGGGCCGCCGGAAGTTTCTGCCATTGATGGACTTGCACTCTCGTCCGGATCGAGGCTCAGTGTGCCACTGGCCAGACGGCCCGATCGGAACGGGCCCAAGGCCGGAGAGCACGCATGAGCGACACCGAGCCCATCCCCAAGTAGATCGCCGCCCTCGAACGCATGACCGCTGGCCAGCTCCAGCGGCGCTACGCCGGGGTCTTTGGCGAGGCCGCCCGCTCGGGCAACAAGCAGTGGCTCTTCGGCCGCATCGCGTGGCGGATCCATCCAGAATGTGGCTGTCCAAAGTGTTGCCAGTCGGCATCGACGAGGGCGGCCTCGGCTACCTCCGGCCTTGGCTGGCATGGCGGACATCCCACGGGCTCGATAGCAGCCGGCCCACTTTGGACAGCCACATTCTGAAGACATTCTGAAGAGTTGGTAGATAAGCCAGCCCACCCGCCGTCGGTGCGTCGACCGTCTTGAAGAGCGGGCTTATGCGGGCGCACGGGCTCGACGGAGTTCACTCGGCGGGTCAACTCGCCCGCGTCGTCTGGACTGCGGAAGTGCTGATCACGCGTACCACCAGCGGATGCCAGTCCGAGCCAGATCCTGTGCGAGGCGAATCCGCGGCTCGCGTCACTTCGACCTGTGTCGCGACTTCGAACGCACGCGCCTCCCCTTGCCAAGGTAGATGTCCCCGCTCCACGAGGGGTTCAAGTCCCTTCACCCGCTCTTCGAACCGCCGCTATCCAGACCAAACGACCGCGGTTCATCCGTTGGCCGTCGAAAAGAGGGGCGGCGGCGGTGCAGGCGCGACACCGGATGTCCACCATTCCTCCAGAATGTGGCTGTCCACACTGGTGCCGGCACCCTCGCGATGAGAGACTTTAGCGAGGCGATTGGAGAGGCAGACCACGAAGGACCCTCACGCAACAATGCATGATGCACGGCTCAACGTGCTCTTCGTCTGCAGCCGCAATCAATGGCGCAGCCCAACAGCGGAGAGAATCTGGCGTTCGCACCCCAGCCTCTCCGTACGGTCCGCCGGCACGAGTTCCAGCGCAAGGCGCTGCGTCTCTCCGGAGGACATCGCTTGGGCGGACGCCATCTTCGTCATGGAGGAGAAGCACAAGTCCAGGCTTGTCGCAGAGTACGCCAAGCTGCTGGAGCGCAAGCCACTGCACGTGCTGGACATCCCCGACGAGTACCGGTTCATGGACCCCGAGCTGGTCGAAGAGCTTCGACGCTCCGTCGGCGCGATCCTTGACCTCGACTGACCCTAGCAGACCAAGTGCGTTCAATCCTCGATCATGCCGATACGAGGACCACTTTGGACACCCACATTCTGGATGTCTCGGGGACGATCCGTCGAAGTTCTCCACGGCCAGTCCAGTTTGAGACCGTCCAAAGTGAGTCCCTCAAGCTTGACCACCAGATCGCTCCCCGACATGACCATCCACACACTCCCCGCCATCGGATGGAACTCGTTCTTCGAGCGACAGCTCGCACCGTTTGATCCGCAGTCCGTCGTCGTGGCCCGCGTGTCGGCGCATCACGGAACCCAGGTGCTCTTGTTGGGCGAAGCCGGCGAGTTCCGAATCCCCGTGCAGTCCGCGGAGGCTGCAGGCAGGATCGCGGTCGGGGACTGGCTGGTGCTGCATGCCAAGGATCACAGCGCCATCCAACGACTCGAACGCACGACGCTGCTGGTCCGGAAGGCCGCCGGAGAGGCGGCCAAGCCCCAAGTCCTCGTCGCCAATGTCGACACCGTCTTCGTGGTGAGTTCGTGCAACGAGGACTTCAACCTCTCGCGCCTCGAACGCTATCTCGCGATGACGCTGCAGGCCGGCGCGACTCCGGTCGTCGTCTTGACGAAGTCCGATCTCTGTGACGATCCCGCCGCATTTGTTGAATCAACCAAAGCGCTGCACCCCGGCTTGGCGGTCGAGTTCCTGGATGCACGAAATTCTGCGCAAGCCGATGTCCTGCGATCGTGGTGCGGACCAGGGCAGTCGGTGGCGCTCTTGGGCTCCTCAGGAGTGGGGAAGTCCACGCTGGCGACCACACTCGGCGCGGGCGAGCGGGCGACGGGCGGGATTCGCGAGAAGGACGGCAAAGGACGGCACACGACAACCTCGCGTTCATTGCACCTGCTGCCGACCGGCGGCGTACTCGTCGACAATCCCGGCGTGAGGGAGTTCCAGTTGCCAGACTGCGACGACGGTGTCAAGGATGTCTTCGACGATGTCCTCCGCATCGTCGCAGCGTGCCGATTCAGCGACTGCGGCCACGACCGCGAACCCGGATGCGCCGTGCGAGCCGCGATCGCGTCGGGCGAGCTCGACGCACGACGCTTTGCCAGCTTCGTGAAACTCAGCGACGAGCAGACCCGCAACGCCAAGTCGCTCGAAGCCCGCCGCGAGCGGGATGCAAAGCGAACGAGCAGGTCGGCCGCCGCCAGGAGACGCCCCGGACGCGACGAGTCGTGATCGTGGCGATCGCCGGCGCGGCCGCAGTCGGCGTGATGTCGCCGTCCGCCGTCGGCTCCTTCTCGGCCCGTTCGCGGCACGATTCTGGCACCTCATAGCCACTACCGGTCACAAGCCGCCAGTGAGAGTCCTCGCCAGCGGCCTGCGGAGAGTCGACGCCGTGTGACTCGCGTTTGAGAGTCGTCGCCCAGCGCCCTCCAGCGTCCCCTCGCGCGGCAGGGGCCGCCCACGCATCATGCGACGCTGGAGCCGGTACCCTTCGCATGGAGACCGGCCGCGAGGCACGCTTCTGTCTCCATTCGCCCTCCGCCAAGGAACCACGCGTGGCATCGAAGAAGGACAAACCCTCCGGCACATCGGACGCCCCATCGGACACCGCCTCGAGCGCGACCTATCGCGCGCCGCGTGGCGTCGAGCGGGCGATGCCATGGCCCGGCGGCGGAGGCGGCGGCGCGGCGAAGCGACTTCAGGCAGCCGCCGACTGGATCGTTCTTCGCGAACACGGCGTCCCGGTCGCTGAAGTTTTCCATGTGAGTTATGTGAAGGAGTCCACGAGCGCGAAGCGGCCGATCACCTTTCTCTTCAACGGCGGTCCCGGCGCCGCGTCGGCGTTCCTGCATTTGGGGACGGCAGGCCCACGACGCATCGCCTTCGGCACGACCGGCGAGCCGCTCGCCCCGCCGGTCCGCATGGTCGACAACGCCGAGAGCTGGCTCGCATTCACCGATCTTGTCTTCGTCGATCCGGTCGGCACCGGCTTCAGCCGCACGGTGAGCGAATCGCGGCTCGAGCAGTCGGGCATCGACAGCGACGATGAGAAGCGGGCGAAGCGTACGAAGGAACTGCCCGACGCACAGAAGGGCTTCTTCAAGATCAAGCGCGATATCGATGTCCTCTGCGAGTTCGTCTCGGCCTATCTCTCGCGGCACAAGCGCTGGGACAGTCCCGTCGCGATCGTTGGCGAGAGCTATGGCGGCTTCCGCGTCGGCAAGCTCATGCGGGCCTTGCCCGAGCGCGGCATCGGGCTCTGCTCGGCCGTCATGGTCTCGCCGGCGATCGACTTCCTCGGCCTCGTCGGATCGGACTACGACTTGCTCGCGTGGGCCAATGCGATCCCCTCGATGGCCGTGACCGCCCGACATCACGGGAAGGCGCGCGGGCGCTTCGCCCAGATGAGCGCAGCGGCCATTCGTGAGGCGGCGGAGACCTTTGTCGACGGCGACCTCTCGCTTCTCTTTCTGCGTGGCGATCGGGCTTCGGCGAAGGATCGGACCCGAACGCTCGCGACAATGGCCGACCTCATCGGCCTCTCCGAGGAGACGGTCACGCGCTGTGGCGGTCGCGTACCGATTGATGTTTTCGGCCGCGAACTCCTGCAGGCCGAGGGTCTCCTCTGCGGACTCTACGACGCCTCCGTCACAGGGCCGAATGTCTTCCCCGACCGCGAAGGGCAACCCAACCCCGACCCGACGCTCTCGGGCATCACGACCGCCTTTACGGCGGGCATCAACACGATGCTGCGAAGCGAGCTCGGGCTCACGACCGAGCGCGAGTACCTGCTCATCAGCGAGGACGCGTGGCGGCACTGGGCCGACGATCGTGCTGCAGGCTATTGGCAGCGGCAGCTCGAGTGCGCCGACGACATGCGATACGGACTCGCCCTGAATCCGCAGCTCCGGCTCCTGATCACCCACGGCTGGTACGACCTCGTCACGACCTACTACTCCTCCGAACGCACCGTCGCGAGCCTGCGGCTGCCGCCGGCGCTTCGCTCCCGCGTCGAGCTTCGCAATTACGACGGCGGCCACATGTTCTATACCTGGGAGTCATCGCGCAAGGCAGTGAAGCGCGATGTCGAGCGGGCGCTGAGTGGGCGCTAAGTTGACGCTGCTGTTCCGAGCGATGTCTGGCCCGAATTTGGGCAAATGATGCGCGCGAATGTCGCGCGCCCGGTCTCGATTGCGATTGCCCCCATCGAGCTCTCGCAGGTGCCTACCACCGCTCGCCCTCCCACCATCCCGCCATCAAACCCCGTCTCTCACACCTTCGCGCCTCGCCTCGATCGGCGTCGCTCCCCCGATTGAGAGCCTCGTCACCGCGCTGCCTTCCACCGTGAATCGCACCGCCACCGACTCAGCGCCGACGGGATGGAAGATCCCGTCGCCCTGATGCACCAGCCGCAGCGACGAGCGCTCGCCGATGCGCATCTCAAGACGCGGTGATCGCTCGGGCGCGCGAATCGTGATCGTTCGAGCGCCGAGTTTCTCCGTCGTATAGGTACCGATGACCGCATCCCGCAGCTCGCTCGGCAACGGTGCGTCCACATAAGCGAGGTCGGCACCGGGAACGGTCGCGAGATACTCGACGACGAGCTTGGCCTGGTCTCCCCCCTGCCGCGCGTGATGCGCCAGCGTCAGGCCGTGCGGCCCGCGAACCCGCTCAAGGCCCGGCTGGGCCTGAAGCATCGCTCGCACCGCATCAACATGGCCAAGCATCGCGAACGCGAAGATGTCGGGTCGAGCGCCGTTGGCGAGGAGAAGTTCAGCAATCTCGCGATTGCCGACATGGCACGCGGCGCCAAGCGCGGACTCCCAGTCGCCGAAGCCCCAGTCGTACGACGCCTTTGCGAGCTCGGGCGCGAGGGCGAGAAGCTCGCGCACCCGCTCGATTCTGGCGTGCGACGCGCCGACCATCTCCGCGACCATGAGCCGGTCGTGCGACGGGTAGCCGAGATCAATCGATGCCGGCGCGTCGTCTGCGGTCATGGCCTCGGACGACCCCCGCCACGCCGCGGCCATCGCAACACCCGGAAGTGCGACCAGACAGAAGCGCCGCGTGCATGGAGTGTTCATGCCTGCGCTACCGGGGCGGCATGGGGGCGTTGCGACTGAGCTCTGAAGCGCTCCCGCGCAAAGTTCCCCCGACCCACGCCGCGCTCAGTCCCACGCACCGAGGATGACCGCCAGATCCGCGGCATCGACCACGCAGTCACCCGTCAGGTCAAAGTCGCTTCCGATGGTGCCCCACGCCCCGAGGAGCGCACCAAGGTCGGCAGCGGTAACGACTCCGTTGCCATCGAGGTCGGGATCGGCGACGACGCTCGACTGGAGTTCAATCGGCCCGATGTCTCTGCCGGCAAGAACATTCGCTACGGGCAGGTCGACGAGCGGCAGTTGATCGAGAAAGTCGTTGACCGCGAAGTTGAGGAAGCCGTCGTCGTTCAGATCCACCGAGCTGAGCTCGCCGACCGAGGATAGACCTGCGCCTGCATCGACCAGTGGACCACACGGCGTCGGCCGATAGTTGTCATCGCTCGTTCCATAGATGCCGTCATCGCCGCGTGCGTTGATCATCCCCGCATCCGGGCCAATCGCGAAGCAGGCGATGATCGTCGCATTGCCGAGCGATGGAGAGAACGACTCGATCGCGCAGTGGGACACGTTCATGAGACCGCCGTCCGATGAGATCTGAGCGTTCATCGAGTGCGCTCCCGCGATCGTGTTGTCGGTGATGACCGAGCTACGAATGTTGGCGGTGTTCACGCCGAGGGTGTTCTGAACACGAAGCGCCCCCTGGGAACCGTTCTGCGTCGCATTGCCGGCGATCAGCGTCCGGTCAACTGCGAAGAAGCCAGTCTGATCGATGAAGACGCCCGCCGACCCGTTCAGCGTCGCGCTGTTGCCGACCACCGCGCAGTGGCCGATCTCGACCGACGAATCGGCCCCGGGCAGCAAGCGAATCGCGCTGCCCGGGCCAGTGCCGGTGTTCGCGGTCACGATGCACCGCGCGATCTCGGCAGTCGCCCCCGCCTGCACCAGGATGCCGCCACCTCCGGTGATCGGCGGGGCGTTGCCATCGCGGACAATGACGCCGTCAAGGAAGTTCGTGCCCTGGCCCATGGTGACGACATGCCGCGAGTTGCCGCTCGGCCCTGGCGGGCCAAGCTCGCCGGAGAGAATCGTGCGATGCGCCCGCCAGTCGCGTTGGGAGAGCGTGGTCTCGTTCCCGGCGAAGCCGCCGAGTATGGACACGAACCCGCTCATGAGGAATGTCGCGTCGACATCGGTTCCGGTGGTGGGCTTGTAGGTTCCCGCCGCGACCCAGATCTGCCCTTGGCCGCCGGTCCGAGGATCGGCCAGTTCAGCAAGTGCACTCTGCAGATCGGTGTACGCGTCGGCCCAGGTCGTCCCGTCGTTCGCACCGGTCGCCGCGTGGTTGACGAGAATCGTGCGTTGGCGAAGCTTTTCTTGCGCTCCGATGTCGGTCGTCGGGTTGCTCGCTGCGCCGCCTTCCGCGAAGAACGCATCGTCGATCGACCGATCAAGGTCCCTCAGCGTGCGAGCGAGCGGCTCGCTGAAGTTGCCGTCACTGTCCGTGTCGGCGATATCGGTGATCGTGCACTCGCCCTGATCGATACATGGAGAGTCGCCGCGGAGCTCGTGGCGTTCGATGACGAAGATGTAGGAGTCTTCGTACACGAACCTCGGGTCGTCTGCGATGGTCGTGGCGCTCGCCGGGGCGATGTTGTCCCAACCTTCGATACAGCATCGCGTCACGGTCAGTGGTGCTGAGGTGGTGCGAAACTGCGAGAGCTCCGCCGATGAGCCACCGGCGTTGCGATAGATGATCGAGCTCGAGAAGATCGACGCGACGCTGATCGTCGAAAGATCGACGGCCGCGACGCCGGCGTTGTCGGCCACCGTCGAGTTCATGAGCTGTATCGGCGCGAACTGGGCGAAAATCGCAGCCCCCTGATCGGCCGTGTTGTCGGCGAAGATCGAGCCGTGAATGAACATCGGGCTCGAAGCGGAGAAGCCGGAGACGCGGCCGATCGCTCCTCCCTTCTTTGCGTTGTTCTCAACGAACATGCAGCGCACGATCGCGGGCGATGCGCTCGTCACCAACATGCCCCCACCGATGCCGTCATTGCCCGCACCATCGGCGTTTCCATCCCGAATCTCGAAGCCGTCAAGCACCGCCGCCGCGGTCAGCCCGCTCGCGCGGACGACATGAAAGCTGTTGTCGGCCGCCGAGCCGAAGTTCCCGATGTCGCCGGAGAGCCTCGTCTTGGTGGTGCCGACGGAACGGTCGTCCGGTGAGTCGCCGACACCAGCATAGCCCCCGCGAAGCCGAACCCCCTGCTTCAGGACGAAGCTCGCGGTGCGATCGGTGCCCGTGGTCGGTCGATATGTGCCACTCGCGACCCGAACCTCGTCACCCGCGACCGCGGCATCGATCCCCGCCTGAAGACTGACGAAGGCTGTCTCCCAACTCAGCCCGTCTTGTTGGTTGAGGGGGAGGGACTGACTGGCCCTGACATAGCGAATCGCCGCCGAAGCGGGCGGGGCGATGGCGGCCGAGAGCGAGGCGACGACGAGGAGTGCATGAGGGGTGAGGCGGAGCATGGCACCATGAACGCGCCGTCACCGCTCGAAGTGGATCACCCGCTGGGCAAAGATTCCTCAATCGCTCGGCCAGGCGAGTCCCACGGTGCCGCCCGGTTGGTCCGCGTGGCGGCATCCGCTTCGATGTTCGGGGCCGATGCCCAGGCTCCCAAAGGCAAGCGGGAACGCGACGGACCGCGACCACTCGCCCGCAGCTCCGACTCATCAACCCCGACCGGTGCCCTCGCCTCGAAGCGCACGCTTGACATGCCGAGCCCACTTTGGACAGCCATATTCGGAAGCCACATGCGGAAGCCACATTAAGAGGATGGTCCGTGGGGCACCTGCGGCCCATGCGACGCCTGCCCCGCAGACATCGACGAGGACTGCGACCTGCATGCAGCCGACCTCGCGACGCTGCGTCGGCACCAAGGCTGACCAGAGTCGCTCACGGAAAGAAACAAGAAGCGTGGCCGATGATGCATCGTGCCACGCTCCTCGTGGTGGTGCCGATCCTTGTCTGAGGCGGTGTCGAATGAGCGAATTGCTGCGCTACGCGACGACCGGATGATTCGCGCTACTCGTCCTCTCCGGTGCAACCCCATTGAGCGACATGGCTGTCACCAGAGGCACTGGTGCCAAACGAGCCGCCGACGATGAGCGAGGAGCTCGTGCCGAGAGTCACGCTCGCAATGTCTTGGACGAAACTGTCCATACCCGAGCCGCTCCCGACCGGCGACCAGGACGAGCCCGTCCACTTCGCGAGATAGTCGACGGGGATGCCGCCAGCCGAGGTGAATGATCCACCAGCGAAGAGAGCGGGGCCGGTTCCGTCGTTGAAGGCGCTCAGGGAGAAGACCGCGCCACCGCTGACTCCAGCGCTCGGTCCAACGCCGAGGGTGCTCCAGGTCTGGCCATCCCACTTGGCGATACGACTTGCGGGCACGCCGCCAGCGCTGGTGAAGAAGCCACCGACATACAACGCTTCGCCCGTGCCATCGTCAAAGGTCGCGAGGGCTTCGACAATGTCGTTCACGCCAATCGTGCCAGCGTGTACGAACGGCGACCAGGTTGTACCGTTCCAGCGGGCGATGCGGTTGACGGTCTGGCCGCCAGCGACAAGGAAGCTGCCGGCAACAACAAGCTCAGTCCCGCCACCGCTCCCCTGGTCGAATGCCGCCATCGCTCGGACCGATCCGTTCGTGCCCGAGCCGAGCGGGCTCCACGAGATGCCATCCCACTGTGCGATGTTGCTCGCCGGAACGCCTCCCGCTGCCGTGAAGGACCCGCCAGCGATCAGCTTTGGGTCTTCGCCCGATCCGGCGCCGTCGGCGTCGAACACGAAGAGGCTCTGGACCAACAGAAACTGTGCAACACTCATACCCAACCCGACGGCGCTCCACGACGAGCCATCCCACTTCGCGATACAGCTTGCGTTGACGCCGCCCGCGAGGCCGAACGCTCCGCCAGCGTAGAGAGCCGGGCCGCTGCCTTGACCATCGTCGAAGACGGTGAGGGCCCAGACCGAGTTGTTCACGCCCACGAATGGTCCGGAACCGAGCCCCGACCACGCAGCACCATCCCACTTCGCAATGTGATTGACTTGCACGCCGCCCGCCACGGAGAAGGTACCGCCAGCGTAGAGCTCGGGGCCATCGCCGTCGGCGTCAAATGCCGCGAGCGCGAGGACCGTGCCGGTCACGCCCGAGCCAAGCGTTGACCAGGAGTTCCCGTTCCACTTCGCGAGGCGACCGAGCGCTCCACTGCCTGCCCAGAAGTCGCCTCCTGCGAAGAGCACCGGCCCCTGTCCATCACCAAGATCAGCCTCCGCGAGCGCGAATCCCGTGTCGTTCATCCCGGCCCCGAGCGGCGACCATGCGCCGTTCTCCCACTGGGCGATGCGCTGGGCAGCCACGCCACCAGCCGTCGTGAAGTCTCCGGTTGCGACGAGTCTCGACGCGCCGCTCGTCGGATCGCTCATCGCCGCCAAGGCGAAGACGGTGTCATTCACGCCGCTTCCCAGTGCTGACCAACTTGTGCCGTTCCATGAGGCAACACGATTTGCAGCAACTCCGCCTGCTGCCGTGAAGTCGCCACCTGCGATGAGTGATGGGCCGTTGCCGCTCTGATCGTCGAAGGTGGTCAACGCGTACACCTCCGAGATCACACCGCCGATGCCGCTACCGACCGGCGACCACGACGATCCGTTCCACCTGGCGATGCGCGAGGCGACCGTACCGCCGGCGATGTTGAAGAATCCTCCCGCATAGAGGGCAGGCCCAACGATGCCATCGTCGAACGTGGCTAGGGCGTGCACTTCGGCGTTCACGCCGGAGCCCAGCGGACTCCATGATGTGCCGTTCCATCGAGCGATGCGACTCACTCCGGTCGCCCCAGACTGCGTGAACGGGCCTGCGGCGATCAGCGAAGGACCGTTGCCGCTCCCGTCATCAAAGACTTCCAGTGCGTTGACATCGTTATTGAATCCAGTACCCAGCGATGACCATCCCTGGCCGTCCCACTTGGCGATGCGGTTGACGGGAAGCGTGCCAGCGAGCGTGAAGTCGCCGCCGACGATCAGCGCTGGTCCGCCACCATCATCGAAGACCTTCAATGCACGAACGCGATTGTTGACGCCGACGCTGGCCCCAGCGGTGAGCGGCGACCAGGCAGCGCCATCCCACCGCGCAATGCGATTGACGCTCACGCCTCCGGCAATTGTGAAGTCGCCGCCCGCGTAGATCTCCGGCCCCCCACCGTCGTCGAAGACCGCGATCGCCCGAACGGTGTTACTGACGCCGGATGCAGTGCCGAAGGTCGGCAGCCAGCTCGGATCGCAAGCGGCTCCCTCGGTGATGGTGATGACGCCCGCGTCCGTCACGCCACCAAGCTCGATCGGGGAGATTGCGGTCGATCCGGCGAAGTTGACGCCGTTCACGGTCGCCACGGCCGTCACCTGGAGCGACCGTGCGCCCTTCTCGACATCGACTTCGAAGCTGAATGCGCCGAGCTCGTCGCTCACTCCCTCTCCGCCGAACTGCGTGATGATGACCGCATCGCTCACCGGCGAACCATCGGCATAAGCGACGCTCCCGACGACCAGCGTGGTCAGACAGGACGATGGACACGCTCCCCACGCACCGAGAAGCAGTGCGAGATCGGCGGCGTCAACGAACTGCGATCCATCGAGATCGGCGCTGCTCCCGCCCTTCACAGGGCCCCAGGCCCCGAGGAGAATCGACAGATCCGCGGCATCGACGACGCCGTCAGCGGTGAGATCTTGTGGACAGCACAGGCCTCCCCCTGCACTGGCCGTCTGCGTGAGCGGCAGGATCGATGTCACGAGAAGCGTCGTCAGAAAGAAGGATGCACGGGAGAATCGCTGCATGCGGATGCCCTTTGCCGGAGGTGTCGACCCGGTCACAGCGACCCGTGCCGCGACCCTGGCGTACGAGGAGATACGAAAGGCGCGGCGCTTTTTTGGGACACCCGGCGAATTTTCCAAACTCCCGCGGCGGCCGCATTCGCAGCAGAGGGCCCGATTGGATCGTCGCGCGGGCCTCGGCCTGCAGACGACCCGAGCGCGATCAGCAATCGCGTGCGCCCGCGCGGCGGGTTGCCAGACAGAACAGACGCCACGGCGTCAAGAGGGCCATGTCACCGCGACTGCCCGATGCAGCGCTGCGGATGCGTGCGCTCCGCGAGGGTCGTGCGGTTCACGGACCAGGCCAGCGAGCGTCCCGCGCACCCCATCGCGGAACACTGACAAGTGATCCGAGGATCGCGCGCGAGGTCCGCGTCGAAACCGAGGTGTTTGCGTATCTCAATCTCCCCTTCCCGCTCTACGCTGGCACGGCGGGCGCTGGCGCGAGCCACCGGAAGCCGACGACCATACGCGACGGTCAAGCCCGGCCCTGGCCGGCCCCGAAGCAAGGAGCATGACATGACGCGACGATCGAACCTCACCGAGCAGACGAGACGCATGACACGATCGGCTCGTCGTCTCTCGCGCCGCATCGGGTTCCTTCTGGCCCCGATGCTCGTCGTCGGCGTCGCTTCCGCTCTTCCTCCGCAGTACACCGCGAAGCTGATCAGTACCGACATCGTCGCAGTGGCCATGAACGAGAGCGGCGATGTGGTCGGCAACAAGCAGTCTCCGATGCGGGCGTGGGTCTCGCGCGGTGGCGCGATGTCGACGCTCCTGCCGCTCCCCACTGGCTACGCCAGCAGTTGGGCCACGGACATCAATGACCTCGGCGTGATCGTCGGGGCCGTGTCGACGACATCCTCGCCGGAGTTCAACGGCAAGGCAGCGGCATGGTTCCCCAACGGCTCCGGGGGATACACCGTTCAGGTGCTTGGAACGCTGCCGGGCCATGTGCGCAGCAACGCGACCGCGATCAACAACCTCGGCGACATCATCGGATTCTCCGCCAACAGCATGTTCCGCTACGCCGTGCTGTTCACCGCACCCGGCGGCATTCAGGACCTCTCCCCCACCGGCGTCTTCGACCCTTGGGACATCAACGAAGAGCGCGTTCTCGTTGATCACTCCTTCACGAGCAAGAAGCTTGACCTCGACACGATGCAGGTTGAGGATCTTGGTGTCCCCGGCCCGGGCTACCTCGCCTCGACGGCCTCGGCGATCAACGAATCCGGGCAGGTCGCGGGCCTCGTGATTCTCACGACGAGCACCTCCTGTGACCGGCAAGCCGCGCGCTTCACCGAAGAGATCGGCTGGGAGATCGATAGCACATGCGGCCCCTCCAACGGCGCCGTCGACATCAACGACCATGGCGACACGGTCATGCAGATCCAGCTCGCCGCGTATGTCCGCTTCGAGGGCGAGGGCACCTATCTGATCGAGGATCTCATCGTGGCCGACGCCGGCGCGTGGTACACCCTCACCTTCTCCTCACTGGCGATCAACAATGCGCGACAGCTCGTCGTGAGCGCGACCAATCCGACGATCAATCAGTCCGGCGTCCTGCTCCTGACGCCAATCGGCGTGACGGGCGACCTCGACCTCGACGGCGATGTCGACGCGGCCGATCTCGGTGCGCTTCTGGGCGCGTGGGGCTCGTGCTCGGGCTGCCCCGCGGACCTTGATGAGGACGGGAGCGTCGGAGCGTCGGATTTGGCGATTCTCCTCGGCGCTTGGAGTTGAGCTGAACGCCGAGCGGAGCGATCCCTCGCTGATCGCGGTGACGCGGGGCGAAGCCGCCGGTGCAGCCGTCCCACCCGGCAGAGTCGGCACCGCGGCGCCGTTCGGGAGACAGGGGCGATGCCCCTTCGTGACGCGGCTGTTGCGCGCAGCGGCAGCGGCAACGGCGATGATGACCACCCATGCGACCCCCCCGCTCTCGTGCCGCCGTCGTGCCTTGGGTGCCTGCTTCGCTCACTCTCTCTGCATGTCTCATCGCATGCACGCCGACGGAACCGAGAGCCGTACCGCATGCACCGATGCCCAAGCTCATCGATGCCGAAGGTCCGATGGCCCCACTGGCGCGCACGATGCCCGGCGCGTGGGAAGTCGTCTACGCATCAGGCGAGAGGGTGGTCAGGACCTGGTCTCCCGGCCCCGGCGGCCACTCGATGCGCGTCTTCACGACCGGCTCCGGGGCGTCGGGGGAACCTTGGCGTGAGTTCGATGTGATCTACAAGGATCCGGCGCTCGGAACGCTTCGGACGCTCGAGATCGGTTGCCACGCGCAGCGTGTCGCCGAAGGGACGATGCGCATCGACGGCAATGTCTGGGTTACCGATCTTGTCCTCCATCAATCCAACGATCGGCGCACGCTTCGTATGGTGCGGCGTTTCGACGGACCGGACTCCTATGTCGCGCGGCTCTCCGAGAGGACCTCGCGTGGCAGCTACGAGGTGCTGACCGAATGGCTCCATACCCGCATTCCCTTGCCGCCGGTCGACGGCGCGGCCGGACCCAACGAATCACTGCGATCTTCCTCGCGACTGCCGGCGCCGCTCGTCTCGCTCGCCGATCGCGGCTGGGCCGTCGCCGGGGTCGAGGAGTCACGATCGCGGACCCGGCTCGACGCACGATGCGCGTGGATTCCGTACGCCGATGTCGTCGACCTACGCTTTGCGCGCGCCGGCGGTGACGCTTCGGAAGACCGACTATTGGATGTGCTCATCCATCATCACACCGGTCGAGGCACGCTGCGGATCATCGCATGGACGGTGCACGGAGGCGTTTTCTCCGGCGACGCGACGGTTGCTCCTGACGGCTCACTCGAGAGCACGCTCGAAGGGAGTGACGATCGCGGCCCGTCGCGCTATCGCATGCGACTGGACTTCGATGCGGGCGGCGGTGGCCGCGGACGCCTATGGTCAGGTGACGAGGCCGAACCGCTCTATGACCTGAGCATCGCCCCGGGGCCGATTCGGTCAGCACCACGAGCCGTCGCGCCCGACGATCGATGACGATCACCGCGTTGCGGTCGGCAGCGCTGAGGTCTCCGCCGGCAGCGGCGGAGCGTAGAAGTCCGCGACGCGATGGATGAAGAGATCGGGTGGCGTCGCGGGCTTGCCCTGAAACCGTGGCGGCATCGGCGAGCCGATCGGGGCGAGCATGATGCGCGTTCGCTTGCCGTCGCGAGCGAAGAGGATCGTCACCGACGGCGAGCCGGAGCTCGAGCCGATCGCAGCGATCGGACTTGGCCATACTGTGGGCCATCATGTGGGCCATCAGGTGGCTGTCCAAAATGGCCCGCAAATGGGCCTATGGGGGAGTCACCGGCCGAAGGTTGACGCGACGGTCGCCCAGTGCGGCAGCTCGGACGCGGCAGGCGTCGGGGACAATCTCCGGCGGGCCGTCGACATTCTCGGCCATTGTGCGATGTTCCCTGTCGCCCCCCGCCGTTCCTCGACGGCTGGAAGGCATGGTGGGCGCGATCGCCACGGAGCGGCCGCACGCCATGCCACGCTCTCCGGGAGTCACTCATGGACAAGACCCTCGCTCGCCCCGCCGCCCAGCTCGCGTCGATCGCCCAGCTCGCGTCGATCGCCCAGCTCGCGTCGATCGCCATAGTCGCCGCCGGTTGCCTCTGCTCGGCCACCTTCGCCCAGAGCGCCTCGCCCACCTCGGCGACGCGCGAGGTTCAGGCGAATGCCGCCGTCGAATCAACTGACGCGTTCGGCGCCTGGAGCAAGGCCGTCAGCTCCGGCTCGACCACCTGCTCGCAGACTTCGAACATCGACGGAAGCTCGCTTGAGGTCAGCGGCACCCTCCATGCCCACTGGCCCTCCTCCAACACCGCGAGCACCGAGTACACCGTGCACTTCTCCGTGCCGGCGGGGATGAGCTACACGCTGAGCGGCTCCATGTACGCGCTCGTGTCGAGCTTCGCCTTCAGCGGTCCCGGCTGGTCCACGCTCACGCTGAGCGGCCCGTCGGGCACGGTCTTCTCGCATGTGATCGAAGCGTTCACCTCAACGCCCTCGTTCATCGATCTTGCGGGGAGCGGCGAACTCGCGCCTGGCGACTACACGCTGCAGTTTGACGCCTACGGTCAAGGTTTCGGCAGCTCGCTGATGACCAGCGGCGTGACCGACGCTCAGTGGAACATCACGCTCGCCCTCGAAGGCATCTGTGGCGCAGGCGGCGAGGGAAGCTGTTTCGCCGCCCACGAGACTCCGACCTGCTCCGACGCGAACTGCTGCGGCGCGGTCTGCTCGATCGACCCATTCTGCTGCCAAGTGGCATGGGACTCGATCTGCGCAGGCGAGGCGGCTGCAATCTGCATCGCTCCATGCCCCGCTGACCTCGACGCGAGCGGTTCCGTCGACGCCGGCGACCTGGCGGTGATGCTCGGCGCGTGGGGCAGCGGCGGCCCTGCCGACCTCGACGGCAGCGGAGCCGTGGACGGCGGCGACCTTGCGGTGATGCTCGGTGCGTGGGGGCCGTGCTGATCGCAGCTCGTTCGCCCCAAACGGCGTTTCGCAGGCGATCCAGCCGAGTACGACGACGATAGCGACGCCCATCGAGATGATCCGCGTCATGTCGCTCGACGGCTCGGCCAGTTGGGTGAAGAGCGCGTCGCCGCCGATGAAAGCGATGGCCGCCCCGATCGCGGCGATCGCGCTGACCACCGGACTTGAGAAGCCGGCGACATCGGAGAGGCCACGACCGAGCGTGAATCCTCCGGCAATGCCGGTGACCGCAGCCGCGAGAACGCCGTCCGAACGAGCTTCACCGTAGGATGCCGCTTGTAGCGCGGCCCCCCCGCGCCGGCCCGTGTGCACCGCCGCGCGAGGAGTCACCGCCATGATCACGCTGCTGAAGACCGCTTGCGTCCTTCTCCTCGGAAGCTCCATTCTCGCATCGCATCCGACCTTCCAGCCGACGAGTGCCTTGCAGCAGTCATCCCCGCCGGCAGCGCCCGCCGAGGCGCCTTCGGGGAGCGAGGCTGACGATCGCGGCTGGCCGCGGCTCTTCGAGGACCGCGGCTTCGAGGTGCTCGTCCATCAGCCGCAGGTGCTCGAGTGGCCCGGCTTCAATCGGATCACCTTCATCGCCGCGGTCGCCGTCGGACGCAAAGGATCGGAGGCGCGAGTCGTCGGCACCGTGCGCGTCAGCGCCGACACCAAGGTGGCGAAGGCCGAGCGGCTCGTCGTGCTGACCAATCGCACGATCGAAGAGGCGACCTTCCCTGGCGTCGATCCGCCGGACGCCGAGCAACTCGCGGCAACGATCCGCGCCGCGACGCAGCTCGACCGTCCCCAGACGATCTCCCTCGATCGCCTGATCGCGGCCCTCGATCCGCGGACCATTCCGGTCGCGAAGACGAGCGTCAATCTCGCGCCACCGCAGATCCTGTGGAGCGACACGCCCGCGGTGATGGTCATTTTTCTCGGCAAGCCGAGGTTCAAGCCCGTACCGGGCCTGCCGGCGGGATCCGAACTTCTCTTTGCGATCAATACGAATTGGGATCTCTTTCTCGATCCCGCGACGCAACGCTACTACTTGCTCGACGGCCGAAGCTGGCTGACGACGGGAGATCTCGAGAAGGGAACATGGATGGCCGCGACGGCGCTGCCGCCCGCGCTCTCGAAGCTTCCCGCCGACGAGAACTGGGCCGATGTGAGAGCGGCGATTCCCGGCGAGCCGCTTGCCGCCGTGCCGACCGTGCATGTCGCCCATGACGCCGCGGAGATGATCGTCACCGACGGCGAACCGGAGTTCGAACCGATCGCGACCACCGGACTCATGCGCGTCGCGAACACCGAGAGCGTGGTGGTCTACGACGCGTCCGCGAAGAACTACTACTTTCTGGCGGCCGGACGCTGGTTCGTCAGCGCCGGATCGCTTGCGGGCCCATGGCGCTCGGCGAGCGACGCGCTGCCCGATGCCTTCCGCCAGATCCCGGAGAGCGCCGAGAACACGGAGTTGCTCGCCTCCGTCCCCGGCACGGCCGCCGCGAGCGACGCTGCGATTCTAGCGTCAATCCCGGAGAAGGCGACGATCAGCCGCAGTGAGGCGTCGCTGACCGTCAGCTACGACGGCCCGCCGAACTTCCGGCCGATCGACGGCACGAAGGTCGAGTACGCGCACAACTCCCCCTTCGATGTCTTCCTCGTCGACGGCAAGTATTACTGCTGCACGAACGCCGTGTGGTTTGTCGCGCCGTCGCCGACGGGCGTCTGGACCGTCTGCGACTCGGTGCCGAAGGCTCTGTACACGATTCCGCCGACGAGCCCGAAGCACCATGTCACCTATGTGACCGTGTATGAGTCGACGCCGACAACCGTCGTGACCGGCTACACCTCCGGCTACTCGGGCGAGACCGTAGCGGCCACGGGCGTCGTGATGTTCGGCCTCGGTCTCGTGATCGGCGCTGCACTCGCCGACGATGACGATTGCTGCTGGAGCTATCACTATCGCTCTTGCGCATTTTCCTACGGCTGCGGTGCGGTCTGGTCCTGCGGCAACGGCGGCTATGTCTGTGCGACCCGCACCTACGGCCCCTATGGCGGCGCGGGTCGCGTCGCCGCCTACAACCCGAACACCGGCGTCTACTCGCGCGGCGCCTACGCCTACGGTCCGAACGGCGCAGCGGGCTTCCGCAGCGCCTACAACCCGTCCACCGGCGTCTCGGGCGCCCGCGCCGGCGCGGTCACGCCGTACGGGTCATGGGGGCGCAGCGCCGTGACGAACGGCGACGACTGGGTCCGTGCCGGACATCGCACGACCGCCCAGGGCACGGTCGGCGGCATCCAAGGGTCCGAAGGCGGCGCGGCGGCCACCGCGCAAGGCCGCTACGGCAACGGCGTCTCGGTCGCGAAGTCGAAGGACGGCGACTACTACGCCAGCAAGAACGGATCGGTCTACAAGAAGGGAAGCGACGGCTGGGAGGAGGTCCGCAACGCGCCCGTCGCCGGATCAAGCGCCCGACCGGCCCCTGAGACGCGGCCCGCGCCGAAGACGAACACAGCCGAGTTGCAGGAGCAGGCCCGCTCGCGCGAACGCGGCGAACGCACCGCCCAACAGGCCCAGGAGTCGCGTCGATCCGCCAACACCTCGCGCCCCGCAAACCGCGGCGGTCGGCGTCGGTGAGCCTTTGTCCAGCGGGGCGTACGGGCGGAGCTCAGCGCACGGAATTCTGCACAATTCAGCCAGAGAACCACAGAGGCGCAGAGGGCACAGCCTTCTGCACTGTTCAGATTCAACACAGAGGCCCCAACTCGAAGGTGGCGGACACAGAGGGCCACAGAGAAGACAACGAATATGGAGCAGAGGTAAGCGGCCCAGACAAGCGATACACCGCGAGAGTCAGGCCTTCGCCGTTCGATTCGAGAAGGCGAGCAGCCCGGCGTGTTCGGACTCTTCTCATCCCCGGCAAAGCCCTTTGATGCGGATTGCTGCTTGATTCAGCGATGATCGCCTTCTCTGTGGCCCTCTGTGTCCGCCCCTTTCGGATTGGGCCTCTGTGTTGAACAGACACCGCGAATGACGCGGAACGCTGCCGACTCATCCCGCCTCAACTTGCCGTCGTCGTGCCGCGTTCTTCAAGCCGCGCTCGCACCTCGGCGATGCGCGCTCGCTCCACCGTCATCCAGGTACCGAAGATCGCGCCGCTGATGCCGAGCATCGTGCCGCCGATGCCGCCGATCAGCCCCCACATGCTGCCGGCGTTCGGGAACCAGACTTGGAGCGCGCTGAACGAGCCGACGCAAAGCGGCAGGACGGTTCCGACGCCCCAGAAGAGGCCGAGCACGCGCTTGCGCCGTTGGCTTGCATACAGATCAGCCAACTCGGGTGAGCCACGCGCATCCATCGGCTCGGGCTCGGCGAGCGTGCTGCGGAGACTCCGCGGGAGGATGGCCAGGAGGAAGCCAAAGGCGCTGCAGCAGACGCCGAGCACCAGGAGCCAGCGCGACCGTTCACTCGCTGCATACACCAACCGAGCGGCCTCGGGATCGACCGCGGAATCGCCCGGATAGGGCCCGACGCCGAACGGCATGAGGCCGCGCGCTGCGATGGCGGCGACGATCAGCACAACGATCGTGATCGGCACGGCCCACATGGCGCGGGTCACGGGGCTCGTGCGTTCGCGGTTCACGAGCGACGCCGTGCGAATCCCGCTCGATGCGGAACCGCCCCCGACGGTCCAGCCCCAACTTGGACTCTTCGCGGCAACCGCGGGCATCGCCAGGAAGAACCACAACGGGAAGAACCACGGCCACCAGAAGCCCGCGACGAGCATCGCCTGCGGGTATCGCACGCCGGTCAGGACAAGGCCGAGCCACATCGCGAGAACCACCGCGGTGCTGATCGCGAGGATGAGCAGCAGCCCGCGCGCCTTCACCCGCGACGCATCGTCGGCGGCGCGATTCGGTACGAGCGCCGCGAACGCGAGCGGACTGATGAGCATCACCGGAACGAACAGGAGCATGATCACACGACCGAGGGTGAGAAACGGATCTGCCATGGTGCGTCTCCTCGCAGTCTGGTGGCGGGTGAACTACGCCTGCTTCCACAGGCGATCAAGCTGCCTGCTGACGATCGACTCGACGGCCTCGCGGGAGAAGCCAGCGATCTTCGCGTCGTGAAACGCCGCAGTGATGCCGGCTTCGATGCGCTTCCGCTCTTCGGCCTTCGGCCCCGAGGCCCGCTCCACGGTGGCGATGACCACCGTGCCGCGCCCGCGAGCCGACGCCAGCAGCCCCGCATCGGTGAGCTCCCGGTAGGCCCGAGCGACGGTGTTCAGATTGATGCCAAGGTCGGCGGCAAGCTGCCGTACCGGGGGAAGTTCGTCGTCCTTCTTGAGCTGCCCGGCGGCGATCAGGCCGCGCAATCCAGCGACAAGCTGGTCATGGATCGGCACCGGGCTGGCCAGCGAGATCGTCAGCATGCATGTAGTTGTATCATACTCTGCGACATTGTCAAGGGTGACCGGCGATTTTCCCGGGCAGCGCCCATCAGCAGACCTCCTCGTGCCCGATCGGCCCCGAACTCGCCGATGGCCATATGGGTGGCAAAGCCAGCCGCGACGCTGGCAACCTCCCCTGCAGCCAGCTCAGACGAACCCGACGCCGCCTACCGCACCCGCTTGAGCCGCACGGCGCGGATGTTCGCGACCGCCTCCCCCGGCTTCGAGAGCGCCCGGAGGATCGCGCGGTGCGATCCCATGACCATCTCGACGCGGCCGACCTCGACGGTGCGGTAGGTCTGCCAGCCTCCGGTCGCGGGCACGGTGAACTCCGGCGTGCCGCTTCCGCCCTCGAGTTCGAAGCGGACCCGCGAGCCGGCCGCCGCGTCGGCGCAGGCGAGATCGATCTCGACCGCGTACACGCCGCCGTCGTCGGCCCCGGCGCCGATCGGCCAGGTGATGGTCGCGGTCGGGTCGAGCCAATAGCCGATGTTGTGGGCGACATCGCCGATCACGCCGACGCGCTCGATCCGGATCGACGGCCCCGCCAGCGTCGCATCGTGTGGCGTCATGGTGATGGTCCCGGCGCTGTCAGGGAAGAGGAGGAACGCGCCGGCCTCGACCTCGCCGGCGAGATCGAGCCGCACCACGGTGCACGCGGGATCGACCGGATTCGCCGGCACCTCGATCACGAGCCGTCCGGCCTCCTGCTCGCTGGGTCCCCAACGGAGCGTCGCATCGCTTCCGAGCATGCGGGCGGTGCGGACCTCGCCGAACATCGGCACGACCAGACGACCGTTGCGCGGCCAGTCATGCACATGGAGATAGAGAACGCCGGGCTTTTGCGTCGCGCGCCCCCACGGCAGGCGCTCGAAGGGACTGGCGGTCGTCCCGTAGATCGCCTCACCATGCGCCCGCATCCACGCCCCGACGCCGCGCAGCGTGCGCTCCGCCTCCTCGGGCACGCGGCCGTTGGCGTCCGGGCCGATGTTGAGGAGGAGATTCCCGCCCTTGGACACGATGTCGGAGAGGAGGCGCACGACCGTCGTCGTGTCCTTCCAATTCGTGTCATGCGCGCTGAATCCGTAGCTCTCGTTCAGCGTGTGGTTCACTTCCCAGTCCATGCCGCGCAGACCGGTGGGCGGAACATACTTTTCGGGGGTTCCGTAGTCCCCCTTCTTGTTCTCCAGTCCAAAGAAGAGTCGGTTGTTCACGAGAATCGCCGGCTGCGTCGTGCGCATGTCCGCCATGAGCTGCGCGGCTCCCCACGCGGCTCCCTGACGCGCCTCGTCTGAGTAGTCGAACCAGATCGTCGAGAGCGGCCCGTAGCCGGTGAGCAACTCGTTCACATGGCCGCGGAGATACGCGAGGTAGCGGGCATGGTCGCGCTTTCGATCGCTCTTCGGCGAGACAGGCAGCGCCATCTCGTAGGCGTCCGGGTGCTGCCAATCGAGAAGCGAATAGTAAAAGCCGGCGCGGAGGCCGCGGGCCCGCATCGCGTCGGCGAACTCGCGGGCGAGGTCGCGTCCCTTCGGCGAGATGTTGGTGCCGCCCGTGATGTCATTGGCGACCGAATAGGGCGCCTTCGACTCGAAGAGCGTGAAGCCGTCGTGATGCTTGGCCGTCAGCACGGCGTAACGCATGCCCGCGGCGTGGGCGAGCTCAGCCCAGCGCTCCGCGAAGCCGACCTCGGGCGTGAACTTCGGCTTCATCGCCCTGGCGTAGTCGGCGCTCGGCACCGCGGCCCAGTGCTGGATCCACTCGGCGTAGTGCTGCTCGTAGCGCTTCCCCTCCCAGAAGCCGCCTGCGGGCGCGTAGAGCCCCCAGTGGATGAACATGCCGAAGCGGGCCTCGCGCCACCACGCCATCCGTTCGTCGCGGGTGGCGGCCCAGGCCTCGATCTCCGACGCTTCGTCCGGCGGCACCGATTTCGCGTGTGCAACCGAAAGCGGCGCGATGAGAGAAGCGACGGCGAGAAGCGCTCGGAGCATCGTCGAATCGTACCGGCTCGCCCCGGGCGGCCGGTCACGGGTTCGTCACGGCCGGAGCTCGCGACCGTCCATTCCCGGACGCACAGCGCTCAATCCGCGTCGCTTGAAGCAGTGCTCATCGTTGGGGGCCGGGACCGGAGTCGTTAGGATCGGGTGATGCCCGTTCGACCGACTCGCTGCTGCCGTCACTCCGCCCCCGCCGCCGCGCTTCTGGCCCTGTCCATCCTGGGAGGATCGCGCGCAGCCAGCGCGCAGACGGTCGTCGAGCCGGGCTGGACGCTGATTCGAAGCATCCCATTTCAGAATCCGGTCAGCGCTCGGCTCCATCCGCTGGACGGTCGCATCTATGTGGCCCGTCGAGAGGGTACGGCCAACGGGCTCTATCGCATCAGCGCCGAGGGCTTCCCAACGCTGCTCGCGAGCGGCGCCGATATCGCCGGCGTCTGCATCGATCCCGACTCGGGTGCGATTTTTCACGCTGATTCCCTCGCTGGCATTCTCTATCGCACCGAGTTCAACGCGACGGGCCGAACCACATGGGTGTCCGGCTTTCATAGCGGCGATGACGATCCCGCGGGCATGTCGATCGCTCCGCCAGACTATCGCGGCGGCGTCATTCCCCCGGGCAGCGCGCTCGTGGCGGACTTCGGATTTAACGGCCCTGACGAGATCTGGCGCTGGTCACCCGCGGTCGCTCAAGGTGAGGTCGCGCTTCACACCGACAACGGAACCCTCGTGGATGCATACGACCTCGCGATCGGCCGCGATCGCATCTGGATCGTCGACACGGGCGGCCCGGCGAACGGAACGATCTTTGAGGTCGGTGTCGGCGGCACACTGATGCCGCTTGCGACCAGCGAACCGATTCCCGAACCGACCTCCATCACGGTCGATCCGCGCGGCGGATTACTCGTGACCGAGTCGAGCACCGGACGCGTGCTTCGCGTGGATCCGACGAATGGTGCGGTCACCGAGGTCATCACGGGCATTCCATTCAATGCATCCTGGCCCGCGATCGAGGCGACCGCCGACGGCAGCCTGCTCGTCGTGAGCGCGTTCGGCGCGAACACCATCCATGTCTTCGCCCGCTGTGACGCGACCGCCCATCCGGAACTTGACTGCGACGGCAATGGGGTCGCGGATGTCTGCGATCTGGCGACCGGCGCGGTCGCCGACTGCAATCGAAACCGCCGTCCCGACGCGTGCGACATCGCCGACGGCAGCAGCCCGGACTGCAACGGCGACGGCGTCCCGGACGACTGCCCGGCGTGTCCTCCGGTCGAGGTCGTTTTCATGATGGATACTTCGGCCTCGATGGATGACGAGGCCGCCGCGCTCTGCGCGGGCCTCCCGCAAGTCGCAGCAAGCCTCTCCGCCGCAGGGCTCGATGTCTCGACCACCACCCTCAGCATCTGCAACCTTCCGGGTGGTGCGTATGCGTGCCTGGAAAACACCGTGATCGCCCTGCTGGGCTCCGCCGTTCCGGGCAGTCCACCCGCCGAAATCGCCGTGCTCGGCGCGTGTCCCGGCGGCAACGAGGTCTGCTCCGAGGACTGGGGCCGCGCCACCGCCGTCGTCGCAGGACTCTTCCCATGGGCTGCTCGCGGCGAGTCGGTCCGCGTGGTCATTCCCATCGCCGATGAGGGTCCGTGGTGCGGCGACCCCGCGTCAGGGAACGATCAGCTTTCGATCACGCACGCGATCGGCGTCGCCAACGCCAACGGCGTGTTCGTCTCGCCGATCGTCGGTTCGGGAGCCAGCGCGGCCGTGCTCGCGCTGGCCGAGCAGCTCGCGGTCGGCACAGGCGGCGAATCGTTCAGTTCAAGCAAGCCTTCTATCGATATCGCCGAGAGCATCGTCAACCTGGTGCTCGCCGCGTGCGCCAAGCAACCCGCGTGCGTGATCGGCGACATCAACTGCGACGGCAGCGTGGACGCGACCGATCTCAGCCTGCTTCTCGGCGCGTGGAACGCATCGGGCACCCCTGCGGACATCAACTGCAGCGGACAGGTCGACTCAGCCGACCTCGCGATTCTGCTGGGCGCGTGGGGGTCCTGACGGAGGACCGGCCCCTCCTTGGTCTCGGAATCGGCCAACAAACCGATTGCATGCGTCCGGCGCAAACGATACGGTGACCCAGTGGGGGAGTGATGAAGGCGTCGGCCACTCGATTGGAGGATTCGATCGTGCCCCACCAAAAGCGTGTGTCCTTCAGCGGCGGATCGCCCGTCCGAAGCCTCCTCGGCGTCGTTGCATCGGTGGTCGCACTCGTTGCGGCCGACATCGCCCGCGCCGAGCGCCGCCCCCCAGCGACACCCCCGACCCATGTCCGAGTCGGAGCGCTGGCGCCGATCGCTTCCGAGCCGTCGCAGCGGACGGCCGCATCCTGCGGCACCTGTGGGCGCAACTGCGTTCCGCCCTCCCTCCGCGCCGAGATCAGGCGCGCCGCCGACGAGCAGCGGGCCCGGCTCGGAAGGCTGCCGATCCCCTGTCGCGGCTGCGCCGACGACGACGGAGGCGTCGCCGGATCATCAGCGCCGCTTGTGTTCTTCCCGATGGCCGGGACCGTCGGTGCGGACATCATGAACGGGCTCTTCGTCGATCTCGATCCCGCTTCGCCGTCGATCCTTGACTTCGCGTGCCGCCCGCACACCTATGACGGCCATCTCGGCGTTGACGCGGGCCTGCGCGGATTCGCCGAGCAGTTCATCGGTGTGCCGGTCTTCGCGGCGCGCGACGGCATGGTCGTCTTCGCGCAGGACGGCTATCCCGATACGAATCTCAACGGAGGCGAGCAGGGCAACATCATCGCGATCGACCACGGCGACGGTCTTGAGACGCAGTACTACCACCTCAAGAAAGACAGCGTGCTCGTCGCGGTCGGCCAGACGGTCAAGGCGGGCCAGGAGATCGCCCGCGCCGCGTCGAGCGGCAACAGCTTCGGCCCGCATCTGCACCTGGGCGTCCTTGCGTTCGGCCCGAGCGGATGGCTGGAGGTCGAGCCCTTCGCCGGCGCGTGTCGCGAGGGAGCGAGCCTCTGGGCCGACCAGACGGCGCTCGATACCGATCTCCCCTTCTTCGCGGATTTCGGCATCACACGAACGGATCTGAGCGGCATCTCGCCTCCCTGGTGGCAACCCTGGCCGATGCCCACGGACGCGCAGCTCGCCGTCACCGATCCGGCGGTGGTCTTCTGGTGGAATGTCTACAACTTCCCGACGAACGCGCTCATCCGCGTTCAGTTCGTCCGCCCCGACGGATCGATCGCCGACGACGCCGCGTGGAATTGGGGCAATCCTGAGGTCTATCGCTATTTTCGAAACTGGTTCGCCTGGGACATCGCGTTCCTCGGGCCGCAGGTCGGCGAGTGGCGGCTGAAGTTCTGGCTCGACGGATCGCTCATGATCGACGCGCCGTTCCTCATGGCGGCAACGATCGATCCGGCCTTCAACCGCCCACCGGCACCGATCGGCGCGCAGTTCGAGCCCGCATCGCCGACGCCCTCGGAGGTCGTCGTCTGTCGCGTCACGACGACGCCGCTGCACGAGGATCCCGATTGGGATGTCGTTCGCTATCGATATGTCTGGCGGGTCAACGGAACCGTGGTGCGCGACGTGACGACCGCCGCACAGAGCGACGCGATCCCGCACGGCCTCGCCGCCGCGGGTGCGCGACTCTGCTGCACGGTGACGCCCAGCGACGAGTTCCTGAGCGCTTCCGCGGCGACCGCGACGACGCTCATGGCGGGCGGCCTCGTCGGCGACATCACCGGCGACGGTCTCGTCAGCGGCGCCGATCTCGCCACCCTTCTTGGCTCGTGGGGCCCCTGCTCCTGCTGCCCGTCCGACCTGAACGGCGACGGCGCCGTGGACGGCATCGACATCGCCACCCTGCTCGGATCGTGGACCAACTGAGGTCGGGCGCATCCGTCGTCGGCGCTTGACGCCGCTCGCACCGCTCGCGGAACATCCGCTCGATGATTCGTTGGTGCGCGAAGGCTTCGCTCCTCCTCCTGTTCCTGACGCTCGCGGCGTGCTCGACGCCCCACGCGCAGGACACGCCTGAAGGCCGCGCCGCCACCGTGCGTTCGGTCCTCTGGACGATCGGGAAGTACCGTGATCGCCAGCCGCATGACAACCCAGCGGTGGCGTCGATCGACCGTCGATGGAGCGACGCCTACATCCAAGCGGCGGATCCCGAGTCGCAGCGCGTGGCGATGATCCAACTGCTCGACCAGTTGGACGACGGACACGCTTCGGTCCGCCCCCGCGACGACGGCTTGTACTACCTTCCCGATTGCATCGTCGCGCCGATCGACGATCGTCTCTGGGTGGAGTGGTCGCCGACGCATCCGAACGCGGGCGGGCACGGTCCCGGCGAGCGCCTCGTCGTCGAAGTCAGTTCGATTGACGGATACGCGCCGAACAGACTCTCCGCGTTCCTTCAGCTTCTCGTTTCGGAACGGTCGGAGCCCGCCGAAATCATCGGTCGCCGCGCTGGTCGCGCGGAGCCCGAGCGATTCGCGCTGCCGAGGCGATTCGGCGGGGAGATCGCACTTCCTTCCGTCCATGCACCGCCACCGAGAGGCTCGACGGTGGTGCATCGACTCGCCGGCGCGGAGAATGAGATCTACGCGGCGATGCTCAAGGAATCACCGAGCGTCGGATTGGTGCGCTATGCATGGATGAGCCGCATGGACAAGGCGGACGAGTCCGGCGATGCGGGATGCCAGCATCGGCGCGAGCCATGCGGAGTCGCGGAAGCGATGATCGCGGCGGCGGATGCGGTCGCGGACTGCGATTGGATCATCATCGACCTGCAGGGCAGTCTCGGCGGGACCTGCGCCCACGCTGCCGCGATCTGCGCGACGCTCCTGCCTCGCTCGGTCTTCGTCATGCCCTTCAGTCACCTCGATCGCGGGCTTCTCGGCAACCTCCTCGGCACCCATCACTGGAAGTGGCCGCGGCGCTCCCGCGTGGACGACCGAACTCGTTTCATTATTCTCATTGACGACCTGACGGTGAGCGCGAGCGAGCATGTCGCCGGCGTCTTCCGCATCCTGCCGAAGACCGAGTTCATCGGCCTGCGCTCCGCAGGCTCCGAGTACTCGCTCGCCACGATCGACCTGCCGGACGGTCTCACCCTGAACTTCGGAGCCAACCCCGGCATCTGGCGAGGCCTTCCCACCGTCGAGGGACGGGGTGTCGCCCCGACCGTGCGGATCGCGCCGGACGAGGTCGTGCTGGCCCGCGACGGAATCGCGGCATGCCTTCGCGACATCCATCGCCGATCACTTGAGGCGGCGATGGCGATGGTGGATCGCGCCGCGGGCGAGACGACCGGGGAGTAGCCCAAACCCCGTCCCCCCGTGTCACCCGCTCAAGCCCCCCCGGCTGAACGGTCGATGCACGCTCCGCATGCAGGTTCCACCCGCCACAGACCATGCGGCCCGCCCCAATCCGACGGCCGACGAGCCCATCGCACCCCCGCGCGGTGCGACCTGGCTGCGGCTCGCCCTCGGCGGCACGCTCATGGGGCTCGCGAATCTCGTGCCCGGCATCTCGGGCGGCACGATGCTCGTCGCGGCGGGCGTCTATCGCCGGTTCATCGAGGCGATCTCGGACCTCTCTCGCTTTCGATTCCGCCTCCCGACAATCCTCACGCTCGTCGCGGTCGTCCTGCCGGCGCTCTGCGCGATCGCGCTCTTCGCCACGGTCGTAAGCGAGGCGCTGATCCAGATGCGCTGGGTCATGTACTCGCTCTTCATCGGCCTGACCTTCGGCGGCGTGCCGGTCCTGTGGAAGATCCTCCGCCCCGCAACGGGAGCGGCGTGGATCGGAGCGATCGTCGGTGCGGGCGGCATGATCGCGATCACCTGGCTGCAATCGAGCGGTGCGGACGGAGGATCGGCCGGCGCGACGGGCGCGTGGATGCTCTTCTTCGGCGGCGTTGCCGGAGCCGGCGCAATGATCCTCCCGGGCATCAGCGGCGCATACCTTCTCATGCTGCTCGGTCAGTACCGGCCGATTCTCGAGACGATCCGGTCGGGCGCGTCGGCGCTCGCCGCAGGCGATGTCGATGGCGTCATCTCCGCGGCACTCTTTCTGCTGCCGGTTGCCCTCGGCGTCGGCGTCGGCCTCGTCGCGGTGAGTAACCTCCTTCGCTGGTTCCTCCGCCATTTCGAAAAGGCGACGCTGGGCGTCCTGCTCGGGCTCCTCATCGGTGCACCGGCGGGGCTCTATCCCTTCAAGGAAGGCGTCGCGCCGCGCGCCGGCGAGACCTTCCGGGGGGAAGTCCTTGACGATGCAGCGGCCGCCAAGCTCGCCGACCGGCCGAAGGACTGGCCGGAACAGGCGTTCACGCCGACCGCGGGGCACATCGCCGGCTCGATCGCGATCGTGGCCCTCGGATTCGCCCTGACGCTGGGCGTCTCGCGGCTCGGCCGCGGCAACGCCGAGTAAAGCGATCCCCCGACAGGCATCGCGACGCGGCCTCCGCCGATATGCAAGAATGACCCAGATTCGTTGTGCCGCTCCGGCCGTCCGCCGGAGCCGACGCTCGTTCCGCTGGAGTCATCATGTCATTCGCCTCTCGTCCGTCCGCCCGCCTCACCGCCTCGTCCACCCTCGCCGCCGCGGTCGCGGCTGTTTCGCTGCTCTCGCTCGCCTCCGCGTCGGCTCAGTCCGGCGCCGCCGCTCCGCCGCCGACAAAGCCGGCCGCACAAACGGAGAAGAAGGTCGTCCGCACCGCCGACGATCTCCCCCGCTTCACCTACACGATCACCGGGCAGGCGAGCGCGTTCATCGATGACGACGCGAGCATCAAGCGCCTCGCCGCGGAGATCCGGCGCGATCTCGATTCGACGCTCGCCGCGTATGACATCCAGGATCCGACGACCCTGCAGGGCTATCTCTCGACGCTTCAGAATGTCGCGATGCTCGAAGGGCGTTACGACGACGCGCTCGCGTACATCCATCGGATCCGCGACCTCGAGACGAAGGAAGCCCAGAAGCTCATGACGGGCCTCGTGCAGAAGTCGCTTGCGGCGACCCGCGGACTCGAGCCGGCAGAGGCGGACCGCGCCTTCCGCGACGCGCTCGCGACCCAGCTTGACCTGCTTCCCATCGAGAAGGTCCGCGAGATCGTCATGCAGCGCAAGATGTCGATGGAGATCACGACGCCGGATCTCGTGCGCGGCCAGATCGTCGCCACGCTCGATCCGCTCGTCGCCTCGACCAACGGCGAGGTCTCATCGGATGTCGCCCGGCAGATGGTGCAGGTGGCCGTGATGCTGCGGCAGCTCATGCCCTACCGCCAGGCGATGGCCGAGACCTATGGTTCCTATCTGGCGAAGAACACGGTGGAGGAGCGCGACATCTGGGCCGCCCGGGCGGTGACGCTCGGACCGACCGAGGCGCTGAACCCGGTCGTGCTCGCGGTCTGGGACTCGGGCACCGATGTGGCGCTCTTCCCGAACAATCTCTGGACCAACGAGCGGGAGACGGCGAACGGAAAGGACGACGACGGCAACGGTTTCGTCGACGACATCCACGGCATCGCCTTCGACATCGACGCCAGCCCGAGCGCGTCGCTGCTGTTCCCGATGACGAATCTCTCGACGCCGCTCGAGACGATCCAGAAGCACTCCTCGGGCATGAGCGACATGCAGTCGAACATCGATTCGCCCGCGGCCCGCGGCGCCCGCGAGTACATCCGCTCGCTCAAGCAGGACGATGTCGGCGCCTTCATCGAGGACCTCGGCCAGTGGGGCAACTACATGCACGGCACGCATGTCGCCGGCATCATGACCGAGGGCAATCCCTTCGCGCGGCTCGTCGTCGGCCGGATCGAGTTCGATTATCGCAATGTCCCGCTGCACGCTCCGAGCGTCGAGCGCGCCGGACGCGAGGCCGCCGCCGCCGCGCGCACCGTCGAGTATTTCCGTGCCGCCGGCGTGCGCGTCGTCAACATGTCGTGGGGCGGCTCGCGACAGGACATCGAGAACGCCCTCGAGCAGAAGGGCGTCGGCAAGGACGCTGCGGAGCGGGCGTCGATGGCCCGCGAGATCTTCGCGATCGGCCGCGACGGGCTTGAGGCGGCGATCAAGTCGGCGCCGGACATCCTCTTCATCGCGGCGGCGGGCAATTCCAACAACGACTCGCAATTCAGCGAAATGATCCCGAGCGGACTCTCGCTGCCCAACCTCATCACGATCGGTGCCGTCGATCAGGCCGGCAAGCCGACCGGCTTCACGACCTTCGGCTCCAATGTGATGCTCTACGCGAGCGGGTACCAGGTCGAGAGCTTCGTCCCGGGCGGCGCCCGCGAGAAGGCGAGCGGCACCAGCATGGCCGCCCCGCAGGTCGCGAACCTCGCCGGGAAGCTCCTCGCGATCAATCCGAAGCTCACCGGGGCGGAGCTGATCCGGATCATCACCGAGACCTCGGATCCGATGCCCGGGAACAATGCCGGTCGCCTTCTCATCAATCCGAAGGCGGCGGTGGCGAAGGTCCGGGCAGGCTCTCGGTAACGACGGCCGCGGGATCGCCAGGCATCGACGCTCGCCCGAGTCCCACCGGACCCGGGCGAGCGTCGTTTTGATTGTCGTCAGGTTCCGCAGTGCATCGTGTCGCTCCCAACGCGGTGCTGCCGCGTCCTCCTCGCGACGCTCGGTGGACTCGCCCTTCGCGAGACCACGGCTGCCGCCATCCAGAGGTACCGACGCCATGTCTCCGATCGCCCCTTCCTTGCTCGTTCGCCCCCGCAGTCACGCCGCCGCCCTCGTTGCGCTCGCCAGCTCATGTCTGTTCGCGACAGCCCCGCAGGCTCGCGCCGGTGCGGAGGAATACTCCTGGACCGCAGGCAACGGCTTGTGGTTCACCGCCTCCAACTGGTCTCCCGTAGGCGTTCCCGGCACGAACGGCGCTGACTATCCCTCGATCGGCATCGGTGACCTGCCCGGCATCCAGAATGCGACCGTGCTCCTCAACGCGCCAGCCTTCTCAGGCTCGATTCCCTTCAGCGAACTCCTCATCGCCAGCGGCATGACGCTCGACCTCAACGGAAGTGAGCTCGGCTCGCTCTCCGGCAGCGCGACGCTGATCGAATCGGGGACGACGATGATCGTCAGGCCGAGCGCGGGACCGAATGTTCATGATTTCACCAGCGAGCTTCTGACGATGGGCCCGGACACGCTCATCTCGCTCGTCGACTACGCTCGGATCCGCGTGTGGGACCTCGAGTCCCAAGGGGTCCTCGCGGGACGAGGCACCGTCCACCTGCAGGGCGCGGGCCCGGCGTCCGCGTTCGACAACCGCGGCACCGTGTCGGGCTCGAACAACGGCGGACTCGTGCTCACCCAAGAGGGAACCGGGCGCATCGATCTCGACGGCGCGAGCGGCGCTGGCGACGTGCTTCTCGCCGCTCCGTTCAGCCAGCTCACGCTCGAGGGCGATCAGCTCAACGATCCCTTCAGCGGCACGATGTTCCTCGGGTCGGGCGCGCTCCTCACGATGGATCTTGCGAACGGCTGGTCCGCGGACACGAATGCGTCGATCAGCGTCACGAGCGCCATCTTCGGAGCAGCCGCCCAGATCAACGGGATGCCGATGCAATTCGCGGGCGCGCTCAGCATCGGCGGCAGTCACGGACACCTTCGCACGCTCGCCGATCTCACCGTCGCGAGCGGCGCTGAGATCTCGATCGGGACGAACGATGTCCTTGAGTGCGATGGCGAGACCGCGATTCTCGGTGGCGTCTTCACGCTGGCGAACGGGGCCAAGGTGAACATCGACGGACCGACCCGCATGGAAGGCGGGACCTTCCTGATGAGCGGCGCGACGATCAACGACGGTGTCCTCAACCTGAACGGCGAGACCGAGTGGGACGGACTGGTCACGATCGACGGCGTCGCCCGACAGCATGGCACGGCGACGGTGAGCGGCCCCACGGTGATCGAAGCGGTCACCATGGATATCGACGGCAGTACCGGATTCACGATATGGAACATCGAGCATTCGCTCATCGTCGAGGCGGACGGGATCGATCTTTCGGTCGTGCCCGGCAACTGGATCAGCTCGCTCCTGACCGTTCAAGGCGGTGCCAGCGCGAAGCTTGATGTTCGGCTCACCGATCCGACCGCGGCGTGGCGATCGGAAGGTTCGATTCAACTGAAGGGCATCGGTCTGCTGCCCGTGACTCGTCTCGCAGGCTCGCCGCTCATCGCCTACGGATGGCTGAGCGTCTCCAGCGGAATCGTGCAGGTCACGGCCGATCTCACGACCGTCGATGCCGATGTCGTGATCGCCGATGATTCGACGCTTCGCCTGCGGGGCGTCTCGCAGGTCGACGCAGCAACGACCTTCCATGGCGGAGGCATGCTGACCAACGGCGTGGACGGATCCATGACGCTTGCGCCGGGCGTGGACACGGATGCGGTCGGCCTCACGAACAGCGCGTCGCTTGCGATCGGCGACATGGTGCCCGGCATTGCCCGCGTTGACCGATTCACCCAGTCCGCTGCGGGAAACTGGCACATCGATATCGGCGGGCTCGCGGCCGGAACCGAACATGATCGTCTCGATGTCGATCAGGATGTCACGCTCGCCGGTACGGTTCTCGTCACGCTTGCCGACGGATTCGTGCCGGGCCCCGGCGACGCCTTCACGATCCTCACCTGGTCGGGCGTGCGCAGTGGCGAGTTCGCGTCGGTCATCGGCTGCTACGGCGCTCGGATTCGCTATGAGGCGAATCACGCCATCCTTGAGTTCGGCGCAGGCGGCCTCACCGGCGACCTGAACAGCGACGGAAAGGTGAACGCGATCGATGTCTCGCTTCTCCTCGGTCAATGGGGGGCATGCCCCGAAGCCTGCTGCAACGCGGATCTCGACGGCGACGGCGTGATCGGCGCGAATGATCTCGCTCTGCTGCTCGGGCAATGGACGCAGTGACGCTGCGCCGGGGTATTCTGCACGGCATGTCCGTCACCCCCGTCCGACACTCCATGACCACCGACGACCTCCTCTTCGTCAGCTTCCGCGGCAAGGTCTTTGCGATCCACCGCGGCACCGGCGAGATCATCTGGCGGTGGCAGGCCTCGAAGGGGAACTCCGGTGCGGTCATGCTGCTTCCGGATGGCAACACGCTCTTCGTCTCGGCCGACGGCTACACCTGGGCCCTCGATCCGCGCGACGGACGGGAGATCTGGTTCCAGCCCTTCGAGGGCGAGGGGGTGGGCATTCCGATGCTCGCCACGATGCGCAGCGCCTCCGTCGCCCAGCAGGCGCCGGCGCTGAGCGCAGCCCAGCAGGCGGCCGTTGCGGCGGCGGTCGTGGCGACGACTGCGGCGACGGCGGCTGCCTCCTGATTCGGCACGGACGCTACGCCAGCCAGTCGCGCATCACCCGCCCGTGCACATCGGTGAGACGCATGTCGCGTCCGCCGAAGCGGTGCACGAGACGGGTGTGGTCAACGCCGAGGATGTGCAGCATCGTCGCGTGGAGATCGTGGATGTCCACGATCCCGTCCACGGCCTTGTAGCCGTAGTCGTCAGTCGCGCCGTAGATCGTGCCGCCGCGCACGCCGCCGCCGGCCATCCAGATCGAGAATCCGAAGGGATTGTGATCGCGCCCATCCGCCCCTTGGGCGAAGGGCGTTCGGCCGAACTCGCCCGCCCAGACGACGAGCGTTTCGCCGAGCAGTCCGCGCCGCCGCAAATCATGGAGCAGCGCTGCGATCGGCTGATCGACCGCGTGGGCGTTCTCGTTATGTCCCTTGACGAGCCTGTCGTGCTGGTCCCAACGGTCGTTGCCGGTTCCCGGGCAGGTCAGCTCCACGAAGCGGACGCCGCGCTCGACGAGCCGTCGGGCGAGCAGACACTGGCGGGCGTAGGTCGCGAGCGGCTTCGAGGGATGATCGATGCCGTAGAGATCCTTCGTCTCCTGCGACTCGCCGTCGATGTTCATGAGTTCGGGCACCGCCGACTGCATCGCGTAGGCGAGCTCCCAGTTGCGGATCGCGCTCTCGACCGCGTCGGCCCCGCCGCACTCGGCGGCGAACCCTGCGTCGAGCTCTTCGAGCAGCGTGCGCTTGCGCGTCTGCGCCTCGACCGTGGGCTCGAGCGGACGGACATCGGCAAGCCCGCTGCCGCGCGGCAGGAGAATCGACGCCTGATGCGTCGCGGGAAGGAATCCGTTTCCGAAGCACTCGATGCCGCCCGGCGGGATGAGCCCTCCATGCAGCACGACGAAGGCCGGGAGATCGCGGGAAAGGCTGCCGAGTCCGTAGGAGGTCCACGCTCCCATGCTCGGCCGACCGGCGAGTCCCAGTCCGGTGTGCAGAAAATAATTCGCGTTGGTGTGCTCGCTGAACTGGCTGGTCATCGAGCGCACGACGAGCAGTTCGTCGGCCATCTCGCGGATATGCGGGAACAGGTCGCTGATCGGCGTCCCGCTCCGCCCGCCCGGACGGAAGGCCCACGGCCCGGCGAGCGTATTGCCGTTGTTGTTGAACTGCGTCGGCTCCATCGGCAGCGCGAATGGCTTGCCGTGCTCCTCGCGGAGCCGCGGCTTCGGATCGAAGGAGTCGATCTGCGAGGGACCGCCGTCCATGTAGAGAAAGATCACATGCTTCGCCCGCGGCGGATGGTGCGGCAGGCGGCGCGCCTCCGGGGCGAGCGCGTCGGCGAGCCCGAAGGCGCGATCATCGAGCAACGCAGCCGCGACCATCGCGCCGAAGCCGGAGAGGCAACTCGACAGCATCGCCCGGCGGGTGACGCCGCACCCGCGGAAGCGCCCGCAGTGGTGTGTGGACGACGATGTCTCGTTGGTCTGCATGCGCGGGCCACTCAGTCGATAAAAAGAAATTCCTTCGCGTTGAACAGGACATGGGCGAGGGCAGCCCACTCCTCGGGCCCGGGATCCCCCTGTCCGCCGCGAGCGACGATCTCGGCGGCGAGAAACGCCTCGGCGCTCGCCCGCTCGGCGTCGCGCGCGGGGCGGCCGAACGCGGCCTCGAACATCGCCTCGATGCGCTCACCGACGCTCCCGGTCCGGGCCGCGACGCGCTCGCCCCACTGCCGGCTCATCGCATGAACGAAGGGCGCGTTGAGCAGGGCAAGCGCCTGCCCCGGCACATTCGAACGATTGCGCCGTCCGACCGTGGTCGTCGGGATAGGCATGTCGAAGGCGACGAGGAACGGATCGGGGAAGTTGCGTCGGACCTCGAGGTAGACGCTTCTGCGCCCGTCGCCATCCACCGGTCCGCTCCGGCCCGGGCGGCCGCGGCCGTCCATGAACTCCGTCAGATGGGTCGGCACGCCGGGGCCGCCGAGCGTCGCATCGAGGCGGCCCGCGATCAGGAGCATCGCATCGCGGAGCGACTCGGCGTCGAGCCGGCGCACCTCCGCGCGATGCGGAAGCGCGTTCGTCGGATCGATCGCGGCGAGTTCCGGCCGCTGACGCGAGGACATCGCGTAGGTGCTCGAGAGAACGATCGAGCGGATCAGCCGCTTGACGCTCCAGTCCGAGCGAAATCGATCGGCGAGGTGATCGAGGAGCGCAGGATCGGTCGGCGGAGCCCCGAGCGCGCCGAAGTCATCGACGCTCGTCACGATGCCGCGACCCATAAGGTGATGCCAGATGCGATTGGCCATGACCCGCGCGGTCAGCGGATGGTTCGGATCGACGATGCGTCTGGCGATCGCAAGTCGGTCGGGCGCCGACTCCGCGTCGGCGAACGCCTCGCGATCGATGCTCTCGATGAGCCCCGGCGGCGCAGGCTCGCCGATCAGGTTGGTGACGCCGCGGGTGCGCACGAACTCCGGCCAGGGTGAACCGTCGACCATGCCGAGATATCGCTCGGGCTCGGGGACGGGGCGCGCCGCGAGCTCCACGAGGGCGACGCGGTCGGCCTCGTCCCCGACGACGCTCCCGTCGGACGCGCCGGCGAGCGTCGGAGCCTCGGCGCGGTCGGAGGCCGCGAGCCAGTCGATCTCCAGCGTGCCCGGACCCTCGTCGCTCCATTCGATATGGGCGCGGTGGCCGCGGAAGCGCGCCAGATCCCAGGTCTCGACCGAGAAGTTCGCGTGGTCGATCGATCGGCGATGGCCCTCGAAGAGAAGGGCGTTGTGCTCGTCGAGGTGATAGCCGTCGACGATGATCCGCACCATTCCCTTGCCGCGCAGCCGCTGATGGTAGTAGCGATGGTCGATCGAAAAAGATGGCGATCGCAGCGTGCCCGCGAACAGGTCGCCGGCGGCCCGACTCGTGGCGACGCCCAGCGGCGCTCGGCGGATCGCCGTTCCGTCGGCGATGACGCGCGGCGCTTCCTCGGCCGTTCGCGCGAACGCGTGCCCGGTCGCGGTGAAGCCGTCGGGCATCGGCTCGTCGAAATCGGTGAGCAGCCGGGCGGCGTCCGATGCCGTTGGCGCTTCGGCCGACGGCGACGGCTCCTCGACCTCGGGCGCGCCAAGCAGCCGACGCTCGACGGCCTGTCGCGCCGCGAGCAGTTCGGCGCGGATCGATCCGATCCGGCCCGGCGCATCGCGTGCCTCGCTCTCGATGACGGCGCGACGCCCCCGCTTCAGGTGCGCCGAAAGACCGTAATAGTCGCGTTGCGTGATCGCATCGAACTTGTGGTCGTGGCAGCGGGCACAGGCGACGGTGACGCCGAGAAAGGTCTTCGAAAGCACATCGACCTGATTGTCGATCCGGTCAGCCTCGTCCTTCGCGACATCGACCGGAGCGTGGGTCCCCTGCGTCAGCCACCAGAATCCGGTGAGCGTCGGATCGGGCGCGGGGTCGCTCGGAGACGCGGACGCGAGAAGGTCGCCGGCGATGTGCTCCAGCACGATGCGGTCGTAGGGCCGATCCTCGTTGAACGCACGGATGACGGCGTCACGATAGCGCCACGCATATGGAATCGGATAATCGAACTCGTGGCCGTAGGTTTCGGCGTAGCGAACGAGATCGAGCCAATGTCGTCCCCAGCGCTCGCCGAAGGCGGGCGACGCGAGGAGCCGATCGACCTCGCGGGCCAGGCCGGCCGGCGTCGGATCGCCGTCGATCCGGGCGAGGCTCTCGGCATCGGGAGGCAGGCCGATGAGGTCGAAGCTCACGCGCCGCAGCAGCGTCCGGGCGTCGGCCCGCTCGGAGGGCGCGACGCCAGCGGCCTCGAGCCGAGCGAGGACGAATCGATCGAGCGGATCGCCGATCCAGGACGCGTCGCGCACGGCCGGCGGGTCCGGCGCGTCGATCGGACGCCAGCTCCACGCTTCCGTCCACTCGGCGCCGCCGTCGATCCATCGACGGACGAGGTCGATCTCGGCGGCCGTGAGCGGCGGACCGTCAGGCGGCATCCGCTCGTCGGGATCCGTCGAGAGGAGCCGTCGCAATACCTCGCTGCGATCGGCGTGACCGGCCACGATCGCGGCGCCGTGTCGTCGCTCCGCGAGCGCGGAGTGCGGATCGTCGAGCCGGAGGTTTCCCTCACGCGTTGAGGCATCGGGCCCGTGACAGGTGAAGCAGCGAGCCGCGAGAATCGGCCGGATGTCACGCCCCCACTCGGGGCTCCGCGTCCGGTCCCCATGCGCGGTGCGACTCGCGAGGGCGGTCAGCCCGATCGAAAGAAGCATGGAAGGAAGCCCACGACGCACCACCGCAGTGTGTCGGATGCGACCGCGCCGAGCAAGCGCGAAGTGCGCGACGCGCGTCGGGAGAACGCCTGCCGGCACGCGCGGGCCGTGCGGCGTGGCCGGACCGATCACCCTGATCCGAGGATCGCATCGACCTCGATCTCGATGCGCATGCGCGGATCGGCGAGTCCGGCGACAAACATGGTCGCGGCGGGGCGCGTCTCACCGAAGGCTTCGCGGAGCGCGGGCCAGGTCAGCGGGAAGTCCGCAGCGTTCGGCAGGATGTAGTGCACGCGCACGACATCGCGCAGCGAACCGCCGGCCTCGCCGAGCGCACGCTCGATATTGCGGAGGCACTGCCGCGTCTGTTCGAGCGGATCGTCGCTGATGGTCATCGCGGCGTAGTCGAAGCCGGTGGTGCCGGCGACGAAGACGCGGTCGCCGACCACGACGGCGCGCGAGTACCCGACCTCGCGCTCAAAGGTGGATCCGGAGCTGATGAGGGTGCGTCGCATGATCATGGTGTCCGCAAGGGATTCGATGGAAACCGTCAGGCGGTTAGCATACGGGCGGTGCTTGCCCTTTCCGTTCCGCTTCAGGCGCTTGGATTCGCGTTGCTCGTGGCCTGCGCGGCCGGACTCGCGATCGCCGTCTACCTTTGGATCGTCGTACGCGAAGCGCTCCGACCGCCGGCGGGCGGGATGGCGTTCGCGCTCGCTCGCGGCCTCCCCTCCACGCCCGAGGAGCTCGGGCTCGCCTCGCGATCCTTCACGGTGCGCGGCGGTGACGGCGCTGTCATGCCCGTGTGGGAAGTCGCGCCGGACCCAGCGGCGATCGACGACTCCAGAGCGGCGACACCGCGGCTCCGGATCATCCTCCTGCACGGCTGGGGACGCTCGCGCATCGACTCGCTCGGACGGCTGCGGCCCTTTCTGCTGCCCGACGCCGTCGTCTACCTGCCCGACCTGCGCGGTCACGGCGACGCCGCGCGCGGCGCCGCGGGCTCGCGTCAGCGTACGACGCTCGGCACGCGCGAGGTCGATGACATCGATCGACTCATCGCAGCGCTGCCCCCCGGTCCGGTGGTCCTCGCCGGACATTCCCTCGGGGCGACGATCGCGATCCGCGTGGCCGCCTCGGGCAACGAGCGCGATCGCGTGCGCGGCGTGCTCGCGATCGCTCCCTACGATACGGTGCGCACGCCGATCGGCGCGCGACTTGCCGCCCGCGAGTTGCCCGGCGGCCCGTTCCTCGACGCGGCGATGGCGATCCTCCGGATGCGCGGGATCGCCCTGGCGAGCACGGTTGACGCCGCCCGCTCGCTGCGAGCCCCGTTGGTCGTCCTGCAGGGCGAACACGACCGTCTCTCGCCACGGGCGGAAGCCGAGGCGATCGTCGCGGCGGCTCCCGCCGACACCGCGTCACTGGTCCTCTTCCCCGACACCGAGCACGCGGATCATCATCTGCGTCAGCCGGAGCGATTCGAGGAGATCGTGCGAACGCTGCTCCGTGCAGCCGCGGATGAGGCCTGCAATGGGCCGCGGCCGCACGCCTGACCCCGTTGAGGGAGGGCGTACGGCCGCGGTTGCAGCTCGCTGATGGTGAACGCAGGCCGTTCGATTACTTCGTCGCGGGCAGGAGCCGCGTCTCGAAGCGGAAGCCGCTCTTCACCGAGCGGAAGGTCCAGGTCGAGGGGCCGAAGTAGTTCTTCATCAGCTTCGGATCGAGGGTCTGCATGAGGCCGGTGAGCATGCCGTCGAGGTCGACCGGGAGGTTCTCGGCGGCCTCGGGCGTCGCCTGCTCCAGCATCGGCATGATCTCGGCGAACATCGCCTCCTGCGCTTCCATCGTCGCGACGGTGTTGGTGAAGCCGTAGCCGACGAGGTCGTCGCCCTTCCAGTGCGGGAGGACAGCCTTGAAGGTCGCATCGCCGGCGAGGGCGGACTCACCCTCGGCGCCGAGGGCGCGGAGCGACTGCTCAACGCTTTCGGTCTGGCCGACGAACATGTAGGAGCCGCCGAGGCCGAGGGCGAAGGGGACGAAATCGTCGTCCGCCGAGTAGATGGTGTTGCCGACGAAGTCGCGCGGAGCGAGTCCGCCCATCGGGGCGAAGGTCTGGACGGCCTTCTGCACCGAATCCTTGTCGCTCGTCGCGATCGCCACCGTCGTGCGGGCGCTGTCGATCGTGATCGGCTGCTTCATCGTGCCCCAGACATGCATGCCCGGGCCCATGCCGCCGAAAGCCGAACGGAGGACCGGATCGAAGGGCTCGAGGCCAGCCTTGATCTCGTCGCCGAACTGCGGCGGGAGGCCGCCGATGAACTCGTCCACGACCTTCATGAGGCCGCCGAAGCTGAAGTTCATGTGGGCGTAGCTGACGGCGTCGGCGGGCACGATCGAGGGGAGCTTCTCAACGGCGCCTGCGGGCAGGAGCGAGAGGAGGCCGACCTTCGGGCCGGGGATGTACATGCTGATCGTCGACTCGACGGGAGCGTCGGCGCCGTCGAGCGTCACGCCCATGCCGTAGCCGCGGATGTCACCGAAGAGCTGGCCGAGGAAGGGAGCGACCATCCCGAACTCCGGTCCGACGCCGGCGACGAGCTGCTGCGCCGGATCGGTGAGCAGCGTGACATACATGTCCTTGCCGCCCGTCATCTCCATCGTGGCCCGGAAGTCCTCGGAGTCGCTCACGCTCTTCCGCTTGTCGTTCTCGAGGGAGGTGAGAAGCTCCTGCATCGAGCCCGGGCTTCCGGCGACGAGCAGGCGACCGCCGTCGCGGGTGAAGCAGAACTTCTGGAACATCTCAGGACCGGCGCCGAACTCGTCGGCGAAGGGATCCTCCTCGTCCTCGCCGCCGGCCTCGCCGGCCGCGGGCTCCTCGGCCTTCTTCGCGTTGTTCACGAAGACGCGCCGGCCCTTGATCTCCTCGACGGTGTACTGGTCGGGAGCGTCCTTCTCCATCTTGGCGATGGCGGCGTCGTAGAGCTTGCCGAAGTTCTCCGCTTCCTTGCCCCAATCGACGAAGAGCATGAGGCCGGGCTCGTAGGCGCCGGTCTCCTCGTTCAGCTCAGCGAAGATCGCGGCGCCGAGGGACGCCGGGAAGGTCACCGTCTCGCGCGGGACGCCGAGCTCCTGGGTCATCTCGTCGAAGCCCTTGTTCATCTGATCGCGGAAGGCCTTGTTCTTCTCCTGCACCTCGGGCGAGTTCCACCACGCGCCGATCGGCGTGCGCTCGAAACGGGCCCGGGTCCCCTCGAAGTCGTCGATGCCGATCACGAGGATCGACTTCTCCGGCGCGAGCGTCTTGATCGAGAGCGTCTCGGCGCCGAAGGCGGAGCCGGCGGCCAGTCCGATGAGCGAGCCGGCAAGGGTGCCGACGAGCAGCCTGGCGCGGAGACGCGACGAGGCGGGTGCGAGGCGATCGGTCGAGGCACGAACGAAGGTTCGAGAGGTCATGCTGGATTCCAGAACGGTGGGGCTGCCTCCGCTCGGAGGCACGCGAAACCGAAAGGTCGGCAGGATAGGGCTTCTACCGGAATGCTTCTTGGCGTTGCAGGTGAAATCGCCTGCTCCCGCGAAAAGTCCGCTCCATCCGGTCCGCCGAGCCCGGTTGCGGCCGGAGCGGCGGTCAGAGGACCCTTCGGGAGCGAACGCCGTCGATTTCGCGTCAGCCGCCGGCCGATCCGTCGCCAGCGGAGCCATCCTTGAGCTGCGGGGCGACGCCGAACGCTCGGCGCGCCGGCGGCTTCTGGTAGTTGTGGCCGGAGTTCGGGTTGTTCTTGTCGTAGGCGAAGGCCTCGCGATTGCGGACGAAGTCCTTCACATAGCGGGCGGGAATCGCGAAGCCGAGGGCCTCGCCGCCGAGGATGCCCATGTTCGTGATGCCGACCACCTCGCCCTGGCTGTTGAAGAGCGGGCCACCGGAGTTGCCGGGGTTGATCGGCGTGTCGGTCTGGATGTAGGTCAGCCCCTCGAAGTTGCGGGCGACGGTCGAGACCACCCCTTGGGTCATGGTGCGCTCGAGGCCGAGCGGGTTGCCGATCGCGAAGACCGCCTCGCCGGCGGTCACGCTCTCAAGCTTGGCGAGCGGGGCAAACTGAAAATCCTTGCCGTCGGGGTGCTTCAGCTTCACGAGGGCGAGGTCCACATGGTTGTTCACCGCGATGATCTCGACATCGTCGATCTCGACGCGGCGAAGCGTGCCATCGGACTCCGGCAGCCAGATCGTCGCCCGAAGCGTCGTCTCGCGCTGCACGACATGGGCGTTCGTGATGGCGAAACCGTCCTTGTGGATGATGACCCCCGAGCCGAGGCCGGAGGGCGTCGACACCTTGATGACGGTTGGGCCGACCCGCTTCGCCTGGTCCTTCGCGGGAAGCTCGGGAAGCTCGTCAGCGATCGAGAAGAGGGAATCCTGCTTCGTGGTCAGGACCGTCGGCACCTCGGCGCTCGTGTCGACGCTCTCGACATCGTCCATCGAGAAGCGGAGCACCTCGGAACCGACATCGACCCACACCGCGCGGTCGGTCCGCTTGAGCACCGTGCCCATGATCTGGGCTCCGCTCTTCAGCTTCACGGTGTCGGCCGCGCTCGGCAGGGTCAGGCCCGCCGCCACGAGGGCGACGGCAACGAGGGAGATCGGGCGAAACGCGGGGCGGCGGCGCAGGGGCATGCTTGAAACTCCGTGGGCTCGCCCGGCGGACGCGGGCGGAGACCCTACTATACGGACCCTTTCGCGCAGGCGGCAACCATGGCGGTGCCCGCGGCGCGTCCGGCCCCCTTTCGATCGACGCATGTCCACCCACTCCAGTCTCTCGTCGCGTTCGGGCCTTCGCAGCGCCTCGCTCGCCTGCGGCTGCACGCTCCTCCTCCCGTTCGCCCTCGCCGCGACGGCGTGGAGCCAGGATGCGGATCTCGCCGCCTTCTTCGGCTTCGACGGCCTGGAGGTGGTCAAGATCGAGACCGGCGCCGGTCCCTTCCTCGTCGCCGACATGAACGGCGACGGCCTGAACGACCTCGTCGTCGCGAACAACGCGAAGAGCCGGATCGAGGTGCAGTACCAGAAGGCCGGTGCGAAGCCGACCGACGAGGTCGCTGCGCCGACGCGGGCGAACGAGCTTCCCGAACACTGGCGCTTCCGCCGCGAGAATGTCAGCGTCGGCCACCAGATCACCGCCCTCTCCGCCCTCGACTTCGATAGCGACGGGCTCCTGGACCTCGTCTACGCGGGACAGCCGGGCACCATCGGCTTCCTGCGCCAGACGAAGCCCGGCGTCTTCGAGCTCGCCCGCAAGACCGCCGTCAAGAACCTCCTGCCGCAGCGCGACGCGTTCGCCGTCGCCGATGTCATCGGCGATGCCCGCAAGGATGTGCTCGCGATCGTCGGCGGCCGACTCTCGGTCTGGCCGCTCGACGGCACGACGCTCGGCGACGAGATGCAGCTCGGGTCCGCGGGCGATCAGCTCGTCGCGATGGTTATCGATGACTTCGACGGCAACGGCACGAATGACGTGATCGGCGTGGCCCCGGACAATCCGGCCCCGATCCGCCTCTGGCTCGGCAGCGCGGAGGGCGACCGCAAGGGACTCGGCGCGCAGCTCCGCTTCGAGATGCCGCCGATCGTTGAGGCGACCTCGGTGCGGATTCCCGGCGTGTCCGGGGCGGGCCTCGCGACGATCGAGCGGGCGACCAAGCGCACCGTGGTCTACGACCTCAAGCCCGCCGAAGTCGAATCGAGCGGCACACGCGAGGCGCCGCTGACCGTCTGGAGCTTCGCCGACCCGGGCAACCGCAAGCGTTCCGTCGCGATCGTCGATGTTGACGGCGACGGCCTGCTCGACCTCCTCGCGACGAACCGCCAGGACAACGCCGTGGCTCTCTATCGCCAGGCGCAGGGCAAGGGACTGCAGCCGGCGGTGAACGCCCCCGCGTACGCCGAGCTCGACTCGGTCGTCGCGGGCGGCACGAGCGCGGCGACCGAGGTCTTCCTCCTCTCCGAGAAGGAGGGCGTCGTCGGGCGCAGCCGCTTCAACGCCGGCACGCTCGATTTCCCGCAGGCCCTGACCATCAGCGCCGGTCATGTGCCGGTCGTCCAGAATCTCGTTGAACTCGATGAGGGCACGCGGCTCGCCGTCGTCGCCAAGGATGGCCGCAACTATGTGCTCGACCTCGTCGCCCTCGACGGGTCGCCCCTCGGCGAGCCGATCAAGCTCGGCGCCCTGCCCAAGCAGCCCGACGCGATCGTCGCCCTCGACGCCGATCAGGACGGGCGGCGCGACATCCTGCTCTTCACCGCCGACCGTCCGATGATCATGCTTCACCGCAACCACGAGAAGCAGACCTACGACACGCGCGAGAGCAAGGACATGGGTCAGTTCGGTCTCGTGCAGGCGGCCAACGACCAGAACACCGCGACGGTTGACATCGACGGCGACGGCAAGCAGGAGCTCCTGGTCGCGGACCGCAACTTCATCCGCGCCCTGCGCTACGAGGAGACGCCGGCGAAGGGCGCGAGCCCGGGCTGGCAGGTCGTGCGGCAGATCAACGCCGACCGCGGCGATGCGAAGCTCGTCTCGCTCGCGGTCCTGCCGGCGACCGGCGGCGCCCCCGCCCAGCTCGTCGCCAGCGATCGCGAGAACAACGCCCTCCTGCTCTTCGCCGAGCGCGAGGGACGCTGGCAGCAGACCGACGCCCTCACCGTGAGCGGCTTCAAGTTCTCCGGCATTCGCGTCGCCCCGCTCTCCGGGGACGGCAAGCCCGACATCCTCGCGATCGGCGAGGATGGCTTCGCGATCGCCCGTCTGGCCGGCGAACGGCTCACGCTCAACGAGATCGCCGCGTGGCGCAGCGATTCGCAGCGGCGGACGCACCACGAGCTCGTCGTCGGGGACCTGAACGGCGACGCTCGCGTCGACCTCGTCGCCCTCGATGCCAGCGAGCAGATGGCCGAGATCCTGAGCTTCTCCGACGGCCTCCGGCTCCTGTACGGCACCGGCTTCAAGGTCTTCGAGAGCCGGATGTTCTCAGGTGGCGAGCCGCGCGAGTTCGAGCCCTCGATGGGCGTGATCGCCGATGTCACCGGCGACGGCGGCGACGACCTCATCCTTCTCTGCCACGACCGGCTGCTCCTCTATCCGCAGACGACAAAGCCTACGGATGGTGGCGCTGCATCGGGTCGCTAAGCGAAGGCCGACCGGCGGCGAAGCGTGAAGTGTGCGCAAAGCGCGCTTCGCACCGCGTGAACCGGGGCGGAATGGGACAACAATGCAGCCATGACCGTCTCCCGCCGGACATTCCTTGGCGCCAGCGCCGCGTCACTCGCCTTCGCGGCGTTTCGCCGAGCGGCTGACGCGTGCTCGCCGCTCCACGAACTCGCCCAGTCGACGCCCGCGGAGATGGCTCCGCGGGCGATCCTGCGCGGCCCGCTCGCCCTGCCGCCCGGCTTCACCCAGCGGGTGTTCTCGAGCACCGGCGAATCGATGGACGACGGGCTCGTCGTGCCGGGCAAGCATGACGGCATGTGCGCCTTCGACGGCGGCAACGGGCGCGTGCTCCTCGTTCGCAACCACGAGATCGACCCTGCGATGGGCGTGGCGATCGGCGCGTTCGGTCCGAAGCTCGAACTGCTCGGACGGATCGACGCCGGACGACTCTACGATCGCGGCGCGGCCGGCATTCCCTGTCTCGGCGGCACGACGACGATTCTCTACGACCCGTCCTCCGGCAAGGTCGAGCGGCATTTCCTATCGCTGGGCGGCACGGCGGTGAACTGTGCGGGGGGCCACACGCCGTGGGGCTCGTGGATCACCTGCGAGGAGTGCGCGTACACGAGCAACGCCAAGGTCTTCGCCCGCTCGCATGGCTACTGCTTCGAGGTGCCGGCGTCCGCGGAGAGCGGCCTCGTCGAGGCGAAGCCGCTGCCGGCGCTCGGCCGATTCCTTCACGAAGCGGTCGCCTTCGATGCGACGGGCACGATTCTGTATCTCACCGAGGATCTCGGCGACGGCGTCCTGTATCGCTTTCTGCCGAAGGTGCGAGGAAAGCTCTCGGAGGGCGGGCGTCTCCAGGCGATGGCGGTCGTCGATCGACCGAGCTTCGACAGCCGCAACTGGCCCGATCTCGACGCGAAGGGACTTCCGACCGGTCCGCCGGTCATTCGCGTCCGACAGGGCGATCGATTTCAGGTGCGATGGTTCGATGTCACCGATGTCGAGGCGCCGCTGCACGACCTCCGTCACCGTGCCTTCGCCGCAGGCGCGATGCGGCTCGCCCGATGCGAGGGCATCTGGCACACCGGTGACGCCGCGTACATCGCCGCGACCACCGGCGGCCCGGCGGCGCTTGGGCAGCTTTGGCGGTACACGCCGAGCCCGCACGAGGGGAGCGACGCGGAGTCGACCGCGCCCGCGACGATCGAACTGTTCGTCGAGAGCGCGAGCGCCTCGGTGCTCAAGAACTGCGACAACCTCTGCGTGTCGCCGTGGGGCGAGCTCTTCGTCTGCGAGGACGGGACCGGCGCCGACGGCATCGTGCGCATCCGCCCGAACGGCGAGATCCATCGATTCGCGCTGAACATCCTCAACGATAGCGAGCTCGCCGGCGTCTGCTTCTCGCCCGACGGCAATACGCTCTTCGTGAACCTCCAGAACCCGGGCATGACCGTGGCGATCACCGGGCCGTGGGAACGCGGGGCGTAACGGCCCGTGGTAGCGTACGCATTTGCATATGAGCGAAACGGGTGAGGATTCGAGCGGTGCCGGAGTGGGCGACAGGGGCGACGAGGTCCGCACCGGCGGCGCGACCGTTGACGAAGCGTGGCCAACCTTCGTTGCGCTGAGTCACCGCGGCCGCACGCTCGACGCGATCGCGGCCGTCGGGGGTCGTGAAGCGCTTCCGCGACATCTCGCCGAAGCCCGTTCGCCGCGCGATCGCGTGCGCCTTGCCCGCGTGCTGCGCGCCGGCGGCAGCGGCCGCGCGGCCCATCTCATCATTCGACACCTCGCCCGCCGCGCTCCGGAGGATCCGTGGACTCGCGCGGAGTGGCTTCCGCAGCAGGCCGACGGCCATCCGCTCGCGGCCTTCCTGCAGGAGGAGCGTAGGGTCAAGGACCAGGGCCTCGCCTCGGGCTGGACCTCGAGCGAGGCGAATGTGCCGCCCGCCGGTCTCGACGAGGATTGGTCCGTCCTCTGGTTCTTCGGCAGGCTCGAGCTTCTCAACACCTTTCGCCTCTTCGACGAGTCGCGTCGCGTGGTGGACGATGCCGAAGCGCGGTTCCCCCACCATCCCTGGGCGCGCTGTCTCCGGCCGCAGTGGCTCGCCGCCCAGGACCGCCGACAAGAAGCGCTCGATGTCATCCAGGGCATCCTCGACGCAGAGCCGACGATTCCCTTCGCCCACATGCTTCGGGTGCGATTCCTCTCGCTGCTTGGCCGTCGCGAGGAGGCGGTGGACGCGGCGCGGGCTGGCCTGCGCGTCGTCGAGGATGCGGGCCTTGCCCGGCAGGCGGCGTCGATGCTGGTCGAGATCGGCCGCCGCTCCGAGGCGATCGATCTCCTCGACGAGGCCGAACGCCTCTCACCCTTGGCCGACCGATCGCTGCGGCAGTACCTGCGGTCCTCGCGGCTTGAGTGCCTCTACCTCGACGAGCGCTTCGACGAGGCGCTCGCCGTCGCCGAAGCGATCGTCAGGGACCAGCACCGACGGGCGAGCCGGCCCGAGCGCCGCAGCTACGCGGAGCGCATCCGCGACGCCCTGAGCGATCCGGCCCGGGCGGAGCGTCGGCGCATCGTGCTGCCGGTCCCCTTCGTTCCGCAGGATCACATGACCTGCTCGCCCGCGACGCTCGCGGCGATCGCCGGCACCTGGCGCGAGGCGACCGGTCAGGATGGCGAGCCGACGCCGCACGCCCACACTCGCATGGCGGAACGGATCGCAGCCGAGATCTGCACCGACGGGACGCCGGTCGAGCTCTCCCGCGATTGGGCCGACCGAAACGGCTGGCGCACCGCAGAGTTCCTCCCGGACGCCGCGTCCACCGAAGCGCTCATCGCCCGCGGACTGCCCTTCGCCATCCACACGGCCTGGCTCGGCGGCGGGCACTCCCAGACGCTCATGGGATTCGACGCCCGCACCGGCACCGCGGTCGTCCGCGAGCCCTCGATCCCGCGCTTCATCGAACGGACATTCGAACGGAAGGATCGGATCTATCCGGGTTTCGCCCTCGTCGGACTCGCGATGGTCCCGGCGGACGCGCCTGAGGCCGCGGCGCTCGACGAGGTTGCGCTCCCGGCGCGCGGTCCCTTCGACCTGCAGCATCAGATGCGGCTCGGCTGGCGACTCGGAGACGAAGTCCGCGCGGATCGCGCGTTCGACGAGCTCCGCGAGCGTTGGCCCGACGATGACGCCACGCTCCTGGCGATCGCCGACCGCGCCGCCCGCCATGGCAACGCGGTCGTCCAGCTTGAGGCCATCACGGTCCTCGCGGAACGCTACCCCGAGGATGACCTGCTCGTGCGTCGGCGGGCCTCGCTCCTCCAGTCGCTCGGGCGTTTGGACGAAGCCCTCGCGCTGCTCACGGCGCGCATCGGTTCCCGCGCTGCAGCACCGGGGCTCCTCCTCGATGCCGCCGATGTGCGGCTCAACCGCGGCGAGCCCGCGGCGAGTGTCGAGCGCATCGTGCTGACCGCCGCCGCGCGCGGCCACAGCCTCTCCGAGTGTTGTGCCTTCCTCGCCATGCTGCGGCAGCGCCATGGCGACCTCGAGGGCGCCGTCCGGCTCCTCTGGGCGAACGGCTACCTCGCTCCGTCCCACCGCGGATCGATGGACTTCTGGCTCGATGCGCTCCGTCGGCTCGGCCGATTGCCCGAGGCGATCGCGGAACTCGAACGGCGTCTGACGGCGGAGCAGTCGCTCGCGAAGGATCTTCTTCGGGCACTCGCCTCGGCGCTCTGGATGGCCGGGCGGCGCGAGGAGGCCTGCGAACGCATCGAGCGCGCGGCGGCGAGCGACCCAGACGACCAGACCTTCGGACTCCTGCGCGTCCGCTACCGGCGAGCGCTCGGGCGACACCGCGATGCCGACGATGCGCTCGCGTCCCTCGAGGGCCGGATCAGCCAGCTCGACCTGCTGTCCGAGCGGGCCACCGGCGCGATGGCGCGGCACGATCGCGTCGAGGCGATGGGGCACTACCGCGCGATCCTCGCGATCGATCCGACCTCGGCCCACGCGTGGAGCGGACTGCACGATCTCGCCAGCGATCCGACCGCCGTCGACGGGCTCGTGGACGAGCTGCTCGCCCACTTCGAGCGCATGCCCGCGTACTGGACCGTCGTCGACGCGCTCACGGTCGTCCTCCGCGATCGCGATCCCGGTCGGGGAATCGCGGTCCTTCGAAGGCACCTCGAGCACCATCCCTCGAACGCGACCGCATGGCAGCGGCTCGCGCTGCTCGAGAGCGCGGTCGGCCACGCCGAGGAGGCGGTGACGGCGGCGCGACGGGCCTGCGAGATCGCGCCAACCCACGGTGAGTCGTGGAGCACGCTGGCGGACGCGCTGGACGCCCGACTCGCCGCGTCGGCGCCGGGGGAACCGCAGGCGTCGCGTCCACGCGAGGAGATCGCGCTGCGGGAAGAGTCGCGCGCCGCAGCGCTCAGGGCGATCGAGATGGGGCAGATCGACATGGTCTCGATCGATCGCGTCACCCGGACCTTCGCCACCGCGGAGGAGCGGGCGGAGTGGCTGCGCGAACGATGGCGCTCAGCGCTCGCGCCGCCTCGCTCGGCGGAACTCCTGCACGCCCTCGCGGCGTCGAGTTCGCCGCCGCTGCCGATCGACGAGACGCTTCGATGCATCGCCGACTGCGATCGCGGCCCCGAGTTCGAGGCGGTGCATGGCATGGGCGCGGTCCTGCTCGGCCGCGAGAATCGGCACGACGAGGCGGTCCGTTGGACCGACGAGATGGCCGCTTCCTACGGTCACAGCGAACGCTTCCGGTCCTTCCGCCTGCGGACGCTGCTCGACGCGAAGCGCTTCGCCGACGCGATCCGCGAGGCCGAGCGATGGAGCGCCGACGCGCCGAACGCCGTGGAGCCGCTCCGCTTCCTGGTGAGTGCGTACTCCGCGCAGCAGGACGCGACGACGCTCGAGGCGACGCTCCGCCGTCTGCTCGCGCTCACGCCGAACGATATCGCCGTCTCGGGCATGCTCGCGTTCAGGCTTCGCTTCGAGGAACGGCTGACCGAAGCCCGGATGATCCTCGACGACGCGTGGGAGCGCTCCCAGCACCCGAAGATCGGCTGGGAACGCCTGGATCTCTGCGCAGAAGCGGGGTATGAGCAGTCGTACGCCTCCTGCGTCGCGGACCTGCTGCCGACGCTTCATCACCCGCGCGAGGCGATCGAAGCGTTGCACGCGCGTCTGCCGGGCAAGCAGTGGATGCGAAAGATCTGGCTCGAAGCGGTCGAGTCGGTCGACGATGCGAGTCCCGCCGGCGTGAAGGCGATCTGGGGCCTCCTGACGATCGCCCACGACACGCCGCGCTGGACCGTGGGCGAGATGCAGCGGCGCTTCGCGCGTCAGGACTCGCATGACGCGGTCCTCGTCGCGCTCGCCTTCTTCGGCGTCTTCGGCGCCTATGCCGACCTCACGGCCTTCCTTGTTCGCGAGCAGGCCGACGCCGTGCGCCGCAGCGCCTCGACGCTCCTGACCGTCGCCGACGGCCTGTGGATCGCTGGGCGCCGCACGGCGATCCCGGGTTGGCTCGCGGGATGGCAGGAGCGGAATGACCTGATCGCCGACGATCTCAAGACGCTTGGCCGCATCCTCGACGCGACCGGCGACCACGCCGGCGCGCTCGCCGCCGCGACCCGCGGACTCGCCCTCGCGGCGGGCGAGGAGTACAGCGGTCTCCTCTTGCTCCGAGGCGTGGCGCTCCTTGCCGTGGGCGAGCCCGACGAGGCAGCCCAGCACTTCCACGGCGTGCGGGAGCGTCCGGCCGACACCGAGTCTGAAGCCCTCGCCGCGTGGGCCCTCATGGCGTTCAGGGCACTCGCCGACGCCCGCGAGCGCGGCGGACCGCCGCGGCATGCGGACCTAACCGACCTGAACCGCGATGCGGCGAAGCTCCTCGAGCATCACCCCTCCCCGATCACCAACGACCTGCTCGACCGGATGGCGAAACTCCTGCGCGCGCAGGGTGCGCCGCGGGGGGCGGTTCAGTTCGACCGTGGATGGTGGGCACGGTTCAGTGATCGATATGACGACGCTCATCGCCGAACGATCAAGTCGTCGGCCCACGCCTGCTTCACCCTTTTCGCACCGATCGGCAGGACCCTACGGCACCGGTTCGGTGCCCGGTGGGGGCTCGCCTTGGGGCTCGGCCGGAGCCGCTACTCCTGCTGACGACCGCGGGCCCCGCTGCTACCATGCCCGCGTTGCACCTGTAGCTCAGCGGATCAGAGCATCGGTCTTCGGAACCGAGGGTCAGGGGTTCGAATCCCTTCAGGTGCGTTGCATGCGGCGGGCGAGACCGGCCCGCACCCCCACGACCGCGATCAGTCCAAGGGCGGTGAGAAGCGCTGGCGTGGGCAGCGGCACGACGATGGTGCTCGAGTTGTCCTCGTCCATCGGCTCGTCAAGGAACGATGGCACCTGCTCGGTGCCGATGTCATAGCCGCCGCTGAGCGGCGCGATGAGGGTGTTGTTGCCGTCGCCGCCACCGCTGGCCATGACGATCGCGCCGCCATCGGGGTCAGCCGCGGCCGGGCCGCTCGCTGGGCGTCCGGCACGAGTCGGTTGATCGGAGCCCGCCCACCGGCGATCGCGCTCGTCGAGGACACGACTCGTGAAGCCGATCGGTCCGAGCGTGATGGGAGCGAAGGGCGACGATCGGAGCGCGCTTCCCGAGGGAGCGAGACCCGATGCGACAGAGGACGGGGCGTGGAAGTCGCGGGTGGTCGTCGAGCCGACCGCGAGGAGCTCGGCGAGGTCGACCCATGCAAAGGCCGGGCGAACAGCCGGGCGGGGCGACGAGGCATCCTCCGTCGCAGGCGCTGCGCTGACCATCGCGCACGCGGCAAGCGGTGCGACCACGGCGACGATCGCTCGCGTCACGCCGCTGAGGGCGGTGACCGATCGAGTGACCTTCGATCCAGATTGGGAACGGCAGGTTCGGGCTGTCGCGCTGGAACCGTGCGCAACAACACCCCCGCGAACGCCCTGCAGCTCGTGCATAGGAACTTTCTCGACCCCGAACGGGATGTCGTGACAGTGGCCGGCGGTGCGAGCCGAGGGTTGACATCGCCCCTCGAAGGGAGTGCCCGCGCTTCGTCGACGGAGCAAGAGTACGACGGTAATCGGAACCTCACAAGCGGGTTTTGCAAAAGCGCTGCGATCGCCGCTGATCGCAGTTCGTCGGCTCTTCAAGCACATTCGTGATTGACGCGCTGGCGTGCGGTCGCCTATCTTCGAGCGCGTGCGACGCTTCGTGCTCTGGTGGACGCTCCTCTCGCTGGTGCTGATCGGCACCGGCGTTGTGGATTGGATGCACCGGATCGGCCATCCTTGCGCCTCGGCGAGCGGTGCGTCGTGCAGCATGGAGCACGCCTGTTGCTCCGACACAAGCGCTTGCGATGCCGAGGCTTCCGACTGCGCGCCGAGCGACAGCGGTTGCTCCGGCGATGCCCACCTGGCGGACCACGATCACGATGCGTGCGGTGACCACGCCTGCGCATCGGAGCACGCGGCCTGCTCGTCGGTCTCGCTCGCCAGTGGGGCCGACCATGGGGCCGACAACGGCAACGACCATGGGGCCGAAACCTCCCCTGCCGGCCATCAAGACCACTCCTGCCCGATCTGCCTGACGCTCGCGAGCCTCGCCGCCGTCGCAGCCGCCCTGGTTGACGATCCGACGCCGATCGCTCGGCTCGTCGGCGTCACGATGGTTGCGGCGGACATCGCTCCCACTCCGACGCCACTCGAAGCGGTCGAAGCGCGACCCCCGCCCGCTTGCTCGATCCTGAGCTGAGTCGCGCCGCTCGTTCGGCGCGATCCCTGATCACTGCGCGCTGCAAGCGGCGCCGATGCCCGTCCCTGCCCCGCTTGGGAGCAGGTGGGCGGAGCGCTCCATCGATCGATCTTCTGGACCGGCCTCGCAGCCGGCTTGACCTGATGCCCATGACGCCCTCGTTTCGCCGAGGCGCTGAACCGCGGTCCATGCGTGGTCTCCACGCTGGCCCGCTCGGGTTCACGCTCGTCGAGTTGCTCGTCGTTGTCGCCATCGTGGTGACGATCCTCGCGATCCTGTTGCCGGCATTTGCCGGCATTCGGCGATCGAGTCGGGTCGCCGCCGACCTGGCGAACCTTCGGCTGCTCCAAGCGGCGCAGCTCGCCTATGCGGCGGAGTTCGGCGGGTTCCTCGCCGACGCCCGACTCCCGCACGGCGGTGCGCCGCAGGACGAGGCGGAGTCCTTCGTCGCGACCCTCAAGCCCTACTACGACAGCTCCTTCGCCCTGAAGAGCCCTCTCGACCAGAGTCCCCACTGGCCGACGGCGATGAATGGCGAGAACCTGCCGGTGCCGGGCTCTGGCGGTCGCTACCGAAGCACCTCCTACGGCATCAACAACTTCCTCGCCCGCGAGTTCTCTCCGCAGGCGGCGATCGATCCATCGCTCATGACCGATCGCCTCACGAAGGTCGCCTCGCCGGCGGCCACCGTCCACATGCTGCTCATGACCGAAACCGGCGAGTACGCCGGGTCGGACCATCCGCATGTCGAATCGTGGGGCTCGCTCGCCCAAGGCCCGCTGGTCGCCGCGACGCAGGTCGCGACCTCCGCCGCGGGTGGGCTGCCGAAGACGAGCGACGCGCGCAGTGATTACAGCTTCCTCGACGGCCACACGGCGAGCCTGAAGTTCAGCGAGGTCTACATCGACTCCACCGTGAATCGATTCGACCCGACGGTCAGCGGCCTCTTCGACCGACGCATCGCGTCGACGAGCGGTCTGCCGACCAACTGAGCGGACGACGCCGCGTTCCCGCTGCTCACTGTTCTTGTTCATTCAGCCGAACCGCGGCCCACGGCCGCCATCGGAGCCATCTCATGTCCATCCGAGGCCTCATGGCCATCGCGACGATGGCGTGCGCGTCGACCGCGCTCGCCCAGCATGTCGGCGACATCAATCCCTCTCTCGTGCCCGCCAACGATCCGACCGGCGAACTCCTGCGCATCGAGACGAATCTCTTCACCGACGCCGGACTCATCGAAGGCGCCCGCGTCTTCGAAGCCGACTTCGGCGATTCTGGCTTCCCGCAGTTCACCTCGAATCCCGGCTTCGACGCGCCCTCGGGCACCTTCACGCCGGGAACGCGGGTCGGATTCCGGGCGCCGGAAGGTCTGTTGCGCTTCACGGCGCAGCCGACGCCGGCCCTCGTGCCGGTCACGAGCGAGCGACTGGAAGTCAGCTTCCTGACGCTCAGCGAACTGATCGGTCCTCTCCCCGCCGACGGGTTCGACCTCGCCGTGCAGTCGAACGGCGGATGGCATCGCCACTTCTCCTTCGAGATCCTCGACGAGAGTCTCCCCCTCCCGGCGCTTGGCGTCTATGTCCTTCCGATGACGCTCTACTCGACCGATCCCTCGATCGTCGAGTCCGATCGCTTCTGGATGGTCTTCGACTACGGCGCCGGTCAGGCGGCGCAGGACGAGGCGATCGCCTGGATCGAGGCGAACCTTCTCGCCTCACCCTGCCCGGCCGATCTCGACGGCGACGGCGCCGTCGGGCCGGGCGATCTCGCCACGCTGCTCGGGGCGTGGGGCGCGGCGGGCACGAGCGCGGATCTCGACGGCGACGGCGCCGTCGGACCGGGCGACCTCGCCACGCTCCTCGGCCTGTGGGGCAACTGCGGCTAAGCCGCTCGGGACGATGTCGTCACGACATCCGTACACGCTCGTTTCTGTTTCTTTCCTTCAAACCAACTCTCATTTCCATACAGCCACACCATGCATACCGTCATCAAGAGCGCTTTCGTTTCGACCCTCGCCCTCTCCGCCTTCGCCTTCCCCGTCGTCGCCGACGAGAAGGAGCCGCACAGCGATGTCTGGCTCCGCATCGTTGACGGCACGATCGTCACCGGCAGCATCACCGAGGGCACGCCCGGCGATCCGATCGCCGAGAACGAGCGGGTCTTCGCGACCGACATGGGCGAGGAGCCGGACTTTCCGTTCAGCGCGTTCGAGCCCGGCTGGCAGAGCCTCCCCGGCCGCGACACCGCCGGCCTCATCTTCTCCTTCTCGATTCCCGGTCCGCTCCTCGCGTGGGACGGCACGGGCCTCGTGACGAGCGACCACTCGATGGTCATCGACTTCGGACCGGAGAGCGTCGTCGCCGGAGCGGGCCCCGTCTCGGGCTTCGAGTGGTCCACCCAGCCCTCGGGACTCATGCATCTGCACTTCGACTTCACCCTCGCGGGACCGCTCGGCGATCCGACGCAGGGCGTCTATGTGCTGCCCATCCAGTTCGCCGGCGCCACGCCCGTCTACGCCCCGTCCGAGACGGCGTGGATCGTCTTCAACCTCGGTGAGGACGAGGAGGTCCACGACGCTGCGATCGAGTACACCGAGCGCTTCCTCGCCTGCTCGGTGGACATCTCCGGCGACGGCACCGTGGACGCGAGCGATCTCGGCGTGCTGCTCGGCGCGTGGGGCTCGAGCGAGAGCACGAGCGACCTGAACGAGGACGGGCTCGTCGACGCCTCCGATCTCGCCGAGCTGCTCGGCGCGTGGGGCTGGAACTGCCCGAACTGATTCGGGTAGCCGCTCCGACAGCATCCATCAGGCCGCGACCGGCATCGGTCGCGGCCTGTTTCATGCGCGATGTGCGACGCTCTCCGCGAATCGGCGCTGCACGCGCCGGACGACGGGCATCGCCTCGATGAGGCATTCGACCAAGATCGGATCGAAGTGGCGCCCCGCCTCGCTCCGCATGTGGTCGAGCACCTTCGCTTCGCTCCACGCTTCCTTGTAGACCCGCGGCGACGACAGGGCGTCGAAGACATCGGCGACGGCGACGATGCGGGCGAAGAGCGGAATGGACGCGCCTGCGCGGCGGGCTTCGGCCCCGCCCGGATATCCCGTGCCGTCCCAGCGCTCGTGATGGCCGAGGACGACCTCGCGGGCGGCGTCGTCGAAATCGGTGCGCAAGCCGCCGAAGAGCCCGGCGCCGATGGAGGTATGCCGTTCCATCGCCCGGCGCTCCTCGGGATCGAGCGGTCCACGCTTGCCCAGAATCGTGTCGGAGACGCCGACCTTTCCGATGTCGTGCAGGAGCGCCGCGATGGAGAGCCGATCGCGCATCCGCTCGAAGTCGGCGCGGGCAAGTCCGACGCGTCGGGCCCACGCCGCGAGGATGGCGACGCTGTAGCCCGCGACGCGGCGGACATGGGCTCCGGTCTCGTGCGGATCGCGGAGCTCGGCCATCGCCACCATCCGCAGAATCATCGTCCGCATGAGCCGCGTCCGTTCGAAGGCGAGCGATGCGATCGACGCGATGTGACGGACGATTCGGATCTCCTCGTCGAGGAAGCCGGAGCGTGGGCGCCCGTCAAGCAGGAGCAGGACGGCGAAGGGCTTTCCGCCGGCGATGTTCGCGCTCGAGAGCGGGAGGGCAAGGACGACCGTCGGTCGGAGGCCGATCGCCTCGCAGACGATCGGATCGACGCCGGTCGACGGGGCCTGTGCCTGCACCGGCTCGTTCGTCCCGAGTGTCCGGGCGATCACGCCGCCAGCGAGCGGCTCGAACACGCGATCGGCCACGGCGAGCGCGAGTTGGGCCCCCGGCCGTTCGGGCAGATGGATGTCCTCGATCATCAGCCGCGTCGACTGCGGCTCGCCCATGATGAGGACGGCGGCCTCGGCATGCGTCACCCGAGCGGATTCCTCGAGCGTCCTGCTGACGAGAATATCGATATCCAGCGTCGCCGCGAACTCCGCGCCGATCTCCTCGACCGCGGCCAGCCGAGCGCGATGCTCGACGACCTCCTGCGCGAGGGCCTCGTTCGCGACGGCGAGGAGGCGATTGGCCTCCTCGAGATCGTGGAGCGGTGTCGGGTCGGATGGCATGATGATTCGAACGGGATCCGCGCGACGCCCGTCGAAGGCGTCGGTCGCGACGATCGACGAATATCAGAAATCAGCGCTTGACGCAGGGCGCCGCATCTTCGTACGGTCCGAAAACATGCGATCCATCGAACACGCCGGTGCCATCCTCCGCGGCTGCGGAACACGCCCGTTCCTTGCCCGCGTCAGCGCCCTGGGCCTCACCCTTTCGATGCTGGCCTGCGCCGCGAAGCCAGAGGCCACGCCGAAGCCCCCGACGCCCCCGGCGGAAACCGCGCAGGCTGCACCCTTGCCGACCGTGACGGCCCCCACGATGGCCGACACCGCGCCGCGCGACTATCCCGGCATTCACAACGCCGTTGCCTTCCATGATGGATATGTCTCGGGCAGCGTCCCGGAGGGCGACGAGGGTTTCGCGAGCCTCGCCGCGATGGGGGTCCGGACGATCATCAGTGTGGACGGCGCCGTGCCGGACATCGCCCGCGCCAAGGCGCACGGACTTCGCTATATCCACCTGCCGATCGGCTACAACGGTTTCGACGAGGAACGCAAGCTGCAGCTTCTGCGTGCCTCGCGCGACGCCCTCGCCGACGGCCCGGTCTACATTCACTGCCACCACGGCAAGCATCGCAGCGCCGGCGCAGCCGCCACCGTCATCGCCTCGCTCGGCTGGGCGACGCCGGATGAGGGCATCGCTCGCATGCGCGTCTCTGGCACCGCGCCGACCTACACCGGTCTCTATCGCTGCGCGGCCGAGGCCACGCCCCTCGATGCGTCGACGATCAGCGCCGTACCGAGCGACTTTCCGTCGGTCTGGAAGCCGACGAGCTTTGTGCAGGCCATGGTCGACATGGATGTCGTGATGGAGCACCTCACCGCCATCGAGAAGGCGGGATGGAAGGCCCCCGCAGATCACCCCGATCTCGTCCCCGTGGCCGAGGCCGGTCGGCTCGTCGATCTTCATCGCGTGCTCCTCGACGGCGCGTATGTGAAGCGGAAGCCCGAGGATTTCGCCGCCCTCATGCGGGCCGGACGGGACCGCGCTCAGGCGCTCGAGGACGCGCTCGCGGGGGGCTTCACCGACCGTGCCCTTCTCGACGGTCACTTCAAGGCCCTGACGGCCTCATGCAAGGATTGCCATGTCAGCTATCGCGACTGACGCGTTCGGCTGACGGATCGAATGCGGCGCCCTTCTCGGGCGCTCGTTCGCTGCGCCGCTCCTCGACGAGCCAGCATCGGTGGATGCGCTCGTTGCGGAAATCCTCCGGCACCGTCTGGCGGGTGATCTCCTTGGCGTAGAGCCGCTCCGGCACGAGCGCCTGATCGAAGTCGAGGCCGCGCGAGTTGGTCGAAAAGTAGAGAACCCCGCCCTTCGCCATCCAGCGGGCGATCCAGGTCAGGAGCAGAGGCCAATCGCGATCGATCGCGAAGGAGTCGGCCCGCATGCGCTTCGAGTTCGAGAAGGTCGGAGGATCGCAGACGATGATGTCGTAGCGTTCGTTCTCGTCGGGCCCGCGCTCGAGATACTCGAGGCAATCGTGGTGGACGAGGCGATGGTCGGGACCGAGCGTGAAGCCGTTGAGGGCCAGATTGCGCTCCGCCCACGCCAGATAGGTCTTCGACATGTCCACCGTCGTGGTCGCCGCCGCCCCCCCCGCACGGGCGTAGACGGTGAATGCGCCGGTGTAGCTGAAGAGATTCAACACGCGCTTCCCGGCGGATCGCTCGCGCACCATCTGGCGGGTGAAGCGATGGTCGAGAAAGAGCCCCGTATCGAGATAATCCGAGAGATTGACCTCAAACTTCAGGCCGAGCTCCTCGACGACCTTGATCGCGCCGCGCGAGTCGAATCGCTCATACTGATCGCGCTGTCCACTGCCGTCGCGCTGTCGGGCGCGATACTTGATGAAGAGCCGCTCGCGCGGGATCTCGAGTCCGGCGAGGATCTCGGCTTCGGCGAGCTTCCGGTAGGCGACCTCGCGCTCGAGCGTGTCGTCCTTCGTGCGATGGTAGAACCACGCGACCGCGTCGCCGTCATACCAATCGACGATCATCGGGAAGTCGGGGATGTCCCGCTCGTAGAGGCGGAAGCAGGTCAGCCCCTGCCGTCGCGCCCATTTCGAGACATGGCGAAATCGGTTGGCAAGGCGGTTGGCGAGCATGACGCGACCGCGATGATAGCGATCATCCGAGCGTCGCGATGCTCTCGCTCGCGGCCTCGATCGTCCGGTCGATCACCGAGCGGGTGTGGGCGGTAGAGAGGAACCACGCCTCGAACGCGCTCGGGGGCAGATGAATTCCCCGTTCGAGCATCGCGTGGAAGAAGCGAGCGAAGCGCCCGGCGTCGGCGCGGCGGACATCCTCCATCGACTCGGCCCGCCCGATCCCGAAGAAGAGCGTCAGCATCGAACCGACGCGCTGGACGCAGCCCTCGACGCCGTGGGCGCTGAGCGCGGCGCGAAGCCCCGCCTCAAGCCGCGCGCCGCTTCGCTCGAGCGCCCGGTAGGTCGACGGGCGCAGTCCGGCGAGCGCAGCGAGCCCGGTCGCCATGACCACCGGATTGCCCGCGAAGGTCCCGCCCTGGTAGACGGATCCGACCGGGGCGAGCAGGTCGAGATGGCGCGCCGGACCGGCGACGGCGCCGATCGGCAGACCGCCGCCGATGATCTTGCCCAGGGTGACGAGATCGGCGGTGACGCCGTAGCGCTCCTGCGCACCGCCGCGGGCGACGCGGAAACCGGTCATCACCTCATCGAAGACGAGGAGGGCGCCGTGCGCTCGCGTGATCCGCGCGACCTCCGCGAGATAGCCAGGCTTCGGCGGCACCACGCCCATGTTGCCGGCGATCGGCTCGATCACGACCGCCGCGACGGGCGTGGGCGACGCGCCGAGCGCCCGCTCGAGCGCGGCTCCGTCGTTGAAGGGCACGACGAGCGTTCGGGCGGCGATCTCGCGCGGCACGCCGGAACTGTCCGGAACGCCGAGCGTCGCGTTGCCCGAACCGGCGCGCACAAGGACGCCGTCCGCATGTCCGTGATAGCCGCCATCGCACTTGACGATCGCGTCGCGTCCGGTCGCGGCACGGGCGATGCGGATCGCAGTCATCACCGCTTCGGTCCCGGAGTTCGTGAAGCGCACGCGCTCCGCTCCGGGGACGCGGTCCTTGATCGCCTCGGCGAGTCGAACATCGTCGCGTGCCGCCGTTCCGAAGGTCAGCCCAAGCGTCGCGGCGCGCCGCGCCGCAGCGACGATCGCCGGCGCTGCGTGCCCGTGGATCGAGGCACCCCAACCGCCGATGTAGTCGATGAAGCGGTTGCCGTCGAGATCGACGACCCGCGCGCCGCGGGCCCTGACGATCACGCGCGGCGTCCCGCCGACGCCCGTAAAGGCCCGCACCGGCGAACTCACGCCGCCGGGCAGCGCCGCGCGCGCCCTGGTCATCCACGCCGCTTGCAGGGATTCGTATCGCATCAGTCCTCCTCGCGCGTCCACGCGCGCACCCGATCGGCGAAATAGGTCACGACGACCGACGCGCCGGCCCGCCGGATGGCGACGAGGGACTCGAGCGCCGCCCGGCGCAGGTCGATCCAGCCCCGCTCCGCAGCCGCGACGAGCCCGGCGTACTCGCCGCTCACCTGATAGCTCGCGATCGGCACGCCGGGCCAGCGCTCGTGCAGGCGTCGCACGATGTCGAGCGCCGGAAGCCCCGGCTTCACGAGCAGCATGTCCGCTCCCTCGCCGAGATCGGCGGCCGCCTCGACGATCGCCTCATCGCCGTTCGCCGGATCCATCTGGTGCGAGCGTCGATCGCCGAACGCAGGTGCCGAGCAGGCCGCGTCGCGAAAGGGGCCGTAGAAACTCGACGCGTACTTGACGGCGTAGGCCATGATCGGCGTCTCGCGATGGCCGCCTCCGTCGAGCGCCTCGCGAATCGACCGAATCGCACCATCGAGCATCGCGCTCGGCGCGACCAGATCCGCCCCGGCCGAGGCGTGTGTCGCCGCCATGGCGGCAAGCGCGGCCAGCGATGCGTCGAAGTCGATCCCCCCGTCGCGCAGCAGCCCGCAATGCCCGTGATCGGTGTACGCGCAGAGGCAGACATCCGTCGCGATGAGGCACGCGGGCCAGCGCGTGCGGATGCGGCGAATCGCCTGCGGAACGATGCCGTCGTCGTCGCCCGAGGCGCTTGCCTTCCCGTCCTTCGCGCGCGGCACGCCGAAGAGGAGAACGGCCTCGACGCCAGCGGCGCGCAGCCGGTCCACCTCGCGATCGAGCGCGGCGACCGCGATGCGCTCGACGCCCGGCATCGACGGAATCGCTCCGGCGAGCGCCTCATCCTCGACCAGGAACATCGGCTGCATAAGGCCATGCGTGTCGAGCCTCGTCTCGCGCACCAACGCCCGCATCGCCGCGATCCGGCGCAAGCGTCCGGGTCGGTCGAGACTCATGCGACACCTCCGCGTGCCGCGATCGATGCGCCAAAGAGCTCGTGCAGGCGCTCGATGACGCCATCGTCGCCGTAGGTCCCCGCGACAATCGGAACGCCGAGCCCGCGCTCGCGCACCGCGTCGGCGGTCGTCGGTCCCACACAGACGATCGCGGCCTCGCCGACCGAGTCCATCGCGCCGGCCAGCGCCTCCACCGCAGACGGGCTGTAGAGGAGTATCGCGTCCACGCCGGCGCGGATCGCCTGTTGCACGCGCTCGGAGGGCGGTACGCGCTCCGTCGCGTAGACGGTCCACTCGTCGACCTCGAGTCCGATGCCACGCAGTCCCGCCGCGGTTTCCTCGCGGGCGAGCGTGCCGCAAGGAAACAGCACACGCTCGCCGATCCGCGCTTCGCGCCCGATCGCCTCGACGAGTCGGCGAGCGCGATGCTCGCCCGGCACAAGATCGGCGCGGAGACCGGTGCGTGCACGGAGCTCCCGTGCGGTGCGCGGGCCGACCGCGGCGATGCGCATGCCCCCGAGCGCCCGTGCATCACGACCCGCAGCATCGAGCGCGGCGGCGAAGCCCGCAACACCATGCAGCGAGGTGAGGACCATCCAGCGGTATCCGTCGAGATCCGGAAGCGACGGCGCCGGATGGAGCGCGTGCATGGCGATGAGCGGCGCATGGAAGACGCGCGCGCCAAGCGACCGGAGCCGAGCAACGAGATCGCGGCACGCTCCGGCCGGGCGCGTCACGACGATGCGACGGCCTTCGAGCGGCCTGGCGTCCGGTTGCCCCTCGCGTTCGCGGGCGACGGCGCCGATCACGAGCACCGCCGGTGCCTCGATCGCCGCGCGCCTGGCCGCCCCCTCGATCGATGCGAGCGTCCCGCGCACCTCGCGCTCCTCAAGCCAGGTCGCCCGCTCGATGAGCGCCGCCGGCGTCTCCGGCGAGCGACCGCTGCGCAGGAACCCAGCGACGATGTCGCCGAGCCGCTCGCGTCCCATCATGACCACGACGGTATCGAGCGCTCGGAGCGCATCGAAGGGAAGCTCGAGATCCGGAGCGTCATCTCCCGCCCGCGCGGTCACGATCGCGAAGGAGCGCGCGACGCCGCGCTCCGTCACCGGAATCCCGACCGATGCGGGTCCGGCGATGGCGCTCGTGACGCCGGGCACGACCTCCACCGCAACGCCGGCCGCGATGCACGCGGCTCGCTCCTCGCTCCCGCGCCCGAAGATGTAGGGATCTCCCCCCTTCACCCGGGCCACGCGTTCGCCCGCCAGGGCCCGCTCGATCAGGATCGCGTGGATCGACGATTGCGTCGCGCTCACGCCGCCGGGCACCTTGCCCACATCGATGCGACGCGCCTTCGGCGCGAGCGACAGGATCTCCTCGCTGACGAGACGGTCATGGACGACGACATCCGCCTCGGCGAGCAGTTCGGCGCCGCGCAGCGTCAGAAGTCCGGGACTTCCGGGCCCCGCGCCGATGATGGCGACATGACCGGCCATCAGACGGCCTCCTCGCGCCATGCGCGGCGTGTGCTTCGAATCGCGTCGCGCACCAGATCGACGCGATCCCGCTGATCGGCCCGCGCGATGACCACATCGCGCATCGCTCCGCTCGCACGCTCGATCGTTCGGACGCGCATGACGCCGCCCGCCTCCCGCTCGCAGTGCACAGCCGCGACGAGGGACCGGCCGGTCGCACGCAGCGCACCGCCCTCGATCGCACGGGCGATCCGCCGCTCCAGACCGACCGCCTCACGCGTCTGCCGATCATCGACGAGCCGACACGCCGCGCACGCCGGCGCGTCGTCGCTCCGGGCGGTGAGGGCGATCGCGCCCTGCGCGGCCTCCGGCACGAAGGTCGCGATCGGCCAACGCTCGGCGATCGCCTCCGTCGCCCCGAGCCGATCGATGCCGGCCTCGGCGAGCACCGCCGCATCGAAGCGACGCGCACGCACCTGCTCGATCCGCGCGTCGACCGCACCGCGGATGCCAACCGGGCGAAGGTCCGGACGAAGCGCGCGGAGCTGCGCCGTCCGTCGCACGCTGCTCGTCCCGACCGTCGCTCCCTCGGGCAGCTCGCTGAGCGGCCGTCCGTCGAAGGTGACGAGCGTTTCGGCGGCCGACGCGCGCTCGAGCACGCCCGCGATCCGCGTCAGCGCCAGCGCGCCAGCGTCGTCGCCGTCCGCCGCGGTGAGCGGCAGATCCTTCAGACTGTGCACGGCGATGTCGCAGGCGTCCTCGACGAGGGCACGCTCGAGTTCGTCGGTGAAGGGCCCATCGGTCTCGAACGCTTCGATCGGCCGCTCGAGATCGCGGTCGCCGAGCGTGGACAGGGTGACGATGCGCACCGCATGCCCCGCCGCCCGCAGGGCCGCTGCCGCGATTTCCGCCTGTCGAAGCGCGAGGCGACTCGCCCGCGTACCGAGCCGCAGCGTGCGACCCGGTGCGTGCGCTCGTTCGAGCGCCCGCACGGCGAGCTCGATCGTCGCCGAGCGCCCGAAGCTCTCGATCGCCTCGAGCGACGGATTGCCGGCGATCAGCTCGTCGAAGAGATCCGTCCGCTCGTGTCCGCCGCCACCCCAGAGAAACGGAACGAGCAGCGTCTTCCGGCCGTCCGGAGCGGCGTGCGCACAGACCGCCTGGATGCGCGGTTCCTGATCGAGGAACGCGGCGGTGACGATGACGCCGGACGGGTCTGACGCGCCTGCTCGCCGGATCATCGCCGCGAGTTCGCGAGCGCTGTCGCCGCTTGTGCTCGAACGCTCGGTTCCGTGTCCGACGACGATCACCCGCCCGATGTCCCCGCGGCGCACGCGTTCGAGCGCGCTCTCCACCATCGCCCGTCGTGGGGCAACGAGCGTTCCGATCGGCGACGCGAAGCGCACGGTCGCGCCCGTCCCGCGCGCTGGATCGGCGAGCGCGGCGGGGAGCACCTCGCGCGCGAAGTAGCCGGCGCTCGTCATGAGCGGCACGACGGTCACCGCGCCCGCGCGACGGGCGACCCGCGTGAACGCGTCGGCAAACCCCGGCGTTCCGCGGCGAAATCCGACTCCCACCGTCCCGCTCGGCCTGCCCGCACCCAGCCGCTCCGCAAGATCGAGCGCCCGAAGATTGGCCTCCGAACCATCGCCCGCGCCGTGCGCGGCGAGGAGGAGTGCCGCCGGCTCGATGCGCTCGATCGCCCGGGCGAGCGACGCTGCAAGAAGCGCTTCGGCCGCCTCGATCGCGCTGCGCTCGACCTCGGTGTGACCGAGCTCCGCAAGCGTCACCAGCCTCGTTCGCTCGGCGAACGCGGCATCCGTCACGGGAGGCGCTCCGAGATCGACGAGGAGCGGGGCGACGCGCCGGCTTCCATGTCGCGCCGCCGAGAGGAGCGGCCGTGCCGAGGTCGTCGCGGCCACGAGGATGTCGCTTCGCTCAAGCGCATCGTGCAGACCGTCTCCGTCGTCCCAGTCGAGGATTCGCACGCCGCTTCCCGGGCAGGCCGCTTCGGCCCGCTCGCGATGACGCGAGAGGAGCGCGATGCGCACCGCGCGATCGTCACGGAGCGCCGCAACGAGATCCCGGGCAATCATGCCCGTTCCGACGATGGTGAGCTCGAGCGGGGCGTCGCCGCGGCGCTCAGCCGCCGCACCGCGAACCAGTGCGGCGGTCGCCTCGGCGTAGGAGCCTCCGAGCCGGCCGAGATCGCTTGCGGCGCGGGCCCGCCGCGCCGCGTGCAACGCCCGATCCGCGAGGCGCCCAAGGCGTGCGCCGCACAGGCCGCTCGAGCGGGCGAACGCGACCGCATCGATGAGCTGCCGGCGGATGTGGTCCTCGCCGACGATGCGCGACTCGAGGCCCGCGGCAAGCCGAAAGAGCCGCTCGAGCGCCGCACATCCGCGCCATGCGCGCTCCTGCGCGAGCGGGGCTTCGACGGCGGCGCCGAGTGCCGCAAGCGCCGCCGATCCCGCATCGTGCTCGCCGAGGAGGATGAGTTCCGCTCGCTCGCAGGTCGCGAGGAGAATCGCCTCGCCGTCGTGCGGCGCAAGCGCGCGCCCCAGCGCGTCGGTGGCCCGCCCTCGCCATGATGCATCGGCTGCGCTCGCCCTGCGGATCGCGTCCGCGGACGGGGCGTCGAGTCGACGAACGCAGATGCGCTGCATCACGGTACGGACTCCCGCGGGCCAACCGACGCGCCGACCGAGAGCTGAACGAGCGGCGCCGTCGGCGTCTCCCGCCCGGTCAGCAGCGTGCGCGGCGCGGAGGACGGCACGATTCTCCGATAGAAGTCGCCAAGTTGCTCCTCGCCTCGCCGCTCGGCTGCGTACCGGTGGAAGAGCGGAGCGAGCTCGGCCACGAAGCGATCGACCGGCACATCCGCCGCATAGAGGTCGGCGAGCCGATCGCCGCCGAGTCCGCCGCCGACGAAGATGTGATACACGCCCGGCTTGCGGCCGACGAAGGCGATGTCGGCGTTGTACGGTCGGGCGCAGCCGTTCGGGCAGCCCGTCATGCGGATGGTCAGCGGCAGATCGCCGATGCCGAGCCGTGCAAGCTCGCGCTCGAGCGTGTCGATCACGCCGGGCATCGCCCGCTCGGCGTCGGTGAGGGCAAGTCCGCAGGTCGGCAGCGCTACGCAGGCCATCGACCAGCGACGCGCCTGGCTGAGTTCCTCGACCAGCGGCACCCCATGCTCGCGGAGGATCGCGATGAGGCGATCGGTCTCCTCCGGCAGCAGATCGGTGAACAGGATGCTCTGCATCGGCGTGAGTCGGATGCCGGTCCTGAGTTCCTCGGCGATGCGCCGGAACGCGCTGCGATAGCGCGGACCCGGACCGTCGCTCAGGCGCCCGTTCTCGACGAAGACGCCGTAGAACTCGCGGCCGTCGCCCTGCTCGTAGCGGCCGATGTGATCGAGCTCGCGCGGCGCGCGCATCGGGACCACCGGATCGATCGGCCATGACGCCCGCGACCGAAGTTCCGCGACGAAGCGCTCGATGCCCCAGCTCTCGACGAGGTATTTGAGCCTGGCGTGCCGTCGATCGCTGCGGTTCCCGTGGTCGCGGAAGATCGCGGCGACCTCGCTCACCGTCGCGATCGCGTGCTCCGGCGCGATCGAGGCGATCGGCGTCGCGATGCGCGCGAAGGTATCGGCCTTGTTGTGGGTCATCCCGAGACCGCCGCCGACGACGAGGTTGTAGCGCTCGATGCGCCCGTCGCGCACGATGCCGATGAGGCCGCAGTCGTAGGTGTAGATGTCGATCGAGTTGTCGTCCTCGAGGGCGATGCCGGTCTTGAACTTGCGCGGCAGGTAGCGCTCCCCGTAGAAGGGCTCCTCCTCCTCGGCGCTCGCCGCCACGCGCTCGCCGTCGAGCCAGATCTCCGCGTAGGCGCCGGTCGCGGGCGAGAGCGCCATCGCGAGATCGTGGGCGAGGCGCTGGACCGCGCGATGGGCCTCCGTCGCGAACGGCGCGGGCGGGGCCATCACATTGCGCTGCACATCGCCGCAGGCCGAGAGCGTGCTGAGCATGCAGTCGTTGATGCCCCGCATGAGCGTCTTGAGGTCGCCCTTGACGACGCCGTGATACTGGACGCTCTGCCGCGTCGTGAGGCGCAGCGAGCCCTTCCCGTCGGGTGCGACGAGATCCGCGAGCCGATCGAGCTCAAGCCACTGCGACGCGGTGAGCGCTCCGCCCGGAATGCGCAGCCGCACCATCATCGAGTAGGTCTTCTCGACGGCGCCGCGCCGGGCATCGCGATCATCCTGCTGGTAGATGCCGTGGAACTTCAGGAGTTGCTTGTCGTCCTCGTCGAAGCCCGTCGTCGTCGCATCGCCGAGCGTCTCGGCGATCGAACCGCGGAGACGGTCGCTCGCGAGCTTGGCGAGTTCCACCTTGGAGGGCTCCTGCGTCGGCTGCGGGCCCGTGTCCTTCGAATCCATGGTCATCGTTCCTTCCCTTCCCCGTCCGTGTGCGCCGGCGCGGCGGCGCTCGCCTCGGGAGTGCGGATCCGCGTCAGCACTCCCGTCGCCGGATCGACATGCAGCCCGCATTCCGTCTTGCCGAGTCCCGCCCAGCGACCCTCACGCGAGTAGTCCGCGGGTCCGGCGCCGGCCACGGGCCGCGTGCAGTGCGTGCAGCCGAAGGTCGGATATCCGCGGTCATGCAGCGGACTGATGGGGACGCCGCGCTCGCGGACATAGGCGTAGACCTCGGCCCGCGTCCAGGCGACGAGCGGGCTGATCTTCACGAGTTCGAAGGAGGAGTCCCAGACGATCGTCTCGATGTGCGCGCGGGTCTCAGACTGATCGCGGCGGATCGCCGTCATCCAGGCGTCGGCGCCGGCCAGGACCGCACGCATCGGCTCGATCTTGCGTATCGCGCAGCAGCGGTCCGGATCGGTGAGCCAGAGCCGGTCGCCGTGCAGGACGGACTGCTCGTCCGGCGTCATCGCCGTCCCGCGATTGACGAACGCCAGCCGCGGATAGCGCCGCGCGAGGCGATCGCGCAGCTCGAGCGTCTCCGGGAAGAGAAAGTGGGTGTCGAGATAGGTGATCTCGGTCGTGATGCCGAAGGAGGCGATCATGTCGATGAGCGCGCAGCCCTCCATGCCAAAGGCGGTCGTCACGACCAGTCGGCGATGCGAGAAGCGAGCGAAGGCCCAACTGATGACCTCCTGCGGCGTGCGCGCCGGCCCGCTCGGACCGGCCGCCGGCGCGGCGCCTGACTTCGTTGGATGCAGGGGAAGATGCACTGGAATTGGCTCGTGGCGTGCATGGCCGCCGAGGACCCGGTGGGTCCGCAGCGCAACAACACAGCGACCCGCGGGGTCCGCGGTTCGCTTCTCAGTTCGTCCTTGTTCGCCAGCTCGGGAATCGCTCCCGAAAGCCGGTCAGGCCCCGTTCGGGACCTCGGTGCCCGGCACGGAACAGCCCTCGTGGGCCTCCATGGCGGGCGGGACGCTGGAATGTCGACAGCGGATGCCGCACGGGTTCGTGCAACAACAACAGGAGCGTCGACAACACTGCGTCCGGCAGTTCATGGCCGGAACCATGACGCAGGACGCCCCCGTTGTCAAGCCGTTGGACCGGATCAAGTGATCTTCTTCGCGCTTCGCTCATGCGCGCGAAGGACCGAAAACGCCACGCCCCACCCCACAACGGACCGGGGGCCGCGCTACACTCGCCGCTTCCCCTGAGGCCGACCGGTGCCGCCCGAACTCGCGACCAGACACTTCACCACCAAGGTGCTCCTCTCGTTCGCGGCCCTCTACACGATTTGGGGGTCGACCTATTACGCGATTCAGCTTGCGGGCAAGTCCGTGCCTCCGCTCCTCATGGCGGGCACGCGATTCCTCGTCGCGGGGAGCATCCTGCTCGCGTGGTGCTGGGCATCCGGAACGATCCGTCGAAGCGACTTCACGCGGCGCACCTGGGGGGCGGCGGCGATCGTCGGCCTCGGCCTCATGCTCATCGGGAACGGCGGCGTCGCCATCGCCGTCCAGCGCATTCCGACGGGGATCTCGGCCGTGATCGTCGCCCTCACGCCCATGTGGCTCGTCCTCTTCGATTGGGCCCAGCAGCGGGGACGGCGACCGAGCAATGCGGTCTTTCTCGGCATCGCCTTCGGCGTGACCGGCATCGCGACCCTCAAGCTCGCGGACGGCGGAGGCGAGGGACAGCTCGATCTCGTCGGCATCCTCATCAACATCGTCGCGACGATCGGCTGGGCGTTCGGCTCGATCTGGGGTCGCACCGCAGCCCGCGCCGCCTCGCCGGTGACGGCCTGCGCGATGCAGATGCTCGCGGGCGGGGCGATCCTCCTCGTCGTGAGCCCCTTCTTCGAATCGTGGAGCACGGTGCGGATCGGCGAACTCAGCGCCGAGTTCTGGCTCTCCTGGGCCTACCTCATCGTCTTCGGATCGCTCTGCGGCTTCACCGCGTACATCTGGCTCCTCCAGCATGTCAGCGCGGCGAAGGTCGGCACCTACGCCTATGTCAATCCGATCGTCGCCCTGCTCATCGGCATGGCCCTGAACGGCGAGCGCTTCACCGCGACCCAGGCGCTCGCCTGCGGCCTCATCCTCGCGGGCGTGATGGTGATCACGCTCTTCCGCACCACCGGCGCGGCGAAAGCCGCCGTGAGCGAGGACCCCGCCGCGGAGCCGTCGTTGCCCACGCCAAAGCCGAAGCCAATGCCAGAGCCAGAGCTGGCGTCCGACGCTACGAGAGAAGCTTCGTCAACTCGTCGATGACCGCCCGTTCCGACGGGCTCGTCTGCCAGACGACGCCAAGGATGCCGCCGCTCGCCTCGGCGACATGGTGGGCGTAACTCAGGAGGTCCTTGCGGAAGACCGCGAGCTCGTCAGCGGTGAGCCGCGACTTCAGTTGCGTCGCGTACATCCGCCAGACCTTCCGCATGTCGTCGGTCGGACCGCGGGAGAGCCAGTCAACGAGGTGCTTGATCGTCTCGGCGTCCCGCGGGACGCCGGACTTGACGGCGGCGTCGATCACGGCGTTCCGCTCATCCCGGTCCACCGAGCCGTCCGCCCACGCGATCTCGACGAGCGGGTAGAGCTTGAACGCCACGAGCATCTCGCCGCGGAGATTCGCAGCGACGAGGCGGTCGAGCACGCCCTCGTCGGTGATGCCGGTGGCCTGCCGCAGTTCGTCCTTGGAGACGGCGGCGTTGAACACCCCCTTGAGCTTCCCGACGAGCTGCGAGTCGCGGCTGCGGAAGTACTCCTCCTCGAGTCCAAGGCGGCGGGCTTCAAGGGCGTCCTGATGGAAGGGTCCGGTCATGGGTGCAATCTGCTCTGGTGCAACGGAAGGCAAGCGTCGGAACGGGCGCGGGAGAAGTCCGCGTCGCCTGACGCGTGGACGGTAGCGGGAGCCGCGAGGAGGGTCAAACGGCCACTCGACGCCGGTCGCATCGGTGCGGGAGGAGGAGGCTCGACGGATTCACCGACGCTTCTTCGGATACTCGAAGAGGCCGACATGCGCGCCGCCCGGATCGCGCACGATCGCGAACTTGCCGCCGCCCGCCGAACGGGGCTTGCCGATGACCTTTCCCCCCTGCTTGCGGGCCGCGGCCAGGCTCTTCGCCAGACTCGCGACGGTCATGTAGGGAAGCCATCCGGCGGGCACCTCGGCGTTCGTGCCGCGGGCGTGGCAGATCCCGCTCGTCACGCGACCGTCGCCGGCGATCATGCAGAAGTCCTCGTACTCCCCCATCGGCACGGGCATCACGCCGAGACCGACGACCTTCTCGTAGAAGCGCCGGACCTTCGTCGCCTCCGGAACGGTCATGTCGATCCAGTCGATCGAGCCCGGCGCCGACGGGATGTCGATCGGCTCGATCGCCGGGAACGGGTGGTGACTCTCGGAAAGGGCGTCGAGCGAGACATACTCGCTCACCGCGTTGAATCGCTTCCAGAGCCGCTGCACCGTCTTGTCGTGGTGCGCCCGATCGATCGACTCGGGCGAGGTCCACTCGAAGATCTCGACGATCGATCCGTCCCCGGCCTTGCCGACGACGGGCTGCCGGGCGGTCACGAGCCCGAGGGCGCGCAGCGTCGGCACATGCGTGCGCACCAGGTCGAGCAGCGCTTTCGACTTGCCCTTCTTCGGACGATAGACGGCGATGACGAGTGAACCCATGCCCGGAAGCGTACCCGAGGCGGAAGGCGGTCACACCGAGAAATACTTCGCCTCCGGGTGGTGCACGATGATCGCGCTCGTCGACTGCTCGGGATCGATCTGCCAGTTCTCGGTGAGGACGCAGCCGATGCGCTCGGGCTTCAGCAGGCGGAAGAGCTTCTCCTGATCGCTCATGTCCGGGCAGGCCGGGTATCCGAAGGAATAGCGGCTGCCGCGATAATGCTGGGTGAAGAGTTCGCGCACGACGGGCGAGTCCTCGTGGCCGATGCCGAGCTCGGCGCGGATCCGCTTGTGCCAGAGTTCGGCCAGGGCCTCGGCGCACTCGACGCCCATGCCGTGCATGTAGAGATACTCGGTGTATTCGTTTCGCTCGAAGAGCTGCCGCGCGCGATGGCTCACCTCGATGCCCATCGTGACGCAGTGGAACGCGACGACATCGCGCTCGCCGCCGGCCTCGACGGGGCGGAAGAAGTCGCTGATGCAGAGCCGTCCGCGCGAGCGCTGACGCGGGAAGGTGAATCGCTCGATCTCGCGCTCCTGATCGACCGGGTCGTAGATGACGAGATCCTCTCCCTCGCTGTTGCAGGGATAGAACCCGTAGACGACCTGCGGCCGGAGAATTCGCTCGCGCCGGCAGAGTTCCTTCATCCGCTCGAAGGTCGGCTCGACGGTGTCGCGCATGACGCGCTCGTACTCCTCCTCCGGCATCGATCCCTTCTTGAAGCCCCATTGCCCGCGGAAGAGCGCGATGGTGTTGACGAAGGGATAGATCTCGTCGAGATCGATCTGTTCGACGAGCCGGTCTCCCCAGAAGGGCGGCTTCGGCACCTCGATGTCGGTCCGGGTCTCGGAGCGCTCAGTCACGCCCGTCGGCCGGCAGTCCCTCGCGACGAGCGCGGGCTCGAGCCGCTGGCCGACCTTCGCGTCGACCGCGGCCCGCTTGCCGAGCCGCTCGTCGATCGCCGTGTCGATCGCGGCGAGGTTTCCGCTCGCGAGCGCGTCGCAGACGGCGAGCCCCTCGAACGCGTCGCGGCCGTAGTACAGCTTTCCGTTGTAGACGCCGCGCAGGTGTCCCTCCGCGTAGTGACGGGTGAGGGCCGCGCCGCCGAGCATGACCGGCACGGTGATGCCGAGGGCGTTCATCTCGTGGAGATTCTGCTCCATCACCGTCACGCTCTTGACGAGCAGCCCGCTCATGCCGATCGCGTCCGCGCCGGTCGAGCGCCACGCGTCGAGGATCTGCTGGAGCGACTGCTTGATGCCGATGTTGTGCACCTCGTAGCCGTTGTTCGAGAGAATGATGTCGACGAGATTCTTGCCGATGTCGTGGACATCGCCGGCCACGGTCGCGAGCACGACCTTGGCCTTGGGCTTGCCGGTCGCGCCGGTCTTCTGCATGTGCGGCTGCAGGAGGGCGACCGCCTTCTTCATGACCGTCGCGCTCTGGAGGACGAAGGGCAACTGCATCTTGCCCGATCCGAAGAGATCGCCGACCGTCTTCATGCCGGTCAGGAGGTGGTCGTTGATGATCGCGAGCGGCTCGTAGCGGGTGAGCGCCTCGTCGAGCGTGCGCTCGAGGTCACGATCCTCGCCGTCGACGATGTGCGCCTGCAGGCGCTCCTCGAGCGTGAGCGACGCCGAGCGGTCGACCTTCGCGTGCTCCTCGCCATCGGGGAAGAGCGAGATGAAATGCAGCAGCGGATCGAAGTTCTCCGGCATGCCCGCGGGGCGACGCTCGCCGCGCAGGTCGAAGACGAGCCAGCGGGCCGCTTCCCAGTGCTCCTCGGGAATGCGGCTGCGCGGAAGGATCTTGCTCGCGTGGACGATCGCCGCGGTGAGCCCGCGCTCGCGCGCCTCCTCGAGGAAGACGGAGTTCAGCACGGCCCGCGCCGCGGGCTTCAGACCGAAGCTGATGTTCGAGAGGCCGAGGATGATTCCGCACGCGGGGAACCGCTCCGCGATGAGCCGGATGCCCTCGAGCGTCTCGAGCCCCAGGCGGCGGTCGTCCTCGTTGCCGGTCGCGATGGTGAAGGTGAGCGGATCGAAGAGGAGATCCTGCTCGTCGAGCCCCCACTTCCGCGTGTAGAGATCGTGGATGCGGGCGGCGATCTCGAGCTTGCGGGCCGCCGTCTTGGCCATGCCCGCGACCGGATCCTCGTCGATGGTGAGGGCGACGCACGCCGCGCCGTAGCGGCGGAGGAGCGGGCAGATCTCGTCGAGACGACGCTCGCCGTCCTCGAGATTGATCGAGTTCACGATGCATCGTCCGCCGGAGCGCTTGAGCCCGGCCTCGATGACATCGGCCTGGGTCGAGTCGAGCATGAGCGGCGCGTTCACCTGACGCACATAGCGCGAGACGACCTCGGCCATGTCCTTCGCGCCGTCGCGGCCGACGAAGTCGACGCAGACATCGAGCAGGTGCGAGCCGTCGCGCATCTCCTCCTTCGCCATCGAGACGAGGCCGTCCCAGTTCTCCTCGTCGAGGAGCCGCTTGAACTTCCTGCTGCCGTTCGCGTTCGTGCGCTCGGCGACGATGAGGAAGGAGTTGTCCTGCACGAACTCGACGGCGGAGTAGAGGCTCGAGCAGCCGGGGCGCAGCGGCTCGATGACCCGCTGGGCCTTCGGACGATCGCGCACGATCTCAGCGAGCGCGGCGATGTGCTCGGGCGTCGTGCCGCAGCAGCCGCCGACGATGCCGGCCTTGAATTCCTCGACGAAACGCCGCATCGCCTCGCCGAAGGGCTTCGGCCGCAGCGGATACTCGGTACGGCCCTCGACGAGCACCGGCAGGCCCGCGTTCGGGACGACCGAGACCGGACGGTCCCAGTGCTTCGAGAGATAGGCGAGGTGCTCGGCCATCTCCGTCGGACCGGTCGCGCAGTTGAGGCCGAGCGACGCGATCGGGAAGGGCTTCAGGGCGTTCACGACGGCGGTGATGTCCGATCCGAGGAGCATCGTGCCCGTCGTCTCCATCGTGACCGACACGAGGATCGGGATGTCGCGCACGCTGCGCTTCGCGTGCTCGATCGCGTCGAGGCAGGCGTTGATCGCGCACTTCACCTGCAGGAGATCCTGGCAGGTCTCGATGAGCAGGCCATCCGCGCCGCCGTCGATGAGCCCGCGGGCCTGCTCGCGGTAGCTGTCGAGCATCGCCTCCCAGGTGGTGTTGCCGAGCGAGAGCAGCTTCGTTCCGGGGCCCATCGAGCCGAGCACGAAGCGCGGACGATCGGGCGTGGCGAAGCGCTCGCACGCGGCGCGGGCGACCTCGGCTCCGCGGCGATTGAGGTCGTAGGTCCAGCGGACCATCTCCTCGTCGAACTCCGCGCCGACCAGCTTGTTGGCCCCGAAGGTGTCGGTCTCGACGCAGTCCGCGCCCACCGCGAGAAAGCTCTCGTGGATCCGCTGGATGATGTCGGGCCGACTGCGGACGAGGATGTCCGTGCAGTTGTCGCGTCCGAGGTAATCCTCCGGTCGGCAGTCTGGACAGGCATGAATCGAGGTGCCCATCGCGCCGTCGATAAGGAGGACCCGCCGTTCGAGCGCACTGAGGAGAGAGGCCATGCGACGCACTGTACGGGGGGCGAGCCCCTGCTTCAACCGTTCATCCGGCTAGACGGATGAAGCGACCGAACCTCCCCTCGCCGGTAGCATCCGCCGCCGGCGAGGGCATCCGCCTGCCCCGGCTCCACCCCTCCACTCCGGCCACCCCATGACAACCCGACGCAGGAGCCTCCTGCCCATCGCCATCGCCGCGCTCGCCGCAACCGCCGGCTGCGCTCATCGCCCCCACTCGACGGGTCCGGCGGACGGCCGGAACGCCGCGATCGCCGCACAGCCGATCAGCAGCGAACTCGCGCTCGAGACCTTCGACACCGTCTGGTCCACGATCGAGGAACGGCACTTCGACGCAAATCACAACGGCGTTGACTGGGATGCGGTGCGGGCGGAGTTCCGCCCCGCGATCGAACGCGTGACCGACGAGGCGGAGCTTCGGACACAGCTCAACACCATGATCAGCCGTCTGGGCCAATCCCACTTCGGCATCATTCCGCGCGATCTGAGCGCGGAGGACGAGGCGACGAGCGCGAACGACGATGGCGGCGCGACGGGCGCCGGCGGTGACTTCGGCATCTTCTTCCGCCTCGTCGGCGGTTCGATCATGACCGTCGCGCCGCGGCCGGACGGTCCGGCGGCCCGCGCCGGGCTCGGCGCCGGATGGCGCATCACCGCGGTGCAGGGCACGCCGCTTCGGATGCCCGCGCGGCCGACGGGCGAGACCGAGGGCAACGCGATGGTGCGTTACGCGGCCGAGACGGCCGCGGCCCATCGGATCCACGCCGCACCGGGTGAGCGGCTCGAACTCACCGGCGTCGATCCCGCAGGCGTCGAACGCACGGTCACGATCACCGCCGAAGCGGTCGGCGGCGAGGTCGTTCGCTTCGGAAACCTGCCGCCCTTCGAGACGGTCGTCCGCGCCCGCCCGATCGCGAGCGAGGAATTCGCCACGGCCGGCGTCGGCGCGCAGCCGCTTCCCGCGAGCGTCGGACTGATCGCATTCAACATCTGGATGCTGCCCGCAGCGGCCGGCCTCGACGCGGCGATCGACCGATTCCGCGGCTCCGACGGCATCATCCTCGACCTCCGCGGCAATCCCGGCGGACTGGGCGCGATGGCGATGGGCATCGGCGGCCATTTTCTCAATCAGCCGAAGAGCCTCGGGCGGATGACGAATCGCGAGGGTTTTATTGATTTCCTCGTCAACCCCCGCCGCGCCACCGCCGACGGTCGTCTCGTGAAGCCCTTCGCGGGTCCGCTCGCGATCCTCGTCGATCCGCTCAGCGCGAGCACGAGCGAGATCTTCGCCGCCGGGCTCCAGGAACTCGGCCGCGCGGTGGTCATCGGACAGACCACCGCCGGCGCCGCCCTCCCGTCGATGGCGACGAAGCTCCCCAACGGCGATGTCCTCCAGTTCGCGGTCGCCGACTTCGTCACGCCGGAAGGGAATCGGATCGAGGGGCATGGGGTCGTCCCCGATCTGCCCGTGGAGCTGACGCCCGAGCTCCTCGCCCGCGAGCCCGATCCGGTCCTCGCCGCGGCCCTTCGCTGGATCGCCGACGCCCACCGACGCGCCGCGCCGGCCTCCTGACCCAGCCCCCGACTCCGACGGATCCGATCGCCCTACGCTGACACCATCGTTTCCCCTCTGGCCTCTCCCATGAAGACCACCCGATTCGCCCTCGTCACCGTCCTGTCGCTCGCCGCCCTTTCGCCGTCATCGCTGGCGCAAGCGCCGGCCGCGACGCCGGCACCCGCATCGACGCCCGCCGCCGCACCCGCCGCCGCCTTGCCGACCGCCGAGGAACTCCTCGCCAAGGAGCTCGCGGCTCGCGGCGGGAAGGAGGCGTTCGAGGCGGTGAAGCAGATGACCTCGACGAGCACGATGGAGTTCGTCGGCGTCGGCCTCAAGGGCACGAGCGTGAGCCGCACGAACGACGCCGGCAAGGTGGTGACGACGGTGACGCTCGAGGGACTCGGCGCCATCTCGACCGGCTATGACGGCACGGTCGGCTGGTCGGTCGATCCGACCATGGGCCCGCGGCTCCTCGAGGGCAAGGAACTCGAGCAGCTTCGGATGGACTCGAGCCTCACCCGACAGACCTCGATCGCGAGCCTGTTCGAGAAGGCGACGGTGGTCGGCGAGACGACCTGGGCCGGCAAGCCCGCATACGAAGTCGAGCTCACCAGCAAGGAACGGTCGGCGACCATTTTTATCGATAAGGCAAGCTCGCTCCTCACCGGCATGAAGATGTCGATGGACACCATCCGCGGCAGCGTGCCGGCGAAGACGACCATGCTGGAGTTCCGGGAGTTCGCCGGACCGAACGGCAAGATCACGCTGCCGGTCAAGACCGAGATGGTTGCGATGGGCGTGACCACCGTCGTCACGGTGCAGTCGATCAGCTTCGACGCCATTCCGGAGACGGAGTTCGCCCTGCCCCCCGCGATCCAAGCCCTCGCCGACGAAGCTGCGAAGACGAAGTCTGGCGCGCCCGAGCAGAAGCCAGAAGTGAAGCCAGACTCGAAGCCAGAAGTGAAGCCAGAAGTGAAGCCAGAAGTGAAGCCAGACTCGAAGCCCGCCGCTCCCGTCAAGTAACGCTTCATCAGCGCTCGCACTCGATCGCTCAGCGACGGCGATGTCGCCTGCGCTCGGAAAGGCCCCATGTCACGCCCCTTCTCACTCGTCGGACGCTCCTCGCTCGTCACGCTCCTCTGCTGCCTCGCAACCGGCGCTCCGACCGCGATCGCCCAAGCGCCCGCGGCCGCTCCGCCAGCCGCGGCGGCCACCGCCCTCCCGAGCATCGATGAGCTCCTCGCCCGCCACGCCGCGGCCATGGGCGGCAAGGAGGCCGTTGACGGGATCCGCTCGATGCGCTCGAAGGGAACGCTCGATTCGGGACTCGGCGTCCTCGAGATCGATGTCGCGACGATGGCCCCGGACCGCTCGCGCATCAGCTACGCCACGCAGGGGCGACGCTGGGAGACCGCGTGCGACGGCACGATCGCCTGGGCCACCGATCCGGCGACCGGCCAGCCGAATCTCCTCTCCGAGGAGGTCCGGGCGGGACTCAGCCGCGGGATGGACTTCCAGGGGCTCTTCCGATCGCCGACAATGCTCTTCGAGCTGAAGTCGGTCGACGGCAGCGAGACCATCGGCGGCGTCGAGTGCTGGACCGTCTCGATGCGCTCGAAGGCGGGCGAGCCGGTCACCGGCTTCTTCGCGAAGTCGAGCGGACTCTTCACCGCCCTCAAGCAGACCCAGAAGACGGTGCGCGGCGAGGTCACCATGTCGATGCAGGTGACCGAATGGCAGGAAGTCCCCTTCACGACCGAGGCCGGAGCGAAGGCCTCGATCCGCGTCGCGAAGGCGATCGAGACGATCGAGAGCGGTCGGCGTGCGGTCGGAACCTTCGCGAACTTCGAGGTGAACACGCTCGACGCCGCCCACTTCACGCCACCGCCCGCGGTGCAGGCGCTCGCCGAGGAGGCGAAGCGAAGCGGACGCCCGTCGGGCGGCTGAGCGCGCGGGTACGCGGGCTTCGCGCGGAAATCACCGACCGCATTCCGCCGCCCGGCGCGCGTGCGGCTATCCTTGCGGCTATGGCCTCCACGGTGATCGGCGCGCCAGGCGCGCGCCCCACATTCCCGAACATGATTCGGCCCGCGTCCGAGCGCGATGCGGCGATCTCGCTCGTCGGCGTCGAGAAGCGCTTCGGTCCGACGCGGGCCGTCGCGGGTCTCGACCTCCATGTCCCGAAGGGTTCGCTCTGCGGCTTTCTCGGGCCGAACGGCGCGGGCAAGAGCACGACGATCCGGATGATCATGTCGATCATCTATCCCGACACCGGGTCGGTGCGGGTGCTGAAGGACAGCGCCCTCGCGAACAAGGACCGCATCGGCTACCTGCCCGAGGAGCGCGGGCTCTATCGCACGATGAAGGTCGGCGAGTTTCTGGTGTACATGGGCAAGCTCAAGGGGCTCACCGGAGCGGCGGCGCACACGAGCGCGAGCTGGTGGCTTGAGCGGCTCGAGCTGCGCGGCATCTCGAAGAAGAAGTGCCACGAGCTGTCGAAGGGCATGCAGCAGAAGGTGCAGTTCATCGCGTCGGTGATCCACGACCCCGAGCTCCTCATCCTCGACGAGCCCTTCTCCGGCCTCGATCCGGTGAACACGCAGCTCCTGACGACGGTGATCCAGGACCTCAACCGCGCCGGCAAGACGATCGTCTTCTCCACGCACCAGATGTACACGGCGGAAGCGCTCTGCGACCGCGTCGTCCTCATCAACCACGGAACGAAGCTCCTCGACGCGACGCTCTCCGAGGTGCGCGCCCAGTTCGAGCCGCGGGAGATCCGCTTCGAGCCGCTCGACGAGTCGCTCACCGCGCGCTCGCTTGAGAACCTCGGCGCAGCCTCGGTCACGCCGACCGAGAGCCAGCACACCGCGTTCCTCATCGAGACCGCCGCGGGCCACGACCCGCAGGCGCTCATGCGATCGATCCTCGAGCGGCATCCCGCGCGGCTCATCGAGCTGCGCCGGCCGACGCTGAACGACATCTTCATCGCCCTCGTCAAGGCGACCGGCGGCGCGGCGCCGGAGCTCTCGACGATTCCCGCAGGAGGCGCCTCATGAACGAGCCATCGTCCGGATCCAGACCGCCGCAGGAGGCGGGCGCCCGTTCGACCCCGGCCGCGAAGGTGTTCGCCGTCGCGTGGCGCGAGTTCAAGCACACCGCGCTGACCAAGGCGTTCCTCTTCGGCGCGGTGATCCTTCCCCTCATCATCTGGGGCATCATCGCGATCTCGCCGCTCTTCCTGAGCCGCGAGCCGCCGCCGCTCACCGGCAAGATCGCCGTGATCGACGCATCCGGACTGGTCTCGGCCGAGGCGGCGAAGCAGTTCGAGGCGCTCCGCGAACGCAAGCCGGCGTCCCAGATCGGGGATGCCGTGAAGGGCATCGAGCAGGCGACGAAGGGCGATCTCACGGCGATCGCCCAGCTCGCCGAGGAGTCCGGCGCGATCGCGGTCGAGATCGTCGCCGAGAAGGACCCCTCCAAGGCCGACGCCCTCCGGGCCCAGGTCGGTTCGGGAGAGCTGCTCGCCTTCGCCCGCGTCGATGATCGTCTGCTCACCGCCGAGCCGGGCGACGCGAAGCTCGAACTCCTCGTGCAGACGACCACGAGTCCGAAGCACACCTCGCTCTTCTCGCGCATCCTCCGCGACGCGACGGTGCGGTCGCGGGTCGCGAACACCGGCGGCGACTATTCGCAGCTCACCGCGATGCTGAAGTCGCCGGAGATCAACACCGAGCGCGTGACCCGCGGCGGCGGCACGGCGAAGGAACGCGGCGACGCCCGCATGCTCGTCCCGATCGCGTTCATGATGCTCATGTGGATCGCGACCTTCTCGAGCGGCCAGTATCTCCTCACCACGACCATCGAGGAAAAGTCCAACAAGGTCATGGAGGTGCTCCTCTCGGCGGTGAGCCCGATGCAGCTCCTGGTCGGCAAGATCCTCGGGCAGGCGCTGGTCAGCGCGCTCATCATCGTCATCTACGGCGCGGTGGCGTTCTGGGGGCTCGCGGCCCTCTCCATGGCGGACCTCATCCAGCCGCAGCTCATCGTCTATCTGGTGCTGTATTTCGTGATGGCCTACTTCATGATCGCGACGATCATGGCCGCGGTCGGCAGCGCGGTCAGCGACCTGCGCGAGGCCCAGGCCCTCGTCACGCCGGCGATGCTCGTCCTCATGCTGCCGATGATCCTGTGGCTGCCCATCTCCGACAGCCCCAACGGCATGCTCGCGACCGTCTCGAGCTTCATTCCGCCGGCCATTCCCTTCGTGATGATCCTCCGTCTCGCCGGCACCGAGCCGATCGCGATGTGGCAGATCGTCCTCTCGCTCCTGCTGGGATTCGGCTCGATGTTCGTGATGATGTGGGCGGGCGCCCGCATCTTCCGCGTCGGCGTCCTCATGCAGGGCAAGCCGCCGACGCCGCTCGAGCTGCTCCGCTGGATTCGCTATCGCTAACGATCGACGCGGTACACGATGGGCATCGCGCCTGATCCGATCCTCGCCCTCTCGTGGCTCCTCGTCGGACTCGTCGCGGCGACCTTCCTCGTCCTGATCTGGCGGGCGCTCTTCGCGGACCGGTCGCGCGGGCGGCGCCGCTGCCCGCGGTGCTGGCACAACCTGCATGAGACGCCCGGACTCCGCTGCCCCGAGTGCGGCCACGCCGTGCGACGGGAGGAGCACTTCTTCCGCACGCGTCGACGCTGGGGATCGGCGGTGCTTCTTCTGGTCGCCCTCCTCTCGTCGGCGTTCTATGTCCGGCTCGCCGTCACCGGCCAAAGCGTGTTCGACTACGCGCCGAACTGGGTGCTGCTTCGGGCGATCGCGATCTCGAGCACGCAGCCGAACGCCTCCGACCGCATCCGCGAAGCGCTCGCAGCGCGGGTCATGCGGAAGGAGCTCTCCGACGACGATGTGGCCCATCTCGCCGACCGGATCCTCGAGGGCGACCCCGACGCGCCGCCGGTGTCGCCGGCGTGGGAAGCCCGCTACGGCGAGCTGCTCGTCCTCGTCGCCACGCACGCCCTCGATGCCGAGGCGCGTCTTGCTGATTCGGCGACGGGCTCGGCGACGGGAGCGGCAACCGCGGCCCACGACGGCGACGCCTACCGCCGTGCGTTTCGGCGTTTCCGCTCGCTTCCGCCGCGCGTGCAGGTCCGCGCTCCCGCCCAGTGGCCGGATGACCAGCCGCTTCTCACCGAAGTACTCGTGGAGGAGTGGTGGCCTCCGACGACCTACGCCCGCGTGACCATCCGCGACCTCGATGACGGCAGCGTTCGCACCATCGGCCTTGACTCGGGGGGACAATCGGCTCCCGCCCATCCCATCACGCTCGCGCCGCTCGGCCCCCCGCCAGAGGGAGCGTCGGACGCCGAGGTCACGCGCCGCATCGCGATCACGATCGAGACCCGAGCGACGCACCCCGACGGAACGCGGGATCCTGACGCACCGTGGAGCGAGCCGTGGACCACGGTCGAATCGCTCGCCCTGCGGCGGACCGACGCGGTCATCCTCGAGCCGGTGACCGATGCGGCGACCGATGACGCGATCCGAAGCGTCTTCGGCGCGGGCATCGTCGCGTGGCGCAGCGGATGGCGACGCCTCGGCCTTCGCTTCGATCCCTCGCGCACGAACGATGAGTCGATGCGCGGCATGCTCATCGGCCTGGACATCGAAGTCCGCGAAGGCGAGCGGATCCGTCGCCGCTCGCAGATGTGGTGGCCGGCGGGCGGTGGCGTGCAACTCGCCCGCTGGGAGATCCTCAGCGAGGACGCGGAGGGACTCGATGCGCTTTTCACGGAGAGCGCCATCGTCGAGGAGGGCGAGAGCGAGCCGCGGCCGAGCGCGGCCTGGACGATGCGAATCCGCGGTCGACCGGAGATCGCGCTCCGAGCTCTTGCGACCCTTCGCGGTCCGGGGGTCACCGCAACGCCCTACACGCGAGCGTGGACCGGCGACATCACCGTGCCGATCGAGGTTCGCGCGGTCGAGAGCGCGTCGCCGCGGCGCCGTTGGTTTACGCTGCATCCGGACGACGAGCCACAGACCGGATCGCGAGGCGCTCCGTCGAAGTAGGCTGTGGCGAAGCACGCCCCGCAGTGGATACACACCATGCTGCATGACGCCCTCTGGGCCCCTTGGCGGATGACCTACCTGCGCGACCTCGAGCGGCAGTCGGCCGAGGCAACCGCGGCCGGTGTCCCGCAGCGGGCCGCATCGAACTTCCTCGCCGACTACTGGGCTCATCCGGAGCGCGATGAGGCGTCACTGGTCGTCTTTCGCGATGACCATGGCATGATCCTTCTCAATCGCTACCCCTATGTGAACGGCCATCTTCTCGTCGCGCTCGGTCGTCCGCGGCCAAGCCTGGCCGAGTACGCACCGGAGGAGCGAGCGGCGTTCTGGAGTCTGGTGGAGCGGGCGATGGATCTCGTCCAGCGAGCGCTCGAGCCGCAGGGCATCAACATGGGCATCAACCAGGGGCGGGCGGCGGGCGCCGGCCTGCCCGAGCATGTTCACGCCCACATCCTGCCGCGCTGGAACGGCGACACCAACTTCATGGCGACGATCGGCCAGGTACGGATCATTCCCGACGCCCTCGAGGCGATGTGGGGTACCTACCGCCGCGTCATCGCCGGCGGCGGGCGTCACGCCACCTGAGGCGACCGAGGCCGCGCGGCGTCGAGCCCACTGCGTTTGGTGGGCGCGCACGACGCCCCCGGGCCCCTCCGGGCAACCTGCGCCAACCTGATCGGAGGGCGGAGGCGGCTGACCCCGCCGCGAATCGCGACGCGATCAATCCGCCAGTCAGGTGCTTCGCTCGAACCCCAATGACAGGTGGGTTCGAAGGCCATCGATCCCGGCCTTCCACTCCACGGCGACCGGCAAGCGGCGCACGCGTGAGGCCTGACCATCGTCGCGGCATCATCGATCCCTTGGGGTTCAGCAAGGTTCGAGGAATGCGGCTGACCGTCACCCGCGGGGGCCCGAGGGCGTCGACGAGACTGTATCGGCGCTCCGGCTGCGGGCAAGGCGAAGGCTCAGAGATCAGGCAGATTCCGAGTCCCGATCCTGCGGTCGAACCGCCGAACCGACCGCGGCGGAAGGTCCGAACGGTGGGTCCAAGCGACCCCGTCAGCGTCCCCACGAACTTCGTCGTTGACAGTCGTTGGAGATGACCGTTATCTTCCTCGGCTCAGTAGGTTGGATCGCGGCGTCGATCGCTCACGCGACGCGCGACCAGCCGCTCTTTGCCCCTATGCCAACCGGTACCCCGGTCGGCCCGAAGGATCCCACTCCGATGCGTATCGCCCGTACCGCTCTCGTGTCGCTCGCTCTCACCGCTGGCCTCTGCACGGTCGGCTGCTCGTCGGATCCGATGGCAACTGATTTCAAGAGCATCAAGAGCGACCTGACCCCCGAGCTGCAGGGCGTCACCGAACGGCCCGTCGACATCGACCGGAACATCGCCACGACCTTCGAACAGAACGGTCGCAACTTCTGGAACGATCTCGGCCGCGCCTTCTATGTGGACCGCCCGAGCATCCTGAGCCCCTACTTCATCGTCCCGACCGGCGGCCAGCCGCGGTAACGCCGCTCAGCGAGCGACGATCGGGCGTTGGCGATCGCTGGTGCCCGTCGTCCCGGATGCGGGTGTCCGCATGGCGGCGTGGGCTGAGGCCACCTGAGGGGTCGCCCACGATGGCGAGCCGTGCGGCGGGGCGCTCCGAGCGTCCCCTTGGCCAACCCGCCCATCCCGCGAGCGACAGGACCGTCGCCCGAACTCCGATGCACCCTGCAAGCCCCGCGACCCCGTCGCGGGGCTTGTCATGTCGGCGTGCCCAAAGCGGCATGGGAGCCGCATGGCGGCCGACGAGCGACGCCCGGGCGATCGGCGACTGAGGTGATGGTTGGCGACCGTCCGACCGTTACGATCTCGTCCGCATGGCCCGCACGGTCGCCCTCGAAGTCCTTCAGCCCCCGACCGCCGTGTCGCGGACCGGCGGACCGAGGGCGTCATCCTCCGGCGAACCGACGCTGCCCTCGTTGCGGCCCACCGGCGCGGAGCGCCGGCTCATCGACAGCCACGGGCGAACCATCCGCGACCTGCGGCTGTCGATCACCGACCGTTGCAACTACCGGTGCGTCTACTGCATGGAGCCCGGCGTCCGATTCGCCCCGGCAGAGGATCTCCTCACGCTCGACGAACTCCTCCGCGTCGCCCGAGCGACCGTGCGGCTCGGCGTGGAGCACATTCGGATCACGGGCGGCGAGCCGACGGTGCGAAGTGATCTCCGGGCGATCATCGCGGGGGTCGCGGCGATCCCTGGCGTGCGCGATCTGGCGATGACGACGAACGGCTCGCTCGCCGACGAGGCGTCGCTCCGGCAGTGGATGAGCGCCGGCCTGCGTCGCGTGACCTTCAGTCTCGATGCGGTCGACCCGACGACGGTCCGGCGCATGACCCGGGCCCGCGGCGACGCCGGTGACACGCTCGCCGCCATTCGCACCGCGATCCGACTCGGACTCGAGCCCGTGAAGGTCAACGCCGTCATCATCCGCGGCATGAACGAGGAGGAGGTGCCGCGTCTCGCAGCCCTGGCCCGCGACATCGGCTTCGCGATGCGCTTCATCGAGTACATGCCGCTTGATTCCGGGCGCCGCTGGGATCCCTCGCGGCTCGTCCCGGCAAGCGAAATCATCGAGCGGGCCAGCGAGGCCGGCGATCTCGTGCCGCTGGGCCGCTCGGCACCGGAGCGAACGAGCGAGGACTTCCGCTTCGCCGCCGGCGTCCACGCCCACGCTCACGCCTCGATCGGCGTGATCGCGCCGGTCACGCGTCCCTTCTGCGGTGCGTGCAGCCGTCTCCGCATCACCGCCGACGGCGCGGTGCGGCCATGTCTCTTCAGCCTCGAGGAGACTAGCCTTCGGGCACTCCTGCGCAGCGGACGCGAGGATCTCGACGACGCCCTCGAGGACGCGCTGCTCGACGCCGTCTGGTCGAAGCAAGCCGGCCACGGCATCACCGCCGCGGGATTTCGACAGCCTGATCGCCCGATGTCCGCGATCGGGGGCTAAGTCCGGAACGCGACCCCGACGACCGACTACGAGCCGATCACCGCTCGCTTCCAGATCGGCACATCACGCTTCATGCGGTCGATGAAGCGATCCGTCGCCTGGAGCGCTTCCTTGCGATGCGCGGAACGCACGACGAGCCGGAAGGAGACGCCACCGACCGGCACGCGTCCGCGGCTGTGCCAGGCGTCGATCCCGAGGACGCCGCAGCTTCCAAGAAGATCGGCGGCGAGACGCCCGAGTTCGCGGCTCGCCATCGGCTCGTAGACCTCGTAGTCGAGCGCCTGAATCCTCCGATCGCCCTCGAGCGCACGCACCACGCCGTCGAATGTCACGACTGCGCCGACCTCCTCAGCCTCCGCCGGGCCGAGGCCCGCGCCGTCGGACGGCGCCACCCCCACCGGACCATCCACAATCGTGATTCGGACGCTCATCCGCCCCCCACCATCGCGATGAGGGCGATCTCGTCACCTGGCCGCACGCGCTGGGCGTCGCCCGCGAAGGCGTGATTCACGGCCAATCGGCCGGACTTGACCATCGGCGCGAGGACCGGATACCGCTGCGCGAGCGTTCGCCGCACCGACCCGCAGGTCGCCTCGCCCTCGACGGCAACGGTGACCGCCGGCGCTCCGACGGCATCGGCACTCGGCCCGAAGAGGCGTACCGTGAACTCCATCGCCCCATTGTACGCTTCGCCTGACATGTCGCATGTCGCACCAACCAGCGCGCAGCCGCTTCATGCGCCATCATCCCCATGTGATGCGATCGCATGTTCGCTTGCCGCGATTCGACCGGTGGGTTCGGCATGCGTCGTCCGCATCGCCCGCGCCGCCGCGCGCGGCCGCGTGCTCGCCGAGGCGATTCGTACCGACCGCGACAGTCCCGCGATCGATGTGAGCGCGATGGACGGATTCGCGATTGCGATCGCCTCGCTGGTCGCCCCGGAGTTGCCCATCGCGGGAGAGGTCCGCATCGGTCACGCGCCGCCGACGCTTCCCGCAGGCACCGCCCTGCGCATCGTGACCGGCGCTGCGCTCCCGCCGGGAGCCGACACGATCGTGAAGCGCGAGGATGTTGACGAGCGCGGCGCGTCGATCCGGCTGACGGACGAACGGCGGTCAACGATTCGGGTCGGCGACCACATTCGGCGCCGCGGCGAGAACGCGCGCGCCGGCACCGAACTCCTCGCCGCCGGATCGCTCGTCAGCGCGACCGCGATCGGTGCGCTGGCGAGTTTCGGCTGCGCCACGCCCCGCGTGTTTCGCCCACTGCGCGTCACGATCCTGACCACCGGTGACGAGGTGTGCCCAAGCGACGCCGAAGGCCTCGCACCCTGGCAACTCCGCGACAGCAACGGCCCCGCCCTCGAGGCCCTGCTTGCCGGACAGGCGTTTCTCGCACCGATCGAGCGTCACCATGTCCCTGACGATGAGCATGCGATCGCCGCCGCGATCGCCGATGCCCTCCGCGAATCCGATGCCCTCATCCTGACCGGCGGCGTCAGCATGGGTCATCGCGATTTCGTCCCCGCGGCCCTGGCGGCCAACGGCGCCCGCACGCTCTACCATCGCGTGCCGCAGCGGCCCGGCAAGCCGATCCTCTCCGCGGTCACCGACGACGGTCGTCCGATCTTCGGGCTCCCTGGCAATCCCGTTTCGGTCCTCGTCACGGCGCGCCGCATCGTGCTCCCCGCGCTTGCTCGCAGAGCCGGCGCCGCCGATGGTGTCGTCGGCGGCCCCGACGCGCTCGTCACCATCGACGAACCGGACTCGAAGACGATTCCGCTCTGGTGGCACCGACTCGTTCGCCGCAGCGCGGCGGATCGCGTCGCCCTCACCGATCTCCGCGGCTCGGGGGATGTGGTCGGCGCCGCCGCTTCCGACGGCTTCGTCGAGATTCCGCCAGGCGCATCCGGCACCGGCCCCTGGCCCTTCTTTCGCTGGACGACCTAAGCGCAGCGCACGACACGCAATCCTTTCCTGCACACCATGGCGACTCCACACGAACCGACTCTCTCGCATGTCGACGCCGACGGCAAGGCCTCGATGGTCGATGTCGGCGACAAGCCGATCACCGCGCGGAGCGCGACGGCCGAAGGATTCGTCCGCATCAACGCGGCGCTTGAGCGGGCGATCCGCACGAACGCGCTCGCGAAGGGAGACCTCCTCGCGGTCGCGCGGCTCGCGGGCATCATGGCCGCCAAGCGCACCGACGAGCTCATCCCGCTCTGCCATGCGCTGCCCCTCGATCAGGTGAGCGTGGATCTCACGCTCGAGCCCGGTCAGGTGCGCATCACCGCGACCGCCCGCTGCCATGGCCGTACCGGCGTGGAGATGGAAGCCCTCACCGCCGTCGCGGTCGCGGCGCTCACCGTCATCGATATGGGCAAGGCGATCGATCGATCGATGACGATCGCCGACATCCGTCTCCTGGCGAAGAGCGGCGGGCGAAGCGGCGACTTCCGCGCCGCGGGTTTCGACGCGGCCGCTTCGGAGCGCAGCGCGTGATGCGGACCCGCTCGCCGATCCGCGCCGCCGTGCTCACCGTGAGCGATCGCTGCTCGCGCGGCGCGGCGGTCGATACCTCCGGCCCCGCATGTGAGCGCCTGCTCGCCGAGCGACTCGGCGCCGTGGTCGTCGCCCGCGCGTGTCTGCCCGACGAGATCGAGCCCATCGCAGCGCTGTTCCGCGCGTGGAGCGATCCGAACGCCACGATCGATCTCGTCGTCGCGACCGGCGGAACCGGCTTCGCGCCGCGCGATGTCACGCCCGAGGCCGCTCGTCGCGTCCTCGAGCGCGAGGCGCCGGGGCTCATGGAACTCGCCCGCAGCCGATGTGCCCAGCAGACGCCGCTGACCTATCTGTCGCGCGGCGTGGCCGGAACGATCGGCCGCACGCTCCTCCTCACGCTTCCCGGCTCGGAGCGGGGCGCGACCGAGACGCTGGCGGCGCTCGTCGATGTCCTTCCGCATGCCATCGCGTCGCTCCGCTCGGAGATCGATCCGAACAATCATCCGACGCGCTGACGCCCGGAGAACTCCGTCGGGCGATATGCTCGCTGCCTCGCCGCGACGCCGGGGAGCGACGCGGTGACACTCGCGCAGGAGAGACGCATGGGTCAGACACGATCGGAGGGCGGAACTGGAAGCGGAACTGGAAGCGGAACTGGAAGCGAAGCCGGAAGCGGAAGCGGAACACTCGTGAACCCATCGCACCGGGATCGCCCGTCGCGCTCCGCCTACGCCAACGAGCCCCTGACGCTCCTCCGCCCCGTTCCGTCGGACATCGCGATCGCCCAGTCGCGCACGCCGAAGCCGATCGCCGCCCTCGCCGCCGAGGCGGGCATCCGCGCCGACGAGCTCGAACCCTACGGCCACACCAAGGCGAAGGTGCGGCTCTCGATTCTCGATCGACTCGCCGACGCGCCGAACGGCAAGTATGTCGTGGTGACCGCCATCACTCCCACGCCGCTTGGCGAAGGGAAGACGACGGTGACGATCGGCCTCTCGCAGGCGATCGGCGCGCATCTGAACCGCCGCGTCTTCACCTGCATCCGCCAGCCCTCGATGGGTCCGACCTTCGGCATCAAGGGCGGCGCCGCCGGCGGCGGCTACAGCCAGGTGATCCCGATGGAGGACTTCAACCTCCACCTCACCGGCGACAACCACGCCGTGGCCGCGGCGAACAACCTGCTTGCCGCCGCGATCGACGCCCGGCTTCACTGGGAGCGCACGCATCCCGACGACGAGGCGTACGCGAAGTCGCTCTGCAAGAAGGACGAGTCGGGCGAACTTCGCCTCGCCGGCCACCAGATCCGAAGGCTCCAGCGCCTCGGGCTCCGGAGCGATGTCACCTCGCCGAACGAACTCACCGCCGAGGAGCGGCGTCGCCTGTTCCGGCTCGACATCGATCCGAACGCGATCACCTGGAATCGCGTTCTCGACATCAACGACCGGATGCTGCGATCGATCGAGATCGGCCGCGGACCCGAGGAGAACTGCCCGCGCTCGACCGGCTTCGACATCGCCGTCGCCAGCGAGATCATGGCCGTGCTCGCCCTGAGCTCGAGTCTCGAGGACATGCGGGAACGCCTGCGCCGCATGATGATCGGCCTGAGCACCTCCGGCGAACCGGTGACCGCCGACGACATCGGCGCCGCCGGCGCGCTCACCGTCCTCATGAAGGACGCGGTCATGCCGACGCTCCTGCAGACGCTCGAGGGCACGCCCGTCTTCGTGCACGCCGGTCCCTTCGCGAACATCGCCCACGGCAACAGTTCGATCATCGCCGATCGCATCGCGCTCAAGCTCGCCGACTTCGTCGTCACCGAGGCGGGATTCGGCTCGGACATCGGCTTCGAGAAGTTCGCGAACATCAAGTGCCGCACCTCGGGACTCCGACCCGACTGCGCCGTCATGGTGGTCTCGATCCGGGCGCTGAAGATGCACGGCGGCGGCCCGAAGGTCGTCCCCGGCAAGCCGCTCGACCAGGTCTACAGGAGCGAGCAGCTCGACCTCATCCGCACCGGCGCGGCGAATCTCGAGCGGCACATCCGCAACACGACCGGCTACGGCATTCCCGTGGTCGTCGCGATCAACCACTTCGCGACCGACACCGACGCCGAGGTCGCGCTCGTCCGCGAGCTCGCCCTGAAGGCCGGGGCGTTCGCCGCGGTGAAGAGCACGGGCTGGGCCGACGGCGGCGCCGGCGTTGCGGCCGTCGCCGAGAAGGTCGTCGAGGCGTGCGAGCGCCCGAACGCCTTCCGTCACCTCTATCCGCTCGAGGCCTCGATCGAAGAGAAGATCCTCACCCTCGCCAAGACCTACGGAGCAAGTGAGGTCGCCTACGCACCGGAGGCTGCGGCGAAGATCAGGCGCTATGCCGAACTCGGCTACGCCGCACTTCCGATCTGCATGGCGAAGACGCACCTGAGCTTCTCCGACCAGCCGGAGCTCAAGGGCGCCCCGAGCGGCTTCACGCTCACCATTCGCGACATCCGCGCCTCGCTCGGCGCCGGATTCCTCTATCCGCTCGTCGGCGCGATGCGCACGATGCCGGCGCTGCCGGCGCGACCGGCCTTCGTCGATGTCGACATCGACCTCGCGACCGGGCGCATCGAGGGCCTCTTCTGATCAGCTCGACCCGGCTCGGGCTTGCGACTGCGGGGCACGGGTGGCGACTTCCGCGATCGTCGTCGGGGTGAAGCCGACCGGCGCGCGCTCATCGCGGGACGCCGAGGCGAGATCGATCTCCACGACCTCATGCGGCGGCATGACCACGCCGGTCGGCCGTTCCGCCGACGGGCGCTCGAAGTGTCGCTTCAGGGCCAGGCAGGGCCGCTCGAGAAGATGCCAGGACGCCATCGCGGCAAGGACCGAAGCGATCGGGAAGATGAGCAGTCCCCACGCCGTTCCGATCACCTCGAACGCCGGGAAGACCGCGCCGAGCACCTTGCCCGCGAGCACCTGCGCCGGGCGCTGCAGCAGATAGACGCCGTAGCAGAGGACGCCGAGCGTGCAGAGCGGCCGCCAACGCAGCCACGCCACGGCAGCGCCTTCCCGACGCTGGACCGTCCAGAGGACGAGCGAGAAGCACGCCACGGCGACAAGCGAGTAGCCGAGGGTACGTCCGGCAAGCGTCATGCGATCGAGGGCATCAACCGCGAATGCGACGCCGCACACCGCGAGCGCCGCGGGCAGGAGCACGCGAACGGCCCGCTCGCTCGGCAGCCAGCAGTGACCGCGGAGACCGAGGGCGATGAGCGCGCCGAGGGCGATGACATCGACGCGACTCGGCGTCGCGAGATACTGGATGCGCTCGTTCTCCGGCCAGATGAGCGTCGTGACGATGCGGAAGAGCGGCGCGAAACAGACCATCGACCAGCAGAGCGTGACGAGTCGCGCCGGTCGCAGCCACGCGACGACGATCGGGAAGAGCAGATAGAACTGCTCCTCGATGCAGAGACTCCAGGTCACCGCGAGGATGTAGGCCGGCTCGTGACCCGTGAGACTCTCCCGGATGTTGCCGAGATAGAGGAGATACCACCACGCCGAGCCGGACTGATCCACGAACTCGCTCGATCCCTGCAGGCGCGGAATGACGAGGAAGCCCCCGATCACCACGAGGTAGTAGAGGGGCGCGATGCGAATGAGCCGCCGGGCGTAGAAGTTGCGAAGCCAGCCATCCTCGCCGCGGGTGTCGAGCAGGATGCCGGTGATGAGGCAACCGCTCAGGACGAAGAAGAGGTCGACACCGACCCAGCCGAGGTGCGGCAGCTTCGACCACGCGGCCAGCGCTCCCGAACTCGGCCAGAAGTGATGGGCAAGGACCACGAGGATGGCGATCCCGCGAAGGCCATCGAACTCGCGAATGTGACCGCCAAGCCGATGCGTCGGATGCTGCTCTTCATTGACCATCGGAAGCCTCGGGCGGATACGGCCGTGCGACAACGACCCTCCACCGGTGGGCGTTGGCAACGGATGGACTCGGCCCGAACGAACGCGGTCTTGAGGCGGGAGCTCGCGATTCCGCGAGATTCGCCCGCGTCCGGCGCGAACCTCGGGCAACGCCTGTCCTCTCCCCCGCTATCGCCCCGCGGCGTGCACCCTTGCCCCGCCGTACACATTGAAGCCTCGGTCGCGGAGAAAACCGACGAGCGTCACGCCGACCTCGCGGGCGAGATCGATCGCAAGCGACGACGGCGCCGAGATCGCGACGACGACCGGAATGCCGCCGCTCAGGGCTTTCTGCACGATCTCGAACGACGCGCGTCCGCTGACCATCAGGATCGAGCGACGCGCGGGAAGCAGGTCCTTCGCGAGCGCCTGCCCCAACACCTTGTCCACGGCATTGTGACGACCGACATCCTCCGCTGACGCGACGATCGTGCCGCGCTCATCGAAGAGCGCGGCGGCGTGCAGTCCGCCGGTCGTCTCGAAGGTCGGCTGCGCAGCCCGCAGGCGCTCGCCGAGCGACTGGATGAGGGCCGGCTCGACGACGAGGTCACTCTCAATCGACGGAAATCCCTTGCGAATCGCCTCGATCGTCGCCGAGCCGCAGATGCCGCAGCTCGACGACGCGAAGACATGCCGCGTCAGCTTCGTGAGATTCACCGCGACCTCAGGCGCGAGGATCGCGTTGATCGTCGCACCGCCCTCACAGCCGGACTCGACATCGCAGTGGGCGATGCGCACGATGTCGCCGCGCCCACGGATGATCCCCTCCGAGAGCAGGAACCCCGCCATCAGCGCCTCATCATCCCCAGGCGTCCGCATGGTCACGCTGATCGGCCGCCCCCCAACGCGCATCTCAAGCGGCTCCTCGCGGGCAACCTGATCATCGATCACCCGCGCATCACGCCCGGGCTCATGACGAACAATGCGATACGGCTCCGATCGTGTCATGCGCGGCCTTGGGGCGAAGGGGAAGAGGGGAAGCAGAGAACCACAGAGGCACAGAGGGCACAGAGGGTGCACAGAGAAGCCAATAGAAGCACGGAATTTGACGCTCACAATCGCTGGCACAGGATGGAGTTGACTTGGGTCGAGTCTTCCCCACTTGTCCAGCGATTGCCCTCCGCAAGTCCCTCTGGTACCGGCCGTCTCGATCAACGCGCTCGGAACCCGTCTCCTCTTTTGCCTTCTCTGTGCACCCTCTGTGCCCTCTGTGCCTCTGTGGTTCTCTGGCGGAATAGTGCCGATTGCTGTGGTTCTCTGGCTCCTCACCGCAGCACCTTCAGCGAGCGGGACTTCGTCACGCGCACCGCGACGCTCTTGAAGGCCGGCGTGCGGGACTCCGGATCGATCGTGCGCGGCACGAGCACATTCGCCTCGGGGCAGTACATCGCCGCGTTGCCCGGGCGGATGTCGAGGATGCGCACCGTGACGCCGGGCATCTCGCCCGCCTCGCTCGTGACCGTAACGACATCGCCGTCCTTCAGGCCGCGCTCCGCGATGTCCTCGGCGGCCATCATGATGATGTCCCGCCGCTCCTGGCCGCGATAGCGGTCCTCTTCCTCGTAGACGACGGTGTTGAACTGCCCCTCGGAGCGGATCGTCATGAGAGCGAGCGGACGCTCGGCCGCGGGCGCGTCATGCTCGCCGACGACAGGCGCCGGGATCGCCGGGGCGTGGAAGCGGCCGCGGGCCGTCGCGGTCTTGAAGCGCGGCTCATGCAGCGCGCGGCCGGCGACATGAAACTCGCCCTTCGTGCGGTCGAGCTCGGCGATCGGCTCGTAGCCCGGCACGATCGCGGCGATCGCCTCCCGCACCGTCGCGTGTCGGGCGAAGGAGAGGAAATCGATGGGCGAGTCGGGCATCGTCCGGGCGGCGATCGACGCAAGCAGGCGCACCTCACCCATCGGCCCGCCGAGCGGAAGTCCCGCCTCGTCGCGACCCTCGAGCGGGTGGCGCGCCGGTCCGCCGTCTGAATAGCGCACGAAGCTGAACATCGACTCCTGCGTCGTCGGCTCTTCCTCCTCGTCGCGGGCCCTGACCGGCAGGATGAGGGTCCGCTCGCCGCGGCCGTGGGCGTGACCGGTATTCAGCGTGGTGCTGAGGTAGACGACCGTTCCGATGCGCCGGAAGCTCTCCCGCCCCGCACTCGGATCGGGCGCGGAACCGTAGAGATTGCCGCCCAGATGCAGGGCCGTCCGGATCCGCCCCTCGCGAGCGCGATCCATGCAGCCGGCCGTGTCGAGTCCGCGGCCCTCCGGCATGCGGATGCCGAATCGGCTCTCGATCGCCCGCACCATCGGCTCGCGGAGCGCCGGCACCGCGCCCATCGAGCCGATTCCCTGCACGTTCGAGTGACCGCGGAGCGGCAGGAGCCCCGCGTGCGGACGGCCGATCATGCCGCGCAGGAACGCGAGGTTCGCGATCATCCGCACATTGTCGACACCGTGGCGATGGTGGGTCATCCCCATCGTCCACGCGAAAATCGTGGCCTTCGATGCCGCGTACATGCGAGCGATCGTCTCGATGCGCTCGCGCGGCACGCCCGAGCGAACGACGATCGTCTCCCAGTCGAGCGCGTTGGTCGCGGCGAGGAAGGACTCGGCATCGTCGGTCGCGGTGCGGATGAACTCCGCGTCCACGGCGTGCATGCCGATGATCGCCTTCGCGACGCCGTAGAGCAGGGCGATGTCGCCGCCGATGTGCGGCTGGATGTACTCATCCGACATCCGCGAGCCGAAGAACAGGCTCCGCATGTCGCTCGGCACCGAGAAATCGACGAGCCCGAGCTCGCAGATCGGATTGATCACGATCACCTTACCGCCGCGGCGACGCGTCTCGAGCAGCGTCCGCATGAATCGCGGGTGGTTCGACGCCGGATTGCCGCCGAGCAGGATGATGAGATCGCAGCCGTCGAGGTCGTCGAGCGTGACCGTGCCCGTTCCGCTGCCGATGGAGCTGCCGAGGCCGGTGCCCGACGCCTGATGGCAGAAATAGGAACAGTTGTTCACGTTGTTCGTGCCGTATGCGCGGGCGAAGAGCTGCATGAGAAAGCCCGCCTCGTTCGAGGATCGGCCGCTCAGATAGAAATAGCTCTCCTCGGGCGTCGTCTCGCGCAGCGCTCCGGCGACGAGATCGATCGCCTCGCCCCACGACAGCTCGCGATAGCCACGGTCGCCCGGTCCCGCAACGAGCGGCCGCGTGATCCGTCCGGCGGTCTCGAGCTGACGCGGCGAGAATCGCTCGAGCTTGTCGAAGGTGAACTCCTCGAAGAAGCCGGGACGAATCGCTCCGGCCATGTCCGCGGCCATCGCCTGCACGGACTTCTTGCAGAACTCCGGGAACTTCCCCTCCTCGTTGGTCATGCCCCCCTGCTGGCCGCCCATGCCGAGCGCGCAGGTCTTGCAGGCGTTCTTCGAGCGCAGCGCCTGCCACATCCGCAGGAAGCCGCCGACGCGCCGGGCTTCCTTGAAGGTGTAGAGGATCGACGGCCAGCCGCCGCCGGTCTTCGGAAGTCGCGGGTTCTTCATGGGCTTCATGGGCAAGGATCGATACACGCGGGGGATCCTGAAGATAGCATCGATTGCATGTCGCCCGCACTCGATATCGCCGTGGGCATCGTCCTGGTCGGCGGCCGAAGCACGCGTTTCGGCCGGGACAAGCTGTGCGAGCCCTGGCGCGGCAGCGAAGGGGGCGAATGGCTCGTCGATCAGCCACTTCGGGCGCTCCGCCGCGCGGGCGTGCGTCGGGTCCTCGCGGCGGGAGCGTGCGACCCGGCGATCGCGGAGCGCTTCGACGGCGTGCTCGACGATGCCCAAGCGGCCGCTCCCATCAGGAGCGGTCCCCTCGCCGGCATCGTCGCGGCGCTCGAGTGGATCGAGGAGCGCGCAGGCGAGGACGCGATCATCGCGCTCGCCGGCGACTTGCCGCATGTGAAGGCCGAGACCCTGCTCGCCCTGATCGATGCGGCGGCGCGCGACCGCTCCGCGGATGTGATCGCCGCATCGTCCGCGTCGGGCACGCCGCCCTGCGAGCCCTGCATCGCCATCTATCGCCGCTCGGCCCTGCCCGGCCTTCGGCGTGCGCTGCCGCCGGCCAGCGATTCCGATCGCACCCCCTCGCTCCAGTCGATCCTCGCCTCCCTCCGCCTCGCCCGCGTGACGCGGCCCTCGGAGGAGCTGGTCAACGCCAATCGCCGCGAGGATCTGCGATAGTGCCATCCTGTCCGGTGTCACGAAGGCGACCATGAAGAAGACCCAGCCGAAGAAGTCATCCAAGCGCACGACGAAGCCCGAGGCCGATGTCACGGAACCGATCGAGCCGGTCATCAAGGCGAAGCCCGCCGCGAAGGCCCGCTCGGCGAAGGGCGGTGCCGCGAGCAAGGTCCCCGTCACCTTCAAGACATTCGTCGCGAAGTTCCCGGAGCTCGGGGCCGCGCATGAGCGCGTTGCCCGCGCCGCCGAGCGCGCCGGACCGCTTGACGCGAAGACGCTCGCCCTCATCAAGGTCGGGATCTGCATCGGCGCCGGGCTTGAGTCGGCGCTTCGCAGCCATGTCCGTCGGGCGATGCAGCATGGCGCGACCACGGAAGAGGTCGAGCAGGCGATTCTCCTCGCCATGAACACCGTGGGCTTCCCGAGGACCGTGGCGGCATGGGCATGGGCTCAAGAGCAGTTCGCCCGTTCGCCGAAGTAGCGTCGGGCGGCGGGGTGGCCTACGCTGTCCGCTTCCGCCCGTGTCGATCGCTCCGCTTCCAACCCGCTCGGATCCCCTCGCCGGGCCGCTTCTCCGCCTCATCGGCCTCCTGCTCGGAAGCGTGACCAAGGGCTTCCACCCGAACCGCCTGCCGCCGATGCTGCGGGCGACCTACAGCCGCGAGCTGCTGTCATGGTTCTTCCTGCCGGTGATGCTCGGCGCGATCGAGGGCGGCACGATCGCGATCGTCGTGAAGAAGAGCTTCACCGGCGTGGAGGGCGTTGACGAGCGGCAACTCAACCTCGCGGTCACGCTCCTCACCGCGGCGCCGAACTTCGCCAACCTCACCAGCTTCCTCTGGGCGGGGATCTCGCGCGGCCGTCCGAAGGTCGCGTTCATCTCGTGGCTGCAGATCGCGACCTCGATCCTGGTCGGTTTGATCGCGTTCGCTCCCCACAACGCCTTCGGGCTGTGGATGGTGACGATTCTCGCCACGCTCGGTCGGACCTGCTGGACCGGCGTGATCACGCTCCGCGCGGCGGTCTGGCGCAACAACTATCCGAACGCGAGCCGCGCGTCGATCGCCGGACGGATGGCCACGGTCCAGAGCGTCGTGCTCGCCATCTCGGGCATGGCGGTCGGCATGGCGATGGACTGGGACCCCTGGTCCTTCCACATCCTCTTTCCGGCGCTCGCGATCATCGGCATCGTCGGCAACCAGATCTACCGCAAGGTGCGGCTGCGCGGGGCGAGACGCCTGGCCCGCGCCGAGCTCGCCGGCCGCAGCGGCCCCGGCTTCACGCTCCAGCCCGTCGCGCTGACCGTCGCCTTCGGCAAGGCGATGCGCGGCGTATGGACGACGCTCGCCGAGGATCGCCTCTATCGCCGCTTCATGTGGTGGATGTTCATCTTCGGCTTCGGCAACCTGATGTATCAGGCGCCGCTGGCGATCATCCTCACCGAGGAGTTCCATGTGAACTACCTCGAGGGCATCCTCATCAACGCGATCATCCCGCTTGCGGTCATGCCCTTCGCGATTCCGCTCTGGGCGCGACTGCTCGACCGCACCCACATCATTCTCTTCCGTGCGATCCACGGCTGGTCCTTCGTGCTCGCGACCATCGGACTCTGGCTCGCGACGGTGACGCACGCGTTCTGGATCTTCTACGCCGCATCGGTCTTTCTCGGGATCGGCTTCGGCGGCGGCGTCCTCGCGTGGAACCTCGGCCACCAGCACTTCGCTCCGGCCCACCGCGACGGCGAGTACATGTCGGTGCATGTGACCCTGAACGGCATCCGCGGCGTCCTTGCCCCGATGGTCGCGTTCTGGCTGATCGACCTCTTCAAGCTGCTCGAGCTCGCGACCTCGTGGGTCTTCCTGATCTGCGTCGCGGTCAACATGGTCGGCGCGATGGGCTTCGTGGTGATGGCCCGCGACCTCCGCCGCCGAACGGGCGGCAACGCCCCGACCTTCAGCGCCGATTCGCCTGGGCGTTGATCACCAGAGAACCACGGCAATCTGCACGCTTCCGCCAGAGAACCACAGAGGCACAGAGGGCACAGAGGATGCACAGAGAATGCGACGGAGAGGACCGGTTGCGCACGCCTTGATGGAGAGATGCCGGTGCCAGAGGGACTTGCGGAGCGCAAGCGCTGAGCACGGTAGGAAGACTCGAACCAAGTCAAATCCACCCTACACGTACGATTCTTGCGACGAATTTCCTGCTGCTGCTGACCTCTCTGTGCTACCTCTGTGCCCTCTGTGCCTCTGTGGTTCTCTGGATTATTTGTACAGAATCCTGTGCCGTCCGTGCCTCTGTGTTGAACGAACTGCGCAGCCCAGCGTCACTCGCGCTTCAGCTCCTGGCGGAGGACGATCGGGACGAAGCCGATTTCGAAACCTGCGGGCGGCGTCACGAGGAGCGCAGGGTCGAGCGAGGCGAGTTCGCCGGTTGTCGGTGGGGCGAGGTACTGACGCTCCTTGGTCCATGTGCGATGCAGGAGCTCCACGCGGCGCTGCGCTTCCTCGCGCTCGGCCTGGGTGAGATCGGCGTTCAGCATCGCGGGCTGGTCGGCGAAGCGATACCACGCGTAGGTCACGAGACTCCCGTCGCCGAGCGTCACCTGGAAGGGACCGGCGACCGGACCGGGCGTTCGAAAGGGACTCCCGTCGCCCGCCGGCGTGACATATGCCCCTTCACTTCGATCGGGCTCGTTCGCGAAACCGTCGGTGTTCCATCGCACCGCACTCGACATGCGCTCCACGGGCATCGCTCGCCAGCGCGGGTCCTCGCCGTCGCGACGCTCCAATCGGAAGTATTCGGGAAGCAGAGCGACCCGCGCTCCATCGTCGCCCGCCCCACCATCAACGGCGGGAAGGGTGCGCACGACCTCCTCGTTCCATCGATATCCGAAGGTGTGTTCGTCATGTGCGATCGGCGATCCGAACGCCTTCCAGTCGATGTCATGACGGTTCGGCTCCTTCGCGCCGTCGCGGAAGATCGCCCACGACGAACCGCCGCCGCGGCCGAATCGCTTCACGAATGTCTCCTCGGCGGCGATCGCCCCGCTGACCGCCGGCCCGCCAGCGAACCATCGGCGCACCGGTTCGGTGAGCGCTTCCGGCGCGTACACCGACAGGCGATGCAGCACGACCGTCCGGCCATCCTTGTCGAGCGGGAAGGCGGTCGGCGCGACGCGGGCAACACGATGTCGCTCGCCGCCCTCGGTGATCGATTCGCCGAGGAGCGCGGGGATCCACTGCGTCTCCATCTGGAAGGCCTTGTTCGGATCGGAGGGCCGCGTGTCGAGCATGAGCCCCGCAAGATCGCGGCGCTCGATCGAGGCCTCGGACCAGAAGAACGGCGTGAAGAAGCAGAGTGGCCCCTTGAAGTTCTCCGTATTCAGAAAGAGCGTCCAGCACTGATCCCCCGTCGGCACCGGCGCGCCCGCCGTCGTCGTCTTCGCGTTGACGAGCGGAAGCGGGAGATATCCGTAGCCGAAGAGTTCGCCGCAGGTGCCCTGCGCGAGATTGAGACCATCGGGCGGCCAGAGCACCCATGGACTCAACTGGGCGACCGCATACTTGCCGAGCGGCCGATCCCAGTCGCGACCCTTGCCTGCGCCGGGCCCGTTCGCCCACGCCGAGAAGTTGAGCGCGACGCCGCCCATGATGAACTTCGGCGTCACGGTGGGGAAGCGCGTGTCGCGCCACCAGCCGAGACCGCCTTCGATGTCGGAGTAGACATCCTTCGGCTTCGCACCCTCCTCGTACTGCGCGAACATCCAGGTCCCGAAGAGTCCGGTCTGGAAGCGTGAGCCGGGATAGCGCTCGACGACGGGCCATGCGGCGGCGTAGAGGGAGAAGCCGGCGTTGAAGCGATCCGGCGCCCGATCGACCGGGACGAGCATGTAGCCGGACATCTCACCCTCGACGGGCGCAGCGGCATCGCCATCCTTCAGCGGCAGCGTCGGCACGAAGGGCGGCGAGCCGGCGAGCGCGAGCGCGCGCATTGCCCGACCGAGCGCATCGCCGACCTCCACGATCGTCTCCGCGTTCCCGAACTCGTGGTGGCCGTGCGTTGGATTCGGCGACTCGGCTGCGACCGGCGCGAACGCTGCGGTCGGCACGAAGAGGACCCGTCCCTGCCACGCCGGGCGCTCGGCCGCGCGCCGCTGCGCGCGGCGGAGGTCCCCCCACTCACCCGGCGCGTCCACCCACGGACCGGTGACCTCGCCGACGACGACGGGAAGCGTCGGCCCGCCGAGATCGCGGCGCACATCGCCGATGAGATGGACGAGGTTCTCCTCGTAGTGTGCGACGCCGCGTTCGGGATCGCAGCCGTCGTTCCAGCCGTGGTACCAGACGAAGCCGGCGACCTCGAGTTCGCGTCCCGCGAGGGCGGGGATCTCGGTGCCGACCGACGCGAGCGCGGCCTTCACCTCAGCGATCATCTGCGTGTAGAAGCGGCCGGTCGAACCCGCCGAGGGCGGCCGAAAATCCTCGAAGAGACTCTTGCCGCCCCACGCGGTCTTCACGAGGAGCACCGGCTCCTCGAAGGCTTCGCCGAGCACATGTCCGAGCTGCAGTTCGGGACCGAAGTGATGCTTCCCGTCGTAGGGCGTGAAGCCGACCGAGAGCGGCCCGACGAGCACGCGATCGTCATCGGGACCGGCGGGCACATAGCGCACGAAGACATCGTCGCGGGTGCGCCACGATCCGTCGGCGTTTCGAAGATGGCCGAATCGCCCGGCGAACGCTGGATCGTCAAGCCGGGCCTTGAGCGTGCCGCGCCCGCCGTTGTAGTCGCGTCCGTCGAGATCGACGACCGCCTGTCCCTGCATGTTCGACTGTCCGGCGAGGACGAAGACCTTCACCGGCTTTCCGTCCGCGAGCGCGGTCCCGGCGAGTGCGAGCGACGCCGCGACGAAGATCGAACGCACGAAGATCGATGACTGCATGCGTCGAGTGTACGGCCGCCGCACAGCGCCGACCGCGATCGCGCGCGGCGTCAGCCCGTCCACGCGCCGAGCAGCACCGCGAGGTCCGACGCGTTCACGATGCCGTCTCCGTCGAGGTCCGCGTCCGGTCCGCCGCTAGGGTTCTCGCCGGATGTGCCCCACGCGCCGAGGAGGAGCGCGAGATCGGCGGCGTTCACGGCGCCGTCGCCGTTCAGGTCGGCGGGCAGCGGATTGGGCTCTGGATTCGCGTTGGCGCCGAGGAAGGCAAGCAACTGCTCGTCCGTCGCCTGGGTCACGAGATTCACGCCGGCGAGTTCGGGCGGCACGCTCACGCTTGCGAATCGCGCGTAGCCGAAGGTCGCCTGCACATCGGGAAAGAACGGCTGCGCCGGATTGCTCGTCGGATTCGGCACGAGCGCGGCGTTCAGCACATGACCGTTATGAAAGAACGGCGCATAGGTCGACGCCTTGAACCAGTCGGTGTAGCTCACGAGGCCGACCTGCAGCGTCGCCGGCATGTCGGCGCGCAGATAGCGTCGGTGCACCGTCCAGGCTCCGCCCGGCGATCGGTAGAGGCAGATAACCGCGCCACCGATGCGGGCGATCTGGATCTCCGCGCTCGCGATCGGCGTCGGCTCGATGCAGAGTTCGGAGTTGCTGTTGATCGTCGACTTCACCTCGAGATGCGCTCCCGGGCCCGGCAGACAGGGGCCATTCTCGAGTCCATATCCGACCGACAGGAAGACATAGTTTTCGCCGCCCGGCGTCCACTGCGCCGGCGTGACGATCGGACGCGGCGTGCGGATCATCGCCCCGCCGAGCGAGAACGCGGCCTCGGGCAGTCCGAGACCGTCGCCGCCGCTTGCCGTGACATCGATGGTGAAGGCGAAGTCGCCGGTGACGAGCTTGTAGGTCAGCTCGCCGCGCCAGTTCTGGAACCAGGTGCTCGTCCACGGGCGCATGACGAGCGCACCGGGGACGGTCGCGTCAACATCGAGCAGTTGGAGCTGGTCAGCGTTCCAGCCTTCGGTCTGGTGGATGCGCAGCCACGAGGCCAGCGATGCGGCGTCCTCGAACTCATCGGAAAGCAGCGCGAGCGGATCGCCCGCGAGAGCCGTGGCGGGAGCGAGAAGGGCCGCGAGGATCGGGGCGGCAAGGAGCGTCAGCGGGCGGTTCGAGCGGGATGGCATCGGGCGAGACTCCAGCGGGGTTCCGGTGCGCGGGCCGGTCGGGAGGGAAAACGCATTCCTCACCGAACCCCAAGCGGAATTCCGCGACGAAGGACGACATCGTCCGGAGGAAAGGCGAGCGGGCGGCCCGCGGTTCGAGGCGGTCGGAGGCGGCTGCCCCATAATCGGCGGGCCGCGCGGTCCGGCGCGGCATCCTTCCGGCTTCCGTGCGACCCCGGCCTCCGCTACACTCGCCCCCTTCGCCCGTCGCGGCTTCGGAGCGTTTCCGAAGGCCCCATCGGGCCGAACCCCGTTTTCGGTCGGACCCCACTCCCGTCGCCGCGCGTGCGGATCGACGGGGCACTCGCCTCGTGGCGGGCCGACCACGACACAACCCAGGAACACATGGTCGACTACAACCTGATCGAGGAACTTCAGCTCGATGCCTCTGCTGCGGAGAAGATGCTCCGCGACGCCTTCGGCGACACCGTCGCCAAGGGCGACATGAACTCGCTCCTCAAGGAGGAGATCAAGAACTTCGCCCCCGGCACGATCCTCAAGGGTCGCGTCGTCGGACACGCCGGTGACTTCGTCGTCATCGAGGTCGGTCTGAAGAGCGAGGGTCTCGTCGAGAAGGGCGAGTTCGACGGCGATGTCGCCGTCGGGGACGAGGTCGAAGTGCTCCTCGAGCAGCTCGAGGGCGAGGATGGCGGCGTCATCCTCAGCAAGCGCAAGGCCGACCGCATCCGCGGCTGGGAGCAGATCCTCCAGACCCGCAAGGAAGGCGATGTCGTCGAAGGCAAGTGCGTCCGCAAGATCAAGGGCGGCCTTCTGGTCGACATCGGCGTGCCGGTCTTCCTCCCCGCCTCGCAGGTCGATGTCCGCCGTCCCGGCGACATCGGCGACTTCATCGGCAAGACGCTCCGCGCCCAGATCCTCAAGATCGACGAGGAGCGCCGGAACATCGTCATCAGCCGTCGCAAGCTGATCGAAGAGGAGCGCGAGGAAGCCAAGCGCAAGCTCCTCGACAACGTCAAGGAAGGCGACATCGTCCGCGGCACCGTCACGAACATCGCCGACTTCGGCGCGTTCGTCGACCTCGGCGGCATCGATGGCCTCCTGCATGTCACCGACATGTCGTGGGGTCGCGTCAACCACCCGAGCGAGATCGTTCGCATCGGCGACGAGCTCGATGTCAAGATCCTCAACATCGAGCGCGAGCGGGAGAAGATCTCCCTCGGTCTCAAGCAGAAGGAGACCTCGCCGTGGGAGCAGATCGAGAAGAAGTATCCGGTCGGCTGCCGCGTGAAGGGCTCGGTCGTCAACCTCATGAGCTACGGCGCGTTCGTGCGGCTTGAGGAAGGCATCGAAGGCCTCGTCCACATCAGCGAAATGTCGTGGACGCGCCGCGTGAACCACCCGAGCGAGGTTGTCCAGGTCGGTGATGAGGTCGATGTCGTCGTCCTCGACATCAACAAGGACAAGCTCGAGATCAGCCTCGGCATGAAGCAGACCGAGGTCAACCCGTGGGAGCTCGTCGCCGAGAAGTACCCGCCGGGAACGATCATCGAGGGCAAGGTCCGCAACCTCGCCAACTACGGCGCGTTCATCGAGATCGAGCCGGGCATCGACGGCCTGCTCCATGTCAGCGACATCTCGTGGACCAAGAAGGTGGCGCACCCGAACGAGGTCTTCAAGAAGGGCGATGTGGTCCGCTGCGTCGTCATCGATGTCGACCAGGAGAAGCAGCGCGTCGGCCTCGGCCTCAAGCAGCTCGCCGAGGATCCGTGGCTCGAGGCGATCCCGACGGCCTACCGTCCGGGCATGATCGTCCAGGGCACGATCACGAAGATCACCAACTTCGGTGTCTTCGTCGAGCTCGAGCAGGGCCTCGAAGGCCTGCTCCACATCAGCGAGCTCTCCGACCAGAAGGTCGAGAACCCGCAGGATGTGGTCAAGGTCGGCCAGGCGGTCGATGTCAAGATCCTCCGCGTCGATACCGACGACCGGAAGATCGGCCTCTCGCTCAAGCGCGCCCAGTGGGGCGCCGGTCCGGAAGAGACCGAGCGCGGCGCCGCTGGCGCTCGCGAGCCGCGTGAGGGTCGCATCGCCCCTTCCCGTGGCGGCATGGACGACCACGGCGCGATGGGCACCGACAAGATCCGCTTCTGACGCCGATCCGGTCGCCCGCGACCGAACCGGCCCCCAGAGAGAACCACACCAGCCCCGACCTCACGGTCGGGGCTTTTTCGTGCGCGCCGCGATCGCGGCCAGGGTTCTACACTCGCCCCATGCGAACGCGACCCGTCGTCCAAACAGCCCTCCTCGCGACCCTCCTGTCGCTCGGTGCCGGGTGTGCAAGCCAACCGAAGGGACCAGCGCCCGCGACCGCGGCGGCGCCCGAGGGCCCGCAGACCGCCGCCCGCGAACCCTCCGCCGCCCGCGAACCCTCCGCTGCGCAGCGGGCCTTCATGAGCCGCCTGACGGTCGCCCATCACTTCGATCCTGCGACCGGGTTCATCGTGGCCGATGAGGTGACGCCGTTGCCGGCGGTGCTGCGCGACGCGCCGACGCTCGCGGTCGCCGCCGAGCGGGCGCGGAGCGAGGGACGCACGCTCGTCGCCTTCACGACGGCCGACCGTTGTGCGCCGTGCCAGCAGTTCAAGCGGGATGCCCTCCAGGACCCGCGGGTCGTTGCGCTGCTTGCGGAGGGCGGTGCGGGCACCCGCTTCATCGCCGTGCATGTCGAGGTCGATCGCGAGGGCGCTGAGGCCCAGCGCATCCTCGGCTCGACGGCGATCCCGGCAAGCCACGCGGTGCGGCCCGACGGGAGCGTCGAACGCCTGCCCGGCATGCGCTCCGCCGACGATTTGCTCGCGTGGCTGAGCGGACTCTGATCGCACTCCCGCCTTCGCCCGACACACGGGATGGCCGCACGCGATGACCGCGACCGAGCCGAATCCAGCCTCCCCGCGCGGACCGACGCCGCCTCTCCGCCCGTCACCGATCCCGAAGGCCGGCGTTCCTCGTTGGCTGAAGCCGACGCCGGTCCTCACCGCGAGTGCCATCCTCTTCGCCCTCCCCGCCTGTCTCCTGTTCGATCAGACCGATCGACTCGGCGGCGCTGCAGGGCTCCTCGCGCTCGTGCTCCCCACACTCTTCCTCGTCATCGCGGTGCATGAGTGCGGACATGCCCTGGCGGGGCGCGCGGCCGGCTATCGGCTGCTCTCCCTCATCGTCGGACCGATCGCCATCGGACGCACCAATGGTCGGACCCATGTCGAGATGAATCCATCGTGGTCGCTTGCCGGAGGGATCGCCTTCCTCGTGCCGCGCGCGCCGGGGCTCCCGTCGCGACGCGCAGCGATCGCCCTCTACGCCGGCGGTCCCTTCGCAAGCATCCTCCTCGCCGCCGCAGCGTTCGTCCTGCGCTCGTGGTTGGAACTCGATCAGGTGCGCCTCCGCACCGGCTTCGAGGGCGAGCACGCGCAGTGGCACCTGCTCGCCTCCGACGGCCTGCGGCTGGTCGGCCTGCAGTCCGCGGGGATCGCGATCGCCACCCTTCTCCCACAGCGCTTCGGTGGCTTCATCAGCGACGGCTCGGCGATCCTGACGCACCTCCGCGGCGGCGCTGCGAGCGCCCGATTCCGCGCCGCCTCCTCGCTCCTCGGCCGCGCGGCCGCGGGCACGCGACCGCGCGAGTGGTCGATGGAGGAGTTGCGGGCCGCGAGCGACGCCGGCAAGTCGAGCGATCCCGTGGGGCACGCGTCGCTCGGCTCGTCGTTCGTGTTCGCGGCCGAAATGGATCGCGGGAATCTCGCGGCGGCCCGCGACGCCCTCGCCCGGATGCGCGCGTCCGCGGCCACAACCCCGTCGGTCGCACGCGGTGAGCTCCACGCGGCGGAGTCCTTCATCGCCGCGATCGACGGCGATCCGGCTGCCGCGCGGAGCGCGTTTGCCCGGCTCGATGCGACCTACATGGAGCCCCCAACGATGGCTCGTGTCGAGGCCGCGGTGCTGCTCGCCGAGGGCCGCGTCGAAGATGCCCGCGCCGCCGCGGAGCGCGGACTCGCGAGCCTCGCTGCCTCGCCCATGGTGGTGCCCGGCTATGCGGCGCCGGAGCGCGATTGGCTTGAGGCGCTCGCGGCCGGACGCATGCCCCTCCGTCCATCGGTCGAGGATGCGTCGCCCACGACCGAGCGCGGCTGAGGACGCGCGGCCGATGTCGGGCAACGCTACATTCTGCGGCATGGGCACTCTGACGCCTTCCTTGTCCTCGTCCTTCCTCGCAGCGCTCTTCCTCGCCGTGGGCTGCGCATCCACCGATGCACAGCGGGCCGATGCGCAGCGTGCCGATGGCCGAGCGGCGAACGCCTCTGGGTCGCCGTCGATGAACGCGACGCCCGTCGACGCCGGCCAGTGGCTGGGCGTCTGGGCGCTGACCGATCAGCGGAACTCGACCTTCAATGTGCGACTCTCCGAGGGCGGAAGCGCGATCAGCACCTGGTCCGGCGGTCCGGCCGGCGTGATCGGCGAGCGCGGCGCATGGTCCGTCCGCGACGGCATGCTCGCGATCGAGTGGACGAACGGCTGGATCGACGAGCTCAGGCCCGGGCGATACGGCATCGATCATGAGGCGTGGGGCCCGGGCGATCGGCGGGACGCGCAACCGCGCACCTACGGCAAGGCCGTGCGCCTCCGCGACGCGTCGTCGGAGTATCTCGGCGTCTGGCAGATGCGCGGCGTGCTGCCCGGCGATCCGCAGAGCGTGGCCGTCGCCCTGCAGTCAGACGGGATGGCCTTCAAGGGCGTTGGCGAGCTGCGGTACGGCTGCTGGGCGCCGATGCAGCGCGGCGCGCGCATCACCTGGGCGAACGGCTGGTACGACGAGCTCTCCCGCGAGGTCGACGGATGGGTGGTCCGCACCTGGACGCCGACGGCCGATCGGGCCGGCGCACCCAGCGCGACGAATCGGGTCCGACGCGTGGAGTAATCGCCCGATCGCACGCATTCCTCGCGTGACGACGACCCGATCTTGACAGTTGTTTTCGCGGCGTCGAGTCGATCTGGCAAGATCGAGGCAGGCGATCGCTCGGGCGTCGCGTAGATTCGCTTCGTCTGCCAACGACGCGTCCGCCCTTGGCGCGGTCAGCGTGAAGCGGCAGTGTCATCGTCGCACCGCACAGAGTCTCCGCATGCCGCGTCCTCTCCGAAGTCGGTCGTCATCGTTTCGGGCCAGTCTCGTTCGAACCATCGCGGGATGCGTCCCCGTCGCCGTCGCCGTCGCGATCGCCCCCTTGGCGCTCACATCCGTGGCCTGCGCACAGGAGGTCGACCTGTACGACCCGACGGTGCTGCGGACCGTCAATCTGCAGTTTCAGGATGCGAACTGGTGGCAGCTCCTCCAGCAGAACTACATCTCGCAGACGAACATCCTTGCGGACCTGACCGTCGAGGGCATCACCTACCCGAATGTCGGCGTGCGCATCCGCGGCAACACCTCCTATACCGCCCTGCCCGCCGGTTCGCAGAAGGTCTCGCTCAACATCGAGATGGACTTCGTCGAGCCGTCGCAGAACCTCTTCGGCTACGGCAACCTGAACTTCAACAACGGCTTCCGCGATCCGACCTTCTGTCGCGAGGTCGTCTACAACAACATCGTCGCCCAATTCATGCCGAACGGCCGGGCGAACCACATCGTGCTCACCATCAACGGCGAGAATTGGGGCGTCTACAACAACATTCAGCAGTACGACAAGGACCTGCTGCGTGACCACTTCGATGACGAGGACGGCCTTCGCATCAAGTGCGCGAACAATCCGAACGGTCCCGGGCTTCGATATGTCGGCTCGAATCCGGGCAGCTACACGGCGTACGAGATCAAGAGCGACGGCGGACTCGCCGATCCGATCGGCGCGCTCATCGCCGTCTGCGACAGCGTCACGAACGAGCCGCTCGCCACCTGGCCGGAGATCGATGAGCTGTTCGCGATCGATCCCTCGATCTGGTCCGTCGCCCTTGAGAACCTGCTCACGGACGACGACAGCTATGTGAACAAGGGCTGCGACTTCACGCTCTACCGCGATCCCGCCGACGGCCGCATGCACCTGCACCAGACCGACGCGAACGAGACCTTCACGCAATGGAACTGGTCGCCGACTCGGAATTTCACCGCGATCAACAAGCCGGTTCTCAGCCGCGTGCTGGCGGTGTCTGAGCTCCGCCAGCGGTACATGGCGCACTATCGCGCGGCCCTCGCCAAGGTGACCTGGGCCGAGCTTGAGCCGCTGTTCAACGCCCAGCGGGCGCTCATCGAGGCGGCCGTCCAGGCCGACACCAAGAAGATCTACAGCTACACGCTCTTCCAGAACAACTTCACCCAGACCGTGACGCTTCCCGGGCAGGGCCCGGCCGGAGGCACGCTCATCGGCATCAAGCAGTTCGTCGATCAGCGTCAGGCCTATCTCGGCGGCATCGCCGAGGTCGCTGCGCAAGGACCGGCCATCAGCGCCGTGAGCGCCTCGTCGAGCTTCCCCGATCCCTCCGAGACGGTGTGGATCCAGGCGACCGTGGTGCCAGCGACCGGAGGAGGCGTGTCGAGCGTCGAACTCTTCTATCAGCCGACGCCCGGCCCGTATCTCCGCACGACGATGTTCGACAACGGCCTGTTCAACGACGGGGCGGCGGGTGACGGCGTCTACGGCGTCGCGCTCCCGATCACCGCCCTCGCAGGCCAGCGCGTCCGGTACTACATCGCGGCTCGGGCCACCAACTCGTTCCAGTCCTTCAGTTTCGAGCCGACGCTTGCCGAGAACGGGCCGCTCGTGCTCGAGTACAGCTTCGGCGGAAGCGGCCTGCGCGTGACGGAATACATGTATTCGGGTCCAGGCGGCGAGTTCCTCGAGCTCACCAACACCGGCGGCGATCCGATCGACCTGACCGGCTGGAGCCTCGATGACGACAGCGCGACTCCGGGAGTCGTCAGCCTCTCCGCCGCCGGCGTCCTCGCGCCCGGCGCATCGCTCATCGTCACGGAGGCGACCGCGACCAGCTTCGCCGCGGCATGGGGATTGAGCGGCGTTCCGATCATCGGCAGCAACTCCGCCGCCAATCTCGGCCGCAACGACGCGATCCATGTCTTCGATGCCCAGGGGAACCTGGTCGAGCGACTCCGATACGGCGACGAGTCCTACCCGGGAACCATCCGCGCGCAGAACGCGAGCGGACAGGTGTGCTCGCAGGCCATCGGGCAGGATGCGATCGCGGACTGGACCCTCGCGGCGGTCGGCGACGCGTTCGGTTCGGTGGCCTCCGTCGGCGGCGCGATCGGAACGCCAGGCAGCTTCGTGCTTCGTTCCTGCTATCCGACCTGCGACGGCGACCTCGACGCCGACGGCGCCGTCGATGCCGCCGATCTTGCCATCCTGCTCGGCGCGTGGGGAGCGAGCGGTGATGCTGATCTCGATGGCGACGGCGTCGTGACCGCCAAGGACCTCGCCTCGCTCCTTGGCGCCTGGGGCGCGTGCCCGTAGCACGACCTGGAGCGCATGCCGGCCGGCTTCCGTCCATCCCGGACGCTGCGTCCATCGCGATCGCGGCGTCCGGGATGTCGCGCGCCGGCTCGCGTCGCGTGCCTGCCGCAGACGCACCATCGGTTCGCCCTGCGACTCCCTAGTGGACGATCGCTTCGCGAAAATCTCCGCGCTGACCATTGCCGACCGACCGGTCGGTCGGTAGGCTTCCGCCCCTTATGGCGAAGGCGAAGCCAACACCCGTCAGGCGAGCGGCCGCTCCGGCCCTCGCGCCACCGCGCCGCGCCGACTGCCATGCGGTCCTCGACGCCGCGGAGGAAGTCGTCCTCCGCGACGGCATCGGCCGGCTCACGCTCGAGGCGGTGGCCCGCGAGGCCCGCCTCTCGAAGAGCGGCCTTCTCCATCATTTCCGCAGCAAGGACGCGCTCCTGGACGCCCTCGTCCACCGCCAGATCGAGGAGTGGATCGAGGAGACGCGCCAAGGCTACGAGGCCACGCCGCCGGGCCGCGGACGGGCGGTGCGAGCCATGCTCGCGACCTGCCTCTCCTCGACCGAACAGTGGACCGACGCCATGCGCCGCGGCTCGACCGTCCTCGTCGCCGCGCTCGTCGCGAATCCGAAGTACGCGACGCACATCCGCAAGACGAACGCCCACCTCCGCAGTCGCTTCGACGACGACGGATTGCCGATCGGCGTCTGCGATCTCGTCCAGCTCGCCGTCAACGGGATCTGGTTCGACTGGATTCTCGGCCTGAGCGAGTGGACGCCCGATCGGCTCGCCGCGGTGCGCGGCACGATCGCCCATCTCGTCAACCATCCGCCGCGCGAGGCGGAAAGCGGGAAGCCGGCCGCACGGCGCCTCTCGGCGAGCTCCGCCGCAACGCGCGCGACCGGAACCCGATCCAGGAAGAACGCGCGCGGCGCACGAAAGTCACACCCATGAAGTCCTCCACGCTCACGGCGGGCATCGCCCTTTTCGTCACCCTTGCAGCCATCGGCGGCGGTCTCGCCGCGATCAAGTGGAGCCAGTTCGCCGCGATGGCGGCACAGCCGCCGATGCCCGAACCGGCCGAGGCGGTGCGTCTCGCCGCCGCGCGGGAAATCTCCTGGCAACCGATGTCCGACCTCGTCGGCACGGCCTTCTCGCTCCGCTCGGTCCGGATGAGCAACGAGCTTCCCGGAACCGTCGCCGCGGTGCGCTTCGAGTCGGGCTCGATCATCGATGAGGGCGCCGTCGTCGTCGAGCTGGATGCCTCGACGGCCCGCGCGGATCTCGCCGCCGCGGAAGCCGCGGTGCGCGTCGCGGAAGCGGGCGTCGCGGTCGGCGAGACGCGCCTCGACCTCGCCACGATCGAGCTCGAGCGCATCCGCGTGGCGAGCGAACAGAACGCCGCGACGCCGATCGAGGCCGATCGCCGCGCCTCCGAGGTCGAGGCGGCGAAGGCGGAACTCCTGCGGCTTCGCGCCGCGGTCGATCAGGCCCGCTCGCACGTCGAGCAGGCCCGCGTGCATCTGGAGAAGCACACCATCCGCGCGCCCTTCCGCGGCCGCGCCGGACTGCGCACCGTGCACGAGGGGCAGTTCCTCGCCGAGGGAACGACCTTCGTCCTCCTCGAGGAAGTGAGCGACCGCATCTACCTCGACTTCGCGATCCCGCAGGAGTACCTCGCTCGCGTGCGGATCGGCATGAAGGTCCTCGCGACCAGCGCCGCCCTCGGTCCGGATCCGGTCGAAATCGAGGTCGTCGCGATCGACGCGACGGTGTCCAACGACACCCGCAATGTGCGCGTCCGCGGCATCGTCGACAATCCCGTCGTCGAGGGAGGCGCGAAGGACGGCACCCAGCGGCTGCGGGCCGGCATGTTCCTGCAGGTGCGGGTCCCGGTCGACGCTCCGCAGCCGCGCGTCGTCGTGCCCGCGACCGCGGTCCGGCGGACGACCTACGGCGACAATGTCTGGATCGTCGCGCCGGGCGACACCGCGAAGGATCCCCATGACCTCCGGGCAGCCAGCCGTCCGGTGCGTCTCGGACCCGCGATCGGCGACGACATCATCATCCTCGACGGACTCAAGGCCGGCGAGATCGTCGCGACGACCGGCTCCTTCAAGCTCCGCGAAGGGGCGAAGGTCATCGACTCCGACAACCCGCCCCCGCCGCCGCCCGGCATGGGCGGCAACGGCGCGGGCGACGCCCCCGCGCACTGACGCCCGCGCCCCATCGTCCACCATCTGACGAAGCCAGCAGACCGACGCCAGCCATCCCACCGCGCATGTCCGCCATCACCGACATCTTCATCAAGCGACCGGTCCTTGCGATCGTCATCAACCTCATCATCCTCGCGGTCGGATGGCGCGCGGCCTCGTCGCTTCCGATCCGGCAGTACCCGCGGATCGAGTCCACCAAGATCATCATCACGACCGCGTACATCGGCGCCAGCGCCGACACCGTGCGCGGGTTCCTGACGACGCCGATCGAGCAGGCGGTCTCGGCGATCGACGGCATCGACTACATCGAGAGCGCGTCGACGCCGGGCATGAGCATGATCACCGTCAACCTGCGGCTGAATCATGACTCGAGCGATGCGCTCGCCGAGATCGGCGCGCGGCTCAACCAGGTGCGGAGCGAGCTGCCCGACGAGGCCGAATCGCCCGTCATCCAGCTCCAGCGCGCCGATCGGCCCTTCGCGACCTTCTATGTGAGCTTCACCTCCGACGACCTCACGCTCACGCAGCTCAACGACTATCTCGCCCGCGAGATCCAGCCGCAGCTTGCGACGATCGAGGGCGTGCAGCGCGTCGGCATCGAGGGGCCGCGCAACCTCGCGATGCGCATCTGGCTCGACCAGACGAAGCTCACCGCGCTCGATGTCTCGCCGAGCGAGGTCTGGGATTCGCTGGCCCGCAACAACTTCGTCGCCGCCGTCGGCCGCACCAAGGGCCGCGAGGTCCAGGTCGATCTCCTCACCGACACCGACCTGCGCTCGGCCGCGGAGTTCGAGTCGCTCATCGTCCGCGAGCAGGAGGGAACGATCGTCCGGCTGCGCGATGTGGCCCGCATCGAGCTCGGCGGCGAGGAGCCGATCGGCGAGGCCGGCTTCAACGGCAAGCCCGCGATCTATCTCTCGGTCTGGCCGCAGCCGCGGGCGAACGAGATCGACGTCTCGGATCGGCTGAACGAGCGGATGGACCGGCTCCGCCCGACGCTGCCGGCGTCGGTCGAGATGGAGCTCGCGTACGACGGCACCTACTACATGCGGAACGCGCTGAAGGAGATCGGCAAGACGCTCGCCGAGACCGTCGGCATCGTGGCCCTCGTCGTCTTCCTCTTCATGGGCTCGATCCGCACCGTGCTGGTGCCGCTCGTCGCGATCCCGATCTCGATCGCCGGAGCGTGCATCTTCATGTACCTGATGGGATTCTCGCTGAATCTCCTGACGATCCTGGCGATCGTCCTCTCGGTCGGCCTCGTCGTCGACGACGCGATCGTCATGGTCGAGAATGTCGAGCGGCGCGTCCGCGAGGGTCGTCCGCGACTCGAGGCGGCGCTCCTCGGCGCCCGCGAACTCCTCGCCCCGGTCGTCTCGATGACGATCACCCTCGCCGCGGTCTACGCGCCGATCGGCTTCCAGGGCGGACTCACCGGCGTCCTCTTCCGCGAGTTCGCCTTCGCCCTCGCCGCCTCGGTCGTCGTCTCGGGCGTCGTCGCGATCACCCTCTCGCCGGTGATGTCGTCGGCGCTCGTCTCGGACCACGGACGCGAAAGCGGCTTCACGCGGTTCGTCAACGGCATCTTCGCCCGACTCCGCAACGCCTACGCCCGCACCCTCGACATCACCCTCTCGCTCCGCTGGTCGATGGCCCTCGCGGCGATCCTCATCGCCCTCGCCGCGATGCCGCTCTCGATGTTCTCAGGCAAGGAGCTCGCTCCGACCGAGGACGAGGGCGGCATCTTCTTCGTGCTGCAGGCGGCGCCCGACGCATCGCTCGACGCGACGCGCGACGCGGTCGGTCAGCTCTCGACGGCGCTCCTCTCGATCCCCGAGGCGAAGTTCGTGTGGCGCGTGCTCCTCTCGGCCTCGTCCGGCTTCGGCGGCATGCAGACCGTGCAGTGGAGCGAGCGCGAGCGGACGACGGCGGAGCTGCAGGGCGAGGCGTACATGCTCGTCTCGCAGATCGCCGGCATCCGCGCCTTCCCGATCCTGCCGCCGCCGCTGCCCGGCGCCGGACAGTTCGATGTGGAGCTCGTCTTCACGAGTTCCGACTCGCCGGAGGAGATGGCCGAGTACTCGAACATGCTCGTCGGCGCCGCGTTCGGCAGCGGGAAGTTCCTCTTCGCCGACAGCGACCTGAAGATCGACCTGCCGCAGACGACGCTCGTGATCGATCGGGCGAAGGTCGCGGACATGGGCCTCGATCTCGCGGCGGTCGGACGCGATCTCGCCGTCATGCTGGCGGGCGGCCACGTCAATCGCTTCAACCTCGAGGGCCGCAGCTACAAGGTCATTCCGCAGATCGAGGATGTCGGGCGACTCACCCCCGACGACCTCCTCCAGCTCAAGGTGCGGACCGCCGACGGCGGCCTCGTCAGCGTGAGCTCCTTCGTGCGCCTCGAGACCGTCGCGGCCCCGCGCTCGCTGAATCGATTCCAGCAGAAGAACAGCGTCAAGATCTCGGGCGGCGTGCTGCCCGGCGTCACGAAGGAAGAGGCGCTGAGCGCACTCGAGCAGACGGCGCGGGCGGTGCTTCCGGCGCACTACGCCATCGACTACGCCGGCGAATCGCGTCAGCTCCGTCAGGAGGGCTCATCGCTCACGATGACCCTCGCCTTCGCCCTCGGGCTCATCTATCTCGTGCTCGCCGCCCAGTTCTCGAGCTTCCGCGATCCGCTCATCGTCCTGCTCGGCTCGGTGCCGCTGGCCATCTCGGGCGCGCTCGTCTTCACCTTCCTCGGGTGGACGACGATCAACATCTACTCGCAGGTCGGACTCATCACCCTCGTCGGACTCGTCGCGAAGAACGGCATTCTCATCGTCGAGTTCGCCAACCACCTGCAGGGCGAAGGGCTGTCGAAGCTCGAGGCGGTGCGCGAGGCCTCGCTCACGCGCCTGCGGCCCATTCTCATGACGAGCGTCGCGACGGTCGTCGGACACTTCCCGCTCGTCCTCGTGACCGGCGCCGGCGCGCTCGCCCGCAACTCGATCGGCATCGTGCTCGTGAGCGGCATGATCATCTCAACCCTCTTCACGCTGCTCGTCGTCCCGTCGATCTACATGCTCATCGCCGCACGGCGCTCCGCGCACGGTGCCGAGCGAACCGCTCCGGCCGCGCCGCCGCGCGACGAGCACGCCCCCGAACTGGCTCCGGCCTGACGCCACGGGCGATCGGCAAAAGATCAAGCCCCGCGGCGTCCTGCCGCGGGGCTTGACTGTGCCTCTTGCGAGGCGAGCAGGGTCGACGTGGAGCGAGGACCCGAAGGTTGATGGCCAAGCCTCGTATTCGGTCGCGACCGAGGCAATGATTCGCGTTGGGTTTCGGGGAAGAGATGCGGGTCGCGCCGCCGCTCCAGGCCGCTCCGGTATCCGGGTGGGGCCGAGCGATCAGCACAGACCGGCGAAGGCGAGCAGGGTGAGGACCATCAGCCGACGGGTGCGATCTTCGAGGGCAAGCATGCGGAGGGCGAGCGAGGTGACCACGGCGACTGTCCTTCCCTTTGGGGGCCGGTGTCGGGCGGGCCCGAGCGGTACTGCTGCTCGGACGACGCGCCGACGACCGGCCTACGAGCGAGTAGGATCAAAGGCCGTGCCACGCGCTGCGTGTCCGGCGCGGCGTGTCTGTCGCGGTGGACAGGCGGCGAGCGGCGCCTTGGCAGCGGCGCTCGCGTCCTCGCCTCGCATCGCCGCTTTCGGGGCGTCGATCGCGGTTCTCTCGGACCCTTCGCCGGATGCGGCCTCCGTCTGACCGCGCCACGCGTGTTGAGACCCGCCGCGAGCCACTCCCCTGTCCGCGGCTGACTCGACGATCAGGGCTTCGTTCGCCCATGTTCCTCGCACCTCGTCCTTCGCTTCGTGAGGCCCGATGCGTTTCCGCAACATCCTCCGTTGCCTCCTCGCCACGAGTGCGGTGATCCTCCCACGAGTCGCCCTCGGGGCCGAGAACCCGCCAGCGTCCGCTCACCCGCCGACGCCCGCCCCCACGCCCACGCCCGCGCCCCCGCCGACGCCCACGCCCGCGCCCCCGCCGCTCGACACGCCGCGCGAGCCCGATGTCGCCTCCTGCGTGAACGGCTTTCTCCTCGCCCGCGAGTGGATCTCGGCCCTGAGCGCCCCGCCGGCCGACGCAGCGGATTCGGCAATCTCCCTGCCCGGCGTCCGCGGCGTCTGTGTGCTCCTTCGTTTCGACGGCCGGATCGTCGGCGTCGGTGAGGAGTGGCCAGGCTCGGTCGGCGACGATCGGATGCTCCGCCGCGCGGTGGCCCGGGCGATCGCCGCTGCGCTCGGCGACGAGTTCCTCCGGGGCCTGAGCGATGAGGTGCGAGCCGGCGCCGGCGAGCGGCTCATGCTCGAAATCGAGTTCGCCGGACGACCGGAGCCGCTCCTCGGACGGACCATCGACGAGTGCGCAGCGCGGATCGACCGCGGGCTCGACGGCATCGCCTTCCGCCGCGGCTTCCCCGGCTCGATCGAGTGGTTCGTGGCCTTCCCGAGCCGCATGCTCGCGAGCAACACGGCCCGCGATCCGCGCGGCACGCTCGCCCGGCTCATCCGCGAGTCTGGCCTGCCCGACCGAGACCTTCCCGAACTCGCCCGCATCGAACCGGTCGGGACCTTCCGCTTCGCGTCGCTGCGATTGGCCCAGAGCGCCCCCGACGCGCCCCCCGCTCCGCGCGGTCGCGGCGTGACGCGGATCATCGACGACGAGGTGACGCGCGATTCCGTCCGCGCCCACACGATGGGCATTCTCCGTCGCGTGCAGCGTTCGCTCCCGCCGGAGGATGGCCTCGAGGGACTGCCGCGCGGCATCGGGAGCTTCGGCAACTACATCCCGGTGCGCGACATGTATGAGCCGATGATCGCCCCGCCGCAGGATCAGGCCCTTCTCGCCTGGGCCGCGGCGGCGGTGGCGTCGTCGAGCGCCTTCACCGAGGAGGAGCGACATGAGGCGCTGCTTCTCGCCCGTCGGCTGCTCGACGACTTCATCGAGACGACGCCGACGGAGAGCCAGCCCCTCGCCGTCGTGCCGGCCATGGTCGGCTTCGTCTGCGCGATGGAGCTCATCACCCAGGAAGCGATCGCCCACCCGGACGAGGGCGCCGACCCGATCAATCCCGATCTCTTCGATGCCGCCCGCATCGCGCGGGAGAAGCTCGCCGATCGACTCGCCCGGGGGAACAGTCCGACGGAACGGTCGCTTGCGGCGGTGGCTGCGGCGATGACGGTCGGCACGGAGAGACGCTTCATTCCGGCCCAAGAGCTCAAGACGATCATCGCGTCGCTCTGGGAGACCGGCGATCCGAAGCAGTTGGTCGGCATCTTCCCTTGGCTCGTCCTCGCCGACGCGGCCTACGCCCGCGCGACCGGGGAGCCGGAAGTCCACGGCCAGAAGGCACAGGCCCTCATGAAGAGCCTCTTCCTCGTGCAGGCCGGTTTCGCCGAGCTCGCCGCGGATGCCGATCTGCGGGGCGGATTCCGCCTGAGCGGCGAGCGTCGCGCCGGCGTCACGAGCCAGTCGCTCCGCCCCGGACTTGCCCTGGCCGGCATGCTCGCCTTCAGCGGCTTCGTGCCGGTCGAGGGCGAGGAGGGCCGGGCGGTGGTCGAACTCTTCCGCAAGCGGCTCATCGCCCTCCTCCGCTTCTCGCAGGAGCTGACGGTCTCGGGTGATCTCGCCCGCTTCTACCGGAACCCCGGCCGGGCCGATGGCGGCGTGCGCGAGGCCCTCTGGGATTCCGAGCAGCATGTCGCCGCCAATGCGATGGCGGTGCTCGTCAATGTCGAGGCCCTCCGCGCGGACCCGTGGGGTCCTCTCCCCGAGGTCACGCCCGTCAGCCCGTAGCGGTCCCCAGCGCTGCCGAGCCGTGCCGAGCCGGCTGCGAATGGCCGACGGCCGACCGGTGGTGTCAATCCGTCACGAAGTCCCCGGAAGCCGGTCCTCCGTGATCTGGCGTGCACCGAATCCCGCTGAAACGGGACATTTGCGAAAGAAACCGATTGGGCCCGTCGAGAAGCCCCGTATATTCCCCATGCGTGGGGGCGGTGGCCGCGTTTGCGACCGCCGCGTCACGATGGCGGTTGAAAACCTCTCAGTCTCTCGGAGGCTCTGCATGCGTCGATCGGATCGTCTCTCCCGCGTTGCCCGGTTCGTCTGTGGAAACGGCTTCGGCCTGGGCTTGGGATGTGCGCTCATCGTTGCCGGCGTCGCTTCGGCGCAGTCGCTTGAGACGCGCATGCAGGGTGTGGCCGAGCAGAAGCGAGCCGCCGCATCGCGCGATACGACGAAGGCTTCGCTCCTCGGCGCGCTCCTCTACACCGACATCACCTGCGACTTCAAGGGCACGCCCGCGAAGGAAGCGATCGACTACATCGCGAACGCCCTGGGCATCCCGCTCGTCGGCCGCTACTCGACCGACAAGGCCGGCATCGGCATCGATCCCGAGCTGGAGATCACGCTGAAGGCCGAGAGCAAGCCGGCGCTCGTCGTCCTCGAAATGATCCTCGACCAGTGCGGCGCCGACGAGCCCTGCACCTGGCAGATTCGCAACAGCTATGTCGAGGTCGGCACGAAGCAGCGTTTGAGCGCTCCCTCGTCGCAGGAACTCCGGATGTATCCGGTGAAGGACCTGCTCTTCGAGGCGCCGCGCTTCGAGAACGCCCCTGAGTTCAATCTCAGCCAGTCCATCCAGCAGGGCAACCAGGGTGGCAGCGGCGGTGGCGGCAGTGGCGGCGGCGGTGGCGGATTCGGTGGTGGCGGTGGTGGCGGCGGATTCGGCGGCGGTGGCGGCGGCAGCGGCGGCGGCGGTGGTGGCAACATCATCGGCGACGAGGGCGACGATCCCGAGCGCCGCTCCGAAGAGGAGAAGGCCGATGAACTCGTCAACCTGATCCTCGGCACCGTCGAGCCCGACGCATGGACCGACAACGGCGGCGACTGGGCGAGCATTCGCTATCACCAGGGCGTCCTCATCGTGCGGGCCCCGGACTGGATCCACCGCCAGCTCGGCGGTTACCCCTTCGCTCCGGCCCCGACGCGTACGGTCGTGGATCGCCGCTATGTGACCTTCACCCCCGGCATCTCGATCGTTGAGAATGTGAAGTTCCGCGACGGCCGCGTCACCGGCGCTGCCGGCGGCGGCGGCTTCGGCAACGGCGGCAACGGCGGCGGCGGCGGCGGTGGCGGCAACCCGGCACCTCCGGCTGGCTCTGGCACGAAGTGACGATGTGCGATCCCCGGCGCAACCGGGTCGATTTCTCTCGTATGAACAGGTGACGCGATCGCCGACGGCTTCCGTCGGCGATCGCTCGTTGGTGGGCACTCTTCTCGGAGGCATCGCGTGCATCAGCCTGAGCGTCATCGATGTCGGAGCGAACGAGGGCAGCGGTCCTCCGCGCACGGAGCCGCGATGCGAGCCGGTCTGCTCGTGGCGTTTCTCCTGACGCCACTCGCGGCCGCCCAGTCAACGGAAAGTCCGGCCAGCAAGCCGGCCAGCAGTCCGACTGGCAATCCAGCTGGCAAGCCGGCTGGCGGCCCCGATGGCAGCTCGCCCACACCCGCGAGCCCCGAGGCCCGCTCCACGCTGAGCGTTCGCCTGCGCGGCTTCACCGAGACCCGCGAGGCCGTCTCCCCGAAGGATGACCCCAATCGCGTCGCCCTTGGGCGGCTCCTCCTCAGCCGGGTCGACATCACCGCCGAGGATGCGACGACGAGCACCGCGATCCGCGCCTTGGCCGACGCGATCGGCGTCAACATCAGCGTGAAGTTCGACATCGACTTCGTCGACGACACGCCGATCTTTCTCGAGCTGAAGGATGTCGACGGCCGAACCGCGCTCGAGGCGATCATTGCCTTGGCCGCCTCCTCCGGCGGCGCCGACGCGACCTGGCAGTTGCGGCGCGGCATCGTCGAGATCGGCTCGAAGCCCTTCCTCGCCCGATCCTCCGGACGGCGGGCCGAGGTCTACGAGATCCCCGACCTTACCTTCGATGTCCCGACCTTTCGAAGTGACGATCCGAGACAGGGAGCGTCGATGATTCGCGGCGGTTCGATGGGCGCGATGGCCGGGGCGGTCGCGCATCACCCGAATCCCGAACTCCTGCGCCGCAAGTCGCCCATCGAACTCGCCGCGTTTCTCATGCACACGATCGTCGGTCAGGTCGAGAGCGAGTCGTGGGACCCGAAGCCCGAGGGCGATGGGACGAAGGGCACGAAGGCCCCGCCGGCAACGACCCCAAGCGGCTCGATGCCCGGCAGCACGAACGCCCTGACCAACGCCGATCGCAACCTCGATCCCGGCGAAGGCCCGCTCTTCGTCCGCGGGAAGTGGGCCTCGATGGACTACCTCGGCCAGAAGAAGTCCCTGGTCGTCACCGCCCCGGACTTCGTCCACCGCGGCATCGGCGGCTACCCGCCCCCGCTTCCCGTCGCAGGCGGCCCGCGCGTGCCGGCCTCGGACGCACCGCCGGCGCGGTGAGTGACGCTCGGTCGGATGCGGTTCTCTGGAGGAATCGCGCCGCTCACCATACGATCGGCGACATGTCGTTGTCCGACTCTGCTGGCCGCGCCGTGGGTGAGCGAGGGAACCCGCGCGATGCCCGATCGGAGCGACTCCGCACCGATCTCAGCGCGTGCACCGGCGATGGCGTGACCTATTCGTTCATGGTCGGCGCGGGCGAGACCTATCTCGCCGCGTTCGCGGTCGCGCTCGGCTTCACCGGCACGAAGAGCGGACTCATCGCCGCCGCTCCGCCGGTCGCGGGCGGCATCGTCCAGCTCATCGCGCCGCGCGGGCTCCAGCTTGTCGGAAGCCCGCGGCGCTGGGTGATGCTCTGCGCGAGTCTCCAAGCGCTGAGCCTCGTCTTTCTCGTCATCGGCGCCATCGTCGGGTGGATGCCCTTCTGGGTGATCTTCGCCTGCGCGAGTCTCTACTGGGCCGGCGCGCTCGCCGCGGCGAGCGTCTGGAACACCTGGGTCGGCGAGATCTTTCCGCCGCGCATCCGCGGACGCTACTTCGGCAAGCGCAATCGACTCTGCCAGGTCGCGACGCTCGCCGGCCTTCTCATCGGCGGCGCCATCATCAGCAAGAGCGAATCGCTCGGACGGCCGCTCGTCGGCTTCGCCGCGGCCTTCGGCATCGCCTCCGCGGCACGCTTCCTCTCGCTCGTCTACCTCGCTCGGCAGGGCGAACCGGAGCGGCCGATCATCCGGACGCGGCGCACGAGCCTGCTGCCCCTGCTCCAGGGCCGGACCGAGTACGGCCGCTTCATGATCTCGCTCGTCCTCCTGCAGCTCGCGGTGCAGGTCGGACAGCCCTACTTCAATCCCTTCATGCTGAAGGCCCTGGCCTTCGATCCGACGACCTACACGATCGCCATCGCCGCCGCGTTCGTGGGCCGAAGCCTCTCCCTGCCGATCGCCGGGCGCATCGCCGACCGCCACGGGGCCCGCAGCGTCCTGCTCGTGAGCGCCGTGGGCGTCGCGCTGCTCGCGACCGTCTGGCTCGTCTCCCCGTCGCCGTGGTGGATCATTCCGACGCAGCTTCTCGCCGGCATGGTGTGGGGCGCGTACGAACTCGCGGTCTTCCTGCTCCTTCTTGAGACCATTCCGACCGACGAGCGCACCAGCGCGATGACCTGGTACTACCTGCTCAACTCCGCGGCGATGGTCGTCGGCTCGCTTCTGGGCGCTGCGATGCTCGCGGGCAGCGAGACCTGGGCCGGATACGCCCTCGTCTTCGTCGTCTCGACGGTTCTCCGCCTCATCGCGACGGTGCAGTTCCTCGGCCTCCGCGCCGACGCCCGCGGTCATCGTTTTCTCTCGCTCGGGACGCTCGCCGTGCGGGCGAGCGCCGGTTCGATCGACTCGCCGCAGGGAAGCGAAGGCGGCGGTCCGGCCGACTCGCGCGGTCGAAGCGGTCTGCTGCGGCGATCGCTGGGGGGAGGCTCGCGATGAGCGCCGCACGAGCGCAGTCGCTTCCCATGCGCGGCGGAGCGTTTCTCGCCCTCGTCCTGGCCCTCGCGGTCAGCTCGATCGGGGTGATGCTCGACGAGGCGACGCTGGCGGCATGGATGGCCCATCCGGCGCGCGTCGGCCCCGATGGTTCGCCGCCCGCGACCACGCTGCAAGGCGCCGCCTGGCTGCGCATCGCCCTCGCGGCCCTGCCGTGGGGGATGCTCGCGATCGTGGCGCTCATCGTGGCGGTTCTCCGCCGGAAACCGGAGCAGCCGGCCGGACGAAGCGAGGAAGCCCCGGCGGCGAGCGCGTCACTCCTCCTGCTCGTCGGCATCGTCGCTGCGGCGATCGTCGTGCGCGTGCCGCTCCTCGGCCAGAGCCTCTGGTACGACGAGATCGTTCCCTTCGGCGGCTATTCGCTCCTCGGACCGGGCCCCACGATCGGCAACTACTACTCCCAAGCGAATCATGTCCTGAGCCAAGCGCTCGTGTGGTGCTCGGCGTCGATCATCGGCGCGGATGAGTTCGGGCTGCGCGCACCGGCCTTTCTCGCCTCGCTCCTCGCGATCGTTGCGGTGTGGGGCGCGGTGCGCACGGTGGCCGACGAGCGCCTCGCCCTCCTGAGCGCCGCGGTCATGGCCTTCATGCCGCTGCATGTGCTCGCCGGAACCGACGCCCGCGGCTACGCGATCACGATCGCGACGAGTGCCGTCGCGCTCTGGGCCATCGCTCGCGCCCGCGAGACGGGCCGCATCACCGGCTGGCTTGTCGCGGGCGTTGCGATCGCGCTCGGCGTCTGGGCCCATCTCGTCGCGGTGGCCTTCGCGCTTGGCGCCGGCCTTCTCTTCGCGGCGGATCTCGTCAGAGGCGAGCGCCGTCACGACGCCCTCGCCGGGCTGCTCATGCTGATCGGCGCCGCCCTGCTGACGCTCCTCCTCTACAGCCCGATCCTGCCCGATCTCCTCGCGCTCCGCGGGCAGTTCGGCCAGCATTCGGCAAGCGTGCCCTCGCTCCTCGGTCCCGAAATGCACGCGGCGCTTCTCGGTCTCGGCGGAGTGTGGCCCATCGGCGGTGGCGTGCTCCTCTGGCTTGGCGCGGTGCCCGGGCTCTTCCTCGCGATCGTCGGCGCGACCTCGTTGTGGCGCACGCGTCGCGAGCGGCCGCTCGCCTGGCTCGCGCTTCTCGGTTTCCTCGGCTTTCCCGTCACGATTGCGCTCGTCGCGATCGGCGACTCCTGGCTCTACGCCCGCTTCCTCCTCTTCGCCCTTCCCGCGATTGCCATCGCGATCGCCGCCGGACTCCTCGCGTGCACGACACGCTTCGGCACGCGCGGCGCCGTCCTCGCCTGCTGCGGGCTCGGCGTCCTGCACATCGCCCATCTTTGGTCGCTGCCGCCGCGCCAGCCGCTCCGCGAAGCCCTTGACCGCGCGGTCGCGGAATCGCCGCGCGGCCGCCCCATCGGCGTCATCGGACTCATGGACAATCCGGTCGCCTACTACGGGCTGATCCGGGGCGTCGAGATCGTCGACTTCGGCCTCGGCGGCGCCCGTTTCCCGGAGAACGCCGCCCGGGTGCCGACCACGGCGATCGTCGTCCTCTATCCCGACGCGCTGCCCGAGGCGACCCGCGAGCGGCTCCGGGCCGCCTCCTTCGCGCCGGTCGCCCGACTCGACGGCTGGATCGACTGGGGCGCCGGGGCGGTCGAGGTCTGGAAGCGGGCTGGATAGAAGCCTGCATCGCCAGGGTGAGCAGCCGTAGCGAAAAAAAATACAGGCAATTTCGACGCTTTCTGGCGCGTGCTCCACTCCGGTCTCGCTGACGACCGAGCCGCTCGATCACGACGGCACGAGGAGGAGTACGACATGACCTTCATGATGAATCGGCGACGCCTTGGACTGCTCATCGCAGCCATGGTCGCCGTCGGCACGGCAGGCACGGCGAACGCCCAGGCCAAGAGCTGGAGCGGCGGCACCGTCAACTGGGGGACCGGAGCGAACTGGTCTCCGGTGGGCGTGCCGGGGGCCGCGAATCAGGTCTTCATCGGAAATCTCGCCGCGGTCGAGAACGAGACGGTGCTCCTCAATGTGAACGCCGCCATCGGGTCGCTCACGATCACCGACGGCATGAGCCTCAGCTCCCAGAACGCGCAGCTCATCGTCACCGGCGCGACGACGCTCTCCGGCGAGAATGTGGTGCCTGGTCAAGTCCACAGCTCCGCGCTCTTCGTCCTGGACGGGCCGGCCGCTACCGATGTCGTGCTGGGCTCCTTGGCGGTCGCCGACGGCGCCGATCTCTACCTCTACGGCGGAACGCTGGCCGTGTCAGGACTGCTCGATCTCGGGCCGTCCTCGTACACGAGCGCACGGGGTCTCATCCGCCTCACGAGCAACAGCGCCGTCGCCATGCGCGTCGACGGCTTCTTCAATGTGGGATTGCCAAGCCTGACCATCAGTCAGGAGGGAAGCGGTCGCATCGATCTCGACGGAACGGTCGCGGGCGATGCGACCATCGCCATCAACTTCATGAACGAGGCCGCCACCGACTTCTCCCGACTGACGATCGTCGGCGAAGGCCTGCTGGACACGATGGATGACAACCTCCGGCTCGGCCCGGGCAACGAGCTGACGATGACGCTCGATGAGGGGTGGACGCTCGGCGCCGCAGCGACCGTCTGGATCTCCGCCGACACGAGCGTCTTGAGCGCTCGCCTGAAGGGAAGCCATATTTCGTGGCGTGGTTTCCTCGTGCTTGGGGATCCGAACCCGCGGGATCAGTACACACCGACGGGGCGGATCGAGGCTCCGGTGACATTCGAGTCGACGGCGGTCGTCTCGCTCGACGAGGAAGCGCACCTCACCTGCCTCGGCAACGCCACGCTGATCGGCGGTCATTTCTCACTTGGTGAAGACGCGAACATCGACTTCGAGGGCGACACCATCGTGCTTGATCCGACCTTTGAGACCTTCAGCGGATCGGCGCTCGACGGCACAATCAATTTCAGAGGCCCCACGGAGTATAACGGAACCCTGACCGTGAACGGAAACGCCCGCCAGACCGGCGATGCAACGGTCGTTGGCTCGACCGTGATCGATGCCGCTCGCTTCGACCTCGACGGCTCGCTCGGCACGACCGCGTGGTCGATCGCGAATGCGCTTGTCATCAATGTCAGTGACGGGCTCGATATAGCCGACAGTGTCTTTGACGGATCAATGAACATCTCCGGGACCTTCCTCGGCAAGCTCACGGTCAATCTCCCCGGTCCCGATGGCGCGTGGACCATGGATGGCTCGATGGCGCTTGGCGGCGTCGGCGCCATCATGACGACGCGCGTCGCCGGAAGCGATCTTCTTATCACCGGCGATCTCGAGATCACGAACCGCGTTCGGCTCGACTGCGAGACGCAGATCGGGCCGAGCGCGACCGTCCACTTCACCTCGACGACCGCCCGGCTCCGCCTGGCGAAGGACTCCGTGATCACGGACGACGCCATCTTCGTCGGCGGCGGAAGGCTCGAGAACGAGGCAGGCGCAACGCTCGAGCTCGAAGCGGGACTCGACCTCCTCACCTCGCATCTCTCGAACGCCGGGACGCTCTCGATCGGGAACGCCCCCGGCTCGGTCAGCGCGAGCTCCATCACGCTCGAGCCCTCCTCCACCTGGCAGGTCGCGATCGGCGGCTCGACGAACGGCGAGTGGGATCGGATCGGCGCGGGCAATCCCTGCACGATCGACGGCATCCTCGACATCCGCCTGGTGGATCTCGGCGGCGGCGCGTACGAGCCGCCGGTCGGAAAGTCGTTCACGATCCTGCAGGCGTCGGGCGCCAACAGCATCGCGGGAAGCTTCGCCAACATCCTGCCGAGCTTCGTGCCGGGCAAGGTGTACCACTGGGATGTCTCGGTCAGCTCCACACAATCGACGATCGTGACGGCAAAGGTGGCGTCGATCGTCCCCTGCCCCGGCGAACTGACCGGAGACGGCGTGATCGATGCCGCGGACCTGGCGGTGCTGCTCGGCGCGTGGGGCCCATGCCCGGGCTGCAACGCCGACTTCGACGGCAACGGCGCGGTGGGCGGCCCCGACCTCGCGGTCCTCCTCGGAGCATGGGGCGCCTGCGACTGATGGCCGTCTCGTGGGCGGCTTGCTGCGCGATTCCGCCAGAGAACCACAGAGGCACAGAGGACACAGAGGGTGCACAGAGAAGGCAATCGAGGGAGCGAATGCGTCGCACAAAATCGCCGGCACAGGATGGAATTGACTTAGGTCGAGTGTTCCCACCGTTCCCAGCGATTGCGCTCCTCAAGTGCCTTGGGCACAGGCACGACTCCGACGACGCGCGCGCAACCTGACCCCGCCTTTGCCATCTCTGTGCACCCTCTGTGCCCTCTGTGCCTCTGTGGTTCTCTGGATCCCAGAATCCGCAAAAGCGTCGCCGCCTGTCAGTCGTGCCGCAGGGCGACGATCGGATCCTTGCGGCTCGCGACGATCGCCGGATAGATGCCGAAGATGAGGCCGACGCCAGCGGCCACGAGGAAGCTCACCACGATCGACCAGGTGGTGACCGCCGGTTCGAGGACCAGTCGGCCGGTGGCCATGCCCTTGAAGTAGTCAAGCTTCAGGAGAAGCGGCACGAGCGAACCGAGTCCGAAGGACATGCCGACGCCGAGGAAAATGCCGAGGACGCCGCCGACCGAGGAGAGCGTGCCGGTCTCGACGAGGAACTGGGCGACGATGTGATTTCGCGTCGCGCCGAGCGCCCGACGGATGCCGATTTCGCGGGTCCGCTCGGTGACCGTCGCGAGCATGATGTTCATGATGCCGATGCCGCCGACGAGCAGCGAAATCGCCGCGATCGCGATGAGCATGACATTCCAGGTGAGGAGCGCCTTCTTCGCGTTCTCGAGGAGCTCCCACGGCACGATGACCTGGACATCGGGGAGCCGCGGATGGCCGACCTCCATGATCCGCTCGACGCGCTCGGCGACATTGAGCACGGTGTCGGTGTTCGGGGCGACGATGTAGACCTCGGAGAGCTCGACCTCCTCACCCGAGAAGGATCCCGCGGTCCGACGCATGACGACATTGCCGAACTGCGACTCGGCGGTCGTGATCGGGATGTGCACATCCTTGTTGAGGTCACGCCCGACGAGGGCCGAACCGGCACCGCCGGCGAGACCGACCGGCTTCAGCACGCCGACGACGCGGAAGACCTGGGTGTCGATGCGGATGTCGGCGCCGAGCGGATCCTCGAGCCGGAAGAGCTGCTTGGCCACTTCGCTTCCGATGACGCAGACCGGGGCGCGGTTGGCGAGATCCTCGTCGGTGATGTAGCGGCCCCGCGGTTCGACGCGCAGGCGGGCGACCTCGAGCAGGTCCGAGGTGGTGCCGAAGGCCTGACTCTGGAGTCGGTTCGCGCCGACGCTGATTTCGCTGCCGATCGCCTTCAGCGGCACGATGGCGATCGCGTCGCGCATCGAGTCCTGGAGCCGCCGACGGTCCTCGAATCGGATCCCGTAGGAGACGACCATCGACCGCTGGGCGTTCGCCGTGTTGGCATCCGGCGGCTTCACCGAACGCACGATGACATTGGTCGCGCCGAGGGCCTGAATGTCGCGGAGGGCCGCCTGCTTGTTCCCCTCGCCGATCGCCGTCACGACGATCACCGCCGCGACGCCAAGGATGATGCCAAGGCTCGTCAGGGTCGACCGCAGCTTGTGCAGCCGAAGGTTGTGAAGTCCGAGGCGGATGATCTCGAGAAGAAACAACATGCGCGGCAGGCTCGTCCAGAGGGGTGTCGCGGGCGGGAAGGGGCGATCGTAGCAGCGATCCCGGTACGCTCGGCAATTCTGCTACGCTCGGCGAGTCGATGAACGGTTGGCTCCGACATACCCCTGGCGGGTCCGACGGTTCCGACCGCCGCAGCAACGACGCATCCGCCCGCCCGATCGCCGTCGAACTCCTCGCGGAGCGGGACATCCCCACCGCGTGGGAGTACGACGCCCAGATTCTCACCGGCACAGGAACGCTCGAACGCAAGGTCCTGCGACTGAGCTGGGCGGATTACCAGATGTGGTCGCCCGATGGAGCCATCGCCCCATCGCGAGTCGCGGAGGCCGTCCTCCGCTTCATCGCCCTGCACGCCGAGGCCTTCGCCGTGATGGAGGTCGTGGATGCCGCCGTCGCCCGACGGAAGGTGCCCGGTGCGGACGCGGCGATCGCTGCGCTCCTCCGCGGCGATTGACGCCCTCGCCTCGGACTCGCCTGCACTGCTACCCTTCCCGCCCCATGTCGATCCTCGACCCGCTTGACGAAATGCTCGCTCGGCTCGGCCTGCCCGATCCGCTGCCCGCCGACCCGATGCCGCTCTTTTCGCAGTGGTTCGACGAGGCGGTCCGCAAGAAGGCCGAGCCCAACCCGAACGCGATGGTGCTCGCGACGGTCGGTGACGACGGCGCGCCGTCGGCGCGCGTCGTTCTCTGCAAGTCGATCGATGTCGCGCACGGCTCGATCGTCTTCTTCACGAATTACCAAAGCCGCAAGGGACGCGAGCTCCTCGCCCACCCGCGGGTCGCGACCGTCTTCCACTGGGATCACGCGGACCGTCAGGTGCGTGTCGAAGGCAGCGTCGAACTCGCATCGGCCGAGGAGAGCGACGCATACTTTCGTTCGCGCGCCCTCCTCTCCCGACTCGGCGCCTGGGCGAGCCACCAGAGCGAGCCGCTCGCGAGCCGGTTCGATCTTGTCCGGCAGACGCGCGAGGTCATGAAGCGCTTCGGCGTCGGCGTGCATCATCTGCTCCTGCCGAGCGGCGCGCCAGACTTCCCCCGCCCACCACACTGGGGCGGATTTCGACTCACGATCCGCACGCTCGAACTCTGGCAAGGCGGCGGCGGACGACTGCACGACCGAGCCCGCTGGACGCGCACGGACGGCGGCTCGTGGACGGCGACGCGTTTGAATCCGTGACGCGGTGCGTCATTCGCCAGAGAACCACAGAGGCGCAGAGGGCACAGAGGTAGCACAGAGAAGCCAATAGAAGAACGGATTTTGACGCACACGATCGCCAGCACAGGATGGAGTTGACTCGGGTCGAGTCTTCCCACCATGTCCAGCAATTGCCCTCCGCAAGTCCCTCTGGTACCGGCCGTCTCGATCAACGCGCGCAGAACCCGACTCCTCTTTTGCCTTCTCTGTGCCCTCTGTGCCTCTGTGGTTCTCTGGCAAAGCTTCGCACCGGACTTCACCCCGGCATCAGCGGCGGCAGTTCCTTCGCTCGCCAGGCCATGGGGAGTTCGAGGCTGAAGGTCGCGCCCTTGCCGGGCTTCGAGACGAGCGCCACGGTCGCGCCGAGGATCTCCGCGAGTTCGCGGCAGATCGCGAGTCCGAGGCCCGTACCCGAATGCTGTCGCGTGTGGCTCGCGTCAACCTGGCGGAACTTCTCGAAGATCGTGTCCTGCATGTCCTCCGGAATGCCGGGGCCCTCGTCGATCACGCCAATGCGAATGCCTGGGCTTCCGTCGCCGCGGACGCTGCGGCCGGCGAAGACCGTGACGGTGCTTCCCTCGGGCGAGAACTTGATGGCGTTGGAGAGGAAGTTGTAGAGGATCTGCTGGACCTTGCCGGCGTCGGTGTCGATGGTGGGCAGCTCCGGCTCGACCCGGACGGTCAGGGCGATGCGCTTCGCCTCCGACTGCGGACGCATGACCGTGATGAGTCCCTCGACGAGATCGCTCACGCTCGTCGGGGCGACCGTCAGCTCGACGCGCCCCGCCTCGATCTTCGCCATCTGCAGCAGCTCGTTGATCATGTCGAGGAGCGAACGACCGCTGCGCAGGATGTTCGTGATGTACCGCAGGCGCTTCGGATCGGCGGCGGCGTCGCTCCTGGCGATCTCATCGAGCAGCTCGGCGAATCCGATGATCGAATTGAGCGGCGTCCGCAGCTCGTGGCTGACATTCGCAAGAAACTCGCTCTTCAGACGATTCGATTCGTAGAGTCCGATGTTCGCCTGGGCGAGCTCCGTGACCTTCAGGTCGAGCGTCTCGTTCATCGCCCGCAGCCGCTGCTGTCCCTTCTCGATCTCATCGAGCATCGCGTTGAAGGTTTCACTCAGCCGCTCGAAGTCGTCGCCGGTTCGGATCGTCGAACGAATCGCGAGATCGCCCCGCTCGACCTTCTCCGCGACCTCGGTGAGCCGTCGCACGGGCCGCAGGACGAGCCGCGACAGGATGATCGAGAAGATCACGATCGCCAGCCCGCTGGCGATCGCACCGCTGATCACGAGGGCGACGCGATTCTCCTGGACCTGCGTTTCGGCGAATGGACTCGTGCGATCGATGACGAGCACGGCCCGCAGCGTCGCATCGTCCGCGCCGGGCCGCGACGATCCGGGAGCGAAGCTCAGGAAGGTTCGGTCCTGGATGCGTCGCCACTCGCGCTCGCGCAGCGCGCGGAAGTATCGATAGAGCGGAAGATCGCTGCGGTCCTCGACGAGAAAGTGGTCGACCGTCTCGGGCTCCGCCTCAAAGTGCTCGATGGCCTCGACCATCGCCCGGTCGCTCTCGGCCTCGGGCACCACGCTCTCGACGAGGACGATCCGCATCGGGATCGGGGCTCCTTCGGAACGCCCGAGTGAAAATCCGTTCTCGATCCAGGTCTCGGCAAGCTGGCGCGAGACCTCAAGCTGGCTCTGATCGATGAGCGTCTTCGTGCGAATCCACGGGATGCTCAGGGCACCGGCGACCAGCAGCACGACCGCCGTCCCGAAGATGAGTCGGCTCTTGCTCGCGAGCGAGATCCGCGTCGAGCGGCGTGCGGGGCGTGGGGGGATCGCGCGGGCCATAGATCGTCAGCGTCGGAGTGTAGTCGACCGATTCTCCCCTGCTGCTACGCTCTGGCGCATGCGACGCGAAGGCACCGACCCCGACAATGTGCAGATGGAGGATGTCCTCTGCGACTTCTGCCGCAGCCCGTGGACGCTTGAGATCCCCCTCATCGAGGGGCATCACGGGAGCTGCGTCTGCGGCCCCTGCCTGACCGCCGCCTACCGCCGCGTGGTGCTGGCGAAGTCGACCGACGCCGAGCCGGGCTATCGCTGCACGATGTGCCTGGAGGAGCGCTCCGACCCGGTGTACCGAAGTCCGACCCACGGCGAGGCGCACATCTGCGAGCGCTGCATCAAGCTCGCGTCGGGAGCGCTGGTCCGCGACCGCGAGTCAGGCTGGACACGGCCGACGGCGTGACCGCGCTGGTACGACCAGAGAACCACAGAGGCACAGAGGGCACAGAGGCAGCACAGAGAAGGCAATACGAGAAGGTCACTCGTCGCACAAAATCGTCGGCACAGGATGGAATCGACTTGGGTCGAGTCTTTGACCTTGCCCAGCGATTGCGCTCCGCGAGCCCCTCTGGCACCGGCCGTCTCCATCAACGCGCGCGCAACAAGTCTCCTCCTTTGCCTTCTCTGTGCACCCTCTGTGCCTCTGTGGTTCTCTGGCGGCCGCATGCGGCGGGTCATGCATCTCATGTCACGCCCGGCGCCGACGCCGGCTGCGGACTGCCAGCGCGATGCCGAACGCCGCAAGCCCTGAAGGACCAGGGATTGTCGAGAAGTAGAAATTGTCGACGGAGAGCGAGTTCGGCGTAAAGTCAACCAGCCGAACGCGATCAAAGCCCGTCGAACTCACACCTCCCGCGAAGGTCTGCTCCGGCAGTTGAGCTGGATTGGACACGACGCCTGTCGCACCCAGAAACTGGCTCCCGAGATAGAACTCCAGCTTCCACGCTCCGACCCCATGCATCGCGAACGACTTCTGGACCTCCGAGAAGTTGAAGTCGATCCAGCTCCCTTGCGAGAAGATCCCTGTGTTGTCGATCGGGAAGGTGCCCGCGAAGAACACGACTGGTGGGGCCTCAGCCGTGATGACGACACCCTGGTCCGCGTACTGATCGGTGATGAAAGTCCATTGCGGAAACTCCGTGAAGCCGAGGTTCGTGTAGCTCGGCGTCTGGGACTGCCACAGGCCGAAGTTCGTGAAGGTCGTCAGGTCGGCGTGGGCGAATGATGCGAGCGCAGCGGCGCTGATCGCGCCGACTGTCCACGCCGCGACCCGAGCCGAGTGCGCCGGACGAGAGATTCGATCTGTCACAGTCCACCTCCCGCGTAGGTTGCGAAGAGCTCGCATGCAGCGGCTGCGTCCTCGCTCGAAAGCTGGGTCGTCACGGCACTCTTGAAGTCATCAAACGAAAGGAAGCCCGCGGCGACCGCCGCCGCGTCCATCGCGGCGTTCCACGCTGTTGCCTCGGACGCTGCGGTCGCCGTCTCAAGCGCTTCGGCGCCCTCTGGCGCTCCTCCAGTCAGGGCGGAGACGCAGCCACCCCACGCTCCCAAGAGGACGGCCAGATCCTGAGCACCGATCACATCGAAATCGAAGTCGAGGTCACCGATGTAGGAGTCGCAGCTCAGATCGGTACCCCAGAGTCCAAGGAGGATCGCAAGGTCCGCCGGACCCACGAGTCCATCGCGATCAAGATCTGCGGGGCAGCTCACCATCGGACGGAGCACGACGGCGCGCCGTTCCGTGTTGCCTTCAAAGGTCCGGTCTGCCTCCGCCACGATCCAGCCGCAGTCATTCACATCCCGGGCGATGGTGATGTCATAGGTCGCGCAGGTCTCGTCGAACGATGTCACCGTGTCCAAGTTCACAGCGCTCCACACGAGCCCCGATCGACGCCACCGGTACGCGTCAGGCGTCTGGGTGTCAGCCCCGACAAGCTCGATCAGGCCGGTATCGCGGTTCGCGACGCCGAAGGCCTCTGATTGCAGTGCGGTCGTGGGCAACATCGCATGCAGATCCACCGGCTGCCCGTTTCCGGGCTCCTCGATCCACGCAGCGGCGCGGCGCAGGCAGACAAGGGGCAGCCCGCCGACATTTGTCACCCAACCGACGGTGTCGAGCGATTCGTTCATGTGATGGACGCCGGACTGCGTCATGTCGAACGGCTCGGGAAGAAGAGTCACCGACGACTGATCGATGCGCCAGCTCGCAGGGTCGGTGCCAGGGTCGCACTGGGGAGTGCTGCAATTGAGCGACGCAGTACCGCGGGCCCACCGCTGCTGAGGGTTGGGTGGGACGGGCGGCGTGGTGATCTCGACGGGCGCCGCATACTCATAGCCCAACGGCATCGGGAGGATCGTCGTCGTCGAGAATCCCCAGCGGGTCCGGAAGCCGTCGCGGAGCCCACCAAGGCAGTTGTTCGTGTACTGGCCCACAATCTCAGGGACGACCTCTTCGTTCAGACCGTTGGCGATCCCGCCGCTGTGGTTGTCGATCGGGAACCTCTGCGAGTCGACCGTTCCGGTCGATTGCGTGTCGTTACTCAGTTGCCACGCGAACGGTCGAGGGTCGCCGAACTCGTCGATGACCTGCCCGCCAACGACATAGCCCCCGTCGTTGACGTCTCGCGCGATGCCGAGATAGCCCGCAGAAAGTCCCGCCAGCTCTGTGAAGTTGAGCGTGAAGCCGATCAGCCCGCATCCAGCCTGCGGCGGTGGGGCCGGGATGAACCACCGCTCGTGGGGCAGCCAGACCCAAGGCAGGCTTATGCCCGCCGACTCGCTGTTCCCGACGACGATCATCGTGTTTGAGATGGGGACCGGCCGCACCGACGTTGGGTTGTTCGACCGCACGATCGCTCCAAGGTCCTTGAGCAGGTAATCGGACCCGAGCGCTTCACGCGCTCCAACGCCGCCCAGCACTGCACTGAGCAGGCCGACGATCAGACAGGGTGAACGGTGAACGGTGAACGGTATTCATTGGTTCCTCCGAGCGACTCGGACGATCTTCATCGACCCTCTCATCCCCGCCCGTACCCTTCGCTGGAGAAGGCCTCACGATGGCGATGGGGATGGCGAAGCGGATGGAGGACGCGTAGGCCGGCCAGATGCCGCAAACAGCTTTCGGGATGCCGAAGCTGGCCGCGTCGCCCTTCGAATTGGATATCGCCAGTGTTTTCCCAGCACTGACGATGCCGCACTCTACGACATCAATCCGCCCGACGGAGCCGAGAATCTGCAAGGCTGCGCGAAAAAAGATTCGGCCGCGGATGTGCGACTGAGTTCTGGAGAACGAGGCCAGATGGACGAGGGAAACAGATGGAGCGGCGTGGACATTGCGACCCTCGCCTCGGCCCTAGCCCCAATTCGCGAGCAGCACGGCGAGGTCGGCCGCACCGACGGTGCCGTCCGCGTCGAGGTCTGCGGTCGGGCTTGGCTGGCCCCATTCGCTCAGGAGGACCGCCAGATCCGCTGCGCCGACCGCGCCATCGCAATCGAAGTCGGCCGGTCCGCCCGGCTTGCCGAAGATTCGGAGATAGCAGTCGGCCGGCTCGGCGGTGTAGTAGCCGATGCCGCCGGCGATGAGAAGCGAGCCGTCCGAGAGCGCGCCCGCTGCCCACGCCGAGGTGCTGTAGCCCTCCATCGGCTGGTCGTATCCCTTCCAAGTCTTCGTGATCGGATTCCAGAGAAGCGCGATGGGTTCGTTCACCGCGCCGTAGTAGTGATAGCCGCACGCGACGACGTGGTTCGCGTCGCTCGCCGCGACGCCGAAGAGGAAGTTCCATCCAGCGCCGGGGTTCGGGCTCGGCACATGCTCCCACGCGGTTCCGTCGAAGTGCAGCGTCATCGTGACATGACCGGATCCCGGCGCGAACATGTCGCCCACGGCCCAGATGTCATTCGCGTTGACCGCGTACAGGTCGTAGATGATCGGGCTCGTCTCGGGCTGCGGAACGCCGGCGACCTTGGACCAGGAACGGCCGTTGTATCGATAGAGGACCGCTTCCCAATCATTGCCGTTCGGCAGGATCGCTCCGCCGACATAGATGTTGTCCGGTCCGGTCGAGGTCACCGACCAGAGCTGCTGGTTGATCGTGTTCGTGACCGGTGGCAGCGCGACCTCGCTCCACGCCGTACCGTTCCAATGGAGGAGGAGGAACTTCGTCGCGTCGGTCTTGTAGCCGCAGGCGTAGACGTTGTTGGGCGCGATCGCCTCGATGTCCGAGAGATACGCGAGCGACGGAGGCTGCGGCACGGGGAGATGCGCCCAGCCGGAGCCGTCCCAGCGGGAGATCGCCAACACGTTGATGCCGTCGAGGACATACGCGCCGCAGGCCCAGACATCGGTCGGTGAGGACGCCGAGACATCCTCGTAGTGCACCGTCTTCGGTCCGGCGGGCGTATTGATCGACGGCGTCGCCATGACGGTCCAGGCCGAGCCGTCGAAGTGGGTCACGACGCCTGCGGCGCCGACCATCCAGACATCGTCATCGCTGACGACCTCGATCCCGCGGATCATCACCGGCATCGTCGAATCGGGAGCGATCGGCGTGGTCCAGGTCGCGCAGTCGGCCAGCGGCGGCGGCGGATCGTTGCTGCCCGGCGCTGGAGGCGGCGGACAGGCGGCGCCGGAGGGGTCGATGTCGGCGACCACCGTCGAGTAGCTCGCGCCGAGCGGCGACGAGGGATCGCTGAGCTGGGCGCGGAAGGCAACGCGATGGCCGCTCAGCGCGCGATGGTTGAAGTCGAAGGAGAGGACCTGCCGTCCGTTGATCGTGCCCCCGGTGCGGACAACCTCGAAGAAGGGTCCGGTGCCGAAGCGGCCGACGAGCATCGCGCCGTTGGGTGCGACGGGCGAACCGAAGCTGGCGACGAAGAGCGTGAGATCGCCCTCGACCGCGACGCTGCCGAAGCTCGTCATCGGCTGACCGTTCGGCGCGAGGTCACCGTCGATGGCGATCTTCGAGACGGCGGTGGTCCCGACCGGCGCCGCGAAGACGCCGACGCGACCGCCGAAGCCGAGAAATCCGTTCTTGCCGACGAAGACCGCGGTCTGGTCGTCGGTATCGCACGCGAACATGTAGTCGAACTTCGTGCTCGGCGTACCCGGCATCGTCGTATTCCAGTTCGCGACCATGGCGATCTGGTTCGTGAGCGAGTTCCAGGTATACAGGCCGCCGGCGGTGCCGCCCGGCTTGTTGCAGAGCGCGGCGAAGGCCATCACATGGTTGCCCATCGCCGGAATGCCCGGCTCGGTCTTGATGAAGCTGCCGCCGCCCGGCGCGGCGGCGCCGGAGTTGTAGACCTTGGCCGGCGTCGGGTTCACATACTCAACGAACCACGGCACCTCGAACCCGCCTTTGCCGACGAACGCAACGCCGCTCTGACCCATTGAGGGCCGCGGATAGGGCGAGGGGAATCCGTTGTGGGCGTCGACGAGGGTGACGATCGTGGTGCCGTCAGACCAGTACAGGCCGTCGGCGTCGTTCGTGTTGCCGCCCGTGAAGGTGACAGCCCCGTCACGGATCGCCGGGTTCTGGAGGAAGTAGAAGTAGGTCAGCGTCCCCTCGTTCGGGACGGGATCGAAGGCGTCGGCCATCGAGACAAACGGACCTGAGAGGTCCGCCGGCACGCGATAGACGCCGCTGATCCCGACCGCTTTCCAGGTCCCGTAGAACGCGAGGTCGTTCCCCCACAGGGCCGGCGTATCGCCGATCCCGTCGATCGAGGTGGTCGAGTCGGTCACGATCGTGTGGCACACGGCCTGGGCCTCGGCCCGCGACGCAACCAGCAGCGAGAGGCCACATGCCACGAGGGTTGCCAGCGAGACAAAGCCTGACGAGGACCGAGAACAAAGCGATGTCATGGACAAGTCTCCTGGCCCGGTCGAGGGACCGGAATCACCGAGAGAGACCCGACTGCCGCGGCAGATACGGACCTTCTCCGGGAACCGCACCGGGAGCTGAAGTATGCGACGGATGAGCGGTTCGGGAAGCGCCGCGTTGCCAGATGCTGCGTGCCGGCCCTCCCTGCTCACGCCGCGCCCCGGCATCTCCCCACCCCACATCGACGAGCGAGAGCGAGCGTGATCGCGACTGGCTCGCACCAATCTCTCTCCTCGCCGTGGCCCTTGGTGCCTCTGAATGGAGTCCTCGCCTCACCTACCGCTTCCGGAGCGTCATCGCGTGGAAGGGCCGGCCCTCGCGGCGGTACTTTCGCTCGAAGTTCGTCCCGACCACCTCGCCTTCGCCCGCGCTCGCCGGGCGTTCGAAGGCGATGCGATCGAAGAGATGGGCGTTGCGGGTCACATGCTCCTCGTACCACGCCCACAGGTCGTTGTGGTCGGTGACGAGGCGCAGCTCGCCGTTCGGGATGAGCACGCGATGGAACTGGGCGAGCGTCGCGTCCTGCACGACGCGGCGCTTGTGGTGGCGTGACTTCGGCCACGGATCGCTGAAATACAGATGCAGCACGCGCACGCAGGCGTCGGGCATCCACCAGGTGACGAACTCGGTGGCGTCATGCCAGAGCATCTTCACGTTGGTGAGCTGATGACGCCGAATGCGGTCCGCCGCATAGCGATAAAACTCGCCGGTCCATTCGATGCCGAGAAAGTTCGTCTCGGGCTCGAGCTCCGCCTGCTGCAGGAGGAAGGTCCCCTTGCCGGAACCGATCTCGAGATCGAACGGCCGCTCGGGGTGCGGGAACCACTGCCGCGGATCGAGACGGACCACGCCGGTCGGATCGAAGGACGGCAGATCATCGCGGCTGATGCCGACCGCGCCGACATCGAGCTTCTTGCCTCGCGAAAGCCCGAACGACATTCAGGGCGCTCCCTCGGGACGGGTGCGCAGCGCAGGCGACGCGGTTCCGCCTTCCTTCACCGCCGGGCGCGGCTTGATGTCGAGAATCGTCGGATCGTTGGCGGTCGCGACGACCCAGTCGACGAGATCCTTCAGGGCCTTCTCGTCAAAGGTCGTCTCGATCGTTCCGTACTCGTCCACCGCGCCGGTCTTGGCCGGCTGGAAGAGGTGGTTGAGCTCCGGATAGACCCGCTTCGTGAAGGCGATGCCAGCCGCGGTGGCGGCCTCTTCGAGCGCCGGGAGATTCTGGGTCGCGTCCACCTGCAGATCGAGGCCCCCCTGCATCGCGAGCAGGGGCACGACGAGCTCGCGCACCCACAACCGCGGATCGTGGGCCATGAAGGTGCGCATCCACTGCGAGGTCATCTCGGTCGTGGCGTTCTTCGCGAGGGCGTCGATGTCCATGCCGGGCACGGCACCACCGGTCGCGGCGGCGACATCAAGCTGCTTCGCCACGAGCACGCGCACGAGCCCCTCGATCTCGGGGATCGGCTTCTCGGCGATGATCGCGTCCATCGCCGCCGCCTGCAGCGTCGAGACGGCGTTGATGTCATCGGCGGTCGCGCCCGCGGCGCCGAGCAGCTTGCGCATCTGGACGAGCAGGATGTCGCGGCCGTAGACCCCCGGGCCGCCCAGCATGGCGATGAATCGCACCGCTTCCTCGGGCTTCCCCTCCGTCCACTGCCACTTGGCGACGACCGGCGCGATGAGCGCGCCTTCGCTGTGGCCGATCAGGCCGATCCGGCGTCCGTCGATCTCGGGTTGCTTCCGCATCCACAGGCTCAGCTCGTCGACATCGGCGGCGAACTCGTAGCTCGTCGCGGCGCCGAAGTCGCCGGTGGACTTGCCGACGCCGCGATCGTCGTAGCGGAGGACGGCGATGCCGGCGCGGGTGAGGGCATCGGCGATCACCGCGAAGGGCTTGTGGCCGAAGATCGTCTCGTCGCGATCCTGCGGGCCGCTGCCGCTGATGAGAATCACCGCGGGAAATCGCTGTTCGGTGCCCGGCGCCGCATCGGCCGGACGGGCCGGAATCGTCAGCGTCGCGCCGAGCTGATGGCCGAAGCGGTGCGGCACGATGACCTCGCGCACCGTGTACGGGAAGGGCGGCTTCGGCGTCTGCGGACGACCCATGCCCGCCTGGGCCTTGTCGCCGCGCTTCGTCAGTTCGACCGGGATGTTCATGCCGCCCTGCTGGAGGGCACCGACGAGCTTCTCGCCATTCGGGCCGAGATTGAAAACCGCCTGGGCACCGACGGGAATCGCGGCGCTGATCGCTCCGCCCTCGCCCTTCGTGACGAGGAGCGGGAAGCCGTCGAGACCCTGCATCGGAATGTCGATCGCGCCGAGCGAACCGAGCGTCGGATGATCCGCGAGCGTGATCGCGAAGGGAATCTTCGTGCCGCCGACATCGAGGACGCCCTCCCAAGTCGTGCGCGGCTCGACGGCCTTCGCGTCAGCCGTGCGTCCGAGCGAGAAGGGCACCGCGAGCGGCTCGCCCTGTCCGCCGGAGAGGGTGAGCGTGCCCGCATAGGCACCGCCGTCCTCGGCGACCTCGCCCTCGAAGCGACCGCTGATGCCGCCGGCCTTGAGCGTGAGGGCGAGCTTCGGTGCGGCCATCGAGACCTCCTCGGCCTCCTGGCGCATCGCCATCGCCTGCGGAAGCGTGGTGAGCACCTTTGGGGCGGCGTCGGTGCCGCTCACCTCGAGACGCACGAAGAGCGACCCGTTCATCGCCGAGACCGGCCCTTGCCAGATGCCGATCGGTGAGCGGTTCGCCTCGGTCGCCGGCGCAGGGGTCGCGGGCGAAGCGGTCGCTGGCGCAGGGGTCGGCGGCGCAGCGGTCGGCGGCGGGGTTGCCGGAGCGGCTGGGGTGGCTGGGGCCTGCACCAGGAGCGAGGCGACGGCGAACGCGCAGGGAACGAGAGCGCAGGGGATCAGCACGCGAGGACTCCAGCGTGAGGCGAGGCAGCCCCCTCTCCCGCTCCTGCGGGACGCCACGCGGGCGGAGGCTGATTCCACTCACGCGGGATCGTATTCGATTCGCTGGCCGATCCGATTGTCGGGGGTGCAGATGACCACCTTCGGACGGTGGGTCCGCATCTCCTCCTCGGTCATGAGGGCGAAGCTCATGATCAGGACGACATGGCCGATCCCGGTGAGCTTCGCGGCGGCGCCGTTGACGCCGATGACGCCAGTCCCGCGCTCGCCCTTGAAGATATAGGTCTCGAAGCGGCTCGCGTTGTCGACATCGGCGACGAGCACCTTCTCGTTCAGCCGGAGTCCCGTCGCGTCGAGCAGATCGGGATCGATCGTGATCGAGCCCATGTAGTCGGGATTGCAGTGGGTGACGGTCGCCCGATGGATCTTCGCGTAGAGCACTTCGCGGAGCATGGGGACCTCTCAGTCGTCGGAGCGGGCGCGGCGCGAGGTCGTCTTCTTGGTCGTGGCCTTCGCGGTCGCCTTCGTCGCCGTCTTCTTCGTCACGGCCTTCGACGCGGATTTCTTGGCCGGCGCCTTGGCCTTCTTGCTCGCCGCCGGCTCCGCGGCAGCCGCCGACTCGGCGTCAGCGTCCGCGGCGGCGGGCGCCTCGGCTCCGCGCCGCCAATCGACCCGCTTCGCCTGCGACCACATCAGCTCGAGGTCGTAGTAGAGACGCTGCTCCGGCTCGAAGAGATGGACGACCACCTCGACGAAGTCGACGACGATCCAGGTCGTCCCGTCGTCGCGGCTCGAGCGGTAGGCCGCCATCTCCATCGTGTCGCCGAGCTCGGCGACATCATCGGCGACCGAGCGCATCTGCCGCTGGCTCGTGCCGTTCGCGACGATGACATAGTCGCTGACCTGGCTGTGGCCGCGAACATCCAGGAGGACGACTTCGCTGCACTTCAGATCAGCGACAAGCCTCGCCGCTTCGATGGCGAAGCGCCGGACCTTGTCTGGGTCGGAGTTGGAGTAGGTACGGGTCATGTGGGTGCGGAGCGAACGGCTCAGCGGTCAACGCGGGCGCGGCTCTCGGCCACACCCGCGCGATCGGTCATCCGCGTTCGATCCCTTCGGCGCGCCTCCATCAGGAGCGCGAACCACCCTCGCGGCCGCCGGAGCGACCGCCACCACTGCGACCACCGCCGCTGCGGGCGCCGGGGCCGGAGGAGGCGCCAGCGGAACGGGGGCCACCGGTGCGACCGCCCATCATGCCGCGCGGCTCGGTGCGACGCGCATCGCGGCGCCGACGCTCCGAGGGCTTCTCGTAGTACTGCTTGCGCTTCACATCCTTGGTGAGGCCTTCCTTCTCGCAGACCTTCTTGAAGCGGCGGAGCATCTGCTCAGCGGTCTCACCAGCGCGGGCCTTGATTCGAATCGCCATGCGTACCTTCTACTCGGTGGGCGAGGGCCTCGGTCCGCATCCGGCTGCGGGGACGAGAGCCATCTCAACATGCACAGAAATGAAACTGATCGACGAGGGGCGTGGACACCGCGCCGGCGCGGCATCCGTCAGCGGTGACGCTCTCCGGCGGTCCCGAATGGGGGAGCGGGCGGAGCGGCGCGACGATCTCGGCATCCGGCAGGCGGCGGCTCGGCGGGCGGTACCGCTCCTTCCCGGGGGGTGGGGAGAAGCGCCACGACCAGCCATCCGGCGGGCAGGAGCGAGCCGAACAGTAGAACGGATTCCGCCGCCTTCTGCAAGCGACGACCGTCGGAGCGTCGCCTCGCCCCCCTTCCCCCGTCGGCTGGCGGCTCTCGCAGCCCGCCGCGACCGGAGGCTACCCGCCCTTTCCCCGCTTCCCCTGCTGGGGGAGCCAAGGGGTCATCCCCTGCCCCCAGCCCGCCCGGGCGATCATGTGGGAGGCGACCGGACCGGTCAGGAAGACGAAGAGGATCAGAACGACGCACTCGACCAGGACCCGGCCGTCCCAGAAGACGACCGCGGTCCCGGCGGCGAAGCAGCCGACGCCGAGCGTGGCGGCCTTGGTGCCGGACTGCATCCGCATGAAGGCGTCGGGCATCCGGAGGAGCCCGAAGGAGGCGAGCAGCGAGAGAACGCAGCCGGCCGCGATGAGGACCGCCGCGAGGATCTGGTTGCCGGTCATGGCTTGCCGCTCCGCTCGAGGTAGGTGGCGAAGGCGATGGTGCCGAGGAAGAGGACGAGACCGGCCACCAACGCCAGCGAGACGAAGGCCTTCGAGCCGGTCCCGACGGCGATCAGGAGGAACAGGGCGATGACGAGGTAGCCCAGGTGATCGAGGCCGATCACGCGGTCGGTCAGCGTCGGACCCTTCAGAACGCGGATCAGCATCGCCGTGAACCCGATCGCAATGAGGATCGAGGCCGTCACGGTGATCCATACCGGGAGGAGCGCGTCGTTCATCGGGCCTCCCCCGCCCCACCGCGCGGCTCGCTCTCCGCGGCGGAGGCTGACGAGCCGGCGAGCTCGCGCGACCATCGTCCCTCACCGCGCGTGACCCGCCAGATGCGTCGCTCGAAGCCGGAGCGGATCTCCTCGATCGCGGCGGCGTGATCCGGCGCATGCATCGCATGAACGCGGATCGAGCGGCGATCGGGCGCGACATCGATGGTGAAGGTGCCGGGAGTCAGCGTGACGAGATTCGCGAGCAGCGTGATCTCAAGGTCGGTCGATCCGGCGGCGACCGGCACCTCGAGGATCGCGGGACGCACGCGATCGAGCGGCGCCACGGTGTAGTAGGCGACGCGCATGTTCGCGATGCAGACCTCGCGGAGCGTGAAGACCGCCAGGGAGATCGCTGCGACGACGCGCACCGCGTAGGAATCGCTCCCGCGGGCCGCCGACGCCATCCAGACGATCGCGAAGCCGACCAGGAATCCGACGACCGCATTCCCGAGCGTCGGGGGCCCGACGAGCACGGTCCACAGGAACGCGAGGAGGAGATGGGCGAGCGGGATCATCGGCCACGCTCCTCGGCGACGAGCGCGACGGCGGGATCGGACTCGACCGCGGGACCGGTCGGCGCCGCAGCCTGATCGGAGCCGACGACGCCCCGATTCGGAAGGACAGCGCGGATGTAGCGTTCGCTGTCGAGCAGCTCCTCGGCCGTCGTTCGGGCCATCGGCCAGAGGAGCGGCGCGCCCAACGCGACGAAGGCCGTCACGAGCGTAAGTCCCCAGACGGCGACCATCATCGATATCGGCTTCGGCCGCCGCGCCCGCTCGAGGACGAGCGCCGAAGGCTCGCCCCAGAAGGCGTTCGTCCAGATCTTCATCATCGAGAAGAGGGTGAGCAGGCTGACCGCGAGTGCGGCGACGACGACCGCGTTCTGGCCCGCCTCGATCCCGGCCCGCACGAGTGCGAGCTTCGCCCAGAATCCGCTGAGGATCGGAATGCCCGCGAGGGAGAGCGCCGAGAAGAGGAAGAGACCGGCGAGGTGCGGATCGGTCCGCAGGATGCCCGAGACCTTCGCGAGTTCGGTCGTGCCGTAGCGGCGGTGCACCACGCCGGCGATGAGGAAGAGATTCGTCTTCACGACGATGTGGTGCATGATGTAGAGGACCGCACCGGCCAGGGCGAGCACCGCGACGGAGCGGTCGGTCACGCCGTCGCCGAGCACCGCGATTGCGATGCCCGTGCCCATCAGCATGTAGCCGATCTGGCTCACGATGTGGAAGGAGAGGATGCGGCGCATGTCGCCCATCGCCACGGCCCCGAGCACGCCGCTCACCATCGTCAGCATCGCCCCGAGCACCATGATGAAGCCGACCGGTCCGGGCTGCTGGTCGGCCATGAGCGTCAGGGTTCGGATGAGGGCATAGACGCCGACCTTGGTGAGGAGTCCGGCGAAGAGCGCGCTCGTGACCGGCGCTGGGGTGTGATAGGCGGCGGGCAGCCAGCCGTAGAGCGGGAAGAGCGCCGCCTTGATCGCGAAGGCGACGAGGAGCGGCGCCGCGATGAGCGTGGCGACGCCGGGCGACATCGCGTCGAGGCGCAGGGCCAGATCCGCCATGTTCAGCGTTCCGGCCATCGCATAGGCAATGCCGGCGCCGATCAGGAAGATCGCCGAGGACAGCAGGTTCAGCGTGACATAGGTGACCGCGCCGCGGATCTGCTCGCGGCTTCCCCCGAGGGTGAGCAGCACGAAGGAACTGATGAGCAGGAGCTCGAACCAGACATACAGATTGAAGAGGTCCCCCGTCAGGAACGCGCCGCTGACGGAGGCGAGCAGGGCGAGCATGACCGGGTAGTGCCCGGCGCGCGAGGTGCGGGCCGGCGCACCGGCCATCGAGTAGACGATCGAGGCGAGCCCGACGAGCCAGGTGAGGACCGCCATGACGCTGCCGAGCCGATCGGCGATGAGGACGATGCCGAACGGGGCGCGCCAGCCGCCGACCGCGACGACCGCGGGCTCGTTGCGAAACGCCATCGCCGCGAGGGTGCAGGAGGCGGCGAGGCAGGCGACGCCGACCGTGGTCGCGATCCACGCCTGCGGACGGCGGCGGCCGAGCACGAAGAGGCAGCACGCTGCGCCGATGAGCGGCAGGAGAATCGGCAGGGCGATGAGGTTCATCCGCCGCCTCCGCCGGCGTCGCCGCGGGTGATCTCGTCGAGGTCGTCGGTCCCGAGGATCTGGTACGCCTTCTTCAGGAGGACGATCGTGTAGGCAAGCAGACCGAAGCCGATGACGATCGCGGTGAGGACGAGCGCCGGAGGCAGCGGATCGGAATAGGGCGCCTCGAGTGCGGTCGCCCCCTCGCGAACGATCGGCTCGCGCCCCGGAATCGGGTCGCCCGCCACGAGCACGATCACATTGACCGCGTGCCCGAGGACCGCGAGTCCGATCACGAGCTTGATCAGGCTGCGGCGCAGCAGCAGATACGCCGCGACCGCCACGAGGAGACCGACGCTAGCTGCCGCGATGACGGCCACGGGCCACCTCCTCGAGGGCGAAGGTCATGGAGAGGAGGACGCCGGCGACGGTGATGTAGACGCCGATGTCGAAGACGATCGGCGTGCCGATCTTGATCGCCTCGTCGAAGCCGGGCAGCGGCAGCGCGAACCAGATGCCCTTCATGAAGCTCTGCCCGAGCAGCACGGACGGAACCGCGCTCAGCGCCGCGGTGAGCACGCCCGTCGCGATCAGGATGCGCGGCGGGACGCGGAGAAGACGCGCCGCCTCATCCTTGCCGAACGCGAGATCGTGGAGCATGAAGGCCGCGGCGAAGAGCAGGCCCCCGACGAAGCCGCCGCCGGGCTCGTTGTGGCCGCGGAGCAGAATGATGATCGAGAGGAGGATCATCAGTCCCTCGATCGGTCGGGCCGCGGTCTGGAGGATGACGGATCTCATCGGCCGCCCTCCGTGCGTCCCGCGGGCCGCTGCATCGCCCGACGGAGCGAGGCCCCGATGATCGCGGCCACGCCCAGCGCGGCGATGCCGATCACGGTGATCTCGCCGAGGGTATCGAGCGCCCGGAAGTCAACGAGGATGACATTCACGACATTCGCGCCGTAGCCCTCGGGGACCGACGCCGTCGCGAAGTACGCCGAGATCGGATTCGGTGTCGGCATCCGGATCGCGACGAGCGAGATGCCCGCGACGGCGATGCCGAGCGCGCTCGCGATGCAGGCGTCGACGATGCGCGAGCGCGGTCGCGAGATCGACTTCGTCTCGGGCAGATGGAGGATCGCGAGGACGAAGATGATGACGATGAGCGACTCGACGGTGATCTGCGTGAGCGCCACATCGGGCGACGCGAGCCGCGCGAAGAGGACGGCGATCGCGAATCCGATGACGCCGAGCACCGCGACCTTGCCCATCGCCGAGCGCATCGCGACGAGCCCGCACGCGGCCACCGCCGAGGTCAGGTAGAGGAGCGCCGAGGCGATGTCGATGTCGCCGAAGGCCGACGCCAATCCGAGGCCCTCCCCCTCGAAGGACGGGCCGAGCACCGAGATGCCCGAGGCGACGAGCGCCACCAGGATCACCGCCGCGGTCACCGAAAAGACGAGCCGGGCCTGCGTCCGCAGCGATCCTCCGATCATGACGCGGTTGTGGAACGCGGCGAAGGCGAGCAGTCCGCCGACGATCGCGTGATAGGCATGCTCGGGCCACTTCCCGAACGGCGGCGCGGCCCACGCGAGCGAGGGCAGCACCCGCGCGCGGAACGCGAAGAGCGTGCCGCCCGCGGCAAGGGCGAGAAGCGAGAGGGCGGTCGCCAGCGAGGGAGGCCAGAGGAGTTCGAGGGCCTGCAGCTTCCACGCTGCGCCGCTGGCCTCGGCCGAACGGGCGAACGGATCGACGGCGGCGAGGACGCCGCGCACGACCGGCTCGGTCATGATCGACGGGACCAATCCGACGACCGCGCTCAGGGCGACGAGGAGGACCGGACCGAGGAGTTCGCGCCAGTCGCTCTCGTGCGGACGCGCGTGGTCATGCGCCGCGTGGCCATCGCCGGCGTCCGGCGTCGGCGCGGACCCGATGAAGGGCTTCAGGCCGACGAGGAGCGCGGAGACGACGGTGCAGGTGCCTGCGATGACGATCGCGATCGTCGCGGGGATCCGCCACTCCGGATGGGCGATGCCGGCCTTCAGGAGAAGCTCCTTGCCGACGAAGCCGAGAAGCGGGAAGGCTCCGGCCATCGAGAGCGCGGCGATGAGGGCGGCGGCAGCGGAGACCGGCATCGAACGGCGCAGCCCGCCGAGCCGCTCGGGATCCTTCTCGTGCGTCGCGTGGCTCACCGAGCCGGCGATCAGGAAGAGCGCCGCCTTGAAGAGCGCGTGCGCCAGGAGGTAGACCGCCGCAGCCTTGATCGCCCCGAGTCCGAGCAGGAGGAAGAGCGTTCCGAGCGAGGAGACCGTCGAATAGGCGAGCACCTTCTTCAGGGCCCGCTGCTGCATCGCGACGAAGGCGGCGCCGAGCATCGTGAGGCCGCCGACGACGATGAGGGCGTCGTCCCAGAGGGCCGTACCACCCATCGCCGGATGGGTCCGGGCGACGAGATAGATGCCGGCCTTCACCATCGTCGACGAGTGCAGGAGGGCGCTGACCGGAGAGGGGGCCTCCATCGCGTTCGGGAGCCAGAAATGGAACGGGAAGCCGGCGCTCTTCGTGAAGGCCGCAAGCAGGAGCAGGACCGCAGCCGCCTCGTAGCCGGGCATCGCGTTCGGGCCGGTGCCGCGCGGGGCGCTCAGGATCTCGCTCAGCGAGAAGCTTCCCGTTCCGATGGCGAGCACGATCAGGCCCGCGAGGAGCAGCAGTCCGCCGCTCCCGGTGACGAGCAACGCCTGGATCGCCGCCTTGCGGGCCGAGGCCCGTTCATGCTCAAACCCGATCAGGAGAAACGAGGTGATGCTCGTGAGCTCCCAGAAAATGAAAAGGAGGATCAGGTTGTCGGCGAGGACGAGGCCAAGCATCGACGCCATGAAGGCGACGAGAATGCCGAGAAAGGTCCCGATGCGCGGGTGCCCGCCGAGATAGCTCGAGGTGTAGAGCAGGACCAGCGAACCGATGCCGGTGATGAGGAGCGCGAAGAGGAGCGAGAGCCCGTCGAGCCGGAACGCGAGCGTCAGGCCGAGATCGGGCACCCACGCATACAGCTCCGACCGAGGTTGCCCCTGCCAGACCGATGTCGCCGCCGTCGCTCCGGCCTCGGCCCCGCCGATCGATCCGCTGCCGGACAGCAGGAACCAAACGAAGGTGCCGAACACGACCAGCGCCGCCCCGGGGCCCGCGACGGCGCTCGCGCGACCGCCCAACAGCCGGCCGGCGAGCGGCATGGCCAGAGCGAGCGCGAAAAGGATGACGAGGGAGACGATCACGGAAAGGGATGCGGACGCAGACGCCCATCGGTGGGCGGGGCGGCGATAGTAGGCGGATTTGGCAGGGAGGCAAGTCGCGGATGAGCGACCCGCTTTCCGCCCCGGATCGGGGAACGCTGACACCCGCCATTCACTATCGTTTCGGCCATGCTCGAACCGCTTTGGGATGCCGTCGATCGCGGCCTGTGTGATTGGCTCGTGGACGAGGACGACGCGCTCCGCGCCGCGGTGCTCGATGCCGAAGCCGCCGGCCTGCCCGCGATCCATGTTTCGCCGACGCAGGGGAAGCTCCTGCATCTGCTCGCGCGGATGTGCGGAGCGCGACGGATCCTCGAGGTCGGCACCCTCGCGGGCTACAGCGCGATCTGGCTCGCCAGGGCGCTTCCGCCGGGCGGTTCGCTCGTCACGCTGGAGATCGATCCGGGGCGCGCCGATCTTGCGACCCGCTCCCTGCGCCGCGCGGGCTGCGGCGCGTGCAGCGAGGTCATCGTCGGTCCTGCCCTCGCATCCCTCGACCGTCTGATCCACGAGGGGGCGGCGCCCTTCGACTTCGTCTTCATCGACGCCGACAAGATCCACTGCGCCGAGTACCTCGACCGCGCCGTGGCCCTCGGCCGGCCGGGCACGGCGATCGTCATCGACAATGTCGTGCGAAGCGGCAAGGTGCTCGAGGCCGACAGCGAGGATCCGAGCGTTCGCGGCGTGCGCCGGGTGCTCGACGCCATCCGCGATCACCCCGGCCTCCGTGCGACCGCCCTCCAGACCGTCGGCTCGAAGGGCTACGACGGGTTCGTGCTCGCGCTCGTCGGGTCATCACCTGACGAGCGCCGCTGAATTTCGTCGGACAGCCGGGACGGGAATTCCGCTCCGATGGTGAGGGCGCGCGGTCGCGACGCCCCCGCCAGGAGTCGCCCCATGTCCACGATCGCATTCCTCCCGTCCGCCCACCGCACGCTCGCCTCGACGCTGCTGGCCTCGGCCTCGCTCGGCCTCCTCGCCGCCGGCGCGCAGGCCGACATCACCAACGCCTTCTATTCGAGCTCGAACAACTATCACTATCGGGTCATCCACATGCCCGATCTCGATCAGCGGCGATCCCCCTCGGGCGGCACCCAGGGACTGCCCGGCAACGGCTCGATGTACTGCGTGCCGACCGCGACGATGAATCTCTTCGCCTACTCGGCGAACCACGGATTCCCGTTCGTCGCGCCGGGCCCGGGCAATTGGCAAAGCAACTCGAAGTACGCGATCGCCACGCAGAACATCCAGATACTCGGCGCTCTCATGAGCACCTCGTCGTCGAACGGCACGAACAACGGAGGGTGGTCGTCGGGATCGAACCTCTGGACGGCGAGCGAGGGCGGCGGACTCCTCACCCGCTCCACCTACTTCCTGAGTTCGGGCTATGACGTCCGCGCCTTTCGGATGGCCCAGAAGGCCGCGCAGGGATCGATCGTCGCCTTCGCGTACGGGCGATACGACGTGGTCGGAACCGTCGGCGGCCTCCCGGCCCTCGACCGTGACGGCGGGCATGCGGTGACCCTCACGCGCATCCAGAACACCGGCAACGGCACGACGATCAAGTATCGCGATCCGGCCGACGACTCGGCCAACGCCTCGCAAAGCACCTTCACCAACAAGGTCGTCTCGGGGACGGCGGTCAATGTCTTCCTCGGCGTGCCGCGCACGCTGAGCGCGATCGCCTATCCCTCGAGCGACGGGAAGATCCGGATCATCGACGCCTTCGTGACGCTGAAGCCGATCTACGGCATCGGCTTCTCCAACAGCGACGGTCTCGTCCTCCAGCCGATCGCACCGCTGGCCTTCGAGGGAAGCGCGAATCCCGCGATTCCCGTGACGAACGCGTTCGCGATGAAGGACATGCACATCGACGCTGACGGCGACGATGCCGTGGTCATTGTGCAACCGAGCGCTGCGACAGGCCAGACGCAGATGCGCCGCATCAACACGATGACCGGCGAGCAGACCCCGCTCTCGACCTTCAACACGCTACAGTCACTCTGCGTCGACCGCAGCGGCAAAATCTACGCCCACGACGGCGCGAAGCTCTACGCGCTGAACGCCAACGGCACCTCGACCGGACTCGCGTCGAGCACGATCCCGACGCCGACCGCGCTCGCCTACGACGACAAGAACGATCACATCCTCGTCCTCTCCATCGACGAGAAGAAGATCCAGCGGCTCAACCGCAACTTCGGCGTCGTCTCCACCTATTCGATCAGTCCCCTGCTCTTCCTGAACGGCGGCGGCTCGATCGCAGCGCATCCGACCGAGAACCGCGCGTACTTCACCGCGGACAACTCGAACTCGATCTATGAACTGCTCGGAACCGGCCCGTTCTTCAGCTTCAACACGATCACGGTTCCCGGCCTCACCGCGCCGCGGAGCATCAGCATCGGCGACGACGGCGCGCTCTATGTCCTCAGCGGCGGACTCGTGAAGGTGCTGCGGGAATCGCGCGGCAACTGGGCGATCGACACGAGCTCGCCCTTCCACAACGCCCCGTCGAGCGGGCGCTTCCAGGTGAGCCGCAGCCGCACGAACTACGACCCGGCCGAGCACGACACGCCGGGATGGAACTTCAACATCGAACCCGACGAGCTCCTCGCCCTCGGCTTCGCCGAGTCGGACTGCGACACGGACTTCAACGGCGACGACAAGACCGACGCAGCCGACCTCGCGAAGCTCCTCGGCGAATGGAACGCCGCGGGCGGCGTGGCGGACATCAACCAGGACGGCACCGTCGACGCGGCGGACCTCGCCCTCCTCCTCGGCGAATGGGGCCCCTGCCTGCCCTGACGCTCGCGCGCGGAGTTCAGCGTCTGCGGCGTTCAGATTCAACACAGAGGCACAGAGGACAGTAGAGTAGGGATGGCCGCGTTCACACGCGACCATCCCCCTCGTCAAACCGGACGTGCAGATTTCCCGCATCCGGCTTTCCCGACGGATTCGTCGCTGTGCGATCGATGGGTCGCGTCTGGAGGGGATGTGAACGGCCCCTCGACAATCTGTGCCATAGAGCATCGGTCGTTGATCCCGTGCAGCACAGAGCGTTGCTGACCATCTTTGCATGGCGATAAAGCTTCTGTCTCGGCGTGGAGACGGTCCCCGAGTTGGCACTCAACCTTCGGCAAGCGCCTGGGGTTTCGCAGTCAACGCCGGTTCCTCCGTAGCGGCACCCGTGTGCAATCGGTGTCTCCTTGCTTCTGACTCCGCGTACCGTCGGTGAGGCGCCTTCGCTCCGCGGGAGTTGCCCCGCTTCGACGCTACTACGCGCCTCTCCGACTCCCGATCCGATCCTGCAAACGGCGTTATGCATTCCGCCGAGCAGGTGGGTCACGAACCCGATCGGTCGGGTCTCTCAGGTTCCCATGACGTCTTTCGCGACGCGCCGTCCCGTCTCACCCCGGAAAGCCGAGCCTGCCGCGTGCGTCGACGCTCGGGAGGCCGTGCTGGCTTCGCCCCCTCTGGAGGGTTGGCCGCTTTCAATCGTGTAACGAGGCCGAATAGGTTCGCTTGCGCTACGGCTCGCCGCTTCGCCTTCCGAGGCTTCGACGGCCGCATCGCTGCGGACGCCGCTCGGTCGGCTACATGTGTTGTCGACTGTTCACATGGTCTGTTCCTTTCACCAGACGAGATGTCATGGACTTGACCTGACGCACCAGAGGGCCACAGAGAAGACAAGGATGAGGAGCCAGTTTGCTCGCGCGCGACACGAGTGTGCGCGACGAATCACATCTTTCCGTTGGCTTCTCTGTGCATCCTCTGTGCCCTCTGTGCCTCTGTGGTTCTCTGGCGGAGCAGGTCAGAAAGCAGCGACGCGCGCGCCGCCGTCTCACTCCTCGATCGTCACCGGCATCGGTTCGGCGCCGGTCTGGCGGATCATGCGGTCGGCGCGCGGCATCGAGTAGGTGACGAGCTGGCCGTCGGAACCGACCGCTGAGATGCCTTCGCCGGACTGCACGAACCCCACGCTGCGCACCGCGGTGCCGGCCTCGAAGGGACGGAGCTGGGCGACCTCGCGGCCGAGGCCGAGGTGCCAGACCCGCACCGTGCCATCCTCGCTGCCGCTGACAGCGAGATCGGGATCGGTCGGATGCGGCGCAAGCTCAAGCACGCGCGAGGCGTGACCGGCGAGCGTCGTGAGCGAGCCGCTCGGCATGTCGCGCACCACGATCTCGCCGCGCCATGTGCCGATCAGGCAGCGGGAACCGTCCGCGGTGAAGTCGGTCCAGAAGCCGGTGGTGTCGATCGTCTGTTCGAAGCGGGCGCCGTCGGCAAGCCGAAGGAAAATGTTCACGCCGCGCCGCTGGACAACCGTTAGCCACGCGCCATCCGGGCTCAGGGCGACCGCGAGCGTCTCGCGCCCCTCGGCGGGAACGGCCTCGCAGATCGTCCCGTCGGCGAGATCGACGATGTGCACGGCGTTGTCGTCGTCGGCGAAGGCCAGGAGCCGATCACCGCCGAAGGAAAGCGTCGACGGGTCCGCCCGCACCGGCCGCTCGGTCTGCACGCGGGACTGCTCGACCCATGGCTGCGTGCCGGCGTCGCGACTGCGCCGCACCACGCGCAGTCGGCGCTCGCCCTCGACCGTGACGATGCGCTCGCCCTGCAGGTCAGCACGGAAGGCCCGCACGCGCGAGGCGGGAATCGGAGCGTCGAGCCGACCGCGCACATCGAGGCGACTCAGGCCGCGCTCGAGGCTCGCGAGAAACGGCGGCGCCGCGGGATCGGGCGCACCGCCGATCGGTCGGACGACCGAGCGCGTCGGCGCGACCCCGCGCACGCCGCCGCCGTCGTGGCTCAGGTCCCAGACGCTCACCATCTGCGTTCCCTCGCTGGCGAGCGCGAGTTGTGTCCCGTCGCGCGAGAGGTCGAAGCGCCAGCCGGGCGTCGGCACGAGCGTGCGGAGCGACTCGTCCTGGAGCGAGAGCTCATGGACGGCCCACCACCCAAGCACGATGAGCGTTCGGTCATCGGGGCCGAAGCGCAGATCGCGGAAGGTTCCGACGCGCGGCTGCAGTCGGCGCGTCACCTCACCCGTCTCGGTGTCGACGATGACGATCGCCGGGCCCGTCGTGCCGCTCGCGATGAGCCGACCCGCGCGACCGAAGGCCAGCGACTGAATCGGCCGGTCATGCGGACGGATGACCCGCTCGTGCGAACCGTCCGGGGCGACGAGCGAGATGCTCCCGTCGTCGCGGCCCGCGGCAACGGTGCCGTCCGGGGCGATCGCGATCCGCTTGATCCGGGCGCCGACGGAGATCGGGCGCGGCGGCGCAGCGCTCGATCCGTCAGGAGACTCGTCGAGCGGAATCCGCCAGAGGATGCCGTCCAGTCCGCCAGCGAAGGCGACCGGCGCGTCGGTGCTACAGCGCACGCAACTCAGGGCGGTGCCGCATTCGACGATCGCCGTCGGCCTCATGCCGCCAGCGACATCCCACCGCTGGATCATGCCGAAGGCGTCGGCGGTCAGGATCCATCGTCCGTCGGCGCTGATGTCGAGTTCCCACGCCCGCACGGGCACCTCGGCGATCACCCGCTGCGAGCCATCCTCGATATCGAGTAGGGTCAGCGGCCCGTCCCGCGCTGCCGAGAGGATGCTCCGCTGATCCGGCAGGAGTCGCAGGTAGTCAACCCGTCCGTCGAGGCGCCAGGTCGCGAGGCATCCCTGGGCCCAGACCAGCTCGCGCATGGCCCATCGCGCGTGTGGCGAGTCGGCGTCGCGCTCGATCGCCTCGCTGAGGAGGGCGCGAGCCTCGGCCCAGTTCCCCTGCCGTGCGGCCTGCCGACCGCGCTCGATGTCGCTCGCGAACAGCTCGGCGCTGAGTTCGCCCGCGAGGCGCGCCTGGGCGCGCTCCGCCTGACGGGCGCTGTCGCGCTCGTTGCGGGCGATGCCGAGCGCGGCGAGCGAGACGACCGTGGCCGCGACGAGGGAGGTCGCGACGAGACCGGCCGCGACGAGCGCGACCGTGTGGCGCCGCGCGAACTTCGCGAGGAGATAGGCCGTCGATGGCGGACGGGCGCTGACCACATCGTGCGCGAGCAGCCGATCGATGTCGTCGGCGAGCGCCGCGACCGAGGCATAGCGCCGGCCCGGCTCGCGGGCGAGGGCCTTCAGCACGATCCAGTCGAGATCGCCGCGGATCGCCCGCCGAAGCGCCGCCTCGGTCGTCGATCGCACCGCCGCGCGCTCGCCGTCGATGGCGCTCGACGGGCGGATCGGCTCGTCCTCGAGCAGCCGTCGGCGCAGCTCGCTCGCGCTGGCCCCGCGCCGATGCGTCGTTCGTGCCCGCATCGGCGTCACGCCGACGAGAAGCTCATAGAGCACGACGCCGATCGTATAGACATCGGTGCGGATGTCGACATCCGCGCCGGCCGCCTGCTCCGGACTCATGAAGTCGGGCGTGCCGACGATCACGCCGGCGGCGGTTCCCATCGAGGTCGTCCGCGATCGCTCGACCGTCCGATCGCTCGCGTCGAGCGCTTTCGCGACGCCGAAGTCGATGACCTTCGGCACGGCTCGGCCGTCGATCTCGGCGACCAGGAGATTCGACGGCTTGATGTCGCGATGGAGAATGCCGCGCTGATGGGCATGATGCACCGCGTCGCAGACCTGGCGGACCAGGAGCAGCCGCTCGCGCCAATTGAGTCGGCGGGCGTCGCAGTGCTCGGTGATCGGCACGCCGCGGACGAGCTCCATCACGAAGTAGGGACGGCCGTCGGGGGTCGCGCCGCCGTCGAGCACGCGGGCGACATTCGGATGCTCGAGCTTCGCGAGCGTCTGCCGCTCCGCCTCGAAGCGCCGAATCACCTGCCGCGTGTCCATGCCGAGCTTGATGACCTTCAGCGCCACCTCGCGCCGGACGGGCTCGACCTGCGTCGCGCGGTAGACGGTGCCCATGCCACCCTCGCCGAGCACGCCGTCGATCCGGTAGCGTCCGATCGTCGCCCCGGGACCTGGGCGAAGGACGCTGCGGTCGAGGGCGTCCGGCGGCGCCTCATGGTGGGCCAGGAGCGAGCGCACCTCGATCTGGAGATCGGCGTCCTCGCCGCAGAGCTCGACGAGGAGCGCCTCGCGCTCGCCGATCGGCAGCGTGCGCAGGCGCTCGAAGATCGCGGCGGTCAGGCGAAACCGCTCGGCGGCATCGGCGGCGGGATGCTGGCGCGCCGGCCACGGCGTCGGTGACGAAGGGGGACGATCCGTCGGTATCGGCGTGTTCGGCGGGCTCATCCCTCCGCCCCGAGCAAGCGCTTGCGAAGCCACGCCCGGGCGAAGAACCAATCGGCTTCGGAGGTGCTGCGGGCAACCCCAAGGGCCTCGGCGATCTCCTCGCCGGTCAGCCCGCCGAAGAAGCGCAGTTCGACGACCCGGGCCTTCCGTTCGTCGAGTTCGGCGAGCGCCTCCAGCGCCTCGTGCAGTGCGAGCAGCTCGACCGGCTCCGGCGCTTCGAGCGCGGCCTCAGGCAGATCGAGCCGAATCCAACCTCCGCCGCGCTTGTCGGCCGCATGGGCCCGAGCGTGGTCCACGAGGATCCGCCGCATCGCGGTCGCAGCGAGGGCCCGGAACGCCGACTCGCCGTTCTCGGAACGCCACGCGACGCCCAAGCGGTCCCCAAGCCGAAGGTAGGCCTCGTGGACGAGCGCGGTCGGCTGGAGCGTGTGATCGCGCCGCTCCCGCCGCAGGAGCGCCGCGGCGAGATCGCGAAGCTCGCCGTGGAGCGTGGCCGAGAGCGTCGAGTCGGCGGGTTGCACGCCTGCGATTGTGCGCCCTTGGGGAGCGAAACACAAGAAAAACCGCCGCGCGGGCCGAAGCCACGCGCGGCGGTCGAAGCGGAAAACCGCGGTCTCCGGGGCTTCAGGACCGGTATTCGATCCGGCCCCGGAGGGAAGGATCAGGCGCGGCGACGGCGGATGCCGAGGACACCGACGAGACCGAAGGCGGCCATCGCACCCGGAGCGGGGATGAGGCTGCCGTTCACGAAGACATTGTCGATGCGGCTCGAGCCGGAGGTTCCGCCCGCAGCGGAGATCGCCCGGAAGCGCAGGATGACATCACCCTGATCCGCCGCCGAGGCGTCGAGGGCGACCTTCGTCGTGTAGAGCGGGTTGTAGGTACCGGTCGACCATGTGCCCGGCGCGCCGCCGCCGCCCGACTGGAGCACCGCGTAGGAGCTCAGGACCGTCGAGAAGGTGTTGCCGCCGTCGAGGCTCATGATGAGCTCGAAGGTCGAGGGGCCGGTCGAGCTGCGGGCCTGATCCCAGGAGAGCTGGAGATCGGTGAAGCCGAGGGTCGAGAAACGGGCCTCGTAGTAGTCGCCGATCGACCAACTGTTGCTGCTGAAAGCGAACTGGCTGCCGTTGCCGGCGGGCGAGGTGAAGGCGGTCGTCGCGAGCGCGTGGGTCGAGCTCAGGTTCGAGCCGAACGCGTTGGCACCCTGATCGGCGGCACCGACCGAGTAGGAGGTGCCGGTCGGCGGCGGGTTGACGGGGAAGGCGGTCGGGATGGTCCAGCCGACGACGAGGTCAGCGGACGCGGACGCCACGATCGACGACGCCGCGACGAGCGCGGCGGCGAGAAGCCGGGAAGACAGCATGGGTGATGGAGGGAAAGGGAACGGGAGGGAAAGGGAACAACGGCACCGGAAGGGACCGGTGCCGGACCTCCCAAACTAGCCCGGCATCGAGCCGGGTCAACTCCGGGCGCGCAGTTTCCGCGCGAGTCGCCACGCCTCCAACGCGGCGATCAGGTCTTCGCCTACCGCGCCACGGACCTTGCCGGTGACCCCTCTTCGGCGAGCGCAGCAAGGGTCTCGGCCACGCGTGCACCGGAGTGCGGCTGGGCACCCGCGCGGGCGAGTTCGCCCATGCGGCGCAGCGTCTCCGGCGCGGCGAGCAGCCGATCGATCTTCCACGCCGCGGCGTGCGGCGACGCGCAGCGGATCGCGCAACCCGCTTCGAGGAGCGCTGCGGCGTTGTGCTCCTCCTGTCCGGGCACCGCATGCACGATCGCCATGGGCAATCCCATCGCTCGCGTCTCCGCGGAGGTGAGTCCGCCCGGCTTGCCGACGAGGAGATCGGCCGCTGCCATGAATTCGTGCATCGCGGTCGTGTATCCGACTACCCGCGTGCGGACGGGAGCGTCGGCGGCGTGGGTCGCGGCGATGCGCGCCAGCGCGTCGCGGGCGACGCTCGACTTGCCCGTGATCGCGAGCAGCTCGCAGGGCGTCCGCAGCGTGAGAAGCTGCCGATAGAGCCGTTCGATGGGACCGACGCACGCGCCGCCGGTCGAGAAGAGGATCACCGGGCGATCACTCGGCAGGCCATGGATGCGCCGCGCGGCCTCCCGGTCGAGCGGCGCGGCGAACGCCGGATCGATCGGAATGCCCGTCACGGCGATGCGCTCGCGCTCGACCCCGTGGGCCTCGAGGGTGAGTCGCGATTCCTCCGTCGCGACGCAGTATCGATCGCAGGGATCGGCGAGCCACATGCCGTGGGCATGCACATCGGTCACGACGGTGATGAGCCGGGCATCGAGACGACCGCGGCGGCGAAGCCCGGCGAGGTACTCGGAGGGAAGAAAGTGCGTCGAGACGATCGTGTCGGGGCGAAACTCCTCGAGCTTGCGGCGGAGCGGCCGCAGTCCGGCGTGGGCCGTCGCCCATCGGCTGCGCACGCCGCGAAACGCGCGGTCCGAACGCTCGTAGAGCCAGCCGACGAGCGTCGGCGCCCGATCGAGAAGCCCGAGATAGGTGCCGCGATACGCCGTTCGAAACCAGGAGCGGGCGTAGGCGAGCGTGTCGATCACCTCGATGCGCTCGAAGCGGAGACGACCGCGCATCGCTCCCGCGCGGATGGCCTCGGCGGTCGCCTCGGCGGCGCGGGTGTGGCCGCCACCGACGCTCGCGGTGAGCAGGAGCACGCGACCCAGCGAGGGAACGCCTCCTGCCGCGGTCACGCCGCGGGCCGCGGTCCCGAGCGCGCCGATCGCCCCGACCCCATCGGTGCTCAGGATCATCGTGCGACTCCCTCGCCGCCGTCCGTGCGGTGGCGCGTCGATGGAAGCGGGAAGGGCATCGTCGGCGCACGCCAGTCGTCGGCATCGGTCTCCGGCTCGGCGTCGGCGTGTGCGGCGGCGCTCGCGGACTCGCGCGTCGCGTCGAGCGCCGCCTCGACCAGGCGCGTCGCCCGATTCGCGGCGCGGCCGTCGATGATCTCGATGCGCCCGTCGTCATGTTCGACCAGCGCGGTGCAGCTCTCGACCCAGTCACCGCAGTTGTAGTAGGAAATCCCCGATCCGCGCACATCGTGGCGAATGTCGGCCTTGTGGATGTGGCCGCAGACCACGCCGTGAAACCAGCCGCGCTGCGCTTCGGCGATGAGCTCCTCCTCGAAGTCGCTCACGAAGGTGCAGGCGCTCTTCACGCGAGCCTTGATCGCCCCGCTCAGCGAGTGGTAGGGAAGTCCGACGAGACGACGCCCGCCGTTCCAGACGCGGTTCACGCCGAGGAGGAAGTCATAGGCGACGGCGCCGGCCTTCGACAGCAGCCGATGGTGCTGCACGACGAGGTCATACTGGTCGCCGTGCGAGACGAGCAGCACGCGTCCGTCGGCGGTGTGATGGGCCGCGTTCAGGGCGATCTCGATGCCGCCGAACTCGAGTCCGACATACTGCCGGGCGGCATCGTCGTGATTGCCCGGAATGAAGACGACCTTCGTCCCGCGCGACGAGAGCTTCAGGATGCGTCGGATCACCTGGTTGTGCGAGTCCGGCCACTTCCACCGCTGCCGCAGCCGCCACATGTCGATGATGTCGCCGACGAGGTAGAGTCGATCGCAGGCGACATGCTTGAGGAAGTACGCCAGCTCCTCGGCCTGCACGGTCGAGGAGCCGAGGTGGGTGTCGCTCAGGAAGACGCTTCGATAGCGGGTCCGGGCCATGCCAATTGATCGCCCACCCATGTCAAGGCCATGTTCAGATTGCGCATGGGAGGCGAGGGACCTTGGTGGCCAATTCGTGTGCGGAATCGGTCGATCCGAACGCTTGGCGACCCGCATCGCCTGGCACGAGCGAGCAGCCCCTTCGCCCGTTCCGATTCACCTTCGCCGACGCCGCCCGCCGATCAGGCCCGCACCTAGAAGCGCCA
>CAYNCG010000003.1:0-103741 GCA_964395845.1 uncultured Isosphaeraceae bacterium | reverse complement strand
TGTAGGTGGTGAAGCCGGCCTGCGCGCTTGCCGCGCAGGCGAGGAGCGTTGCTGAGAGCGCCGTCGATGGCAGTGTCTGTCGCTCGTTCATTCGTGATCTCGGATTCCTCGCCGCTCCGACGGGCGTGCGCCGATGACTACCCGTACCGATTCACCTTCGCCGACGCCGCCCGCCGATCAGGCCCGCACCTAGAAGCGCCAGCGTCCCAGGAGCGGGAATGCCGAAGTAGATGTTGTCGACATAGAGCTGACCTGACGGATTGACCAACCTGACTTCGTCGAAGCCGATGTCGCTGACTACGCCGTAGAAATCGCTCAGGCCGATCACGCTATGGGGCAGCGAAGTGAAGATCACGGTCCCCTGACTGATGAGCTGGTAACTCACCTTTCCAGGGTAATGGGCCGCGATCCACTTCTGCGGCGTCGCAAACTTCAGGTGGATGTCGCTGTCAGCGAGTCCAGCGCCCCAGATGCCCCATCCGTCGAAGGGAAAAGAGGCGGGGAGCGGTGCCGCCACCTCTTCCTGGTCGGGGAACGACACGCCAAGATTGAGGTACTGCGTCGTCAGCAGCACCGGCTGCGGGAACACGAAATCGAGCGTGGTGTAAGTGTTCCCCGTCGCCGACTTCCATGCATCGAAGTTCGTGTAGGTGGTGAAGCCGGCCTGCGCGCTTGCCGCGCAGGCGAGGAGCGTTGCTGAGAGCGCCGTCGATGGCAGTGTCTGTCGCTCGTTCATTCGTGATCTCGGATTCCTCGCCGCTCCGACGGGCGTGCGCCGATGACTACCCGTACCGATTCACCTTCGCCGACGCCGCCCAACGATCAGGCCCGCACCAAGAAGCGCCAGCGTTCCAGGAGCGGGAATGCCGAAGTAGATGTTGTCGACATAGAGCTGACCTGACGGATTGACCAACCTGACTTCGTCGAAGCCGATGTCGCTGACTACGCCGTAGAAATCGCTCAGGCCGATCACGCTATGGGGCAGCGAAGTGAAGATCACGGTCCCCTGACTGATGAGCTGGTAACTCACCTTTCCAGGGTAATGGGCCGCGATCCACTTCTGCGGCGTCGCAAACTTCAGGTGGATGTCGCTGTCAGCGAGTCCAGCGCCCCAGATGCCCCATCCGTCGAAGGGAAAAGAGGCGGGGAGCGGTGCCGCCACCTCTTCCTGGTCGGGGAACGACACGCCAAGATTGAGGTACTGCGTCGTCAGCAGCACCGGCTGCGGGAACACGAAATCGAGCGTGGTGTAAGTGTTCCCCGTCGCCGACTTCCATGCATCGAAGTTCGTGTAGGTGGTGAAGCCGGCCTGCGCGCTTGCCGCGCAGGCGAGGAGCGTTGCTGACAGCGCGAGAGTCAGAGGAGCCCTACCGAGCAGCGTGTATCGCGGGTTCATTCGCTTCCTCCGGTTTCCATGAGCGCCGCGAGCTGTTCGCACGCGGCGGATGCTGTTCCATCATCGACATTGCACGACCACGCCGCGAAGGTGAGCGGATCCGCGAACCCCAAGGCTGCGAGGGCCTCGGCGAGCGACAGGCCGCCTTCCGACTGCATCTCCTGCTGGGCTTGCTGGGACTCGCCCTCGCCGCCGCCCTCATCCGGCGTACAGGTGCAGATCGGGTCAATCCGGCGGATGAGGTTCCCCGAGAACTGCGTTGCCCAGACGCCGACATCATCGACATCGACATCGCCGTCATCGTCGAGGTCGTACAGGAGTTGCCCGGGCGTACAGGATCCGCCGCGGTTGATGTCGTTCGCGAAGCTCTGGTCCTCCGACGAAGCGCCGAACGAAGCGGCGTGCAGGTCGAACACGGTTTGAGCGGGAAGTTGGGTCAGGCCGGTACCGATCGTGGTGGGCGACCAGACGAAGGCATGGGTTCTCGGGTTTCCGTTGACGATCACTTCGAATCCACCGGTGATGAGCCCGGAATCGTTGATTCCCAGCGTGTGGCGTCCGCTCGGCACCATGACGGTGGTTGCCCCGCCACCAAGCGGCACGGGCGTTCCGGAAAGCCCTCCGGTCGTCAGCACGATGACGCGGTAGGGTTTCGCCTGAGCGAAGGCTGCACTTGAGAGAAGGGTCGCTGCCAAGCCAGCGGCGAGCCTTATGCCGCGTCGGTCAGCGGGTCGGCGGGTTGATACCCCGAAATCGAGACGCGGCAAGTCGAAAGCGCCAGCAGTACACCGCCCGGGCCGCACACGCGACCGGGCGCGAAATGCCTTCAAGACTGCAATACGGAAGCGGTCCTGGGATCACGAGACGAAAATCGGAGAATCTTCGACTTCCCGCTCGGTTCGTTGGAGGACACCACGCCCCGCGGCTCGCCGTAGGATCCGTGGATGCCTGCCCTTCCACGCACGCCAGACGCCGTCGCCGCGTCGGCACCCGAGATTGTCGTCGAGGACCTGCACAAGTCCTTCGGTGGGAAGCCGGTGCTACAGGGCGTCGAGCTGACCATCCACAGCGGCGAACTCGTCGCGATCGTCGGCGGCTCGGGGTGCGGGAAGACCGTCCTCCTGAAGCATCTCACCGGGCACTTCGCGCCGGACAGCGGCCGGGTGCTCGTCGCGGACCATGATCAGCCCGGCGGTCCGCTCGTCGACATCCACACCCTCACCGACCGCGAGCTCGACCGGATTCGGGCCCGCTGGGGCGTGGTCTTCCAGCGGAACGCACTCCTCACCGGCTCGGTCTTCCACAACCTCGCGATGATGCCGCGCGAGCTGCGCGGCATGACCGACACCGAGATTCTGCCGCGGGCGAAGCAGGCGCTTCGCGATGTCGGACTCGATCCCGACCTGGTCCTCCACCGCGACCGCGAGGAACTCTCGGGCGGCATGGCGAAGCGCGTGGCGATCGCTCGGGCCCTCGTGATGGATCCCCCGCTCATCGTCTACGACGAGCCGACCTCGGGACTCGATCCCGAGATGTGCGGCCAGATCCACGAGCTGATCGGGGCAACCCACGCGGCCGCCCCGGCGCTCACCGCGCCCGGCGCGCCCGTGCCGCGCACGACCATCGTCGTCACGCACGACACCGGCCTCCTCCATCGCCTCGAGCCGCGCATCGTCATGCTCCACGCCGGCCGCGTGCGCTTCGACGGCGACTATCGCAGCTTCGTGACAAGCGACGATCCGCACATCGCCCCCTATCTCGGCGACATGCCGCGCCTCCAGGCCCGCTGGCACGACTGAGCGTCGCGCCTTCCAGAGAACCACAGAGGCACAGAGGGCACAGAGGATGCACAGAGAAGGCAAACGACGAGACAGGTCGCGCGCGTTGACCAACACGCGCCGGTGCCACAGGGACTTGAGGAGTGCAAGCGCTGGGCAAGGCCGAAGGCTCACTCCAAGGCAATCTCATCCTGTGCCGACGATTGCGTGCGGCGAACTCCCTCATTCTGGTGGCTTCTCTGTGCTACCTCTGTGCCCTCTGTGCCTCTGTGGTTCTCTGGACGAATCGCGCCAATCGCACGTCACTTCGCGCCGACCGTGTCGCGGCCGAGGATGCCGTCCGTCGTGAGGATGTGGTAGCTCGTGTCGACGAGGAAGTCGTAGCTCTGCGCCCCGAAGTAGCCGTTCGCGCCGAACGGCGAGCCGCGATGCCAGAGTCCCTTCTCGCTTGCCGTGGCCTCTGCCGTCGTCTTCGCCCGGGCGTCGCTCTCCATCGCGTCGCCGACGCCCATGACGCGCACGCTCCCGTCGAAGAACATCGTCGCCGGCGCCGAGTTGTAGCCGTGGTTGAAGTACCAGGGCTCGCCGGTGCCGGTCGCGCCGTTCGGTCCCTGCGAGAAGTTCGGGTTCACCGCGGATTCCATGTTCTGGAGCCAGGAGTGCTCGAGCATGCGCGTCTTCAGATCGGGATAGACCGCCTGGCCGACCGCCGGACTGCGATAGCCGCCCGGGAGCGTGTCCGGATTCTTGAATCCCTTCGCGGCGAAGGCCTCGGGCGCCCACATCGCCGCAGGGCTCCAGCAGTAGCTCGAGAACGCGCTGATCTGTCCGTCCCAGGTGAACTGCGCGGGAAGTCCCATGTACTTCTCGGCGCCGACGAGCGTGATGCGATCCTTCGGCGCCCAATACACCGGGTCGTAGTAGCGGCCGTTGAGATAGCTCGAGAAGGCCTTCACATTCGGCAGGCGGAAGGAGCCGAATCCCGCATCGATGCCGGTGAAGGTGATCGGCTTGTAGACGGCCCAGTTCTCGTTGCAGCTTCCGGGGAAGCCCGCACAGAGACCGCTGCCGATGAAGTAGCCCCACATCGCGCCGTTGGCGTCCCATCCGACGAGCTGCTGCGGCGGACAGGAGATCGTCGAGGTGTAGGTGTTGCAGTTGCCGCCGACGAGCCCGGCGTCATCGGGGCACGCGGTGAACTGACGGTCGTTCCAGTCGGCGCCGTACGCGGCGTTGGCGGCGGTCAGGTTGCGCAGGTTGCCCAAGCTCTGGGTGACGAGCGCCGCGTCGCGGGCCTTCCCGATCGCGGGCAGCAGGATCGCGATGAGCAGGGCGATGATCGAGACCACGACGAGCAGTTCGACGATCGTGAAGGCCGCGATTCGATGCGCGCGATGACCCGCTTCAGCCCGACCTCGGCAACGTGCATGCATGGTGCCCCCCACGGCACGAGATATGTTCGCGAACGCTCCGCAAACCCACTGCTGGAGAACGCCCGAACGATTGCGCGCAGTGTGAACGATCCGCGAGCCGCCCGCGAGGTGGGCATCAACCTGACCTGATGGGTACTTCACCGAACGCGACAGCGCCCACTCACCACGGCAACTCGCTGCCGTCGTAGGAGAGGTAGCGGCCGCTGTCCTTGGGCGTCAGGGCGTTGAGCGTCCGGAGCATCCCGCTCACGCTCTCCTCGGGCGAGAGCGTCGCGGACGAGCCGCCCATGTCGGTCCGCACCCAGCCCGGGCTCATCGCGATGCAGATGAAGTCCGATGCCTTCATCTCGACGGCCAACGAGCGCATGAACATGTTGAGCGCCGCCTTGCTCTCGCGATAGCCGGCGTATCCGCCGCTCTCGTTCTTCGCGATGCTGCCGAGCCTGCTCGAGATGCTGACGACCATTCGCCGCGAACCGGCCTTCAGGTTCGGGAGGAGCGCCTGCGTGACCCGCATCGGCCCGATGGCATTCACCTCGAACGCCCGGCGTGCGGCCTCGATGTCCATCGATTCGATCGTCGAACCGCCCCCGGTGACGCCGGCGTTGTTGACGAGCACCTCGATCGGCGTGCCCTTCAGCGCCTCGGCGAGCCGGGCGACGCTCGCGGCGTCGGTCACATCGAGCTGCATGACGCGCACCCCGAGAGCGGCGAGCTCCTTGGCCTCGTCGGGATTCCGGGCCGTTCCGACGACATCGTGTCCGGCGGCCTTGAGCTGCCTGGCGAGCTCGAGACCGATGCCGCGATTCGCGCCGGTGACGAGGGCGACTCCCTTGGCCTTGGCCGCCGCGGCCGGCTGCGAGGCGTCCTGCGATCGGGCGAGACCGAGCGAGAACCATGCGAGCGTCACGAGACCGACCAGCAGAGCGAGAGAGCGCATCGGCGAGACTCCTTGGAGGGCGCGTCAGCGCCCGGTGCCACGGAGGCTACCGCGCATCGTCCCCGCTCGCCCGTCGCCGACTCACGCGGCCTTGCGGGCCGGCGTTCCCGCCGGTTCGGCCGGCGTCGGGCTGTAGTACACGGTCTTGTCGGTGTTCACCGTGCGATACGAGGAGTCGAGGTTCACCGTCGTCTCGGCGCTCCCGAGGAAGAGATAGCCGTGCGGCAGGAGACAGCCGCGCATGCGCTTCAGGATCGTCTTCTTCGTCGGCACGTCAAAGTAGATCATGACGTTGCGGAGGAAGATGAGATCGAAGGGCTGCATCACCGGCCAGGGCTGCACGAGATTCAGCTCGCGGAAGGTGATGAGCTTGCGGACATCGTCCTTGATGTGCCACTTGTCCCCTTCCTTCGTGAAGTGCTTGACGAGGAGGGCCGCGGGCAGGCCGCGATTGACCTCGAGCTGCGAGAAGACGCCGGCCTCCGCGGCCTTCAGCACGCGCGGCGAGAGATCGGTCGCGAGGATCGAGACCTTCCAGTCGCGGAGCGCCGGAAAATGCTCGCGGAGCAGCATCGCCAGGCTGTAGGGCTCCTGTCCCGTCGAGCAGGCCCCGCACCAGATCGAGAGCTGGCGCACGGCGGCGCGCTTCTCCATGATCTCGGGGATGACCGACTTCTTCAGCGCCTCGAACGGATGGAAGTCGCGGAAGAAGAGGGTCTCGTTCGTCGTCAGGGCGTCGATGACCTTGCGGACCAGGTCGCTCTGCGGCTTGCTGCGCACCTCGCGAATGAGGTGCTCGATGCCCGGCATCCCGAGCGTCGACGCGAGTTCGCCGAGACGGCTCTCGACGAGATACTCCTTGCCCGTCTCGAGCACGATCGCCGCCTGGGTGTGGGCGAGATGAGCGATGAAGTCGAAGTCGTCCTTGGTCACGCTCATGCTGCCACCTCTCCCGGTCCGCTGACCGGATTGACCGCGGTTCCGATTCGACCTTCCATCCGCATCGGCGACTGCACGAGCGGCGCAGCGCATCCGACGGTGCGCATGATCTCGGCGGCGATCTGCTGGATCGGAAGCACCCGATCGGCGACGCCCGCCTCGACCACCGCTCCAGGCATGCCCCAGACGACGCTCGTCGCCTGATCCTGGGCGATCACGAGGCCCTGCCGCTCGCGGATGTGACGGCACCCGTGGGCGCCGTCCTGTCCCATGCCGGTGAGGACGACGCCGAGCGTTCCGACGCCGCAGGTCGCCGCGACGGAACGGAAGAGCACGTCGACCGCGGGCCGACAGGAGTTCTCCGGCGGATCCTCGTTGAGTCCGAGGACAAGCCCCGCGGCGGTGCGCTGGACGGTCATGTGCTTGCCGCCGGGAGCGATGTACGCGTGACCGGGGCGGAGGACATCGCCCTCGGCGCCCTCGTGGAAGACGATCTGGCTGCGCTTCCCGAGCCGCTCCGCGAGGAGACCGGTGAAGACCGGCGGCATGTGCTGCACGATGACGATCGGCACGGGGAAGCTCGCGGGAAGCAGCGGGAGCACATCCGCGAGGGCGTTCGGCCCGCCGGTGGATGTCCCGATGCAGAGGAGTTCGATGCGGGCGTGCGCGGGGCGCGGCGCGCGAACCGCCGGCGTCCCGACCGGACGCGCCGCCGATGCGGCCCCCTGTCCGCCGCCGGCGCCCTCGCGCCCCGCGGTCGGGAGGATCGCCCGACAGTGCGTCTTGATCTTCGGAATGAGCTCCTGCTCAAGCCGCGCGATGCTCTCGTTGACGCTGCCCACGTTGGCCGGCTTCGTCACGTAGTCGGTCGCACCGGCCGAGATCGCGTCGAGCGTCGCCTCCGCGCCGCGCCGCGTGAGCGTGCTGAACATGATGATGGGGAGCTTCGGGTGCGTGCGGCGCACCGCACGGAGCATCTCGAGTCCGTTCATGTCGGGCATCTCGACATCGAGGGTCACGATGTCGGGATTGACCTGGGTGATCTTCTGGAGACCGATGCGGCCGTTGGCGGCCGTCCCGACGACCTCGATGTCGGGGTCGCGGGCGAGCGCTTCGGTGATGAGCTTGCGCATCACCACGGCGTCATCGACGATAAGGGCGCGAATGCGCGGCATGGAGCGTGAGTCGCCTGGGTTCGCGTTCAGAGGATCCCGAGCACCTGGAGCTTCTCGCTGAGAGACTCCTTCGACACGGGCTTCATGAGAAACTCGTTCGCGCCGGCCTCGAGGGCGGCGGTCACGTTCTCGATCGCGTTGAGCGTCGTCACGAGCATGATCTTCATCTCGTCGAAGTCATGGTTGCGGCGGAGCATCTGCACGAGCTGGAGCCCGTTCATCTCGGGCATCTCCCAGTCGATGAGGGCGACCTGGAAGGGATCCTTCGGGTCGTTCCGCACCAGCTTCTCGAGCCCGTCGCGGCCGTTGATGGCCGTTTCGGTGCGGAAGGAGAGCTCGGTCGCGATGTACTGGAGCAGGCTCCGCATCGGCGTCGAGTCATCGACGATGAGCATCTTCGGAAGCTGCTGATCCGAACCGCATTCCTCTGCCATGGGTCACATCCCCTTCGGCGCGCCCTCGCGCCAATGCATGGTGCGGCGACGCGGCCCGGCTCGCGCCGGACCGCGCCGCCGCCGTTCTCTCCGATCAGACCTTCGAGCGGCTGACGACATCCTTCAGCGTGACGGCGAGCTTCGCGAGCTCGGTCGCGGCGCTGAGCGTGTTCGACGCGCCCTGCGTGGTGTTGCGGGCGGCGATGCTCACGTTCTGGATGTTCTTCGAGATCTCGGTGCTGCCCGCGGCGGCTTCGCTCGCGTTGCGGGCGATCTCGCTGGTCGTCGCGGACTGCTCCTCGACGGCGCTGGCGATGGTGTTCGAGATGTCGTTGATCTGTCCGATCACCGAGGTGATCTGCTCGATCGCGCCGACCGCGCCCTTCGTGTCGCCCTGGATCGCCTGGATCTTCTGGCTGATCTCCTCGGTCGCCTGGGCGGTCTGCTTGGCGAGCTCCTTGACCTCGTTGGCGACGACCGCGAAGCCCTTGCCGGCCTCACCGGCGCGGGCGGCCTCGATGGTCGCGTTGAGGGCGAGGAGATTGGTCTGCTGGGCGATGCTGGTGATCACCTTGATGACGTTGCCGATCTCCTGGCTCGACTCGCCGAGCCGGGCGATGATCTTGTTGGTCTCGTTGGCGACCGTCACGGCGTCGGCCGCGACGCGGGCGGAGTCGCTCGCGTTCTTGGCGATCTCGCGGACGCTCGCGTTGATCTCCTCGGCGCTCGTCGCGACGGTGGCGACATTCTTCGAGACCTGCTCGGCTGCGCTGGCGACGACATCGGACTGGGCCGCGGTCTCCTCGGAGTTCGAGCTCATCTGCTGGCTGACGGCGGTGAGCTCCTCGCTCGCGGTGGCGAGGGCCTGCGAGTTCTCGCTGACGACCGTGATCGTCTGGCGGAGCCCCTCGGAGAGGGCGATCGCCTGCCGCTGCTGCTCGCCGATCGTCGTCCAGTTGACCTTGTCCACGCCGAAGACGCCGTGGAGACCGGCGCGGGCGTGGTTGAAGGCGTTGGCCATCGCGCCGACCTCGTCGCCCGAGGTGACCGGGACATCCTTGCTGATGTCGCCGTCGGCGAGACCCTGGATCGCGTCACGGACGCGGCCGACGCTGCGGAGGATCGGTCGCGTGATGAACCAGAGGGCCGCGATGCCGAGACCGATGCCGAAGACGCCCGCCCACATGACGGCGGTCATCAGGTCGTGCGCCTGCTCGAAGAGCTCATCCGGCTCGGCGCGAACGAAGGTGGTGAAGCCGGTGCCCACGAAGCCGAGCGTCGGAACGCTCTTGGCGAATCCGCCCGGCTGGATGTACTCGTACCCGGCCTCCTCGCTCATGCGGATGTTCGCCCCGTAGTTGATGCCCGTCGACTCCTTGGCATCCTTCGCGGCGAGGGCGATCTCCTCGGCGCTCGAGATGAAGTTCACCGAGAAAAGGTCGTCGTATCGGCAGCTCTCGCCTCCGGACTCGATCGGATCGAGGTCGACGATCAGGGCGCCGTTGGCATCGACGACATTGATTTCGGTCGAGGGGAGCCCCTGCGCGAGGAGCTGCTTGAACTCGGCGAGCACGATCTCCTCGATCGCCGCCGAGGTGAAGCAGTTGTGCCAGTATCCGACGACGGTGCCGCTGGTGTCACGGATCGGTGCGCTGAAGGTCATGGTCCACGCCGGCGCAGCCTTGCCGTACAGCTCGTCGACCAGCGGATTGTCGCTCGGCGCCTCCATCACGGTGCCGGTCGCGAGCGACTTCCCGTCGGCGGACATGCCGGTCGAGAACTTGCCCGCGGCGGCGTCCTTGAACCACTGGGCGTCGGCGAAGGAACGGCCGACCACATCTTTCGCATCGGGCAGTTCCTTGCCTGTCGCGTCGACGGTGTTGATCGCGACGGCCTTGCCGTTCACATCGACGACCATCGAGACCGTGTAGATGCCGTAATTGGTGACATATCGATTGATCACATCGGTGATCGTCGCCGCATCGGCGGGCGTGAGCTTGGTGAGGTCGCGCCGCACGCAGGAGTTGTTGCCGAAGGCCTGGACGTCGCCGTAACGCTCGAAGAGGTTACGGTCGATCTTGTCCTGCACCGAATACGCCGATCCGGAGAGTCCGACCAGGCGGCTGTCGCTGAGCTGCGCTGCCTCATTCCGCACGGTCAGGTACACCGCGCCGAAGGTGGCGATGAGCAGGCCGGTGACGGGCACGATGAGCTTCGTCCGAAGGCTCCAGGAGCTTCGGAACGACGCCGACGACGGGGTGGAGGACTGGTTCATGGCCGATGCGTTCTGGTCCTGGTGCATGATCGTCTGCCTTCGCGTGATGGTGATCGTGAGGGGGTGCGGTGTGGGAGGTTCGAGGTCCGCCGATACTCGTGCGGCACTCAGTTCTCGATCGCCTTGCCGGTGTCGAGCACGAGCATGAGGCGATCGGCAAGCTTGTAGACATGGCTGACGAGCTCGCGGCGCTCGTCCCGGATCGTCTCCGGCGGCCGCTCGCGGTCGTCAACGCTCAGCTCCACGACATCGCCGATCTCGTCGACATCGAGGCTGACCGGACCGTCCTCGGTCCGGATGATCACGTTCATCGGCGCCTGCTCGGCGCTTCGGTCGGGGAGCGCGAGCCGGTGCCGCAGGTCGATCGCGGTCACGATCTGGCCGCGGAGATTCAGCAGTCCGCGGATCGTCCGCGGCGCGAGCGGCACGCGGGTCGTGGGCTGCGGGCGCAGCACCTCCTGGACTTTCAGGACCTCGACGCCGAGGAAGAGATCGCCGACCCAGAAGGTGCAGTACTGCGTGGTGTCGCTCATGGGCTGGTCTCCGTGACGGCGGCATGCGTCGGTTCGTTCGCGCGGTCGGCGCACTCGATCAGGACGGGCAGGTCCAGCAGGGTGGTGACATGTCGCTGGATCACCGCGGATCCGAGCACGCCGCGCCGGGCGTCGGAAGCCTGCAGGGCGACCGATTCCTCGACGATGTCCTCGATCCGATCGACGACCAGCCCGACGCTCCGCGTCGCGTCGCTCCAGACGACGACCTGCAGCGGCTCGTCGGGACGCGCGTTCGCCGAGACCGCCTCCGACGCGTGCCGACCGGCGAGCGCGTCGTCGAGCCGCACGAGCGGCATGATCCGGTCGCGGTACTGCACGACGCTGCGGCCGCCGGCGTGCTCGAGCCGATCCTGGCCGAACTCCTCGAGCCGGGCCACGATCGAGAGCGGGATCGCCATGCGCTCGCCGTCGCCGGTGCGGCAGAGGAGGAGCGACTGGCGGTTCGCGTCGTCGCGCGAATCGTGCTTGTCGGTGACGGTGGTGTGGTCGAGGCTGTCCGAGATGATCCGCGAGTGGTGGGCGAAGCCGACGACATCGAGGATGAGGGCGACGCGGCCGTCGCCCATGATGGTCGCGCCGGCGTAGCAGGAAAGGCCTCGAAGCTGCTTGCCGAGCGGCTTCACGACGATCTCCTCGGTGTCGTTCACCTCATCGACGATGAGGCCGAACTGGCGCCCGTCGGCCTGCAGCACGACGATCGTGACGATCTCGCGGTCGGCGATCCGCTCGTCCTGCACGAGGCCGAGCTCGCGGTTGAGCGAGGCGAGCGGCAGGATCTTGCCGCGCAGCCGATGGACGGGCGAGCCGTAGAGCATCTCGATGCCCTTGCGGACCTCCTCGCCCTCCAGCCGCACGAGTTCGAGCAGGCTCACCTGCGGGATCGCGAAGCGCTCCCCGCAGCTCGAGACGACGAGCGCCGGGATGATCGCGAGGGTGAGCGGGATCTTGATGCGGAAGGTCGTGCCGTTGCCGAGTTCGCTCTGGATGTCGACCGAGCCGCCGATCTTCTCGACATTGGTCTTGACGACATCCATGCCGACGCCGCGGCCGGAGATGTTCGTGATGTGCTCGGCGGTCGAGAAGCCGGGCAGGAAGATGAGGTCGAAGGCCTCGCGGTCCGCGAGCTTCGCCGCGGCCTCCGCGGTGATGAGCCCCTTCTCGACGGCCTTCTGGCGGACGCGGGCGGTGTTGATGCCGCCGCCGTCGTCCATGATCTCGATGATGACCTGGCCGCCCTCGTGGAAGGCGCGCAGGATGAGCGTGCCCATCTCGGCCTTGCCGGCCGCGGTGCGGGCCGCGGGCATCTCGATGCCGTGGTCGATCGCGTTGCGGATGATGTGCGTGAGCGGATCGCGAATCGCCTCGATGATCGTGCGGTCGAGCTCGGTGGCCTTGCCCTCCATCACGAGGTTCACCTGCTTGCCGAGCTCGTGCGCGACATCGCGGACGACGCGCGGGAACTTGTTCCAGATCGTCTCGATCGGCTGCATGCGCGTCTTCATGACGCTCTCCTGCAGCTCGGTGGTGATGATGTTCAGCCGCTGCGAGGCCTGCACGAGCGAGGGCTCGAGGCCGCGCGACTGCGAGGCGTGCTGCATGATCTGGTTGCGGGCGAGGACGAGCTCGCCGACCAGGTTCATGAGCCGGTCGAGCTGGCCGACATCGACGCGGATCGCGCTCTCGGTCACCGAGCCGTGGGCGGCGGCGGCGGCCGGAGCGTGCTTGTCGGGCGTCGGCGCGGACTTGGCCGGAGCGGCGCTCGCCTTCGGGGCGGGCTGCGCGGGAGTCGGCTCGTCGCCCTCGAAGAGTCCCCACGCCTTGCCCTCGTCGGCGGTCTGGTTCGCGACCGGCTCCGCGGCGGCGGGCTCGTCCTCGAAGACGCCCCAACTGCCGTCGGAGGCCTCGGAGGGCGCCGCGGCGGCCGGCGTCTCCGCGACCGGAGCGGGCGGCGCGGCGGCGCTCGCGTGGGTCGGATCCTGCAGCCGATGGAGCTGATCGACGAGCTCCGAATAGTCCTTGCTTCCCTGGTCGCCGGTCGACTCAAGGGTGTGCAGCATCTCCTTCAGGGCGTCGGAGTAGTGCAGGAGCGCATCGATGAGTTCCGCGCTCGTCTCGAGGTCGCCGTCGCGCAGGAGACTGAGCAGGTTCTCGCCGACATGCGCGACCGAGGCGATCTTCTGGAGACCGATGCAGCCGGCGGTGCCCTTGATGGTGTGGATGACGCGGAAGATCGTGTTCAGCGTGTCGTCATCGGCGGTGCCCTCCTCGAGGGCGACGAGCTGCTGATCGAACTTCTCGAGGCCGTCAAAGCCCTCGATGAGGAGCTCGCGGATGAGCTGCTGCTGGAGGCTGTCGTTGTCCATGGATGAGGCTCGCGATCGGGGACGTGCGGCTCAGGCGGCCGCGGGCAGCACCTTGGAGACGACGGCGAGGAGCTGGTCCTGCTTGAATGGCTTCACGATCCAGCCGGTCGCACCGGCGGACTTGCCTTCGGCCTTCTTGCCCGGATCGGACTCCGTGGTCAGCAGGATGATGGGCGTCTTCGCGAACTGCGGCAGGGCCCGCAGCTTGCGCGTGAGCTCGATGCCGTTCAGATTCGGCATGTTGATGTCGCTGATGACGAGATCGACCGAGCATCCCTTGAGAAGCTCGAGCGCCGCCTGTCCGTCCGCGGCCTCGACGACCTCGTAGCCGACCGTCTTGCAGGTCATCTCGATCATCCGCCGCATGGTCGGCGAGTCGTCGACGGTGAGGATTCGCTGGGTCATTCCTGTCACTCCCTCGGTGAGTCGAACTGTGCCGTCCGGTTCCGTTCCCGTTCCGCTCCCTCAGCGGGCCGAGCGTGCCGATCGATCCCGGTGATCGAACGGGAGGCCGCCCCACTGCAACCGCATCAGAAGAGCTCCACGTTTTCGTCGAGCTTCCTGCCACCCGGCGCGGGCTGCGCGCCCTGCGCGGGCGGGGGCTCGTCGCCGAAAAGCTCGATCGAGGTCTCGTGCGCCACCGCCGCGGCGGCTCCCGCCCCGGCGTTGCCGACGGAGGCGAAGACCTTGCGCTCCGACTCCATCGTGTAGCTCTGCAGCGTCGCGTCGAGCGCGGCGTCCTGCCCCTCGAAGTGCGCCTCGTGTCCGCCGCTCGCGATGATGAGCGTGTCGAGGGCCTCGAGCAGGGCCGCGAACGCCGGCGCCATCGTCTCGTTGAAGTGGGCGATGTCGAGCGCCGCCGCGCCGATCCGGCCGATCTCGTCGATCGCCTCGCCGGTGTGCTGCACGAGCTGGAGGGCCTCGTCGCGCACGCCGTGGAGGCAGGACTCGACCTTCTCGCGTCCCTCGTGGAAGTTCCCGCGGTGATCCTCGGCCTGGGCGAGCAGCTCGGCGAAGATCGCCGCGCACTCCCGCAGGTCGCCGACGATCTCGTCGAGCTTGCGGGCGACGCGATCGCCGATGCCCGCGACCTCGACGGAGATGTCGCTGGTGCGGGCCGACAGCACGCCGAGCCCCGCTCCCTGCTGCACCTTGCACGCCTGCACCTGGGCGTTCAGTCCGACCAGGAGGGTGCGCTCCGAGAGCTCCCGGACCGCGCCGGTGAGCGAAGCCGCGCTCTCGCCGATGCGGCGGATCGTGGTCATGCTCTCGTTCGAGGTCGTCAGGGCGCTCTCGAGCTGACGCTCGATCGAGTCGACGCTCTCGAGGAGAAGCTGCACCATGCCGGTGGACGAGGTGGTCAGGAGCTCGAACTCGCGGAGCATCACGGCCGAGGAGTCCGATTGGCTCAGGATCTCCCGGACATGACCGATGCCCTCGACGATCGAACGCTCGGCCTCGTCGAGCTCCCGCTGCGCGACCTTGATCTGCGCCCACTCGACCCGCGCCGCGTGATTCACGAACGCCGGCTCGACCGACCCGGCGCGGAGCCGCGCGATGAGCGCGGTGATCGCCTTCGACGAGTGGTCGAGCTTCTGGTTGATGATGTCCTGCCACTGGAGGCCGGTCACGACCTGCTCGATCGCCTGGGCGATGCTGCGGCTCGCGGCGCCGATCTTCGTGTCGCGCTGGGCGTTCTGGACGAGCTGACCCTCGAGATCCCGCAGCGTCGCCTCCATCGCGGCCCGCTGCTTGGCCAGCTCGGTCCAGTGGGCCTGCTGGGCGACCATGCCCTCGATCATCGTCCGGAAGACCTCGCGGACGCGCTCGAGCTCGTCGAAGCGCGTCCCGACGAGCGCTTCGCTTCCCTCGAGGAGTTCGCCGAGTTCCTCGACGAGCGAGGCGAAGATCGCCTGCACCTGCTCGCCGAGCGGCGCGGCGACGACCTTGAAGAGCGTGTTGACGGTGCGGAGCGGCTCCATCACCCGATTGATGTCCGCCTCGGTGCGCAGGCACTCGTCGATGCGGGCCTGGTCCTCGAGCAGCCGCTCGAGCATGCGCGACGCCTCGAAGCGCTCGCGATACTGCGAGAGGAAGGCAAGCGGCGGCTCGACGAGCGTCATGCCCTCAAGCAGCACCTGAATGCCGGACTTCTTGCCGCTCGCGATGTCGACGAGCCGCTCGGCGCCGGTGACGAGCGAGCGACCGCGCTCGTTCAGTTCGCCCAAGGTCGTGCAGGAGTCGCAGAACTGCTGTTCAAGCGTCTGCGAACGCTGTCGAAGGAGGCCGAGGGCCCGCTCCGCCCGCGTGTGGGTCTCCGGATCACGGAGCACATCGAGGCGGACGGCCGGAGCCTCCGACGCGGCGGACCCGTCCGGGCCATGGTCGCCCCGGGTCCCCTTTCGACCGGCGAAGATCGTTGTCGCTGCGCGGCTGAGCCAGCCCATCATGCGTCCCCTGGAAACCGCCGCCTGCGCGGCGACCGCGAACCCCCGGATGGGGCATCGCTCCCGGATCTCGGCGACCGCACCAACGGACTTGACCCGGAATACCGACCTCCGCGGGCGCGGGTGGCCGGATGCGCCGGTCTCGCGGGATCGGAGGGTCGCGACTGTCCTCCAGTGACCGTTGGGGGCACTCGGACTGCGGCTCCCCTCCTCCCGAACCGATAGCACTCGTCACCGCGGCAGGATCACCGCCGTACCCGATCCGAGAACAGCCAGGGATCCCGCCGCATGACTGAACCACCTCCGCACGAAGCCACCGCCGCCGCGCACGCTCCCCCGTCCGCTCGTCCGCTTCGCGTTCTCGTGGTCGATGACTGCGAGGCGAACGCACGACTGGCCACCGTGCTGCTGGCGAAGCTGGGGGCGATTGCAGTCTCGGCAAGCTCGGGCCGTGAGGCGCTCGATACGCTGACGCACGAGTGCTTCGACGCCGTCCTCATGGACTGCGGATTGCCGGATATCGACGGCTACGAGGCGACCAGCCGCATTCGACGCGGGGAGGCGGGCGCGGACCGTTCCCGGATACCGATCGTCGCCTTTACGGCCGACTCGGACAGCGCGACGATGGAGCGTTGTCGCGACGCCGGCATGGAGCATGTCCTCGCGAAGCCGATCGAGCCGGCGAGGCTCCGTGCATTGCTCGGCGAGCTCTCCGGCGGTGGAGATCGCACCGGCGCGAACGAGCAGCGCTCGCCCGCATCGGATCAGGCTTCCGCCCAGGCGTTCGACGCGTTGGGCCTCCTTGAGCGAGTGCTGTACGACGAATCCCTCGCTCGTGATGTGGTGGAGGCGTTCCTCGGCGACCTCGGCGGGCAGATCGACCGGCTTCGCAGGGCGATCGAGGAAAGCGCGTGTCAACGCTCCGCATCGCTGGCGCACCAGCTGAAGGGTGCCGCCGGTGGTGTCGGAGGGGTGGCCCTCCGCCAGCTCGCGAACGACATTGAGGCGGCGAGCTATGCGGGCGACACGAACGCGATGCGGCAGCTCATCGCCGCCCTGAACGGGAGTGCAGCCGCATTCCGGCGTGCGGTCGAGTCGACCGATCTCGGTGCATTGGCGTCGGCATCCGCGCCGCGATCCCCCAACATTGCCCCGGCACCCGTCCGCGATTGCCGCCTCCTGATCGTCGAGGATGATCCGACGCTCCGTTCGATGCTTGAACGGATGGCGCAGCGCGACGGCTGTCGCATCACGACCGCGGAGAGCGCGGAGAGCGCCAAGCGAGCCGTCGAATCCGCCGGGCCGTTGGCGTTCGATTGCATCGTCACCGACTATCGGATGCCCGGCGAGACGGGACTCGACCTCCTCACCTGGATTCGGGGCCGCGACCCGCATCTCGCCGTGATCGTCATGACCGCCGACGACGAGCGCAGCATCGTCGCGAACTCCCTGCGCAAGGGTGCGTGCGAGTTCCTTGAGAAGCCGATCGACGCTCGCCGGCTCACGAATGCTGTCTCGTCCGCCATGAGCCGGACACGCGAGCGTCGGCATCTCGCCCATGCGCAGTCGGAAGTCGCTGCGGTCGGATCCGCGCAGGCCCGCCTCCTTGACAACCACCGCGATCCGAACTTCCCCGTCGAGGTGGTGCACAAGCCCAAGCACGACGCGGGCGGCGATTTCTGCAGCCAGTTCGCCCTCGGGCCGAACAGGTCCTTCCTCCTCCTGACCGATGTGTCCGGACATGACATTCAAGCCGCGTACCTTTCGGCCTTTTTCCACGGACTGTCGCGCGGCATGCTGTCGTGCGGCGCGACGCCGGAGTCCCTCCTCAGCGCGTTCAACGAGTTCCTGATCACGGACTGGAACCAGGCCAAGACGTCCATCGGATCGGCTCGTGCCCAAGCCTCGGTCGCGATCACCTCGGTCCTGCTCGATCGAGAGGCGGGCGCGATCGACACGGTGACGGCCGGCGCGCCGGCCCCCGCTCGCACCTACGCCGACGGTCGCATCGCCGTCGTGGGCGCGCGGGGCGGCTCTCCGCTCGGCTGGTTCGATCAGGCGCAGATCGCGCACGACCGGTCCACGACGGATGGCGGCGGCTCGCTCATCCTATGGAGCGATGGCGCCGACGAGCTCGCCCAGGCCACCGGAACCTGCGTCCTTGCGGTGGCGTCGGCGCTCCTTGCCGCTCAGAGTCGCGGCGAGCGGCATCCGCTCCTCGTCGAGGCCGGCGACGACATCCTTGTCGTACGGGCAAGACTGGACGGAACCGCTTCGTGCGAGGGGCTCTTCTGGCCGATCGTCCTCTGGCGCTACCGGGGCGACGACTCGGCGCAGATCGATGCCATGGTCGAATACTGGCGGCGCAGCCTTCGACTAGCCGTGCCGCAGATGCCCGATCAGGTCGAGCACGACATTCTTCTCGCAACTCGGGAAGCAATGCTCAATGCACTCCATCACGGCTGTGGCGGGGACCCGTCGCTCCGCGTCGCCCTGCACATCAGCTATCGGCCCGCCTCGGAGACGATCCGGGTCATCGTCGAGGACCCCGGCCCCGGACACGGATTCGATCCTGCGGCCTACGCCGAGCGCACCGCCGGCGAGCTGGTGACCGAGCACCGGGGGCTCATGTTTATTCACTTCCTGGCGACGGAAGTCCGATCCCTGCGAAACGGTGCGACGATCGAGATGGATTTTAGCCTGCGGCGCTGACGTACCCGCCCGACTCGGATCCACTCCCGCCAACCGAAGCGACACCATGCCAAACCACACTTCCACCCGCGAGAACGGCGTCTGGACCCTCAAGGTCCAAGGCGACCTCCTGAGCACGAACGCCAAGGAGATTCGGGCCTCGGTCGAGGATCTCCTCGCCGCCCCCGAGCGGGTCACGGGGCTCAAGTCCCTCGTCCTGGACCTCACCGGCGCGAGCATGATCGACTCCGTCGGCCTCAATCTCATCGTCGCGATTCTCCGAGCGACGAAGCAGGCGGGCGGCGCGATGAGCATTCGGCACAACAACCCGAATGTGCACCGCATCCTCCTCTTCACCCGCCTGGATCAGCAGCTCGAGATCCGCAACGCGGCGTGACGCGCCGCGCGCGCAGGCCACGGCCGCCCATCAACCGAACGCACAACGACCGCCGGAGCCCTTGCAGGCTCCGGCGGTCGCGTTGAGTCACGGTGCAGTGCTTCGAATCGAAGCGGTTTACTTGGCCTCGAGAATCTTCTTGACCTTCTCGGTCAGGTTCTCGACGAGCTTCTCGTCGAAGCCGACATGGATGTCGGCGATGGTGCCATCCGGCCCGATGATGACCATCGTCGGGATGCCGGAGACGCCGTAGGCCTCGACATACTCGTTCGACATGTCGAGAAGGGTCGGCATCGTGTACTTCGCGTCGCCCCAGAAGCCCTTCACGAGCTCGATGCGCTTGGCGTCATCCTCGGCCCGCTCCCAGACATTGACCGGGTAGACGACGACCTTGTCGTTGTCCTTCATCGAGTCGGCGAACTTCTGGAGGAGCGGAAGGCCGCGCTTGCACGGGCCGCACCAGGTGGCCCAGAAGTCGACGATGACGACCTTGCCCTTGAGCGAGGCCGTGTCGATCTCCTTGCCGTCGAGGGTCATGAGCTTGCCGATCGGGGCGCTGTCGCCGACGGCGACCTTCATCTGATCGCCCTCTCCGCCGCCGCCGCCGAGATCCATCACGCTGGCGACCGCGGTGCGCTCGCCCTTCTCGAAGACGATCGGCTTCTCGAGCTTGTCGGCGACGGTGTTCGTGATCGTCATGTTCACGCCGATCGCGAAACCTTCCGGCGCGCCGGGCGGGCTGAGCTGGCCGCGGCTGGCCTTCTGAAGCTTGGTCGCGCCGTCGAAGACGAGGACCATCGCTCCGCCATCACCCTCGAGGAGGATTTCGGTGTCGCTGCCGGCCATCCGCATGCCCTTCACGACGGGCGACATGAGGAAGGGGCCGCCGAGCATGCCGACGAGCTCATCACCCTCGACACCATCGCGCATCGCGAGGGCGACGCTCGGCATCGAGAAGCCGGGGAGCATCGCGCCGAGGGTCTTCGAGAGCGAGCCCTCAACCTTCTTCTCGACATACTTGTCCTTCGGATCGCCGGGCACGAGGTAGGCCATGCCATCGACGGCGAGGAGTTCGAACGCCGGGCTGCCCATGCGGAAGGAACCCTTGTCGCCGTAGGTCAGCTCCATGCTCTCGTTCTGGCCGGGAGCGCCGGGCATCGAGACCATGATGTCGAGCTTCTCGGTGATCGTCGCGGCGGCCTTGTAGGCCTTGCTGAAGCCGGCGAGGGCTTCCTTCGCGAGCTTGACCGCGTCTTCCGAGCGATCGGCGGCGGTGAACTCCGAGCCGAAGGCCGGGGCCGCCTGAGCGGGCGCGGCGGGCGCCGCCGGGGCCGCGGCGGGAGCGGTGTCCTGGGCGAGGGTGGACGAGGCGAGCGTGGTGAGGGCGATCGTGGACACCACGGCCGCGAGCGAACGGAAGCGCATATGAACTCCGGGGACAGGAAAAAACGGTCGGACTGAAAGGACGCTGCGATCGCTGCGACCGTCCGAAGCCGAGGAATGCTACCAGCGGCGCGGGCCGAGGGTGCATGCCGCGGGCACGCGCACACGCGCGACGCGACACGGTCCGACACGGCGACCGCCCCATCGCTTCGGACGAAATGCCGGGAGAGCGGGAAAAATTCCGGGAAACCGCGGTGCTACGCGGCTCTTCGGTAGAAGCCTGCCTCGCGCGCCGCCGCCTGCCGGCAGACTTCGATCAGGTGATCGCGGTCGATCGGCTTGGTGGCGTAGCTGTCGCATCCGGCGGCGGTACAGCGGTCCAGATCGCCGCTCATCGCATGGGCGGTCAGGGCGATGATCGGGAGCGTGCACCCCTTCTCCCGCAGGATTCTGGCGGCCTCGTAGCCGTCCATCTCGGGCATCTGCATGTCGGTCAGGAGAAGGTCGAAGCGGCTCGGCACCGCGATCGGGCCGTCAACGGCGTTGCCGACGGAGAGGGCCTCGACCGCGCGTCGCCCGTTCCCGACCGCGGTCACCTGGGCCCCAGCGCGGCTGAGATGGTGGGTGATGAGACGAACATTGTCAGGGCCATCCTCGGCGAGCAGGATCCGGACCCCCTCCAGCGGCTTGATGGAGAAGGAAGTCGGCCGCCCGGACCCGGTCGCGGGCTCCGCGCCGGCGGCACGCTCGGCCGAGGCGGCACGCCGGGCTGCGGCATCAACGAGCCTTACCCCCGCCAGCGAGCCCGTCGCGACCTCGACCCGGAAGGTGCTCCCCCGCCCCGGCTCGCTCCACACGCTGATGTCGCCGCCGAGCATCTGGGCAAGCCGCTTGCTGATGCGGAGGCCGAGTCCGGTGCCGCCGAAGCGCCGCGTCGTACTCGTGTCGGCCTGCTCGAAGGCGCCGAACAGCCGCCCGAGCGACTCCGGGGAGAGTCCGATGCCCGTATCGACAACCTCGCAGACGAGACGCTCGCGATCCGCGTCGCAGGCCACGCGGATGGTGACGCCGCCGCGCTCGGTGAACTTGATCGCGTTGCCGACGAGATTCACGAGGATCTGGCGGAGACGCACCGCATCGGTATCGAGCGTTGCGGGCATCGGCGTGAGGAACTCGGCGGCGAGACGCAGGCCCTTCGCCTGCGACTTCACGCCCATGAGGGCGATGACATCGTCGATGAGGCGCACCGGCTCGACCGCGATCCGCTCGACGGTCATCTTGCCCGCCTCGATCTTCGAGATGTCGAGGATGTCGTTGATGATCGAGAGGAGGTGCTCGCCGTTGCGTCGAATCGTCTCCACGCAGTCGAGGCGCCGCTCCTCGCTCGGAGCGCTCTCGCCCCGGCCCCCGAGGAGTTCCGTGTAGCCGAGGATCGCCGTCATCGGCGTGCGGATCTCGTGGCTCATGTTCGCGAGGAACTCGCTCTTCGCGGCCGTCGCGGCCTCGGCGGCGTCCTTCGCCTGCTCCATCACCGCCGCGAGCATGCGCTCCTCGGCGGTGCGGGCCTCGACTTCGCTCCGAATGACGCGCCGCGTCCGGACGGCCAGCAGGGCGATCGCGAAGAGACCGCCGCCGGCGACCCAGACGATCAGCCACCAGGTCTGGTCGAGCGACGCCTGCACGGCCGCGACCGTCGATGTGCCGAAGGCCGTGACCGCCGCGCGCAGCGATCGCGCCGCCTCCTCGTAGCGCTCCAGGCGCTCGACGCTGATCGGGAGGAGCGCTTCGGCCTCTTCCTCAACGAGCACCCGCTCGCGAATGACGCTGAGGAGAGCGCCCTCGGCGACGGGCACCGTCTGGGACTGCGGGTCGCGCTCCATCAGACCGCCGACGAGGGCGATCTGAACCGCGGCGAGATGACGGTAATGCTCGCTCGCCCGACGGCTGTCGAGCCGCTCGAGTTGTCGCAGCATGGAGCGCATGCGCTCGATCGTGCTGAGGAGCCGGTTCTCGCGAATGTCCTCGATCAGATCGAGGGTGGGCCGCTCGCGCAGGGAGTGGATGTCCCGATCGAGCTGATCGACATCGACGCGAAACTGCCCGATCTGCGGGATCGCCTCGATGCCGACGGCCTCGGGTGACTCGCCTTTCCCGAGCGTTCTGATCGTCTTGGCGGCTTCCAGCCTCAGGCTGCCGTCGATCCGGTCCGCGCTCGCGCGGAGTCGCTGCATCAGCTCGTCGGTACTCGACTCGAGCATCGCGTTCTCTTCGCTGATCGCGTCCCATCGATCGCGAATGGCCACCGCGCGGCGCACGACATCACCGAGGTCCACCGCACTGCCGTCAAGCTCCGGCAGCACCTGATCGACGGTCGAGACGCCGCTCCAGCCGGGCAGCCGCTCCAGCTCCGCGACGAATCGGGCGAGCTCCGTCGCATCGGGCGAGCGGCGCTCGTGATCGAAGGCGCGGGCGAGGAGCACCTCGCCCCGGCGGGCCTGCTCCTCCGCCGATTCCGCGATCGTGCGCACGATCGCGTTCACGCCGTCGAGCGTCATGCGCTCGCGCCGCGCGAAGGCGAAGGAACCGAAGGCGATCGCGACCGTCGCGCCGGCCACCACCGCCACCAGCGCCACGAGGGCGAGGAGGTGATGGGAGGAACCGGTAGGCAGTCGAGGCCGATGCATCGCTGGTCGAACGCCTCAATCGGCAGCGCGGCCCGACGCGGGCGTCGCGAGCGCGTTCGGGGCCTCCACCGGGAGGATCGCCCCGTTCCGGAGGATCGTCGGCCAGACGAAACCGCAGATCGTGTGGCCATCGGCCCGCAGGTGCAGCATCCGTCCCTCGCCGAGTCCGGCATCGAGTCCGTCCACGGCGCGAAGCGCGTCGACGACCGCCTCGCGCGAGAGGTCGCCAGGTCGGGCCCGAACGGCATCGATCAGCGCTCGCGCGGAGAGATACCCCTCGAACGCGGCGAACGAGGGAGGCGCGTCGGGAGCGATGGCGGCCACCGCCGTGCGGTAGCGTCGAACGGCCTCGGATTCGATCGAGAGCGGCGGAACGACCTGCGTCACGATGAGCCCTTCGGCCTCCGAGCCAAGGTCGCGGGCGACCGCCGTCGCGTCGACGAAGGAATAGGTCGCGACCGTCGGCCTGAATCCCGCCTTGTGCGCCTCGCGGAGGAAGGCGACGAGCGGCGCGCCGGTCCCGGCGAAGATCACTCCCTTCACCGGCGGCTGGACGAGCAGGAGTTCGCTGAGACCGGCCTCGATGTCGAGCGTGTTGCGCTCGTAGCGCACATGGCGAATGCGGTCGCGCGAAGGTAACCCGTGACGCTCGAGCGCGGCGATGCAGCCGGCGAAGGCGGCATCGCCGAAGGTATCGCGCTGGGTGAAGAGAGCGATCTCCTCAGGAAGAAGACCTTGGGCGAGCATGGTGTCGACGAGGACATCGGATTCCTCGCCGAGCCCGGCGCGGAAGTTGACGACATAGCGATCTGGCGGCCACTTGCGGAGAACGGCCCCACCGGTCACATAGCCGTAGAGCAGCGTGCGAGCCTCCTGCGCGATCGGGACCGCGACGACGGCACAGGGCGCGCCGACGCTGCCGAGGATCGCGACGACCTCCTCGCGCTGGAGGAGTTCCCGCATGTTCACGGCGGTGCGCGACGGCTCGTATCCATCATCGCGGGAGACGAGCTCCAGCCGACGGCCTTCGATGCCGCCGGCGGCGTTCGCTTCGGCGAAGGCGGCTCGAATCCCGAGCTGGACCGCCTGCCCGAGCTCGGCCGTCGGCCCGGTCAGCGGCGCCGACTGTCCGAAGCGGAGGGGCGGCGGCGCCGCGGCGGTCGCCTGCGGGACATCGGTCGGGACGGGAACGCCATCCGAGACCGGGGCAACGAAGGACAAACAGGCGCTCACCAACCCGAACAGCGCATATCGCACGGTCGACTCCGATCTGAAGACTGGCCAACGACGGCCTCCGCGGCCTCCGGTGAGGCAGCGGACACCCCCCTCACCCATCGGCGAAGAGGTGACCGTTGTTCAGGAGAGTCGAGCGATCGACGCCGCTTCGGACGCCGTCATGCGGGCCGATCGGACACTGGCGGACAGGTCAGAATAGAAATCGAAGTCCGATGTAGCCCCCGATGCCCGTCTCCGGCCGATGGTCGAGCTCGCGGTAGACCGGCAGGATCACGCCGGCCTCGAAGGCGAAACGCGGCCCTTCGTAGAGCAAACCCGGCGCGAGATCAATCTCGATGTCACCGTTCGTCTCGTAGTTGGCGATGCACTCGGCCATCACATACCACGCGCCGACATGCGCTTCGCCATACTCCTCCGGCGCGATCCGATAGAGATACGCAGCCTGCCCGGTGATGAGATCGGCGAGCGTGTCGCCGGGCAGCAAGGCCTCGCTCGCGTCGTCCGTCGTGAAACGATACGAGAGCGATGTGCCGATGCCATGACGGCCGAGAATGGTCGTCGAGGCGAGCCCGATGATCGGATCGAACGAGCGCGAGCCAAAGCCCGCCGTCGAGGTGGGAACTTCGGTGCCGGCGAAGAGCGACACGCGCATCGTGTCGACGGGACCGAGGTCCTCCTTCCACAGCCGAAGCTTGAGGGTGAGGTCGAGATCCCCAAGCCCAGCGGGATCGGTGTCGAAGGGGCGCACGCCCGCGGCCTGGGCGGCGGCGACCTGAGCGGGCGTCGGATCCTCGAGCGACGCCTGATAGAAGGGCATGTTCGCCTCGATCGAGAGCTCCTTCGTCAGTCCGAGGGCGAGCCGCAGCCTTTCCTCGGTGAGAAAGCCCTCCCGTTCCACCGCCGCATCGCCACCGGTGAAGGTGTAGACGCGGGCCGTGGTCCGCAGGACCCACGAACCGGGCGACGGCTGCGTGGCAGAGGGCGTCAGCGGCGCTTCCTGGGCGGAGGCCGTTGCGGCGACGAGGAGCATCGAGGGAAGCGCGAGGCGGGCCGAGATGCGCATCACGGCACCTCCTCGATGCGGAAGAGGGTCAGCGCCGCGTTGTCGACCGCTTCGGCGAGCTGCCGCTTCGTGGGACGCTCAGCACCGGCGTAGCGCACGGTGACCGTACCGAGCCCCATGTTGATCGCAACGCCATCGACGCCCGGCAGCCGCTTGAGCTGCAGGTCCACATTCGAAACGCACTTCGGGCAGGACATCCCCTTCACCCAGAGGACGGAGCCGGAACCGGAGACGGGGCTCGCGTCGGCGAGGAGCGCCGGGGCGGCGCCGGAGCTTCCGCCCGCGGTGCCGAGTTCGGCGTCGCTGCGGGTGTCGGTGGCGTCGGAGGCAGCGCAGCCGACGATGGCGGCGCTGAGCGTCACGAGAAGGACAGACGATGCAATGCGATTGCGTCCATGACGAGTGGTCATTGGAAATGATCCTGGATGATGAGCGAGGCGAGTGCTCGGCCGGCGCGACACTGCGGGGCCAAGCGACATGAGGCACGACGGGGCGACGCCCGACATGGGCATGCGCGGCGGTCGTGAACGGGCGGCGCGCACTGCTGGCGCGGCGCGGCCTCGTCAGGTCAGGATGAGCGAGGTTCGCAGCCGAATCGCGCGGCTGTCGCCAAGCGCGACGGGCAGGCGGCTCGACCAGATCGGACGCTGCGCCGGCGCGTCCGCGCAGAGCGGCTCGTGGATGGCGATCCGCGCCGCGACGAGCAGCAGGCGCAGTTCGATGCGCTGCGGGGCTGGCGTGAGCGGCGCGTCGGCGTGTCGGGGGTCATCCTCGGCGTCGATGGCGCAGAGACAACGGGCCGCGGTTGGATCGCAGCAACAGCCGCCATCGGCGTCCGGGAGACAGCCACCACCACAGGGCGCGTCGACCGCAACAGGCGCTGGCGCCGTCGCCCACCCGGAGCCGACGCCGCCCGCGAGCAGCAGGCAGAGCGCCACCAACAGGGCCGAGGCCATGTCGAGGACGCTGTGCTGGGTCGGACGACGACGCATCGATTCGAGTGTACCCCCAATAAGCAGCCCGGTCGAGCACCCCAGCGAAGATCGACGACATCCGAGGTGCCGGGCCGGTCAGTCCTCGTCGGGGGACCCGCCAAACCCGCCCTCGACCCGCTCTTCGCAGGTCTCGAAGGCCAGAATGCCATCGGCCTCGAAGGCCTCGAGCTGGTCGAAAACCTCATCCGAGTCAACCGACGGGGGCACATCGAGGGCCATGAGCGTCGCGTTGGCCCGCTCCACGCCGACCCCCATCGATTCCAACTGCTCGAACGCCGCAAGGAGTCGCTCGAGTGCAACCTCTTCCGCCGGCATCACCCGGAAGGTCGCGTGCCCGCCCGCCTGGGCGACGCGCTCGACCACGGGAAACTCGGCGTCTGGATGCGGCTTGGCGACCACGACATCGCCGAAGTTGAGGCCGTACGCGTAGAAGGGCACATTCTGGAGTCGGAATCGATCGCCGCCGACCGGCACCGCCCAGAGCACTTCAGCATCCACCTCAGCCCAGTGGTGATCGAGACTGACGAGGATCTTGACGAGGTCGCCGCCCGCGGGGGCTGCGGGCTTCGCGTTGGGCGCGTTCGCATCAGAGGGTGCCATGCGGACAGCGTACGACAGCGATGCGATCGCTACTTCGCGCTGCGGACGCGCTCGGCCCGTCGGACGATCCGACCCTCCGTCCAGACATCCCACGGCGGCGTCATCACCCAGCGGGTGATCTCCTTCGGGAGATGGACATGCATTCCCTCGGGCACGACATCGACGAACCGACGGATGCCGGGGCCCACCGGGGTCGGCAACTGCGCCAGGACAATCGGCGGCAAGGCGGCAGCGTCGGCCTGCTGCTTCGCCGCAAGATCGCGCAGGTGCTCCGCGCAGTGCGAGCAGGAGTCGTAATACAGGACGATGAGGGCGTCGGGCGGAAAGAGCGAGGTGTCGGTCCACCGTCCGAGCTCCGTCGACGCGAGCGGCTTGTTGATCCATGTGATCGGCCGGAGGATCACCTCGCTCGGGAACTGGGTCGGCAGCGACCACGGGCGCGGGGCGCGACCGACCTCGTCGAGCGGAATGATGGGGACCGTCACCGGCGTCTGCACCCCACCGAGCGATTCTGCGATCCGCCGCGCCGCCTCCGCCGACTGCGCGCCGGCCACGGCGCCGACGCCGCCTGCGCTCGTCGGTCGGAGCGGCCGCAACCGGGCGTCTGCAAACCACGCGCACCCCAGCCCCAAGGCGAGCCCGACGACGGGACCGGCCAACGGATGGCCGCGGCGAGGCGCGGGATCCGCGCCGCTCGCCTCGACCGCCCGCCGGCGCACGAGCGCGACCATGGCAGCGCCCGTGATGACCGCGAGCGACGCGTCCACGCCGAGCATCACCGGGGCGGGAATCGGAAATGCCCCGCCGAAGCAGCCGCACGACTCGCCACCGGCGCGGATGTGAAGGACGAGCAGGCCGCTGAAGGCGACGAGGAGCCCGGCCAGCGGCCAGGCGCCGAGGCGCGGCCGGACAAGGGCGGTGACCGCGACGAGCAATTCGACCACGATCGCCACCGGAATCACCACGAAGGGATCAAGATCCCACTCAAGAATCGGCACCGGCAGCTCGGACGGCGTCCCGCTGAAGGCCTTCGCGAGGCCGCCAACGAGCACCCATGCCGCCGCAAGCCGGATGAGCGCCGCGGGCGCCGCCCGTCGCCACGCCCCGGAGCCCGGGTCCACGCCAGCTCCGCTCTCCGCCACCGCCGACCGCGGCGCGGCGTGACCCTCCGAGACGCGCCCGGACGCCCCCCGCCTGGCGTCCCGTCCGCGCTCCGGCTCCGGCCGCCCCGAACCCCGTTCCTTCGGATTCTTCCGTTGTGCCCGTCCCATGTGCGGTTTCACCTGTGGGGTTGTGCCGGTCCACTCTGCCGGAACGCTGCCGACGCCGACGCCGTCCGCCTCGGCAGCGTGCCCGTCCATTGTGCCGCACCCGTCGGCCGCCGCCGTTGCCTGTCGCATGATTGGCGGGCAAAGGCTCGAAGAAGTTCCCTTTCGATCCGGCTCGGCCCGTTGCCGCGACCGATGCCAGCGGCTATCTTCGCCGGTTCAGAGGGTCGCCTATCCGGCTTCAGACCTCGCGTCCTCCGGCGTTCTCCCCGACGCCCGGGACCCATGGCTGACGAGCGTTTCGGCGATCGCTCGCGTTCGCCACCGCGTCGGTGGTCGAGCGCGACCGTGGGCGCTCCCGCTCGACGGGAAGAGACCGATGGCCTGTGCCACCGGATGACCTCGCCCCGCGGTCCGTCTGTCCGAGCTTGTCCAGAGGAATCCAGCCATCAGCTACCCGCCTCGTCGTCCGCCGTTCCGCAGCGAGCCCATGGGCCCGCGGATCAACGACCGCATCCGCATCACCCCGGTCCGCCTTCTCGACGAGAACGGCGAAATGGTTGGCATCGTCGAGACCGATGACGCCCGCCGTCGGGCGATGGAGCTGGGCCTCGATCTCGTCGAGATCGCCGCAGATGTGCGCCCGCCCGTCTGCCGGATCATGGACTACGGCAAGTTCAAGTACGAGCAGTCGAAGAAGGACAAGGCGAACAAGGCCAAGAGCAAGGCTTCCGAAATGAAGGAAGTCCGACTCGGCCGCTCGATGAAGATCGGCGAGCACGACATCGCCATCCGCGTCGCCCAGGCCCGACGCTTCCTCATCGAAGGCCACAAGGTCCAGATCGTGCAGAACTTCAAGGGTCGCGAGGTCGCCCACCGCGATCGCGGCGACGACCGCATGAAGGCGATCATCCAGGAACTCTCCGATCTCGGTCGCGTCGAGCTCATGCCGCGCATGAACGGACGCCGGCTGACGATGATCATCGGCCCGGACAAGCAGCGGGTCGAGGCGTGGAAGAAGGCCCAGCGCGCAGCAGGCAAGCCCGAGCTGCCGTCGGTGCCCGACATCGTCGACGAAATCGAAGATGATGATGATGACGAATGATCGTCGGCGGTGAGAGGCGCTGTCCGCGTCGCGACGATCTCCCGTGAGTCTTGACGACGCGCGGAGGACGGCATGCACGGCCCATCTCACCGACTTCGACCGTTCGAGAGCGAGCGCGACGAAATCGCCTTTCGTCGTGCTGTCGCCCGCGCCTTTGGCGGCCCCGAGGAGGGCGTGACCGCCTACTTCGACCTCGTCGGCCGGGAGAATCTCCGGGTCCTCGACGACAGCAACGCTGCCGGCGGATCGCCCATCCGGGCCGGACTGGCGCGCATCCCGATGGGCCACTGGTTCGGCGGTCGGGTTGTCCCCTGCCTCGGCATCGCCGCAGTCGCCGTGGCCCCGGAGGCCCGCGGCGCCGGGCTCGCTCGCGAGCTCATGCGCGGCGTGGTGCGGGAGGCGAGCGATGAGGGCATTCCGCTTCTCTCGCTCTACGCGTCCACGCAGGCGCTCTATCGACAGGTCGGCTTCGAGCAGGCTGGCACCCGCTGCGAGTTTCGCGTGCCGCTTCGCCAACTGACCGGCGGCTCGCGCGACGGGACGATCGAGGAGGTCGATGCGCTCGTGGACGGCGAGCCGAATCCCCGGCTCGTCGCCTGCTACCGCGCGTTCGCCGAGCGCTTCGACGGCATGCTCGACCGCTCGCGCTTCGTGTGGAGCCGCATTCAGCGGAACCGCGACCAGTCCTATCACGGTCTGGCCGTCGTGCCGGACGGGCCGGGCGGAGCGATCGAGGGCTACGCCTTTCTCACCCATGTGCGACGCGACGGCGGGCGCTTCGACATCGCGATGAGCGACTGCGCGTTCACCACGCCGCGGGCCGGGCAGCGGCTCCTCGGACTGCTCCGCGACTACGCGTCGATGGGCGTGACGCTCACGCTCTTCGGCGGATCCTCGCATCCGCTCCTCATGCTTCTTCCGCAGCAGTGGTTCGAAGTTCAGATGCGCGAATACTCGATGCTCCGGATCGCCCGCTTCGCCGACGCGATCGCGGCCCGCGGATTCGCCCCGACGGTCTCGGGGAGCGTGGTCTGCGCCGTCGAGGACGATCTCGTCGCCGCCAACAGAGGGACCTTCGAGATCACCGTCGCGAAGGGTCGTGGCGCGGCCCGCCCGAGCGCAGCGCGGCCGGCGTTCCGCGCCGACATCCGCACCTGGGCCTCGATCTACGCCGGCTTCCTCGCGCCGCGCCAGGCGATCCTCCTCGGCCTCGCCGAGGGCGATGAGGATGCGGCGAGCGCGCTCGGCGGCTTCTTCGCCGGCAGCGCCCCGTGGATGGCGGACATGTTCTGACGCGCGGGCCGGGATCCGTCGACGAATCGGCGACGCTGGGCTTGACCGACCACCGCATTAGTGTATCATTGCAGTAATGCACCGTCGCCCGCACTGGTCTTGTCCGCCATGCTGATCACCCTCGAACGCAACTCCGGCGTGCCGGTTTTCCGCCAGATCTGCGATCAGGTGCGATTCCAGGTGGCGGCGGGCGTCCTGACCGCGGGCATGGAGATTCCCTCCACCCGCGACCTCGGCGAGCGGCTGGGGGTGAATCCGATGACGGTCAGCAAGGCCTACGCCCTCCTCGAGCAGGAGGGGGTCCTCGAGCGACGGCCCGGCCTGTCGCTTGTCGTGCGGGGCGTCGAGAAGGGCGCACGGAACCGATCGGCTGCCGAGACGACCCGCGAGCTGCGCCACGAGGAACTCGAGCGATTGCTCCGGCCTGCGGCGATCGCGGCTCGGCAGCTCGGCGTGCCTCCGAAGGACGCACTCGAGGTGTTCAGGAAGGTGCTTCGCGCCCCGGAAGCGGACAACCACGAACGAGGAGTTGACCAGTGACGCAGACAGCATCGCACGCTCAGCGTGAGCGCATCGTCTTCTCGGCGGAACGGCTCTCGAAGCGCTTCGACGAACGCGTCGCGCTGGACGAGGTCACCTGCGGCGTGCCGCGCGGCCGCGTGGTCGGACTCATCGGTCGCAACGGCAGCGGCAAGACAACGCTCCTCCGCTGCCTGCAGGGACTCGCTGCGCCGACCGCTGGCCGCGCGTCCACCTTCGGCATCGATGGCATGGCGCTCGGCGACGCGGAACTCGCTCGGATCGGCGTGGTGCATCAGGCGAATCGCTTCATCCCCTGGATGTCGGGTCGCAGCCATCTCGATTTCGTGCGCAGCTTCTACGAACGCTGGGATCGGGAACGCGAACGCAGGCTCGTCGATGCCTTCGAGCTCGATCTAGGGCAGCGCATCGGCTCGATGTCACCAGGCTCCGTGCAGAAGCTCGCGATCATCACCGCGACCTGCCACCGTCCCGAGGCGATCCTCCTCGACGAGCCCGCGGCCGCACTCGATCCGCCGAGCCGCGAGGCGCTCTACGCGACGCTCTTCGAACTCCTCCGCGAGGACGAACCGGCGATCATCATCTCCTCGCACCAGCTCGACGACATCGAGCGGAGCGTCGACTGGATCCTCTGCCTCGAACAGGGCCGCGTCGTGCGCGACGAGGCCCTCGACACGCTCCAGGAGCGCTACGCCCGATGGCGCGTGCTGCCCGCGCCCGGCGGCCCGCCGGAGGGTCAGCGCGGCGGACTGCGTGATGGCTTCCGCGAACCCTGGATCAAGAGCGCCATTGTCGAAGAGCGCGGCGCGCTCCTCATCGTCGAGGACGCGGATGCGAAGCGCGAGGCGTTCGAGACGCGACATGGCGTGACCGTCGACACGCAGCCGCTGCGACTCGCCGAGATGTTCAAGGTCTGGATGGATGAGCGCACCGACGGTGACCGAGCGGGTCGCGATCGGGTCGCGGCGCCGCACGGGGGTGTGCGATGAGGACGCCGCTCACGCTGTTCATGTACGCATCGGGATGGCCGCTCATCCGCGCCTTCGGGCTCGCGTCGGTCTCCCTCGGCTTCGGCTTCCTCGCCATCATGGCCCGCAGCGCACTCTGGCCCGTGGAGGCCGGGAGTGACACCCGCAATCTTGCCGTCGGCACCACCGCGTTCCTCGTCGCGGGCCTCGTCGCGGCGCTGGCAGGCAGTGCGGCCTCGGAGCTGCTCGCCTGCCCCTTCGCGCGCAATTTGCCCGCCGTCCGCGAGCGGCTGCAGCGCGAGATCCGACTCACCGGCTTCATCCTCTTCGGCATCGCCGCCGGGCTCGGCGCCGCGTGGCAAGGCGCGATCGTCGGCGCGAGCTGGTTTCTCGCCATCGCCGTCGCGCTCGGCTATGCGGTCGGCCTCGTCAACTCCCTCTCCCACGCGGCGACCCGTCTCGGCGGACTCGTCGGACTGCTCCTCGCGGTGATCCCGACGGTGCTCATGCCCGAGATCGCCACGGCCGTCGCGAACAACACATCCTTTGCGGGCGGCTTCGTCGTTGCCCTGCTGGCCGCCGTCATCGTGATGGTGGCCACGGAGGCCGGCGGATCGCTGCTTGTTCGGCGCACGAGCGAAGGCGGCGCCGACGGCGACCGCAGCATCGATGAACGGCTCTTTTCGGACACCGCGAGACTCCGTCGCGCTCCGCGCGATGGCGCGGACCGATTTCATGGCACGCGCCGAAGCGATCTCGATTGGGTGCGAGCGCTGCTGCACGAGCAGTTCGGCTCACAGCGCGGCGGTCTCGTCGGCCGTGTGATGCGCTTCGCGATCGCAACGATCATCGTGACATTCCTCATTCGCTTCTTCTTTCATGCGCTCGCGGGCCTCCGCTCCCACGATCCGATCACGGGCGCCGCGCGCCAAGGGCTCGATCTCACGGGCATGTCGCTCGACTGGTTCACGAAGAGCTTCGCGTCGCGCCAGGAAGAGCTCATCGCCACCAATCTCGTCGCGGTGATCCTCGGCACCGTCGTGTGGAATCGCATGGGAGCGAGCGCCACGGTGCGCGCTCCGATCGCTCGCTCGCGACGGGCGTGGGTCGTCTGGCTCGCGACCCAGGCGGAGGAACTCGCTTCGTTCATCGGCGTGGTCGTCGGCTTCCTCGCGACCGCGCTGATCGTCGCCGCCGCCTCCGACGCGGATCCGTGGCCCGTCCTCTCCCGCTTCCTCGTCGTCTCGACAGCCGTCTTCGCCCTCCTGCCGGTCATCCGATGGATACGGCTGCGATGGCTCGATGCCCGAGCGAGCCCGCGCATGCTCGATCCGACAGCGGACGCCCACGCAGAGAGCCAAAATCCTCGAGCGATTGGCGTCTACGCGGTCTCGATGGGCGTGGTGATCGGCGGTGCGCTCCTGGCCATCCGACTGGGCGAAGGACTGGGCGGCACGCTGCCGGCAGCGACGGTCCTCGCCGCCATCGCCTCGGTGGTACTTCTCCGCTGGTGGTGGCTGGCCGAGCTCCGGCGGTTCTACCGAGGGCAGGACATCCAAGCCTGACGAAACGGGCGGGAGGCTGTAACGCTCGCGAGGATCGGTCGCTTGAGGGGGAACCGGCCCACGCCGCACGGCAGGAGACCCTCGCGTTGGAGCGAGGAACCGCAGCCGCGGGGGCCAAGCAACCCGAAAGGTGCGTCCCATGACCTTCCTCCCGAGCCAGTCGCAGTCGCCGAACGCCTCCCCTACGAGCCCCGTCGCCCATCGTCTTGCCGCGGCGGTGCTGCTCGCCACCGCCACTACCGCCGTCGCGCAGGTCGGCAACCCGCAGATCGTCATGGGTGTCGTCGGTGACACGGCTGTCTTCCCCGCCGGTGATGCGGGCTATCCCGAAGACCTCACCGGTCGCATGTTCGACGGACTCGAGTCAGGTGACTGGCAGCGGCGCTGGACGCTTGCCTCGGACCCGATGGAGATGCCGGTCTCCTGGTTCTCTCCTGACGGCGGTGCCGGTTCGCCCAGTTCGTGGCTCTACGGTTGGGGCGCGATCAACAGACTCCAGTATCCGATCGCGACCGGGACCTCCTTCCCGCGCGCCGGCGGCCAAATCATCGCGCCGGTGTGCGTTGCCGGTGCGAGCGCCCACGCCACCGGATGGACGACCGAGACGGCCTATCACATCGCCCAAGGCGTCGCTTCCACGCGGACCACCTACACGATCATCTCCACCGATCTGACGACTCCGCCTCCCGGGCCGATTCCGGTGAGCGTCACGATCACCCAGACGATGGGGATCGGCAACCGCTGGATCAGCGCCGACACCGGCTTCGTGGACGCGGCCGGCGGCGGTTGGTTCCGGATCACCGGCCAGGGCGTCACGACGCCGTTCAACTACGAGTGGGCCCAGCTCGCCTCGCTCGACGATTCGGCCATCCCCTCCTACGAGCAGCCCGAGGTCGCGTGGGGAATGAGCGAAGGATTCGATGACGGCGAACTGAGCGAGGGATTCGACTGCATGACGGCCCTCGACACCGGGACCGGGTCCTGCGCCTTCCGGCAGTCGACGCGCGAGACCGCGTTCGTCATCCAGCCGATCGTCAACGCGAAGAACAAGGTGAAGCCCTCCTCCGTCACCTTCACCGCCGAGACGCACACCGCCGCCGAAGCGAGCGTGGTCACGCAACTGCCGGGCCACCCCGACTTCGAACCCGATTTCGCCCGGTTCGGCGGAGTCGAAGTCGGAGCGAGTGCCGCGTTCACCAACTGGCAGCTTCCCCCCGGCTACATGCTCGCGATCGTGGACGACCCGACGCCGGTGACCAAGGTCGTCGTGCAGGTGCTCAACGGCGGCAAGATCAAGGTCGGCTCGAAGCTGAAGCTCTCCGCCCATGACGGCTGGGGGCCCTCGAGCTGGACCGACATGCGAGCCGCTCGCCTCGTCCGAGATTACTTCCTCTCCACCACCTACGGATACCGATTGGTCGGCAACTCGCGCACCCTCTTCTATCGCGATGTCAACGGCAACAACACGATCGACTCGAGCGACTCGCTGCTCGGCGAATCGAACGACATCGTGAGCCCGTCGATCACCGTGAAGGTGAAGAAGTCCTGGGGCAAGAAGTTCAAGGTGCTCGCCGTCTCCGAGAACGCCCTTGGCCAGCGCGGAACGATCGCGATCAAGACGATCAAGGTCTCCGGCTGAACGCGGCTGACGGATCAGCGACGCACATCACTGGAGGAGCCGGGATCCGCAGCGGGACGCGCGGAACCCGGCTCCTTCTTCGTTCCTCGCCGACGACACGCGTCGGAGCAATATCGCACCCCCTCCCAGTCGCGTTCCCACTTCTTGCGCCACGAGAACGGCCGCCCGCAGGCGGCGCAGATCTTCGAGGGAAGGGCGTTGCGTCGATCACGCTGGGTCATGGTGTCTCCGCCTTCGTCCGCGTTCGCTTCTGGATGCCGCGCGAAGCGTCACGCCTGATTGTAGAGAATTATCCTCATTTTCCGTACGCTCTCCGCCGTGGACGCCATCATCGCAGCGTTGCTTGCGGCACTCGGCACGCTTCTTGGCGTCGCCCTGGCACTCCGTGTCGCCGGGCGCCGCAGACTCGGCGCACCGCACTGCACGGCGTGCGGTGCGGATGTCCACGCTCGCGTCTGGTCAGGGGACGCCGCCGCATCACCGACCTGCGTGTGCGGCGCGACGCTCGACCGCGCCGGTGCCGTCCGCACGCCGCGCGAACCGGCCCCGCGGTGGATCCGTCGCGCGTCCACGATGCTCGCGGTTCTCGCCGGGCTGTGCCTGGGCGCCGATCTCGCGCTTCGCGCGTTCGGCGTCCGCTGGATTCGGCTCGTACCGACCGCGTGGCTCCCCCCGATGGGCAAGACGCTCGGCGGATTCAGGAACGACGCGGCCACGGCCGAGGCACTTGTCGAACTCGATCGACGCGTGCGCGCGAAGGAAGTCTCTCCCGACCAGGCGATCCGCTTGCTCGAAGTCGATCTTGATCGAACCTTCTCGCGCATTCGGACGGCCGATACCTACGGTCTCACGGTCGACCTTGGGCGCATCGCGTACGAGGATCGCGAGGGCATGCGTGCCCATCTCGAACGGACGCTGACCGTGAACGCACGCCTCGCCCCATCCACTGGCACGATCGACTGTCTGCTCGAGCAGTCCAGAGGTCCTGGTTTCGGAATCAAAGTCACGCGCATCGAACGCGTTCTCATCGACGGCGTCGAGCGCGAGTGGAAGCTGCTTGAAGACCTGAGTCCGATCATGATCTCGATGGTCGGTCCGAGGGCCTTCAGCGGCAGGGCGCGGCTGCGCGTGACGCCTCCCGAGGGCGGCGGTTCCGAGCTTCGGATCGAGTGCACGATCGCGATCGCAGGTCATGTTGACACGCTCATCGATGTCGAGGATCCGATCATCAACGACCCCGCGGTCGCGGCGTCCGAGTGGCGGATCAACGCGATTCCCGTCGCGCGCACGATCACCCTGCCGCTCGGCGGAAGGGCCCCATCGGGAGGAACGCGCTGATGCTTCCGCTCGACACGACGACGATCGGCACGCTCCTCGCGCTTCCCGCTGGTGTTGCGGCTGGCGCGCTCATCGTCGCGTTGTGGATCGCGGCGCGGCGGCTGCGTCGCGGTCGCGCGGCCTTGGTCCGCCCCTCCTGCCGCCGCTGCGGGATGACCTTGCGGGGCGAGCAGGACGAACTGCCGGAGCGCTGTCCGGAATGCGGCGAGGCATGCACACGCGATTCCGGCGTCGTCGCCGTCGGATTCCCGCGACGGACCGCCAGCGGTCGCTGGGGGTGGCGCATCGCCTCCGCCGTGCTGTTCCTCGGTGCGCTGTGGGTTCCAGCGGCGATCGTCTTGGCGCCGGTGGGTGCGGTCCACCGCGCCGCGACCATTCCCGCCATGCCGCCGCGCATGGCGGGTGTCGTCATGACCGACGACGCGGAGAAGCGCATGGGTCAGTTGCTCACGGAGGTGCGAACCGCGAGCGGCGACACGCTTCGCCGCCTCGCGGACGAGACGGAGTCGCTTCTCGCCGCGACTCCCCTTGGCGAGCGGCTCGAGACCGTTCGGGTCGAGCTTCTGCTCCATCGGATCGCCCGCGACGGATTGCCGCTCGACGAGGCGCGGCGGCTCGCCGATTCGTTTCTTTCGGCGCCGCGTGCCTTCGCGGATGCGCGCGTCGAAAGCGGCGGCCAGCTCCTCATCGCCTTCCTCGCTCCCTTCAACGAGCGCGATCATTGGTGCCGGGTGCGCTCGATCCTCATCAACGGCCGGGCGGTCCAGCCGCCGCGATGGTCACTCCCGACCGAGCCCGCTCCGCTCCAGTCGCTCGCCGCACTGAGCGTTCCGGTGCCGACCACCCCCGGTCCGCACACGCTGACCATCCACTGGGATTCCGATGTCCTCGACTCGATCGGCACGCGCGCACCGGCGCTCGGCGTGACGGCCTTCGGCTCGGGGCTCCGTCCGCGCAACCAAGTCACGACGCTGACCTTCGAGGTGACGAGTGCGCCGCCCGAACCGCCGACGCTTCTCCCAAGCGATCGCTCGCTCTTTCACTATGCATATGAAACTCCCTACCTCCTCCTCTCGGAAACCGGCGAACGGGCGGCGGTGACCTTCGCCATCCCCGAGCTTCCGCTCCGCCTCGGCCCGGGCACGATGGTGCTGCGCATCGGCGAACGGACGCACACGCTTCGCCCGATGCCCGCGAGCGTCGCGATCGTCGGCGAGTCGGCGTACATGATCGCCCTGGTCGATCGCCCCGCCGAAGGCTGGCCCGCGACCGCCGAGGTCGAGTTCATCCCGAGCGACGGAGCGACGCGCGTCGATACGGGCCGCCTTCCGATCGTCGGCGCGTGGCGCTCACCGATCACCTTCCAGATGCGCTGCTGGCTGACCGGCGACCGACAGACGAACTACCGCACCGAACGATTCTCGATCGGCGACGGGCTGGCGTCACCCCCCAAGTGATGCGTTGCGCCGTGATGCGTTGCGCCGTGAGGCGTCCGGCTGCCACTCGCCGCTCGCCCAGCGCGCGCGACGCTCGACGGCGTCGATCGTGCGTGCGTGCGCCTCGCCAAAGAGGTCGGCGAGCATGCGGATCGCCTCGTCGAGCCGCTCGACGGCTTCGCTCACCCGATCGGAGCGACCGAGAAAATGAGCGTAGTTCACGAGCGTGGTGGCGATCTCAGCGTGCTTCGCGCCGAAGAGCTCGCGCTTGATCGCGAGGGACCGGCGGAAGTGCCGGTCGGCGGCCTCGATGTCTCCGGCGGAGTCGGCGAGACTGGCGAGCGTCGACTCGTTGAGCGACGCGAGCAGCGAGCCGGACTCGTTCGCCGCATCGAAGCGGGCCTGCTGGGCAACGAGCAGGCGTCGCGCCTCTTCGTGATCCTCCGTGCGGTCGGAGTCGGCGAGCGTTCCCGCGAGGTAGTAGGTCGCCTCAGCGATGCCGTCGCCGGCCTCCTTCGCAAGCCGAAGGCCGTCGCGCCGCGCTGCGATCGCCGACGCGAAGTCCGCTTGGCAGAGGCTCGCCCGAGCGACGAGGTCAAGCGCGGCGATCTCGCCCGACACGCAGCGCTCGTCGTGAGCCGCGCGAGCCGAGGAGCGACCAAGCGTGAGGGCGTCGGCGTGATCGCCTTCCGCATATCGAAGTTCGCCGCGTGCAAGCATCACGCCTGAGCGCGTTCGATCAAGGGAATCGAGCACCTCCCCGGCTGCAGCATGTTCGCCGAGGAAGATGAGGAGCCGCGCCCGCTCGGTGCCGATGTCAACGCTGCGCGCGTCACGATCGCCATACGCTTCGCGCGCCGTCTCGTGGGCGATCGCGAACTGCTCGCGTGCCTTCGCGAGTTCGCCCCACTGCCAATAGAGCCGCGCGACCGTGAGTCGCAGCGATGACGAGGTCTCGGGGTCCGCCGCGAACTCCCGGTCGATCTCGGGGACGATGAGGTCGAGCGCATCGCGCATCGATCGCTCGCGGCCGCTTGCGGCGGGTCCGGCGAGCGAAAGCAGCCTCGCGAGATAGCGATTCGCCCGCTCGGCGCGAGCGGCGGCATCGCTCACGCGGTCACGCTCGCCGGCGAGCTGCACGGCGAGCACCGTGGTGCCGACGGTGAACGCCAGCATCATCGCTGCCACCGCGCCCGCGACGGCGACGCCGACGCGATGGCGTTGGGCGAATCGGCGCAGGAGCTCGAGCCGACTCGGCGGGCGCAGGCGCAGCGGTTCGCCGACCATCGCCCGACGAAGGTCCTCGGCGAGCAGGGCAGCGCTCGGATAGCGCCGTTCGGGCTCCTTCTCGAGCAGACGATCGATGATCGACGCGAGGTCGGCCGGCGCGTCCGGCCGCAGCGAGCGCACGCGCGGCGCCGGTTCGATCAGCACGCGTCGAAGCAGCTCCTCCCGGTCGTCGCTCTCGAACACGGGACGCCCGGTGAGCGCCTCGAAGAGCGTCGCGCCGAGCGCATACAGGTCCGCGCGTTCGTCGATGCTCCGTCCGCCGCGGGCCTGCTCCGGGGCCATCGAACGCACCGTGCCGACGATGTCACCGCTCAGGGTCAGCGTGTCCCCCGCGTCATCGCGGCGGGCGAGCCCGAAGTCGGTGAGCCAGGCGTGTCCGCCTTGCTCGATCAGGATGTTCGAGGGCTTGATGTCCCGATGCAGCACGCCGTGCCGATGGGCGTGGTCGAGCGCCGAGGCGATCGATCGCCCCCACGCGAGCACATCCGCGACCGCGCATCCGCCGCCGCCCGACTCGCGGATCCGCTCGGCAAGCGACACGCCGTCGATGCACTGCATCGCATAATAGGGAATGCCCTCCCAGACGCCCGTCGCATACACGGGCACGATGTTCGTATGGTGAAGCGAACCCTGCGCGGACGCCTCGCGACGAAAGCGGGCGAGGGCCCGCTGCGAATGCCGCACGCCGGGCGCGAGCAGCTTGAGCGCGACGCGCCGACCGAGCGAACGCTGCTCCGCCTCGTAGACGATCCCCATGCCGCCGCGGCCGATTTCGGCGATGAGGCGATAGTCGTCGATGGCGATCCCGCCCGCGGCGAGTCGCGTCTCGACGCTCGTATCGTCGGCGTGGCGACGGACGAGACGAATCACCTCGGCGAGCTGGCGGATCTCCGTCTCGCGGTGCGGATGACGACGCACGAGACCGTCGATGCCCATGCCGCCGCCGCCGTCGCTTCCCCCATCCGAACCAAGCGCGAGGGCATCGACGACCGATGCGAGCATCTCGGCCGATCCGTCATAGCCATCGCCGCTCTCAGCCACCATCGGTGACCTCCCGCGCGTTGGCCCGCTCGACCTCGAGCGCCTCGCCGAGCCGCTTCACCGCCTTGCAGAGAAGGACGCTGAGGGCGCCCGGCGTGCGCCCCATCGCCTCGGCGGCGGCGCTCGTCGGCAGGCCCTCGATGATGCGCAGTCGGATGACATCCCGATAGGAAGCGGGAAGCGAGCTCATCGCCCGCTCGATGAGTTCCCCGCTCTCCGCGGCGCGGGCGTCGCGGCTCGGCGGACAGAGCCGCGCGAGCGACGCCGCTTCGGCGCCATGCCCGGGTTCCGGCAGCGGTGCGCTCCGGCGGGCGTCGCGCCGACCGGCGAGCATGTGCCGGCGCCGCGCGTCGATCAGCCGCTGCTCGGCGATCGAGCGAAGCCATGCCCAGAACTCACCTTCGCGCGACACGACGATCCCGCGCACGCGGTTCGACGCCACGATGAGCGTCTCCTGCAGGAGATCGTCGGCGCTGAGCCGCGCCCGAAGCGCCGGATCGATCTGACGGCGAATGAGCTCCCGCAGCCGATCCGCGTAGGCGACGACGAGCCGCTCGAACGCGCCGGCCTCTCCCTCGATCGCGGCACGAACGGCGGCGAGCCGACCGGACTCGGCGGCGTCAGCGGCGTCGGCGGGACGCGGGGATGGAAATCGATCGGGCTCGGCGGACACGGGGACTCTTCTCCGCCCCAAGAAACGCGAACGGTCCAAACAAGCTAGCCGGAAACCGGCCGGAGTCATCCCGCGCGTCGCCACGCGGCACGATTCGGCGTCATCAACTTCGCGGAATTCGCCTCATCCGAGCGGCCGCGTCGCGTTTTCCCTTGGACGGGTCACCGGGTGCCGGCGTTCCGGCCGGCCGACCACAGGCCCGAGAACGGGGAGAGAGAGGACGGCGGGTCGGCGTCCGCCGTATCCGCCGTCCGCCCCCCTCTCTTGCCAACCGCATGTTTCCAAACCACCCTGCTGCCATGTGCATCGCCCGCTCGTTGCCCGCCGTCCTCGTGATCTCCGCCGCCGCCACGCCCCTGGCATCCGCGCAGGGATTCAAGGCCTATCCGATCGCCCAAGGGCTCAGCGCTCCGGTGCACGCGACGGCGCGGCCGGAGGATCCCTCGCGCCTCTATGTGGTCGAGCGGCCCGGCCGCGTGCGGATCATCCGCGACGGCGTCCTGCAGCCGACGCCGTTCCTCAACATCGCCTCGAGCGTCAACGCGACGAGCGAGGGAGGTCTCCTCGGACTCGCGTTTCACCCCGAGGATGACCGCCTGTTCTATACATATACATCGACCGATGCGACGGGGACCTGGACGATCGTCGAGTCGGCGAGACCCTCGGCGGCGAACCCCGAGGTCGTCGATCCCTCGACGCGCACGGTCGTCCTGCGCATCGCCCGACAGGCCACCTTTCACAACGGCGGCTGGCTCGCCTTCGCGCCGCCAAGCGCCCCGGCGTCGAGCGCCGGCTTCCTTCACATCAGCACCGGCGACGGCGGACCGAACGGTCCGGCGATCGCGGCGGACCCGGACACGCTGCTCGGCAAGATCCTCCGCATCGATGTGAACGCGGACGACTTTCCGCTTGATCCGCAGCGGAACTACGCGATTCCTCCGGCGAATCCGTTCGTGAACGGAGGCGGCGCCGCGGAGGTCATCGCCCTCGGCCTTCGCAATCCCTGGCGATGCGGCTTCGACCGCGCCCAAGGTGACCTCTGGATCGCCGATGTCGGTGACGGGGCGTGGGAAGAGGTCAATGTGCTGCGGGCCGGCGAGCCCGCAGCGGGCGACGCCGTGCACTTCGGGTGGGGCTGCATGGAAGGGCCCGCGTGCGTCCAGCCGCTTCTCTGCGACTGCTCGAGTCCTTCCCTCCGCGCTCCGCTTCATGCCTACGGACACGCCCTGGGCTGCGCGATCATCGGCGGCGCGCCCTATCGCGGCTGCGCGATGCCGTGGGCCGCGGGTACCTATTTCTTCGCGGACTTCTGTACGAACCGCGTGTGGACGCTCGTGGACGCTCCGACCGGTCCCCTCGTCACCGACATCACCGCGACCTTCGGCGGCTGGTGGAACTATGTCGGCATCGGCGAGGACGCCCGCGGCGAGCCGATCCTCTGCACGCTGCCGGGCATCGTCGCCCGCATCGGACCGACGACGCCCGCGCCCGATACCGACGGGGACGGCATTCCCGACACCTGCGAAGCCGCCCCGCAGCCGGAGGATCTCGACGGCGACGGCGTGGTCGCGGCAGGCGACCTCGCGATCCTCCTCGGCGCCTGGGGCCCGGTCCGCGGCCCGTCGGCGCCGGCGGATCTCGACGGCAACGGCTCGGTCGGGGCGACGGACCTCGCCCTGCTGCTCGGAGCGTGGAGCGCAGGCCAGCCCTGACGCAACCGACTGCCGCGGCGGGATCAGAAGTCGAGCAGCTCGCGCCAGATCGACTTCCGCGGCTTCTGGTAGCGGTACTTGCCGTAATCGGAGTCGTCCATGTCGACATGCCGCGGCGGATAGCCGTGCGGATGCTGCTGCGCCGGATGCGGATGTCCCGGGTGCGGATAGGCCGGCGGCTGCGGCGTCGGCGGCGCGGCGGGCGGAGCCGCCTGGCGCGGCGCCGCGGCCGGAGGATCGGCGATCACGATCCGCTCGTCGTCCTCGCGCCGCGAGCGCTCGATGATCTTGTCAAGCTCGCCGCGATCGAGCCAGACGCCACGACACTTCGGGCAGTAGTCGATCTCAATCCCCTCGCGGGTCGACATGGAAAGCGGCACGGAGCAGGTGGGGCAGTTCATCGCGGCAGGTTCTCGCGCGTGGGAGGCAGGCGGACGCGTCGTGCCGCCACGGCGGCGGCGATCGACGGGGCGATGATACGCAGCCGGTCGCCCCGCCAAGGGATCGCGAGGGGACCGCGAGGGGACCGCGAAGGGCACGCGTGGGCGGCGGAGCGATCCAGGGCTCGCCGACCGCCTCGCGTCGTCGCATGGCACTTGACAAGTATGCAGACGAATGCATAATCTTGCATTCGCGATGAAGGCCCGACGCCAACAGCTCATCCGCCGGCTCGTTTCGACGCGCCACCTCCACAGCCAGCACGAACTTCAGGAGCTCCTCCGCGAGGAGGGCTTTGAGGCGACGCAGGCGACGCTGTCCCGTGACCTCGCGGAGCTGGGCGTGCTGAAGGGACCGGACGGCTATCGGCTTCCCGGCAGCGATGTCGCCTCGGCGCCCATCTCGCGTCTCGAGCAGACGCTCCGCCGCGAACTGCTGTCGGTGCTCGCCGGCGGCACGACCGTTGTCCTGAAGACGCCGATCGGCCACGGCAGCGTGCTCGCGGTCGAACTCGACGCCGCCCGCATCCCGGGTCTTCTCGGCTCGATTGCCGGCGATGACACGATCTTCCTCGCCGCGACCGGTCCCGCCGCGGCACGCCGCATCGCCTCGCAGCTCGCCCGGCTCGCCGGCCTGCATGACTCCGGCGGGGGCTCCGCGGATCGCTCGGCGAGCGGTTCGGCTGGCGGCTCCGCCATGGGGACCACTCGCGGCGGTTCGACCGCATCGCACCAGACGGGCCACAACGGCCAGTCGGGCCCGTCCCGCAGCCACGGCCGAATCGGCCGCGGCGGACAGGATCGCTCCTCATGACCAAGCGCGTCGTCATCGTCGGTGCCAGCGGCTACGCGGGCGCCGAGCTGGTCGGCATGCTCGCCTCGCATCCCGAGGTCGAGGTCGTCGCCCTCTACGGCTCGAGCGCGCGGCGCGGCGAGGGAGAGGCGCCCGCGCGCCTCTCCGACCTGTTCCCGCGCTTCCGCGGCCTCGTGGACATGCCGATTCTCGGTCTCGATGCCAGCGAGCTGATCGCCCTCGAGCCCGACGCAGCGTTTCTCGCGACGCCGCACGAGCTCAGCCACGATCTCGCCGCCACCCTCGTCGCCCGCGGCATCGTGACCTTCGACCTCTCGGCCGCATACCGGCTGCCGGACGCCTCGCTCTATCCGCAGCACTACGGCTTCGAGCACACCCAGCCGGCGCTCCTCGCGTCGGCTGCCTACGGCCTCGCCGAGCTCTTCCCCGAGGCGATCGCCGCCGCCGACCTGATCGCCGTTCCCGGCTGCTATCCCACCTCGGCCGTGCTGCCGCTGCGCCCGCTCGTCGATGCGCGGCTGCTGCGCGCCGATCGCGAGATCATCATCGACTCGACGAGCGGCGTGAGCGGCGCGGGCCGCAAGCCCGAGGTCAAGAGCCTCTTCTGCGAAGTGAGCATGCAGGCCTACGGCGTCTTCAAGCACCGCCACCGGCCGGAGATCGCGGTCCACGCGCAGCACCCGGTCTGCTTCACCCCGCACCTCGGCTGCTGGGATCGCGGCATCCTCTCGACGATCCACGCCTGGCTCACGCCCGGTGCGGACGAGCGTGCGGTGCGCGAGGCACTCGCCCGGCGCTTCGCCGGTCAGCCCTTCGTGCGCCTCCTGCCGGCGGGCGTCTGGCCATCGGTCGCGGCCGTCGAGCGGACGAATCACTGCGACATCGGACTCGCGGTCGAGGGCGATCACCTGCTCATCGAGAGCGCGATCGACAACCTCGTGAAGGGCGCCGCCGGCCAGGCGGTGCAGTGCATGAACATTCGTTTCGGCCTGCCGCAGACCCTTGGGCTCCTCGCCCAGGCGACCGCGGGCGTCGCCCTTCGCGGAGGTGCCCTTTGACGACGCGTCAGCATGCACCTGCGGGCAAGACGCCGGGGCCGATCGTCGTGAAGATCGGCGGCGCGTTCCTCGACGAGCCGGAGCGGCATAGGGCGACCCTCGACGGCATCGTCGAACTGCACCGCGCCGGGCTCGCCCGCGGCAGCGGCGTCGTCCTCGTGCACGGCGGAGGCATCCTCGTCGATCGGCATCTCGCCCGGCTCGACATCGTCACCGAGCGCGTCGACGGCATTCGTGTCACGCCGCCGGAGGCGGTCGAGGAGATCGTCGGCGTGCTCGCCGGACGCGTGAATACGCGGCTCGTCGGGCTCTTCGCCCGGAGCGTGCCCGCGGTCGGACTGTCGCTCGGCGACGGCGGCCTCTGCGCCTGCCGGAAGGCGACGCGCTATGCGTTCGATCCCGGCGCCGTCGGCGAGATCACCGGCGGCGATCCGCGACTCGTCCAGACTCTGCTCGGCGGCGGCTTCCTTCCGATCGTCAGCTCGATCGGTCTCGCCGACGACGGCAGCTTCCTGAACATCAACGCCGACGACGCCGCGGCGGCGATCGCCTCGATCGTCGGGGCGAGCGAACTCGTGCTCCTCACCGATGTCGCGGGGGTGCTCGACGCCGGCGGCGCGGTGATCGGCGAACTCGATCGGCCGCGCATCGAGTCGCTCATCGCCGACGGCACGATCAGCGGCGGCATGACGCCCAAGGTCCGCGGCGCGCTCGACGCGGCGGAGATCTCAGGGGTCCCCGTCACGATCGCCTCGTGGCGGAACCCGGCATCGGTGCTTCCGAAGGATGGCGTCTCGGCCGCATGCACCCGCGTCGTGCCGACGGGCACGCGAAGCGGGCGCGCCGAACCCGCGTCGCTTCGCGTCTGATCGCTCCCCCTCGCACAGCCGTCGCGGCTCGCACCCGCGACGGATTTCCGCTTCGTTTCGGCCGCCTCTCCCCTCCATGCAGCAGTCCACCACCACGCCGACGACCCCGACCCTCCCGCGCACCGGCGCGACCGGCCTCTCCACGCTTGCCGGGCGCAGCGTGCTCGCGCTCGCCGATCTCACGGCCGCGGAGATCCGCGCCGTGCTCGATCTCGCGGCGGTCGTCAAGCGCGACTACGCGGCGTGGCGCGGCGCGATGGCGCAGCGTTCCGCGGTGCTGCTCTTCGAGAAGCCCTCGCTCCGCACGCGGGTGAGCTTCGAGATCGGCGTCGCGAAGCTCGGCGGCGCGGCGGTCTACCTCGATCACCAGAACAGCCCGATCGGCGAGCGCGAGAGCGTCGGCGACTACGGCCGCAATCTCGAGCGGTGGGCCGACTGCCTCGTCGCCCGCGTCTTCCGTCACGCGACGCTTGAAGCGCTCCGCGCGGCGACGCGCGTGCCGATCATCAACGCGCTCAGCGAGGTCGCCCATCCCTGCCAGGCGCTGGCCGACGCGCTGACCCTCGAGGAGCATGGCATTCCGCTCGGATCGATGCGGCTTGCGTGGCTCGGCGACGGCAACAACGTCTGCCACTCGCTCATCGAGCTCGCCGCGCTCATGGGCGGATCGATCACGGTCATCACGCCGAAGGGCTACGAACCCTGCCGACAGGTGCTCGATCGGGCGAAGGCCATCGCGGCCACGACCGGAGCGAGCATCCTGCTCTCCAACGACCCGGCCGATGTGCGCGGTTCCGACGCCGTCTACACCGACGCCTGGGTCTCGATGGGTCAGGCGAAGGACGCCGCCAAGCTTCAGGCGATGCGGGCCCTCCAGGCCAACGCCGAGCTCATGCGGCTCGCCGGCCCGCAGGCCCGGTTCATGCACTGTCTTCCCGCCCACCGCGGCGAGGAAGTCACCGACGAGGTGATTGACTCGAGCCGGTCGGTGGTCTTCGATCAGGCCGAGAATCGCATGCACGCCCAGAACGCGCTCCTGCTTCTCGTCCTCGGCCTTGCGTGACGATGCACGCCTCGCCCCGCACGGCCTCCCCGCTTCCGCTTTCCTCCGAACCAACCATGCACGCTCCCAAGAAAATCGCTGTTGCCTACTCGGGCGGTCTCGACACCTCGGTCATCATTCCCTGGCTCAAGGAGAAGTACGGCTGTGAAGTCGTCGCCGTCGTCGCCGATGTCGGCCAGGGCGCCCACGAGCTCGAGGGCATCGAGGCGAAGGCCAAGAAGACCGGCGCCTCCTCCTGCCACATCAAGGACCTGCGCAAGCAGTTCCTCGAGGAGTTCGTCTGGCCGATGGTGATCTCGGGCGCCGTCTACGAGGGGAAGTACCTCCTCGGCACCTCGATCGCGCGGCCGATCATCGCCCGCGCCCAGGTCGAGGTCGCCCTGAAGACCGGCTGCGACGCGCTCGCCCACGGCTGCACCGGCAAGGGCAACGACCAGGTCCGCTTCGAGTCCACCTACGCGGCGCTCGCGCCGCACCTCCAGATCATCGCCCCGTGGCGGATGTGGAATCTCCGCAGCCGCGAGCATCTCCTCGGCTACCTGAAGGAGCGGAACATCCCCTGCGCGGCGAGCGCCGAGAAGATCTATTCGCGCGATGCGAACCTCTGGCACATCAGCCATGAGGGCGGCGAGCTCGAGGATCCGTGGAACGCCCCGCCGGAGGATGTCTGGATGCGCAGCGTCTCGCCGCTCAGCGCTCCGGATGTGCCCGAGGAAGTCACGATCTCCTTCGAGCAGGGCGTGCCCGTCGCCCTGAACGGCAAGAAGACCGACGCCGTCACGCTCGTCGAGAAGCTCAACGCGATCGGCGGCCGACACGGCGTCGGCCGCGTGGACATCGTCGAGAATCGTCTCGTCGGCATGAAGTCGCGCGGCTGCTACGAGACGCCGGGCGGCACGATCATCATGGCCGCGGCCCGCGGACTCGAGGAGCTCGTTCTCGACCGGACCACGCTGCACTATCGGGAGCGGCTCAGCCACGACTTCGCGGAGATCATCTACGAGGGCTCGTGGTTCACGCCGCTGCGCGAGGCGATCTGGGCGAGCTTCTCGTCGATCGCCCGGATCATGACCGGCGATGTCGTCGTGCGGCTCCACAAGGGGAGCGCGACGGTGATCAAGCGTCGCAGCCCGCACAGCCTCTACAGCGAGAGCTTCGCGACCTTCGGCGCCGACGAGGTCTACGACCAGTCGCACGCCGGCGGGTTCATCCGCCTGCACTCCCTGCCGGCGCGGATTCGCGCCCTGAAGGCGAAGCATGCCCTGGACGGCGGAAAGGGCGACACCGGAAAGGGCGACAGCGGAAAGGGCGACGGCGCGAAGCGCGCCAAGGGCAGCCGCGAACTGAAGCCGACGACCTCGGCGAAGTCCTCGAAGCCCGCCGCCAAGGCGAAGTCCGGGCGCAAGTGACGCACATCTGACGACGAAGGACGACCAGACCTCGATGACCCAAGTTCCCACGACGCCGAACGCCGCCCCCGCCTCCAGCGCCGGATCCAGCACCGCGCTGTGGGCGGGGCGGACCGACGGCACGCCCGACGATCTCTTCCGCCGCTTCAACGATTCGCTCGTCTTCGATCGCACGCTCGTGCGCGAGGACATCGAGGGATCGATCGCATGGGCGAAGGCGCTCGAGCGGGCGGGCGTCCTGACCACGGACGAGCGCCGCTCGGTCGTGATCGGGCTCAAGGACATCCTCTCGTCCGTCCTGAAGGATCCGAGCGTGATCACCACGGCCTCGGATGAGGATGTGCACAGTTGGGTCGAGCGCGAGCTCATCGCCCGCGTCGGCGAGCTCGGCAAGAAGCTGCACACCGGACGGAGCCGCAACGACCAGGTCGCCACCGACCTGCGGCTGTGGACCGCCCGGGAACTCGTCGCCCGCAAGGCGGAGCTCAAGCGGGTGATGCAGGCGCTCCTCGAGCTCGCGGAGCGCGAGAAGGACACCGTCCTGCCCGGATACACGCACCTCCAGCGGGCGCAGCCGCTCCTCTTCGCCCACTGGTGCCTCGCGTATGTGGAGATGTTCCGGCGTGACTCCGACCGGCTCGGCGATGCGCTCGACCGCGTGCGCATCTCGCCGCTCGGCTCGGGCGCGCTCGCCGGAACGGCCTATCCGATCGACCGCGAGGCGCTCGCCGCGGACCTCGGCTTCGAGGCCCCGACGGCAAACTCGCTCGATGCCGTGAGCGATCGCGACTTTGTCGTCGAGACGCTCGCCGCGTCGGCGCTCTGCGCGGTGCACCTCTCGCGTCTCGCCGAGGACATGATCTTCTACGCGACGAGCGAGGCCGGTTTCATCGAACTGCCCGACGCCTTCACCAGCGGCAGCAGCCTCATGCCGCAGAAGAAGAATCCCGACGCGCTCGAGCTCATCCGCGGGAAGACCGGGCGCCAGCTCGGCAACCTGGTCACGATGCTCGTCACGCTGAAGGGACTTCCGCTCGCGTACAACAAGGACATGCAGGAGGACAAGGAGCCGCTCTTCGACGCGATGGAGCAGCTTTCGATGTGCCTGCAGGTGTTGCCGCCGATGCTCGCAGGAACCAAGGTCAACCGCGAGCGCACCCTCGCGGCGGCCCTCGGCGGCTACTCGAACGCGACCGACCTCGCGGATTATCTCGTGCGCCAGGGCGTTCCCTTCCGCGAGGCCCATCATCAGGTGGGCCGCATCGTGCGCGACGCGATCCAGGAGAAGCGCAACCTCGACGAGCTCTCGGTCGAGACGCTCCAGCGCCACGCGCCGAAGGTGCAGAAGGATGTCTACACCGACCTGACGGTGGACGCGTCGCTGCGCAAGCGGAGCGTGCAGGGCGGCACCTCGCCAACCTCCGTCGAGTCGGCGATCGAGCGCGTGCGGCGCATGCTCCGCGAACGCGGCGAGGCCTCGGCCGACGGCGCGGTCGAGCTGCGCCAGGCCCGCATGGACGACCTCGACGACATCTGCCGCCTCGTGGACCACTGGGCGGTGAAGGGCGAGAATCTCCCGCGCAGCCGCGAGGACATCATGAAGGCGATCCTCGACTTCGGCGTCGCGGTCGTCGACGGCAAGGTCGTCGGCTGCGCCGCCCTCTGGATCTATACGCCGCAGCTTGCGGAGATCCGCTCGCTCGGGATCGACGAGGCCTTCCAGGGCCGCGGCATCGGCCAGGAGATCGTCGGCTATTTCCTCGACCTTGCGCGGGACCTCCACATCCCGAAGGTCTTCGTGCTGACGCGAGCGCCGAAGTTCTTCGAGAAGTGCGGCTTCAAGACCGTCTCGATCAACAGCCTTCCGGAGAAGGTCCTGAAGGACTGCGCGAACTGCCCGAAGAACACCTGCTGCGACGAGATCGCCATGACCTACGAGACCGGCGCGAGCCCGAAGTCCGCCGAGCTCCCCCGCGCCGTCGTCGAAGGCCAGCGGTAATCAGGCGTCGTCGCGGTGCGCCAGAGAACCACAGAGGCCCAACCCGAAGGGGGCGGGCACAGAGGCTGCACAGAGAAGGTAAATGAGGAGACGGGTCGCGCGCGTTGACCAGAAGGTGCCCGTGCCATAGGGACTTGAGGAGAGCAAGCGCCTGGCACGGCGAGAAGTGCCGACCCAAGCCAAATCCACTCTGCGCCTACGAGTTTGTGCGACGAATTCCCTCGTTCTGGTGTCTCCTCTGTGCTACCTCTGTGCCCTCTGTGCCTCTGTGGTTCTCTGGCCTCCTCTTGACCATCCCCCATGACATCCCCCAATCATCAGTTCCCGAAGGGCTTCACCGGCTCGACCGCGTCCGCTGCGATCAAGAAGCCGGGGCGGCAGGACATGGCCCTGATCGTCTGTGAGCACGGCGCTGCGGCGGCGGGGATGTTCACGAGGAATCTCGTCTGCGCCGCGCCGCTGCAGGTCTCGAAGCGACATCTCGTCGAGTCGCGCGGTCATGCCAACGCGGTCCTGATCAACTCCGGCTGCGCGAACGCGGCGACCGGTGCGGAAGGACTCTCCCGTGCGATCGAATGCGTCGATGCCGTGAGCCGTGAGCTTGGCGTCGTCGCGGAGTCGGTGCTCGTGAACTCGACCGGCGTGATCGGCGTGCAGTTGCCGATCGATCGGATGCTGCCTGCGATCCCGACGATGGTCCGATCGCTCATCGGCGGCGATCTCCTGCCCGTCGCCCAAGCGATCATGACGACCGACACCTACCACAAGACCGCCCAGGTGACGGTCGAGCATGAGGGACGGCGGGCGATCGTCTCGGGCATGGCGAAGGGCGCCGGGATGATTCATCCGGACATGAGTCCGCCGCAGGCGACGATGATCTCGATCCTCATGACCGACGCGGAGGTCGAGCCCGCGGACCTGCAGGGCATGCTCGGGCGGGCGGTCGATCAGAGTTTCCATCGCATCTCGATCGATGGTGACACCTCCACCAACGACAGCGTCTTCGCCCTGGCGAGCGGTCAGGCGGGCGCGTTTCCGCTGCCGCTCATCGAGCAGGCCCTCCGCACGGTCGCGAAGGAGCTCGCCCTGCTCGTCGTGCGCGACGGCGAGGGCTTCGAGCGCGGCATCGAAGTGAAGGTCACCGGCGCTGCGACGCAGTCCGATGCCCTGACCGTCGCTCGGACGATCGCGATGAGTCTTCTCGTGCGCTGCGCGGTGACCGGTGGCGATCCGAACTGGGGTCGCATCCTCGCCGCCGCCGGACGCAGTGGCGTTCCGATGCGGGTCGAGGACCTCCATCTGTCGGTCGGAGGCGTTGACCTCTTTCGTGACGGTGCGCCGGCACCGACGCCGCTCGCCGATCGGGAGCGCGTCTTCCGGCAGCCGCTCGTCGCCATTCGCCTCGACCTTGGCCGCGGCCACGCGAGCGACGAGTTCTTCTCCTGCGGCCTGACGACCGAGTATGTGAAGCTCAACGCGGACTACACGACCTGACAGGATGTGACAGCACCGGACGGTTTGGTCAGGCGTTATGCACTATGCACCAAACTTCGATGTGAATTTGGGTAGTTCTGCCTTCGCGATTCGCTGCGTGCCGCCGTATAACGATGTGGGGTTTGCCAATGCCCCACGACTCCGGAGGCCTCTCGCAGGGGGATCTCCGGGGCGCATCAGGCACTGCGGCCACGAACCCGCAGTGACCTCTCTCTCTTCTCCCAGTCACGCCTCACCCATGCGGGTGGGGCGTGGCTGTTTGTGGGCCGTCGTGGCGGCGTCGATCACTTCGCCTGAGCGACGAGGAGGAGCGGACCGGCGGAGACGACCACGCCACCCGGCTTTTCCGCCGTGATCGCGAAGACCTTCGGATCGTCCACAGGCAGTCTGGCGCTGAAGGGCACCACGACCTCCGACGCCGAGGCGACATCGAAGACGCCACCGTCAACCGGTTCCTTGGCTCGATTCGGATCCACGATCCAGAGTTGGTACTGCCGCGACGCGGCGTCGTTCGCGGGCACGCCGCTGAGCCGCATGTAGCCCTGCTGGAGTCGATCGCTCCAGACGACCTCGCCGGCCGCGCCCGCGGGGCCATCGGGGGTCGCGCCGATCGGGATCCGCACGACATCGGGAGCCGCGTCAACGAGCTGCTGAGGCGACGGAGGCGTCGTGGGACCGCCGGGGGTCGCGCCGCCCGAACCACCTCCCAAACGGCCACCTTGCGTGAGCAGGAGGCCAGCCGCCACGACGACGGAGGCCGCAGCCGCAAGCCAACCGAGCCGCGACGACCAGCGAAGCTGGGCAATGACCGCATCGCGCGGATCGGCACCAGGACCGGGGGAGGCGAGTCGTGGGGACTGGGACGGTGATTGAGACGGTGCTTGGGCGCGAGACTGCGTCTGGCTCTGGATTTGGCTCTGGCTTTGGCTCTGGCTTTGGCGAGCCTCCTGAGCAGGTGCCGCCGCGACGCTCGCGTAGAGCGCGGTGCGCAACGACTCGGGCATCGGCTCGACGCTCGTCTCGTCGATCTCCGGCTCTTCCGCGTCGAAGGCCCGGCCGATCGCGGCCACGGCCTCCTCCATCGCCTCAATCTCGGCGGGGTCGACGGACGCGAGCAGATCAGCGAGCTCGCGCGACTCGGCATCGCCGAGGCCGAGCGTGTCGCGGGCGATCAGGAGGTCATAGAGCCGCTCGTCGCGCGGAGACATGGGAGGCAGGTCGCTCATGCGATCCCCCCTTCTGCCGACGCCTCGCCAGCCCCCGCGAGCGCCTCGCGGAGACGCAGGAGACCGCGCCGAAGATGTGTCTTGACCGTACCGACCGGCATGTCCAGGTGTTCCGCTATCCGCTCGTGCGTCCACTCCTCATGCACCGCGAGGCGGATGACCTTCTGCTGCTCCACACGCAACCGTCCGAACTCCGTCATGGCCCGCTTGGCCTGTTCGTCACCTTCCAAACGCTCCAACGGCTTCGCTTCGCTCGCCGGAGTGGACTCGCTGAGAGCCCCCTTGCCGTCCCGATCGAACCGCTGGCGAATTCGCCCCCGGTCGATCAGTCGTCTCCGGGCGATCGTCGCGACAAACGCCCTTGCTGAGGCGATTGCCGGATCGAACCGCGACGCTGACCGCCACAGCTCCGCGAAGATCTCCTGCACCGCATCCTCGGCATCCGTCCGATTCACGAGGAGCTGCCGGGCGAGCGTCCAGACGAGCGGCCCGAAACGATCGATGCACGCCCGAAACGCGTGCGGATCGCCGCGGGCGGCTTGCTGAAGGAGCTCGGCGTCGGCTGGTGTCAGGGATCCACCGCCCGACTGGGGCGGCCTCCGAGTGCCCTCGAAGTCTGAGCCGCTTCGCACCGACGCGGGGAAGCGATTCGACGAGGGGTCCGAAACATACCATCGCCGCCGGCATTGGGGAATATGGGCCGCCGCGAAGCAGGCCACGGGAAACGCGGGTCTGGGCGGAACCGGGCGCGGGCGGTGCGACGCCGGCAATCCGGTCTGGGCAACTCCCAAGAACCGACCATGGACTATGTGCTCGCTGCCATCGTCGGTGTCGGCCTCGCTGCGGCCTGCGGCCTCCGGGCCTTCGTGCCCGTCCTCGCGGTCGCCCTCGCCGCCAAGGCCGGATGGCTCGAACTGGGTGAGACCATGGGATGGCTTGGCTCGTGGCCGGCGATTGCCGCCCTGCTCCTCGCCTGCATCGCGGAGATTTCCGGGTCGCTCATTCCGGCCGTGAACCACGCCCTGGACGCCCTTGCGGCGCCCGTCGCGACCGTCGCCGGCGGCATCGTCATGGCGAGTCAGATTGGCTCCGTTCCCGGCCTCCCCGACGCGCTCTCGCCCGAGATCCTCTCCGTCGATCCGATGCTCACCTGGGGTGCGTCACTGATCGCCGGCGGCGGCGTCGCCGCCCTCGTCCATACCGGCAGCGCAACCGCCCGAGCCGGTTCGACCGCCGTCTCCGGCGGCCTGTTGAGCCCGGTCTACGGCGCCGCCGAGTCGGCGATGAGCGTGATCGCCAGCGTGCTCGCCTTCGTGGTGCCTGTCCTCTTCGCCATCGCCGTCGGTGCGATGGTCGCTGCCGGCCTGTTCGGATTGGTCTGGTGGCTGCGTCGTCGAAGCGCTCGCCGCACGCGGATGGAGTATCACACGGCGCATGCCGACGCCGTCGCAGGAGCCGATCGACGAAACCTGCTCGCCGAGCCGGCGGTCATCCGCTGAGTCCGCCGGCGACACGACGGCGGCGGTGGCGAGCGCCGAGGCGCACGCGGAATCGGGACCGCAGCGCCTCGCGATTCGGGTCGCTGCGCTCATCGCCGGACCGCTCGTCGGCGGACTCGTCGCCTGGTCGGCCTCCTCGGCGATCGGATTCGCCGGAGGTGCGACGCTCGGCATCCTGCTGTGGATGGCGATCTGGTGGCTCACGATCGCGACCGATCTGGCCGCGACGGCGCTGCTTCCCGCCATCCTCCTTCCGACGCTCGGCATCAGCAGCCCGGCCCAGGCGATGGGGCCCTACGCCGACGGGATCATCTTTCTCTTCGCGGGCGGATTCGCCATCGCGATCGCCCTCGAGCGACATGGACTGAGCGCCAGGTTCGCCGCAGCGGTTCTCGCCCTCGCCGGCACGAACGCGACGCGGGTGATCGGCGCCCTCATGATCGCGACGGCGCTCCTCTCCGCGTTCGTTTCGAACACCGCGACCGCCGCCGCCATGCTGCCGATCGCGATCGCCCTCGGCCGATCGGGGGTGATGGTCGCCGGACGCGCCGCAACGGATGCGGAAAGCGCGACGCTGCGGACCTCGGCGGTCCTCGCCGTGGCCTACGCGGCGAGCATCGGCGGCGTCCTCACCCTCGTCGGCAGTCCGCCCAACGCGATCGCGGCCCGCGCGATCGGCCAGTTTCGCGAGCAGTCGGGCGAGGTCGCCGCGACGATGTCCTTCGTCGAGTGGCTGCGCTTCGGCGCTCCGATCGGACTCCTCATCCTCGTCGCGACCTGGCTCCTCCTGACGCGCTGGTCCTTCCGGCTCGGCGGATTCGCCGTTCAGCCGATCGCCCGAGGGACGACGACGGGAGCGTCGAGCGCGATGCGACGCACCGCGGTGATCTTCGCCCTCACCGTCATCGGCTGGCTCACCCGACCGCTCTGGCCCGCGTGGGCGAGCGGCGTGCGCGACGAGACGATCGCGGTCGGCGCCACGCTTCTCCTGCTCACGCTTCCCGCGCGACTCCATCCCTACGAGCCGCTCCTGCCGATGAGCGAGCTTCGCCGGTTGCCCTGGGGCGTTCTCATCCTCTTCGGCGGTGGCCTGAGCATCGCCGCGGCGGTCGAACAGCATGGCGTCGCGACCTGGCTCGCGGGCTTCGCCGGACAGTTGGCTGACGCGCCGCCGTGGATGCTCATCGCCGTCATCGCGATCGTCGCGTGCTTCGCGACGGAGATCGCCTCGAACACCGCTCTCACGGCCACGCTCATGCCGGTGCTCGCGGCGCTGGCGACGGCGAGTTCGGCGCCGATGGACCGGCTGGCGGTCACCGGGGCGATCGCCGCGAGCCTTGCCTTCATGCTGCCGGTCGGAACGCCGCCGAACGCGATGGCCTACGCGACCGGTGAGGTCACCGTCGGCCAGATGGCCCGCACCGGATTCCTCCTGAACCTGATCGGGGTCGCGCTCATCATCACGGTGATGACGCTCACGCTTCCGTCAGTCGGATGATCCGCGATCGATCACCATCACCTCGTCGAGCCGCTTGCGGCGGATGTCCGGAACGCGGCACCCGTCGGCCGGATAGCCGACGGGAATGAGAAGAAATGGGCGCTCGTACTCACCGCGGCCAAGGACCTCGGAGAGGAACCGCATGGGACTCGGCGTGTGCGTGAGCGTCGCAAGGCCGGCCCAATGCAGCGCCGCGAGCAGCATGCCGGTGGCGATGCCGACCGATTCGTTCACATAATATACCTGGTCGCTCAGGCGATCCTCGCGCTCGTCTCGCATGACGCGAAAGACGACGATGAGCCAGGGTGCGATGTCAAGAAACGGCTTGCTCGCATCGGTCCCGAGCGGGGCGAGATCGCGCAGCCATTCCTCGTTGGCGCGCCCCGCATAATGTTTGCGCTCCTCCTCCTCGGCCGCCTCGCGGATCCGGCGCTTGAGTTCCGGATCGCGCACCGCGACGAAGCGCCATGGCTGCTTGTTCGCGCCGCTCGGCGCGGTGTTCGCGGCCGCGATGCAGGCCTCGATCGTCGCGAGGCTCACCGGCTCGGGCGAGAACTCCCGCACCGAGCGGCGCCACGCAAGCCGGCGCAGGAAGCGCTCCGCCGCGAGTTCGGGCGTCTCGCCCAGCGGGCGTCGGCGAAGCGGCACGGTCGGAAAGTCGTCGTTCATGGCGGTTACTCGGAGGAGGGACATGGCGTCCTGCGGCGGTCCGGGAGGGTATCGTCCGCAACGGTCACCGATCGCCCGCCATTCCCGAAAGGTCCATTTCGCCCATGCGCCGCCGCACCTTCCTCGCCTCGTCCGCACTCGCATCCGCCGCGGCGATCGCGGCGCCTTCGGCGGGATCCGACGACACGCGGGCCCCCGCAGCGCAGCCGCGCATCGGGAAGTTCCGCCACTCCGTCTGCCGCTGGTGCTACGGCGGCCTCTCACTGGAAGCGCTGTGCGTCGCGGCGAAGGAGATCGGCATCGAGTCCATCGAGCTCCTCGGCGAAGATGAATGGGCGACGGTCGAGCGCCATGGACTGCGCTGCGCCGTCGCGAACGGACCGTCGTCGATTCCGCAGGGATTCAACCGCGTCGAGAACCACGACCGGCTGGTCCGCGACTGTGAGCGTCTCCTCCCGCTCGTCGCGAAGGCCGGCATCCCGCAGATGATCGTCTTCTCGGGCAATCGATTCGGGAAGTCGGATGCGGAGGGGCTCGACCACTGCGTGACGGGCCTTCGTCGCGTCACGCCGATCGCGGAGGCCGCGGGCGTCACGATCATCATGGAGCTCCTCAACTCGAAGGTGGACCATGGCGACTACATGTGCGACCGGACGGCGTGGGGCGTCGAACTCTGCAAGCGCGTGGGAAGCGATCGTTTCAAGCTTCTCTACGACATCTATCACATGCAGATCATGGAAGGCGATGTGATCCGCACGATCCGCGAGGCTGCGCCGCACATCGGCCACTACCACACCGGCGGCAATCCGGGCCGGGCCGAGATCGACGGTTCCCAGGAGCTGCACTACCCGGCGATCATGCGGGCCATCGCCGAGACGGGCTTCACCGGCTTCGTCGGGCAGGAGTTCATCCCGCGACGCGATCCCCTCGCGAGCCTGCGGGAGGCGATCGCGACCTGCTCGGTCTGATCGGGCAGGAACCGCTTGGAATCCGCCTGCCGCGCCGTACACTCGGCCCGGAGGCCAGTGGGGACACCGAAGGCGTCCCGAGGCCGCCGAAAGGTGCCGATGAGCCCGCCCGCGAGGACCACCACCACGACGGCGCTGCTCGATGCGCTCTGCGCGTCCGAGAACGGTCCCCATTGGACGGTCTTCGTCGCCCGCTACGAACCGATTCTCCGCGCCGTCGCCGGCCGGCTGGGACTTGCCGCCGAGGATGCCGCGGATGTCGCCCAGCAGACGCTCCTTGAGTTCGTGCGCGACATGCGCGGCGGACGATACGACCGCTCGCGCGGACGCCTGCGCACCTGGATCGTGACGATCGCCGAGCACCGTGGCCGCGATCTCCTGCGACGCATGGCCCTGCGCCGCGGCGAAGCCTCCGAGACGACGCTCGCGTCGCTCCCCGATCGCGCCACCCTCGAGGAGGCGTGGGACGACGCCGAACGCAAGGGCATCGCCCACGAGGCGTGGGACACGCTTCGAACGACCTCCAGCTTTGACGACCGCACGATCCGCGTCTTCGAGCTCGTGGCCCTGCGCGGCGTGCCGCCGAGCGCCGCCGCGCGGGAGTTCGGCATGACCGAACAGCATGTCTATGTCGTTCGACATCGCGTGGCCAGGCGCTTGCGCGAGCTCGTCGATGAGGTCACCGCCTCGTACCGCGACGGGGGCGAGCCGTGAGCGAGGGTCGCCCGACGGGCGCACCCTGTCCGAGCGCGGACGCGCTCGCGGCGCTGGCGATGTGCATCACGAACGGCGCGGCCCTCGATGCGGCGGATCGCGCCCGGCAGGAGCACTGCGAGGCGTGCCCGACCTGCCGCGCCGCACTCGCCGACCTGCTCGACACCGACGCGTTTCTCGAGCGATTCGCCGAGGATCTCGCCCGTCCGGACCCGCCCGCAGCCGTCGCCGCCCAACCGCCGCGGATGGACGGCTATCGGATCGGCGAGGAGATTCGCCACGGCGGCCAGGGGGTCGTCTATCGGGCGACGCACGAGGCCTCGGGGCGCGAGGTGGCCCTGAAGGTCGTGCGCGCACCGTCGCATCGGCGCCGCGCGCGGCTCGAGCGCGAGGCGACGCTCGCCGCGCGGCTGCGACATCCGAACATCGTGGCGATCCATGACTGCGGCGCGCTCGCCGACGGCCGCTACGCGATCGCGCTGGAGCTCGTCGACGGCCTGCCGCTCGACGAGTGGTCGCGTGGGCTCACCGGACGCATGTCCCCGAGCGCGGCGCGGGCGGAACGGCTTCGCGTCTTCGTGCGGCTCTGCGACGCGATCGAGCATGCGCACCGGCACGGCGTGATCCACTGCGACATCAAGCCCGACAACATCCTCGTTGACCGCGAGGGCGAACCGCGCATCCTCGACTTCGGCGTGGCCCGCGCCGCCGGACCGGAGGATGGCCACGCGATCACCGTGACCGGCGAGCTCGCCTGCACGCTCGCATACGCGTCGCCCGAGCAGCTTGCGGGCAACCGCGGGGCGATCGACACGCGGACCGATGTCTACTCGCTCGGCGTCGTCCTCTACGAACTCCTCACCTTCTCGCTGCCGCACGCCCCCGAGCAGGGAATCTCCGGGCTCGTCGCCTCCATCAGCCGCTCCCCGCCACCCGCTCCGTCGGGCGCCGCCCGCGGGGCGAGCGAGCCGCGCATCGACCGCGACCTCGACACGATCGCCCTCACGGCGCTCGCCAAGGATCCGGACCGCCGCTACCAGACGGCCGCCGCGCTCAAGGCCGATCTCCTGCACTTCCTCCGCGGCGAGCCGATCGCAGCCCGCCGCGACAGCCTCGCGTATGTGCTGCGGAAGGCGATCCTCCGCCATCGGCGCGGCGTCGCGGTCGGCGCCGTCGCCACGCTCGCGGCACTCGTGGGCGTGGCCTCCACGATCGTGGCGACGATCCAGGCCCGCGAGTCGCGGCTGCGCGAGGAGAGCGAGCGGGCGCGACTGCGGATCGAGGCCCAGCGCGGCGACGCGGTGACCGAGATGCTGCGCGAGCTCATCCCCGCGGCGGACGGCCGGCAGAACGATTCGGAAGCGCATCGCACGATCGATCTGATGAGCCTCTCGCTCGAGTCGGGGACCTTCGCCGACGATCCCGAGGCCGCGGCCGCCGCCCGCATCGCGATCGGCGATGTCCTCGTCGACCAGGGCGTGGTGCGCCGCGCCGAGGTCGAGTATCGGCAGGCGGTGCGGCTCCTCCGCGGCCGCGAGCGACCGCGCGACGCCTTTCTCGCGACGGCCGAGGAGCGCCTCGCCCTCCTCCTCCTCCGCCGCCGATCGCTCGACGAGGCTCTCGCCTTCGCCCGAAGCGCCGTCGTGCTCCGCGACGAGACGCTCGGGGCCGCGCATCCCGACGCCCTGCACGCCCTCTGCACGCTTGCCAACGCCTACGCGGCGCGCGGTGATCGCGAGGCGGCCCGCGCCACGCTCGCGGCGATCGATCGCCATCCGATCGTGCAGGCGGCGACGGACGGGCATCCGATGGACGCCGTGCACGAGACGCGAGCCCGCATCGCCGAGGCGGAGGGCAACCTCGCGGCGGCCCTGCGTCACGCCGAAGCGCGGCTGCGCGCGGCCTTCGTCGCCCACGGCGACGGCCATCCGTCGGTGCATGCCGCGATCGACGATCTCCTCGCCGCGTTCACGGCCATCGGCGGCGCGGCGGATGCCGATCCGCGCCGTCTCGACGACCTTCGGACCATCGCAGCGCTGCTGCAGACGCGCGAGCTGGCCGAGGCCGAACCGGCGCATCTGCGGCTCTTGCTGGCCGAGAAGCGGCGCGTGCTCGGCGAGAGCCATCCCGATTGCGTCGAGACGCTCCTCCAGATCGCGAATCGCCTCGCGGCGCTCGAGCGATGGGAGGAGACGATCGAGGTCTGTCTCGACGCCGAGCGCATCGCGATGCCCGACGGCGTCGCCGGAACGGTCGGCGAGGCGGACCTCCTCGAGCTCAGGGCGGACGCCCTCTGGTTCACCGGACGCGCCGCCGAAGCCTCCGCGCTCGGCGAACGACAGCTCGAGGCCCTTCGTCCGCTCCTGCGCGGAACCGACGATGTGCATCTTGCCGTGCGGCTGAAGGAACTCTCCTTCCGGCATCTCGACAGCGGCAATCTCGACCGAGCCCGCGAGCTCGGCGACGAGGCCCTCGCGATCGTGCGGGCGACCTCGCCGAACGACCCGCACCTCGGATGGATGCTGAGCGAGCTCGGCCAGAACGAGCTGCGCCTCGGATCGATCGAGGACGCGCTCGCCATGTCGAGCGAGGCGCTCGTCATTCTCGGGCGTGCCGATGCGAGCTATTCCTGGCACCGGGCGGTCGCGGCGGTTCGGCGCGCGGACATCCTGCGCATCCTGGGCCGACTGGAGGAGGCCCGCGCCGATCTGGACGCCGCCGACCGGGAGCTCGCGCATCCCGCGCTCTCGCGGCGCGAAGGCACCCGGGGACGCGAGATCCTCGACGAGGCGAGGTCGCGGCTCGAGGCAGAGCGCGTCGGGATCCGATAGCCCGCCGGAACTCCGGCGCTGGTCGCGCGTTGCCCGCGCGTCCGGTGCAGCGACGGCCGCGGAAGGCGTCCAAAGGGGCCGACCCGGCCGACCGTTCCGCTACACTCCTTCGCCCCTCGTCGCGGAGTGCCGCGACGATCGCCCCTTCCGCCGACGAACCCATATGACGACGACTCGCATCGCCCTCGCTGCCGGTGACGGCATCGGTCCCGAGATCATGGACGCCACCCTCGCGGTCTTCCGCGCCGCGGGCGTGCTCGAACACCTCGAGTTCGTGCCGGTCGAGATGGGCCGCAGCGTCTTCGAGAAGGGCGACACGCGCGGCATGACCGATGCCGCGATCGCGACGGTCGAGTCCTGCGGCGTCCTCTTCAAGGGACCGATGGAGACGCCGAAGGGCGGCGGCGGCAAGTCGATCAACGTCACCGCCCGCAAGATCTGGAACGCCTTCGCGAACCTTCGCACCTTCCGCACGCTGCCGGGCGTCATCACCCCCTTCAGCAAGGCGGGCATCCCGATCGATCTCGTCATCGTCCGCGAGAACATCGAGGACACCTACGGCGGCGTCGAGCACCGGCTCTCGAACGACATGATCCAGTGCAAGCGCCTCATCTCGGCGCCGGGCTCGGATCAGGTCGTGCGCTTCGCGCTTCGCACCGCGCAGCGGCTCGGCATCCGTCAGGTGCACTGTGGCCACAAGGCCAACATCATGAAGATGACCGACGGCATCTTCCTCGAGCGCTTCCGTCAGGCGGCGAAGGATTTTCCGGATATCGAATGCGGCGATGTGATCGTCGACGCGCTCTGCATGAATCTCGTGATGAAGCCGCAGAGCTACAAGATGGTCGTGCTGCCGAATCTCCAGGGAGACATCGTCAGCGACCTCTGCGCCGGCCTCGTCGGCGGACTCGGATTCGCCCCGAGCGCGAACATCGGTACGCACATCTCGATTTTCGAGGCGGTCCACGGCACGGCTCCGGACATCGCCGGCAAGGGCATCGCGAATCCCGCCGCACTGCTCCTCTCGGGCGTCATGATGCTCAGGCATCTCGGACTCGTGCGGCACGCCGCGGCGATCGAGAACGCGCTCCTCCGCTGCCTTGAGGATGGCGTGCACACCGGCGACTTCGGCGACCGCACGAAGCCGAGCGTCGGCACGACGGAGTTCGCGAAGGGCATCTCCGACCGGCTCGGCCAGCTTCCGCAGACCGTTCCCGCCGCTGCGCTGCCCGAGGCGGGCACCGGCGAGCAGGTGACCTTCCGCGTGCATCCGAAGCCGCTCCATCAGGAAGTGATCCGCACCTTCACCAACGCGGTCACGCATGTCGTCGGCTGCGATGTCTATCTCGACACGCCGCTCTCGACCTCCTCCGTCGCCGAGGAGCTGCAGCGCATCTGCCACGACACGCCGTTCCGGCTGACGCTCATCTCCAACCGCGGGACGCAGGTCTGGCCGACCGGCTCGGCCTTCACCGAGTGCGTCGACTACTGGCGGGCCCGCTTCGAGCTCCGCGATGGGGTCATCCCCGGCACCTTCGGCCAGTCGCGGGCCATCGCCCTGCTCGACCGGGTCGCGGAGAAGTTCACCGTCTGCTCCTACGAACTCCTCCGTACCTTCGACGGCGTGCGCGGTTTCTCCCTCGCCCAAGGTCAGTGACGGACCGCCGCCGAAGGCGGCGAGACAGCGGACGGGGCACCTCCGAGAAAAATCGGATTTTCCTCGTTGACCTCCAACGACGCGTGTAGTAGGCTCGTCCTACGACGCTGGTAGTAGGTCTGCGTGGACCCCCGTGCGTCGCCTGGAGCCTCCCTCATGGCCCGCAAGGAATCACCCGGCGACGGGGCACGGTCCGATCGGCCGGTCGAACTCGGCGAAGCGGAGCTTGCCGTGTTGCGCGTGCTCTGGGATCACGGGCCGCAGACCGTGCGCGATGTGATGCAGCGGCTGCATGAGCGCGGTCGCCGCGTCGCCTACACGACCGTTCTCACCTTTCTGGCCCGACTCGAGCAGAAGGGCTGCGTCGCCAGCGACAAGACGGACCTCGCCTATGTCTACAAGGCCAAGGCGAGCCGCACCTCGGTGACGCGATCGCGGGTCAAGGCCCTGCTCGAGGAGCTTTACGACGGCGCTGCGGGCCCCGTCGTCATGCACCTCATCGAGAACGAGCGTCTGACGCCGGAGGAGATCGCCCGGCTTCGCAAGCTCATCGACGATCTCGACCAGCCGCGCCGCCGCGGCTGATCACCCCGCCCGTTTCAGCCTCGCGTTCGCATTCCCCTCTCGCGCCCTCGTTGGGACCTGCGCCATGGATTCCGGTGGAACGACCCTGCTGACGACCATCCTCGATGCGATCGGCAACGCTTGGGCCTTTGCGTGGACGGGCCTTTGGACCGGCGCACTGGCAGCGACGCTGCTCGCGGCGCTCGTGGCCGTCGCCGTGCGGGCAAGGGTGATGCGGCCCGCAACGCGCCACGCCCTGTGGCTTGCGGTCCTCGTCTCCTTCCTCACGCCGTCCGTCCTCGCGGGCATCTGGCGCCCGGATTGGTTCGCGACGCCGTCGGTCGCGAGCGAGACCAACACGCCTGCCCCGAAGCCACGCGAGCTCGCATCGGCATCGGTCCCGCAGGGCCCAGCGAGCGTCACCGCTCCGCCAGCCGAGCCAAAGCCCGCCATCGTCGAAGCGCCCGCCCTCATCACACGGAGCGAGCGCACGCCGAAGGAGCCGGCGACGCAGCCGGCGACATGCGAGGCGATCGACGCCATCGCCCCGGTGGCCGCGGCAACCGTCAGCGTCCCGGCGAATCCGGCGAGTCAGGCGAATTCGGCGACGCCGCCCTCGAGGGAGCGGCCGCTCGTCAACGAGACCGCGTCGACGACGCAGTTCGATCTCGCCGCGACGATGACCCGCCTCGCAGCCCTTCGCGATGCGATCGCGAACCTGCCGCCACTCCCCTGGTTCATCTGGCTTCCGGGCACGCTCGCCGTCCTCATCATGACGGCCCTTCGGATCCGCTCGGTCCGGCGCACCATCAGCAACGCCTCCCCCGCTCCGGCCGCGTGCCAGCGCGAGGTCGACGCCGTCGCCCGCTCGATCGGACTGAGCGGCGCGCCGACGACGCTCGTCTCCGACGAACCGATCTCGCCCTTCGTCTGGAGCGGCGCGCCGTGGGGCGGGCGAGGCCAGACGCTGCTGGTCTTGCCCGCGGACCTGTGGATCTCGCTCGATCGGAGCGCGCGACGCACGGTGCTCGTCCACGAGCTCGCCCATGTCCGTCGCGGCGACCATCGCCTCGTGTGGCTCGAGATGCTCGTCGCGAGCGTCTACTGGTGGCATCCGCTCGCGTGGTGGGTGCGGGCGCGATTCCGCGACGCCGCCGAGAGCGCCTGCGACACATGGGTGACGAGCGTCTGCCCCGATGAGCGGCGGAGCTACGCAGAGGCGCTCGTCCTCGCCAGCAGCATTCTTTCATCACCGACGGATCAGTCCGGTCGAGGTCGGCCCCATGCGTTCGTCGCTGGGCACCTCACCGACGAGGCCGTCCGTGTGGGGTTCGTGACGGGTCGTTCCGGCAGACTAGCAAGGAGAATCAGCATGATCATGACCTCGCGTTCCGCACCCCGCATGTCGCTCGTCGGCGCCACGGCGTGCCTCGTCGCCATCGGACTCGGCGGCTTCGTCGCCCCTGGCATCGCCTGCCCGCCCTCCTGCGGCGAGGAGAAGGAAGCTCGTCCCGCCCGCGTCCGAGCGATCACACCGAGCTCGACCAATCGCATCGCGCCGCAGAACCCGGCCTTCTTCGGCGAAGCGCCGGCCATCGACGCGATGGGCGGAGTCGAGACGATCGCGCCGGCCCAGGGCCAGCCGCTCCTGCAGCCGCTCTCGGGAATTGGCATCGACACCGAGCAGGCGGAGCTCGTTCGCCGCGCGTATCGGCTCCCGGACGGCATGCGCGAGGCGCTCATGGAGTTCATGCTCCGTGACGATGTCCCGCTTTTCGTCGGCGAGGGAGACGACTCGATCGTCGTCGACGCGACGCCCGCCCAGCATGAGGTCTTCGCGGCCTTCGTGCGCATGATCCATCCGAACGGCAAGGCCGCTTCGGAAGGAAGCGTCAACACGCGGGGCACCGCGCGTGGATTGGGCCGCAGCGGCGGACAGAGCCAGCAGGCCATCGCCGCGGAGGCGATGAAGCGCGACCTCGCCCAGCTTCGCATGCAGCGCGAGCTTCTCACCCGCGAGGCGGGATTGCTCCGCGAGAAGGCTGAAGAGGCCGAGCGACGCGCGGAAGAACTCCGCGAATCGACCGCGAATCTGGAGGAGCAGCGCCATGCACTCAGCCGGCTCAACGACCAGACCGCGAACCGCGCCCTGACCGAAGCGCTCCGCGCGATCGAACAGCGAGCCAAGGCAAGCGAGAACGAGGCCCGCGCCATCGAGCGGCAGGCCGACTCCTCCGACGCTCGCATGGAGCAGATGGAAGAGGCGATCGAGCGGCTCGAGGAGCGTCTCGAGGAACTCGCCGAGAACATGCCTTGGATGTCGATGGAGATTGAGTCCGAGACCGAGTACGAGCCGGCAGACCTCGCCGAGGTGGAAGCCGCGTTTGATGATCGCTACGAGCCGGATGCGCCGTCGGCGATCGCTCCGAGCTCGGTTGCTCCGGCTCCTGCCGTCGCGCCGGTCGCGCCCGTTCCGCCCGTCGCAACCGCGCCGGCGGCTGCCCCTGGCCCGAGGTTCATCCCCGGCCCCGCCACAATGCCCGGCCCCGCCACGATGCCCGGCCCGTCCACGCTGCCGTCGCTGGCTCCGATGCCGGCTCCGGCTCCGGCGCCGGCGCCTGCTCCGGCTCCGGCGCCAGCTTCAGCACCGGCGCCCGCCCTCGCCCCGAGCACCGGTCGCTGATCGCATCGCGCAGCACCGCACGATGAAGTTGGCGATGAAGTTGGCGATGAAGTTGCCGATGACGCTCGCATGACAAGCCCCCACACGGCCGGATCGGGGCGAAAGCTCCGCTCCGGCTTTGCCTGACAGCCTGCATCGATCACACCCGACGCCGACGGAGGGCGCGATCGCTGCGCCCATCTCGTTTCGCGTGCGCAGATCCGCTGCGAAGGGCTATCGCTGCGCCGCCGACCGATCGGAATCCCCATGTCCGCCCGACCATATCGCCACGCCTCCCGTCTCTCGCGAACCGTCTGGAATCACCTGCTGATGCCGTCCGCGCTCGCCGCCATGCTCGTCGCGAGCGCCTCGCACGGCGTCGCCGGGCAGTCGGCGCCATCGACGGCGACGCAGACCGACCAGCACTATCGCGCCGGCCTCGGATTGCTCGAGCGCGGCCAGCATGCGCTCGCCCTCGACGAGCTCAACGCTGCGATGGCGAGCGGCATCACCGATCCAGCCCTGCGGGCCACGGCGCTCTACGCGAAGGCGATCTGTCTCGCGGAACTGAAACGCTCGCCCGAGGCCCGTGCGGCGCTCGACGAACTCTTGCGTTCGCTCGCGACGATGCCGAAGGATGCCCCCGACTTCGAGTTCCGCGCCGATGCCGGCGCGCTGGCCGCACGACTCGCCTTTGATGAGGGTGACTTCGCACGATCGGCCTCGTTGGCGGAGAGCCTGCTCAGCGCGCCGCTCGCAGACGCCAACGAGGCCTTCGCGCTCCTCGTCGCCGGCGAATCGCGACTTCGCACCGGTGAGCCGAAGCTCGCCCTACCGTGGCTCGATCGCCTGCTCGCGAAGCCGAGTGACGAGGCGACGCGCCTGCGGGCGGTGCGCATGGCTGCCCACGCCGCGACCGCGCTCGGCGACGACCGCGGCGTCGTGCAGCGGATTCGAGCGGCTCTCGGGCCTGCAACCCAGAACTCCTCCAAGGCGGCGGCCAAAGCCGATCTCGCTGCCCTCAACCTGCTTCTGGCCCAGGCCGAACATCGGCTCGGTGCGCTGGAGTCGGCCCGCGACGCCTATCGCGCAACGCTCGTCCATGAGCCCGATCAGCCAGAGGCACTGCTCGGCGTCGCCCAAGTGACCCGAGCGCTTCGCGCAACCGATCCCGACGCGATCGCCGGTCTTGACCGGCTCATCGCCCGGGCAACGCAGGATCGATCCGCGCCGGCGGCCGCGCTCCTTCCCGTCGCGACGATCGAGCGGGCGGCCTTCGCCATCGATGCCGGCGCGTTCGAGCGTGCCCGAACGCTCCTCGCCGGCGAGATCCCCGCGCCGCCGCTCCGCACGCCCTTCCTTCAGCTTCGCGCTCAGGCCGAGGCCCTGAGCGGTGATCGGGCCGCGGCGATCGAGACGATCGACGAACTTCTCGAAGACCAGGGTGATGCCGCACGCACGCGCTCGCTCCTTGTTGACCGCTCCGCGCACGCCTTCGCCCTCGAACGGTGGGCGGAGGCGGCACAGGCCGCCGACGCAGCGCGCGGCATGGATGTCGGTTCCGCGGCATCCGATGGCTCGTCGCACGCGGGCACACTTCTTCTCCGCGCCGGCATCGCCCGAGCCCGGCTGGGAGAGACCGACGCCGCCGAGCGCGATCTCGCAGCGGCGCTGAAGGCCCTTCCACGCGATGCGAACACCGAGCGCGAGATCGCCCTCAGCGAGTCGCTCGCCATCGCCTTCGCACGAGAGGACTGGGCCCGCAGCCTCGAGCTCGCGACCGACCTCGCCGACCGCACCGAGCATGTGAGCCGTCAGTCCGGAGCGCTCCTCCGGGCCGCGCTCGCCGCGATCCGACTCGACCGCGCCGACGAGGCTCGCGCAGCGCTCGATCGGCTCCTCGCCCTCGCATTGCCCGAGCATGATCCAACGGCGCTCCGCGCGCGGCTGGAACGGGGCCGACTGCTTCGCTCGGCCGACGACGCCGATGCGGCCCTTGCTGATCTCCGGATCGTCGCCGCGGGCGGAGATGAGGCGCTCGCCCTCCTCGCGCGACGGCAGATCGTCGGTCTCCTTCTCCGCAGCGACGATCCCGCAGCGCTCGCCGAGGTGCGGTCGCTGCTCGCCGATGCGACCGACGACGCGCTCATCGATCGCGCGATCGCCGAGAGCGCTGCCGGTGACCATGCCAGCGCCATCGCGTCGCTCACGCGATTCCTCGACGCGGATCCCTCCGCCCCCCGCCGCTGCGAAGCCCTCGCGCGACGCGCGATCCTGCGAGCCCGGGGCGGGGATCATCGCGGCGCGGTCGACGACGCCGACGCGTGCAGCGAGGCGATCGCGACGCTCGACCCGACGCTCCGTGCAGCCCTCGAACTCGATCGCGGACTCTCGCTCGCCGCGCTCGGTGAAAGCGACCTCGCCCACGCGGCGCTCGCGTCGGCGATGGCCATCGGGTCGCCCTATCGCCCGCTCGCCGCGGCGGAGCTGACCCGACTCGCGCTCGAGCGTGGAGCGCTCGAGGAGGCCGCGCGTGCGCTCGAGCGCTTCGCGGCGGCGCGCGACGAGGCGACTCCATCCGATCGGGCGAGCCTCGACGAACGGTTCCTCTATCTCCAGGCACTGCTCGCCTCGAAGACCGGCGATCACGCCGGCGCGGCGCGCTCGCTCGAGACGCTTCTCATCGAGCACCGTGGCGGTTCGCTCCGGCGACAGGCCCGACTGCTCGTCGCCGAGTCGCACATGCAGAGCGAGCAGCCGGCCCGCGCCGCCGAGGCGCTCGCCGCGCTCCTCGCGGAGGACCGCACCTTGCCGCAGACGACGCGCCAGGCAGCGCAGCTTCGCCTCGGCGAGGCGTGGGCCGCCGCGGAGCGGTGGACCGAGAGCGAGGCGGCGTACGCGGTGTTCCTCGCGTCGCTCGAGGGCACGACGGATACGACCAGCCGCGCGTACGCGGCACAGGCTCGCTTCGGCGTCGGATGGGCCCGCGAGCAGCACGGCTCGCTCGATGCGGCGATGGCGGCCTATCGCGAGGTCACCACGCTTTCCGAGGGAGCGATCGCGGCGCGGGCCCAGTTCCAGATCGGCGAGTGCCTCTTCGCCCAAGGCAAGCTCGACGAGGCGATCCGCGAGTTCCTGAAGGTCGAGGTGCTCTACGCCTCCGACGAGTGGAGCGCAGCGGCGCTCTTCGAGGCCGGGCGCTGCTACGCCTCGGTCGGCCGCGTTCCCGAAGCGCATGCGCAGTGGACGATCGTGCGCGACCGCTTCGCTGCGACGCGCTGGGCCGCGCTGGCCGCGGCCGAGCTCGCGCGGCCCTCCGCCGACACCCTCCCCGGACGATGACCCTCCAACCCGAACACACCCGGATTCACCCATGACCCACATCGCTTCGCTTCTCGCCGCCGTACCAACGCCCACCTCGCCATCGGGCCTCGTCGCCACCGTCTGGGAACTCGCGTGGAAGGGCGGCGTCGTCATGATCCCGATCGCGATCGCCTCGCTTGCGGCCCTCGCGATCGCCCTCGAGCGCGCGATCGTCCTCGCCCGCGGTCGCGTCGCGCCGGCGGGACTCCTCGAGCGCGTGATCGCCGCGTCGGGTGACGCGCGCCGCGCGACCGCCGCCTGTCAGGCGCAGCCCTCACCGCTTGCCCGCGTCCTCGCCGCGGGACTCAGCGCCTGGCAGGTCGATCGCACCGAAGTCGAGCGTCGCCTGGTCGATGCGGGCCTTCGTGAGGCTGCGTCGATGCGCGGACGACTCCGGGCGCTCGGATTCATCGTGGGCGTCGCTCCCATGCTCGGCCTCCTCGGAACGATCTTCGGCATGATCACGGCGTTCCGAACGGTCGCCGCGTCGCCGGATTCGCTCGGTCGCACCGAACTCCTCGCGGGCGGCATCTACGAGGCGCTCGTCACCACGGCAGCGGGACTTCTCGTGGCGATTCCCGTCATGCTGCTGCACCAGCTCCTGAACGCGCGCGCCGACCGGCGCATCGCCGAACTCGACGCCGCATGCCGGGCGCTCGTCGATCGCCATCCGTCGATGGCCTCGGCGCAACCCGCGACGCTCGAGTCCTCCGACGCAAACGCAGCCGTCGAGAGCGATTCCTCATCGCTCAGCCCCGCCGTCGCGACCGCGTAAGGGCCGCGACGGTTCATCGGCAACGCCTCAATTTCCTGTCCTTCTCCACCCTTCCCATCCGGAGCGCAGCATGCTGCTCGCACAGGTGCCGCCGCGCGAGGAAGTCGGCCTCGACTTCACGCCGATCATCGATGTCGTCTTCAATCTCCTGATCTTCTTTCTCGTCGCGACCAGCTTCCAGCAGGTCGAACGCGAAAGTCGCATCGCTCTGCCCGAAATGGCCGCCGCCGTCCCGATCTCCGCGGCGCTCCGGGAAATCGTCATCAACATCGATGAGAGCGGAGCGATCATCATGCTCGGCAAGGTGACGAGTGATGAGGCGCTGCGCGAAAGCCTGACGAAGGCGGTCGCGGCGAACCCGAACCAGAAGGTCAGCGTCCGTGCGGACCGTGCGACGCGCTACGAGGCGGTCGCTCGAGCGCTCGATCTCTGCAAGTCCGCCGGCATCACCGAGCCCTATCTCGAAAGCGTGCCGCGTCGATGAAGCGACAAGCGATCACCATCCTGCTCACCTGCATCGTTGCGTGCTGCGCGCGGTCCGCGCATCCCGCGTCGGCGATGGCGCCGGACGAGGCGATCCTCACCGATGACCGGACCATCAGCGAGCCCGCAGCGACGGCCCGACCGCGCGATGTGCTCTGGACGCCCGCGGTTCCGGTGAGCGGCGGCGCGAACAGCAGCGCCGACGAGTACGAGCCGCGGGTCTCGCCGGACGGCATGCGCCTGCTCTTCGTGTGCCGCCGACCTGGAGCGAACGCTGATCTCGTCGAGTCGCGCTGGAGCCCGACCGGATGGTCGGTCGGGACGCCGATCGAGGCCCTGAACAGTTCCTTCGACGAACTCGGGCCGGAGTTCTCGCCTGACGGACGCACGCTTCTCTTCTATTCGAACCGCGAGGGCGGGCTCGGCGGCTACGACCTGTGGCGCAGCGAGCTTGGCGAGGATGGCGCGTGGTCGAGTCCGATCAATCTTGGTGCGTCGGTGAACACGCCGGCCAACGAGTATGGGCCCGCGCTGACACCCGATGGACGCCTGCTCTACTTCGCCTCCAATCGCTCGCCGGAGACGACGGATGCGGCCAGCGAGTCCGATCGCTGGATCGCCACGCTGCGCGAGCCGCGCGGACGCCGCGACTACGACCTGTATCGGATCGCGCTCGACGGACCGAGTGACCGGCGAGCCGAGCGCGTCACGGAACTCTGCACCGATGCCGACGAGGGATCGCCGGCGATCAGTCCGGCGGGTGACTTTCTGTACTTCGCCTCCGACCGCGTCGGCGGCGCGGGCGGCTTCGACCTCTATCGCGTTCGGCTCGATCCGAGCGGACTTCCAACCTCCGACTGGCCGATCGAATCGCTCGGCGCGGCCATCAACACCGCCTCCAACGAACTCGATCCCGGCCTCGCCGCGGAGGGCTTCCGGATCTACTTCTCGAGCGATCGCAACGCCTCCGATCGCGCGTACGACCTCTTCACGAGCACCTCGCGCGAGGTGCATCGCGTCGAGGCGCGTGCAACCGAGGAGGCCGCCGCCGAGGGGAGCGCACTCGCCGCTCTCTGGCAATCGCTGTGGCCGTGGCTCCTGCTCCTCCTTCTCCTCGCCCTCCTTGCGCTCCTCCTTGCGCTCCTGGCGACGCGGCAGCGCGTGTGGCGCGACCGACTCGGGACGATGGGACTCCTGGCGCGCTGTGCGCTCATCTCGATCCTGCTCCACCTTCTGATCGCGGCCCTTCTTGCGGCGTGGAAGGTCGGCGGGATCGTCGCCGACCGATTCGGCGGAAGCGGCCATCGCGTTCTTCTGTCGACGGCGAACGCGGCGACCGACGCGGAGGCGAGCCTTGGCGCGGTGCACGAACAGCTTCGCGGCGAAGCGACGCGCACGACGCTCGCCGAGGATCTCATCCGACCGGAGGCGATCGATCACCGCATCACCGCACCACCGCCGGAGCGCACCGCCTCCGCAACGGACGCGCCCACCGCTGACGAACTCCCAACATTAATGATGGAACTGGCGAGCGACGCGAACGAGCGGTTGCTGGCATCCGATCCATCGGACCCGCGCGTCGCGCTTGCCCCCGTCGCCGCGTCGATCGCTTCGCCACCCGCGGAATCAGAGCCACTTCGGTCGCTCGATGTGCGCACGCCCGCCTCGATTGCCCCTGTCTCCGTCGCGGAAACTCCGATGCCATCGCTCGCATCGGCGACCGTTCCACCCGCGGCGCACAGCTCACGATCGACGATGCCTGTGGCGACCGATGCCTCGCCCGCGCCGACGATGGATGCACCGCCCGCGTCGCCATCGCTCACCGATCGGGAGCGTGAGCGAGTCGCCGAGGCGACCCAAGCGTCGGCGATCGCGGTCCCGTCGCCACCGAGTTCCCCGCCGAGCACAACGCCCGCGACCAGCGCCCCGTCGGTGCAGGCGGCTCGTCCGGCTGCGCCTGCGCCGCGCCCGGCCGAGCGTGACGAACCGAACCCGCGGCCCGCTGACGCGCTTGCCGGCGCGCTCGCGGATGCAGGCCTGCCGCCCCTCACGGCAACCGCCGCCGCGCGTGGCGAGACGCGATCGGCTCCGCAGCCGGATGCGGGAAGCATCGCACCGATGCCCAGCGCGCCGCTGCCGACCGCCGACCTCGTCGCCGTTCCTCCCATTCGCCCGAGCGCTCCGTCGCCGGCGCCGGTGCGCCAGGCCTCGGGTGCGCCGGATGCGATCGCCATCGCACCGCTCGATGGCGCAGCCGCGCCGCGCGTGCCCGCGGCGCCAGCCCCGCTCGAGGAGTTTGCCCAACGCGATCCGACCCTGCGCGAGTCGATCCTCGCCGCCACCGGCGGAAGTGACGACACGGAACGCGCGGTCCGCGCCGCACTCGAATGGCTGAGCCGCAATCAGCACGCCGATGGCCACTGGAGCGCTCGCGACCATGGCGGCGAGGTGGACGCGGACGGTGCGATGACGGGACTGGCGCTCCTCGCGTTCCTCGGTGCAGGTCACACCCACCGCGATCAAGGCCCCTATCGCGCCACGATCGATCGCGGCATCGCGTGGCTCCTTGCGCGACAGGCGCCCGACGGCGACCTCCGCGGCGGGCGATCGCGTGCGGACACCATGTACGGCCAGACGATCGCGACGGTCGCCCTCTGCGAGGCGTACGCGATGACCCGCGACGCTTCGCTCGCCGATCCGGTGCGACGGGCGCTCGCCTTCGTGTTGGCGAAGGCGGACGCAGCGCAGCGCGGCGAGGCGCGGGCTCAGGACACCGCGGTGCTCGGCTGGCTCGTCATGACCGTCGAGAGCGCACGCCGCGCCGGATTCGATCCGCCGATGCAGATCGTCGACGGCGCCCGACGCTGGCTCGATCAGGTGAGTGCGCCGCCGAGCAACGGACGCTATGCCTATCGGCGCGGCGAGCGCCCGTCGGCGGCGATGACCGCCGAGGCGATGTTCGTGCAGCAGTTGCTCGGCCGATCCGCCGCAGAAGCCCGCATGGTCGCGTCGGCCGAGTTCATCGCCGAGTCGCTGCCGCAATGGAGTTCCGACGCCCCGACCCACCATTGGTACTACGCGACACTCGCCCTGTTTCAGCATCAGGGCGAGCCGTGGGAGCGCTGGAACGCGGCGCTGACGGAGGCGCTTCTCAGGAACCAGCGCACCGACGGCGCGCTCGCGGGAAGCTGGGACCCGCAGGATCGCTGGTCGCGCGCCGGCGGTCGCGTCTACCAGACCGCCGTGTGCGCGCTGAGCCTCGAGGTCTACTATCGATATGCGGTGCGGGCCGCGACGCCTGACTGATCGGCCGGCCTCATCGCGCGCCTCATCGCACGCAGCATCGCACGCATTATGGGGCCGCGTCAATGCACGACCGTCGCGCCGGACGCGGCCCGCGTCGTGAACCAGCCACCGATCCGCGGAGTCGTCGGCCCGGCCTCCGCCGCGAACCGCCGCTCGATTCGCCTGATCGCGTCGGGTACGGCGCCGCTCCGCGCCAGGAGCACCGCGCAGCCACCGAAGCCACCGCCAGTCATCCGCGCACCGATGATGCCCGGCGATGCGCTCGCCTCCTCGACGATCCAGTCGAGTTCCGGCACGGACACCTCGAAGTCGTCGCGAAGCGATGCGTGCGAGGTCTTCATGAGGTCGCCGAAGCGCGTGACATCGCCGGTCGCCAGCGCGTCCGCGGCCTCGGCCGTGCGGGCGATCTCGGTGATGACATGTCGCGCCCGCCGGAAGACCTCATCGGGCAGGTCGGCGCAGGCGAGATCGGACTCGGTCGCGTCGCGCAAGGCGCGCACGCCGAGCCGGCTGGCCGCCTCCTCGACCATCGCTCGACGGCGCGCGTAGCCTCCGTCGCTCAGTCGATGGCGCACGCCGCTGTCGACCACGGCGATCTCGCAGCCGGCGGGAAGCGGCACATGCCGTCGCTCGAGCGAGCGGCAGTCGAGCAGCATCGCATGTCCCTCGCGGGCGTTCGCCGCGATCGCCATGTCCATGATCCCGCATGGCGTGCCGGCGAATCGGTGTTCCGCCGCCTGCGCGACCTGGGCGATCGTCATGCCGTCCATCTCCATGCACGCCATCGCGAGCGTTGCCCGGATGGTCGCGACCTCGAGCGCTGCGCTCGAGCTCACGCCGCCACCGACGGGCACATCGCTGACCACGGCGCACTCGATATTGGTCACGGGAACGCCGCGCTCCGCGAGCGCCGCCAACGGTCCGAGGATGTAGTTCACCCACGCGAACGCCGGATCGGCGATCGGCGCGAGTCCCGCTCGGAGATCGCCCGTCCACGCAGCGCCGAAACCCTCGCTCGTCAGCATCGAGGGAGCGTCGCAGGGACGCATGGCCACCGCCGTGCGCCGTTCGATCGCCATCGGCAGCACGAAGCCGTCGGCGTAGTCGACATGCTCGCCGATGAGGTTGACGCGTCCCGGCGCGATGCCGATGACCGCTGGAGGTCCGCCGAAGCGGGCACGGAAGAATCGCTCGGCGCGATCGTCGATCATGCCCGCCATGCTACGCGAACAGCGCGCCGACATCCGAAAGCCCTCGTCCAGTCCGGGGGTCGTGACAGGGGCGACACCTCGGAAAACACGCACGATCCCCCGAACTGGACGAGAGCTCTCGGAGCGCGGCTAGCGGCGGGCGGTCTCCGCCTTCGCCACGCTCGAACGCTCGACCGGATCGTCATCGGTGAGCATGCGGCGCGGCGGCGTGTCGAGATCCTCGAACTGGTCGCGGCGTGCGGCCCAGACGAAGCCGCAGACCGCCGCGATGGCGATGACGAGCGCGATCGGCAGCGCTATGAAAATGCCTTCCATCAGTGGTTCTCCTTCGCCACGCGAGCGGCTTCGGCCCGATCGTCGGGCAGTTCGAACTTCGGAATCGCCAATGCCAACGCGACGACCGTGAGGCCGGAGATCGGCATCAGGATCGCTGCCACCAGCGGGTTGACGAGGCCGTAGAAGGCCAGCACCGCGCCGAGCAGGTTGTAGGCGATGCTGATCGCGAGATTGACGCGGATGGCGTACATGGTTCGGGCGGCGCCCTCAAGAAGCCGAAGCAGCGGCTTGAGCCCACCCGCGGCAAGACACGCGTCGGCGACATGCAGCGCCGACTGTGCCCCGTTGCGCACCGCGACACCGACATCGGCGGCGGCCATCGCGGCGAGATCGTTCACGCCGTCGCCGACCATGACGACCGGTCCGGCGAGCCGTCCGCTTCGCACGAACTGCACCTTCATCTCCGGCGTGCAACCACCTTCGATCTCCTTCGGCAAAAGGCCGACCGAGAGACCGACCGCGTGAGCGACCGCGGGATGGTCGCCCGACGCCATCGCGAGCTGCCAGCCCGTCGCACGGAGACGCTCGATGATCGCACGGGCTTCCGGACGAATCGGATCGCCCACCGCGACGACCGCCCGCACCACGCCATCGGCGGCGACGAAGACCGGACTTTCCGCGCGGAGCGCTGCGCGCTGCGCGGCGTCGAGCGCCCAGGGCTCCATGGCGATCCCCTGCTCGACGAGGAACCGCTCGCTGCCGACGAGCACATGCGTCTCGTCCACGACGCCCTCGATGCCGCGTCCGCCGTGCTCGATGATGTCGCGCGCCGGCCGTGCCGCCGGCGTTTCGCCATAGGCCTCGGCGATCGCCTTCGCGATCGGATGGGCGCTCGAGCGCTCGATCGATGCAGCCAGCGGCAGGACGGCGAGATCGCCGTCGAATCCGGTGACGGCGATGCGTCCCTCGGTGATCGTGCCGGTCTTGTCGAGCACGATCGTGCCGCGCGACGCGAGTCGCTCGAGGATGTCGCCTCCCTTGACGAGCACGCCGCGCCGCGCCGCCTTGCCGATGCCCGCGACGACGGCCAAAGGCGTCGCGAGACCGAGGGCGCAGGGGCATGTCACGACAAGGAAGGCGACCATCCTCGCGACGGCGTGGTCGGCCCCGAGGGACCACCACCACCAGAGCGTGAACGCGGCGCCGAGCAGCACCGTGCCGAGGAACCAGCCGGCCATGCGGTTGGCGGCCTCGACGATCGGCGGCCGACGGTTCGCGGCGTCGGCGACGAGTCCGAGCAGCCGACCGGCGCGCGTCTCGGCGCCGGCGACTTCCACGATGACATCGATCGGTCGATCGACCGGACGCGTGCCCGCGTAGACGGTCTCTCCCTCGAGCGCGGTCGTGGGACGCGACTCGCCGGTCAGGATCGAGCAGTCGAGCTTTGCCGCCCCGTGGCGCAGTTGGCCGTCACAGGGAACCGTCTCGCCGGCCGGCACCTCAACGATGTCGCCGCGGACGAGCGCTTCGAGCGGCACCTCCGCGACCGAGCCGTCGGCCTCGCGCTTGCGGGCGATCGCCGGCACGAGGGCGGTGATGAGCTCGACCTCCTGCCGCGCCTTGCGCTGCTGCCGATACTGGACGAAGCGGCCGACGAGAAGCAGGAAGACGAGCATCGTCGCCGACTCGCAGTAGATCGAGCCGCGGCCGAGGATCGTGTTGATCGTGCCCGCGAAGACGGCACCGAAGAGCCCGAACGCGACGGGCAGATCCATGTGCGGCGTGCGGGTCCGAAGCGAGGCGATCGCATTGCGGAAGAAGACGCGGCCGGGGAAGACGAGCGAGATGACCGCGAGCCCCACCGCCAGCCACTGGAAGAAGAGCTGGAACTTCGCGGCCATCGCGGTGAAGAGGCCGCCGTAGAGGGCAAAGGCGATCGCCATCGAGTTGCTGGCGATCGCGGCGGCGACGCCGATGCGAATGAGCCATGCCCGATCGATCTCGCGCTCGCGGTCGCGGCTGCGCGGATCGGAGATCGGCAAGAGCTGATAGCCGAGCGTGTCGAAGCGCTGGGCGATCGCGGCGAGCGCCGTGACCGCCGCGTCCCATTCGATATGCACGGCGGCGCGCCCGATGTCGACCCGCACCGAGAGGAGCCCGCGGTGGATGCGCGGCATCGCCTCGAGCAGCCAGACGCATGCCCCGCAGTGCAGACCGTCGATGCGGAGCTCGATGGCGTGGCGCCCGTCGTTGCCGACCTCGACATGCTTGGCGAGAAACTCGGGGCGATCGAAGTGGGAGAAGCCGCGCTTCGTCACCGTCGCGGGACGCGCCTCGCGCTCGTCGGACTCGCGGGCAGCCAATTCGTAATATCGCTCCAGCCCGCAGGCGTGCAGCGATTCGTACACGGCGTGGCACCCCTGGCAGCAGAACTGCCGCTCCGCCTCGGGCTCCACCAGTCCCGCGGGGACGGCGAGGCCGCAGTGGGCGCAGGCATGATGCTGAGGTCGTCCGGCGGCCGTCGATCGGTCAGTCGTGGCGTGATTGCTCATGGCGTCTCCTCCCCGCGGCAGCAGGCGGGTAGCTCGTCGTCAACCTCTTCGATGCGCTGGTCGAGCTGCGCCGCGGCTGTGGGCGCGACCTCGACCGGATGAACGCTGGCCGCGACGGCCGCGGCCTTGCCGCCGCGCACGATCGCGAGATGGGCACCGACGCCGATCATGAGGAGCGCCGCGGCGATCGGCGCGACCCGCCGGATCGACGGCGATCCAAGCACGAAACGAACGCCGACGGCGACCACGACCAGGACCGGCACGGTCCCGAGCCAGAAGGCCGTCATGAGAAGCGAGCCGCCCAGCGCGCTGCCCGCACCGGCGGCAATCGCGACGAACGCGTAGAGCCAGCCGCAGGGCAGGAGCGGCGTGACCGCACCGATGGCCGCCGACCGCCCCAACGGCGGCCATTGCACCGCCCTCTTCTGGGCGCTCTGGAAGAGGCGGACGAAGAGTCCGGGCATCGCGACATGCGGGATCCGGACACCCGCGATCCGCAGGAGCATGACCGCCCCGAGGATCGCGATCGTCGCGCCGGCGACGATGCTCGCCACGCGCTGCACGCCGACCATCGATCCGCCGAGATTGAGGGCTGCGCCGACGGAGCCGGCGACAGCGCCCAGGAGCGCATACCCGACGAGCCGAGCGCCGTGATACGCGACCTGCATGCCGACCGCCGATGATCCGATCGCCTGCAGCGTCCGCCGGCGACCGCCGATCGAGCTCGTCAGGGCAACGGCCCGCGGTGCCTCATCGGCCCGCCGCTGAAGCGGACCGCGCGGCGTTGCGCAGGCGGCAAGCCCGCCGCACATGCCGGCGCAGTGCACGCTGCCGAGCAGCGACGCGAGAGCCACCGCGCCGCAGGAGGCCAGGAGTCCCGGTGCGATTCCGAAGAGGCTCATGCGCCGTCTCCTCCCGCGCCCGCGGAACGGGTCGCGAATCGCAGCGTGCGCCGGAAGGTGTCGGTGTAGACCGACTCTCCCTTCACGACCCGCACGCGGAACTCCCACTGCCCCGGAACGCGGGCGTCGAGCGGAGCGTCGAAGTGCCCCTCACCGACGCGCCGCATCGGGATGGAGGCCCGCCGATCCGCGTTGGCGATCGGAATGGCCTCGACGGTGACGCTCTCGGCGTCGATGACGCCGGAGTACTTGTCGTTGATCCGGAGCGTGAGGAGCGGACGCCCGTCGGGGCCCGGCTCGATCTCCGGCGAAATGGCCCAGCGCAGACGATCGTTCGCGGCCCGCTGGGCGAGCTCATCGTCCCACGCCGCGGCCTTCGCGTAATACTCCGGTTCGGCGCCGATCGGCCGGCCGACCACCGCGACGGAGACCGTGGTCACCGCCACCGTCACGGTGATCGAAAGAAATGCGACGGGCACGAACATCCAACGATCACGGATGAGATTCATGGTGCGCTCTCCTTGGCGCTCGAGCTGAGCGTGCCGAACGGTCCGATGAGCGATATCTCCTTCAGCTCCTCGAATCGCTCGCCGTCGGTCACGCGGATCCGCGCGGTGCGGTGACCGCGCACGAAGTCCTCGGTGCGGGAAATGACATGGAAGGTCGCCTCGGTGCTGGCGATGCCGTCGACGGTGACCTCCATGGGCTCGCGGAGCGACGCGCTCTCCGTGCCCTCGATGCGGTAGGTCTTGGGAACCTCGGTGCGGTTGTCGATCCGGACCCGCACGATGTTCACGATCGATCCGTCGGTCTCGACCGTGTATGGCGTCGCCTGCACGCGGAGCTGGACGACCATGGCGTCGGCCCTGGTCATCAGGAGCGCCACGAGCGCCGAGAGGATGGTCGCCAGAAGCAGCGGATACGCGAAGACGCGCACGCGAAGCTTCCTCGTCGCCTGTCCCTCGAGGCCGTTCTGGCTCGAGTATCGAATCAGCCCGCGCGGCTTCCCGATCTTGTCCATGACCGCGTCACAGGCGTCGATGCACTGGGCGCAGTGGATGCACTCGAGCTGCAGGCCGTCGCGGATGTCGATGCCGGTCGGGCATGTCTGGACGCAGAGCGTGCAGTTGATGCAGTCGCCCGTCTTCGTCGGCTCCACCGTCGCCGTTCCCGCGTCGGCCAGCGCCGGCGCGGCGATCTCGGCGGATCGGCTCGCACCGGCGCGGGCGGCGCGGCGCGGCTCGCCGCGGCGGCCGTCGTAACCGACGATGAGGGAGCCCTTGTCGAGCAGCACCGACTGGAAGCGTCCGTAGGGGCAGACGAGGGTGCACATCTGCTCGCGGAAGAAGCAGAAGTCGAACATCATGAGTCCGACCGTCACGACGAAGATCGCGAACGCGGTCGGATGTTCGGTCGGCGAGCGGAGCGTCCACTCGACGAGCCGGTCGGTGCCGACGAAGTACGCGAGGAAGGTGTTCGCGAGGTGCGCGCTCGCGAGGAGGAACACCGCATACATCGCCACGCGACGCCACGCCGGCACGGCGACCTTGCGATTGCCGTAGCCCTTGCCCAGGAAGAACCGTTCCACCGGGCGATAGAGGAATTCCATATAGACCGTCTGCGGACACGCCCAGCCGCACCAGACGCGGCCGAAGAGGGCGGTCAGCAGGAAGATCCCGACGAAGATGCTCAGCAGCAGGAGCGCGAGCAGCAGCGTGTCGGTTGGACGGAAGGTCGTTCCGAAGAAGACGAACTTCCGCGTCATGACATCCAGCAGGATCGCCGGCTTGTCGTTGATGCGGATCCACGGGATCGCCGCGAAGACGATGATGAGGATCCACGCAACGATGCGCCGTCGCTGCCAGAATCGACCGGTGGAGAGCTTCGGCTCGAGCCAGCGGCGCGAGCCGTCGGGATTGAGCGTGGAGAGCACGCGCCCCTCCGGTCGGAGGAGCGGATCGTGCGGATCATGCGATTCGCCCGCTCGCACGGATTCCGCGAGCGCCGCGATCGGCAGTTGGGGCAAGTGAACCGTTGTCGGTGTCGCCTGAGACACGGTTATAGCCTTTCGAGGTATGTGGTGAACGGGGTCGCGTCGCGCGAGAGGTGTCGGTTGCCCGACGCGACCCCAACGATGTCATGAAGGCCCGTCAGGAGCCGGTGGAGGGCGCGTCGCCCGACGCGCTAGCGGAACCGGCCGGGGACGCGGGCGCAGGTGCGCTCCACGCCGGCACCGGTGTGCCTTGAGCCTCCTTCGACTCCGCGGGTTTCGTTCCGCGGAGACTTGCGACATAGCTCGCCAGCAGCACGAGCTGCGGGTCGCTGAATCGCTTCTTCCACTCGGGCATGCCCTTCGCGACGAGTCCGTCCTTGATGATCGCGAAGATGTCTTCCGGAGTCTTCACGTTCAGATAGGAATCGTCGGTCAGGTTCGGACCGGTGCGGCCGCCGCCTTCGGGACCGTGGCAGGTCGCGCAGTTCGACCGGAACATGACCGATGCGCCGGTCTTCAGCTTCGGATCGTTCTGCACGAGCGTGAGGATCGTCGCCGCGTCGGGCTTCAGGTCGCCGAGTGCGGCGGCCTGGGCCTCGACGAACTCGCCGACCTCGACCTCGAGGTTGTCGTTGAGGGTCGGACCGACGCCGAAGTGGTAGTACACGAAATAGGGAACCGAGAAGAGGAAGGTCCCCCAGAAGAGGGCCGACCACCAGAACGGCATCGGATTGTCATATTCGCGAATGCCGTCGTAGTTGTGGTCAAGGATCTTGGCCTCGCCCGTGCGGTGCGCGGCGTTGGATCCGGTGTGAGCGCCGTCAGCCATGGGTCTGCTCCTTTCCGAGCGGGCGTCGTGCGCCGCGCTCCTCGACCGGCTCGTCCTCGAGCGGGATGCGCGCATCGCGAGCGAAGCGTCCGCTTCTGTTCGCGATCACCAGCCACGCGAGAATGCCGAGAAACAGCGTGAAGAAGAAAAGAAGGGAAACGACCGCCGCAACGCTCGTCTCGCCGAGCGTCGGCGTCAGGAAGAGCGCGTCCATCAGCGGCCCCCTTCCTGCGAACGGGCGGAGAGCGAGGTTGGATCGGCGGCGCTCGCCGGCGCCTCCTCGGCGACCGCCGGTTCCGCGTCAACGGGCTTGCCGATGTCGACGCCGAGCCGCATGAGATAGGCGATCAGGGCGATCGCCCGCTTGTTCTCGACGCCATCGGGACCGTTCTCGGCCTTGATCCGCTCGGCGATCTCGCGGGCCTGGGCCTTCGCGAGCGACTCGGCCTGATCGATCGTCGCCTGGTCGTAGGGCACACCGAGCGCGACCATGGCGTTCACGTTCGCCGAGATGCGCGACCAGTCCATGTCCTTCTCCACGAGATGCGGATAGGCCGGCATGATCGAGCCGGGGCTCGTGTCGGTCGGCAGGTTGAGGTGCCGGAGGTGCCAGAGCGGCGACGGGATCTTCGGTCCGACGCGGGCGAGATCGGGGCCGATGCGCCGCGAGCCGAACTGGAAGGGATGGTCGTAGATCGCCTCGCCGGCCTTGCTGTACTCGCCGTACCGCTCGGTTTCGGCGCGCATCGGCCGCACCATCTGGGAGTGGCAGTTGTAGCAGCCCTCGGCGATGTACATCTCGCGGCCGGTGAGCTCGAGCGGCGTGTACGGGGTCACCGTCCGGATGCGGGCGATGTCCGAGGTGCGGGTGAAGAGCGGCACGATCTCGAAGAGCGATGCGCTGATGACGCCGATCGCCACGAAGATCGTGAAGACCATCGGCAGTCCCTCCCACTTGCGGTGCCATCGGAGCTGGCCGAAGACATCGAGCTTGTGAGCGAAGTCGACGACGGAGCCCTTGGGCAGCGATGAGCCCGGAACCGCGTGGGGAACATAGGACTTGGCGAGCGGCGCCGCTTCATACACGGGCACGTCGTAGGTCGCCGGCCGCTGGATCCAAGTCAGGATGACATTGGCGAAGCAGAGGATTCCGCCGAAGAGGTACAGCGCGCCGCCGAGGACGCGGAACCAGTACATCGGGATGAGAATCGTCACCGTCTCGATGAAGTCGGGGAACTGCAGGAAGCCCTCGGCATTGAAGGCCCGCCACATGAGCCCCTGCGTGAGGCCGGCCGCATAGATCGGGATGATGTAGAGGAGGATGCCGATCGTGCCGAGCCAGAAGTGCAGGCTCACCCACGATTGCTTCGCCATGCCCTGCGTCTGGAAGAGACGCGGGGCGAGCCAGTAGGCGAGGCCGAAGCTCATGAAGCCGACCCAGCCGAGCGCGCCGGCGTGGACATGGGCGATCGTCCAGTCGGTGTAGTGCGAGAGCGCGTTGACGCTCTTCACCGAGAGGAGCGGCCCCTCGAAGGTCGACATGCCGTAGAAGGTGATGGCGACCACATAGAACTTGAGGATCGGGTCCGCCGCGACGCGATGCCACGCCCCGCGGAGGGTGAGCAGGCCGTTCAGCATGCCGCCCCACGAGGGCATCCAGAGCATGACCGAGAAGAGCATGCCGAGCGTCGACGCCCACTCCGGCACCGAGGTGTAGTGCAGGTGGTGCGGTCCGGCCCAGATGTACAGGAACACGAGGCTCCAGAAGTGCACGATCGAGAGCCGGTATGAGAACACCGGCCGTTCGGCGGCCTTCGGCAGGAAGTAGTACATGAGGCCGAGGAAGGGCGTCGTCAGGAAGAAGGCGACGGCGTTGTGGCCGTACCACCACTGCATGAAGGCGTCCTGCGTGCCGGCGTAGACCGAATAGCTCTTCACCCAGCCGGCGGGCATCACGATGTTGTTGAAGATGTAGAGCACCGCGATGGCGATGACCGTCGCGATGTAGAACCAGACGGCGACATAGAGATGCCGCTCGCGGCGCGTCGCCACGGTGCCGAAGAAGTTCACCGCGAAGACGACCCAGATGAGGACGACCGCGATGTCGATCGGCCACTCGAGCTCGGAGTACTCCTTGCCCTGGGTGATGCCGAGCGGCAGCGTGATCGCGGCACTGACGATGATGAGCTGCCATCCCCAGAAGTGGATGTTCGAGAGCAGCTTGCTGAACATCGCGGCCTTGAGCAGGCGCGGCGTCGAGTAGTAGATCGCCGCGAAGATCGCGTTCCCCGCGAACGCGAAGATGACCGCGTTGGTGTGGAGCGGACGCAGTCGCCCGAAGCTGAGGTACTCGCCCAACGGCGTCATGCCCAGGTTGAAGACCGGGTGAGCCAGTTGCAACGCGACGATCACGCCGACAAGCATGCCGACGACGCCCCAGAGGACAGTCGCGATCAGAAACTTGCGGACGACCGCGTCGTCATAGGAGAAGCGGTCGAGCTTGGTGCCCGACCCGTGTCCCGCGTGGGATCCGGATGCGTGGTCCGAAACCGGACCGGTGGCGGCCCCGCCATCGAGCGGGACCGAGAGAGGAGTAGGTGTCGCCATGGTTCCTTCTCAGGTGCTGGAAGTCAGGTCTCGCGGTGCCGCGCCCGAGGAGGTGCGAGGCGGCGAGACGGTGAGGTTGGAGTGGTTGTGGAGGTTCTGGAGGTAGGTGGGTGGGTTGGTATGGAGCGAGGCCGATTCTCGCGAGTTCCTTACCTTCGTATCCGTGTTTGATGCACCGCGATGGGTCCCGCGTGGGACCTGCCCTGTGCTGCCCGACTGCCCAGATGGGTTCCGGTTGGGTTCAGCCCTGTCCGGAACCCCGTTTGGGGCCCCATCCGGCTCAATCCGGGAAAATCGACTCCCGCCTGTTGCGTGAATCAACGATCTCTATATCATTGTTTCCGGGACGCGCCTAGAGGCTCACCCCAGAATCTTCCGGAAATCGGGTCTCCCCCTCCCCCTCGCTTCACCTCTCCCCCCCTCCCACGGCCCCAACCGTTGCCCCCCTCCCCCGATGACCTCCGGTCGAGCCCTCCGCCACCCGTCCCCTCGACGGCGGGAGCGGTTGGTAGGGTACCGGTCTCGGAACCGGCATCCGTGATTCGGAATGAGATTCGGGATGGGGACCGCCCGCGACTTGACCCGCGTCGCGGTACCGACGACACCGCCAACGACCGTTGGCAGCCGAACGCGTGGCGGCACGAGGCACAGGAACTGGAACACGAGCGTCGCGACGCGACGACTGGATCGCACACCATGTACGGCAAGCAAACCGAACGAGCCATCGCTGCCCTGAGTCGCCTCGCCGAGGTGTGGGACGGCGGGAAGACACGCCTCTCTGCGAACGACATCGCCGACCAGCGCGGCCTCCCGCGGGCGATGGTCGCGAAGCTGCTCACGGTGCTCTCGCAGGCTGGATTGGTGCGCGGCTCGCCCGGGCCGGGCGGCGGATACGCGCTGGCGAAGAATCCCTCGGAAATCGTGCTGCAGGATGTCTACGGACTCTTCGAGCGCGATGACACGAGCCCACTCTGTCCCTTCGGCGGCGGTGTCTGCGGCGTGGGCGAACCCTGCGCCCTGCACGACCGCCTTGTCGCGATGCACACCGCCGTCAAGGTGATGCTGCGCGACACCTCGTTTGAGATCTTCCGCGTCGCCGCACAGGAGAAGGGGCTACGCCCCGTTCCGCGCGAGATCATCCCCGAGACCGAGCGGCAGTCCTACCGCGCTCCGAAGCACCGCGGCGTTTAGCGGCGCCGCAGCAGCACGCGATCGCCACCCGCCTCGACCGCGCCGACGAGCCCGGCGGTGTCGTCGAAGACGAAGGAGCGGGCCCGACCGAGGACATCGAGGAGCGCATCCTCGAAGCGCATCGCCTCGGGCGGTCCGGCTCGCTTGGTCGAGATGATGTCCGCGACCCACATCGCGCCGACGAGCATCTCGCCTGGCGAGTGGCTGTAGGTGCCCGAGAAGCGATTGACGCCGCCATAGCCGCTCACCCGCGAGCGTGCCCCCTCGAGGCCGCTGAACTCGAGCGCGACCGCGTCGTCACCGCTCGCGCGCGGCGCGTCGAGCCGCTCGCCACCACGCTCGACCGCAACGACCAACCACCGCCCGTCGATCGAGGGCCGTGGCTCCTCGGCGGGCGCGCGCCCCCCAGGCTGCGCGGACGACGCTCCCCCGCCGGCATCGGCCGAGTCGGTGGACCCGGCGGGCGGTGAGGCGCAGGAGGCGACGAGGACACACCCGAGTCCGGCCAGCGCCGGGAGGCACACGCGAAGAGTTCGTGCGAAGGCAGGCATCGCCGAAGTGTAGAGCCCAACGATCGCGCGCGGGACCCGATCTCGGGCGCGCGGCGGCCTCGGGAGATGCAGATCGATCCGACTCACATCGGTCCCTCTCACATCGGTCCGGGTAGCATCCTCTCCGCATGTCCGGGAGCCCCCAGAAGCCCGTTGAGGCCCCCCATCCCGAAGGTGTGGGCGAAAGCCCGCATCCGCGACGCTGGCTGGTCCTCCTCGCGATGACCGGCTCGCTCTCGATGATCCTGCTCGATGTGACGGTCGTCGGCGTGACGATCCCGAGCATCGCCCAGTCCTTCGACCTGACCCTGCCGCAGTGGACCTGGGTCATGAACGCCTACACGCTCACGCTGGCGTCGCTCGTCGCCCTCGGCGGGCGCACCGCCGACAGCGTCGGCCGCGTGCGGATGTTCGTCATCGGCATGCTGATCTTCACCGCCGCAAGCGCCCTCTGCGGGACGGCGACGAGCGCCGCGATGCTCATCGCGGGACGCTCGCTCCAGGGGCTCGGGGCCGCGCTCATGCAGCCGGCGAGCTCGAGCATCGTCATCGGCAGCTTCGCCCAGGGCGAGCGCGGAAAGGCCATGGGCGTCTATGTCGGCATCCCGATGCTCTTCCTGACCCTCGGTCCGGTCATCGGAGGATTCCTCGCCCAACACCTCTCGTGGCGGGCGGTCTTCTTCCTCAACCTGCCGATCGCGGCGGCGGCCCTCACCCTCACCGCGGTGGCCCGTCCGAACCCGGGACCGCGGTACGCGGGTGCCGTCGATCCGGCGAGCGTTCTCCTCTACCTGCTCGGCCTTCCCGCGCTCGTCTTCGGCATCCAGCAAGGCGTCTCGTGGGGCTGGCGCAGTCCTGCCGTGCTCGTTCCGCTCATCGGCGGTGCGATCCTCTGCGCGACCTTCGTGCTCACCGAGCGGCGCCGCGCCCATCCGCTCATCGAGGTGCGCCTCTTCGACGATCGCCGATTTCTCGGCTGCGCCCTGGTGCTCTTCTGCTCGCAGTTCGCCATGACCGGGCAGGTGCTCTTCATGAGCGACTACCTGCAGAAGACGCTTGGATTCAGCCAAGCGCAGGCCGGCGTCGCCCTCCTGCCGATGATGCTGCCGACGCTCATCGTCGTCCACATCGCCGGTCGCATCCATGACCGCCGCGGCCCGCGCCTGCCGATCCTCCTCGGCTCGGCACTCGCGACGCTCGGCCTCGTCGTCGAGGCGCTCTCGGTCCCGCACGCGTCCTATCCGGCGATCGCCGTGGGCCTCGGCCTCTTCGGACTCGGCGTCGGATTCCTCATGAGTCCGGCGAGCACGGACGCGCTGTCCCGCGTCGGCGCCGATCGCCGCGCTCAGGCGTCGGGGCTCCTCGGCACGATGCGTCAGGTCGCCTCGTCGATGGGCATTGCGATCGTCGGCGCCGCGGTCGCGGCCTCCGGTGCCGCCGCCGGCCACTGGACCGCCGCCGCCGCATTCTCGCTCGCTTTCGTCGCCGCCTTCACGCTCATCCGCGTGGCACCGCGCGAGGCCGCCCGATGACCCGCGTGAGCCGCTCCGCGGAAGCGCCGCGCGTCGCGGCCGGCGAACCGCTCCGTCGCGGCGAGCGCGTCCTCCTACGGATGCCGACGCCGCGCGACACCGACGAGCTCATCGCCCTGCGGCGACGCTCGATGCGCAGACTCCGACCGTGGGAACCGAAGCCCGCGAAGGGAGCCACGGCGTGGGGACCCGATTGGGTCGAGCGCCTGCTCGAGGCTCGCCGCAGCACGACGCACTGCAAGCTCCTCCTCTGTCGCTCGGAGGATGGCGCGATCGTCGGGGGCGCGAGCCTCAACGAGATCACCCGCGGAGCGTTCCACAACGCCTTCGCCGGCTGGTGGATCGGCGATCCGCACGAGGGCCAGGGATACATGAGCGAAGGGCTTCGCCTGCTCGTCGAGCATGGCTTCCTCTCGCTGCGCCTCCACCGGATCGAGGCCAACATCCGTCCCGAGAACGCCCGCTCGCGAGCCCTCGCCCTGCGCACGGGCTTCCGGCTGGAGGGCTACTCCCCGCGCTATCTCCAGATCGCCGGCCGCTGGGCCGATCACGAGCGGTACGCGATCGTCGTCGAGGAATGGCGATCGCGGCGACGGTCCGGCGCGAAGGAGCCCCTCCGTTCATGAGCGCCATCGACCGCGAGCCGGCGACCGCGCTCGGCGATGCCACGGCGCAGGAACGCGATGTCGCCGTCCAGCTCCTGCTGCGCCTCGCCGAACAGTTGCACCGCTACGGCGCGCCCTCGCATCGCGTCGAGGGCGCCCTCGTCGGCCTCGGCCAGATGCTCGATCTCGAGGTCTCGATCTTCTGCGTCCCGACGATGATCGAGGTCGCCGTCGGCCGCGGCGCGACGCAGCGCAGTCTCATGCTGCGCGTCGAGCCGGGATCGCCTGATCTCGCCCGACTCGAATCGATGCTCGCGATCATCGACGGACTGCGCTGCGGGCGTCTTGACCCGCGCGGCGCACTCGACGCCGTCAACGCGGTGGCGGACGCCCCCCGTCGTCCGCGCACGCTCCTGACGCTCGGCGCGCTCGCCGGCACCGGCGCCGCCGCGGCGTCGATCTTCGGCGGCGGCGTGCGCGAGATGGTCGCCGCATCGATCATCTGCACCGCAGCGGGATGCGTCGCGAGCCTGCTCGGTCGCCATCCCTCGCGCGCGGCTCTCGCGGATTTTCTCGCCGGCGCGATCGTCACGCTGCTCGCGGGCATCGCCTCGGCCCTGATCGCCCCGACCTCCGCGTCGATCGTCACGATCGCGAGCCTCATCGTCTTCCTGCCGGGCCTCGGACTCGCGACGGCGATGAACGAGCTCGCCATGCGTCAGCTCGTCAGCGGCACCTCGCGCCTGATGGGCGCGATCATGACCTTCGTCGCGATCGGGTTCGGCGCTGCGATCGGCGATCGCATCGCGAAGGCGATGGTCAGCGCGCCGGTCGACGCCGCCCCGTCGCCGCTCCCGGCGTGGGCCCTCGTTCCGGCGCTCCTCGTCGCGGGAGCATCGCTCACGATCCTCTATCGGGCCCACCGACGCGATGTCGGCTGGGTGCTCCTCGGCACGATGACCGGCTTCTTCGGCGCCGCGTTCGGCGAGCGCCTGCTCGGGCCCGCGCTCGGGGTCTGCGTCGGCGCGACGCTCGTGGGGCTCGCCGGCAATCTCCTCGCCCGACTCCGGCCGAAGCCGTCGGCGCTCCTGATCATCCCCGGCATCACGCTCCTGGTGCCGGGCAGCGCCGGATTTCGCGGCCTGCATGCGCTCATGCAGAACGATGTCGTCAGCGGCATCGGCATCGCGGCGACGGCGGTGACCGTCGCCGGCTCGCTCGTCGCCGGGCTCCTCGTCGCGAATGCGCTGCTGCCAGCGCCGCGCGGTTTATAGTGAAATGAACGAAATGGGAGACTCGCCATGACACCGCTCGGATGGCTCTTCGCCATCTCGACACTCGCCGCGATGATCGCAATCTGGGCTCTCTCGACCGCACTGGCCGTCGGACGAAGCAGACTCTCGCGAGCCGCCGGATGGACGCTTCCCGTCCTGCTCGTCGGCGGCTCGCTTCTCGTGACATGCGCGCTCTACGCGGGAACCGTCTTGATCCAGCTCGACGCGACGCTGTGGCAGGTCTCCCTGGCGATGCTCGTGGCTGCGACGCTTGCGGGCCTGACGATTGCGGTCGCCGGCATGCGCGGACAGGCTTCCGCACGGTCGTGGCCGATGCGCCGATTGGCTGCGGGAGCTTCGGCTCTGACCCTGACCGCACTCGTCGCGATCGTCCTTCTCGATCGCGCCCGGCTGGCCGAGATCGGCGAGCGTCGCACGCGGACGGACGCCGCACGGGCCGCGCTGGTCCGCTCGCCCACCCCCGACCAGGAAGCCTATCGCGAGCTCCGGCGGCTCTTCGCCGAGGGCAGCGGCAAAGCGGCCCTCGATGCGGTCCCCGATCTCAAGTGGCCCATGCCGCCCGCAGGATCCGATCGCGATCGCTGGGTCGCGACGATGACGCCGCACATGGCCGCGTGCGGTCCGCTCCTCGACCAGCTCGAGCGCACCGCCCGACTGGCCGAGGCGGACTTGGGCTTCGATCCAAGAACGGTGTCCTTCGACACGCTTCTGCCCGAGCTCTCCGAGCTGCGCTCGATCGCCCGCATCGCGTCCATCGACGCCCAGCTCGCCGCAGCGCGCGGCGATCGCGCCAGCGCGCTTGAGCGCTGCGTGCAGATCGACCAGGTCGCCGAGCATGTTGCGGCGACCCCGACGATGATCCACCAGCTCGTCGCGTTCGCGATTCGATCGCTTGGGACGGCGACCGTCGCGGCGATCGCGGCCGATGTCGATGTCGACGATCCGCGGCTTCTTTCCGACGAGTTCAATCGGTCCATCGCCGAGCGCATCGAACGCTCCTTCGTGATCGAGCACGCGATGGTCGAGTCGCTGCTGCTTGACATCACAACCAGGCAAGTGACGGGCGATTTCCTGCCCGACATGCCGGAGCTCCCGCCTGTCGCGCGACCTCTCTATCGGCTCGTCCTGCTCCCGACCGAGCTGCGTTCGCTCGACGCGCTGCACGCCGCCTCCATGGAGGCGGCTCGCGTCCTGCCGAAACGGGCCGCGCCGGCGATGACCGCGCCGTACGAGACGCGACCCGCTGGCCTTCTGGTCGCCCTCCTCGCTTCGGCGAGGAACAAGGTCATCGATGCCGCGCGTGCGATGCAGGCAACGCCGTCGCTCCGCCGCGCGCTGCAGCTTCTTCAAGGTACGCCGCCCGAGGCGTGGGACGAACTGAAACTCCCGATCGACCCGTTGAGTCCGAACGGCGGCTCGCTTCGCCTGCTGCGCGACACGAGCGGAATCGACGCGATCATCGTCTACACCGTCGGCGCGAACGGCGTCGACGATGGCGGACCTCAGGATCTCGTTGACGCGGGCGGCGGCAGCTCAAGGCTCGGGCTCGACGGCGCTCGATCGGGCGATGACATCGGGGTTCGGTTCAGGCCGAAGTGACTGGAGGATCGCTCGAAGATCGACTCCTCGACGAGCGCCATGAGCTGCTCGGCCCAGGCATCCCAGGTGAACTCGCGCCACGCCCGCTCGCGGGCCGCATGCGCGAGGCGGCGATAGCGATCGGGGTCGTCGACGAGCGCAGCGATCGCGTCGGCCCACGCGGCCGCGGGGGCGGCCGTCGGAAGGACGATGCCGGTGACGCCGTCGCGCACGACCGTCGGAAGTCCGCCCGCGTCGCTCACGATCGCCGGTCGGCCGGCGAGCGCGCTCTCCGCGGGGGCGATGCCGAAGGCTTCGCCCGACGACGGGAGGATCGAGAGATGCGTCGAGCGGATCGCCTCGTGATGACGGGCGCGGTCGGCGGGATCGGCGAGCCGCAGCGCGCCGAGCGAACGCACCGACGGTCGGCGCAGCATGCGATGCGGCGCGCCGATGTGGACGAGCTCGGCGCCGTAGCCGCGGCGACGGAGGATCTCGACGGTCTCGATCGCGAGGCCGATGCGCTTACGCTCCGGGTCACTCGCCACGATGAGCAGGCGGATCGCGTCCCGCGTGGGCGGCTCGACGGGAATCGGCTGTCTCGCGTCCGGAACGACATGACATCCGAGCGGCAGGAGACGCACGCGCTCGGGGCGCACGCCGTAGTCCTCGATCGCGGAGCGCACCGCGACCTCGCTGGCGAGTCCGACGCGCGTCGCGGCGAGCAGCGCCCGCAGCTCGCACTCCTCGCAATCCGCCCGATACGCGAGCGGCCGCCGAGCGTAGCGCGGATAGCTCGTCAGGACGATGCGCGCCGTCGCGTCGCTCGTATAGACGATCGGAAGATCGGTGCGCAGGAACGCGAGCGGCACCGAGACGCACATGCCGACGATGGCGTCCAATTCGGCGTCCCGACGGGCGATCGCGATCTGCTCGCCGACTCGCGTCGCAGCGGCCTGGGCCGACTCGAGCACGCTCACCCCGCGTCGCATCGCGAGATTCGACGCCCATTCGCGGAGGCGCTCCGGCGCGCGCCGCCGGAGGGCAGCGCGAAGCCTCGAGCGCAGCCCCGAGGAGACCGCCCGCGGTTCCGTCGGCGGCGCCGCGAGCAGCGGCACGATCTCGACGCCACGGCGCTCGAGCGCGCGGGCCGCCGCGAACGGCATGCCCGAAATCGCGCCGGCGTCACGCGGATCGCCGGTGAAAATCATCCCCAATCGACGCGCTCGTCCCACGATGCGCGAAGCGTACGATCTGGCGGCTTGCGTGCAAGCGCGCGAGAGCGAATCGGGCTCATTCAGTTGTCGGGCATCGGCCGGGACTCGGTCGGAGCGCGAAGGGACTCGATGGCCGCGGCACCCGCCTCGATGCGGGCGGAACTGCGCCCGAGGTCCTCGCCGATCGGCTCCGCGCGCCCACCGAGGTGTCGCGCAAGGAATGCCTCGGTGATCGCCATGAAGGCCATGCGATTCTCCGGGCGGGCAAAGCCGTGCCCCTCGTCCGGGAAGACCACATAGGTCACCGGAATGCCGCGCGACTGGGCGGCGCGGACGATCTGGTCGGATTCGTCACGCGGCACGCGCGGGTCGTTCGCCCCCTGCCCGATCAGCAGCGGTCGCACGATCCGATCGACCCGGTTGATCGGCGAGATCGAGGCGAGCCAGGCGTCCTCGTCGACCCGTCCGACGCGCCGATCGATGTTGCCTCGCTCGGCCTCCCAATACTCCGGAATGGTGCGGAGGAGCGTCTGGAGGTTCGCCGGGCCGACGATGTCCACGCCGCAGGCGAAGACCTCGGGCGTGAAGGTCAGGCCGACCAGCGTCGCGTAGCCGCCGTAACTCTGTCCCATGATCGCGACCCGCCGCCGATCCGCGATGCCCTGCGTCACCGCCCAGTCCACCGCGTCGAGGAGGTCGGTGTGCATCCCCTTCGACCACTCGCGATTGCCCGCGTTCACGAAGGCCTTCCCGAACCCGGTCGAGCCGCGGAAGTTCACCGACAGGACCGCGTAGCCGCGATCGCCGAGCCACTGGTGCATCGGATGGACGCCCCAGACATCGCGCGTCCAGGGCCCGCCGTGCACATGGAGCACCATCGGGAGCGGCGGCGAGGAGCCGCGCACGAAGCCGCGGGGAAGCGTGAGGTAGCAGAGGAGTTCAAGACCGTCGCGGGAGCGCACGCTCTCCGCGTGCATCGGGAGGAGATCGATCGCCTCGAGGGCATCGCTCGCGTTGAAGAGCTTCGTGATGCGCCCCGACGGTCGGTCGTAGAGCCAGTGCGTCACGCTCTCCTCGGCGTGGATGTGGGTGACGATCCAGCGGGCGTTGTCGGCGCTGCGGCTCGGGATCTCGATGTTGCCGTCGCCGATCGAACGCAGCACCGCGAGGTCGTTGGCGAACGACGCGTCGATCGGCGTCCATTCGACCCGCGCGGTCTCGAAGCTGATCGCCATCGGCCGACCGGTGCTCGGATCGGTCAGGAGCGTCCGTGGCTCGCTCCGCGCGTGATGGGCGATCGCCCGCCAGCGCTGTCGCTCCGGTGGGGCGATCGAGACCTCGAACAGCGCTCCGGTATCAGGCGAGATCTCGCGACTGGAGTCGATCAGGAAGACGCTGCTGCCGTCGGCCGAGACCGCGAGCGGTTTCGACGGTCCCGCGTCATCGGGCGACCACATGCGAAACGGGACGAGCGGACCGTCGGGCGTCTCGGTGCAGCGGGCCTCGGCAGAACCGTCGGAAAGGAACCGGCGCACGACGCGGATCCGCCAGTCGCCGTCGTGCAGCATGTCGAACCACGCGAAATCGTTTCGGAACACGAGCTCGCTCGCGCCCGTCCGGGCGTGGAGCCGCAGCACATCGAACTTGGTCCGGTCGCGCCGGTTGTTCGCGATGAGGATCTGGTCCGGATGGCGACGATCGACGGCGAGCAGCTTCGTGCGAGTCCCCTCCCACGGCGTCAGGCAACGCTCGACCGTCGCCGGCTCGCCGCCGGGATAGGGCGGCACGCCAATCTCGACTGCGTACAGACGGAAATCCTCGTCGCCGCCCTCATCCTGGAGATAGACGATCTCGCGGGTGACGCCACCCTCACCGGGCAGGAACTCCCACTGTCGGATCGGACGGCGCGTCGCGTGCGTCACGGGCCAGGGCACGCCGATGCGCGGATCATCCTTGTCGCGTCCGCCACCCGGAGCGGCCTGCTCTCCGCTCGGCGCAAGATCCTGCACCCAGACATTCATGACGCCGTTCCGCGGGGCGAGCCAGCCGATGCGCCGCCCGTCTGGGGCGATGCGCACGCCGGTCCGGTCGGCGTTGCCGAACAGGACGGCGCGCGGCGTCAGCGGCCGCACGGCGGGCGCGGCGATGGCGGCGCGGCCGGCGAGCAGCGCGACGAGCGCGGCGGCGATGAGCGCAAGGCGCATGAGGCGCATGAGCATCATGGCGCTGCGGGCTTCCCTTCGCGCGGTGCTGGCGACGCGGCGAGCGGCGGGAAGCGCACCACCCGATAGGGCGGCTTGGTCGCGCTTTCGCCGCCGTTCAGCGGGGCGTGGCGGTGCAGTTGGTTCACGGTGACATAGACCTTGCCGTCGTGCCCGATGCAGAGGCCATCGGGCCAGGAGAGGAGCTCATCGTCGCGATGCAGAATCGAATAGGTTCCATCCTGCGTCAGGGCGCCGATTCCGTTGCTGTTGACATCCGTGACATAGATCGTGCCGGCTGCGTCGATGGCGATACCGTCGCTCACGCCCTTCGGGCCGTGGCGCACGATGCGCCGCTCCAGTTCCTCGCGGGGCAGCCCCGGATTCGCGAGATCCTCGGCCTTGACCCGGTAGATCGAGGTGCCGTGCATCGAGCCGAAGTAGACCCATTCGCACTCCGCGTCGATCGTGATCGGGTTGATGCCGACCTTGGGCGTCTCGAGCGATCCGTCCGGACGCCGGGACCGCACCTCCTTGCCATCGATCACCATCGCCGCATCCTCCTCGGCGCGGACACACGCCGCGTTCTCGAGTATTCGTCGCGACATCCCCGTCCGCAGATACACGACAACGATCGCGGGCGTCGCATCGGCGAATCCCTGACCGATGCCGCAGTCGGCGATGAAGATGACCTCGCGCTTCCAGTCGATCGCCAGATCCTGCAGGAAGCTCCTCGGCGTCGCGGCGGGCGGCGGGATGTGCACCACCCGCTGGAGGCGCTCACCGTTCGTGTCCCAGGCGATGAGCTTCGGCGGCGTCGCCACGCTGCCCGGGGACGCGCTCCCGAGGTTTCCCGCGTCGAGCAGCCAGAGCGTCCCCTTCGGATCGCTGCGAAGCCCGATGATCGACTGGATGCCCACGCCGCTCTCCCCGACCGCATGCGACCAGTCGTCGGTCGGATAGGCCCGGAGGCCGCCGTTGCGGAGCACTTCGGCGACGCGGATCTCCGGCGCGCCGAAGGGATGCATGCTGATGAAGAGGCGTCCGCTCGGCGTGACCGCCACATTGCCGGGCGTGAAGTTGGTCTCGACGATCGTCTCGAGCGCCCCCTTCGTCGAGACGGGATCCGGCATGCGGGCGAAGGCCGGATTGTCGGGCTTCCGCACGCCATGCTGCGCGAGACTCGTGCCGGCCGTCACGAGGAGGGCCGCGACGCCGCCGATGATTCCCCTCCAAGGCGTTCGACGCGCGAGACGGGGGCTATCCGAAGGAGAGCGGAGCGGAAGCTGACTGGGGTGACGCATGGGAAACCGAGGAGGTGGGGGCTTCAGGTGGTGCCGCGGTCATCCTGCGAGCGCGAGGCTCCGCCGACCGGGAGTCAATAGCGTACGGCAGCGCGGCCGCCGAACGAAGCAACACCAGGCGAACGCCGCCGTGACGCACATCGGCGGATCGGCGCAGTCGCTGCGCCGCCGACGCGGCTCTCTTGCGTTTCCCGCTGGCTTCCACCGCAGGCACAGGTACTCTTGGGGAAGACATCGCGGCGTGCCGTCCCTGCGGATGGCCCCACGATGGGCCCACCTTGGCCGGGTTCTGCTTCGATTCGGGGGCGAGAGCACACGCTCGGAGGTCCGCCATGGCATTGACGACCGTCCCGGTCGAACCGGGGATGTTCTGCTGGTTCGAACTGACCACCCGCGATGTCGAACGCGGGAAGGTGTTCTATCAGGGGCTCATGCGAGCCGGAGCGCGCGGCTTGCCGATGGGCCCAAGCGACTATGTCCTGCTCGATGTCGAGGGACGGACCGTCGCCGGCATGATGCCGATGGGCGCGGCGTTCCCCGCGTCAGCCGCCTCGCACTGGCTGCCCTACATCGCGGTGCGGGGCATCGATCGCCTCTGCCATCGGGTCGTCGAGCTCGGCGGTTCGCTGTGTTGCGGACCGAGCGACATTCCGATCGGCCGCTTCGCCGTGATCGCCGATCCGACGGGAGGCAGGATCGCCCTCTTCGAGGCCGCGCCAGGCAAGACCGACGGGACGCAGCCGAGCGGACCGGGCTCCTTCGTGTGGTGCGAACTCGTGACCCGCGATGTGGCCCGGGCGAGCGATTTTTACGCAAAGCTACTCGACTGGACGCCGCAGTTTCGCGTCGCCGGCGCAACGAGCTTCATCGAGATGAAGGCCGGCGGGCAACCCGTGGCGAGCGTCTTCGAGGCCTGCGCCGACGAGCGCACCTCGATCGCCCACTGGTGCCCCTACCTCTGCGTTGAGGACATCCACGCCAGCCTCGCCGCCGCCATCCGCCTCGGCGGCCACAAGCTCTGCGAGCCGATCGAGATTCCGGGCGTCGGGATCTACGCGGGACTGACCGACCCGACGGGAGCCCACCTCGCGCTCCTCGAGCGAACGCGAACCAAACCGGAGGCGACCGACGGGCCCCCGAGCCCGGTGCAGTGATAGGATTTTCGCGTGACTCACCCACGCGCCCGTTCGCTCCATCCCGCGTTCGCGCTGACCGCCCTGCTCGTCTGCGGTATCCCCGCGGGGGCGATGGCCGCGCCGCCGCCGGCCCCAACCGCCCCGACCGCCCCGGCCGCCGACGCTCCACCCGCCGACGCGACGGCGAACCGGCCGGACGACGCCCAAAGCGCTCAGGTCCGCCGCTTCTTCGCCCCGCTCACCTCGGTGCTCAGCGACGCCCTCGAGCGGCTCGACCGCGATCGGGAGCTGCCCGAAAGCGCCTGGAATCCGCTGACCGAAACGAAGCGTTCGAACAACGACCGCATCAACGAGCTCCTCGACGAGTGCGCCGAGATCCTCACCGACGGATCCGTCACCGATGTGCGCAAGCGTTTGCGGGAGCTTGACGCGGAGCGCGCCACGCTTGATGCCGAAGTGCGCGTCGCCCTCGAGCGCCAGGCCTCGGCGCGGCCGAAGTCCGAGCGCGACTGGTATGAGGTCTTCGGCCGCAGTCGCGAGGATTGGGAATCGGCGATCACGAAGGCCCAGGAGCGCCGCGACGCGATCGACACGGAGATCGCCGACCTCCGCCGCGCCTTCGCCTCGCATGTCGCCGAGCTCGGCCTCGAACTCGGACCGGGCGGCCACGACGCGCTTCTCACGACCGTCGCCGGGGATCGCTTCACCGACATGGTCGTGGTCTTCGACAATGTCCGGCTGGTGACCGAGCAGCTTCGGCGGATCACGGAGCGGATGAGCGAGTCGCCCGAGACCGCCCGTCGCTACTACGGCATGTATGTCCTCCTCGTGCGGATCATGGATCGCGTGCAGGATGCGTTCGTCGAGCATGTCGAGACGGTCGCGATGCCGAAGGTCGCCGCGTTCGGCGCCGAGGCGCAGGAGACCGAGCGGCAGGCGAAGTCGCTCCTCAAGGGGTCCGACGAGGCGACGCGACAGTTGCTTGAGAAGAACATCGCCGCCTGCAAGCTCGCCCAGGACGCCGTCGCGAACTACACCGCCTATCTGAAGGCCCAGATCGATCGGGTGCGCGAACTCAATCGCACCGTGGAGCGCCGTCTCAAGGTCGCGGAGAACACCTATCGCACGATGACCGTGAGCGTGGGAATCGCCGAGCTGATCCGCGAGGGTGAGCTCGACCTGCAGGCGGTGATGTCGATGGACCTGCCGGCGCTGCGCGGATTCGAGAACGAGGCCCTGCGCGAGCAGTACCGCCTGCTCAACGAGCGGCTCGGCGCACCGCGCTGAACCCCTGTCCTGTCGCCGATCCGAGAGAGTCCGCCCACATGACCACGACGATGCACCGTTCCCGCGATGCCGAGCGCGACGCCGCCGGCTTTCTCATGATCGGCTTTGACGGCCCGCGCCTCACCGATGAGGCGTCCGCGATCCTCCGTCGCGGGGCCTTCGGCGCGATTCTCTTCGCCCGCAACTTCACCGACCGCGCCCAGGTCGCGGAGCTCACCCGAGCGATCAAGGGCGTCGACGATCGCCCGATCGCCGTCGCGGTCGATCACGAGGGCGGACGCGTCCAGCGCTTCCGCGGCCCCGGATTCACCGACACGCTCGCGATGCGCGATCTCGGCCGGCACGCGCCGGGCGGCGAGGATCGGGCCCGCGCCCTCGGCCGGCTCTTCGCGGCGGAACTCAGACCGATCGGGATCGACATCGATTTCGCACCGGTGCTCGATGTTGACAGCAATCCCGCGAATCCGGTCATCGGCGAGCGCAGCTTCTCCCCCGACGCCGAGACCGTCGCCCGGCTTGGCGTCGCGATGGTCGAAGGCCTGCAGGCGGGCGGCGTGGCCGCGTGCGGCAAGCACTTTCCCGGACATGGCGACACCGATCGCGACAGCCACCACGACCTTCCGCGCCTCACGCACGATCTCGCCCGACTTCGTGCGGTCGAACTCGTTCCCTTCCGCGCGGCGATCAAGGCGGGCGTCGCGGCGATCATGACCTCGCACATCCTCTTCGACGCGATCGATCGCGATCGCCCGGCGACGATGAGTCGCGCGGTCCTCGGATCGCTCCTGCGCGACGAACTCCGCTTCGACGGCGTCATCGTCTCCGATGATCTCGAGATGAAGGCGATCGCCGAGCACTTCCCCCTTCCAGCAAGCGCCGTCGAAGCGGTCCACGCGGGCGTCGATCTCCTCCTCTGTTGCCACACCGCATCGCTGCAGGCGGAGATCCTCGACGCGCTCGCGAAGGCGATCCGCGACGGCACGATCTCCAAGGACGCCGTGCAGGCCAGCCACCTCCGCCGCGAGCGCCTCGCGGAGCGCTTCGTGCGTTAGTCCTCCAGAGAACCACAGAGGCCCAACCCGAAAGGGGCGGCCACAGAGGGTGCACAGAGAAGGCAAAAGGAAATGACCGGTTGCGCGCGCGTTGATCGAGACGGCAGGTGCCAGAGGGACTCGCGGAGCGCAATCGCCGGGCAAGGTCAAAGACTCGACCCAACTCAATTCCATCCTGCGCCGACGACTTTTCGCGACGAATTCCCTCATCGCATTGCCTTCTCTGTGCTGCCTCTGTGCCCTCTGTGCCTCTGTGGTTCTCTGGCGGAGCAGCGCACGAGCGTCACGGCCACACGACCGGTGGCGGCGAGAGTTCGCGCACCTCGCGCGACCACGGGCTTGATTCGAAGGCCGTACGGAACTCGGCTTCGAGGAAGTTCAAGTCCGTCTCGCTCCCCCGCCACTCGTTGCGCAGGAAGACGCGGGCGTCTTCGGCCCGGCCGGCGTAGAGGAGGAGAATCGTGCCGCGAAGGAGCGGCGCCAGCCACGACTCGCGCGGGCCGTCGCCGGCCGGCCATCGGCGAATGGCGCTCCGCAAGGAGTCGAGTTCCGCAGCGCTCGGAGCGAGGGCCCGCATCGCGTCGGCGTCGAGCGTCGGTCGGCCCCGCTCAATGCGAAAGCGAAGCGGTGGCCTGGTCGACCCGGCGTTGCTCGTGAAGACATATGCAAATGCCTCATCGAACCCAGCGAGCTCGAAGGCGCCGTCGCGATCGAGGTCCTCGAACCACATGTTCTCGAGGACAAGGCGAGGCCGCATCACGATGCGGTCGAACTCATAGATCGTCGTCGTGACATAGCCGCCACTGCCCATCGTCGGCACGCTCACCACGAGATCCGCCTCGCCGTCACCATCGATGTCCCCGCCGAATCCGGGCGAGTCGTCGGCCGGAAGCTGCGTCGTCGGCGTGCCCGGTCGCGTGCGGGTCGGACCGATCTCGAGATGCGGCTCCGCGGCGATGAGCTGCCGCGAGCCGTCGGCGAAGATCGCGACGAGCCGATCGGGACCGAACCACTCGGGGAGGCCGAGGTCGTTCCAGGTGTCATGCTCGATGACGATCGTGGTCCCAGCGGCGCTGCCGCGAGCGATTTCCTGATAGCGCGGCAGGAACGTCATGATGGCCCAGACGCGGAGCTCCGCTCGGTAGGGCCAGAGGCCCGCGACGATGCCCGTGACGCCGGCGAGGATCGCCAGCCGGGGCCAGCGCCGCCGGCGATACCACTCCACCCGCGAAGCTGCCTCGTGGCCGCACTCCGGACAGCGAAGGTCACTCTCCCCAGCCCCCGAGCGGTCATACGCGCACCGCCGGCAGCGCGGGCGATCCGCCTCGCGTCCGACAGCCGCCGCGATCGCCAAGCCGATGAGAACGGCAGCGAGGATGTGCCAGCCGACCAGCATGCCACCGAGCGTATCGCGCCTCGCCGCGACACCGAGGCGGATGCGCGGCACAATCTGAGCGTGCCTCCCCGACGCCGCATCGCCCCGTGCCCCTCCTTCGCCGCGTTCCCGCTCGCGCTCGCCTTGGCGTTCGGCGGCCCAGCGCTCGCCGCCCAGCGCGACGATGTCGACGCAACGAGCGTTGCCGTCGCGCGACTCGACTCGCCCCTCCACTTCTGGGTCGATACGGCGAGCGCCGCATACGAGGCGGACCTCCTCCGACTTCGCCCCGGCACCACCATTCCCTGGCTGACGAGCGATGGTCGGCAGATCGAACTGACCGAGTGGCGAAGTTCGAACATCTCGCTCCTCACCGCTCGAACCGACTACGACCCGATCCTCGTGCGTCGCCTCGTCGATGCCCTCGATGCCTACTGGAAGCGCTGCGTCGCCCTCTGTGGCAACGCGCCACCGCCCGATCCGAGCAAGGGCTCGCTCGTGCGCGGCCGGGCCATCATCGCCGAGGCGGTGATGCCCGCAAGCGAACTGCCGATCGGCCCGGAGCGGACCCGCTCGGTGCCGGTGATCGCCATGCCGGGCGTCGCCCGCGTGAGCGTCGGAACGGAAGTGCTCGAAGAACTGTTGCGCGGACTCAATCGCGCCGACGCTCCCGCCCCGCTCGGCGATCGCGTTCCGCTTGCGATCGCAAGAAGCTTCGTCTTCTTCGAAACCGAACTCGGCGCGGCGGTGCCGCAACGCTTCGCGCCGCTCGCCCACGCCCTTGCGTTTCTCCTGGCGGGCGAGGCGCAGGAGTCGCTCGGATGGGTGGTGCCGCCCGACGAGCGTCCTTTCGAAACGATCGTCGAGCGCTATCGCATGGACGCCTCGGCGACCTACGAAACGACGCTGGCCAAGGACCGTGGCCACGGCGACCACGACGCGGAAGCGGTGTGGACCGCGCTCCTCCTCCACTGCCGACACGCGAGCGGACAGCCGAGCTTCGCCTCGGCGCTCTGGCGCACGCTCTACGAATGTCCTCCGGCCGCCGACGCGGACATCGCCGTCGGCAACCTGATCGTCGCGATCAGCGCAGCCGGACGCCGCAGCGCGATCGACGCGTTCCGCGCCTGGCGTTTTCCCATCTCACCGCTCACCGAGCAGCGCGTGAGAGAGGCCCTCTCGCCCCGCGAGTTCGATCTGCGCAAGCGCGAGCGAACGGAAAAAAGCCCCGCGCGGTAGCGATCAACGCCACCGTGCGATCCGGCGGGGCATGTGGAAGGGCCGAGTGCCTATGGCTCCCTCGGCAGGAGTCCGGGGGCTGGGGTCGATTCGGCGGAATGGAGCGGAATGTGGCGGAATGGGGCTGTCCAAAATGGCGCGATTGAAAAGGCCGCCCATTCAGGCGGCCTTTTCAATCGAGAGCAGCCGCCACAGAAAGCCGAACAGCAGCAAGAAGCCACTGCGGCTGCGCTCTGCCACTGCTGTTCCGCTGTTCTCCTCTGCTGCTCAACGCCGCAGCTCCTCTCCGCGCAGCCGCCCACTTTCCGCCCACTTTGGACAGCCACATTCTGAAGGCATTCTGAAGCGTTGGTGGACAAGCCAGCCCGTCCGCCATCGGCGCAACGCTGGCCTTCGAGCGTCAGCTCGCCCGGCCGCACGAGCTCGACGGAGCTCGCCCGGCGGATCAACTTGCCTGCGTCGCCTGAACCGACGAAGCGACTCGCACGCGTGCCAGCAGCGGCCTCCAGTCCGTGCAAGGCCTTGTGCAAGGCGAGTCCGCGGCTCGCGCAAGCCGCGCTCGACTGCAGCTTCGAAAGCCCGCACCTCCCCTTGCCACGGTGCCAGTCTCGTCGACAGAATGTGGCTGACCAAGCGACCGGAGTCTGGCTTGTCCACGATCTCTTCAGAACGGCTTCAGAATGTGGCTGTCCAAGATGGGATCCTGCACGGTATCGTCCTTCCATACCAATTTCGGGCAACGAATGAACCCTACGACTCGCGGCGACAGGAGTGGTTCGGTCAGGTACGGATGCGTACGAACGCGGCATCTTGGCCAGTTCAGTTCGTGCCTAAGCTGGGCGGTTCGCAAGACTATCGGTGCACTCATAGCCGCAGTTGTATGGACTCTGCTGACGGTGGCTGGCGGACTGGCCGAACAGGCTATCTCGATGGAAGCGCCGAAAATAGTAAACTCAATCGTTATAGCGCCGCCCACAAACTTCGTTGCCCACTCGCCTGAGCGGCCCCGTATCGCTGTTCACTATACGAGCCTTCGTGGACTTTTTTTCCGACGCGACGAGGTCAGTGCTCGGCAAGTTTCGGCCACTTCGGTCGGAGTAGCATTCGGAGCTCTTCCAGCAACAGAAAGCGATATTCCTCAACTCGCGCAACGAGCCGTCGATGAATGCGCATTCAATCCGAGCTCGACCCTTGTCGAAGTCTGTATCGGATGGCCATGGCCGGTCCTTTCGGCGACACGATCGACGACAGGGCAACTTGGATTTGGCACAACCGGCCTGGCGGCATCGCATTGGAGTCGAAGCAGTGGCGGCTACTGGCTAACCGCGAGAGCGGCAAACCCAGGTTCGGAAGTGATTCTCGTTGCCATTCCGTACGCACTGACGAGTAGCGCTTGGCTGATACTGCCGGCATGGGGCTTCGTGCTCTCAGCCCTGATTACAGTGCTCCGAGGCGTGTGCAAGTCGCTAAGGTCGCGTAGCCGGCGCAGGCTTCGGCTATGCCACGCCTGCGGGCACGGTTTGGCCCAGACCAGCTACCGATGCCCTGAGTGTGGCTCCGCCGTGTAGCGAGCCCACTTTGGACAGCCACATTCTGAAGGCATTCTGAAGCGTTGGTGGACAAGCCAGCCCGTCCGCCATCGGCGCAACGCTGGCCTTCGAGCGTCAGCTCGCCCGGCCGCACGAGCTCGACGGAGCTCGCCCGGCGGATCAACTTGCCTGCGTCGCCTGAACCGACGAAGCGACTGTGTCCGCTCCACGAAAGCCACCTTCAATCCTGATTCGCGATCAGCGACGCTG
>CAYNCG010000002.1:0-326971 GCA_964395845.1 uncultured Isosphaeraceae bacterium | reverse complement strand
TCTCGCAAGCCGGAAGAGCCGAGCGCAATGGGATTTCTGAAACTCGATCGCGCCATCCACACGACGCCACACGAAGCATGTAGGGCACATTCCCGCCCGCAATCGCCTCTCCGGCGCGGCGTGCGACGAGCGTGTGGGCCGATCGGATGGCTTTGGCCTTCTCACAATGGAAAAGCCTGTCAGACTGCTCGGCGACGCTTCGCCATGCCTGATCAGCCACGCCATGACCCCGCAGCGGACCGGCCTTCGGTTCAGGACCTTGACACCCAAGCTCCTGATGCCGCGACCGTGACCCGGCTGCTTGGCTCGCTCAGCGACAACGACGCCGGCGCCCGCGAAGCGCTTCTTCGCCTGCTCTACAACGACCTCCGGGCCCAGGCCTCGAGCTACTTCCGCGCACAGCGTGCCAACCACACGCTCCAGCCGACCGCCCTCGTGCACGAGGCGTTCATGCGGATCGCCGGCAACGCGAACATCACCTTCGAAGGCCGCTCGCATTTCCTCGCCGTGGCCGCGATGGCGATGCGGAATGTGCTCGCCGATCATGCCAGGCGCCGGCGGGCCGAGAAGCGCGGCGGCGGGGATTGGGAGCGCGTCACGCTCACCGGCCTTGGCTCCGACGACGGCGAGCGCATGATCGATGCGCTCGACCTGGATGAAGCGCTCGCGGCGCTCCAGCGCGAGGACGAACGCCAGGCGAAGATCGTCGAACTGCGCTTCTACGGCGGTCTCAGCGTTGACGAGGTGGCCCACATCCTCGGCGTGAGTCCGCGCACGGTGGACCTTGACTGGCGCATGGCCCGGGCGTGGCTTCGGAATCGGCTCGACGATGAGCGCCGCCGATGACCGCTCCGACGCATCAGCGCATCCGTGAGGTGTTCATCGAAGTCTGCGATCTTCGCGGCAGCGAACGGGCGATCGCGCTCGAGCGACTCTGCGGCGACGACGACGCGCTGCGCGCGGCGGTGATCAAGCTCCTCGATCGCGACACGACGGAGGCCGATCTCTTGGACGAGAAGTCCGTGGCCACCGGCGCGATCTACGGCATCACCGGCGACCCGGATTCGCTCGCCGACCGGCAGCTCCCCGCCGCGATCGGCGGATACCGGATCCTGCGGGTCATCGGTGATGGCGGCATGGGCACGGTGTACGAGGCGGAGCAGCGCGATCCGCAGCGGGTCATCGCCCTCAAGGTCCTCCATCGATGGTCGACATCGGCCTCGCTCGTTCGGCGATTCCGCCGCGAAACGCAGGTTCTCGGGCGCCTGCAGCATCCGGGGATCGCGCAGATCTTCGAAGCGGGCGTGCACGATCCCGGCGATGGCTCGCGACCGGTGCCGTTCTTCGTCATGGAGCTCGTGCGCGGCCAGTCCCTGACGGCGTACATCCGCGCCCAGGGCTGTCCGCTTCGGCGCCGCCTCGAGATCTTCCTCCAGATCTGCGCCGCCGTCGCCTACGCCCATCAGCGCGGCGTCATCCATCGCGATCTCAAGCCGGACAACATTCTGATCGACGACGATGGCAACGCGAAGGTGATCGACTTCGGCATTGCCACCTCCGCCACCACCTCAGGCGGCGCCGACGCGCCCGCGACGACCGCGCACACCACACCAGGCCAGGTGATCGGCACCCTTCCCTACATGAGCCCCGAGCAGGTGAGCGGCGATCCGACCCGCATCGACGCTCGCACCGACGTCTACGCGCTTGGTGTCCTGCTCTACGAGACGCTCGCGGATCGCCTGCCCTATGACCTGCGCGATCGTTCGCTACCCGACGCCGCCCGCGTGATCCGCGAGGAGTCCCACGGACGACTCAGCACGGTGAACCGCGTGTTCCGCGGTGATCTTGAGACGATCGTCACCAAGGCCCTCGAGAAGGATCCCGATCGGCGATATCAGTCGGTCGCCGATCTCGCCGACGATATCCGTCGCCATCTCCATCACGAGCCGATTGCGGCGCGTCCGCCGAGCACGCTCTACCAGCTCTCCAAGTTCGCCTCGCGCAACCGGGCGATCGTCGCCGGCGTCGCGGGCATCATGCTGGCCCTCGGACTCGGGGCCGTCGCCGCGACGACCTTTGCGATCGATGCGAACGCCCGTGCGAAGGCCGAGCGCTGGTCGAGCTATCTCGCCCGCATCGAAGCGGCGACGGCGGCGCTCGATCGCGATGATGTCCTTGCGGCGCGGCGCAACCTCGACCTCGCTCCGCCCGAGCTGCGCGGTTGGGAGTGGCATCACCTTGATCGCAATACCGATCCGTGGATGGCGCGGATCGCGGCGCCGAGTCCGGTCGTTGGCGAACTCGCGTTCCTGGCCGATGGCAAGCGGGTCGCTGCGGTCACACGCGACAATCGTCTTCGGGTCTGGGATGTTTCGACTGGCCGCGTGCACGGCGAGCTGGTGATCGACGCCGAGGTCCGCGCGGTCGACAGCGCTTCGACTGCGCCGCTCCTCTCGGTTGTCACGAGCCCATCGGCGGCAAGCGGCGATGGGGCGTGCGAGGTGCGCATCATCGACATCGAAACGCTGACCGAAGTCCACCGCTGGGTGAACGCTCCCTCGGGGATCATCGACACCGATGTTGCGAACGACGGTCACCTGATCGTGGCGATATCCCGCGAGACGATCACGGCGTGGGATGCCCGCAGCCGTGAGGTGCTCTGGACCGAACGGCCGCCGATGCACGATGACTCGATGCTTGGCCATCTCGATCTCTCCCTCCAGTCTGATGGCACCACCATTGTCCTGACCACGGGCTACCCGCAGAATTCGCACGTGGTCTCCACCATCGATGCGGCGACCGGCGCGAAGCGTGGTGACTATCACAGCGCCGAGAATGGGCGCGTCGTCGAGTTTCGACCACACCACGCCGAGTTCGCCAGCGGTTCAAGCGTTCGCGAGACACAGGTCGTCGATAGTCGGCGCATGGCGCTGGTCGGTCGCTGGCCCGGACACACGCGATCCATTCGTGGCATCGCGTACTCATCCGACGGCAATCGTGTCGCGACGGCTTCGCTCGACGGAAGCGTGCGGGTGCGCGATGCCTCGGACGGCACGATGCTCCGCATCTACACGCCAGGCGAAGAGGCGACGAAAGCACTCTCGATGGCGCTCAGCAACGATGGCTCGCGACTGGCGCTCGCCTCGGGCTCGACCATCACGATCGGCGATGTGCGGGCCGAGCAATCCACAGTGCTGCGCGGTTCCGATCGTTATGTCTATTGCGTTGCCTTCTCGCCGGACGGATCGCTGCTGGCGTCGAGCTCCTACTATCCGAGCGTCGCGCGGCTGTGGGACGGCGTGACCGGCGATGCGATCGCCGTGCTCGGTGAAGCGCCCAATCCGCACGCGCTTCGATTCTCGCACGATGGGGAGAGGCTCCTTGCACTCAGCGCCATTGAGGCTCGCTCGTGGCAGGTGAGCACCGGTGAGACGGTCGACACGCTCTCGGTCGATGAAGATGTTCGAGCCGAGGACCGGATCGCCGACGCGGACCGAATCGTTCGTGACCCGACGGGGACCTACGAAGCTCGGCATCGACGAAGCGAAGTCCGCTTCGGATTGGCCGCAAAGGACCTGCCGCCAGAGTTCAGCAGCGTGCTCGTCACGAGCGTGGGCGACGCCGAGCCAATGCGGACGATCGTCCTGGATGCGATCGTCTCGTGTGTCGCGTTCCTCGCGGACCGACGCACCCTCTTGGTCGGCTTCGTGAACGGCGACATCGCTGTTGTTGACATCACCGATGGCCACGAAATCACTCGTCTTCGCGGCCACCACGACTTCATCTACTCGATCGCCGTCAGCCCCGACGGACGGCGCGTCGCAAGCGGCAGCAATGACAACTCGCTTCGGCTCTGGGACACGGCGACCTGGGATCAGGTCTTCGCGCGGCATGACCATACTTCCTACATCTACACCGTCAGGTTTAGCCCAGACGGCACGCGCATCGCGACGGCCTCGGGAGACGGCACGGTACGGCTGTGGGATTCGGTGCGACGCGAGACCCGACAGGGCGGACCTCGCCCCTGAGTGACGCGCAACGCAGACGCGGCGAGGTCGGACGGAGACCACTCCGAGCAATCAGCCGGCGCAGGCGCCCCACGCACCAAGCAGAATCGCGAGGTCGGAACCGCCAACGGTGCCGCTGCCGTCGAGATCGCTCGCGTTCGTGCCTGACGTTCCCCACGCTCCGAGCAGGACCGCAAGGTCCGCGGCGTCGACCGCACCGCTGCCATCGAGGTCAGCCGGGCAGGCGGGAGCCGCGATCGTGAGGACCGCCGGCGCGCTCGTCACCGAACCGCAGTCATTCGTGACGACCACGGTGTAGACCCCTGCGTCCTCGGCCGTCACCGCGGCGATCGCCAGCGTGGCCGAGGTCGCCCCATCGATCGGAGAACCGCCGAGCAGCCACTGGTAGGTGAGCGTTCCCGCCCCGCCCGCAGCGACGGTGAAGGAAGCCGGTTCGCCGAGCGATGCACGCACATCAGCGGGCTGGCCGACGATCCCGACATACTCGTTGAACAGCACCCAGATCTCGGCGGCGGCGTAGCCCGCGGTCGCGATCTCCGGCGTGCCGTTTCCGTCCAAGTCGCCCACCGCGATGCCGAGCGAGCCCGTCGGAGTCGACGCCTGCGCCGCCGGACCGAAGGTGCCATCGCCTGCGTTGAGCAGGATCCCGACCGAACCGCCGCCGTTGCCGCTCGCGATGTCGAGCGCACCGTCGCCGTTCAGGTCAACGAGCGCGACATCGTAGGGGGCGCTTCCGGCCGCATATTCGACATGCGGCGCGAAGGTGCCGTCTCCGGCATTCATGAAGACCGAGATGGTGGTGCCGGTCGCGAAGAAGGCCTCGTTCGCCACGACGAGATCGCGATCGCCGTCGCCGTCGAGATCGCCAGCGGCGATACCCACCGACCCTGCCCCCGCCAGATAGGTCGCGGGCGGCGCGAAGAGCCCGCCGCCCTGATTGAGGAGCACGGCGATCTCCGTTTGGATCTTTCCGGTGCCGTAGATGCAGGCGGCGATGTCGAGGAGAGCGTCGCCGTTGAGATCGGCGAGCGTGATGCCGTAGGGCTGCGAGCCGACGGGAATCGGCCGATCGGCGACGAACGCGCCGCCGAGATTCCGCACGACCGAGATCGTTCCGCTGAACGCCTCCGCGATGACAAGATCGGTGGTGCCGTCCTGATCGATGTCGCCCGCGTCGAGGAAGGTCGGACCTCCCTGACAGGGCAGCTCGATCTGCGGCGCAAAGGTGCCGCCGGTGTTGAGCAGCACCGAGTAGGAGCTTCCGAAGTAGTTGGTCACCGCGACATCGAGCCAACCGTCGGCGTTGAAGTCACCGGCCGCAAGCCAGTAGGGGCGAGCTCCGACATCGAAGAAGAGCGTCGGGGCGAAGGTTCCATCGCCGTTGTTCAACAGGAGCGAGACGCGATTGTCCTGATCGAGATCATGGTTCGCGACCGCGAGATCAAGCGTTCCATCGTTGTTGAAGTCCGCGAGGAGCACATCGGACGGCGCGGCTCCGACCGGATAGGCGGTCGCACCGAAGCAGAGCCCATCGGCGCTCGCGGCGCGTGCGGCGAGGAAACAGCCCAGGAGCACGAGCGACGGGGCAACGAGGCGACGGAGCGGACGATGGACGAGCGGTCGAGCGAGTCGCGGCATGGGAGGTTCTCCGTTCGCCCGGTCGGCTGGGCTCCGCGCCGCGCCGGGCTCCGTCACGAAGCGGGCGTTCGGCGTGGCGCCAAGGGGGGGGCGAATGGGGTGAGGAGCGTCGTCGGATCGGGCGCCTCACGCCGATTTGCCAGAATTGCCGCACAATCCCGTCTGTCCGGGGCCCCGCGCCTCGGTAGAGTGCAGGGCGACCGATGGAGCGTCGCGTGACCGAAACCGCCGCGGAAGGGAACGAGGAGGAGCACGCCGAGCTGGTCGCCGCCGCCGTCGCGGGCGATCCAGCGGCACTGAGCGAGCTCCTTGCCCGCTATGGCCCCGGGGTGGAGTCAAGTCTCTCGATTCACCGGCGGTGGCGCGGCGTCCTCGATGCCACCGATGTCATGCAGGTGACCTATCTCGAGGCGTTCCTCGCGATCCGCTCCTTCCGCCACCAGGGCGCCAGGCGCTTCGCGGCCTGGCTCCGCCGCCTCGCCGAGCACAACCTCCAGGACGCGATCCGGGCGTTGGGGCGGCGGAAGCGGGCCCCCGCCCTGCCCGCCCGCCAGCACGGCGGTAGCGATCCGAACGCGTCGCGCGACATCCTGCTCGAAGCGATTCTCGCGACCAGCTCCACGCCGAGCCGAACGCTCCGACGCGACGAGGCGACGAGCCGCCTCGACGCCGCGATCGGCCGTCTTCCCTCGGATTACGCCGCTGTCATTCGCGGTCACGACCTCCAGGGCCGATCGATCGAGAGCGTGGCCCGTGAGCTGGGACGCTCGCCCGGTGCGGTGCACATGCTTCGGGCGAGGGCGCTGGAGCGGCTTGCCGATCAGCTCCGCTCCGCCGATTCGGGCGTGAGCATCGACCGCCGTTGACGCTGGAACGATCACGCCCCATGCCGAGGAACACCCCGACCGCCGACGATCCTCCCCCGCCCGAAGCCCTCGCGCGGCATCGGGCGATGATCGATCGGGCACGCGAGCAGGTCGCCGCCCTCTCGGCCGGCGCAGCGCCCGGCGATGGCTGCGGATCGGGAGCGCCGACCGACGATCGTCCACCGGCCGATCTCATCGACGGCTACGACCTCCTCGACGAGATCCACCGAGGCGGCCAGGGTGTGGTGTATCGGGCGGTCCAGCGCTCGACCGGACGGAGGGTGGCGGTGAAGGTGCTCATGCACGGCGCCTTCGCCTCGGCAAGCGAGCGGCGTCGATTCGAGCGCGAGGTCGATGTGCTCGCCCGTCTCGACGCGCCGGGCATCGTGCGGATCGTCGACAGCGGCGTCTCCTCGGGACGATGGTGGTTCGCGATGGATCTCATCGCGGGCGTTCCGCTCGATCGGGTGCCGCGCGAACGACGGAGTCTTGTCGCCCTCCTGGCCACCGTCGCCGACGCCGTGCACGCGGCCCATCTGCGCGGCGTCATCCACCGCGATCTCAAGCCCGCGAACATCCTCGTCGACGAGCGTGGCCAGCCCCATGTCCTCGACTTCGGTCTGGCTCGCTGGGAACCGCACGGCGCCGTCGGCGCTCCCGATGCCGATGGCACCATCCCGAGCGAGACGGGGCGCTTCATCGGATCCTTGCCGTGGGCGTCGCCCGAGCAGGTCATCGGCGATCCGTCGGCCGTAGACCTGCGGAGCGACATCTACTCGCTCGGCGTGATCCTCTACCAGCTTCTCACCGATCGCTTTCCGACCCGCGTCGTCGGCCCGCTCCATGCGATCACGCGGGCGATCGCAGAGGAGCACCCCACGCCACCGGCGGAGCTCGATCCCTCGATCGATCGGGAGCTGGAGATGATCCTCCTGACCTCCCTCCGCAAGGAGCCGGCCCGACGCTACCAATCCGCGGCGGCGCTCGCCCAGGACCTTCGGAGCTATCTCAACGGCGAACCGATCGCCGCCCGACGCGACTCGCTCGGAGCGCTCCTGCGGCTCTGGATCCGCCGACACGCCGTCGCCGCCTCGCTTGCCGTGACCTGCCTGGCGCTTCTCCTGGCCGGTTCGATCGGGACGACGCTCCTCTGGCGACACGCCGCCGCCGCTCGCACGCGTGCCGAATCGGAAGCGCGGACCAGCGCCGCGGTGCTGCGCTTTCTAGAACGGGCGATCGGGAGCGCTGATCCGGGACAGGCGGGCGGATCGCCGATGAGCATGGTCGCCTGGTTCGAACAGGCGGAACGCGAGCTCGACGCCCATGCGGGTCGCGAGGATCCGCAGGTCGAGGCGGCGATGCGACACAGCGTCGCCCATGCCCTGCGTCAGTTGGGGCGATTCGAGGAGGCTTCCCGGCTCGCCGAGTCGGGACTCGCCCTCCGGGAGCGCACGCTCCCCGAACCGCATGTGGAGACGGGACGGTCGCTCATCCTGCTGGCGACGATTCGCCGCGATCAGGGCCGCGCGGCCGAAGCCCAGCGTCTCGCCGAGCGCGGGCTTGCGGTCATTCGTGCGGCACATGGTGATCGCGACCACGAGGACATCGCCGCCGCGATGCTCGAATTGGCGTGGGCGCGCAACCGTCCTGGCGCCGGGGACGCGTCCGAGTCGCTTCTCCGCGAGGCGATCGCCATGCTCGAGCGGCTCGTTCCCGAAGAGGACGAGCGATTGCTGACGGCCCGCCTCAATCTCATGGTCCTCGCCCACGGCTCGACGACGCTCCCGGAGTGTGCAGCGCTCGTCAACCGGATCCGCGCCGCGCTCGGCCCGCGCCATCACGCGTCGATCGCCGGCCTGAAGATGCTCGCCGCGATGCAGTCGATCGCGGGCGAGCCGACCGCTGCGGCGGCAAGCCTCGACGAGGCCCTTGACGCCACGCGCGCGGTCTACGGCAGGGCCCATCCGCTGACGATCGACACGCTGGTCACCCGCGCCGAGCTCGCGGCGCGCCAGGGCGAGATCGCCGCGGGATATCGCCTGTTGACCGAGCAGGCCGCCAGCGCTCGCGATGCGTACGGCGCGCCGGGCTCGTCCACCATCGGGTGGGCGCGATTCCAATCGGTCGCAGGCTCGCTCGCGACCTCGCTCGACGCCGAAGACGCCGAGCGCTGGCTGCAGGGAGCTCTGGAGACCTACGCGACCCTACCCGTCGCCGAGCATGATGAGGCAGCCCGCGTCCGCGTTGCCCTCGCGGTCCTCTTCTACCGACGCGGGCGTCCCGATGAGGCCGATCGCATGGCCCGCGACTGCCTCGCGATGCCGAACGATCTCCTTCCCGCCGAACACTGGACCCGAGCGCAGGCGACCGCGCTCGCCGGGCGCATCGCCCTCGATCAGGGTCGCTTCGCCGAGGCCGAACCCTTGCTTCTCGCCGCCGACGAAGCGCTGCGCCGCGAACCGGCCCGCAACGCCCCGGTGATCGCCGGAACGGTCCGGGCCCTCGCGGATCTCTATGAGGCGTGGCAGCGAACCGAACCGGACGAACGCCGCGCCGCGGCTCTGCTCAGGTGGCGGGCCGCGGCTGGACGATGAGTTCAACGCTCGACCTCGCGCGGGATCGATCGGCCATCGCTCAGCTTCCCGTCTTCGGCTGTCCGGCGCCGCGCTCGAAGGCAACCTCGATGACCTGCGTGTTGCGCTCACCGATCGGGAGATCGTGCACCTCCAGGACGATCCGATCCTCGCTCGGGAATCGCCACAGCCACTTCACCATCTTGTCATGCTCGCCGGTGAGATACTCATCGAGCGTTCCGTACATGATGAGCGCCTTGCCCGAGGGATCCATGTCACCCTCGTAGCGAACCATCGCCGTATCGGCGCTCGTGACGGTCGTCGCGACGAAGCTCATCTTGAAATTGTCATATCCGATGATCGTCACGCCGGTGAAGCGCATGCCGGCCATGCTCAATACATAGTCAAGCTTGAGCCATCGGCCTGGAATGAGCCATGAGCCGGTGGCGGTGCCCGCCTCGCCCACCTGTCGCTGGCCCATGAACATCGTGGTCGTCGTCGTCGTCCACGGACCGAGGAATCGCTCGAGCGACTTGTGATGCTCGCCGGGCTGGACGAACTTCGCCGCCGCCGCCATCGCCTTCTGGATCTCCTCCTGGATCGCCGCGTCGGAAGCTGGCGCAGCGGGCTGCGGGGCCGACCCCCCCTGCTGTGCGGCGAAGGAGAGCGCGACGCCGGCGCCGAGGGCAAAGCTCAGCGCGGGAATGATGAGGCGAGAGCGACGGGGGCGGCGCGCGATCATGACGGGCTCCGAGTGAGAGGTTGGGTCGATGCGGGCAGCCGAAGACGCTCGGCCTGCAGACGCATCAGGATGAGACGCTTGTGCATGCAGCCCTGGGCCGCGCGCCACTGCTCCGTCACCGGAACCGGTGGGCTCGCGAGCGGAAGGCCGCACGCTGCGACGACGACCGTCACGGCGACAGCGACGAGCGACTCGCAGCGTCGCCGCCAGCGCGGAAGCAGTCGGCTCTTTTCGAGGACGACGAGCCGCTGAAGGAGCGGCGACGCGATGCCGAGCACGCCGAACGCCCCCACGGGGCGCGGGTGTCGCTTCGGCGCCTCGATGGCGGCGAGCCACGAACGAGCGACCTCCAGCAGCGTGGTTCGATAGGAGGCACCGTCGGCCCCAAGGAGCGCCGTGACCGCGGCGTCGCAGCGGATTTCCCGAAGGATCGCGAGTCGCGCGCGGGCGATCCAGACCGCCGGATGGAACCACAGGCAGAGGAGGATCGGCCACGCGAGCGCCGACCGATGGTGATCATGGCGACGCAGATGCATGCACTCGTGGAGGATGACATGCTCGCGTCGCCGCGCGGAGAGCGAGCCCTCAGCGGGCACCAGCATGATCGGACGCCACACGCCGATGATCGCGGCCTCGTGGGCGCGATCGACCACGCGAATCGCGGGCGTCCATCGGAGGCCGATCCGGGCCGCCACCCGCTGGACCTCGAGGCGTGTCGCCGAATCGGCCGGATGGGAACGCAGGATCGCGTCGCGGCGGACGCATCGCAAGCGCCAGAGGAGGACCAGGGCGAGCGAGACGACGCCGACGAGCCAGAGGAGTGCCGTCGTCCGCACAAGGGCCATCGTGACCGAGGTCTCCGGTGCGGCGGTCTCCGGTGCGGCCGTCTCCGGTGCGAGCGGGCGATCGACGACGAGATGCACGACGCTCAACGGCGACGCGAGCGAGGGTGGAAGCAGCACCTTCACCAGCACGAGCGTCCACAGGAGGGCGAGCAGACGAACGCGAAGCTGCTCGCTTAGGAGTCGCGGGCCGGTACCGCGAGCGATGATCATGATGGCCAGCTCGATGATCGCGACCCCCGCGGCAAGGAACGCAACATGGGCCGCGAGCGGCAGCATCCACTCCCACCAACCGAGGGCGAGTCGATCGGCCAGGCCCATGAGTCCGCTCGCGCTCATCGCCGTCCACCGGCCTTCCGCGCGGCCCGCGGCGAGCCGCTCGGCGGGTCGGCCTTCGCGTCGGCGTCCTTCAGGAGGGCGAGCAACCGCTCGCGGTCGCGCTTGCCGAGACGCTCGCGCCCGGCCATGTGCATGAGCAGCGAGCCGATCGTCCCGTCGAAGGCGCGCTCGACCAGCGAGCGGACTGCTGAGGTCCGAGCCTCGTCGCGCGAGAGAAGCGGGACGAAGACGCTCTGATTGCCCACCTTGCGCTCGGAGAGCGCCCCCTTCTCGACCAGGCGGGCCAGAATCGTCTTGAGGGTCGTGTACGCCCAGCCCGTCGCCTCGTCGATCCGGTCATGGATCTCGCGGGCCGTGATCGCCCCGTCCGCGGTCGCCTCGCTCGCCAACCAAATCGCGGACATCACTGTCCATTCAGAGTCATTGAGGCGCATGGCAGGGCTACGGGAATCGCGGCGCTCGGCGAGACTCCGGCAGCCCACATGAGCCCGGATCGTCGCTCTACGACAGATGTCGCAGATACTACGACATCTGTAGCAGATTGCAACCCCTCCCCCCCCCACCCAAAAAACCGCCATATGGCCTCAGCCCCCGTCAGGCTCGATGCGCGACGAGCGAGGCCCGGTCGAGGGCGCTCCCGAATCCATAGGTCGCGAGGAGGTCCGCGGCCCCTGCCGCCGTCGAGGCCCGCTCGAGCAGGGCGAGCGCGGCCACCACCGGCACGGTGCGGGAGTCGCCGCGGAGGGCCCGGGCGAGCCCGAGCGAACTGAAGGAGCCGCCGCGGGCGGACATGTGGCGCATCGTCGCGAGCCGCCCGGCGATCTTCGCCGGCAGCGACTTGCGCTGACCCTTCTTCGGCTTCGGCAGGTCCTTGTCGAACGGAACGCCAGCGAAGTCCGGATGCATGCGCCGGACGCAGGCGGTCTGCAGGTCATCCTTCAGGGCGAGCTCGATCGGATAGCCGAGCAGGAAGCGCACGAGATCCTGGTCCATGAAGGGGGTGTGAATCGCCCGATGGGTCGCGCAGAGCATGTACGGATTGAGCGAGATCGCCCGCCCGCCCCAGTTCGTGAAGCTCATCGCGGTCAGCGGATTCGCGGCCCCCTCGAACCGTGCGAACTCCTCGCGCACGAGCTCGACCGCGCATTCGTGGCTCGGCTCGATCCAGTCCACGCGCCGCGCGAGCTCGCCGAGCGTCGCGTCGTTCACGCCGAGGGCGTAGCTTGCGAACTCGCGGGTGAGATCCTCCCAGGCGCCGCGCCGATAGCGATCGAGACAGCTTTCCTTGCAGAGATCGCCGCGGGTGATCGCGCCGCAGCCGAATCCGTCGTACCAGCAGTCGTAGCTCGCCCGCAGCGTGTCCCAGATCGGCATCATCCAGGTGTGTTCGAGGACGAGGAGGCCGCCGGTCACATGCTTGCGGGCCTCGCTCTCGATCCAGCGCGACCGCGCCTCGATCTCGACGAGCGGCACGCCCACCCGGCCAGCGAGCTGCCTGGCGATCACGGCATCGGGATGGTCCGACGCGCGACCGCCGGTCAGCGTCACGCACGCCTTCGGCCGGTGGCCGAGAGCGAGCGCATCGAGAAGCATCATCCGTGAATCACGCCCGCCGGAGAGCGGCATGGCGAACTCACCGGTCGGCGGTCGGCGGCGCATCGCCGCGCGGAAGAGCTCGCAATAGCCGTCGACGCCCTCCTCGACCGAGCGAATCGTCGAGGGAACCACGGGGAGCCCGGGCCCCTCGATCCGCACCTCGCCGCGATCGAAGATCACGCGCTTCCCGCGCGGCACGAGCCGAATGTGCTTGAAAAGCGTGCGCTCGCCGAGGCAGAGCCCGACGCGGCACCAGAGGCTCAGTTCCTCGCGATCGGGCTCACCCGGCGCACCCGCGGCGACGAGGGCGATCGGCGATGTGCCGACCATGATGCGAGGGCTGCGCCGCCCCGGGCCGGCGTCGCGATCGCTTCCCTCGGCCGGTGCGATCCAGAGGAACATCGGCAGGTAGCCGAAGGGATCGGGATCGATGACGAGCCTCGATCCGTCGAAGCGCCAGCGTCCGACGATTCCCTTCTCCGAGCCGTCCTCGCCGGGCACGGAGAGGCCGAGCTCATGCTCGCGCTCGCCGCTCGCGGTGTAGCCGCGCTCACGGTCCCAGCGGAGGTCAAGTACCGCATGCTGCTGGATCATCGCGTTCGGGTCCTTCTCTGCGATTCGCTGCGTGTCAGGGGCTTGTCCCCGCTCATTGGGGCTCATTGGCGCTCAGACGCCGCTCGTCGCCGGCGTGCCGGCGCGATGTGCGTAATTCGACTCGATCCAGCTTCGATAGCTGCCGTCCATGACGCCTCGCCACCAGCTCTCGTTGGCGAGATACCAGTCAATCGTCTTCGCGAAGCCGCTCTCGAAGGTCTCATGCGGCCGGTATCCGAGCTCGCGCTCGGCCTTGCGGGCATCGATCGCGTAGCGCCGGTCGTGGCCGGGCCGGTCCTTCACATAGGTAATGAGCGACGCGCTCTTCTCCCCCTTCGCCGCCGGGGCGCCGCTGAAGCGCTTTCCCAGGGCCGGATCGCGAGCGAAACGCTCGTCGATCATGGCGCAGAGCCGATGGACGATCTCGATGTTCGGCCGTTCGTTGTTGCCGCCGATGTTGTAGACCTCGCCGACCGCACCGCGCTCGAGAATGAGCGAAATGCCCCGGCAGTGATCCTCGACATAGAGCCAGTCGCGCACGTTCATCCCGTCGCCGTACACCGGCAGCGGCTTGCCGTGCAGGATGTTCACGAGCATGAGCGGAATGAGCTTCTCGGGGAACTGATAGGGCCCGTAGTTGTTCGAGCAGTTGCTCGTCGTCACCGACAGCCCGAAGGTGTGGTGATACGCGCGGACGAGATGGTCGCTCGCCGCCTTGCTCGCCGAATAGGGCGAGTTCGGCTGATACTGGTTCTCCTCACGAAACGCCGGATCGGTCGCGGCGAGCGAGCCGTAGACCTCGTCGGTCGAGACATGATGGAACCGATGGTCCGCCGGCCGCGCGCCGAGCCAGACCGCCCGCGCCGCCTTCAGCAGGGCATGCGTGCCGACGACATTCGTGTCGATGAACGCATCCGGTCCGCTGATCGAGCGGTCGACATGCGATTCCGCCGCGAAGTGCACGAGCGTCCCGATGCCATGCTCGCGGAGCAGACGCTCGACGAGCGCCCCGTCGCGGATGTCCCCGTGGACGAAGCGCACCGGGTTCGGCCCCTCCTCCAGTCCGGCGAGATTCGCGCGGTTGCCGGCGTAGGTCAGGGCATCGAGGGCGACGATCCGCTCGTCGGGGGCGATCGCCCGTCGGTGGCGGATGAAGTTCGCACCGATGAAACCGGCGGCGCCGGTCACCAGCATGTTCGCACGCGAGCACTCAGCCATGGCCAGACTCCTTGGCGATCTCCTCGAGCGTCCGCCAGAGCGGCACGCGCCAGTGCGGCGCGGACAGGCCGAGAGCCTGCCAGGTCGAGGTCTTGTCGAGGACGCCGTACGCCGGGCGCTTCGCCGGCGTCGGATAGTCGATGGTGCGGATGGGCTCGACCGTTGGCATCGACGGGAGGACGCCGGTCGCGACGCCGATCTCGGCGATGGCGACGGCGAAGTCGTACCAGCTCGCCACGCCCGCGTCGGTCCAGTGGTAGGTGCCGCCGAGCTTGCGCGCGACCATACGCCAGCAGCAGCCCGCGAGTCCGCGGGCGTTGGTCGGCGTGCCGACCTGGTCGGCGATCACGCGGACCTGCCCGCGCTCGCGCATGAGCTTGAGCATCGTGTGCACGAAGTTGCGACCGTGGCTCGCGTAGACCCACGCGGTCCTCACGATCGCGGCCTCGGGACAGGCGTGCCGCACGGCCATGTCGCCGGCGAGCTTCGAGGCCCCGTAGACCGAGAGCGGATGGGGCTGGGCGTCGGGGACATAGGGATGCGACGCGGTGCCGTCGAAGACGAAATCGGTCGAGACATGCACCAGGAACGCGTCGTGTCGGCTCGCCGCCGCGGCGATGGCCGCGGCACCGTCGCGGTTCACGAGAAACGCCTGATCCTGCTCCGTTTCGGCCCGGTCAACGGCGGTGTACGCCGCGGCGTTCACGATCGCCCGCGGGCGATGACGGACCACCTCGCGCTCGATGGCGTTCGCGTCGGTGATGTCGAGCTCCCGCTCGCTCAGGGCGATGACCGTGCATCCCTTCGGCGCGGTCCGCACGAGCTCGGTGGCGAGCTGGCCGCCGGCGCCGGTGACGAGCACGCGCTCCTCCTGTCCATCGGCGTCGCTGGTCACGGGAAGACCTCCCCGCGTTCGACCGCCTGGCCGAGGCGCATCGCCCGGGTGCGGTCCTTCTCCGAGAGCGTCGGCGGAGCGCCGCCGACGAGCGGCCACGCGATCCCGATCGCCGGATCGTCCCAGGCGATGGTGCGCTCATGCGCCGGCATGTAGAGATCGGTGCACTTGTACTGAAAGTCGGCCGACTCGCTCAGCACATAAAAACCATGCGCGAAGCCGGGCGGCACATACATCGCGAGACGGTTCTCGGCGCTCAGGATCGTGCCGGTCCAGCGCCCGAAGGTCGGCGATCCGCGTCGAAGGTCGACGGCGACATCGAAGACCTCCCCTTGGGTCACCCTGACGAGCTTGCCCTGCGGATGGCGCAACTGATAATGCAGTCCGCGCAGGATGCCCCGTGCGGACCGGCTCCAGTTGTCCTGCACGAAGGTCATGTGCAGCCCTGCCTCCGCGTATCCGCGGGCGGACCAGGTCTCGAGGAAGAAGCCGCGGGCATCGCCGAACACCTGCGGTTCGATGACAACGACATCCGGGAGTTCGGTGGGAAGGACCTTCATGGCATCGCTCGGCGCCCGCGGGACAGCGTGGGGCTCAGGTCGTTTCGGCTTCGCGGAGCACCTGCTTGAGGTAGGCGCCGTAGGAGTTCTTCGAGAGCTGCTCCGCGAGGCGCTCCATCGCCGCGCGATCGATCCAGCCGTTACGGAAGGCGATCTCCTCGGGGCAGGCGATCTTCAGTCCCTGCCGGGCCTCGAGGGTGTGCACGAACTGCGCGGCCTGCAAAAGCGTGTCGAAGGTGCCGGTGTCGAGCCAGGCGGACCCGCGTCCCAGAAGCTCCACGGAAAGCTGTCCGCGACGGAGATACTCGTCGTTCACGCTGGTGATCTCGAGCTCGCCGCGCCAGGAGGGACGGACCCCCTTGGCGATCTCGACGACCTGCTCGTCATAAAAATAGAGGCCCGTCACGGCATAGTTTGACTTCGGCTGCTTCGGCTTCTCCTCGATCGAGACCGCCCGGAAGGACTTGTCGAACTCGACGACGCCATATTCCTGCGGATTCGTCACGTGATAGGCGAAGACGCTCGCGCCAGAGGCCCGCTCGCTGATGCGCCGCAGTCGCCGCTGGAGCTCGGTGCCGTAGAAGATGTTGTCGCCGAGCACCATGGCGCTCGGGGCGATGCGCCCGTTCACGGTGAGGAACCGCTCGCCGATCAGGAACGCCTGGGCGAGTCCCTCGGGCTTCGGCTGCGGCTCGTAGGTGAACGAGAGCCCCCACTGCTCGCCGTCGCCGAGCAGTTGCCGGAAGGCGGCCTGGTCCTGCGGCGTGGTGATGATCAGGATCTCCCGGATGCCCGCAAGCATGAGCATCGAGAGCGGGTAATAGATCATCGGCTTGTCATACACCGGCATGAGCTGCTTGCTCACCGCACGGGTGATCGGATAGAGCCGCGTGCCGGAACCGCCGGCGAGAATGATGCCCCGGCGCGCCGGAGCGGTGGTGCTGGAGTTGGCCATGGTGAGGAGTGCGGTGGTGGGCCGATCGAGTGCGAATCGCGCTGGGTTCAGGCAGTCGGGTTCAGGCGGTCGGCTTGGCCTTCGCGGCGATCGCCGTCTGGAGATCCTCCAGCGCCTCGACGATGAGCCGATCGGCGAAGGGATCCTCCTCGAGCATCCGGGCCGCAGCCTCCGCCTGTCGCCGGGCGTCATCGGTACGCCCGACCGCCAGATGGATCCGTCCGAGCATGACCCGCAGGCTCGGCGAGGCATCGGATCGGGCCGCGAGCGGCTCGATGAGGATGCGGGCCTGATCGAACTCCTTGCGGGCGATGAGAACCTCGGCTCGCGTCTCGAGCAGGGCCGGATCCTCGGGCGCGATGAGCAGCGCCCGATCGATCGCCGCGGTCGCGGCGTCGAGCTCGACGCCAGCCTTGGCGAGGAACGCGGCCTGGTTGTTCGATGCGAAGAGGGCGAGTGAACGAGCCCCCGCCAGCGACGCCTGCGTCGATCCGTCGAGCGTCGTCCAGGTCACGAGCCGCCCGCGGACATCCTCCGGGAGGCTCTCCCACACCGAGCCATAGATCGCGCTGGCCTCGGCGACCTTGCCGCGGATGGCCGCGAGCTCGGCGCCGAGAAGCGTTGCGATCGGCGTCGCTCGCGCAGCGGGCGAGAGGGCGTCGAGATGCGTCTGGGCCCGCTCTGCCGCGACCTGGGCGTTCCGCCGCTTCGCCAGGGCGACATACTCGGTGGCGAGCGCACCGCGCCCGGTATCGTCGACGGCAAGGAGCGTCTCGCTGCGGGCGAGCGCATCAAGCGCCACAGCGGTCGGCGCGCTCCGCACACCCCGAAGCCACTCTGCGAGAAGCAGCCGCTCGGGTCGATTCTCCTTCGCCTCGCGCTCGAGTCCGTCGCGCACCGTCGCGAACGCACGCTCGCCCTGTCCCGCGAGCAGAATCGCGGCGGCGTAGACCCCGAGGGCATCGGGACGCTTGAGGGCCTCGGCGCGGAGCCGGGTCTCGTAGGGCTGGAGGGTCTCGGCCGCGAGCGCCGGCTTTCCGCTCACGAGCGCCACGCGGGCGAGGACGAGATCGGCCTCGAGGGGCGAGTCCGCGGTCAGCGCTCGCCAGGAGCGTGCTGCGTCACGAGCCTCGTCGGCCCGACGAAGCTGGAGGAGGAGTCGGGCGGCCATCTCGGCCGGGCCGGCTTCGGACGGCAGACGGGCCATGCCGCGCCGCGCAAGCCGCACGGCGTCCTCGAGACGCCCGACGCTCGCGTGGAGATCGATCGCCACCGTCCAGACCGAGGGCTCCGAGGGATAGCGGTTGGTGAGTTCGACCAGCGCAGCAAGCTGCTCGTCGCCCGGGCGCACGGTGCCGTCGGGGCCGGCGCAGGCCTTCACGATCGTGAGCAGCTCGCCGAGCGCCGGATTCGTCGACTTGAGCCGCTCGAGGGTCTCGGCGGAACTCTCGCGACTGCTCGGATCCGCCATGAGGAGGCTCGAGACGAAGGCGAGAAGCTGCTGGTTGTCGGGCTCGCTCTCGAGCCCCTTGCGGGCGATCGCAACGGCCTCGCCCATCGCCCCCGCTGCGGCCCGCTCACGGGCGGCGAGCAGGACGACACCGGGCGATTGCGGCGCGAGGCGCATCGCCTCGGCGATGGCCGGCGCAGCGAGCGCCGGATCGCCGTAGTCGAGCTCGAGACGGGCCTGCAGATAGGCTCGGTTCGCCGGGGTGAGCGCCGGCTTGTCGCGCTTCGCGTCCTCGACCACCATGGCCCGCGCCTCGTCGAGACGGCCGGCACGGGCGAGGAACTCGGCGTAGGCCATCGCTCCGAGCGCCGAACGGTCGGGGCGCTCCAAGGCCTCGCGGAAGGCCTTCTCGGCTTCGGCCATCCGTCCGAGTCGACGCTCCGCATCACCGAGGGCGACGAGGTCGGCCTCGGTGCTCCCCGGTCGGCGGGCGACGCGCTCGAGCGTCGGGATCGCGCTGAGGAACTGCCCCTGCCGCACCATGAGGTTCGCGGCGAGACGGGCCTGCTCGTCATCGTTCCCGGCGGAACGCATGAACTGCTGGAGATAGTTGTTCGCGCCCGGGAAATCGCCGCTCGACTGCATGAGGGCGATGAGCTCGGGATAGAGGTCGCGGCGGCCCGGCTGGAGAATGACGGCCTGCTCGAGGTAGCCGGCAGCGCGGGCGAGATCGGGCGGCTGCGCTGCGGCGAAGAGGCGCGACAGCGTGACCAGCGCAGCCGCAGACTTGCCGTTGCCCTCGAGCACCTTGTCGACGGCCTGGATCGACTTTGCGATCTCCTGGGCGTTCGCTCTGCGGAAGCGCAGCACGCGGGCCGCGTTCGTCAGCACCGTACGCGGCGCGGTCTCGCCGATGAGCTCGCCGAGCTTCGCGGCCGCCGCGTTCACGATCCCCTCGTCGTCCCACGCAACCGCCTGTCCGAGGACGAAGTCGATCGCATCGAGATCGTTCTCCCCTTCCTTGAGCACCTCGGCGAGGAGCGCAGGAACATCGGTACCGCCCTCGCGCATGCCGGCCTCAGCCTGCACGCGGGCGAGACGGGCCCGCACCGACGCCGGCACGGTGCCCGGCGCGGCCTGCAGGGCCGTGCGCATCGCAAGGCGCGCCGCGGAGGCCTCGCCGCGGGCGATCTGCACCCGCGCCTTCGTGATGGCGACCTCGGTCGCATCGGCGTCGCGGCTGCGAGCGGCCTCGATCGCTCGCGTGGGGATGTCCTTGAACTCGGGCGCAGCGAGAAGCGTCGCGATCTGGAGAAGCGTCTCGACCGGCGTCTTCGGATCGGAGACGGTGATGTTCGCCAGCCGCGTCGCCTCGTCGGCGTCACCCTCGGCGACGAGCGTCGCGAGGAGCGGCGGCAGGAAGATCGGATTGCCCTTCACATCGAGGGCGTAGAGCTTCTCAAGCAGCACCCGGGCGGTGACCTCGCTCGGGAGCGTCGGATCGACCATCGACGGCGAGCGGCCCTCGCGGGCGATCGCGTCGCAGGCCTGGGCGAAGACGAAGTAGACGCCGATGTTGTCGTCGAACTGCCGCGTCAGGTCGCGGGTGAGCTTGAAGGCCTCCTCGGTGCGACCGACGGCGAGCAGCGCCGAGGCCTGACGGATGCCCGCGAGCGGCCAGCGGCCGCCCTCGGCCTCGAACGCGCTCGCGAAGAAGCGGGCCGCCTCGTCGACCTCACCGGCGCGCAGGGCGATGTCGCCGGCGCGGAGGAGAAGGAGCGAGTCGCGCGGATTGTCCGCGAGGGCCCGCTGAAGCTGACCCATCGCGATCCGCGGCGCGGTGTTCGCGTGACCGCCGTCAAAGCCGCGCGAGGCCTGGATCGCGTCCATCCAGCGCACGGTCGTCTCGGCGTCGGCGCGCGACTCGGCAGCCGCGCCGGCACCGGCCGACTGCATGCGCTGCCGAAGCGCGGCGATCGCGGCGTCCGCGGCGACGGCGTCGCGCTCCACTTCGGCGATGCGCACCTGCCAGCGCAGCAGATCGTCGCGATCCTCCTGCGCGGTGGCCGAGCCCGCCGCGTTCGCGTCGAGCGCGGCGAGCGCCGCTGCGAGCTCCTGACGCGCGATGTCGAGACGGCCGGCGCGATAGTGACGGTGGACCTGCATCTGGACCACCGCGGATCGCGGCAGGCCTGCCGCAAGCGCCCGCTCGACCGCCTTCGCCGACTGATCGCCGAGCTTCAGGAGATCGAGCAGGTCGAGCAGCACGGTCAGCGTCTGCGCATCCGGCATGCCCTTCTCGACCGCTGCGATCGCGGCCTGCTTCGCCTCGTCGTTGCGGTTCATCTGCCGCAGCGTGTCGGCGAGGAAGAGGCGGTAGCGGCCGTCGGGCTCGCCGGCCTCGATCCAGCGGTTGATCGCCTTCAGCCGTGACTCGATCTCCGGATCGGACTTGCGGAGGAACTCAAGGTGCAGCGCTCGCCACTTGTAGGCGTTGGGCTCGATCGCCATGAGGCGCTCCGAGCCGTCGATCGCCTCCTTCCAGCTTCCGCGCTGGAAGGCGAGCGCCGTGCGCGACTCGATCGCCGGCACATTGTCCGGCTCGATCCGAAGCAGTTCGTCCGCGATGCGCTCGAGCTCCGGGGCGTAGCCGATGCGACGATAGATGTCGAGGAGACCCTTCAGGGCCTCGACATTGCCCGGACGAAGCCGCACGACCTCGCGGTAGAAGCCGGCCGCATCGACGAGGTGGCGCTGGTTGGGCGCGGGCACCTCCGCCCGACAGCGGGCCAGCTTCAGGAGGGCATCGACATCCTCGCGGTTCTTCGCCACATAGCGGCTGAGGAGATCGAGCGCCGCCTCGTATTCGCCGGCCTCGAATCGCTCATACCCCGCGATGCGGGCCTGGGCCACGCCGCGGGCGCGCCACCAGGTGACGCCCGCGTAGGAGCCCGCGCCGGCGACGACCGCCGAGCCGAGGAGGATGCCAAGGAGGGTGAGACGCCGTTTTGCTCGGTTGCTTCGGGCCATATCGTTAGCGCCTTCCAGCCGCGTCGCCACCGCGTGCGCCGCTTCCCTTGCGGCTGATGATGTTCGAGAGCGTCTTGAAGCAGATCCACAGGTCAAGCCACAGGCTTGCCCGGTTCACATACTCGATGTCGTAGCGTATCCACTCCTGGAAATCGCGACCGGGCTCGCGGGTGCGCTCGACCTGCCAGAGTCCGGTGATGCCGGGGCGCACGCTGAGGCGCAATTCCCGCCACGCCGGACAGAACTGATTCTCGCCGTCGGGACTCGGGCGCGGTCCGACCATGCTCATGTCGCCGACGAGCACATTCCAGAATTGCGGCAGCTCGTCGAGATGCCACGCCCGCAGGATCTTCCCGACCCGCGTGACGCGCGGATCGTCCTTGATGAAGAACTGCGGCCCGTCGCAGACATTCAGGCTGCGCAGCTCCTTCGCGAGGGCCTCGGCGTTGCGGCGCATGGTGCGGAACTTCCAGCAGCGGAAGACGCGACCGCCGCGGGTCTGCCGCCGGTGTCCGAAGAAGATCGGCATGCCGTCGTCGATGACCACCGCGATCGAGACCGCGATGAGGATCGGCAGGAGCAGCAGGAGCACGGTGCCGCTCACCGCGATGTCGATGAGCCGCTTGATCGCGTGGTACACGGTGCCGTCGGCATGACGGGCCCGCTCGGCGGCCGCGACGCGCTCCGGCGAGAGGATCTCGTCGACCTCCAACACCCGGACGCCCTCGACCGCCCCACGATCGGGCTCCCACGCCGGACCGACGAGCAGTCGCGGCATGGCGCTTCCCGCGGCGGCAGCGCCCTGCGCTGCGGGCGCTCGGTCGTAGCCGGCACCCAGCCAGAGCGGACCGATGAGCGTGTCGCTCGGTCCGATCGACATGCCCTTCGGCCCGAAGATGCCGTCGCCGAGGGCTTCGATTCCCTCGATCGCCCGCTCCGGCTCGCTCCACATGTCGACGAGACGGGCCACGAGGCGCGACTCGTCGAAGGCGTCACCGCAGCGATAGCTCCATCCGTGGACCCGACAGGAGTCGGTCTGGGCCGCGCGGCCGCCGCTGCGGAGCGCTTTCCAACCGTCGCGCCGCGACGCGGCGCGGGCCCACCCCGCGGCGCGGGCCGGCCGGTCGGTGAGGAGGACCGAATGCCCGACGCGATACTCGCGGGAGTAGATGCGCTCGATGCGCTTGACGAGGCCATCCTCGCCGGTCAGCACGCGCTCGCGGTAGCTCTCCTCGCCCGCCTCGTCGACGCGGACGCGGCAGAGTTCGCAGCGCGTCCACTGAAGCATTTGGGCGATCTCGCGCAGGTCGAAGAGGACGAGCTGCTCCGGCTCGAGCAGGAGGAAGGCGTCGGCGCCGCTTCCGCGCGACGCCTCGGCGTCGCCGGCGTTGAGGGCCGCGCCGCGACGCACGCACTCGATCCCGTGGCAGCGCCAGAACGCGTCATGCAGCTCGATCGGCGTGAGGCCCCAGAGACGACCCGACGGCGACGCCGCCGACGCGTCGTGGGCGCCGTCGCGAGGGTCGATCGCGGTGCTCGCTTTGGTGGAGATCATGGCTGGGTCGGAGGTCGGTGCGATGGCGGCGGGACTCATGCGGCGTCACCGGCGGCGCCGCCCTTCGGCTTCTCCGGCTGCACGGGCTGGATCGCGGCGAGCAGCGGATGGAGCGGCGCCGGCTCCGCGCGACCCTCGAGGGCCCGCGTGATCTCGACGCTCATGCGCGAGACCGATCCGTAGCGGAGGCAGTCCTTGCGTTCCGCGTAGTTGAGGACGACGCCGAGGTACTCCGCGCCGACCGAGCCGATGTCGGCGATGCACTCCTCGAGGCGATCGCGCGAGCGGCCGCGGCGGAGCGACAGCACCACGCCGTCGACCGAGCTGGCGACGGGCAGCGCCTCGATGCTCGCGGTCATCGGGCCGGTGTCGACGATGAGAATGTCGTACTGCGTGCGAAGCTCGCGGAAGAGCCGGCGCAGTCCCGTCGGATGGACGCGGCTCGCGCCGAAGTGACGATCGCGGCCGACGGGCAGGATCGAGAGGGTCGGCGCGCCGCAGGGGGCGACGAAGCGCGACGCGTCCTCGCCCTGCAGCGCCTCGCGGACACCGGGCGCGCCGAGCTGGCCGAACTGGAAGCTGAGGGCCTGCCCGATGAAGTCGCAGTCGACCAGGAGCGTGCGGTATCCGCTCTCCGCGTAGCTCCACGCGAGGGCGACCGCGAGCGTCGTCTTGCCGTCGCCCTGGAATGGACTCGAGACCATCAGCGCATAGCCGTCGCCCGGCGTGCGCCGCGATTCGATGCGCGTCCGGATGCGGTGGACGCAGTTCGACGCGAGGTCCTTCGCGTCCGCGTCGGCCTCGACCTCCTTCATGTCCGGAATCGCTCCGGCGAGCAGGAGCTTCCCCTGGCTCGCGGTGATGAGCTGCGAGGTGCCGTAGGCCCGCTTGTCGACGGTGCCCCACACGAAGAAGAGGACGAAACTCAGGGCGAATCCGCCGATGAAGCCGCCGCCTGCGAGCGGCAGGCGACGATCCTTCGCCGGCTTCGCCGCGACCTCCGGCGAGGTTCGCACGGAGATGCGGCCGCGCTGCAAGGCTTCAGACTCGACATCGAGCTGCTTGAGCCGCTCGGTGAAGGTCCGCTCGTCTTCGGCGAAGCGGGCGAGATTGCGCTGGATCGACGCGTCCTCGGCGATGATGACATTGAGGTCGGTGATCTCCTTGCGAAGCTCCTCGATCGCCCCCATCGCCGCGTCGCGCCGCTTGACGACCTCGCCATAGGTCGCGTTCTTGCCCGGACCCGCGTCCCACATCGCGTTGGCGTTGCTCATCTCGAGCTTGTACTGCGCTTCAAGAAGATCGATCTTGCGGGTCACATTCTGGTAGATCGGGTGCCGCTCGCTGTAGCTCTTCGCGGCGAGCTCAAGCTGCGTCTTCGCCGCCTCGAGCTCGCGGCGCAGGGCCGGAAGCTGCGGGTTGAGCCGATCGAGATCGGCGGCGGCGACCTCGACGCGGGCGCCATCATCGGCCTTCGTGCCGGCGGGCTGCGAGGCCTCGATGCGGGCGATGAGCTGCGTCGCCTCGGCCGCCTCGGCCTCCTTCGTCCGCATGAGCTGGACGCGATCGTCGATGACCGCCTGGACATTCGCGGTGCCGTACTTGGCGCGGGCCAGGACCTGCAGGCGAGCCTCGTTCAGCCGATTGATCTCGCGGCGGGCGGTCTCGAGCTGCTCACGCGTGCGATCGACCTTCGTCTGGTGGACCGCCTTCGGATCGGGCACGATCCGCATGTACGCGGACATGATCGCGTCGACGGCGACCTTCGAGAAGACGGGATCCTCGTTGCGCATGACGACGGCGATGAAGCCCGTGCCCTTCTGCGGCACGACCTCAAGTCCCTCGTCCATGACGGCGACGAGCGACGCGCCGTAGCGGGCCTCGTAGGGAGCCATGCGGGCATCGGCCGCGGCGTCGGCGAGGACGCGCTCCGAGCGCAGGAGCATGGTCTGTTCGATCACATAGCCCGGGAAGTCGAGCATCGCCTCGGCCTCGGGCGTCTCGATGACATTCGTCTGGATCTCGCGCTCGACATGGATGAACCCTGAGCTCTGATAGCTCAGCGGCGTGAGGAAGTATGCGGCGGCGGCAAGCGCCGGCCCGAGGAGCGCGCCGAGCAGCACGCACCACAGCCAGCGGCCGTGGAGCCGATCGCGCACCATCGCGACCGGGCTCGGGTGCGCTTCCTCCTGGGCGAGGGTCGCGCTGAACGCGCTTCCCACGCCCGATCCCGCTGGAATGCGGAGACCCTCGTCGCGTGCGGCGAGGGAGAGTTCGCGTCCGGTCTCACCGTTGGGGTTGGGCATCAGCCTGCTCCTGACCTGTTTCTCGATCCTGATCCGGACGCTCGCCTGTCGTGCCGACGAGGGGCATGCCCAGGCGCGACCGCAGTGCGACGGGAACGCCGGCGACCAGCTCGGCGGCCACCTCCGCGCAGCGTTCCGGCGGCACATCGCCCCAGAAGACGAACTGGAACTGGGCAACGCCCTTCGCCGAGTCGGCCTTGCGGGCCGAGCGATCGGAGAGGTTGCGCATGTTGGTCTCGACGCGTCCCTCCGGCAGCACGAAGGTGAACAGCACCGTCATCGTGCGCAGGGTCGCGTTGTTGTTGGCGATCGTGAAGCGGGCCCACGCGAAGCGATGGGTTCCCCCGCCCTCCGGAGCGTCGACCGCGATGTCGTCGCGGAACTCCTCGATCTTCCAGCCGCTCTTCGGATAGCAGTGCAGCGGCCAGTGGCCGTCCATGTCGCGGACATCGGAGCAGTGGACGAGCAGCATCGTCACGTCGGTGCCGACGCCGTAGCTTCCGAGGTCGCGGGCGCTCCGGACCTCCTGGTACTTCCGGCTCAGGATGGCGTTCGGATTGAGGATCTCCTGCTGATCCGTCGGGATCGGCACCTCGCTGCCGACCCAGTTGCCGATGCGCAGCGGCACCGTCTCCATCGCGGCGGCGATGGCGGCCTGGCGAGCGAGATCCTCGGCGGTCGTCGCCTGCCTGGCGAGCACCGCCGGCGACGCGAGCAGCATCGCGAGCGTGAGCAGCGGTGCGGGACGGCCGAGACGGCGGGCCAGACGGCGGAGTGGCGGCGTGTCGAGTCTCATGCCGGGAGCATCCTCCAGCGGAAGACCGGGAGATCGAGCCAGCGCATGAGCCGGACGATCGCAAGCAGCAGGACGAGAGCGAGCGGCAGCATCAGCCAGCCCGCGATGTCATGCACCTGTTGGGCGGTGTCGGGATGGGCGTAGCCGTAGAAGAGTGCGGTCGGCACGAGTCGCACGACATTGCAGACGAGGGCGACGAGCGGCGAGAGCAGAATGAGCGTGATGCGGGTCACCGGCCTGAAGGGCACGGAGAAGACGAAGGCGTAGACGACGAGGACGAGCGCGAACACCATGCGCATCCCGTCGCAGGCCTCGCCGACGGCGATCGGCGTATCGCGGATGACGAGCGACGCGCCGTGCCGCTCGCTGGCGATGCCGATGAGGTTCAGGACGCCGTCGGTGAACGCGGTCGCGCCTTCCTGCAGCGGAATCGCGATGCGGGTGCGGAAGTACCCCGGCACCGGCACCAGGAAGAGCAGCGTGAGGAAGACGGCGCCGAACTGACGGATCGCCTCGAGGCCGGTCATGGTGAGGATCGCGCCGACCACGGTCACGATCGCGCCGATGTGCTGGGCGAGCCGGATGTCGCGCTCGTCGCCGTACCAGGCGAGGCCGATGCCGATGAGGACGGCGAGCGGCCCCCACGCGCTCGGACGGCAGCGCACGAAGCGGGCCCGCGAGCGCCGGATCCAGAAGAGGTAGCCGGCGACGGGCAGGACGAGGGCGATGTACCCCGCATCCGAGCGGTGCGTCATCTGCAGCACGATGTCCTGCCACGCCGGAAGGCAGGCCCAGACCGCCGCGGCGACGAGCAGGAGCATGAAGCCGACCTGCGAGCCGCTCCAACCATGGCGAACGACTCTCATGTGCCACCTCCGCCACTCGAAGACGACGAGGCCGAGCCGAGCGCCACCACCTCATCCGCCGCATCCGATGTCTCCTCGTCGATGACGCGATCGACGACCAGGGAACGCGGTGCGACCCGGAGACCGCGCGGCACGACGCTGCGGGCGACGACCGCCCGCTCGCCGATCGCGGCGTTGCTCAGGATGATCGAATCGTGCACGATCGCCTCGGCGCCGACATGGGCGTCGGCGGCAACCACGCTTGTGCCGGTGATGCGGGCGCTCGGGTGGACATCCGCGGCCGGGTGCACGCTCGACCGCGCGTGCTCGTCGGCTCGGCCATGGACGAGTTCGCCCCACCAACGCACCGCGCCGAGATAGGCGCGGAGGTCATGGACGCGGATGCCCGGGGCGATCAGCGAGACCGGCTGGATGCGCACGCCGCGGGTGACCTGAAGCGGGATGAACTGCTCCTTGAAATCGTGGTACCCGATGCGCGGGGCGTGATCGAGGAGTTCGGCCCGCAGGCAGTAGGCCCCGGCCGGCGCGCGATCGCTCGCCACGCCCACCGCCATCGGGGCGTGGGGCCGGGCGTCCATGAGCGGCTGCAGCGAGGTCGGGGGCACGCAATGCGGTTCGATGAAGAGAATCCAGTCCTGCAATCCGAGATCGACGACCGCATCGCGCAAGAGTCCGCCAGTCCCGCGATGCGAGCTGGTCTCGATCGTCCGCACGATGCTCATGCCCGGGAAGCGGATGCGGCAGGCGGCGATCTCGTTGATGACATCGTCGTCGCCTGGAGCGCCGCTGGTGACGACGCGCAATTCCGAGCAGCCGGCTCGTGAGAGGAGCGACGCCCACGCCGCGAAGAGCGAGGTGTCGGCGTCGAGCGGCAGGCAGGTGGGCCGGCAGCCGACAGCGGTCTCGAGCGCCGAGCGCCGAAGACCTCCGAGCAGCATGACGGCTGTGATGCGTTCCATGGCGTGAGCTCAATCCCGATGCGATGGCGGGAGCGAAAGCGGTGCAGGGCCGACGAAAGGCCCGCGGATCCGAGGTCGAGAGAGGGGACGAGGAGCGGCGCTCCGGCCGAACCGACCGCTGGCGGGTGGAAACCCGATAGGCGACCGGAGCGGGCTGGATCTGGATGGCTCTCCATCGGCGTTTCGGCCGCTTCGAGCCATCAGGAGCGGACAGGAGGTGGATGGACGGGGTTCTCCCGCTGCTCGCACATCCCGCGTGACCGGCACCGTCCGAACGAGCGGCGCCCGCCAACCCGCGCCGAATCGGCGTCGCACGCGACACCGACGAGCGCCCGCGCACCCTGTGGGGCGCTACCCCGATTCCTCTCCGACTCCCCCGCCTGCGGCCGGGGCCGTCGGCGGGGTGTCCGAACAGTATCGCCGAAACGCCCGAGAAGTTCGCCCCCCGGGGCGGTTGAGGAGCGGGCCAGCCAGCGTTGGCGACCGCCCGGGTCTGAACCAAATCCCAACGCCCGCTACCCCCGTGATGTGGGGTCGATCCAGTGCTGCGCGTCGGCCTCGACCTGCCGGGCGACTTCCCGCATGGCGGGCTCGGTCCGCTCCCCCTCCAGCAGGCTGATCCACATGGGACACCGACAGAGGACCCGATCGCCCGCGTCGGTTCGAAGGACGAGCTCGATCGACGCCTTCCGCCCTCTGGCATGGCGTCCCTCGACCGTGCCATGGGCCGCGTGCATCGTTCGGGCACCGAGCGCGAGCGGCGAGCCGAGCGGATGAAGGCTCGTCCGGACCTCCCAACCGGCTCGCGAGATCCGGAGCTGGCTCCGGGGGATGAGCATGGCATAACCGACCGAGCCGGTCATGACGATCCAGACGAGCCACTCCCGCGAACCGCCGACGAACTGGGGCAGGAGAACGAACGCGAGCGCCGCGGCGAGGAGTCCCAGGAGGAGCCGCCGCACGACCGGCTGCCTGAACTCCCACACGACACCGGCCCGCTCCGCCGGCTCATGCACCACGCGCCGCGTGATGCGCACGCCAAGCCGCGCGATCGCAGGCGGGGGTGCGTAGCGATCGTCACCTGACATCACAGGTCACTCCATGCCTTACATGCGTGACGGTGGAGGATGCCGCGCGAGTCCGCGAGCGAGCGGCACACGACCAATCAGCTCGTCCACGCGCCGAGCAGGATCGCGATGTCGAGAGCGTCAACGGTTCCGTCGCCGTTGAGGTCCGCCGGGCCGCCGGCGCCGCCCCAGGCGCCGAGGAGGATCGCGAGATCAGCGGCGCCGACCGCACCGTCGCCGTCGAGGTCACCGGTGATGCCCGCTGGCGGCACGCCGAGCGAACCGTCGGCAAGGACCGACGCGCCGTAGAGGTCGTCGTTTCCGTTTCGCGTGTCCTGCCAGACGCCGACGACATGATCGCCGAAGGAGATCGTCTCGAGCCGAGAGTAGCCGACCGCCGCAGCGCTCACCGTCTTGTTCGTGCCGCGCCACGCCGGCGAGCCATCGGCATTCACTTGCGCCGCGAAGAGCGTTCCGTTCGCGAACGCCGTGTCGCGCACATAGAAAAACGTGCCCTTGCCGTCGAGGACTTCCGCTTCCATCTCGCGCGTGCCGAAGTTCGCCTGCGTCGCGAGGAGCGTCGTGCCGTTCGCCCCCCAGAGCCGCGCGCCGGCCGCGTCGAAGGCCTGGGCGTACGCGCCATAGTTCGAGGTGTTCGGCACGCGCTCGAGCCAGCCGACGAAGGTGGTCTGCGTCGCGGGATCGAAGGCGACCGACGGGCCCGTCCGCTCGCGCAGGGTCGTCGTCGTCACGCCGATGCCGTTCACGCCCCACTGGACCGTGCCGTCCGCGGCGACGCGCTGCGCGAAGCTCTGCAGCGGGCTCACGGTGTACCACGCGAAAATCGCTCCGCCGGCGCCGTCACTCACGAAGGTCGGGAAGTTGCCGAACTGAAGCGAGCCGGTCGAGAAGACCGTCACATGATTCGGTCCCCAGAGAAGCGCGCCGCTCGCGTCGATCTTCTGAGCCCGCAGCGTCTTCGCGCCGGAGAAGCCCGTCGCCCGCACGCCGCTCACGATGACCGAACTCCCGTCGCCGGTCCGGATGTCGGCAAGGGTGAGATTCGCGCCGGAGACGCTGAGATAGACCGGCGAGGGCCAGGTGTTCGTTCCATCGAGCTCGAAGCGATGGAGGCCCGTGGAGGCCGATTCCGACCAGCCGACGACGATGGCCCCGTCGCCGGAGAGGGCGATGCGCGGCGAGTTCTGCGAGGCGCCCGCGTTGGGCATCTGCTTGCCGAGCGCGCCCCAGACCTGCACGCCGTTCTCGTCGACGCGGGTCACGGTGACCTTCACGCCGCCGAGTCGCGTGTCGAGAAACGCGATCGCGCAGCCGCCGACGCCATCGGCCGTCAGTCCGTAGTCCTGCGTCGACGAGTTCGTGAGATCGGCGATGAGGATCCCGTTGGCGGTCCACATCGGATTGCCGTCCCGGTCGAAGCGCTGAAGGTACACGTCATAGCCGCCGCTTCGGTTGTCGAACCACGAAACATAGGTGCCGCCGTCGGGCCCCTCGACGATCTTCGGCTGCACGGTGTCGTTCGGGGCGATCGCGATCGGAGCGCTCGACGCCGGATCGGTCGGCCAGTCCGCCGATGCGGAGCTCGCGATCGGGGCGACGAGGAGAAGGACGCAGGCGACGGATCGCGACGACAGGAACGCTCGGTGCATCCCGGAAGTGTCGCCGAGAGCGCTGCGTCCGCCAACGGCCGGGCCCGCAGTTCACGCGACTTTGCCAGCCTTCACCACACATTTCGCGCTGCGACGCGCCGCGTTCGCTTATCGGGAGTGGGTGTCTGCCGCAGGCGGCGTCCGAGGCGTCCGTCCGGCGCGGTCAGTCGTATCCGAGTCGGGCGAGGTCCTCCTCGTCGAGGCCGAAGTGGTGCCCGATCTCGTGCAGCAGCGTGATGCGAATCTCTTCGCGGATGCGCGCTTCGCCCCCGAAGGGCCCCTCCTCGTCCTCCCCCTCATCCCATCCGCCGGCGTGATCGATGATGCCCTCGCGGAAGAGGTGAATGACATCGGGCAACTGGCCGCTGTCCTGCACGGTGCGCTGGGTCAGCGGGATGCCGGTGTGCAGCCCGCAGAGATCGTCCTCCTCGGGATCCATGCCGAGCTCGCGAAGCAGCTTGCGCGGAGGGCGATCGTCGAGGATGACCGGCGCCTCCTCGATGAGCTCGTGGATCGCGGGCGGCAGCGCGTCGAGCACTTCCTCGAAGAGGGCGTCAAATCGCTCGCGCTCGCGCCGCGTCACAGCCGCACCGCTCCGACGAGTTCGCTCACGCTGCGGGCCCCCTGACGCCGCACCCAGCCCTCGAGCCCGCGGGCGACCGCGAGCGGCGTGCGCGGATCGACGAAGAGCGCCGTGCCGATGCCGACGCAGGTCGCGCCGGCGAGGATGAACTCCGCGGCGTCCTGCCAGGTCGACACCCCGCCGAGACCGACGATCGGAATGTTGGCCTCGCGGGCGACGCCGCGATAGACCTGATGCACCATGCGCACCGCGATCGCATGGACCGCGGGACCGCTGAGCCCGCCGGTGCCTCGCGACAGCAGCGGTCGGCGCGTCTCGACATCGATGCCCATCGCCGCGACGGTGTTGATGAGCGTGAGCCCGTCGGCCCCGCCGTCGATCGCGGCGCGGGCCATCGCGACGATGTCGCCGACATTCGGCGAGAGCTTCACGAGCATCTTCGTCGTCGGAAGCTCAGGCCGCACGGCGCGGAGGAGTTCCAGAAGCGCCGAGGGATGCTCCCCGAACTGAAGGCCGTCGGCGGTGTTCGGACAGGAGACGTTCAGCTCGACGATCGGTAGCGTCGGCTCGCGCTCGAACGCGCGGGCGACGGACACATAGTCCTCGACCGAGTGACCGGCGATCGAACCGATGAGCGTGCAGCGAAGCCGCGCCGCCTTCGGCAAGCGCTCGGCGAGAAACCGATCGACGCCGAGATTGGCGAGGCCGATGGCGTTGAGCATCCCGCCGGGGATCCCCCACATGCGCCACGGGGCGTTGCCTTCGCGGACCTCGTGGGTGATCGACTTCGTGGTGACCGCACCGATCGACGCGAGATCGAAGGCGTCGGCGAGTTCGTCGACATAGCCGCAGGTGCCTGCGGCGGCGATGATCGGGTTGGCCAGGGGGACGCCGCAGAGGCGGACCGCGAGCGGCCCTTCACGCAGGGATCCGCGAGCGACGGCGGAGGAACTCGCCGGGGGCGCGTGGCCGGAACGCGATGCCGCGGGTGTCGAGGCGTCCTCGGACATAGGTCGGCGGACGATAGCAGAGTCGATGCGCGTCGCGCGTGACCGTGCTACCCTTTCAGCCCGCCCCGCGCGGGTCTCCGAGGTCGCACCGCGATCGCCGGAGGCTCCACGCTCACCATATCGCCCGTCCGCCCATCCGCCAGCGCGAGTCTCTCCCATGTCCACGAACGATGCCCTCGTCGCCCGTATCGCCCAGTTCGAGAAGATGGCCTCGGCCGATCCCGACAACGACATGGCCCACTTCAGCCTCGGCAACGCGTACCTGCAGGCCGGTCGGGCTGCGGAGGCGGCCCGTTCGATGGAGCGCTGCGTCGAGCTCAATCCCGACATGAGCAAGGCGTTCCAGCTCGGCGGCAAGGCGATGATCGACGCCGGCTGGGCGGACCGGGCGGTCGCGTTCCTCGAGCGCGGCTTCGTCGTCGCGGCGAGCAAGGGCGATCGCATGCCGCAACTGGCGATTGCGGAACTCCTCCGCAGCATCGGTCGCGAGCCGCCGAAGCTCGCCAAGGAAGTCGACGAAGCGGCCGAGCGGCTGCGGGCAAGCGGCGCGTTCGTCTGTCGGCGCACCGGCCGGCCGGGGACGCAACTCGACAAGCCCCCCTTCCGCGGCCGCGTCGGTCAGTGGATACACGAGAACATCTCCGCAGAGACCTGGAAGGACTGGATCGGTCAGGGCACGAAGGTGATCAACGAGCTGCGCCTCGACTTCTCGCGCGACCGCGATCAGGAGCTCTATGACTCGCACATGCGCGAGTTCCTCGGCATCGATGCCGAGGTGATGAAGGAGATCGAGGCGAAGTCGAGCGTGTGAGTGAGTTCGTGCGCGTGCACGCGTGTGCGCATGAGCGTGCACGCGAGCGCATGCGCATGCGAGCGAGCGCGCGAGCGGCTTCGACGAACGCCCGCTCGCGCAATTGACAGCCCCCCCCTGTCGATACAGGAAAATGTGCCAAGACTCTCAGGCGCGCGTTCGGCGCGCGGTAGTCTCCTCCGGCCGACGCGTGCATCGTGGCGTTCGCCATGGCCGTCGGCACGGAGGTTGACGAGGGAGTCATCATGGCACGGAGTGCGCTGGGACATGGCACGGATGCCACGGGATGTGGCTGCGCGATGGGTGCGCCGACGAAGCGGTACGCCGGGGGTGTCGGCGGCGGATGCGCTCCGCTCACGGCGCTCGGGGTGCGGGCCATCGAGGAACTGGCGTGGTTTGGCGCCGCCCTCAACCGCCCGCGTCGGCTGAGTCGCGAACTGATCGCCTTCGCCAGGGGCCTGGTGCCGGGGCTTCTTGACGAGCGGCTCGTCGCCGAGGCGCTTGTCGCCGGACAGGTCACGAGCGGTCGTTCGGCGGACGAGGCCGGTTGGGCGTGGTCCGGCCACGCGCCGCAGCGGGTGATCGCCGCCGCGGCGTTCGCAACCGCGGACGCCCCGCAGTGGCCGTGGTTCCTGCGGGTCCACGCCAACGCGAGGGAGTTCGAGGGAATCCCGCGCGAGGCGTGGTGGCGCTCGGCGGATCGCTTCGCGGCGTGGGCCTTCGGCGTCTCGCTGCCGCGGGTCCGGGCGCTGACCGCACGCCTTCGCGCCGAGCCATGCGACCTCGGACGATCCTTCGGAGCCGAATCCTCAGCGGTGCGTCCGAGCGACCGCTGGATCGCACCCTGCATCCGTGACGCCGGCGCGAGCGATGCGGTCGAGGCGCTGAATGTCCTTGCTCTCGAACGGGCCCAGTGCGCGGAGGCGGAGCGATGAGCCGGCCGCGCGGAAGCCGCTCGGCCTGTCGAGCGGGGCAATGCCGTTCGGGCTCACCGGCAGCCACGGAGCCCATCGTTCATCCCGACTTCGACTTCGGCCTTGGCATCGAGGAGGAGGGCGACGACGACGAGAACGAGCGCGATCCCCTGCCGGACCTGATGGGCCGCTGCGCGAGGTTGGCCGCCGCGGCCGGACGCCACGCCTCACGCCGTTCGGCGCTGGTAAACCCACCACTCGACCACGAGAAGCAGCAGCGCAACTCCGAGCAGGATCGGCCAGACATTCGATCGGGCGTTCGCGTCGTTCATGACCCGACCGTCGCCGACGACGGCCTCGTTCGCGAAGGCGAGATTCTCCGCTGGAATGATCATGCTCTCGGCGGGATTCATGAGGTTCACGGCGAAGCGCCGCGACTGGCGTTCGCTGAAGCCGGGCTCCTCCCAGCTCACCGCGTGGATCCCCACCCGCTGGAGCGGGCCGTAGTTGAACTGACCGGGCTCGCGCATCGAGACCGGCTCCTCGCGGCCGTCGGGAAAGCGGATGGTCACATCGCTCGCCGCGCTCGGAATGCGGAAGGACGCCGTCGCTCCCGGCTGCAGGCCCGCGAGGGCGAGGGCGTCACCGCTCGATCCGAGCCACTCGAGGGCGTTCGGGACGAAGTTGACGAACGATCGGGCGATCGGCCAGTTCGAGGCCGCGGGATTGAAGGCGATGTGCAGCACCCGCGTGCCGCCGCGATCGACCGCGATCATGAGCGGCCCCTCCGTCCCCTCCATGAGCACATCGACATCCCGAGGCGGGCTGATGGCCTGGGCCTTCGCGACCCAAAGGTCGTTCGCGTTGACGGCCCGGAAGACCGGGTGCTCCTGTCGCGCGGTGCGGAAGTAGACGCCCTGGTGCTCCGCGTAGGGCGTCAGTTCGGGCAGCGGCACGCCGCCGAAGGAGAGGAAGCGGCCGGCGGGGAGCTTCACCCCCTCGCTCGGGGTGTAGTCCTTCAGCACGTAGACATCGAACCGCTCATAGGAACCATCGACGATCGAGGCCTCGAACTCGGCCGGGGTCAGCTCCGCGAAGGTCTCAAGCGGCATGGCCCGGAGAATCGTCCGCTCAAAGCCGGGCGTACCGACCAGGGCGACGCGCAACCGCCGGGCGGGCGGTACGACGAGGGCAGCGGCGTCGTCGATCGAGAGATCGTCGTCGCGCAGTTGAGCGACGGTGATGACCGCATCGCGAGGCTGGGCGAAGGGCAGAAAGACGACTTGCTCACGACCCGGGGTCAGGGCAGCGCCCTTGGCGATCGCTTCGCTCGCCGCGTTGGCGACTGCATCGGTGCCAGCACCGGCGCCACCACCGCTGCCACCACCGCTGCCGGGGGCCGCGGTTCCGTCGGCGTTCCCGTTCGCGCCGGCTGCGCCGTCGTCGCCGGCATCGCTCGAGCCCGTCCCGTCGACCCGGGCGGCGGGGATGACGATCGGCTCCGGCGTGATGGCACGGGCGTTCTCGTCGACCGAGAGCTGCACATCCGCGCGGGCCTCGGCGAGCGTGGCGTTGGCGACCGACGCGAAGACCTGGATGCGATCGGGATCGTCGGGGCTCCGCTCCGCGGCGACGCGCACGACGGCAAGGTTCTGGGCGTCCTTCGAGCCGACGCGGTTGTAGACGATCGACTCGCCGGCCTTCTTCGCCTGCGTGTCGATGTCCTCGATCCGCCCGTCGCTGAAGATCACGAGCGCCGCCGGCTCGATCCCCTCGAGCGGCACGGCATCGGGATTGATCGAGTTGGTGTACGCCCGGGCGAGCTGAAGGGCCTCGCCGATGCGGGTTCGTCCGTCGGTCGGCTGGATGCCGCGGATGGCCTCCACCACCTGGTTGCGACTGTTGCTGAAGGGGCACCGCACATCGGCCCGTTCGGCGAAGGCGATCACCATCACCTCGCCGGTGCCGCCCGAGAAGATGCCTCCCGCGAACAGCTTCTCGACTTGGGCAATCGCGACCTCCTTGGCGAGCTCAAGGCGCGACTGCGGTTCGTCGCCCTCCTCGGTGAGGTCGGTCGCGTTCATCGAGGCCGAGTTGTCGATCAGGATGACCGTCTTCCCGCCGCGCTTGAGCCCGGTGTCCACCTGCGGCTGGGCGAGTGCGAGGGCCAGCAGGGCCAGCACCAGCAACTGCAGGAGGAGCAGGATGTTCATCCGCAGGCGCTGGAACGGCGCGTTCGCGCGAAGGTCCTCAAGCGAACGCTTCCAAAGCAGCGTGCTCGCGATGGGCCGGGGCTGCCGCCGAAGCTTCAGGAAGTAGAGCGCGACGAGGAGCGGGACCGTGATCCCGGCGACGAGGATGCCCGCGAGCGGCGTGAGCCAGGTCATCGGAGGAGGCCTCGCTTGCGCAGGTAGTCCAGGAGCAGCTCGTCGAGGTCGGTCTGCGTGTCCACGAGGACATGGGTGATGCCGCGCCGGATGCAGAACTCCCGCATCTTCCCGCAGTAGGCGTTGAGCCGATCGCGATAGGCCTTGAGGAGCGGCGGCGTGATCGTCACCTCGTTGGTGTCCCGATCCTCGACATCGACCAGTCGCAGATCACCGGTCACGCCGTTGGCAGCCGGGTCGATCTCCTCCGGAGAGAGCACCTGCATCGCGAAGATGTCGTAGCCGCCGCCGGCGAGATACCGAAGGCCCTTCTCGTACCCCTGCTTGAGCATGAAGTCGCTGATGATCACCATGACACCGCGGCCCTGACGGCCGAGAGCGATGGTGCGCATCGCGTCGTCGAAGTCCATCACATTGCCCGGGTCGACGCCCGCATCGGTCTTCGGGTTGGGGGTCGGATCCTGACGAATGAGCCACTGGCCCATCTCGGCGGTTCGGCGGCGACCGCGCACGCCGGAGAGCCGCTGGAGTCCGCCGCCGTTGGCGGGCGACCCCCAGGAGGCGAGGGAGACGCGATTGTGGTTCACGAGTCCGACATAGCCGAGGGCCATCGCGAGGCGCTGGGCGAAGACGAACTTGTCCGGATTGCCCCAGCGCATCGAGGCGCTCGCGTCGATCGCGATGAGGAGCGACAGATCCTCCTCCTCGAGGAACACCTTGAGGAAGAGGCGATCGAGGCGGCCGTAGATGTTCCAGTCGACGAAGCGCAGGTCATCGCCGTGGACATAGGGGCGGAAGTCGGCGAACTCGACGCTGATGCCGCGCCGCTTGCTTCGCCGCTCACCCTGCACCTTGCCGGCGAAGATCTTTCGGCTGACCACATCGATCTGGTCAAGGCGGGCCATGAGCCGACCGTCGATCAGGTCATCCACCTTCGATGGCCGCCGAAGGGCCGGTGGCTTCGCCGAGAAGGTCGTCGGCGTGCCGGGCGGAAACTCGCTTCCGAGCCGAGTCATCGACGACCTCCCCCGGCCCGGAGCGAGCCGACGATGTCCTTGGCGCGGCTGCGGAGCGACTTCGCCGACTCGCGCGAGGCCTGCCGCGTCGGGTCGAGCTCGACGGGGCGCTCCTCATCGGCGGGCAGGCGCTTGAGAAGCTCGCGGACGATGTCGTCGGTGGTGACGCCATCCGCTTCGGCCTCGAAGCTGCGCTCGAGCCGATGCCGCAACGCCGGCGCCGCGACGGTGCGCACATCGGAGTAGCTGACGGCGAAGCGACCGTCCATCATGGCCACGATCTTCGCCGCACTCACGATGGCCTGCGCGCCGCGCGGGCTGACGCCGATGCGGATGTACTCCTCGATGTCCTTCGGGCAGTGCTCGCCGCCGGGATGGGTCGAGAGCACGAGTCGGATCAGGAAATCCTGGACATGCGGCGCGACGATGATCTGTCGGGCGAGACGCTGCGCGGCGAGGATGCGGCCCGCGTCGAGCACCTGGCGCGGCTGAGCCTGAAAGCCCGTGGTGGTACGACGGAGCACTTCGTTGAGGTCCTCGCGCTGCGCCGGCGGGACGGTGATCTTGAGGAGGAAACGATCGAGCTGGGCCTGCGGGAGCGGATAGGTTCCCTCCTGCTCGATCGGATTCTGCGTCGCCATGACGAAGAAGGGCCGCTCGAGCTGGCGGGTGACGCCGCCGACGGTCACGCTCTTCTCCTGCATCGCCTCCAGCAGCGCCGACTGGCTCTTCGGCGTCGCCCGATTGATCTCGTCGGCAAGGACGAGTTGGGCGAAGATCGGCCCGGGTCGGAAGGAGAAGCTCCGGCGGCCGGTGTTCGGATCCTCGACGAAGAGCGTCGTGCCGGTGATGTCCGCCGGCATGAGATCCGGCGTGAACTGGATGCGCGAGAAGGACAGGCCGAGCGTTGCGCCGAGGGTCCGCACCAGGAGCGTCTTGCCGAGACCGGGCACACCCTCGAGCAACACATGTCCGTCGGCGAAGAGCGCCGCAAGCGTGAGATCGACGACCTCGGTCTGACCGACGAGCGTGCCGCCGATCTCCTTGCGGAGGGCGAGGAAGAGCTCGCGGAAGCGTTCGCACTTCCGTCGGACGCTCTCGATGTCCTCGAGTCCCCCCTCGAGCTCCTCGACGCGCGGAACCTCCGGGCCTCGCGGCAGGTCGGACATCGACGACGCCTCGGATGTCGATCGTGGATCAGCCACGCCCCGCGCCTCCAGCCGTGTCGTCGCCGTCGGTTCGGGCCCGTCGCTTCGCCTTGAGGAGGCGCGACATGCCCTCATCCTCGGCGGGCTTCTCGGCGCCCGCGTCCGCGTCGGACGCGCCGCGCTGCCCGCGCTCGCTGCCCATGCCGGGCGTGCGCTCGCCGGGCTGCCCCTTCGCCTCGCCAGCCACATCGAGCGAGGGGTCGCCGTCACTCGCCTCGAAGCGCGTGCCCGCCGCGGCCTTCGCCGCCTCGGCCCGCTCGCGACGCTCGACCGCACTGGCACCGGCTGCGGCACCGGCAGCGACGGCACCCTTGCCTTCGGCCTTCTGCCGCGCCGTCTTCCACGCCGCGACCGTTCCCTCGCCGACGCGCTCCGTCCGGCCGAGGATTCGCTCGGCGAGCCGTCGCGTGAACCCGCGCTCGATCGAGAGGCGCCGCACCGCGACATCGAGGAGCAGGAACGCCGCCGCGAGATAGGTCATGAGATCCCAGATCCGCTTCGCCGACGCGGGCACCGGCAGACCGGCGCGATCGAAGGCCCCGACCGTCCGGGCATCGGTCATCGCGAGAACGCGTCCGCCGGTCATCTCGGCGACGCGGCGGAGAAGCGCGCCGTTGTCGCGCACCGTGCGGTATTCCTTCGGATACGGAATGTTCACCGCCGCCTGCACGCTCGACATGACCGTCGTGCCGTCGCGCTCGACCGGCACCGCGACATTGACGAGATAGCCGCCCGTCGTCGCCGCGGCGAACTCCGAGCGGTAGCGCCCGGGTCCGATCTGCTGCATGTCGAGCGTCTTCGCCTCGCCGTCCGGCAGGAGCACCGAGGCCTCGCTCTTCAGGAAGTTCACGAAGCTCGCGTTGTCCTCACCGATCGCCTCCATCTCGACCACGACGGTCTCGCCGTCGATGCGGGTGCGGAGGGCGATGTTCGAGGGCGAGGGCGGCCGCATGAGCCATCGGATCGTCTGCTCCCAGAACGCGCGGTAGTCGTTCCAGCTCGTCCACGCCGAACCCCAGCGGTTCGTGGCGTCGGAGGTGAAGGCGACCGAGCGGCCGACGCCATAGTTCCACCACGCGTACAGCGGGTCGTTGCCCTCCTTCGCCGAGACCTGGATGCTGGTCTGGGCGAGGCCCGGCTTGCCGACGGTGACGACATATCCCTGCACGTCGGGCACCGCGGTGATGCCCTTCAGCGGTCCCGAGAGCGAGGTCTGCACCTGCGGGACATAGCGGCCCTCGCTGATGAGCGAACGGGTAACGACCGTCGCCTCCTTGGTGAAGATCTGCGGGAGCTGCTTCGGGTTCTTCACCTCGTGGAAGCGGCCTCCGGTCGTCGTCGCGGTGTACCGCATGTTCTGGTAGTCGCCCTGCGTGCCGTGCCCGAGACCGCCGGCGAGCATGACCGTGGTGATCGTGATCTTCGCGTTCTTGCAGTTCGCGAGGGTCGTCGGCGTCGGCGGGGCCGGATCGCCGTCGGAGATGATGATGATGTGCTTCTGCCCGGCGTTCGTCTTCGAAAGCCCCTGGTAGGCGAGGGCGACGCATCCCTCGAAGTCCTGCATGTCGCCGACGACCATCGACTTCGCCGCGGCGATCGCGGCGCTCTTGTCCCCCGCCTCCTGGAGCGGGTGATGCCACGCGTGACCGCCGAGGCCACCGAAGGTGATGATGCCGATGAGGTCGAGGCGGCTGAGGGCCTGAATCGCCGCGATGGTGACCGTCTGCGCCCAGTAGTTCGCGGTCGGCCACTCGCAGGCGTGGACGATGATCGCGAGCGCCCCGCGGACGAGTTGCCGCGACGCCGGCGGATCGAGCTTGACCGGAAGGGCCTTCTCGACCTCGCTCTCCATCCAGCCGCCCGCGCCGAAGCTGTTCGGGCCGCCGAGCATCAGGAGACCGACGCCCATGTCATGGACGCTCGCCCGAATCGCCCGATCGAGCGCCGGATCAACATCCCATCGCGGGACATTCGCGAGGACCACCGCGTCGTAGCCGTTCAGCATCGTCGCCGGATCGACGATCTCCGAGGCGGTGCGGACATCGACGGTGAGGCCACCTTCGCGAAGGGCCCGCACCATGCTGTCCGACTCCCCTCCCGGATCGAGGACGAGCACCTTGCCGCCGCCGGCGACGAAGGTCACGGCGGTGCCGCGGTTGTTCTCGAGCACCGCGTCGATCCCGTCGCCGAGCGGTTCGAGCGTCGCCTCGAAACGCTGCGCGCCTCCCTCGTCGAAACTCACCGGCACGGTGATGACATTCGGCCCCGACTTGAGATCGACGATCATCCCGTCGCCGGCCACGGTCGGATCGAGATCGATCGGCTGACCGTTCTCGCGGAGCAGGAGGCGGGCTTGGGCCTCGCTCTGGCTCCGGATGAAGAGCCGAATGTCCTGGGTGGCGCCGACGCGCGAGCGGGCGGGCGCCTGGATCTGCTCGAAGACGATCTCGTTCGGATGCTCGTACTCGGTGATGACGACATCGATCGGAATGCCGTTCGCCGCCGCCGCCTCGGCTTCCTTCAGCAGGTTGCCGCGATTCTCGTTGCCGTCGGAGACGAGAAGGAGCCGCGTGGCCGTGTCCTTCGGGGCGATCGAGAGCGCGAGGCGCAGGGCCGACGCGAGATCCGTCGCGTCCGGGTCGCCGAGGAAGGAGAGCGATTCCGGGACGATCGCGTTCGTCTCCGGTCGGCTGAGGATCTCCGGCTCGCCGCCGACGACGATGGTGCCGACCCGATCCTCGGGCCGCTTCGTGTTGCCGACCTCATGCAGCCAGCGTTCGCTCTGGTCGCGGAGCCGCTGCGGCACCGACGCGCTGCGGTCGGCGATGACGACAAGCGAAAGGCCCTCGCCGCGCTTCACGAGCGTCGGCTGGCTGATCGCCAGCGCGATCAGCAGCACCACCGCGATGCGCAGCCCGAGGCTGCACCAGGCCTTCGTCGAGGCCACCGCGTTCCAGCTCCGCCTCGCGAGATAGACGATCGGCACGAGCAGCAGGAGCAGCAGGAGCCCGAGCGGCCGTTCGAACTGGAGGGGAAAGGACTCGAGCATGCTCATGAGGGGAGCTTTGCCAGCATGACGCGATTGTTCGACGAGTCGAGCACCATGACATGCCCGCCGACTCCGGCCATGTCCCAAGGATACTGGAGACGCCCCGGTTCCACCTCGATCTCCCGGTGGCGTTCGACAATATCGATTGGCTCGCCGATCGGTTGGGGCCTGGGTCCGGTTGACATGCCGCCCCAGACGCCAAGGCTCGTGCCGAACCGCTCGCCGGGCGCCGCGACGAAGCGCTGCACGCGATGGTTGCCGAACTCGACCAGCAGGATCGTCCCATCGCCGCAGAAGACGATGCCCCGGGGATAGGCGAGTTCGCCTTGGGCGGTACCGGGGGTTCCAAACTGCCGGAGGCGGCGGCCGTCCGGGTCGTAGATGACGACCCGGTGGTTGTTGCTGTCGGCGACATAGAGCTCGTTTGCCGAGCGATCGAAGGCGAGCCCTTGGGGTCGGCTGAACTGGCCCTCGCCGCCGCCGAAGGAACCGATCGTCCCGATCGGCTCGAAGGTCGGCGAGAAGATCTGCACCCGGTCGTTTCCGCCATACTCGCCGATGTAGATCCGACCGTCGTTGCCGAAGGTGATGTCCGTCGGGTAGATGAACTCGCCCGGGCCCTGGCCGTAGCGCCCGAAGCGGGCGAGTTCGACCCCCTCCGCCGAGAAGACCATGATGCGGTGATAGTGGGTGTCGGCGACGAAGACCCGGCCGTCATCGGGATGGACGCTTAGCCCGACCGGCATGCCGATCGAGAACTCGGGCATGCGCCACTCAAGCTGCGGGTTCCCGTCGCGGTCCATCCGCTGGATGCGGGCCGACTTGTCGATCACGAAGAAGCGACCGCGAGCCTCATCGAAGGCAACGGACCGCGGCACGCGGAACTGGCCCGGCCCGAAGCCCGGCGTGCCAAAGGTCCGCACCGCTGGAATCGGGGGCGTTCCGTCATGCGGGTCGGCCGCGGCGCCGGTGCCACCGGCGCCGGCTGGACCGCAGCCGACAAGCGCGATGCCGCTGACGAGCACCAGGAGCGCCGCACCATGGCCTGACGCGCGCCGGCGCAGGCCGATGAGACGGAGGACGGCGATCGCACTGCCGGCGCCGGCGAGCAGCAGCGCGATGCTCGACGCGACGAGGACCGTTTCGGGTTGCTGGTAGTGGATCGCGTTGAGAATGCTCGAAGCGAGCAGCGGCAGGCCCGGCGGCTGGACGCGGCCGGTCACGATGATCTCGCTGAAGGAGAGGGCCATGCCGGCACAGCCGCCCACAACGAAGGCCGTGAGGAGCGTCGGACCCGCAATCCGCCAAAGCGCGGCGGGCGCACGCGGATCGTCGAGGGCGAAGAGGAGTCGCGTCCGATGACCGACGATCGCTGCGGCCGCGAGACCGACGACGCAGCCCACGATGCCGAATCGGGCGAGCGCGGCGAGGAGCAGGATGAGGGCGTTGTCGTACACGAGTGGACCGACCATCGGACGATTCCAGGCGGCTTCGAGGGCAAGCGCGACGAGCGTCGCCGGGAGGGCGGCGCCGAGGGCGAAGAGGGCGAGCGATGCGCGGAACGCGAACGAACGCAGACGCGCGGAGCCCGACGCGTGCCCGAGGTCGGAGAGAACCGACAGCAACGCGACGATCGCACCGAGTCCGCCGACGAGCGTACCGGCCAGCGCGGCGAGGAGGAGCGAGTTGGCCGCAGGTCGGGCGTAGAGCTGCAGGAAGGTCGCAAGTTCGCCACCGCCACCGCCGGTCGGCGCGGCGGCGATGACCCCTTCGACGAGGAGGATGAGCGGCAGCGCGGCGATGCCGGCAGCGCCGAGCCAGCCCGCCGACGCACCCAGCCATCGGAGCGTCCGGCGAAGCGGCGAACCGGTTGCGACGGCGCCGACGCCGCGTGCGCTGCCGCCGCCGCCAGAGCCCCCGCGACCCAGTCGAGCGATCAGTCCCATCGCGAGCGCCACGAGGCCCGCCGCGAGCAAGAGCGATGGCCAACCCGCCGCGAGCACCCGCGCCGCCGTCGCGCCGGATGCGTCGAGACTCCGAAGCTCGAAGCCGTAGGTGCGCACTTGAGCGAGATCGAAGCTCACGCTCTCCCCAAGGAGCGCCAGCATGACGATGGTCGCGGCGGCCGCGAGCGGCAGCCGATCATGGCGCCACGCCGCGGCAACGGCCGCACGCAGCCCACCGCCGTCGAGACGCCGGAGGGCGGCGGTCGGTTCCGGACGGGCCAGGCGATGCGCGAGGACGCACCAGGCCGCCGGCGCTGCGGTCCAGAGCGCCAAGGCGAGCACGAGAACGCTCTCGCGGAGGGCGACCGCAGCACCGCGCGCGAGGAGCCAGCGACCGATGAGTGAGGTCGGCTCGACCTGGTGCCAGAGCGACCAGAAGACGAGGTATCCGGGGACGGCGATCGGCAACGCGAGGAGACACGCGAGGAGCGCGCCGATCAGGCGGGCGCTGCGAGACGCACCCGGCGCTCGCGCCGCGGCCCAGCGCTCGCTCGCGAACACGCCGACCGGCCAGCCGATGAGAAGCGCGACGAGCGCGATCGCGAGCATCCATCCGACGCTGGTCGTGAAGAGCGCGGCGGTGCCGAGGAAGGCGCCAGGCGTCGGCGTGATCGCGACGAACGGCTGCGGCGCGGCCCGCTCAACGCCTCCGAATCCTCCATCGGTCACCGCAGCGCCCGCGCCCGCGAGCAGCAGGGCGACGGATGGCCACGCGACCGTCACCAGCGCGACGGCGCACAGCAGCGCACAGAGGATCGGAACCGGCGAGGAACGCCACCACGAGGCGGTCGGCTGCGCGATGCGCGGTCGAGCCCCTGGCGCGTGGCTCAACGCGAGGGCTCCGCGCCGCTCGTTCCATCGTCGCCATTCCCATCCGTCTCATCGAGTTCCGCATCGGCCTCGGGCTCGACCCGGCCGCGGGGGGGCGAGCGCTCGAGCGCAGCGCGGAGCAACGCCGCTGCACGACCGGACGCCTCGTCAGCGGCAGCGGCGGCCTTCGACCAATCCACCCGCAGCGGATCCGCGGGCAGCCACGCCTTCGCCTCCTCGGCGAGCGCCGGCGAGAGCGGAATGTTCCGGCTGTCGCTCGCGAGCAGCGCCCGCTCGACCTCGGCCGAGAGGAGGTACTCCATGAGCGCAATCGCGTGCCGACGATCAGCCGATGCGTCGCCCGGTCGAGCGACCAACGCGCAGGTGTTCGGAATGAGGAGCGTCCCTCCCTGCGGCTCGTCAGGCACATGACGCGGGTAGATGAGCTCCACCGCCATGCCGCGCGCTTGCGCGGCCCACACATCGTCGGTGTCCGTCATCCCGACATCGAACTGCCCGCTCGCCACGGCCTCGACGACGCCCGCGTTGCCGCTCGTCAGGAGCGCGATGCGCTGCTCTCCGAGCCCTTCGAGCCACGCCGCGAACGCCCCCGGCATGAGCCGTCGCTCCCACTCCGTCGCGAGGACGCCCATGTGGGTGCGCGTCGTGCCGAAGCGCGGATCCGCCATCGCGACCCGGCCAGCCCAGCGATCGCGGGTCAGGTCCATCCAGGTCTCGGGCCACTCCTCCTTCGGCACACGATCGCGAGCGATGACGATAACCCGGGCCCGCGCGGCGAAGGCGTACCAACGGGACTCGCCATCGCGATGCTCCGCCGGCCACGCGTCGAGCCGCTCCGAGCGCGCCGGAACGAGAATCCCTTCGTCGGCCAGGAGAATCGTCTGCACATTCTCGCTCGACCAGAAGACATCAGCCCGCGGACGATCACGCTCCGCGCGAAGCCGATTCGCGAGCCCCGTCGTCTTCGTCGCCTCGGTGTCGAAGACGGCGTCGACGCGCACGCCGCTCGTTCGCTCGAACTCCGCGAGAATCGGCCGGGCGAAGGCCTCGTCCGCGGAGACATAGATGACCACCGAGGGTCGGTCGCTACAGGCGACGCCGCCGAGCGCGACCAGCATCATGAGGCAGCGCAGCGCGACGCGGAGGAGCGAGCTCCGCCGCATGCGATCGAGCCAGACGCGCGCGATACCGACGGGGTCGAGAGGCGTACGCTCGGCGTTCCACATCTGCATGCTGCTTCCCTGCGGCGCGCGGGCCTCGACGGCGCCGCGGCGTGCCTCAGACGATCACTTCGTCCCGGACGCCGGAGCAGCGGCGGGCTTGGAGGCATCGCCTCCGGCCGGCGCGGCACCGCCCGCGGGCGCGGCTTGCGCCGGGCCGCGAGCCGCCTCGATCTTGTTCTTGAGGTCACCGAAGTAGACCTTGTGGATCTCGCGGAGGTGCTGCGGCACTTCCTCCTCGATGACCCCCTGCTCCATGCTGCGGGCGATGTCGTTCATCACCTCGTTGAGCGGAACGCTCGACTCGCCGCGCTCGGACTGACCTTCGACGGCCTGCCGCGAGATGATGTCGCCGGCGGTGAGCTCGACCTTTTCCTTCTGGATCTTGGTCGCGGTCGGTGACTTCTGGACGCCGGCGTTGCCGCCATTCGCGCGACCGTGGCCGCCGCGGCGGTTGCCGATGTTGTTGCTGGGCATGTTGCCCGAGCACTGACCGGGCATCTCGCACATCGCCTGACCGAGCCCCTGAGCCTGCTTGTCGCACTCGCTCATGGCCGCTTCCGCGTCCTTGAGCATCTGATCGAGCGCCTCAAGGTCGCTGAGCATGTCGGACATCGAGCCGCTGCCGGCCTGCTGGGAGTCGCCTGGCTGGCCCTGCTTCTGCTGGCCGGACTCGCCCTTGCCGCCCTCCTGCTTCTCGCCGGACTTGCCTTCGCCGGACTTGGAGCCGCTCTTCTCGCCCTGCTCGCCGCTCTTCGACTGACCCTGGTTGCCGCCGGACTTCTGTCCGCCCGGCTTGTCGCACGCGCCGTTGCAGGCCTTCGACAGTTCCTGCATCTTCTCCTGGGCGCGCTGCTGGGCCTCGGCGGCCTTGCGGATGTCCTGCTTCTGCTGCTCGGTGAGCCCCTTCGCGTTCTCGAGCGCCCGCTCAAGGGCTTCCTTGTTGCCGGCGAGCTTCGGATCGAGGTTCGCCTTCTGGAGCGCGTTCTCGAGACCGGCCTTGTTCTCGGCGAGCTTCTCGATCTGCTTGCCGAGCCCCTCGAGCTGCTTCTCGATCTCGGCCTTCTTGGCGGGATCCTGCTCAGCCTTTGCCTTCAGCGCCTCGAGCGCCTCCTGGGCCTTCTTGAAGTCGCCCTCCTTGAGGGCCTTCGTGAGGTCCGCGGTCTCGCTGCCCTGATCGGCGTCGAGCTGGGCGAGCTTGTCCTTCACCATGTCAAGCTTCTGCGCGTCCTCGCTCTTGAGAACATCGTTGAGCTTGTTCTGGGCTTCGGTCAGGCGCTTGATCGCCTCCTGCCGCGCCTCTTCGGGGGTCTCGGGCAGCTCGTCGGGAGGCGTCGCCTCGCCGGCGACATCGCCGAGCTTCTTGCTCAGTTCCTTCAGTCGATCGTTCTTCTCGAGGATGCGCTGCACCTCGGTCTTCGCCGCGGCGATCTCGTTCTTCGCCCGGGCGATCTCCTCTGCCTGCTCCGAGGGCTGGAAGAGGTCCCCCTGCGGCAGGAACCACGCGCCGACGGCGGCCGCGGCGATGACCGGGCCGATCCACGAGCTGTCCGGAGCACGCACGGCGAAGTGACGCCGAAGCGCTTCGCGGTGGCGCGGATCCTTGGCCACGGTGACGGCGTCGGCGACGGCGGCACGGGCGAAGCCATCAGCCCGGTCGCGCACCGCGACGGCGGTCGAGAGCCGTTCCTTCAGGCCCAGGCGCTCGTCCACGAGCACGGCCATGGTCATCGGCGAGAGTCGGATGCCGCGGGCGAAGAGGACGCCCGTCAGGAGCGCCGCGACGCCGGCGCCGACCGCGATCCAGAGCACCGGGAGCGCCTCCGCGATCGCCGGCGAGGTCCGCGCGAGCAGGATCACGAGGAGGACGAGAAGCGCACCACCGACGAGGCCGTAGTGCACGCCGCGGAGGAACCGGGTCTGCACGAGGCGGCGGCGGGCTGCATCCAGGAGTTGACGAATCTCTTCCATGACTCGCTTGATCCTCCGCAATCGGGGTGGGATGGGCGGCGTCGGGGTCGGTTGGACCGACCGGGAGGCGGCGGGGCTGGCTGGATTGTGGGTCGTACTGTCGATGGAACCTGAAGGTCCCATCGGGCGAAGTCCCCAACAAGGTGATGCTACTCCCTTGGTTCGTCGTGCAAAGGGGGAAAGGTCTGATCATTTCCGAAAATCGTCGCGTTCCGACGATGTTGCCTCTCGCCATCCCCGCCGCGGACAGGGACGATCCCCGGAGTCCGCCCGGCCTCGTTCTCGGAGTCCTCGTCGTGCTGAGTCCTCTGTCCTCTCGTCCACTCCCCTCCGCCACCCGCTCCGTCCCGCGCCTCGTCGCGAGTGCCTTGGTTGCGGCGCTCGCCGGTGGGTTCAGCCTCATGCCGAACGCAGCCGCCCTCGGCCAAACGCCGCCGGACGCTCCGCCCGCGGCCCCTGCGGCCAGCCCGGCGTCCGATGCGGCTCGCATCGCGGAGCTCGAGGCGAAGCTCGCCGAAGCGCTGGCCCGGATCGCCCAGCTCGAGGCGGAGCTCGCCGCGGCGAAGGCTGGCCAACAGGCTGGCCAGCAGGCTGGCCAACCGACTGGCCAACAGGGCGCGCCAAGCAATCCCGGCGACAGCGCTGCGAGCCCGACGACGCCCGCCAATCCCGATGCGGCCGACGAGGCGAGCGAAGCCCAGGCGATCAAGTCGGTCGATCAGTTCTTCCATCTCGTCAAGACCGAGTACGCCGTTGCGTTCCCCGCTCCCGAAGCGGGCCAGCGTCCCGAGTCAGGCCCGGCCTTCAAGCGCTCGATCGAACGCTTCGCCATCTCGATGAATCGAGCGTGGCGGCAGCAGATCCGCTGGACCGTCACCCTCCGCAAGGCGGTGCGCGGTCCCGAGGGGACGCTCCTCACCGTGCAGCCGCTCCGCGCCGACGGCACGCCGCTCGGGGAGGAGATCCCGATGCGCGTTGACACCATTCGCAACCGCCGGCTCGACGCGATCCTGCAGAAGGCCCGGATGAACGACACCTATGTCATCAACGGCCTCTTCATTCCGAAGATCACCGCGAACGCCGACCGCATGACCGAGGGCGTCTTCAACAATCCCCCCTTCGTCGGACCGGGCATCGAGTTCCGCTACGAGATCACCGTCGACGGACTCGCCCTCGTCAAGGAGCCGCTCGCGGCGGAACCGACGGCGCCGGCAGCGCCCGGGGCGCCGACCTCGCGATAGCGCTGGAACCATCCGCACCGTGGACCCTGACGATCATGTCTGCCTCTGCTTTCGCGTGAGCCTTCGCAAGCTCCGCACCTATCTCGAGCGCGAGAAGCCGGTCGTCGCGAGTCAACTCGCCGACTGCCTGTCCGCCGGCACGGGATGCCAGTGGTGCGTGCCCTTCCTGTGTCGGCTGCACGAGCAGTGGCAGCGCGGCGAGACGATCGACCTGCCCTTCTCGCCGGCGGAGTACGCCTCCGGCCGCGGACGCTATCGCCGCCGCCGCGCGGAGGGATCCTCGGCCGACGAGGCCCGGCGTGCGGATGAGAGTCGAGAGGACGCGCCGCCGGCCGAGTAGACTTGCAACGAATCGCGATCGAATCCGAAGGAAACGCCCATCATGAGCAAGTCCGCCAACGCCACCAGCCGCCCCAGCCTTCTCCTCGCCTGTGCGCTCCTCGCGTTTCCCGTCGTCGGCTGCGAGGGCGAGAAGCCCTCGGTCGCGATCAACGACGCGGCGGAAAGCCTGAAGAACGCGACCAACAAGGCCGCGGCGGCGGTGAACGAGGGCATCGACAGCGCGAAGGGCGCCGTCGGCAAGGCCGCGGATCAGGTTGCCGAGGGGGTCGCCGAGGGGGGCCTCGACGCGCTCCGCGCGAAGGCCGCCGCGACCGCGGAGAGCGCGATCGCGTCCATGAAGTCGAGTTTCGAATCGGTGAAGCCCAAGGTTGCCGCGCTCGCCGAACCGCTGCAGGCGCAGGCGTCCACGCTCATGGGCGAGATCGAACCGATGCTCGCGAAGGCGGAGACGAAGCTCGGTGAGATCAAGACCGCAACCGCCGACGCGATTCCGGGCATCACGGCGGAGATCACCGCACTCGTCGAGAGCGGCAAGACCAAGCTGGCCGAGCTCGCGAAGCTGCTGCCCCCCGGCTGATTGCGGGGCCCGCTTCCATTCGGGTCGCTCATCACCGTTCGTCGGACGCGACGCCGTGCGCGGCGAGTTGGCGCAGGCAGCGGTCGAGATCGGGCACATCGCTCGTGAAGCGCACACCGACATCGATCTGTCCATCCGGTCGCTGACCGGCGTGCACGACCGTGCCGAGCGCGTGAAGCCGAATCGTCTCGGAGAGTCGGGCCCGAATGAGAACGCGATCGCCGGCCCGCGGCATGCCGGCGGTCGGGCTGCCACCGGTCGTCGGAGCGGATGCCGCCGACGGACGGGCGCGGATCCGCGCGCCGCCCATCGCGAGATCGATGAGGACTCCCTCGGCGAGCGGGCGGTGCGTCGGGGCGTTGAGGAGTTCGGCCACCGGTGCTTGCTCGAAGGCGATGGCGACGCGCTCCGATCGGCGGCGATCGTCGCAGAGAAGCGAGCTCGGCACGCTGAGCCGATAGGCGACGCGCTGTTCGGACGGTTCGAATCGGGCGATGACCGTGGTCGTGCCCGAGTAGGTGACGCCATCGAGGGTGAAGCGAAGTCGAAGCCGTTCCCCTGCCGCGAGGGAGCGCTGGCCCGGCTTCAGGACCGGACGCCCGATGGTGATCGCGTGCTCATCGATCGCCTCGATCGGCGCTTCGATGGGGAGCGGGCGCGTGCCCGGGTCACACCGGCTCAGCGTCAGGAGCGGCGGCGGCCCCTCGCGATCGGCGAGGGCACCGGTGAGGACCGTCGAGAGGACCTCGGTGACCTTGGGGACCTCGCGCTCGTCTGCGGCAATTGGACCGCTCAGGAGGTCGAGGGCGCGAAATGTCGTGTTCGTCCAGACTCGCATGGGAGTCGTATCGGACCGTCGGAGGGCCGACTTTGGCCCGAGCGGTGGGTCGGGGCTCGGCCGGGTCGGGCGGTATGGGGCGGGCGGTACTGGTCGGGCGGTATGGGGCGGGCCGTCGGGTTGTCGTTGCGACTGAGTCGCAATACCATCCGGGCTGGCGTTCTCGCCGCTTCTCCTCCGAACCCATTCGCTGGTGCACCAGTGCCTGTAGCCTCCCCACCCGTGGCTGACCCGCGCGACCCATCCCTTGGCCGATCCCCCGCCGCTGGCTCGTCCCATCCGACCGGCGCGACCGGCGGCCCCCAGCGCGAGCCGGTCCGCGTCCCGCTCACCCAACTGAAGCGCGGTGAGCGAGCGATCGTTGACCTCAACGACCTCGCCTCCGAGGACTCCAAGCTTCTTGCCGCGATGGGCCTCGAGCACGCCTGCGAAGTGCGGGTCTGTCGCGCGGGTACCCCGTGCATCGTGCAGGTCGAGGCGACGCGGCTCGGCATCTCCGCCGATGTCGCCGCCAAGATCATCGCGACCCCCTGCTCGTGCTTCCCCGATGTGCCCGCCGAGGGCATCGCGGGTCTCGAAGGCGTCAAGGACGATCGCTCCGATCGGTCGAGCCCCCGCCAGCCGGATGGTCGCCCATGACCGGTGGCGTGGATCACGGGACGATCGCTCCCGCCCCGGTGGCTGCGGGGCGCGCGGTGCGGCGCATCGCCCTCGTCGGCAATCCGAATGTCGGCAAGACGACGCTCTTCAACCGGCTCTGCGGACTCCGTTCGAAGACCGCCAACTTCCCTGGCTCGACCGTTGAGGCCCACACGGGACAGTGGCGCGTCGAGCGCGGCGAGCCGGTCGAGGTCGTGGACCTCCCTGGCGTCTATGCCCTCGATCTTGCCCTTCCGGAGTCGGCGCTCTGTCGCGATTGCCTGAGCGGCCGCGTGCAGGGCTGCGAGCCCGACGCGCTCGTCGTCGTCCTCGACGCGACGAATCTGGCCCGCAACCTGCAGTTTCTCCAGAGCGTCGGCAAGGCGACCGGCGAGAGCGCCGACGCGGGGCGACCGATGGTCGTCGCCATCACGATGGCGGACATCGCGGCCCGCAAGGGCCTCTCGATCGATGCCCGTCTCGTCGCCGAGCACATCGGCTGTCCCGCGGTGATCGTCTCCGGCCGCACCGGCGAAGGCTTGGATGATCTCGAGGCCGCGCTCCCCTCCGCACGGCCCTTCCGCGCGAATCGACGCGACGGCGAGTCGGCCAGCGCGTGGGCCTCGCGCGTGGTCGAAGAGAGCGTCGGCGGCGCCCGGGCAGCGGGCACCGATCACGACACCGTCGCTGACCGGCTCGACGCCGCGTTCACCCATCCGGTCCTCGGCAGCGTCATCTTCGCGGCGCTCATGGCCGGCCTCTTTCTCACCATCTTCACCCTCGCCGGTTTCCCGATGGATGCGATCGAGATGCTCTTCGGCGTCGTCGGCGGCGCCGCGAAGGCGTGGCTTGGCGAGGGCATCCTGGGAAGCCTCGTCGCCGACGGCATCGTCGGTGGCCTCGCGGGGACGATCGTCTTTCTCCCGCAGATCTGCCTCCTCTTCTTCCTCCTCTCGCTCCTCGAGGACACCGGCTACCTCGCCCGCGCAGCGTTCGTGATGGATCGCGTCATGTGCCGCTTCGGCCTGCCGGGCCAGGCCTTCGTGCCGCTCCTCTCGAGCCATGCCTGCGCCCTGCCGGGCATCATGAGCGCCCGACTCATCCCCGATCGGCGGGACCGGATCGCGACGATCCTGGTCGCGCCCTTCATGAGCTGCTCGGCGCGACTGCCGGTGTATGTGCTCCTGACGACCGTTCTCTTCGGCGACCGACCCTGGCTCGCGGGCCTCGCCTTCGCCGGCTGCTATGTGCTCGGCGCGGTCGCAGCGCTGATCTCGGCGGCGATCTTCCGCTCGACGATTCTCCGCGGCGCCTCGCGGCCGATGGTGCTCGAACTCCCGAGCTACAAGATGCCGTCGATCCGGACGGCGCTCCTGGTCACCTACGACCGTGCGAAGACCTTCCTGGTCAACGCCGGCACGATCATCATGGCGATCTGCATCGTCATGTGGTGGCTCTCCGCCTTCCCGCAGGCCGGTCCGACCGCCGAGGCGACCGCGCTCCGAGCCCAGGCGGAGTCGATCGTCGCCGCCGCGGATGGCGCCGCCGAGCGCGAGGCGGAAGCCGAGTCCCTCGTCGTCGAGGCGGATCGGCTCGACGCCGAAGCCCAGCAGGCCCACTCCTTCGCCGGCCGCATCGGCGACGCGGTGCAGCCGCTCTTCGCGCCGCTCGGATTCGATCGGCAGCTCACCGTTGCGACGCTCACCGCATTCCTCGCCCGCGAGGTCTTCGTCTCGACCCTCGCGGTGCTGCAGCACACCGACGAGGAGGACGAGGCGATGCTCGAGAAGCTCGCCTCCGCGACCCGCGAGGACGGCTCGACCCTGCTGACGCCGGCGACGAGCGCCGGTCTCCTCGTCTTCTTCGTGCTGGCGATGCAGTGCCTTCCGACGCTCGCCGTCACCAAGCGCGAGACCGGCTCGTGGGGCTGGGCGGGACTCCAGTTCGTCTGGATGTCCGGCCTTGCGTATGTTCTTGCCCTCATCACCGTCGTCAGCCTGAACGCCGCGGGCATCTCATAGTGCAGCACCCCTGATGGGCCTCCCGACCTCCGACTGGCAGTTCTGGATCGCGACGCTTGTGGCGGCGGGCGCTGCCCTCGTCGTCGTCCGACCCTTCCTGCCGCGCTCCCTGCGGCGGAAGGGGGTGAAGGAAGGTGCCTGCCCCGGATGCCCGAGCGGCGCGGCGGCCCAGCGACCGGCCGGGCCGCAGAAGGCGGCGCTCACGATCGAGGGGCGACGCCTCGGCCAGTAGGCTCGACGCGCGGCGAGATTCGCCCCGCGATGCCGATTCAGGCGATATTCTCGCGCGACGCTCCCCGTTCTCCGCCCCGCTCCCCTTCCGATGCGTTTCGCTCCGCTTCGCACCGCCCGATCCGCCGGCCTGCCGGCGATCCTCCTCTGCGCCTTGGCGACGACCGGCGGCTGCGCGGAACTCGTCCAGCGGGAGACGAAGCCGACGGTCGCCCAAGGGACCGCGCCGATCGATCGGCTGGTCTTCGAGCGGCGGCTCCTCGATCTCGCGGAGTACACGACGGCCGAAGTCGCCAATGTCGTCGGGCAGATCGCGATCGACGACGCCACGACGGACGCGCGGCTGCGCTCCCAATCGATCCTCGGACGCGTCGCCACCACGACCGCTGCGATCGCGACCCGCGAGGATGCCACGACCGCGCTCCTCGATCTCCTCATCTACCTTCGCCTCGAGCGCGGCGTGACCCAGGCGTGGCTCGACCGCGCGCCGGTGCCCTCCGCCGAGGCCACGCACGGATCCGCGCTCCTCGGGGCCTTCGATCGGTCCATTTCCTACGCCCGCACGCTGGCCGAGACGACCTTCACCGCCGAGGACCTCGCGCTCGTCGACGAGGCGGTCACGCGCTGGCAGGAGAACCATCCGACCGCGAGCTTCGTCGGCATCGTGCGCCTCGCCGACTTCATCCGCGCCCAGCACGGCAGCGTGCGCTCGGAGTCGGTCGAGCGGATGATCTCCCGTTCGATGTTCGCGCCGGTGACCGAAGCGCAGCAGGAACTCCTGCGCACGCGCCTCTTCGGCGAGCGGATGGCCTTCCTGCTTCGTCGGATGCCCTACCTCATCCGCTGGCAGGGTGAGGAGGCGGCACTCCGCGTGCTCGACCAGCCGGAGATCGCCGAGCTCGAGCGCAACCTCGCTGCCGGGACGACCGCGATCGAACGCCTCGCGAGCTCGATCGACGAGGCCCGCACCGTCGCGGCCCAGATCGAGAGCGACATCACGCGTGCGATCGCGAGCGTCGAGCCGGGCGACCTCGCGCCGGCCCGCGAGCTCGCCGGCGAGATTCGACTGACGCTGGCCGACGCGAAGGAGATCCTGCCCGAAGCGCAGCGGACCATCGGTGAGCTGAAGGAGGCGATCGCCGGCGCCGAGCGCGTGACGGAGACGCTGCGCGAGCTGACCCGCGGGCCGGACGGCAAGCCGATCGACCTCAGCGGCATCGCCTCCGCAAGCGAGCGGTTCGTGACCGCGGCCGCCGATCTGCGGGCCGCGATGCAGCAGGCGAACGCCCTGCTTTCCTCCGACGACGCGACGCAGCGTCTCGCCGAACTCACCGACACCGGCAAGAAGGGCATCGATCACATCATCTGGCGCATCGCGCTCCTCATGGTGATCGCGGCCGCGCTCTCGATGGTCCTGATGGTCGTCCGCAGCCTCACCCGCCAGCGGGCCGAGCCGGCCGACCGGCCGCGGCGCGGCGCCTGACGGGCGACGCGCTCTCAGTCCTTCGGCGTGATGTCGATCGCGACCGGCATGTGGTCGCTCGCATAGCCCTTCGGCAGGGCCCGCTCCTTCTCCTCGGCGCTCGCGCTCATCGGCGGGAGACGCTCGGCCACGGGCGTGCCGAGGACGAAGAAGCTCTTCTGGATGACATCCTTCGCGAGTCCCTCGCTCATCCAGATGAAGTCGATCGGCCGCTTCGTCGCGTGGGTGATGTAGGTCTCGCTCGGCGCCTTCGCGTCGAAGCGGTGGTCGTAGGCGTTCGTGAAGCCGTTCTCGCGGTAGAGCTTCACGCTCTTCTTGGTCGGCGTCGCGTTGAAGTCGCCGAGAATCGCGAGATTCCGTTGCGGATTGGCCGCGAGCCGCTCCTTCGCAACCTCGATCACCTCGAGAGCCTCGAGTTCGCGCTGGACATCGAAGCCACCGCCCGACTTGTGGTGCAGCACGAGGAGATCGAGCTCGTAGCCGTCCTTCGACTTCACCGTCACCATGAGGGGACTGCGGGCCCAGCGCTTCGGGAGATCGCCCTTGGCCTTGGCGAACTCGTCCCCCTGCCGCTTCGCGTCCTGATCGTCGATGCGGCGCTCGGGCCAGTTCTCGACCTTCACGATCGGCATTCGCGAGAGGACCGCCTGCTCGATGCCGCGCGGGTCGCCGGCGTCGACGCTCGCGACATGCTCATAGCCGAGTCCCTTGAGGAAGCGGTCGTTGAACTCGACCAAGGCTTCCTTGCTCTCGATCTCCTGCAAGGCGAGGACATCGGCGTCGAGACGCCGGATCGTGGCCGCGAGCGCCTCGAGCCGGGCGGGTGAGACCCGCATCGTCTTGTCGTCGGTGATGTCCGGCATCCCCGCCGGCGGAACGCTCGGGTCGTCCTTCTCGTCGAAGAGGTTCTCGAGGTTGTAGGTGGCCAGACGGATCGCGCCGGGCTTCTTCGGCAGCGGTTCGCGGCGGCCGTAGGCGATGCCGTCGGCGGGCCACGCCTTCTTGTCTGACTTCTGGTCGGCCTTTTGGCCGGCCTTCTGGTCGGATTGCTGGTCCGATTGGGTCGCCTTCTCGCCCTTGCCGCCGTTCGCCGCGCGGCCGCCATCCTGGGCGCCGGCTCGCGCCACGGCACTCCGCGCCGGCTCATCCGACTTCGAGAAGGAGACGGGCTGTCCGCAGGAGAGGGTCAGGTAGGCGAGCGGAACAAGCGTGAAGGCGATGCGACGATTCATGTCTTCGGCTGTGCTTTCAGTGCGGAGGACCGCTCGCGGCGTCACGACGACGACGGCACTTGGAGTCTACCTCCGAATGTCGGGGATGCCACGCGGGGCCCGCAAGGGGAGAAGAACCGGTCAGAAGCTATTCGAACGCCCTGGCAAACTCTGCGGTGTTGGCGATCTGCAGCTCGAGCCAGCGGGACCAGTCGGTTCCCATATTCGAGCCGGGATTCACCACGACGCACTCGATCCCCAGTTCCCGGAGCTTGGTGCGGATCTGGCTGCCGGGCTCGTCCTCCCAGACCATCCACTTCGCGGGGTGCTCCTTGAGCGTCTCCGCCAGCCGCGCGAACTCCTCGTCCGAGGGCATGGCCTCGGGCTCCCACTGCACCGATCGGGCGTTCAGCTCGAAGCGGCGGATGAGATAGTCGTAGATCGGATGGGAAAAGAGAAGCGGCAAGCCATGCGAGGTGCCGACCGCGCTCTCAAGCCTCGCGTCGATGTCGCGGAGGTCGCGCTCGAGCTCCTGGTAGTTCGCGTCGATCGCGCTCGCCTGCGCGGGGAGCGCTTCGGCGAGTCGCGCCCGGATCGCCTTCGCCTGCTCGATCGCCTGCATCGGATCGAGCCAGGTGGTGAAGGCCGTTCCGGCGTGCGAGTGCTCGCCTTCGAGCCCGTGGCTGTGCGTGTGGCCGTCCTTCGTCTCGATCCAGTTCGAGCGGAAGCCATCGGCGGTCTCGATGACCTTGCGCTCCGACAGGGCGACGCGCGATCGCCACTTCTCGAAACCGGCGCCGTTGAGAATGAGGAGATCCGCGGCCTGCATCGCGGTGATGTCCTCGGCCTTGGGCGACCAGAATGCGGGGTCGCCATCCTCCGGACCAGACATCGAGACATCGATCGCGTCGCCTCCGATGCGCGACGCGAAATAGGCGAGCGGCGCGTTCGTGGCGATGACGCGAAGCTTGGCCGACGCAGGCGTCTCCCCGGTGGCCGTCGCGCCGTTGGCGCCGGCGGGCGTCTGCGCGCCGCTCGGCGCTTGCCCGTCGCGCGAGCAGCCGCCGAGGATGAGCGAGGTGGCGAGTGCAGCAGTGGAAAGGATTCGTCGCATGGGAGGTCGATCGGATGGCGGATGCGGCGCGCGGCAGCGCGGCGGTGACGGCTGATAGGCTATCACCCTCGGCTCGCGTCATGCTTGAAGTCACCGATCTCAGCTTTCGATATCCCCTCGATCGGGCGGCCAGCCCCTTCGAGCTTCGCACGAGCGCGTTCGCCGTGCCGGACGGCGGAACCCTTGCCCTCATCGGTCCGAGCGGCTGCGGGAAGAGCACGCTCCTCTCGCTGCTCTCCGGAGAACGGGTGCCCGCCGAAGGCGATGTCCGCTACCGCGGCGAGAGCGTCTCGCGGCGTTCGGAGAGCGAGCGGCGGGCCTTTCGGGTCACGAGCGTCGGGCTCATCTTTCAGGAGTTCCGGCTCATCGAGTCGCTCTCGGTCCTCGAGAACATCCTCCTCCCCTGCCGCCTCCATCCGGCGCTTCCGCTCGACGCCGCTGCCCGACGCAGGGCCGGCGAGCTCGCCGAGCGACTCGGGATCGGCGGACTCCTCCGCCGCCATCCACACGCGCTCTCGCACGGCGAGCGCCAGCGCGTCGCTGTCGCCCGCGGTCTCCTCGCGCAACCGACACTCATCCTCGCCGACGAGCCGACGGGCAATCTCGACCCGGCGGGCAAGCGACGGCTGATCGACGAGCTCGTGTCGCTCGCCCGCGAGACGCGCGCGATCGTCATCGTCGCGACCCACGACCATGGGCTCCTGCCCTGCTTCGATCAGGTCATCGATCTCGGCGCGGTCGGCGTCGCCGCATCTGCGGAGGGCACGCGGTGATCGGATCGCTCCGCCATGCCTTCGCTCTCGCCGCGCGGCACCTTCTCTTTCATCGGGTGCGAAGCGCGCTCATCGTCCTCGCCCTCGCCCTCATCCTCTTCCTGCCCATCGCCGTGCGCTCGCTCGCCCGGGCGGGCACCGAGGCAATGATCGCCCGAGCCCGAGCGACGCCGCTCGTCGTCGGCGCACGCGGCAGCGAACTCGACCTCGCCGTCGCGGGCATGTATTTCGCTCGTCCGACGCCGCGGGCGTTTGGCTATGGCGAGGCGGAACGCATTGCCTCGAGCACGCGCGCGGCGACGGTTCCACTCCATCTCGGCTTCACCGCCCAGCGGGCTCCGCTGGTCGGCACGACGATCGATTATTTCGAATCGCGGCGTCTCACGATCGCCGACGGGCGCCTCTTCGCGCTGCTCGGCGAGTGCGTCATCGGCGCGACACTCGCCCGCCGCGCAGGACTCGCTCCCGGCGGAACGATGCTCACCGACGCGGCGGATCCCTTCAGTCTCGCGGGCACGATCCCGTTGCGGCTCCGCGTCGTCGGCGTCCTCGCGCCGAGCGGCGGCGCCGACGATGATGCCCTCTTCGTCGATCTCAAGACCGCATGGACCGTCGCGGGCATCGGCCACGGCCATCAGGAAGCGGACGCGATCGCCGATCCGAACGATCTCCTCGGCCGCGTCGGCGACCATGTCGTCGCCAGCGAGCGGCTCCGCCACTTCGAGGAGATCACGCCGGAATCGGCCGCATCCTTCCATTTCCACGGGGACATCGCGGAGTTCCCGATCCACGCGATCCTCCTCTGGCCGCGTGATGAGAAGGAGGCGACGCTTCTCCGCGGCGCGTTTCAGCGCGCATCCGAACCCCTGCAGGTCATTCGTCCGACCGAGGCCATCGAGCGGCTGGTGCGCGAGATCCTCCGCTTCCGCCAACTGCTCGACGGGATTCTTCTCAGCGTCGGCGTCGTGACGATCGGCGTCGTCGGACTCGTCCTCTGGCTCTCCGTCCGGCTGCGCGAAGAGGAAATCCGCACGATGATCCGACTCGGCGCGTCGCGCGGCACGATTCTGCGCATGCTCGGCGCGGAGCTTCTCCTGCTCGTCGTCTGCGCCTCGGCGCTCGTCGGCGTTGCGCTGGCGGCGACGGCCCCGCTCGCCCCGATGGTCGAGCGGGCACTTGTTCAGCGCGGCGGCTGACGAGCGCCGTCGAGATTGGAGGGGCCCTCGATCGGCTCGCCACGGAGAATCCGTTGGTAGCGACTTTCAAGCGCCGGCGGGATCACGAGATCGGGATAGGCCTCAAGCAGCCGGTCGCGAACCTCCTCGCGCAGGGCTCGCTCGTCGGCGGGCATATCAGGACGGAGGATGAGGAGCACGCGCTGCAGATCGACCCACGCGATGATGTCGCGTTGGGCGTGACCGTTGAGTTCATGCAGATACGGATGCGTCACGGGTCCCATCTTGGGATCGGCCATCTGCATGATCAGCCACGACTTCGTCAACGGCATCTCCACGAAGGTCGGATGGGCGCGGATCGCCTTGAGGAGCGCGATCTCCTGGCGCGGATCGCCCAAGGCGTACCAGCTCACCGACCACGACGCGGCGTGCAGATGCTCGTAGGACTCGTTCGCGAGGAAGACGGCGACCAGCGGATGGTCCACGCGATGTCCCGTGTTCTCGGCCTGCTGTCGAACCCGTCGCAAGCCCTCGTTCCAACGGCGGTGAATCTCGTTGGGGACAGCCCGCCCGGGATTCGTTCGCACGAACTCCATCGTCGAAGCGATCCCGTCCGCGATCTCCGCATCGGGCTTTTCGATGAGCTCCCGTTGATCCCACGGAAAGAACGAGGGGATGGTAATCCGATGGATCGCCACGGTCGGCGTTGCGATCGCGACGATCGCCGCACATCCGGCGGAGGCGATCAGCGTGTTCCGCATCGCTCGGCGTGGCCAGCGGCGACTCGCACCGAACCAGCAGGACGACCACCACATGAGTCCGAAGGTCGCGACCACGGCGAGCATGCCGATCATGCTCAGCAAGCCGCGAATGTCGGCCGCGACGCGGATCGCTTCGGGCGTATCGAGCAGGACCGCGACACGGCCAAGCTCAGGCAGCGTCAGCGGAATCGTTACCCAAGCGAGGCCGTATCCGCCGACCACCAGCGCGAGCGTCGTGAGATGCCCGATGAGCTGCACCGCGAACATCGAGCGTTCGCCGGTGCGGGCCGCGCACCAGACGGCGAGCGTGCCGACCGCAGCGAGCGTGAGCGGCATCCACCAGGGAAGTTCGATGGTTCCCTTGAACACGATCGACGGATCAAGCAGACGGGCGAGGGCGAAGAGGAGGACGCAGAGCACGGCGGGCAGAAGCAGTCCCGGAAGCAGTGCGAGGAAGCGGGCGGTCCGCGCGGTGCGCGGCGGCACCGGAAGCGATGCAGCGAGGCGGAGCCCGCGATGGCGTCGATCCCCGAGCGTCACCGCGGCCGTGCACCAGCCTGCCAGCAATGGACTCAGGAACCCGAGCACCGTCGAGACGCTGGCGAGAAAGTCGGGCAGACCGAAGAGACGGAACGCATCGGGAAGGAGGCGACTGGGCAGCGCGTGGATCAGCGAGCCGACCAGCAGGAATCCGCCGATGATGAGGAGGATCGGCAGCAACGCATCGAGGGAAAGGCGCAGGTCCTTCGCGAGAACGAGCCGGAGGACGCTCGGCTTCACCGACGACGAAAGGGAGTCGGGGGCGATTCCTTGCGCCATCGGCGCAGCGCTATTCGACGACAGGCTCATCGCTCACCTCCCTCGTCATGAAGCCGCGGTGCGCTCTCCGTCGGCGTGTCGCTCGGTGGCACCTCGACCTCCTCCACGCGCTTCGCCCGCTCGCGGAACACCGGCAAGAGTCGGTTGATTTCGGCACGCGTGGCCGCATCCACCTTGGGAAGGGGCAACCGCTGACCGCCGGGCAGCGTGAACTCCGCCTCGATCTCCGGCGGGAGCGCTCCAGGCGGATCCGTCGCGAGCGACTCGAGAATGGGCAGCACCCAAGCGATCGCTCGGTCATAAAAACTCGTGATCTGGCTGGGTGGAGGTGACGCGAATCCAGCCCATCGCAGGCGGCTGAGGAGAGTGATGTATCCGACCGAGTCGGCCGGAAAACGCTCCGCCGCAAGGAGCGCAAGGCGCAAATGACTCGGATCAGACGGGGGCGTCGTGGCGAGCGTCCACGCTGCGAGGAGCGGCGTCTCGATCGACTGCAGCTCCGCGAGCTTCATACGAAGCGGATCGTCCGCGCCGTAGCGTCCCGGCTCGTCGTCGATGGTCTCAAGCGCAACGCGGAGCGTCACATCCGGATAGCCGAGGAGCGGTCCGAACAGCGTCGGCCGGTCCTCATAGCGCAGGACACCGCTCATGCGGCGGAGAAATCGTTCGCGATCCGCCGCAAGCATCGCAGCCAGCTCCTCGCGATCGATGGCCGGGATCCGCTCATATGCGAACCCCTGCAGTCGCCAGATGGCGTCCGAACGCACGGCAACCGCCGCTCCTCCGATCGTGCCGGCGATGACCGGCAGGGCGACCGCCCCGCACGCCACCGCGCTCATCGCGACGAGGGCGCTCCGACGAGCGAAGCCGCCGAGCACAACGGCCGCCGCACACCAGCCAGCCACGCCGATGGCAATCGTCCCCGCAACGCCGCCGCCGAAGAACGCGGCGCTTCGGATGCGATCGCCCAGCCCCGTGCCAACGGTTCTTTGCAGCGCTGCGTATTCATCTGCCGCAACGAGGGCCCCATGCAGCGGCGGATCCATCATCGGCAGGAGCGACCGTCCAGCGACGCCACCGAGCAGGAATCCGATGCCAAGGATCAGCGCCCCGATCAGGACGCAATGCCACCGGTGGAGCGTGGCTCGAGAGCGAAAGGGTGATCCGCTTCCGGCCGCGCAGAGACTCAGCCCAAGCGCGAGTCCGGCTGATGCGAGCGACGCGAGGGGCACGAGCGCTGGAATCTCGGTGCCGAGGGTCGGCCGACGGGCAAGGATCGCGATCGCCAGCATCACCGCAGGCGGCAGAAGCGCTGCGACGAGCGTGACGAGGAGCACCGAGGTGATCCGCGCCGAGCGACGCTGCGGCAAGACTTCGGCGAGAAGGCGAGCGCCGTGCAGGCGATCGCCGAGGCCGACTGCGGCTCCGAGAAAGAGCGCGAGCGGAATCGCCGTCCAGGCAATCGCATCCGCGATGAAGCGCAGGGCGGAGCGGGCGATGAGAGCGGCCTCAGCGGAATCGTCGCCGGGCGGCGTCAAACCCTGCGAAGGACCCAGGAGCTGGGCCCGCAAGTCAGCCGGAAGAACGACGAGCGCGCCGACCGCGAGCAGGGCGATGAGACAGCACAGCGACCAGGGACGCAGCGCATCGAGCGAGAGGCGGGCGTCCTTGCGAAGGAGCGCGATCACGCCCGGACCTCCATCGCCCTCATGCGATCGGTGCAGGCCTCGGCGATGGTCAGGTCGACGACATCGACCGTTCCCTGCGGGATCGCGGCGCGCATCCGCTCCGCGAGCTCGCGGGTGAAGTGGCGCACCGTGACGATCACGGCGTCATCGGCGCGGACGACATGCACGGTCTCGGGCGGCGGCGTGAAGAGGCCGGCCTTCGGCACGGGGCGCAGCACGATGCGCTTCGTCTGGCTGACCAGCTCATCGGTCGCACACTCCTCGATGATGCGACCCCGATCGATGAAGGCGATCCGATCGGTCAGGCGGGCGAGGTCGCCAAGGGCGTGACTCGCCACGAGCATCGCCGAGCCGAGTTCGCTTCGCATGCGGGCGAGGATCGCGAGAATCGCGTCGTGCGAGACGGCGTCGACGCCGAGGAGCGGCTCATCGAGGAGGAGAAGCTCCGGTCGGTGCGAGAGCCCGAGGACGAAGGCGAGGCGAGCCTGCATGCCGCGCGACAGCGCCGTCACGCGCTTCGTGCGATCGAGGCCGAGATCGGCGACGAGTTCGTCAGACCAGCGGCGATCGAAGCGCGGCTGGAGACTTCCCACATAATCGATGGCGCTCCCGACCGTCATCCAGTCGTAGACCGAGAGCTGATCGGGCACATAGCCGGTGCGGGCCAGGAAATCGTGATCGGAGAGGGGCCGCGGCAGCCGCTCGACGGAACCGGCGTCGGGCACTTCCATGCCGAGCAGGACGCGGAAGAGCGTGCTCTTGCCGGCGCCGTTGCGCCCGACGAGTCCGAGGGCCACGCCCGGCTCGATCCGCAGGTCGAGGCCGTCGAGGGCTTGGGTGCGGCCGTAGCGCATGCGCAGGTTGGTGCAGGCGATGCCGACGCCCGCCTGTCCGCCGTCCGCTCCGCCGTTCGGTGCATGGATCGGTTCAGTCGTCATCCAGAGCCTCCTTCGCCGCTGATTCGCCCGCAAGCTTCCGGGCCCGCCGCAGCAGGGTCTCGAACCGTTCGTCGCTGAGACCGACCGCGCGGGCGTGCCGCACAGCGTCGGCGAGCCGGGCGAGGATCGCGTCCTCCCCCGCCGCCTTCGCCGACTGCCTGATTCCGCCGAGGACAACCATGCCACGCCCCCTTTCGCTGGCGACGAGACCTTCGCGCTCCAGCTCGCTGAAGGCCTTCTGCACCGTGTTCGGGTTGACGCCAAGCCGCTCCGCGACGGTGCGAACGCTGGGCAACAGCTCGCCGGTCGCGATCGCCCCACGGGCGATCGAGGCCCGGAGGCCATCGACGATCTGCCGGAAGATCGGGACCGTGCTGCCCGGATCGAGAACGAATCCGAGCGCAGGCAACCCGGATGAGGGGTCCGCTGGCGTCATGGTGTACTAGTCTACTAGCACACTAGGGCGTGTCAAGCGTGCGGCGCGCAAAAGCCGCAACCCGCGGCGTCGGCACAGCCGCCGGGTCGAGCCCATCGCCACGCGGACGCGGGAGCCGCTCAGACCATCAAGGCGGCCGGGGCCTCGATCAGCGACTTCAGCGTCTTCAGGTACTCCGCGGCCATCGCGCCGTCGATCACGCGGTGGTCCAGCGAGAGCGTCGCCTGCATCTCGAAGCCGACGGCGAGCTGGTGGTTGCGGACCACCGGCTGCTCGATCGCGGCGCCGCAGGCGAGGATCGCCGAGTTCGGCGGGTTGATGATCGCGGTGAAGTGCTCGACGCCGTACATCCCGAGGTTCGAGATGGTGAAGGTCGCGGCGTTCATCTCGTCCATCGAGAGGCCCTTCGTGCGGGCCTTCTCGGCGAGGTACTTCGCGTCGGCCGAAATCTGCCGGAGGCTCTTCTGGTCGGCGTTGCGGATGACGCCGACGACGAGACCGCCGCCGCGCTCCTCGGGGAGCGAGATCGCGATGCCGACATTCACCTCGCCGTGGATGGCGATCGAGTCGCCGGCGAAGCTCGCGTTGAAGTACGGGTGCTTCGCCATCGCCAGCGCACAGGCCCGGACGAGGAAGTCGTTCACCGAGAGCTTCACCCCGAAGGCCTCGAGCGAGTCGTTCACCTTCTTGCGAAGGCCGAGGATCTCGTCCATCGCGAACTTCATCGTGACCTGATAGTGCGGGACGGTCGTCTTGCTCTCGACGAGCCGACGGGCGATCGTCTGCCGCATGCCGCTGAGGGCAACGGTGCGGGCCTCGGGGCGGGTCGCCAACAACGAGGGGGACGCGGGGGCGGTCGCCGGGCGCGAGAGGGCAAGCGGAGCCGCGGTCGTGATCGAACGCGTCGCGGCCGCTGCGCCGCGTTCGAGCGCTGCGATCACATCGCGCTTGATGATCCGTCCGGCCGGGCCACTTCCCTCGAGCGAAGCGAGGTCGAGTCCGCCTTCCTCGGCCATGCGCCGAGCGACGGGGCTGACGCGCAGCCTGCGGCCTCCGACCTGCACCTGCACCTCTTCTGCGGGGGTGGCGGCGCGGGCGGCAGCGGCGGCGATGGTCGTCACGGGGAGCGGAGCGGCGGGCGGCGCGGACACCACAGGCGGTGCGGCGGCCGGCGCCGGCGCAGGCTTCGCGGCAGGCGCCGCGGCGGCTGCACCGGCCGCGCTCGCGGCACCGGCTGCGACGGCCGAGACATCCTCGTTCTTGCCGGCGATCACGGCGATCGTCGTGCCGACCTTCACCTGCTTGCCAGGCTCGATCAGGATCTTCGCGACGGTGCCGTCGTCGAAGCACTGCATCTCCATCGTCGCCTTGTCGGTCTCGATGTCGGCGAGGACATCACCCGAACGGACCTTGTCCCCCTCTTTCACATTCCACTTGATGACGGTGCCGGCTTCCATGGTGTCGGAGAGCCGGGGCATGGTGAGGGTGATGGGCATGGCGATGGTCGGAGAGGAGCGGGCGTGTCAATGGGCGTGGGACGGCGTGACGAGGGCTCACGCGCGGTAGGTGACGGTCCGAACGGCCTGACAGATCTTGCGGGCGTTCGGGAGCATCTCCTGCTCGAGGTTCTGGGCGTAGGGCGCTGGCACATCGTCGCTGTGGACGCGCACGACCGGGTGGTCGAGATCGTCGAAGCAGTGCAGCGAGACCTGGGCGGCGACTTCGGAGCCCGGCGAGGCGAAGGACCACGACTGGTCGACGACGACGCAGCAGTTGGTCTTGCGCACCGAGGTGAAGACCGTTTCCCAGTCCATCGGCCGAATCGTGCGACCGTCAATGACCTCGCAGGAGATGCCTTCCTTCTCGAGCGCCTCGGCGGCCTCGAGGCAGAAGTGCACCGGTCGGCCCCAGGAGACGATCGTGACATCGGTTCCGACGCGACGGATCGCGGCCTTGCCGAAGGGGATCGTGTACTCGCCCTCGGGCACATGACCCTTGAAGGAGAGCAGCCGCTCGCTCTCGAGGAAGAAGACCGGATCCTCGTCGCGGATCGCCGTCTTCATGAGCCCCTTCGCGTCGTAGGGGTTCGACGGGATCGCCATCTTGAGCCCCGGGACATTCGAGTAGAGCCCTTCGACGCACCAACTGTGGGTCGAGCCGAGCTGGCCGCCGGCGCCGTCGTTGCCGCGGAAGACGATCGGACAGCCGAACTGGCCGCCCGACATGTAGAGCATCTTCGGGGCGTTGTTCAGGATCGGGTCAGCCGCGACGAGCGAGAAGCTCCACGACATGAACTCGACGATCGGGCGAAGCCCCATCATCGCGGCACCGATCGCGAGGCCGGCGAAGCCGGACTCCGAGATCGGCATGTCGATCACGCGGCGCGGCCCGAACTCGTCGAGCATGCCACGCGAGACCTTGTAGGCGCCGTTGTACTGGGCGACTTCCTCGCCGAGGAGGAAGACTCGCTTGTCGCGGCGCATCTCCTCGCTCATCGCCTCGCGCACGGCGTCGCGGAACTCGATCTCACGGGCGGCGGTCGCCTCGCCCAGCGGGCCGGAGAGCGGAACGGCTGCGGACATCATCGCGGTCATTGCATCTCCCTCAGCATGAGCGGCAGGCTGGTGCCGGTGTACGGCCCCCAACGCTCGACATAGACATCGGTGTAGAGCTCTTCGATCGACGGGGGCGGGCTCGCTTCGGCCCACGCCATGCACTCGCGGACCTCGTCGCGCACCTCGTCGACGAGCTTCTCGATCTGGGCGTCGGTGATGAGGCCGGCGGACTTCATGTGCTTCTCAAGCCGGCCGATCGGATCGTTGCTCTCGTACTGCTCCTCTTCCTCGCGCGTGCGGTACTTCCTCGGATCGCTCATCGAGTGACCCTTGAAGCGATAGGTCCGCATGTCCACGAAGGCGGGGCGGCTGGTCGCGCGGCAACGGTCGATGAGGTCCTTCATCGACTCGTAGACCTGGAGGACATCCATGCCGTGGACCTCGAGTCCCTCGATGCCGTAGCCGACGGCCTTCGAGATGATCTTGTGGGCCATCGTGGTGCCGCGCTCGATCGCGGTGCCCATCGAGTAGCCGTTGTTCTCGACGACGAAGATGACCGGCAGGTCGAAGAGGCCGGCGAGGTTCATCGCCTCGTGAAGGGCCCCCTGATTGAGGGCGCCGTCGCCGAGGAAGCAGAGGGTCACGCGGTTCGAGGTGCCGCCGTGGATGACCTCATCCTCATACTTCGTCGCGAAGGCGAGGCCCGCTCCGAGCGGCGTCTGGGCGCCGACGATGCCGTGACCTCCGAAGAGGTTGTTCGCCTTGTCGAACATGTGCATCGAGCCGCCCTTGCCCTTCGCACAGCCGCCGATCTTTCCATACATTTCGGCCATGCAATATTTGGGCGCCATGCCCCGGGCGAGGGCGTGACCGTGATCGCGATAGGCGGTCACGAGCGGATCCTTGTGCTCCATCGCGGCGACGCATCCGACGGCGACGGCCTCCTGCCCGATGTAGACATGGCAGAAGCCGCCGATCTTCTTGTCCTGGTACGCCTGCATGCAGCGCACCTCGAACTCGCGGATGAGCCACATGTCGCGAAGCCACTTGGTGAGGGTGGCCGCGGGAATGTCCTTGCGGGTCAGCGGTCGCGCGGTCGGCGCGAGAAAGGTGTCGAGGTCGGACGCCTGGGAGGCGGCCTTCGTGGCGGATGACATCGAGAGGTGTCCTGGTGGGATCGCGCGACGCGGGTGGGTGGGCCGCGGCCCCCCTCGACCGGTCGGTCGCTGGGACAACGGGGACATCGCCGGAACCGAAGGTGCCGGTCACCGGACGAGGCCCGGTGCACCGCGCAGCGCGAAGCGGTCTTTATAGGGGAATCCGGGGCGGAGAGGCAAACCCTCAGCGGGATCTCCTCCGGGATTCGAGAGGCCGGCCGCTCCATGGCCGGTCGCCGACCCGCGCGGGGGGGGCCCTCTCCGGCGATCGCTCCCCTCAGCTTCGGGCTCGATACGGGATTCACCCCCCGCTCTCCCCCGTACAATCTCGGCCATTGCAAGACGCGCCGCGGCCCCTCCGACTGCCGGAGAGGCCCGAGACCGTCCGGGCCGCGTGGGGCCCGACGACGGTGCGGTCCCCTCCCCTCCGACGCCATCCGACATGCGGGCCAATCGATTCCGACGCCGCGACGAGTCCCCCGGTGACCTGACCGAGGTCATCGCAGAGGCCCGTTCCGCCCGCATCAACGCCGGGTTCTTCGGGATCTGCGGCCTCGCCCTGGTCGCCGGCTGCGCCGCGATCGGACTGGCCGCAACGAGCGCCGACTCGAGCGGCTCGATCGTCTACGGCATCACCGCGGGTCTCCTCTTCGTCATCGCCTTCCTCGAGACGGGCCTCTCCTTCCGGGCCTCCGTCACCGCCAGGCATCGCGAACGGGCCGCGGCCCGCGTGGTCCTGCTGCTCCTTGGGCTCGGGCTTCTCGCCGCAGCCCTGCATCAGTGGTTCGCTCCGCTGCCCTCGCGCGACCTCGCCCTGTGGCTCGTCTATGGCGGCGTGGTGGCCTGCGCTGCGGCCCTCATCATGCCCTGGTCGGCGACGGACGCGGCCACCGCGACGCTCCCGGCGTTCCTCGTCTGGATCCTGCTCCTCTTCGTCGTGCCGAACAGCGCGGTCGAGGCCTTCGGTCGGGTGGCGTTGGCGGTCGCGGGCATCGTCGTCGCCGCGATCCCGGTCTGGCTTGGATATCTCACCGATCGGAAGAGTCAGGATGACGACGAGCGGGCCGCCCTCTCCCGCGAGGTGTCGCATACCCGCGACGAGCTTGGCCGCGCCCGCATCGTGCATGACGCGATGTTCCGGCCGCCGCTCGCGGAGGGACCGGTCGAAGTCAGCTACCGGTACGACCCGCTTCGCGAGATCGGCGGCGACTTCGTGCACATCCTCCGCTGCCCGCGCAGCGATCGCGTGACGACGACGGTGATCGATGTCTCGGGCCACGGGCTCGCCGCTGCGCTCACCGTCAACCGGCTCTTCGGCGAACTGGAGCGCGTCGTCGCCGAAGCCAAGGGCGAGGTGACCCCCGCCGAGCTGATGACCCAGCTCAATCGCTACATCCATCTCACGATGAGCGCGCACTCGATGTTCGCGACCGCGGCCTGCGTGCAGGTCGATCCGCGCCAGCGCCAGGTGACCTGGGTCGTCGCCGGCCATCCGCCGCCGCTCCTCCGGCATCGCACCGGCAAGGTCGATCGCCTCGACTGCACCACGCTCGTCCTCGGCGCGGCCCCGCCGGAGTGCTTCGATCCCGAGCAGCAGTCGCGCTCGATCGAGCCGGGCGACTGCGTCATCGTCTACACCGACGGCACCTTCGAGGCCCGCTGCCCGACCGGCGAGCGCTTCGGCCTGCGGAAGCTCGAGGAGTCGATCGCCTTCGATCCGCCGCCGCGCGACTTCCCGACCTTCATCGCGAACCTCGTCGCCCGCTTCCACGAGGGCAACCCGGACGACGATCTCCTCGTCGCCCAAATCACCTTCCGCGGCGCGGTCCGCACGGTCGTCTCATCGGAGTGAGATCAGGATTCTGCACTAATCACCCAGAGAACCACAGAGGCCCAACCCGAAAGGGGAGGGCACAGAGGGCGCACAGAGAAGGCAAAAGAGGAGACCGGTTGCGCGCTGATGGAGACATGCCGGCGCCATAGGGACTTGAGGAGTGCGAGCGCTGGGCACGGCGAGATGTGCCGACCCAAGTCAAATCCACTCTGCACCGACGAGTGTGTGCGACGAATTCCCTCGTTCTGGTGGCTCCTCTGTGCTACCTCTGTGTCCTCTGTGCCTCTGTGGTTCTCTGGCGGAATCGTGCGGAACGCTGAGACTCAGCGCTTGCTGCTCGCCTCGGCGATTGCGGCGGCCTCGACATCCTTCAGCGCACGGGCCTGGAGGATGAGAAGCGCCGTCTCGAGCTGCGGATCGAGGTTCTTCGCGAGCAGATCCTTCGGGTCCGGACGGGGCTTGCGGTCCTTCTCGTCCTTCCACTCCTCGATGATGTCCGCCTGCTGGCGGAGTTCGAGGGACTTCTCGATCTGCTCGGGCGACATCTTCACGAGGATGTCGGGATTGACGCCCCAATCCTCGGCGCCGGGCTTCTTGTGCACCGGACGGCCGCGGGTCTCGCCGGGGAGCGGCGGAAGCAGGTAGTACTGCGTGGTGAGCTTGATCGCGGCGCCGGACCGGTCGCTGATGTCGTGGACGGTCTGCACGCTGCCCTTGCCGAAGCTGCGCTCGCCGAGAATGACCGCTGAGTCGTGGGCCTGCAGCGCACCCGAGACGATCTCGCTTGCGCTCGCCGAACCCTGGTTGATCAGGACCACGAGCGGAAGCCCCTGGAGCTCCGCGCGGCTCGGCTGGGCCTTCAGGTTGAAGACCTCGCGGCCGTTGCGGTCCTCGCCGCTGACGACGGTGCCGGAGGGCGAGAAGAGGTTCGTGAAGTCCACGGCGGACTTGAGCAGCCCGCCCGGATTGTGGCGCAGGTCGAGGATGAGCCCGTTGAGCTGGCGCTCCGAGCGCATCTGGGCGATCGCGGCGCGGAAGTCGTCGAAGCTGTCCTCGCTGAAACCGGTGAGGCGGATGTAGCCGACGCCCCACGCGCGATCGATCCACCAATCCCACTCGGGCGCGCCCTTCGAGTCGAGCCCCTTCTTCCACCAGCCGTTGACCGACCGGATCTTGATCCGCTCGCGTTCGAGCGTCACATCGAAGGCGCACTCGACGCCGGCCCGCTTGAGCGAGAGCGTCACTTCCTTGCCGGCCGGACCGGTGATCGCATCGACGGCCTTGTTCAGGCTCCATCCGGTGGTCGGCACGCCGTTCACGCCGACAACCCGATCTTCGGCCTTCACGCCGCCGCGCGCCGCGGGCGAACCCTCGAGCGGATTGACGACGAGGATCTCGCGCTTGTCGTCGTGGCGGATGAGGATGCCGACGCCGACGAAATCGCCGTCCACCTGCTGCTGGAAGCGGCGCAGCCGCTCCGGCCAGATGATCTCGGTGTACTGGTCCTCGAAGCGGCTCGCGAGCTCGTCGATCGCGCCGTCGCCGAACTCGTGATAGAGGACGACCTCGTCGAGCTTGATCGTGTTGGCGTTGGCGGTGAGCATCGCCCCGAGAATCTCGTTGTAGTCGCCGCGCCCGATCTGGTCGACGGGCGTCGAGGCGAGCTTCGCCTTCGACTTCTCGACGGCGGCGACGAAGGCGGCGACCTTGTCCTTGTCACCGAGACCCGGGAAGGTCTCGGCGAGGGCGTCGGTCGTCACGAAGATCGACATGGCGTTCAGTCCGCCCTCGAGGAGCGGCGCCCAACCGCGAGCGCTGATGTGCTCCTCGGCCGCCTTGCGGAGGCCGGCGGAGAGCATCGGTCGGGTGATGTCGCGGACCTGTTCCTTCCAGTCCTCGGCGAAGGCCGGGTTCCACTCGGGGAAGGGATCGTTCGGCGTCAGCCGAGCGGCCTGCGACTTGCGGAGCTCGTGAAGCTGCTTCGGCGCGTACTGGGCGAGGAGTCCGATGCGACGGTTCACCCGCTCGAGCGCGTCGGCATACTTCTTGAAGGTCTCGCGATCGCCGGCATCTTCAAAGAGCGTGCGAAGCCGGAAGAGCATCTCCTGCGAGAGGAGCCAGTCGCCTTCGGCCTGAGCCTTCGCGTCGGTGTCCTCTGCGAGGCGGATCGCCTTCTGCACGGACGGCAGCGCGAGCGGAGCCTTCCAGTCGTCGGAGAGCGTCTGGAGCTTGAGGGCGGCGATGAGAGCCTTGCCCACCTCGTTCGCGGCGAGCTTCTCGTCGAGCTCCTTCGCAGCCTTCTCGATCTCGGCGGAGCGGTCCTGCTTGCTGGCGCTGGCGTGGGCGAAGCGATCGGCGGCGAAGGCCCGGATGCGGGCGATGTCCGCGGCCGCCACACCATCGGGGATCGCCTTCAGTGCCTCTTCGATCGCAGCAAGGTCACCGCGCTTCGCGGCGAGCCAGACGCGATCGGACCACTGGGCGATCTGCGAGTCGCTGGCCTGGGTCGCGTTCTGTCCGAAGGCCGCTCCGGTCGCGGCGCCGGTGAGGCCCGCGGTCGCAAGGGCGTTCGCGGCCGACGGCGTCGGCCAGCTCGCCGCCACGAACCCACACACCCCAAGACCGACGCCCAAGGCGGTCGCGATGGCGATGAAGCGCCGCGCGATCGGAGGCGACGCCGGGCGGCCCGTGACCGCGGAATCGGAGGGCGACGCGAGGGGCGAACGACGGGAGTCAGAGCGAGTCCGCATGGGATGCCAATCTCAACTGGCCTCTCCCGATGGGGGAAAGGCGTTCTGGGCGAGGGTGCGCCGGGCTGATCGACTTGTCAGGAGGGGTTGCAGTGTGGGAAAGGCCGGATTGAGGTCCAGCACCCCCACGACCCACCCCCCCGTGAAGCACGCACGATGCGTCGCATCGTTCGGCATCGGCGTTCTCCGCGGGACCCTCCAGCGCTTCTGGCCGAACGGCCGTTCGCGCTGACGGAGCTGAGCGAGTTGGGAAACCCTCACAGCGCCGCGTCTTATACTCGGACGCACTTCCTGCGTTTCGAGTTCGGCCTCGGACTCGGTCAGAGTCACAGAATCCCGCGGAAGGAACATGCCTACTGTCGCCTACCCGCTTGCGTCCGTGGGGGTGCATGCCAGGGATCGGCGACCTCCCACACCGGCCCCCCGCTGCCCCCAATGGTGCCCGCCCCGGAGGAATCCCCTATCCGAGCGCATCTCCCGACGGAGGGCGCGCCCCTCCTCGGCGTCCGCTGCGGCCGCTGCGGCTACGACCTCCGAGGCGGAACGCCCGGCCAGCGATGTCCGGAGTGCGGGACGAAGATCCCGCGCCCGACCCGCACCCTCGGTGCCGGCGACACCTGGCAGACCCTGACGGATGGAGTCCGCTGGAGCGGTCAGTCGCTTGTCTTGGCGATTCCGGCTTTCTTCTTCGCTCCGCTGTCGCCGACCATCGGCACCGCGGCGGTCGCAGCTCTGGCGGTGCAAGCGTGGTGTCAGGTCGCCGGCCTGCGGGATCTCCGGCGGGCCCTCGAGACGGAGGGGCTGACCGCCGAACGCGGCGATCAGGCGGACCGGGCGACACGGGCGACACGAGCGCTTCCGGGCCACGTCTCACGCGCGGTGCGGGCGAGTCGCATCCACCGGTGGATCGCCACGCCGCTCGGATGCCTCGCGCTCCTCCCCGCGATCGGCCCGACGCTCCTCGGTCCCACCGGTCAGTTGCCCGGCGGCAGCCAAGTCCTTCTCCTCGCGGCGATGCTGCCGAGCTTTCTGCTGCAACTGCTCTCAACCCGCGCGCTCTGGTGCGACCTCGCAGCGCTCGTGCGCACCGCGGATGCCGACGACGCGCCGCTCCGCGGCGCTCGCCTCGTCGAACGCACGCTCGCGCCGCTGGGCGTCACGATCCTCATCGCGTGGGCAGCGGTCGCGCTCGTTCTCATCGCCGATCCGACGCGCTCGACGGGACTCTTCGGATTCCTCATCGCCGGCGCCGTACTCCTCAGCCTCCCGATGGCGGGACTCCTCGGACTGCTCGTTCTCCAGTCGAGGGAACTCATCGACGCCCTGCCCCGCTCGCCGCGCTTCAGCGCCGCAGCGCGGCGCGTCGCCGAACAACGCCGCGGCCCGCCGCACCGCATCGCGTCACCCGAGCCGCGCCGAAAGGACGATGACGAACCGATCCGCATCGTCGACGACTGATGCGAATCGAGGCGATTCAACGGGGCTTGCCCTCGTCGGAGAACCACAGAGGCACAGAGGGCACAGAGGCAGCACAGAGGAGACAGTGAAAGAAGGGGCTGCGCGCCCCAGCCGAGTCGCGCAGCCCCATTCTCCTCGTCTCCTCTGTTCCCGCCCCTTTCGGGTTTGGCCTCTGTGGTCCTCCCGCAGCCATCACCCCGAGCGGCGCGCGCCGGCCAGGGCGATTGCGATTGCGTCGGCGACATCGGGGGGCTCGGGCGGCGCGGCGAGTCCGAAGGTGGACGCGACCGCGGTTTGCATTTGACTTTTGCTCGCGCTGCCGCGGCCGGTGACCGCTTTCTTCACCGTCGCCGGCGCGACTTCGACGAGCTCGAGTCCGCGGCGCTGCCCGCAGAGCAGGATGACGCCGCGGGCGTGGGCCATGAGGATCGCGGTCCGCAGGTTGCGCTGATGGGTGAAGACGCTCTCGACCGCCATCGTTGACGGGGCGAGCTCCTCAAGCAGTTCCATGAGATCGCACTCAAGTTGGCGGAGTCGGCTCGCGATCGGCGTGCCGGCCTTCAGCCGCAGCACGCCGGCCTCGACGATGCGCGGCGTCCAGCCGTCTCCATCGACCTCGATGCATCCGTACCCCGTCCGCTGGAGCCCCGGGTCGATGCCGAGGACGCGGAGCGATTCGCTCACGACGCAGCCCCGGCCCGCGCCCGACGGTTCGCGCCGCCGCCGGCTCGATCGAACTCGACGAGTCCGTCCTTGAGCCGCACGATCCGCTCGCAGCGGTTGGCGATGCGATCGTCGTGGGTGACCATCATGAGCGTCAGCCCTTCGCTGTGGAGCTGCTCGAAGAGCTGGAGAATCGACTCGCCGGTGGTCGAGTCGAGGTTGCCCGTCGGCTCGTCGGCCATCAGCACCGCTGGCTTCGTGACGAGCGCGCGGGCGATCGCGACGCGCTGCTGCTGACCGCCGGAAAGTTCGATCGGTCGGTGGCCGAGTCGTTCGCCGAGGCCGACGCGCTCGAGTTGGGCGACGGCCCGATCGCGGCGCTCGGAGCGCGAGATGCCTTGATAGAAGAGCGGCACCTCGACATTCTCAACGATGGTCAGCTCGTTGATGAGGTTGAACGCCTGGAAGACGAAGCCGATGCGGCGGCCGCGCACGCGGCTCAACTCGTCGTCGGGCATCGTCGCGACATCGATGCCGTCGAGGCGATAGCTGCCGAAGGTCGGCCGGTCGAGACAGCCGAGGATGTTCATGAGCGTGGACTTGCCGGAACCGGACGCACCCATGATCGCGAGATACTGGCCATGCGGAACCTCGACATCAACGCCCTTCAGCGCCTCGACGAGCACGCTGCCGTCGGGCTTGTAGTAGATCTTGCGGATGCCCTTGAGGTCCGCTGCGAGGTGGGCGATGCCGGTCTGGCTGGAGGTGTCGAGTGCGGCGTGCATGGGGAAGCGGGCATGGTAGGCGGGAAGGCCCGCCGCACGCCGGTCAGGTATTGGCTCGAGCGAATGCGGACTCCGCGAGGTCGATCGCCCGCCCGAGCGCCGCGGCCTTGTTGAGCGTTTCCTCATACTCGGCCGTCGGATCCGAATCGAGGACGACCCCCGCGCCGGCCTGCAGGTGCACGGTCCACGGGGCGCGATCGCGGCGCGTTGGAATCACCATCGTGCGCAGGGCAAGGGCGATGTCCATGTCGCCCTCATACCCGACGGCGCCGATGCCGCCGGCGTAGGGACCGCGCCGCACGGGCTCGAGCTCGTCGATGATCTGCATCGCCCGCACCTTCGGCGCGCCCGAAACGGTTCCGACGGGCAGCGTCGCGCGGAGCGCGTCCCAGCAATCGAGACCGGGGCGCAGCCGACCGGTCACGGTCGAACTGATGTGCATGACATGGCTGTAGCGCTCGACCTCCATGCAGCGCTCGATCACGATCGAACCGGTCTCGCAGACGCGCCCGAGATCGTTGCGGGCGAGATCCACGAGCATGACATGTTCGGCGCGCTCCTTCTCGTCGGCGAGAAGTTGGCGCTCAAGCGCGGCATCGGCCTCCGGCGTCGCACCGCGCGGCCGCGTCCCGGCGAGCGGCCGGTTGGTGACGACGCCTTGGCGCACGCGGCAGAGGATCTCCGGGCTCGACGCGACGAGGATCGCTCCGGCCGCCTGCAGATAGATCTGATAGGGACTCGGATTCACGACCCGCAGCGCCCGATAGATCTCGAAGGGATCGCTCGTCGTCTCGCGCTCGAGGCGCTGGGAGAGAACGATCTGGAAGGCGTCCCCCGCGGCGATGTATTCCTTCGCCTGGCGCACCGCGCTCTCGAACTGCGCTTGGGTCACGAGCGAGGTCGGCGTCGTCGGCCGATGGCTCGGGTCGATCTCGATCGAGCCGGCCGGAAGCGGCACCGAGTGCGTCTCGAGGCGGGCGACGAGATGCTCGAGATCGGCCTGCAACGCATGCCACGCCGCCTCGACGCTCGGATGGTCGCGGAGCGAGGTGCCGACGATCGCGTGCAGCGTCTTCGTCGCGTTGTCGAAGACGACGACCTGTCGGTAGAGCCCAAAATGCAGGTCCGGCAGGCCACGGTCGTCGCGCGGAGCGTGCTCGAAGGGCAGCTTCGCCGGTTCGAGATAGCGCACCGTGTCGTAGCTCGCGAAGCCGACCCAGCCGCCGACGAAGGAGCCCGGCAGCCGAAGGGCGGCGAGCGTCTCGCGCGGCGGAAGCCGATCGGGGGCGGCAAGTTCGCGCACGACGGCGAGCGGATCGGCGCCCTGGTGCTGGCGTCTGGCTCCGGTGCGATGGTCGATCACCTCGACCGTCGATCCCTTCGCGACGACCTCGACCCGCGGCTGGGCCCCCAAGAGCGAATGGCGTCCGACCGCCGAACCATGTTCGACGCTCTCGAACAGGAAGCTCGGGGCCGTGCGGGCATCGGCCGCGACAAGGCGGCGATACGCAAGGACCGGCGTGAGCTGGTCACTCATGAGCCGACGCGACAGGAGGACGATGCCGCCGGCGCTCCCCGCTCCCGGCGCGGCGGCCGCGTGGGCCGCGACCTGGGCTTCGAAGGTGGCCCGCTCGCTCGCGATCAGGGTTGCACGGCGGGCCTGAGGGGTGATGGCTGATGCGTTCGACATGGGAGCACGCGGAAGGCGAGTCGAGAGTGTACGGAGAAGACCGCAACCGACGGCGCTGCTTGCGATATCAGGCGGCCACGCACCTCTCGCCTCCTCCGGGCTCTCCATGCACCACACGCACGACCGTTCCCCCCTCTCCTCCCCCTCCGCATCGCGTCCGCTCGATCGTCGCGGATTCGTCGCCCTGTCCGCGGCCGGCGCAGCGGGACTGCTGCTTGGATCCCGCGCCCTCGCCGGTCAGACCGGTGCCGCGACGACCGCTCCGGCCACCGATGGCGCGAAGCGGGGCGGCAAGGCCGAGAAGTCGCTCTCGATCCTGATCCTGGGCGGCACCGCCTTCCTCGGCCCGGAAGTGGTCGAGGCGGCGAAGGCCCGCGGTCACTCCGTGACCCTCTTCAATCGCGGCAAGACCCGCCCTGAACTCTTCGCCGATTTGCCGAAGCTCCAGGGCGACCGCGACCCGAACAAGGGCGAAGGGCTCGCCTCCATCACCAAGGCGCTTGAGACCTCGAGCTTCGATGTCGTCATCGACAACAGCGGCTACTACCCGCGGCATGTGAAGGCCTCGGCGGAGCTGCTCGGGCCGAAGGTCAAGCAATACATTTATATTTCGAGCATCAGCGCCTTCAAGGATGGCGCTCCGCCGAACTCCGACGAAAGCTATCCCGTCGCGGAGATCCCCGATCCGACCGTCGAAAACATGGGCGGCCGCGGCGAGTTCTACGGCGGACTGAAGGCCCTCTGCGAGGCCGCCGCCGAGGCCGCGATGCCCGGCCGCGTGACGAACATTCGTCCCGGCTTCATCGTCGGCCCCGGCGACTGGACCGGCCGCTTCAGCTACTGGCCGCTGCGGGCCCGTCAGGGCGGCGAGATGATCGGCCCGGGCACGCCCGATGACGCGGTGCAGTGGATCGATGTGCGCGATCTCGCCGAGTGGATCATCCACTGCGCGGAACGCTCGATCGTCGGTGTCTTCGCGGCGACCGGCGGCATCACGCCGGCCGGCGACGGCGGCACGATCGGGGGCGTGATCGAGGAGAGCATCAAGGTCGCGAAGACCTCCGCCCCGGCCCTCGACACGACGGTGACCTGGATTCCGACCGACTTCCTGCTGAGCCAGCAGGTCTCCCCCGGCGCGGATCTCCCGATCTGGATTCCTCCCGAGATGGCCGCCGGCTTCCACCGCTGGAATGTCTCGAAGGCGGTGAAGGCCGGCCTCACCTTCCGTCCGCTCAGCGAGACGATCGCCGGCATCTACACCTGGATCGACGGTCTCTCGGAGGAGGACAAGAAGCGCATCCGTCCGGCGGGCATGAACCGCGAGCGCGAGGCGACGGTGCTCGCGGCGTGGAAGGCCAAGGCCGCCGACGGCGCGAAGGGCGAGACGAAGCCGAGCACGCCCTGATTGGGTCTGATTGGGCCTGATTGGGCCTGATTGGGCCTGATTGGGCCTGATCGGCGAGCATCGGCTCAGGCCGATGCAGGTCGCATCGCAGCGCGGGCACACGCCTCGCCGTAGGCGGTTCGGAGCAGCATGCGCTGATGCGCCTGCTGCATGAGCTCCGGGCACCACGCAATGTTGCCCTCGACGATCGTCGGCCCATCGTCGAGGATCGCGATGTCCCAGCCGACCGACAGGATGTCCGGGAAGAGCTCATGCGCGGCAAGCGCGAGGCGCACCGCGTCGCGAAACTCCGCGACGCGGTGTCCCTCGATCCGGGCCCGCGTGAGCGGATGGGTCGGCAGCCGCGTTCCCTGCATCGAGTTCGTGCAGCCGCTGCCGAGGAGTCCGTCACCGTCGAGAATCGGCGCGGCCACGCCGCCGCCGGCGAAGTTGTCGGTGATCGCGTCGGCCCGCGCGGGCATCCGCAACACCGCATCGAGGAGCGCCGGCGACGCGTCGGCCTGCCTGCGGAGGGTCACGATCCGAAGCGTCGCGAGCGAGTCCGGCGCGAGCTGGGCGATCGAACCGCCCGTCGCGAGCCGTGGCTGAATGAGCATCTCTCCGCGTTCGCTCTCCGCAATCAGCGCCGCCGCAAGCGAACGCCGATCGAACTCGATGCCCCGGCCGTCGCACCAGGCGTCGCGCTCGCGGATCCGGAGGAAGCGCATCGCCCCGACGCCCCAGCCGAGATCCCGGCGCTTCACGAAGAGATCGCCATCCGGGAGGGACTCGGCGATCGACTCGATCTCCGCACCCGGCGCGGCGACGGCGACGGAGGTGAGCGTTCGGAGTCCCGCGGCACGGAGTCGCGTCGCGAGGCGCAGCTTGTCGTCGATGGCGAGGCGATCCGCGTCGCGGTGAAGGTACTTCTGCACCGCGGTGCCCTCCATGTAGCTCACCGCGAAGGGGCGCTCGGCGGGCGGGATCTGATGCAGCGCGAAGCGGTGGTAGTCGGTGGGCCGAACCCCGAACCCCTCGAGCAATCGCATCGAGCGAAACTGCTCGAAGCGCGAGACGCCGAGCGCTGCGGCAGCGCCGCCTCGGGTCGCGGCGAGCGCCGCGGCGCGCACCGACGCGATGAGCGGCGCGACCGAGCGCAACCGGCGCGCTGGCCCGCTGACCTCCTCGCCCACCAGCCACGCGAACGCCTCGCGAGCGAGCGAGCGAAATCGACGCACGACCTCCGGCGCGTCCGGATGCACCGGGCGAAAGAACGCCGCATGGAAGAGCGCCTGCTTCCACCGGCGGTGCATCGGCGGCGGTGTCGAGGCCCGGATCTCGCGAGGATCACGCTCGAGTGTCAGGACGCCGGTCGGAGTGGCTGTCGCCATCGCGTTGGTTCCCCCATCGAATCAGGATCGCACCATGGTCCGCCGTCGTTGGCGTTCTTCAAGAGCGCTGGCTGACTTTTCCGGCATGTTGCGCGAACCGATCGGACACTCGCGGACAGCGGCCGCGCGATGACGCGCAGCATCCTGTCCGACCGTGGGGATTCACCCGCCTGCGGTGCGCTCGCCGCCGAAGCCGATCGCGCTCGCGACCGCGTACTGCTCGGTGTGGCTCAGCGAGAGCGACCAGCCGCTGATGCCTCGCTCCGCCGCGATCTCCGCGGCGCGGCCCGCCAAGCGCAGGCTCGGTTCGCCGCTCGGGGCCCGCAGCACTTCGACATCGGTCCAGGCGATCCCTTCCCCCCATCCGGTACCGAGGGCCTTCAGCACCGCCTCCTTCGCGGCGAAGCGCACGGCGTAGCGCTCGACGCGCCGCCGCTGCCCCGCTTCGGCGTATGCCCGCTCGCCGACGGTGAAGACCCGTTCGGTGAAGCGCTCGGGATGGGCCTCGAGCATCGCCGCGATGCGGCCGACCTCGACGATGTCGATGCCGTGGGCACGGATCATGCCCGTCCGATCCGACGCGGCGCTCATGAACCGCTCGCCTCGCCGCCGGCGCGTCCAGCGTCTGCCGTTGGCCGCCGGAGCGTGCCGCCGGTCAGCCGATCGATCGTCAGTTGCAGTCCGCCGAGCGGATCGCGCCATTGCCGGGCGTCGACGACAAGCGGGCCGTCGTAACCGACGATCGAGAGGGCGACGAGGTATCCCTCGAGATCGAGACGCGACTCGCCGGGCTCAAGCACCGGGCCGCGGAGCCCGCTGCGGAAGCAGTCAACGAGTCGAGCCGTCGCGAGCCGGGCGCCGGCGGCCACGATCTGGGCAGCAGGATCGCCGCCGACCGCCAGCACCGCGGCGGGGTCGATGCCGACCGAGAGGGCGGCGCGTGGCGGGAGGGCGTGATCAGCGAGGGCGACGCCAGCCCGATCGGCCTTCGCCCGCAGGACCGCGATGGCCTCGGCCAGCTCGGAGGCGGACTTCGAGGGCGGATCCACGCGGGTACCGCCATCCCCCACCTCCTTCTCGGTGGGAAGGAGGACGGAGACCACCGGCATCGCGCGGTCTCTGGCGCCATCCCGCCCGACGGCGAGATCGCTGGCGAGTTGAATCGCCTGTTCGATCGCCCCGATCGCGCGGTCGATCGTGGCGCGATCGAGGAGGTGCCCAGGGGGAATCCAGGCGTCCACGCCAGTGCAGCGGAGTTCGAGACGGCGAAGCTCCGAGACGATGCCGCGTCGGGCGGTGCCGTCGAGCTCGCGCGGGCGGAGGCTCGGCGTGGTCACGGACCACTGCACGCAGGGGCAACCGATGCGGGCGATGGCGGCGAGCGCTGCCCGGGGATCCTGCCGAGCGGCCTCGATCAGCGGACCGATGGTGGCTGCCACGAAGGGCCGCGGATCGCCGCCGCGCGGCGCGATGAGCCCCATCAGGTCGGATCGCTGCCGGACACCATCCATGGGAGGAAGTCTACACGCGGGTCCGATCGACGCGCCATAATGGGCCCATGCTCCGACTCGTCGCGACCGTCTACTGGATCGCCCTCATCCTCTGGTTCGCCGGGCTCGTCGCCGCGGGCGCGACGGCCATGGCGAGCTTCGGCACGCTGAGCCGCATCGTGCCCGAACTGGGCGTCGCGGTGCCGCCCTTCGCGGCGGCCGACGCCGCACACGCGGCCGACCCGGCGCTCACCGCCGATGCGGGCGATGGCGGCGAGGCCGGTCGATATCTCGCGGGGTTCGTCGCGGAGCGGGTCTTCGACGCGCTCGCGACGCTCGAGTGGGTACTCATCCCGATCCTGCTGGCGACGGTCATCCTCCAGTGGCTCACCCGCTGGCCGGAGCGCGGCTTCGCGAACTCGCTGCGCATGGCCCTGATCCTCGGGGCATCGGCGACGACGATGGCCCATCTCGTCATCCTCGCGCCGCGGATGGACTCGGCCCTCGCCGACTACCGCGGTGCGGTGCGGAGCGGCGACCTCTCCGCCGCGGCGAGCCACAAGCAGATCTTCGACCGCGACCACCGCATCTCCGACCCGATCCTCCGCATCAACGGCGGCTTGCTGCTCGCGGCGATCGCGGTCTCGGCCGTGATCCTCACGCCGCGGAGCGCCCCGCACCGCTCCGGCTCCCAGTCAGGACCCGTCTTCCGATGAGCGCCCGGGCCGGCACAACCCGATCGTTTCTCCCTCCGGATCCCGAGAAGGCCGGGTTTGCCCTGCCGCGGGTCACGATCGCGAAGGTCGAGCGGGCCCGCGAGATCCTCGCGCTCCTGAAGGAACGCTATCCCGATGCCCACTGCGAGCTGAACTGGTCGAAGCCCCACGAACTGCTCTTCGCGACGATCCTCTCCGCACAGTGCACCGATGTCGCCGTGAACAAGGCGACCCCTGCCCTCTTCGCCCGGTTTCCAGCGCCGAAGGACTACGCCGTCGCCACTCCCGAGGCGATCGAACCCTTCGTTCGCTCGCTCGGCTTCTTCCGGCAGAAGGCGAAGTCCCTGCACGCGACGGCGATCGCCCTGGTCGAGCGCCATGGCGGCGAGGTCCCGCGCACGATGGAGGAACTCACCGCGCTCCGCGGCGTCGCCCGGAAGACCGCCAATGTCGTCCTGGGCAACGCCTTCGGACTCCAGCTTGGCGTCGTGGTCGACACGCATGTCCAGCGCCTCTCGAACCGCTTCGGTCTGACGCGCCACGAGGAACCTGCGAAGATCGAACGCGATCTCATGGCCCTCTTTCCCCGACCGGACTGGTGCCTCCTTTCGCACCTGCTCATCTTTCACGGGCGACGGGTCTGCAAGGCCCGGGGCGAACGCTGCGCCGACGACGCGATCTGCCGACGCTTCTGCGCGGAGGCTCGGGCAAGCTGATGCGGGCTTGCCCGCGGGGCCGCCGCGCGGTGCTACGCTTCCCGCGTGACTGCTCGACCGCGACGCGTCCGTCGTGCCGCGCGACCGGGAGCGAGCCGTCGCACGCAATCAGGAGTTTTTCCATGCCGCGTTCAGACCGCTTCGGACTCACCGTCGCCCTCTCGCTCGTGATCGGCTGCACCATCCTCCCCGGTTGCGACACCGGCGGTTCCTACCGCACCACCGCCCAGCGGAGCACCTCGCTCGAGCAGGCCGCCAGCGACGCCGTGGCCCGCTTCCGCGAGACCGAACCGGCGATGAAGCCCTACTTCGAGAGCGCCGCCGGCTACGCGGTCTTCCCCGAGGTGGCGAAGGGCGGACTCATCCTCGGCGGCGCCCGGGGCGACGGCGTCCTCTTCGAGGGCGGACGGGCGACGCACTATGTCACGCTGACCGCGGGCAGCATCGGCGCCCAGATCGGCGGCCAGGTCTTCCGCGAGATCATCTTCTTCGAGACGCAGGCCGAACTCGACACCTTCAAGTCCGGCAACTTCGAGTTCGACGCCGCCGCCTCGGCGGTCGCAGCCCGGGCGGGCGGCACCGCAGCCGCGGCGTACACGAAGGGCGTCGCGGTCTTCGTGAGCGGGGAGCGCGGACTCATGGCCGAGGCCTCGGTCGGCGGCCAGCAGTTCGATGTCCGGTCGATCACGCCCTGACCGACCGTCCTGATGGCGATGGCGCTGGGATGGCGTCGGCGAGAAACGATCACGCGATCGCGAGCGCCTCGCCGATACCATGTGCGTTTGGAGCAGCACTCCCCCGTCCGCGCGCCCGTCGGTCCATGCCGCAGGCGACGCCCGAGCGGGGGCGGTGCCATGGAACCGTTGACCCTCCGGCTGCCGCCCCCGACTTCCCCACCTCTCCCTGCATCATGAGCGCGAACGACCACCGCCCCACCGCCGCGAACTCCATCTGCCCCAGTTCCCCGGAGCGCGACTACCAGGCGGATCAGGTCTTCTCAGGGAAGCACCTCTACTTCATCGGCATCGGCGGCTCCGGCATGAGCGGGCTCGCCCGCATGCTCGCCACGCGCGGCGCCTGCTGCTCCGGCTCCGACCAGAGCGCGAGCGACCTGACCGCGACGCTCATCCACCTCGGCATCCCGGTCGCGATCGGCCAGGCGACGCCGGCGATCCCCGAGCGCTGTGACCTGGTCATCGCGAGCGCTGCCATCCGGCCCGATCACCCCGAGGTCCTTGCGGCCCAGGAGCGGGGACTCGAAGTCATCAGCTACGCCGAGGCCCTTGGCCGGGCCCAGCTCGGCCGCACCGCGGTCTCGGTCGCCGGCACGCATGGAAAGAGCACGACGACGGCCATGCTCGCCCACATCCTGGTGCAGTCGGGACTCGATCCCTCGGTCATCGTGGGCGCGACCTGCCCGCACCTCGGCGGCGGCGCCCGGACCGGCTCGCTCTCGATCCCGATCGGCTCGCTCCACGGCAAGCCCGGCATCCTGGTCTGCGAGGCGTGCGAGTTCAACCGCAGCTTCCACCATCACCATCCGACCATCGCCCTCATCAACAATGTCGAGGAGGATCACCTCGACTGCTACGCGAACATCGACGCGATCGTGCAGAGCTTCCGCGAGTTCGCGGAGCGCCTGCCCAAGGCGGCGGAGGGCGGGAAGCTCCTCATCGCCGACGAGGGCGCGCACCGCCGCGAGATCGCCGCCGGGCTCGCCTGCGAGGTCGCGACCTTCGGCTTCTCGCCGATGGCCGACTATCAGGTCATCTTCGACGCGAAGGCCTCGCGGGCAGGTCTCCTCCAGGACGGCATCTGGCTCGCCCAGTGGAACCTTGCGGTGCACGGCGACCACATGGCCCTGAACTCCGCCGCGGCCGCGATCATGGCCCACTGGCTCGGGGCGGAATGGGAGGCGATCGCAGCGGCGCTTGCGACCTTCCGAGGCGTGGACCGCCGCATGCAGAAGCTCGGCACGCGACCGGCGACGGTCGGAGCCCCTGGCGCGCCGGTCACGGTCTACGACGACTACGGCCACCATCCGACCGAGTGCGAGAAGACGCTGCGGGCGCTCCGCAGCGTCGAGAATCCGAAGCGGCTCATCTGCGTCTTCCAGCCGCATCAGCACAGCCGGACGCGCTTCCTGCTCGACCAGTTCGCGACCAGCTTCTCCTCGGCGGACATCGTGCTCGTGCCGCACATCTACTTCGTGCGGGACAGCGAGCTCGAGAAGACCAAGGTCTCGGCGAACGATCTCGTCGAGAAGCTCCGCGAACGACGCGTCGAGGCCCTGCACATCCCGACCTTCGAGGCGATCGTCGATCACCTCGAGTCGATCGCCCGACCGGGCGACCTCATCGTGGTCATGGGCGCCGGGCCGGTCAACCAGATCGCCCTCGAGTACCTCCGTCGCGCCACCGCCGGCGCCGGCTCGCGCGAGAGCGCGGTCGCAAGTCCCTCCTACGCTCCGCTGCCGTGACCACCTCCTCTCCGCGCGCGAGTTCGATCTTCGCCGATCTCGATGTCGAGGTCCGCACCGACGCGCCGCTCGGGGCGATGACCTGGTACGGCATCGGCGGTCCTGCGGACTTCCTCGTGCGTCCGCGCTCCCAGGAGGCGCTCATCACGCTCGTCCGTCGGGCGCGGCGCGAGGGCATGCCCGTCCGCGTACTGGGCAGCGGTGCGAATCTCCTCGTCGCTGACGAGGGGGTCGATGGCATCGTCCTCAAGCTCGATGCCCCCTGCTTCACCGAGGTGCGCTACAACGCCACCGGCGAGGTCGAGGCGATGCGCGTCGGCGCCGGCGCCGACATGGCGAAGACCCTCAACGACACGGTGCGCCGCGGGCTCGCCGGCCTTGCCCAGATGGCGGGCATTCCCGCGTCGGTCGGCGGCGCGGTCCGCATGAACGCGGGCGGCGCGTTCGGCGCGATCGGCGACGCGGTGCACAGCATCGGCTGCCTCTCCGAGCAGGGTGACCTGCGGGTCTATCCGGCGAGCGAGATCCTCTTCGGCTACCGCGAGACGAACATCCGCGACCCGATCATCCTCTGGGCGGCGTTCCGACTCGCCGAGACCGATCCGGTCGCCCTGCGCGAGCGGGTCAAGGAGATCTTCGCCTACAAGAAGAGCACGCAGCCCCTCGCCGACCATTCCGCCGGCTGCATGTTCAAGAATCCGACCGACACCCGCCCCGGCTCGAGCGGCGAGCGGGTGAGCGCCGGGAAGCTCGTCGATCTTGCCGGGCTGAAGGGACTCACCGTCGGCGGGGCGTATGTCTCGCAGCAGCACGGCAACTTCATCGCGGTCCGCTCCGGGGCCCGCGCCGCGGACATCGTCGAACTCGTGCGCCTCGTGAAGGAACGGGTCCGCGACGCCCATGGCATCGATCTGCATACCGAAGTCGTCTATTGGTCCCGTTCGAGCGAACCGCATCAGGTGATGTCATGACCAGCCCCGCGTCGGCGCCGCAGCCCATCCGCACGCTCGTCCTGAAGGGCGGCCCCGACGCCGAGCACGATGTCAGCATGATGAGCGCGGCCGAGGTCGCCGCTGCGCTCCGTTCCGCACCGGGCATCGAGGTCATCGAACTCGAGGTCAGCACGCCGACCGCCGCGGAACTCGCCGCCCACGCCCCCGATGTCGTCTTCCCGGTGCTGCACGGTCCCTTCGGCGAGGGCGGTCCGATGCAGGAGATCCTCGAGTCGATGCGCGTCGCCTATGTCGGCTGCCGACCGCGGGCGGCGGCGATCGCGATGGACAAGGTGCTCACGAAGAGCCTGGCCTCCGAGATGGGCGTCGCGACGCCTCCGTCGCGCGAGCTGCGGCGCGGCGAGCCGATCGATCTCGAGCCACCGATGGTCATCAAGCCGGCGAACGAGGGATCCTCGGTCGGCCTCTCGATCACCTCCTCGCTCACGGATGCGGAGCGGGCCGCCGAACGGCTCTTCGCGATGGGCAAGCGGGTGCTCGCCGAGCGCTACATCCGCGGGCGAGAGGTCACCGTCGGGATCATCGAGGGGCCGCGCGGCCCGGAGGTCCTGCCGGTCATCGAGATCATCCCCTCGGTCACCTTCTACGACTACGAGGCGAAGTACCACCGCGACGACACCCGCTACCTGCTTGACCCGCCGCTCCCGCCGGGCGTCGGTGAGGAGCTGGCCCGGGCGACGCGGGCGGTCTGGGATCGCCTCGGCTGCCGCGACCTCGCGCGGGCCGACTTCCTGATCGAGACGCTCCCGAACGGGCGGAGCGTGCCGTGGTTCCTCGAGATCAACACCATGCCCGGGATGACGACCCATTCGCTCGTCCCGAAGGCCGCAGCCCACCGGGGCATCTCCATGCGGGAGCTCTGCGCTGGTCTCGTCCGGCGGGCGTGGGAACGCCACCCTGCCTCGACGGGCCGCACGGGCGCGACCGGCGGAGGCAGCGGGGTCGCCTCGGCGCGCAGCGCAGCGCACATTTGACCGCCGATTTGCAAGCCCGGCGCTTCGCTGGTTCGATGGTGAGGAGTTCGATGGTGAACGGTGCGTCTCCCCCGCGGCGTGCGCGGCATGCGCGGCTGGCGCCCCGTCGACCGCTTCCCGTTTCCTCGCCGCTCCCATGCCGAGATCCAGCTCCGCTTCCCGCTCGCGTTCGCTCCCCTCCTTCGGACGGATCGTCGGCGCCCTCACCCCGAGCGGCGGCACCCTCCGCACGATGGCGATCCTGCTCGCATGGGGCGCGACCCTCGGCGGCATCGGGTACGCCCTGGTCGTGAACCTGCCGAGGCTCCGAGCCCACGCCGAGGCCAAGGGCACCGCCGATCCGACGGCCATCGCGATCCGCTTTGAGGACGCACCAAGCTGGATGCCCAAGGCGACGCTGCGACAGCTCGCCCACGCCTCGCACCAGGCGATGGCGAGCGCCAGCCCGCTCGAGGTCGAGGCCCTGCAGCGCGTGCATCAGGAGCTTCTCGCCTCCGGCTGGTTCACCCGCATCGAACAGGTCCGACGCAGCGCGACGAACGAGATCCTCGTCTCCGGCGCGTTCCGCACACCGACCGCGATGGTCCGGTTCGAGGGCGAGGATCACCTCATCGACGAGCAGGGTCGGCGGCTTCCGCTCGCCTACAGCGGTTCGGATCCGCGGCCGCGCCTCCCGCTCATCCTGGGCGTCGCCATGCCGAAGCCCGCCGAGAGCGGGGCGATCTGGCTCGGGGCCGACCTGCGGGCCGCGCTGAACCTCACCGCCCTCCTGCGGGAGCGGGTGTGGTTCGCCAACGGACAGGTTCAAGCGATCGACACGAGCCGCTTCACCCACGAGGGCATCGTCGAGCTGGTGACCGACCGAGGCACGCGCATCGTCTGGGGCGGCGATCCGAACGACCGCTCGCTCAGCGAGATGCCCGCCGACCGGAAGCTCGCCGCCCTCGACGCGATGTACCAGGTCTCGAAGCGCGTCGACAACGGCGGCGACCGGACGATCGACATTCGATTCGATGTCGTGACGCTCGCCCCCCAGTCGCCGTCGAGCGACGCCTCGACCCAAGCCGGCGATGACGAGGTCCCCTCGCGTCTGACGGCGTCGGTGCCCTAATTGCCGTGGAGACCGATGAGACGCAGACACCGCTGCTACGCTCTCGCGTCGTGACGCGCCTTCCGCGACCCACCCCGCCGCGCGGCCTGATCTTCCTCGCCTCGGCCTGGCTTATCGCCGGGTGGGTGATGAGCATGGGACTGCGGCCACCGATTCAGCTCCATGCGGCGAGCTACACGCCGAGCGTGCGGACGCTCCTCCTCTCGCTCATGGTCGGCATCGGCATCGCCTGGCCGCTGGTCCGGCTGAGCGGCGCCCTGCGGGCCTGGCCGATCCGGCAGACCCTCCTCGATCTGCTCGTTCTCCTCTGTCTCGCCCAGGTCGTCGTCTGGCCGCTGCGGCTGGTGACCCCGTGGCCGCCATCGCGCTCGGCCGCGATCGACCTCCTCCTCATCGGGTGGGGGTTGGCGATCGCGGCGATCGTGGCGATCGGGAGCGTGCCGGCCCGCCGCGGCCGCGGACTGATCCGCTCCGGCGCGATGCTCGCGATCATGGTCATCCTCCTTGGCGTGCCTATGGCGACAGCCATCAGCGGCGCGGGGCTCCCCTTCACGACCCGTCCGCTCGGCGAGGGCTCCGAGGCGTGGTGGGCGACCGTTGCCCTGAGTCCGCTGACCGCGGTCGATGCCCTCTCGGGCGGCGGTCCAACGCCCCCCGAGGGAGTCGAATGGCGGACGGTGCGCTGGTCCTGGTACGCCGCCGGCGCCCTCTGGCTGGCCGCCCTCATCCTGATTCCCATCATCCCCAGGCTTGATGAGGACGCGGACGCCCCCGACGCCGGCCACGCCAGCCCGCCCCACGGCGTTGGCCCCACCGAGGTCACCGAGCGGGCCCCGACTGGCTGAACGGGGCCCGCGGGGGTATTCTCTCCGCCTCTCCCGCTTGGGAGGTCGCCCCGCGCTCGTTTGGACGCGCGTCGGAGCGGTTTCCCTCGGCAGCCTGCCCGAGCGTCGTTCGGCGCGTGGCGGCACCGACTTCACAGTCGTCGTGCCGGCGCTGCCCGCTTCGCGCGACGGGGCTCCTGGGGGCTCGCCGGGCGGTCGGCTGGGTGCGTGCGGCCCGCCGCATCAGCCATGGCGCGGTGAAGGGCGTTCCGGCGGTGTCCGGTTCGTCGCAAGCCCCGACCACGCCCGCCTCTTCTGATCTCTCCCACTTCGGGACGACCCGTTGCCATGAACTTCATCACCCCCGACGAAAAGGCCCAACTCGAGCAGCTGCTCTCGAACCTCCGGGCGAACGACAAGCTGCTCATCCAGCGCATTCAGGAAGCGCGAGCGCTCGGGGATCTGCGCGAGAACGCCGAGTACCACGCCGCGCGTGAGGACAAGGCGATGAACGACGCCAAGATGAAGGAGATCGAGGGGCGTCTCGCGACCGCGCAGCTCGCCGGCGAGACCGCGATCCCGACGGACATGGTCTTCGTCGGCACGCTCGTCCGCCTGCGGGATGTCGATCGCGGCGATGACGATCTCTACAAGCTCGTCGGCGAATCGACCGGCCGGTTCGACCTCGAGTACATCGAGGTGACGACGACCAGCCCGATGGGCGTTGCACTTATGAAGGCCCGCGTCGGCGAGACCGTGCGCGTCGATCTCCCGCGTGGCGCGAAGCGCTTCGAGATCCTCGAAATCGTGATGTGAGCCGGGCGAAACCGGTCAGCGGCGCTCGATCGCAAACCGCTGGCCCAAGGCGATGTCCTTCGCCTCGACCCGCGTTCCGTCAGGCCACACCCACTCGAGCGTGACCGCCGTCGTGCCGACCGGAAAGCCGAAGGCGTGCTCGGGGGCGATGTTCGAATTGAACGGTCCGCCCCCCCACATCCAGCGGCGCTGGACGCGCTCGGTGCCGTCGGGATCCTTCGACCGGACCGTCAGCATCCCGCCGACCCCCTGTCGGTTGCCGATCCCGGGCCGCGCGTCGCGCGGCGCGACGACGAGCCAGTTCGCGACGCCGGGCTGGGCCGCGTCGTTTCGCAACACGCGGAGCGGACCGTTCAGCTCACCGACGACCATGTCAACATCGCCGTCGCGATCGAGATCGGCGAAGACCGCGGTGCGGTCTCGATAGGCCTCGCGGTGCCAGGGACCGGCATCGCTCACCGTCTCGAAGCGTCGGCCGCGCCGCTCGTGGAGGAGCATGCGCTGCTCGTACTCCGAATCCATCGCCTTCTTCGTGGCCTCGGGATAGACATGCCCGTTCACCACGATGAGATCCTCGTCGCCGTCGAGGTCGACATCGACGAAGGCCGTCGCCCACCCGACATAGGGGCGGCTCACGGCGCCGACGCCATACTGCGAGGTGCGATCGTCGAAGAAGCGGCCGTCGAGGTTGAGCCGCAGCGTGTTCGTGTCGCTCGAGAAGTTGGTCGTGAAGAGATCAGGCCGACCGTTGCCGTCGACATCGCCGATGCCGATCCCCATCGTCGCCTGCTCGAGTCCCTCCATGTTCGTCGCCAGGCCAGACTTCATCCCCTCCTCGACGAAGCGCGGCTCGCCGCCCGGCTCGCTCACATTGCGAAAGTAGTGATCGGCCTGGCTGTCGTTCCCGACATAGATGTCGATGAGCCCGTCGCCGGAGAGGTCGAGCATCGCGATCCCAAGGCCATAGGACGGCCGGACGGCGCGGATCCCGCTCGGCTCGCTGATGTCCTCGAAGGTGCCGTCGCCCCGATTGCGATAGAGCCGATCATGCTGGCCGGGCAGACCCTTCGGCCCCGACATGACCTCGACGCCGCGAAACTGCGTGCGGGCCGGCGGATTCGCCGGATCGATGTCGAGATAGGTCGCGACATAGAGATCGAGATCACCGTCGCCATCGATGTCCGCGAAGGCACAGCCCGCACTCCAGTCGCGCGGCGTGGCGTCGCCGGCGATGCCAGCCTTCGTCGAGATGTCCTCGAAGGTGCCGTCCCCCCGACTGCGCAGGAGGACATCGGGGCCGAAGCAGGCGATGAAGAGATCGTCGCGCCCGTCGGCGTCCACATCGCCGACCGCGACGCCGAAACTCCAGCGCGTGTGGCGAATGCCCGAGGCGTCGGTGACATCGCTGAAGCGGATGCCGTCGGCCGTCGAGTCGTTGCGGAACAGCTTCGCGCCCGGGCCCCGTTCGGGATCGGCGAGCGTCGCGCCGTTGGGCATGAAGAGATCGAGATCACCGTCGCCGTCGATATCGATGAGGGCGAGTCCGCCTCCCTTCACATCGAGGATCTGGCGACTCGGCGTCTCGCCCGAGGTCATGGTGGCGACGAGTCCGGCGGAGGCCGTGACATCGGTGAATCGAAAGGCCGAAGCGGTCGGCCCGGTGACGAGGGCCGCGAGGAGGAGGGAGAGCGAGAGCATCGTCATGGAATCAACCGAGCACGCACGGCGCGCGGGAAGCGGGTCATGGCTTGGGATCGGACGCTGGCGGCGCGACAGGCGGCTTCGCGGGCTCGCCATTCGCCGGCTTGTCCGGATCGGCTGGCTTCTCTGGCGTCGGCGCTGCCTGCTCCGACTCCGGCTTCACGACGGGCGCATCGGGATCGATGCCCGCGACGCGCGCCCGCGCTCGGCGCTCCTCGTTGCGTGCACTCTCCGCCTCCGCTGCCTTCCCGAGTCGATCGCGGGCGCGGGCGAGCTTCGCCCAGCCTTCGTAGTGGTTCGCGAAGAGGGCGAGGCCGGCCATGTAGCGCTCCTCGGCCTTCGCGGCGTCATCGCGGCGCATCGAGAGATCGCCCATGCGGATCCACGCCTTCGCGACATCGCGCCGATTCGCGTTGGGCCCCTGCTGCAGATCGATCGCCCGCTGGAAGAGGCGCTCGGCCTCGTCGAGTTCATCCGCATCGAAGGCGATGAGTCCGAGGGCGAAGATCGAGTCGGGCTCGTCGGGATTGGCCTTCAGGTGCGTCTCGAAATCGCTGCGGGCGCGATCGGCCTCACCGAGGTAGTAGCTCGCCCATCCCATGAAGTGATGGGCGTGCTTGCGCTCCGGGAACGCCTGATCGAGCTGGAGCGATCGCTCGAGATGCGGCCGCCCCTGCTCGTACTTCTTCAGCTTGACGAGCGCGACGCCGAGGAAGAACTCGGCGCGCCCGAGATCGGGATGCTCCTTGAGAATCTGCTCGAGCAGATTCTTCGCGTACTCGAAGTTGCCGCCGCCCATGAGACGCTGCACAACCGTGAGACGCGGATCGTCGGGATAGCTCGCGGTGATCGGCACGACCTGCTGCTGGCCGCCCAAAACGCTGCTGGGCGCTCCGCTGGGGGCGCTGCTGGGAACGCTTGGGGCCTTCGTTGGCTGTGCCGGGGGTGGCGGCGCGACTTGCCGCGCCTGCGCCGCCGAGGCAGCCAACGCAGCGACGAGGAGGAACGCCGCGGGTGCGACGGCGCGGAGCGATGTCCGAAGCGGGCGTGGCTGTGAAGGCTGCATGGGTTCCATCGGGGTCGAGTATAGAGGTCACGATTGGCGCGGCTGCGGTGCGCGTCCCGAGGTCGGATGCCGAGCGGAGGGCGGAGCCTGCTTGGGGAATCCCCAAGCGAGGTCGAGGGAACGCTGACACAGGGGCGCGTTCTGCCCATCCTGCCAACCGCTCGAAGGGAGGAACTTCCTCCACACGATCCAGCATCCTCCTGAGCGCCGCGCGGCAGAAGTGCAAAACCCTCGCGAAGTCTGCCCGACCTGCCAAAAAGAGGCTGGACAAACCACGCATATGCACTAGCCTCTATGCAACTCGGACCTACACAAGCGGAACATGGTCGCCTCGGATTTCGGAGCGACTTGCCCCAGGGTAGTCCGGACATGCTGATGCACGAGACGGCATGTCCGAGAGCCTGTGGCCGCTTTGTTGGCTGAGGACAAAAGACGAGATTTCGCCTGCATCGTGTCGCAGGTCGGCATCCCGTCGGTCAGAGTGAAGCCGGTCGCGTTGGCGGGGGGCCGCAGCGTCCCGGCGTCGCGTCGTTCGTATCGCGTCCCGCCCCGCCGTCGGTCCAGTCGGCGGTGCGGAAACGGGCCATAACAGGGCCCGATTGCCCAGTAGGCACCCCTCAGGAGCCTATCGGAGCACGCGAGTGTGCCCTACATCGAGGAGGCATCTGTGCGTCGGTCTGAAGTTCGTCAGCTCACCATTCGTTCGACGGGTCTTTCCGCCAGCCGGTCGGCGGCCGGGGCTTTGCTTGCCCTGAGCTTGGTCGGTTCGCTTGGCATCACCTCTCTTGCATCAGCCGGTGGTCCCACGCCGCAGCCCAAGGCTGGCGCCCCCCTGCCCGGACTCACCGCCGCGGAACTCGCCCTGTTCCAGGCCGGCAAGTCCCTCTACCTCACCCCGCTCGAGGTCGAGCAGGGTCTTGGCCCGATCTTCAACAAGGCTGGCTGCTTCTCCTGCCACTCGAACCCGGTCGGCGGCTGGGGCTCGATCACCGTCACCCGCTTCGGCATCGAGAACAAGGGTGAGTTCGACCCGATGGAGGCCTTCGGTGGCTCGCTCAAGCAGGCCGCTGCGATTTCCGCCAGCTGCGAAGAGCAGGATCCGACCGCGGACGGCGCGAACTGGTTCGCGACCCGCGTGACCAACGCCTCGCTCGCCTTCGGTCTCGTCGAGGCGATTCCCGACGCTCAGCTCCTCGCGAACGCCGATCCGAACGACCTCGACGGTGATGGCATCTCCGGCCGCGCCCACATGGTTGAGAGCTTTGAGGAGCCCGGCGTGCTCCGCGTCGGCCGCATGGGTTGGAAGGCCCAGATCGCGACCGTCCTGACCTTCTCCGCCGACGCCGCCCAGAACGAGCTCGGCCTCTCGAACCGCTTCATTCCCTTTGACAACGCCCCGAACGGCGACATCGATCGCCTCGCGGCCTGCGACACCGTCGCGGATCCCGAGGATGCTCCCGATCGCGCCGGCTTCGACTTCATCGACCGCGTCACCCACTTCCAGCGCTACCTCGGCAAGCCGCCGCAGACGCCGAAGTCGGGCATGACCGGCGAGGTCATCTTCAACCAGATCGGCTGCGCGAAGTGCCATGTCGCCGAGTTCACCACCTCGAACGACCCCTCGCTCGAGGCTGCGATCCGCAACCAGACGGTGCGCGTCTACTCCGACTTCCTCCTGCACGACATGGGCACGCTGGCTGACGGCATCCCGCAGGGCGAGGCTTCGGGCAGCGAGTTCCGCACGCCGACGCTCTGGAACCTCCGCACCCGCGACCCGATGCTGCACGACGCTTCGGCCGCAGGCGGCACCTTCGCGGAGCGCGTGACGAACGCGATCATCGCTCACGGCCCCTTCGGCGAGGGCGCGGCGTCCGCGGACGCCTTCGACTCGCTCGAGGAGTCGGAGAAGGCTCAGCTCATTGCCTTCCTCGATTCGCTCGGTCGCCTTGAGTTCGACGGCGACGGCAACGGCACGATCGCCTATGTCGACTTCCTCGACTTCAAGAACTGCTTCGGCCAGTCGGGCGTGACCCCGGATGACCACTGTGCGATCTTCGACATCGATCAGAACGGCACCGTCGATCTCGCCGACTTCGCCGGTCTCGAGCAGGTGTACGAAGGCGCCAACGGCGACTGCGACGCCGACGGCGACAGCGATCTCCGCGAGCTCCTCCTCGGAACGCTCGTGGACGCCGACCTCGACGGCATCCCGGACAACTGCTCCGCCTGCCCGTCGGACTTCGACGGCAACGGCGCGGTTGACGCCGCTGACCTTGGCGTCCTCCTCGGAAGCTGGGGCACCAGCCGCAACGACCTCACCGGCGACAACCTCGTCGATGCCTCGGATCTCGCGATCCTGCTCGGGGCGTGGGGCGCTTGCAACTGATTGATCGGATTCGTTTGTCTCACCGACCGTGAGGCATGACATGCACATACCCGGGTCGGTGGCCTGACCGCCACCGACCCGATTCGACAGAGTCGACGCGGGTCAGGTGGACCCGCGAACTGGAAAATGGCCGAGCCAGCGCTCGGTCGCTACAGGAGCCCGTGATGAGCGTGACACGCAGCCTGTTCGTCCTGACCTTGGCCGCCTCCATGGCGTCCACGGCGATGGGACAGTGGGGGACATCGTTCGCGAACCAGACCGCCTCGCGTCTGGTCATGAACCCTTCCCTTCAGAACGACAATCTCGAGAAGGACTTCGGATTCGGCGACTTCGATCAGGACGGCGATGTTGACCTGCTGGTCATGCGCAAGTTCCCGGGCTCCATTCAGGGCGGATTCTCGAACATCCTCCTCATGAACGAGGGCGGCGTCCTGACCGAGCGGACTGCCGAGTTTGGTACGCAGACCGATGTCCCCGGCGACCTCGGCCTCCTCGCCCCGACCAACGACCGTGACGTCAAGGTCATCGATGTCGATGGCGACGGCTGGGTTGACCTCGTCACCTTCACGACGATGAGCGACCAGGTCAACGATGTCCTCGGCCAGCCCCGCGTCTACCGCAACCTCGGTGACGACGCGAACGGCAACTGGCAGGGCTTCAAGTTCGAGAACGCCCGTATCCCGGTCCTCTTCGCGAAGAACGGCTCCGCCGCCAACCCCCGCGCCTGCGACGGCGTCGTGGCTGACCTCACCGGCGACGGCTACCCCGACATCTTCTTCGTCGACTACGACACCCCCGAGACGAGCGGCACCGTCTGCATCGACCTCAACGGCGACGGCGACACCAACGACGCCGGCGAGTGCCAGCAGAGCCCGGCCGAGAACGCCACGAAGGACTACGACAACAAGTTCCTCGTGAACTGGGGCACCAACCCGAACGGCCCTGGCCCGGGTTACTTCTTCGACACCACCAACACCCGCTTCACCACCGCCCAGCTCGCCTCGGCGTTCGGCAATGCGGTGTGGGCCGGCGACATCAACGGTGACGGCGCGACCGACATCGTCCGCATCAACACGCTCACCGGCGGACAGAATGTCGCGGTCCTCTACAACAAGCCGAATGACCTCGGCAACAGCTTCAACGGTCCCGATCAGGTGACCGCCGGCGCGCCCTACAACGGCGAGCTCGGCGATCTCAACGGCGACGGCCGCCTCGACATGGTCATCGTCGATGACAGCCAGGACAAGTACCTGATCAACAACGGCAACGGCGCCGACACCTTCGCGAACTTCACCTCGTACACGATCGCTGACTCGCTCGCCGAGTTCGGCAACACCTGCCGCATCGCCGACCTCGACAACGACGGTCGTCCCGATGTCATGATCGCCGACGTGGACGCCGACCTTCCCCCCTTCTGCCCGAGCTCGGGCCGTCGGGCGAAGATCTATCGCAACACCGGCGCCGCTGGCGCTGGCATGCTCGATGAGATCGGCCAGATCATCCCCAACGGCAGCCTCTCCTCGACCTACGACATCGCCCCGATCGACATCGACGGCGACGGTTGGCTCGACCTCGTGATCGGCCGCTGCGCGGGCATCGACATCTGGATGAACACCCCGCCGCTCGGCATCACCTTCACCTTCCCGACCGGCACGCCGACCACCCTCACCCCGGGCGAGGCGAAGACCTTCACGGTCAACACCTCGATCCTCGGTGGCGGCTCGATCGTCGCTGGCACGCTCGACATCAACTGGCGTCTCAACGGCGGCGCTTGGCAGTCGGCTGACCTCACCGGCGGCCCGACGCTCTGGACCGCGACGCTCCCGGCGACCGAGTGCGGCGATGTCCTTGACTACTACGTCAGCGGCAAGATCTCGAACAGCGCGGCGACCTACACCGACCCGGCTGGCGCCCCCAGCCTCTTCTACACCGCGACGCCGGTCACCGGCGTGACGACGATCGTCTCGACGATCTTCGAGAACGGTACGGAGGGTTGGACGGTTGTGAACGCGCCCGGACTGACGGGTGGTGCTTGGACGAACGGCACTCAGATCGCGACTTCTTCTGGTGCGATCCCCGTCGCCCCCGGCGTCGATGCACCTGGTGCCGGCACCTCGTTCTGGTTCACCGGTCAGGGCCTCCCGGGCGGCAGCGCCTCGGCGGCTGACATCGACGGCGGCCCGACGACGCTGACCTCCACCGCGTATGCGGTCACCGCCGGCTCGCCGGTGGAGATCAAGTACACCGCGTGGGTCTACAACAACGACTTCGGCACCGCCGAGGCCGACAACATGCTCGTCCAGGTCTCCTTCAACGGCGGCACGAGCTGGACGACCCTTCGTCTGATCGGCAGCACCAGCAGCACCTGGCAGAACTTCACCGACTCGGTGATTCCGACCTCGAACTCGATGCTCTTCCGCGTCTCGGCCAACGACACGCCGAACAACTCGACCTTCGAGTGCGCCCTCGCCAAGCTCGAGATCACCTCGGGCGTGTGCGAAGTCTCGAACCCCTGCCCGGCTGACCTCTCCGGCGACGGCATCGTGGATGCCGCTGACCTTGCCAACCTCCTCGGAGCGTGGGCGAATGTCGGTGGCGTTCAGGACCTCGACGGCAGCGGCACCGTCGATGGTGGCGACCTCGCCATCCTCCTCGGCGCCTGGGGTGCCTGCAACTAAGTGAGTGAGCACCGCTCGGCCTCGGCCGAGATGTGATCAACGAACCGGGAGAGCCCTCATGGGCTCTCCCGGTTTTCGTTGGTGGCGTGGCCTGCCGCGCGAGCCGCGGCGGGTGGATCCAGCCCTTGTGTCGCGCGGATCGCCGCTGATAGCATTCCGGCGGGGTGACGCGGGAGAGCCGTCGAAGTCTCTCCGAGAGCACGATCGTGGATCGACAACTTGATCAAGCGGCGGGGGATGATGCGATGCGGATCGGAGGCGTTTCGCCGACGCCACTCCGTGAGCGCGTCGTCGGCATCGACGCCCTGGTGGAGGTCATCGCGCAGACGCCTGCCGCGTGGGAGCGCCGGCTTCGAGCGCCATCGCAGCGCTTCGCGGTCGGTGATCGCGTGGGTCCCTTTCGGCTCCTTCGTCGACTTGGGGCCGGAGGGATGGGCGAGGTCTTCGAGGCCGAGCAGGACTCGCCCCGACGGCTGGTCGCCCTGAAGGTCCTCCATCCGGAGAGCCTCGGGAGCATCGGCATGCGACGCATCCACGCCGAGGCGACGCTCCTCGCCCATTCCAGCCATCCCGGGATCGTCACGGTCTATGCGGCGGGACTGGTCGAGGATCCGAACGGTCTCCCCGTTGGCTACCTCGCGATGGAGCTCGTCCGCGATGCGCTTCCCATCACCCTCGCGGCCGAAAGCCGGCCGCTCGATGTGCGGGCGCGGGTCGCCCTCATGCGGCAGCTTGCGGCCGCCGTAGCCCATGCCCACGAGGAGGGTGTCGTCCACCTCGATCTGAAGCCGACGAATGCCCTGGTCGATGCGAACGGGACGGTGAAGCTGATTGACTTCGGCCTCGCTCGCGCCGCCGGCGGGGTGATCCCCCTCACCGATTGCCCTGCGGGGAACACCGGGTGGATCGGTACCTACGAGTACATGGCCCCCGAGCAGTTCCTTCGGACGCCTGCGGCCTGCGATCAGCGGGCCGATGTCTACGCCCTCGGCGTGATGCTGCACGAACTCCTCACCGGACGGCGGCCGATCAACATCTCCGGGATGAGTCCCTATCAGATCGCCGAGGCCCTTCGTACCTCGGTGCCGCCGACGGCGGCCCAGCTCGGCGAGTCCGTTCCCCCATCGCTCGCGGCGATCGTCGCCCGCTGCTTGGAACCTATTCCGAGCATGCGGTATGCCGATGGACCGGCGCTCCTCGCCGATCTTGATCGCTGGCTTGGAGGTGCGCCGACCCTAGCAACTTCGCGCTCTGCGTTGGGGCGGTCGTGGCGGTTCCTCCGACTACGCGTCAAGCAGATTGTGGTGATGCTGATCGTGGCGCTGGGACTCGCGCTCTTTGCCCTGGGTGTCGGGCTATTGAATCGCGCGAGCAATGGGAAGTATCGAGCCGAGCAGCTTCTCCAGCATGCGAGGCTCCGCGACGCAAGCTCAGCGCTGAGACGCGGGCAGCTCGCACTCGCCTCGCAGATTGCGCAGAGCTCGGAGAGCTCGAATTGGGAGTCTCGAGCGTTTCAGTCTTTGAAGTCACAGTCACTCTGCGACCTCACCCTCCCCACCTCCGCCAAGCGGGTCGCCTTCGCCAATCAGGATCGCTTCCTCGTTTGCCTCGACCTCGATGGCGGCCTCTGGACCTACTCGATCCTCGACCAGATCCTCGCACCGCTCGAGGTCCCGATCGCGCGGGTGGAGGATCTGGTGCGGATCGCTGACACCGATCTGCTCGCCCTTCGCTCCGCGAACGGCGAGAGCTTCCTCGCACGCCTGTCCGACGACGGGACATGTGCACTCCAGCCGATCGGCGCTTGCGACCTTTGGGCCACGGCCGGAACGCGCATGACGATGGTGCACGGTGGGCAGGTCACGGTACGCGAGGCCACCACGCTCGACGACGGACGCGTCCTCGCCGAGGCGACGGCCGATGGGATCCGCTCCGTCGCGATGCTCGACGCGAGCACGCTTCTCCTCGGCTTCGCCGATCGGCTCGAGCGCTGGACGCTGACGCCCGAGGGCACACTCCTCCCGTCGCTCTTCGCACGCGAACCGGTCGAACCCGGCGATCGGCACATCGTCGCCGCCGGCACCCTCTTCCGCGCGCATCCGCGCAGCGGTCTCTCCCGCTGGAGCGGCCAAGGGTGGGAGCACTTTCCAAGCCGCGATTTCGCCCTCGATGCCTTCACCGCCGTCCCGGCGCGCGATGGGCGCAGGATCGCCGTCGGTCACGGCAGCGGCGTCCACTTCCTCGCCGATCGCGATTCGGCTGCGATGACCGGCATCATCTCCTCGCACACCTCGCCGATCAGCGACATCGCGTGGTCGAGCGATGACCGCCACTTCGCGACCGCCGCCATCGACTGCGCGGTGCGCATCTGGCCGAGCGATCCTGCCTATCTCCAACCCCGCCGCGATACCGCGTCGCGTCTCGCCGAGCGCATCGCCCAAGTCGAGGTCTCGACCGACGGCGACCTGCTCGCATCCCTCTCGCCGGATGGCGTCGTGCAGGTTGATCTCCTCCGGCCGATGCACGCCCTTCTTGTGCGGGTGCCTTGCACGGGCGTGCGGGCGGTGGCGGTGCGTTCCGAGTCGGGGACGCTCGTCGTCGCGACCGAGGACGCCCTCTGCGAGATGCCCTTGGCGGGCGGCCCCTGGGAACGGATCCTTCCGCTCGACGACGCCCCCCTTGCGTTGCTCGATCACCAAGGCGAGCTGACGCTCCTCCTCGAAACGGGCTCGGTGCTCCGGGTCGAAGCCGAGACGGGGCGCGTCCTCTGGCGGACCGGGCCCGAGACGGTGGATCCGGCCGCGGCGCGGCTCGTCCGGGCGAACGAGAGCGTGGTCGTCGCCCGCTATGGCCATCGCGGGCACATCGCCTCGGCGTTTGATCCGCGGAACGGCCGCCGTATCGCCAGACTGGAGGAGCCCGCCTCCGGCGTGATCGAGGCCGACTACGCCGTGACGCAGCGGGCGTGGATCTTCACCGACGCGAATCAGCGCCCCTCCCGGCTCGACCGCGACGGAACGCTGACCGTCGGAACCTCGGGCTCGATCGCGGTGAGCGGCGTCGGCGGCTTCCTCATCCCTGACGAGAGCCGCTTCCTCGTCTGCGGGCCTCTCGGACAGGTCTCGGTCATCGAGACGGAGACCCTCGATGTCATCGCCTGGTTCGCGAATGAGGCGATGCCAGCCCGCACCATGCGCTTCGCGGACGAGGCCCAGGTCCTCACCGTCGCCGCGTCCGACGGCCGCGTTCGGCAGTACAACAGCCGCTCAGCCATGCGGCAGCCGGAGTACTTCTGGCGACCGGAGCACAGCAACGGCACCCTCGGGTTCCGCCTGATCTCCCGCGAGGAGGCCCAGGCCCGCTACGACGCGCGACGCACGATCACGCGTACGAGTGGAGCCCGGTGATCACGAAGTTGATGACGATCCAGTTGAAGAGCATGACGGCGGCGCCGATGATCGCGAGCACCGCGGTCCACATCCCCTTGTCGGCGACCTTCATCCGGATGTGCACGAGGATGAGGAAGACGAGGAAGGTGTTCAGCGCGAAGACCTCCTTCGGATCCCAGCCCCAGGGGCGGCCCCACGAGTGATCGGCCCAGATCGCGCCCATCGCGATGCCGGCCCAGAGGAGGACGAAGGAGAGCTCCATGAGCACCATCGTCACGCCGTCGAGCACCTCGCCGACGCTCGGACGGGTCTGGATCTTTCCGGTCGGGCCGACGCCGGCGAGCACGACCGCGCCCGCCCCGCCCGCCCGGGCGTAGGCCGGCCCGCCGCCGATCGCCCGCCAGCCCAGGTAGCAGACCGCGGAGACGGCGGCCATGAAGATCAGCACATAGCTAAAAATGATGACGTTGGTATGGATATAGAGCCACACGTCGTGCAGCACCGGCATCATGTTTGAGATGTTCGGATTGAGGTACGCCGGCAGGAAGTGGGCCGTCATGAGGGCCACCATCGAGCTCGCCGCGCTGCCGAGGAGGAAGAGCGAGCGCATCGAGGTGCGCCGCACGAGCCACTCGATCACCAGCGCGCCGCAGCCTCCGAACCAGGCCGCGGTCGTGACCGCCTCGAACATGTTCGCGTTCGGCCACCGCCCCGAGATGTACCAGCGGAGCAGGAGCGCGAAGGTCTGGAGGGCAAAGGCGATCATGAAGACCGCGCCGCCCGCCCAGAGCGCGGTGCGCCACCGGTAGACGAAGCCGAGGAGGAGCAGGATCAGCGACAGCATGTAGACGAGCCAGATCTGGGTGAGCTGGTCGTTCACGAAGTACCAGTGCTCCCACTCGAGCCGTCCCTGATCGGGATAGATCGTCGGGGCGACCTTCGGCAGCACCTCCGACAGCGTGAGCGTGGCCTGATTGACGCCCGCGGCGTCGCCGCGGCTCCACGCGTTCACGAGCGCCCGCCACGCGTCGGCGATGTCGGCCTGGATGCGCACGTCGATCGTCGCGAGGGCCCCGTGGCCCTGGCCCTGCGCGGCCGGATCGGTCGAGAGGAACCCGGCCGGCGCGGAGGTCTTGCCCGGCACGAACATGACCTCCTCGATGCCGTGCCAAGGCTCGTCGGTCGAACCGCTACCCGGGGGCACCATCTTCAGCCGCGACAGGAGGAAGGATGGCTGGGCGACGACGAGCGCGGACTTGATCGCGTCCATCTGCTTCGCGGTCTTGATGAGATCCGACTCGAGCTGGCGGAAGAGCGGACCGAGGGCCTGGCTCTTCAGAAGCGTCGGGCTGGTGAGCCCCGTCGCCTGGAAGGTGGCCATGCGCTCGGCGATGTCCGCGGGCATGCCCGGGGCGGACTGGAGCGTCCGGGCGATCGCCTCGCGCACCTGCTTGTTCTTCACATAGATGATGTCGGCATCGACATAGGCGTCGGGCCGGATCAGCATGTCGAGATAGGTGAACGCCGCGGGCTGGCCGGCGATCTCGCGCGGACCGCTGACGACATCCATCAGCGTGTTCGCGTGCGAGCCGAAGCTCTTCAGGCGGCCGTCGCCGAAGACCGCGACGCGGCCAAGGTGCGAGAGATCAACCTGTCGGGCGAACTCCGAGATCGCCTTCTCCTCGGCGCGGGCCTCGCTCGCCGCCGTCCCGAGAACGAGGGCGAACGCACAGAGCAGTCCGAGCAGTCGGATCGAAGCGTTTCGAATCATGATGCCACCTCCGCGGCGGGCGCCCGCTGTGCGGTGCCCATCGACGCATAGACCGCCTCGCGCTGCCGGCGCTTGATCACCGGCTTCACATAGAACGCATAGCACATGCCGATGACCGAGATGATGCAGCCCCAGAGCATGGTCCAGACGCCGTTGCGATTGCCGACGCCGAGGACCGTGTAGTTGAGACCGCGCGAGCCGGTATCGCCCTCGAATCGCGGCTGATCCGGCGGATCCCACTGCGACTGGAAGTAGGCGAGTCCGGCGTGCTCGATCGGGGCGTTCATGCTCACCGGCGCCGGCTCGGTCCACTCCGGCGCGTCCTCGCTGCGGAAGCGAACGCGGCTGGTGTAGTCGCGGATCGAGCCCATCTCGCCGGTGAAGCCGCCGATGTGCGTGGTGAGGACGAACTCCTCGAGGGCGATCTCGGCCGGCAGCGGCAGGCGCTGTCGCGAGAACATGACCTCGAGCTGACGCCCGTCGCTCAGGGTCACGATCTCCGGCTGGTATGGGAAGCGCCGAAGGACCTCGCGCGGGCTGTCGAAGACATAGGGGTGATAGCGAATCCAGCGGCTGCCGACGCCGGGAATCTCGAGATACGCCTGCGCGAACTGCACGCCGGCGTCGCGCTCGCGCTGCTCGCGCGGCACGATGAGGGGCTTCTGCTCGCTGACGGCGTGCGTCAGGTGATTCACCGGCGTGAGCACCAGGCCGCCGGGCAGCGGCTGCGCGCGACCGATCGCGAGATCGAAGACCTGCGGTTCCTCGGTCAGCGCCGAGATGAGCCGCAGTCGGTTCGGCTCGGGGCCGCTCACGACCATGACGAAGGCCTGACCATGGCCGGGCTCATAGAGGATCTCGACCGAGGGATCGCCGATCGCGGTCGCGGCATGCGGATCCTTGAGAAGCTCGTCGGTCACATCGCGGGTGAGGCTCGGATCGGAGAAGACCCAACGGCGATACGCGCCGAGCGGCGTCTGGATCTCGACCACCGCGACGGAGCTGCTCCCGCCCGAGAAGGGCACATCATCCTGCACCGCGATGACGCGATAGGAATAGACGCGATCCTTCGGGGCGTTCTCCGGCAGCCGCAGCGGCTGGAACGGCGCGTCGCGGTTGAGCCCGGCGAGATCCTTCACCGGCACGGCGATGTCCGCGCCGAGATCGGCGATGCGGAACCGCAGCGTCGGCGGCGCGAGAAGCTTCGCGAAGGCCTCCTCGGCGAGGATGTGGCGCATCTGGACGATGCCCTCCTCGGCCTTGTTCTGCCGCGGATCGAGGGCGAGGAGGCGGTAGTTCTGACGCTCGCCCGCCTGCCCGGTGACGACGAGATCGACGAGCGGGTTGAGCGGACCGTCCGTCGGACCGTTGCGCCATTCGGTCCGCTGGAAGGCGTAGCGGAGGAAGCCGTTGATCGAGAAGGTGACGCCCGGGGCCGGATCGGCGGGATCGCTCGCCGGCACGCTCACGCTGATCGGATCGAGCGGAAGCGGATCGTCGGCCGGATCCTGGATCACCAGCCCGCGATCGGTGATGTAATCGTTATAGAGCGGCAGGCCGTGGATCGGTCGCTGCACCCACTCTGCCGCACCAGGCTCGCGGATGTAGAGCGCCCAGGCCTTCTCGAGCTCCATCCGAAGGTAATACCACTCGGCCGGCTTGTACTCGAGACCGATGCGCAGACCGGGATCGATCGTCGCCTTGCCGACGGCCTTGATGGCCCGCTGCATCGGCTGCGTCGGATCGCCGGAGGGAATGACATCCTCGGTGTGCTCCGGATGCCCGGCGAGCACCTGGCGCATGTAGGTTGCGGGAATCCCGTCGTCGGGAGAGCCGCCAGCGCGCCGCACCATGACCTGCACCGAATAGGCCTCCTCGGCCTCGGTGCCCTCCGATCGCATCATCCACTCCGGATCGATCTGGGCGATCTCGAGCTCGTAGCGCCGCGTGCCATGGGCAAGCGAGACCCGCTGACCGGGACTCGCGATGAAGCGTTCCGAGGCGACCACCACCGGCTCGCCGCCCGCCGGATTCGGCTCGACGAGTTCGGCCGTGACCATGCGCCGCACGACCGGCGCATCGCCCTCGACCTTCGTGCCGAAATAAATCCAGCAGCCGAGCATCATGATGAGGATGCCGATGTGGATCGTCCACACGCCGTAGTTCACCGGCTTGAACGGGATGCGGCGAATCGTCGCGACCGAAAGGTTGACCGCGATCAGCACCATCATGAGATCGAACGGCCACCAGTGAAACCATTCGAACTCGGTCATCTCGAAGGGACGCCACTGGCGGATCTGATCGTGCGCCCAACCATCCTCGGTCGGGTAGAAGATGCCGGCGGAGCCGATGGACGAGTAGACGAAGAGCACCGCCATCGTCAGCACACCAAGCCGGACGCTCGAGAAGAGATCCAGCAGGAGTCGAATCGGACCTCGCGAGGTCGATGTCGCCGACACGCCGGAGGATGGTCCGGAGTCGGCATCGTGCGAGGCGGGAACTGGCGACGGCAGTTCGGTCGGAGGAGCGGCGGACGCGGACATGAAGCACGGATCCTTGGAGGAAGCCCGCTGGCCGCAGACCGAAGCCGGAGAGGGGCTGGGGGTCCATCGTGCCCGAGGATGGTTTGGCGGGCAGACGCGGGGTCTGCTCCGATATCGAATCACCGGGCGTTCGACGCCGGGGACTGCGATGCAACCTCGGGGATGAACCTCCGATCGGCCGGCCAGCGGATGGGCGGAGGGCCTGCCACCGGGCGATCCGGAGGGGCCTCACCGCCGAGCCAAGGGCCGGGGCGGACAGAGGAGTTCCAGATGGTAGCGGTCTTCCCGCACCCGACGCCGCTTCCGCGAGCGTGGATCCGCCAACTTCCTGCTCCGCGTCCGCGGAGACGCCCACCGACCGCCCCGATCCGAACCCCCGTCGATGCCCCTCGCGGCAAACCTGCCACGGCCCGCCCAGTTGCCTCCCACCCAGTCGCCTCCCGCCCCGTTACCCGCCTCCCAGTCGCCTCCCTCCTCGTCACAGCCCACCGACTCACGGCCCAGGTGGACCCCGCCGGCACGGCGGCGGCGAAGAGGCCGACTATCATCCGGACTTCCCTCTGCGGGCACCCTGACCGATTCCGGAATCAGGTCGTCCGCAGCGTGACCTTGCATCGCATCGGCGTTCGCTCGCCGAGTCGCTTCGCCAGTCAGCTCATCGCCCGCCGCGCCGGCATCCGCCGCGCCGGCGACCCCAGGAGTCCAGCACCCATGCGTGCGCTCGTTCGCTCGTTCGTGACCGCCACCCTCGTCACCTCCGTCGCGTTCCTCACCCCGACCGCCTCCGCGCAGGACAAGCCCGCGTCGGCTCCCGCCGTCGCGCCCGCTGCGGCCCCTCCCTCGCTCTCTCCCTCCGCGCCAAAGCCCGCGGCACCGGCGGCGACCCCGCCGAAGGACGCCCCGGCCGACGCTCCGAAGGCTACAGGTCCGGCGCTCGAGTTCGTGCGGATGACGACCTCCGCCGGTGATGTGATCATCGAGCTCAACCGCGAGAAGGCTCCGATCAGCGTCGAGAACTTCCTCGCCTATGTCGACGAGGGCTTCTACACCGGCACGATCTTCCACCGCGTCATCAAGACCTTCATGATCCAGGGCGGCGGCTTCTCGACGGAGCTGAAGGAGAAGGCCGTCACCCGCAGGCCGATCAAGAACGAGTGGCAGAACGGCCTGAAGAATGTCCGCGGCAGCGTCGCGATGGCCCGCCGCCCCGATCCGGACTCGGCCACCTGCCAGTTCTTCATCAATGTCGTCGACAACGCCTACCTCGACGAGCCGCGCATGGGCGGCGCCTACGCCGTCTTCGGCCGCGTCGTCGCAGGCATGGATGTCGTGGACCGCATCAAGGATGTGCCGACCGGCAAGAAGCAGGCCGAGACCCCGCAGGGCAAGCCGATGTTCAGCGATGTCCCGCTCGAGCCGGTCGTCATCCAGAAGATCAGCCGCATCAGCGCGGACGAGGCGAAGAAGCTCATCAAGTAAACCGACGGCTTCCTTCAGCACCGAGCACAGAAGAAACAGAGAAGGGGCTGCGCGACGAGTCGCGCAGCCCCTTTCTCGTTGTGCCTGCTCGGTGGCCCTCCGTGCCCGCCCCTTTCGGATTGGGCCTCCGTGTTGCATCCGAAGAGCAACTCACTCGCCGAAACGAATGCCCTGGGCAAGCGGCAGTTCGCGGCCGAAGTTGATGGTGCAGGTCTGCCGACGCATGTACTGCTTCCACGAGTCGGAGCCTGACTCGCGGCCCCCGCCGGTGTCCTTCTCGCCGCCGAACGCGCCGCCGATCTCGGCGCCGCTCGTCCCGATGTTCACATTCGCGATGCCGCAGTCGCTGCCGTCCGCCGAGAGGAACCGCTCGGCGCTCCGGACGCTGTCGGTGAAGATCGCGCTCGAGAGTCCCTGATCGACGCCGTTCTGGAGTTCGATCGCCTCCTCGAGATCGCGCACGGAATGAATGTAGAGGATCGGGGCGAAGGTCTCTTCCTTCACGATCGAAGGCACGGCGCCCTTCGGCACGCGGATGATCGTCGGCTCGACGAAGTGGCCGCCCTGGCCCCCTCCCGCCGGGGCGAATCGGGCGAGGCCGGGGAGGCCTCCACAGAGGACTTCGCACCCCTCCGATTCGGCCTTCTCGATCGCGGCCCGCATCATGTCCACCGCGCCGGCGTGGACGAGCGGTCCCATGAGCGTCCCCTCCTTGAGCGGATCGCCGATCGGAACCGTCTTGTAGGCCTTCACCAGCCGATGGGTGAGAGCCTCGACGACCGACTCATGCACCAGCAGCCGTCGCGTCGTCGTGCAGCGCTGGCCCGCGGTGCCGACCGCGCCGAACAGGACCGCCCGCGTCACGAGCTCCATGTCGGCGTCGGGCATGACGATGATCGCGTTGTTCCCGCCGAGCTCGAGGAGGCAACGCCCGAGCCGCTGGGCGACGACGGCGCTGACGCGCCGTCCCATGCGGCACGAGCCGGTCGCGCTGATGAGCGGGATCCGCCGATCGGCGACCATCGTCTCGCCGACCTCCTGGTCACTGCCGATGATGAGCCCGAAAAGATCGGCGGGATCGCAGCCCGCCGGGCGGAAGACATCCTGGGTCTTCATGACCTCCCGCGCGAGATCGTTCGTCGCGATCGCGACCAGCGGCGTGATGAGGCTCGGCTTCCAGATGCAGGCGTTGCCGCAGACGGCGGCGAGCATGGAGTTCCACGCCCAGACCGCAGCCGGAAAGTTGAAGGCGGTGATGATGCCGATCGTGCCGAGCGGATGCCACTGCTCATACATGCGGTGGTTCGGGCGCTCGCTGTGCATCGTCAGACCGTAGAGCTGCCGCGAGAGCCCCACGGAGAAGTCGGCGATGTCGATGGCCTCCTGGACCTCGCCGATGCCCTCGGCGCGAATCTTGCCCATCTCCAGCGAGACGAGCTCGCCGAGATCGACGAGGCGCTCGCGGAAGGCGTTCCCGATGCGGCGCACGATCTCCCCGCGCTTTGGCGCAGGCAGGCGACGCCAATGGCGCTGGACCGCCTCCGCGCGGGCGACGACCTCCTCGTAGGCCGCTCGCGACTCGAGCCGCACATGGGCGAGCGTTTCGCCGGTCGCGGGATTCTCGGTCGAAATGGTGCCGTGGCCGCCCGACGGGGCCAGTCGGGGGTGCTTCGCCAAACCGTTGCGCTGGAGGATCGGATGCATGTTGGCCGGAGCATACATCCTGTCCCGAGACGGGTCGCGCGGCCGCGCCCTTCCTACGGCGTCCAGTCGAGCGCTTCCTTCAGGTCGAGCATCCCGCCCGTCTGACAGAGGCCATCGAGCCCCTCGACCTGGCGGGCCGTCTCCAGGATCGCGCGCCGAACGGTCGCGACATCCCACTCCGGATGCCGACCCATGAGGATCGCCGCGGCCGCGGTGACGATCGGCGTCGCGTAGGAGGTGCCGTCGCCGTACGAGGTCGCCCCGACCTGCGGAATGCCGAGGATCATCGTGCCCGGCGCGGCGATGTGGACGCGCTCGCGTCCCCAGTTCGTGTAGGGCACCCACTGGCCGGCGTTCGCGTCCCAGCCGCGCGCTGGCCGGCCGTCGGGATCGGTCGCCATGACGACGATCGTGTTCGGCCGATCGATGCACGCCGGCGAGACGGGCTGCGCGTCGATGTCCTGGTTCTCGTTGCCCGCGGCGATCACGAGAAGGACACCACGACGCTCGAGTTCGTCGAAGAGCGGATGGGCGCTCAGAAGCATGAGCTCCAGCTCGGTCGCAGGCCCGCCGAGACTCAGGTTGATGACCTTCGCTCCGCGCTGCATCGCGTACTCGATCGCCTTGAGCGTCGACTCGATCGAACCGCGCGCCGTGCCGGCCTCCGCGTCCCACGCCACCGACGCGGCGACGACGATCCGCGGGTCATACGCCACGGGAAAGAAATACTCGGGGGTGTTGAGCGGTCCGCCGACGATGATCGACGAGCAGTAGGAACCGTGATTGAACTGATCGTCGGCGACGCCGATCGCGTTCGTGCCGCTCGCGAAGTTCCAGCCATGGACATCGTCGACGAGCCCGTTGCCGTCGTCATCCGCGCCGTTGTCCGCCACCTCGCCGGCGTTCACCGCGACGAAGGGCCGCAGGCGCGGCTCATTGAGGTGAATCCCCTGATCGACCATGCCGATCAGCACCGGGCGCGTCTCCATGATCTCGACCGCCTTCGAGAACCACCGGATGTCGTTGCCGCTGAGCGCCTCGTTCGAGAGATGCCACTGGAGACCGCGGAAGATGTTGTCGTCCGCAGCGAAGATCGACCACGACCGGTTCGGAATCACGGTGCGGATCGACGGATCCGCGGCCCGCAGCTCGGCGATCCTCGCCCGCACCTGATCGTCGAGGCGCGCCGGCGCATCGGCACCGCCCTTCGAGCCGGGAACGACGAGCGGCACGCGCTCGGTGACGAAGGCCGCACCGCCCGCCGCCTTCGAGCCCACGGGCGGCACGCGCACGACGAGGAGCTCGGTCGGCGGCGCAGCCGTCTCGCGCTTCGGGGCCCGCTGCATCGGAGGGGGCGAGACGAATCGCGAGCGCAGCGACTTCGTCGCCGGCTCGCCGGCCAGCACGCGCTTCCATCGCGCCGCATACTCGTCGATCGCGGCATTGCCGCTCGCCGGTGCGAGCGGCGGCGCGAGGTTGCGCCGCGCGGGGCGCTGCCCCTCGCCCGACGCGGCACGCGGCCGCTCAAGCAGCAGATCGTCGAGGTCAACGGCCGGCGCAGCGTCGGCCGCTGGGCGCGGCGCGATCGCCTCCTCCTCGCTGACGCCCATGCGCTCGGCGAGATCCTTGCGATCGGCGCCGGTCATCACGAGGCAGTCGGCGACGCTCCAGGCGACGCCGTCGAGCAGTCCCTTGAAGGCGTTCGGTGCGTCGTCGTCGACCGCAATCTCCTTCGTCGCGCCGGGCTTGGCGAGCGGCACGCGAATCGGCTTGTCGGTCGCGATCACGCGGAGGTGCGTCTCGCCATGCGGCGCCTCGGCGCGAAACGCGGCGCCGCCGCGCGGCAACACGAGGCGTTCATCCTTCGCGATCCGCAGCGCGTCCGCGGCTCCCGTCACCGCCTCGGAGGGAGCGATCTGCGTCACCTCACCCGACGGCCCCCAACTCAACAGCGTGAGGTAGCACGCCTCGGACGCCCGAATCACGACGCGAAAGCGCTCGTCCTCGACATAGCCGACGCGGCCGTCCTCACAGGCGATCGTGACGGTCGCGAAGGGTTCGCTCGGCGCCGCGAGATAGAAGAGGTCGAATGCGGATCGGATCGCGTCGGCTCGCACCGTCTGCGTCGACACGCCGGAGCGCGGCGGCGCCGCCCCGGTCGCGGTCGGGGCGATGAGCGCGGCGACGAGGCAGAGCGCTGCGAGGCGAGCGGAAGAGCGTTGCGACGGTGCGAGGGAAGGCATGAGTGAGATCGCGTTACGGGCGCTCGCGAGCGCTTCCGGGAAGGGCGAGGAAGGCGTCGATCCACGCGATCGCGCGCTCGGTTCGAAGATCGCATCGGAGGGCGAGCGACGATCCGTCGACCTGCGCGTCGAAGGGCCGCACGCCACCATCGCTCCATGCGGGGAGCCGGCTGAGGAAGATGCGCCACGCGGGCGCGGCCTGATCGGCCTCTTCTGGGGTTCCGAAGTCGAGCTGGAGACGCAGCCGTGTCCACGGTCCGGTCGGCTCGGCCAGCACCCGCACCGACTGGAGTCCCCCCGTCGCGATCGCGAAGCGCTCGGCGAGATCGGGCGAATCGGCGAGCGAGAGCGACTCGTAGGTCGCTCCGACGAACAGCCCGCCGGGCTGCTGCTCGGGGCCCTCGGCGGAGGCCTGCGGAAGTCGGCTCGGATCGCGACCGAAGCGCTCGAGGCGATCGAGCAGCCACGGTCCGTCGAACGCGATGCCGATCGGCGGCGCATGTCGCACGAGCCGTTCGACAGCACGCCGCATCGACGGCCTCCCGTCGTCCGGCGTGGCCCAATTCGCAGTGGCCCAGTTCGCGGCGGCCCAATTCGCGGCGGCCGCGTCGCCGACGATCGACATCGTGATCCGCCCGTCGAGTCCCCGGGTCTCCGTGCCGTCGCGCGCAAACGCCTGGGTCATGCACGCAGCGGGATCCTCGCGGTGATGACGCAGCGCACCGCGCATCAGCACCGTCGCGTCACTCGTCGCCGGGAAGGGCTCGAGGAGATAGACGCCTCGATCGGCAGCGCAGGCCCCGTCCATGTCGCCCGCGGCCGGCCAGCGGACGAAGGCCTTCGCGAAGCGGGACCACGCGGGATCCTCGCGGAGCGCGGCGAGGTCGAGCGACACGGCGACCGGCGCTCCGTCTACGCGGGCGGCGAACGAACCGGCGATCGCGGGCCAATCGGGCGCGGTCGCGACGGCGGGGAGCGCGGGCGGGGCGTCGGCGAGACTCCGCTCGAACTGCGAGCGCTCCATCCGACCGTGGGCGAGCGCGACGAAGGCGTCGCGTCGAGCCCGCTCGCGCTCGTCGAGCGACGCGTGGTCGCGACGCAGGAGCAGGCGCGCTTCCTCGAACGCCGCAGCGGAGAGCTGATCCTCGACGAAAAGTCGCTTGAGGGCCTCGAGCGAATCGGCGATCCGACGATCGGCGTGATCGCGCACCTCGGCCAGGGCCCGCAGCCGTTCCGCATCGATCGCGAGCAGGAATCGGCTTCCCATCTGCCCCTTAAGCTGCGGCTCCTGATGGCCTCCCTGCCGGCGCGCCGTCTCGACGGTCCGGTCCTTCACGAAACTCCAGAGTTCGTCGAGCTCGATGATGCCGTCGCCGTTGCCGCGGGCGTCGGCATGGCCGCGCAACCCCTCGATCACATGGTAGGTGAACGCGCTGTGTCCGAAGCCCGGATCGTTGCGGTCGGTGATGACGATGCTGAGCTGATTGCCCTTGCTGCCGGTGAGCCCGACGCGCCCCTCACCGCGGAACGCAGGATGGATCGCGGCGAGATCGGGAACGCTCTTCGTCGCGCGGACCTCGGCGGTCGCCGCGGAATAGCAGGCGTCGATGATCGTCACGAGACGCCTCGTCCGGATCTCGGCGAGCAGCTCGCTGATCTCGAGTTCGGCGAGCGCCGTCGAACGAAGCTGGTCGATGCGCGTGTCGCGCATGATCCAGTAGGCGCGCCCCTTCTCGTCCGTGGCGCCGTGGCCGGAGAAGAAGACGATGACAAGGTCGTCGGGTCCGGCCCGTCGCGCAAGGCCGTCGAGCGCCTCGACGACGCTCGTGCGCGTCACCGCCTGGTCGGTCAGGACCGTCACGGCATCGGCGGGAAAGAGCCCGACGGCGGGATCGCGCAGGACCGCGGCCAGCTCCGTCGCGTCGCGCTCGCACGCCGGAAGATCGACGATCCGGGCGTCGTCGTAGGCTCCCACGCCGATCACGAGGGCGAAGCGCCGCGGTGGCCGCAGGGCCGGGTCGATCGCCTGAAGAGCGCTCTCAGCGCCGACGACGCCGATTCCCTTCGCGTCCTGCGCGCGGGCGAAGCCCGCGTCGAGGGAGAACGCCACGATTGCCGCAAACGCGGCGTGCGCACATCGGAAACGGCGGACGAGAGGCATGGGAACTCCGAAAGCGTACCGTTTGGCGGCATCGCCGAACGACGGGACCGCCCGATGGCCGGTGACGGCGAGCGTCTCCGAGGATCCGAGAACGCGTTGCGCTGGCGTGACGGAAGGGCTGTCAGCCCCACATCAGGGCCCCCATCATGTCGCGAATCAGGGCCACTGCTCGCTTCGGCAGCGCTTCGGCGTCAGCGGCGCGGTCACGCGCCCCATGAAGCCGATGAAGCGCATGAGGAAGGGAATCGGCGTGCCTTCGATGGTCGCCTTCAGCGTCCGAACGATCAGGTCGCCGCCCTGGATCATCTGCTTCGCGCTCTTCGTGCCCAACGGGATCTCGTCGATCGTGAGCGTGAACTCGACCGCGCCGTCGCGGCCGCCGAGCTCATAGGTCACGATGCAGGGCGGATCGTCGAAATTGGTGAATCGAAAGGTGTGCGCGAAGCGCCGCGGCGGATCCCATTCGATGATGTCGCCGACGACGCCCGTGTACCGGCCGTCGGCGCTTCGCATGCGCAGCGAGCCGCCCGGACGGAACGCCGAGACATGCATGCGCATGTGGAAGAAACAGGGCAGCACGCGATCGGTGCGGGTGATCTCGCGCCACACATCCTCGATGCGTCCGTTGATCGTGACCCGGAACATGCGCATCGTCTTCTGCGGCACGGCGCCGTCGCCCTCGCTCGGTGGATATTCATGCACGGCGTTGTCCTCTTCCGCCCAAATGGGATTGGCTGTGGGGATGGGTGCGGGCCTCTGTGCGGGCCTCCACACGCGACTTGATGTCGAGCATCTGATCCGACCAGAACGCGGCATAGGCATCCATCCAGCGCTCACAGATCGCGCGAATGGGCATCACATTGACGAACAGGAGCCGCTGCCGCCCCTCGCGCCGGGAGAGGAGCAGTCCAGCCCGCTCGAGGACGCCGACATGCTTGAGGACCGCGACATCGCTCATCGCGAAGTGGGTTGCGAGGGCGGCGACATGCATCCCCGGCCGCTCCACGATCAGATCGAGCATGCGGCGCCGATCGGCGCTCGCCAACGCCGCGAAGAGCGCGTCGGCCTCTGCGGAGGCGGCGGAGGAGGCCGAGGAGGAGGAGGGTGAAGCGGCTGCGGCCATTCCTAACCCGTAGGTTAGCATTGAACCGGCGCGACGCAAGCCCCACCGCAGCGCTTTCCGCCACGCTCTCACCGCCCTCCGCCCGATCCGCTCTTCCGTATGATCCGCCTCCCATGCCCCTCGACCGCAACCAGATCGCGAAGCGTGCCTCGCTCGAACTCAAGGACGGCTTCTATGTCAACCTCGGCATCGGCATGCCGACCCTCGTCGCGAACCATGTTCCGGCGGGCATGACCGTCTGGCTGCAATCGGAGAATGGCCTGCTCGGCATGGGTCGCTTTCCCTACGAGGAGGAGATCGACCCCGACCTCATCAACGCCGGCAAGCAGACCGTCACCGGCGTCCCCGGCCACAGCTTTTTCTCGAGCGCCGACAGCTTCGCGATGATCCGTGGCGGCCACATCGACCTCGCGATCCTCGGGGCGATGGAGGTCTCGCAGGAAGGCGACATCGCCAACTGGATGATTCCCGGCAAGCTCGTGAAGGGCATGGGCGGTGCGATGGACCTCGTCGCCGGCGTGCGCCGCGTCATCGTCACGATGGAGCATGTCAACAAGAAGGGCGAGAGCAAGATCATCCCCGCCTGCACCCTGCCGCTCACCGGCCGGCGCTGCATCGACATGATCATCTCCGAGCTGTGCGTCCTGGTGATGGATCCGGCCAAGCGCCGCTTCGTCCTCACGGAGGTCGCCCCCGGCGTGACCGTCGACGAAGTGAAGGCGAAGACCGCAGCGGAGATCCTCATCGCTCCGGATGTGCGCACGGTGCGTGGAATCGAGGGGTAATCGGTAGGTATTCACTGCACACGCGCTCGCCTCGCTTGTGCCGGGCGTCTGCATCCGGTTAGCCTCACTGGCTATGGTGCACCCGCTCCCCGCGTCCCTCGTTCTCGCCCTGTCGCTCGCGCCCTCAATCGCGCCCTCGATGGTCGCGCCGCCCGCTCCGAGCGTTGCCGCGAGCACGATCGCCTCGGTCGCCGCCGACGCCGTGCCGCTCTTCAACGGCAAGGACCTCTCGGGTTGGGTGAATGTCAACTGTGGGCCGAAGACCTGGACGGTCGGCAAGGACGAGAACGGCACGCCGGTCATCGTCTGCAGCGGACACCCGACGGGCGTCCTGCGCACCGAGAAGATGTACGAGAACTTCGTCTGCGAGTTTGAGTTCAGCCATCGCCAGCCGAAGACGAATGCCGGCTTCTTCGTCTGGAGCGATGCGATCACCGCCCGCGGCCAGCCCTTCACCCGATCGATCGAGGTGCAGGTCATGGACGGCATCGAGGCGAGCGACACGATCAACGGCAAGCAGGAGCTCGTCTACACCTCGCACGGCGATGTTTTCTCGATCCACGGCGCGCGGATGACCCCCGACCGCCCGCATCCCGCGGGCTGGGAACGCTGCCTCCCGAGCGAGCGTCGGGCGAAGCCGGCGCCGGCGTGGAATCACTATCGCATCACCGGCAACCACGGCACGCTCAAGCTCGAGGTGAACGGCAAGGAAGTCGCCGGCGGTTTCGATATCTCGCCGCGCAAGGGATATCTCTGCCTCGAGAGCGAGGGAGGCGAGATCTGGTTCCGCAATCTCACCGTGCGCGAGCTGCCTTCCGCGCCCTCGCTCGAACCGTCGATGATCGCGACCGCCGACGAAGGGTTCGTCTCGATCTTCAACGCGACCGACCTCGCCGGCTGGAAGGCTGACGGCGACGCAGCGAAGCACTGGACGATCAAGGACTGGATCCTGAGCTACGACGGCAAGGGAAGCGATCTCTGGTCGGAGGCGTCCTACGGCGACTTCGAGCTGATCGTCGACTGGCGCTGGACGGGCGATCACCAGGGACTCGTGCGCCGCCCGAAGTTCGCCCCCGACGGCACCGAGCTGAAGGACGCCAACGGCGTCGTCCAGACCGTCGAGGTCGGCGAGCGCGACAGCGGCATCTATCTCCGCGGCAACAGCAAGAGCCAGGTGAACATCTGGAGCTGGCCAAGCGGCTCCGGCGAGGTCTGGGGCTATCGCACCGACGCCGCAACATCGCCCGAACTGCGTGCGGCGTGCACGCCCAAGAAGGCGATGGACCGCCCGATCGGCGACTGGAACCGCTTCCGGATCCGCATGCAGGGCGAGACGCTCAATGTCTGGCTGAACGGCGAACAGGTGATCGAGAACGCCGTCCTGAAGGGCGTCCCACGCTCCGGCCCGATCGGCCTGCAGCACCATGGGAGCTCGATCGACTTCGCGAACATCTACATCCGCCCGCTCTGACGCGCGGCTCTTCCAGAGAACCACAGAGGCACAGAGGGCACAGAGGACGCACAGAGAAGGCAAAAAAGCAGGCCGGTTGCGCGCGCATTGATGGAAAGGGCCTGTGCCACAGGGACTCGCGGAGCGCAAGCGCTAGGTAAGGCGTGAAGACTCGAACCAAGTCAATTCCATCCTGTGCCGGCGATTGTGTACGACGAATTCCCTCCTTCCATTGGCTTCTCTGTGCTACCTCTGTGCCCTCTGCGCCTCTGTGGTTCTCTGGCGGAATAGTGCCGATTGCTGTGGTTCTCTGGCCGCGAAGCGCGAAGACGCCAATCGCTCAATGGCGTTCGCGCACGCGGAGGTTTCGCCAGCGCACCTGCAGCGGGTCCTGGCGTTTGCCGACGCCGTGGACTTGGAGGCCGATGTGTCCTTCGAGGTCCATCGCATCAACGAGCGTTGCAGCGGGGATGCCGTTGATCCAGGTTCGCACGAGCGATCCCTCGGCGAGGATGCGGATGCGGTTCCAATCGCCGCGTCGATAGGCGACACGGGCGTAGGGAGCATCGGTGAGCGGGGCGAGCCATCCGCGTCGGGCTTCGTCGTAGATGCCTGCGGTGTATCCGCGCGGGCTCGGATCAAGCTCGACCTGGAGTCCGACGAGGTGCCCGTCGCGGCGGTCGAAGCCGCCGGCGACGGCGCTGCGGATCTGGATCCCGGAGTTGAGCTCGGGATGCTGGAGCACATCGACCAGAAGCTCGAAGTCCCGATAGGTGCGCGTCGTCGTCAGGAAGGTGTTCGGCGAGTCGGCCACGCTCGTGCCGACGATCTCGTTCTCGCCTCCATCGAACGCGGCCTTGCCGCCGCGCGGCACGAATGCGCCGGCCGAGGCATCGTCGGTCAGCGTCTGCCACGGACCCCACGCGGGCGCCTGCTGCGCGGCAGGCTCGATCGGCGCAAGCCACACCCGACGGAACTCCGTGCGCACGCCGCGGGCGAGCATGACGAGCGGTCCCGGCTTCGCCGAGCGTTCGATCCGCCGCGTCTCGACCGCGCCCCCATCGAGGATGAAGCGCACCTCGCTCGCACCGTCGACGGCCGGTGCGATCCATGCGTCGAGCACATGCCACCCGTCAGCGGCGGGAGCGCCCCGCGCTTCCACCGCGAACTCCACGCGGTCGTCGACCCGGAACGCGACGCGTCCGTCCTCGGAGCGCCACTCCGCGTGCAGGCGCATGCCGTCATGCACCGTCTTGGTGAGCCGATCGCCCGTGGTCGCGTCGAGCGCGAGCGTGCCGGGAAGCTCTCGCAGCTCGCGCTGCGAACGCGCGTCGGAACGCGACACGCGGGGGTCCTCGCGGGTCACGAGATGGACATCAGCGCTTCGTCCGACGAGGGCCATCGCGTTCGCCGGCTGCGGCGCGCCCATGCCGGCGTGGCCCTCCTCCGGGTCGGCCGCATCGGACGACAAGCGGTGCAGCGTGTACCACGCATCGGTCGACCAGATTCGCTCACCACGAGTCGACACCGGATCGACGCGCAGGTGCACGCAGGTTCCCTCGACGAGTCCCTCACAACGAATCGTCGCGCTCATGCCATCCTCGCTTGGGATCGCCTCGAGCACGCGCACCGGCCGTTCGTCGATCTTCGGGCCGCCGTATGCGGCGGTCGGCTCGTAGCGCCAGGAACGCAGCAGAAAGTTCGCCGGGTCGGCCAGCCACGCGCGATCGATCGCCCGCGTGAAGCGAAGCTCGAAGCCGTCGTGGGTCACGCGCATGTCGGCGATCTCGAAGGCATCCTGCCCCGTCCATCGGGCGCCTTCCAGCCCTTGCTGCGTGCCCTTCCAGTTCCAGTTGCCCCCCGCGCCGATACCCCCGACGACAAGCTCGCCATCGGGCGTCCACGCGAGCCGATGGACGCCGCATGCGAACCCCTGCGAACCGCGAAAGACAACCCCCTGCCAGCGTCCCGCGACGCGCTCGAGGCGCACGCGATGAAGACCTCCCTGGGTGACATCGCCGACGAGCATCTGTCCGGCCCACGCGCCGGTGTGCGGCGCCGACGGCACGAGCAGCGGCTGCGTCGGCGAGTTGCCGCATTCGTTCTGCGGGAACCAGACGGTCGGCGGCGTCGGCAACCGATCGCAGAGGACGCTCGCCGCGCCGCCGTGCGGAAATCGCTCGGCGAGCTTCGGAACGAACTGGTCATTGTTGAAATGCCCGAAGAAGGCGCCAGGCTCCACGACGGTCAGTGCGCTGGCCGGAAACCAAGTCCCCTGATTCTCGGTGACGACGATCGTGCCCTCGGGGCCGATGCCGATGCCATCGGGCGTGCGACATCCACCGGCGATGATGCGCCAATCCTCGGCGTCGAGATCGACCTCGATGATGCCCCCGCGTCCCACTCCGTTCGGCGCTGCGTTCGTGCCCATCCCCTCCCACGCAGGCGGCGCCATCGCGGTCGAGAGCGCCGCGTAGAGAAAGCCCTTCCCGCCCGCCTCGCCAGCACGCTCGCCGGCGGGCACATGCACCAGACCGAAGGTGAACTGGTGATAGTTCCACCCTTCCCAGCCGCTCGCGACATCGTGGCGCGACTCGTATCGACCGTCGCCGTCGAGATCGCGAAAACGCGTGATCGCCAGCCGATGCGAGACATAGACATCATCCCCGACCGCAACGATGCCGCAGGGTTCGTGGACATCCTCGATGACGCGCGTCGCACGCGGCGCGCCCGAGGCGTCGCGCGTGATCGCCCAGATCGCATCGGGTTCCTTCGCATCGATGTCGGGCAGCCGCTCCTCGTCGCGCTGAAGCGGATCGAAGGTGCCGACAAGGATGCGTCCGTCGGGCAACGCCGCCAGCGCGCCGACCTTGGCGAGCAGGTCCGGCGGCGCGATCGACTCGACGGCGAGTGCAGGATGCAGCCCGTCGACCGGTCGCCCGTCGCCGGCGCGTCCGCCATCGGCGATGCGCTTCGGACCGGGTGAGGTCACCCGCGCAAGGTCGGGCTCGGCGCGGAGCGTCCGCTCGTCGAGGACGCTGTACGAAGCGTCACCTTCGCGCTTCCACTCGACCACCAAGGCTCGCTGGCCACCCGCGTCGAACCAGTCGATGCGGATGGAGCGCAGCCCGCGCAGGAGCGGAATCGCCGCACTCTCCTTCGCCGTCGCGCCGTGGCGACCGTCATGGTCGATGACGAGGCGATCGTCGATGAAGAGTCGAGCGCCGTCGTCCGAGCGGAGACGGAACATCACTCTCGCGTCGTCAGCGAGATCGATCAAACCCTCGGCCCGCGCCACAAACGGCGCGGGCAGCTCGCGCAGCGCATCAGGCGACCGCAGACTCAGCGCCGAAAGCAACACATCCACATTCGGCGTCTGTCCAGGCTCGAGCGTCGGCAACCGATCAGGCGCCCGCTCCAGTGCGTAGGCCCGCAGCGTGATCCCCCGCTCCTTCGGCGGAGCCGCCGAAGCAGCCGGCGACCCCACACACAACGCCACGATCAACAGCAGTCGAGTGTTCACGCGGAGAGTGTACTGAGACACCGCGCTCGTGACGGACTCAACTCAGAGGGCACAGAGAGGGAATCGCTCGCCTGAGGTGGATCACGGAGGTGCCCGTCGTGTTCGATCCGGTTTTTCCGCTCTGTGCCCCCTCTGTGTCCTCTGTGCCTCTGTGGTTCTCTGCCTTTACTAAACAGCTTCCTATCGACACTGCGCGCGGCTACGCCGGCTCGAGCATCGCCGCGCCGAAGACGCCGCTCGAGTCGCCGAGCGCTGCGCGCACGATACGGGTCGCGCAGCCGTCGCTGAATATCTGGCGCGCGACGAGAGACGGGACGCTTTCGTGGATCGCTTCGAGATTGCTCACGCCTCCTCCGAGGACGATGCAGTCCGGGTCGAGCAGGTTCACGACATCGGCCAGTGATGTCGCGAGGCGCGCGCACGCACGATCGATCGTCGCGCTGGCGATCGCGTCGGTCGCGCTGGCCCGCGCGGCGATCGTGGCGAGCGGCGCCGTCACTCCGCTCGCCGCGGCGTACTCGGCCTCGATGGCCGGCCCGCTGAGGAACTGCTCGCGGCAGCCGCGTTGGCCGCAGTAGCAGGGACGATCCGCGAGCGGCGGAGCGTCGCCGAAGCCCGGACGCCACGGCAGCGGCGAGTGCCCCCACTCGCCACCGATCCCGTTGCGCCCGTCGATCACGCGGCCGCGGACGACCACGCCCCCGCCCACGCCGGTGCCGATGATGACGCCGAAGACGACCTCGGCGTCGCGGGCCGCTCCGAAGCTCGCTTCGCTCAGCGCGAAGCAGTTGGCGTCGTTCGAGAAGCCGATGCGGCGCCCGAGCGCGCGCTCGAGGTCACCGCGCAGCGGCCGACCGTTCAGGCAGAGCGAGTTCGAGTTGCGATGCAGCCCGCTCGACGGCGAGGTCGAGCCCGGTGTGCCGATGCCGACCGCCGCAGCGCGGCCGAGGCGCGTCTCCGCGCGCTCGACGAGGCCGACGATCGCCCGAATCGTTCCGTCGTAGTCGCCCTTCGGCGTCGGCACGCGCTCGCGGAGGAGCGGCTCGGGCGGCATCCTCTGATCGCCTTGGTCAATCGCCGCGATCTCGATCTTCGTGCCGCCGAGATCGATGCCCAGTCGCACGGTCGGCCGCCCCGCGCTCATCGACGGATCCGCCAGGCGCCTCCGACGCAGACGCCCGAGATCGCGCTCGTGCCCGCACCGAAGACGAGATGGGATGCGAAGGTCTCAGGGGTCCAGCCCAGCATCGTGGGATGGTGCAGATCGACGATCGCGAGATCGGCGAGGCGACCGACCGCGATCGCCCCCGCGTCGATCCCGATCGATCGGGCTCCGTTCGCGCAGCCGATGTCGAGGAGCGCAGCGCCGCAGTCACCCGACGGGTCCACGACCACTCCGCGACGCTCGTGCCGAAGCCGCTGGGCATACTCGATCCAACGCAACTCCTCGGTCGGGGCGAGGCGGCTGTTCAGGTCACTGCCGATTGCGATCGCCCCTCCCGCCGACCGGATCGCCTGCACATCGCAGAAGCCGTCGCCGAGGTTGCCTTCGGTGAGCGGACAGAGGCACACGGTCGCTCCGGTCGCGGCGAAGCGGGCGAGATCCTCGGCCGTCGTGTGCGTGCAGTGCACCGCGGTGAATCGCTCGTCGATCGCCAGCCGATCGAGCAGGAGCTGCATCGGCCGCCTCCCGTGGGCCTCGATGCACTCGCTCATCTCGCGGCGCACTTCCTCGACGTGCATATGGAACACCGCGCCGCGCCGCACGCTCTCGGCATGCAGGCGCTCGATCGTCTCGATCGGCACGGCGCGGACGCTGTGCGCGGTCGCGCCGATCCGCTGCAGCGGACCGGAGGCGAGCGCGGCGAGCCGGTCGAATCGATCCCAATAGGAGCGTTCGTCGGCGGTCCGAAAGCGTCGCTGGCCGCCCGCGAGTTCGCTCGCGAATCCGCCGCGCATGTAGCAGGCGTGCAGCAGCGTGATGCGAATGCCGACATCGCGGGCCGCGGCGAGCACGCTCTCGTCGAACCGATACTGCAGGGCCGGATCGCCCTCGCCGTCCGCGGCATCCACCGGCGTCGCGTGACGGAGATAGTGAAACTCGCCGACGGCGGTGAAGCCACTCGTGAGCATCTCGGAAAAGCACTGGCGCGAGAGCTCGTAGCAGCGATCCGGGGTCAGCTCGGCGACCAGCCGGTACATGGCGTCGCGCCAGGAGAAGAACTCGCCGGGCGCAGCGGCGAATCGCTCCGCCATGCCGCGGAGGCCGCGCTGAAACGCGTGCGAGTGGGCGCTGACGAAGCCGGGGATGAGCGCCTTGCCGGGGAGGCGCAGCGTCGATGGACCGCTCACCGCTGCGACGGAACTGATGCGCCCGGCGCCATCGATGCCGATCGAACGGCCGCGCTCCAGCCGTCCACCCGTCCAGATCCAGTCGGCGTGTACCTGCTGCTGCGGGCGTCCGTCGCTCATGCGGCCGATGGTAGCATCGACGGCGGGCCCGGCGGCGGGCCCGTGTCCGCGGAGTCCACCTGATGCCCTCACCGAAGCGTTCTGCAAAGGCCCGATCGCCCCGCATCCGTCCAGCGGCGACGACCGCCTCGAAGGGGAAGCCCACGAAGGACCCGGCGACGGGCGCGCATGGCCACCGGCACCGCCGTCCCATCGTGCCTGGAGACCTGCTCTGCATGACCTCGGTCCTCGAACCGCGGATCACCGCGGCGGGCGACGCGCTGGTCTTCGTGCGCAAGGTCGTCGGCGAGAAGAACCGAGCCGAGTCCTCGCTCTGGACGGTGCGGACGGACGCGTCGACGCCGCCGAGCCCGCTGACCGCCGGCACCCGCGACGCTCAGCCGCGCATCAGCCCCGACGACCGCCGCGTCGCGTTTGTGCGGGGCTTTCCCGACAAGCCGTCGCAGGTCGCAATCATCGAGCGGAACGGCGGCGAGGCCCGCATCCTGACCCGATTTCCGGAGGGGACGCTCAAGCTGCTCGCGTGGAGTCCGACGGGCGATCGCCTCGCGGTCGCCTTCCGACCGACCGAACCAGCCTTCACCGAAGCGGCTCGGAAGGAGCGGGAACGAACCGGAGCGAGCGAACCCCCGCGGGTGATCGACACCCGCTGGCATCGGCTCGACGGGGACGGCTGGTTCAACGCCGAGCGCTTCGCCCTCTACCTCGTCGATCTCCGCAGCGGCCGACACACGCTCGTCCATGACGAGGAAGCGGTCGGCGTCCCGGACATCGCGTGGTCACCCGACGGCGCGCGCCTGGCCATCGCGACCAACCGCGCCGCCGACGCACTCTTGAAGCCGTGGAAGGACGAGATCCTCATCTACGACATCGAGCGGGAGCGCGCCGAGCCGCTCGTCGGCCTGCCGATCGGACCGAAGACCGCCGTGACCTGGTCGCCCGACGGCGTGCGTCTCGCGTGGGCCGGCCGCAAGGGCCGGGATGACATCTATTCGACGGAGAATCTCGAGCTCTGGACCTGCACCGCGCCCTCCACGGGCGAGACCAAGGGGAAGGCCAAGGGCAAGACCCGCGGCGGCACCGACGGTTCGAGCGATGCCCGCAGCCTCACCCACCAGCATGACCTCTGCCTGCTGACGGCAACGCTCTCGGACACCGCCGACCCGGCCTTTGAGCCGACGATCCGCTGGGCCCCCGACAGTGAGTCGCTCCTCGTTCGAGTGGGCCATCATGGCTCGGGACATCTCGTCTCGATCGCCCTCGACGGCAGCGCGCCGCGCACGCTGACGCCCGCCGGCTGCGACATGGTGGTGGGAACGCTCTCGCGCGACGGAACGCTGCTTGCGGCGACGCGCTCGACGCCGACCGAGTTGCCCGAGGCGGGCGTACTCCGCATCACCCGACGAGGCGGCAACGCCAGCGCCGAGTGGCACCCGCTCACGAGCTTCAACGCGTCGCTTCTCGCTGAGCTCGATCTCGCCGTGCCGAAGGAGCATTGGGTCACCGCGGAGGACGGCCACCGCGTCCACCTGTGGGTGCTCGAACCGCCGGCGAGCGTGGCGAAGGCCGCGAAGGCGAAGCGTTTCCCGGGCATTCTCGAAATTCACGGCGGACCCCATACGCAATATGGCCAGGTCTTCTTTCACGAGTTTCAATTGCTTGCCGCGCAGGGCTATGTCGTCGTCTATTCCAATCCGCGCGGGAGCAAGGGCTATGGCCGCGACCACTGCGCCGCGATCCGCGGCAACTGGGGGGATCGCGACTGGGTCGACATCCAGGCGGTGACGCGCTTCATGGAGCGGCACGAGGCGATCGATCCGAAGCGGCTCGGCATCATGGGCGGCAGCTACGGCGGCTACATGACCAACTGGGCGATCGCCCACACCGACCGCTTCCGCGCCGCGATCACCGACCGGTGCGTGGCGAATCTCCTGAGTTTCTGCGGCAATTCCGATTATCCGCTCCTTCCCGACGAGTACTGGCCCGGCACGAACTACGACCGGCCCGAGCGTCTCTGGCAGGCAAGTCCGATCGCCCACTTCAAGGGCGTCACCACGCCCACGCTGATCATCCACAGCGAGGGCGACTTCCGCTGCAACATCGAGCAGGCGGAGCAGGTGCACACGGCCCTGGTGCTCCAGGGCGTTCCCTGTCGCTTCGTCCGCTATCCGATGTCGACGAGCCACGGCATGAGCCGCAGCGGCCCGGCTGACCTGCGCATCCATCGGCTCCACGAGATTCTCGCGTGGTGGAAGCGATGGCTCGCGTGACGCGGGCCGCCGTGCGGACGACTCCGCGCTCGGCCGCTACACTCTTCCCATGACCGAACCGGAGATGAATGACCCGAAGTCGCTCGAGGCGATGGAGCATGTGCGGGCGATCCTGCGCTACATCGGCGAGGACCCGAATCGCGAAGGCCTTGTCGACACGCCCAAGCGCGTCGTCAAGGCGTGGAACGAGCACTTCTGGGGCTATCGCGAGGATCCGCTCGAACCGCTCGCGCGGACCTTCACCGAGATCGAGGGCTACGACGAGCTCGTCCTCCTCCAGGACATCGAGATCCACAGCCACTGCGAGCACCACATGGTGCCCTTCGTCGGCAAGGCCCATGTCGGCTACATCCCGAACGGAAAGGTCACGGGCCTCTCGAAGCTCGTCCGCGTCGTCGACATCTATTCGAAGCGCCTGCAGGTCCAGGAGAAGCTGACCGCCCAGATCGCGAACGCGATCTGGAAGGCGCTCCAGCCGCAGGGCGTCGCGGTCGTCCTGCAGTGCCGTCACTTCTGCATGTGCTATCGCGGCGTGCGCCAGCCCTCGGCGATCACGACGACCAGCAAGCTCCACGGGATTTTCCTTGAGAATCCGGCTGCGCGAGCGGAGTTCTTCACGCTCCTGAACCTGCGGCCCGAGTGAGCGGACCAACGGAGGGGAAACCGAAGGGCAGTTGCCCGTCGATACCACGCGATGCGTGGAGCGTTGGCCGCTGCCCGCTCTCGGCGAGCAGTTCGCTGACGCGGTCGACGAACGCCTGATGCGAGAGTCGATGAAGCTCTCCGCGCCCGTGCGCCGTGCGCAGGACGCGGGTGGCGGCGAGCGAGAAGGCCCCGTAGCCGTCCCGCTCCCACGCGCTCTCGTCGGCGGCGCTCGCGGTGATGACGACGGGTCCCGCGCCGGTCGCGGCGCCGAGCCCCTGCCCCCATCGCTCGGGACGCGCGACCTGCCCGATTCGGCGGCGGAACGCGACATGGCGGGCCGCCTGCACATCGCTGAGCGGATAGCTTCGGCGGAGCGGCTCGATGTCCGTGTCGCGCTCCGCCGAATCGTCGGCCGCCGGCGTCGCGGAGCCGTCCCAACACGCCGCAAGACGATCGCGCCGATCGGCGAAGGAGCAGTCGAGGATGAGCGTGACCCGCACCCCGTCGGCGGCGTCGCCGAGGAGTTCGACGCAGTCGCTGCCGATGATGAGCGCACCGCTGTCACCATCCACCGGCACGATCGCATCCACCAGATGGAGGCTCGCATCGGCTCCCTCGGCCTCCCAGGGATCGCGCACGGTCGTGCCGTAGCCCGCGAAGAAGATCGCCACCGAATCGCCGGCGCGGGCGTCGGCGAGGAGCGACCGCATCTGCGCGAGCATCTCCGCTCGGGTCGCTTCGCCATCAAGCAGCGGCTCGCGGGTTGCGAAGCCGAGTCGGGCGAAGGTCTCGTTCCAGAGGAGCGCGTCGGCAGCCGCGCCGTTCAGCGGGCGGCCCGCATACCGATCGATGCCGATCGCGAGGGCGAACGAGCGCGACGCTCGCCCCGCCTCGGCCGCGGTGTCCTCTTCCCGACGGACCGCCCGCTCGCGGAGCGGCCGATCGGTCGGCAGGACGACATCGACGAGTGCGCCCATGCTGGTGCGCTCGGTTGGCGCGTCCGTTGGGGTCGGACGGCGCTCGTCGCTCGGCGCTGGCTCCGTCGCGGGCGACGCGTCACTCGCTTCCGACGGCATCTCAGCCGCGACCGGCGCAGCCTCGGAGCGTTCGCCGGCGAGCTGGGCCCGCATCCACGACCAGTCGATCCCGCGCCGATCGAGTTCGTTCGAGAGGCGCCGATCGAAATCGTCGCCCGCGGGCAACACGCCGGCCGTCTCCTCGAGCGGGCGATAGCTCACGATGCCGCCCTCGGGCTGATCGAGCACGCGGCGGAGGATGCTGTTCAGCGTGGCCCGATCGTCCTCGAAGCTCGCGAGACTCGTCGCCTCCGTGATCCCCGGAGCGACACCCGCGAAATGCGCCTCGCCCGGCGCGCCGCTCGCGCCGCCGAGCCCGAAGAGTTGGGCGATATCCGGCGATCGCCGCAGACTTTCCTCGAGGCCGAGGATCTCCGCAGGCGATTCCTCCTCGAGCGCGCCGCGCAGAAGCGACAGGAAGGAGCGTCGGTAGCCGGCGAAGGCTGCGGCCCGCTCGAGATCACGGGCCAGCGTGAAGAGCGCGAGTCTGCGCACGCCGAAGCCCACGAACGGCGCGATGTCGGTGCGACATGCACTCATCGAGATCGCCGGTGCCGCGAGCGCCAGCGTGCGCACCCGTCCGAGGGCCTCGGTGGCCATCGTGCGGATCGCCTGGGCGGCGAGCATCGCACCGGCGCCGAAGCCGACGATGTGGACCTCGACCGGCCGGGAGGATGCGTCGATCACCTGACGGAGGCTGCGAAGAAGCTGCCGTCCGCCGCCATCCGCATCGAAGGCCCGTTCGGCACCGCGCTTCGCGCCGGACCAGAGGATCGGAGCGCCGAGCGCTCGCAGCGAACCTTCGAGAATCGGATCGATGCCGACCGACGCGCGGGCGTCGAGCGCAGCGTCAGTCGTCCCGCGCGCCCCAAGCGCTCGGGAGCGCGCCGCCGCGGCCACCTCGGCGAGCGTGTCGCCAAGCCCCGACTCCCAGAGGAGGTGAATCGGGTAGACGCCGTTGGCAAGCCACCAGCCGGCGTGATGACGGGCGAGGCGGAGGATCGAGGCCTCCTCGGCCATGATGTCATGGGCGACGAGGACGACCCGAGCCACGCCATCGCTCGGATGCGTGCCCGAAGCGATCCAATCGCGCAGACGCTCATGCACCAAACCGTCGGCGTCCGCCGGCAGCGAGACGAAACGCTCGCCGCCACCGAAGCGGCCACCCTTGAGCCGCAGAACATGGGCACGCAACCGCGCCATCGCCGCCGCGTCGATCGCCTCGATGCCCCCGACGGAGGAGAAGCCCTCATCGAGCATGACCCACGGAAGGGACACGGAACGCCCTTGCCACGCCGATCGCTCGAACGCACTCGGACGGTCCGGCGAGGCCTGCGGTGGAGGCACCTCGGCTTCGATGACGATGTCCGGCGTGACATCAGGGGCGACCTCGGCGCGGACCGCCTCCAGCCTGACCTCCCAGCCACCGCGCGCGGCACGCCTCCCTGCTCTGGCGTTCGCCGACTGCCCGGCCGACGCCTTTCGCTTCGATCTCGCCGCCACCCGCTTCGGGGCAGGCTTCTTTGCGTCGCCCTTCTTCTTCCCGTTCTTGTTCTTCTTCTCGCGGCGCTCTCGTGCCATGCGTGGGCCCCTTCGCAGTCGCCGTGCTCATGGCCGGCGGAGATCGAATCGTACCGATGCCTCGCGCGAGGCGATCACGCCCGGCCGTAGACGGGCAGCAACGCCCCGGATGTGAGCGTATTCGCGGGTGACGCGAGGAACAGAATCGCCTCCGCGACCGCCTCGACGCTCGGCCACGAGGCGTGGTCCGCCTGCGGCATCGCAGCGCGATTCGCGGGGGTGTTCATGATCGAGGGGAGCACGGCGTTCACAAGAATGCCCTGCTCACGCCACTCCTCCGCGAGGGCCTCGGTCAGCGCCGCGACCGCGGCCTTGCTGACCGCGTAGGCGACCATGCCGCCGACCGGACGCACGGCGGGACGGGCGGCGACCTGGACGATGCGACCGCCGCCGAGGCCGCGCATGCGCTTCGCCGCCTCGCGCGAGCAGAGGAACGCGGTCGTCGCATTCATGGCGAAAAGACGCTCAAACTCGAGCTGGCTCGTCTCGATCGCGGGGGTCATCGCGAATCCGCCGGCGACATGAATCGAGGCCCAGAGCGGCCCCGTCGAGTCGGCGGTCGCGGCAACGGTCGCGTAGAAGTCGTGGACCTCCCGCTCGGCGCGAAGGTCAACGCGGGCGAAGGTCACGCCGGAGAGCGTGGAGAGTCCCGAGGCGACGACCTCGCCCTCGGAGAACCAGGGCACATGGACGCGAGCGCCGAGGGCGACGAGGCGGCGTACGACGGCGGCGCCGAGCGCTCCGCATCCTCCGGTGACGACCACGGATCGCCCGGCGAATCCCGCTGCGGAGCCCGATCGTTCGCCTGCCGCGATGGGCTGGCTGGCTGACGGGCCCCCCGACTCGAAACTGGTCGTTGATCTGGTTTCGGATCTGGTTTCGGAGCTGGTCATCGATTGGTCTCGCTTCACCCGCGTTGCCCGGGCGCCCCGTCCCGCGGACGAGGCCCGGTTTGCCTCGGGAAACGGTACCATCTCCGCTCTTTTCGACGCGCTTTCCGCGAGAGCCCTCCCATGAGCCGAATGGACGACATCGTTTCCCTCTGCCGCCGCCGCGGCTTCATCTTCCAGAGCTCCGAGATCTACGGCGGCATCAACGGCTTCTGGGATTACGGCCCGCTCGGCGCCGAGCTCAAGCGGAACCTGAAGAACGCGTGGTGGAACGACATCGTCCACCGCGAACTGCTCGGGCCGGACGGCAAGCCGATCGACATGGTCGGCGTCGACTGCACGATCATCATGAATCCGAAGACCTGGGTCGCGAGCGGCCACGTCGGCGGGTTCAACGATCCGATGGTCGACTGCCGCGAATCGAAGGGCCGCTACCGCGCGGATCACCTCGTCGCCCTCGGCTCGACCGCGCCGGGTGCGCGGCTCTATGTCTTCGTCGAAGGCGACGAGGAGCAGACGGCGAAGGCCGAGAAGTCCCTCGCGAAGTACGAGAAGCGCGACGCCCTCGATCCCGCCGTGCATGTCCGCCGGAACTTCACCGCGCTCACCGCCGACGACCGCGCCCGCGCCATCGGGCCGCACGCGAAGGAGCCCGGCACGCTCACCGAGCCGCGCATGTTCAACCTCATGTTCGAGACCTACTGCGGCGCGGTGCGCGACGAGGACTCGAAGGCCTATCTGCGTCCCGAGACCGCGCAGGGCATCTTCGCGAACTTCTGGAATATCGTCGACACGAGCCGCGTGAAGGTGCCGTTCGGCATCGCCCAGATCGGCAAGGCCTTCCGCAACGAAGTCACGCCCCGCAACTTCACCTTCCGCAGCCGCGAGTTCGAGCAGATGGAGATCGAGTTCTTCATCAAGCCCGAGAGCGCCAACGAGTGGTATGCGTTCTGGCGCGACTATCGATTCAACTGGTGGCAGTCGATCGGCCTCACCAGCTCGAACCTCCAGCTCCGCGAGCATGACCGCGACGAGCTCGCCCACTACGCGAAGGAAGGCGCCGGCACGAGCGACATCGAATACAAGTTCCCGTTCACCGATCCCGGCTACGGCGAGCTCGAGGGCATCGCCCACCGCGCCGACTTCGATCTCAAGGCCCACGCGACCCATTGCGGCAAGGGCGACAAGATGAAGTACTTCGACCAGGAGAAGAACGAGCGGTACTTCCCGCATGTCATCGAGCCCTCGGCCGGCGCCGACCGCGGCACGCTCGCGCTTCTCTGCGAGGCCTACACCCCCGACGAGAGCCGGGCGAGCAAGGTCTTCATGAAGTTCCACCCGCGAATGGCCCCGACGAAGGCCGGCATCTTTCCGCTGGTCAACAAGGACGGGATGCCCGAGGTCGCCGAGCGGCTGTGGCGCGATCTCCGCAAGACCTGGACCGTCGACATGGACGAGAAGCAGTCGATCGGCAAGCGCTACGCCCGCATGGACGAGGCCGGCACCCCCTACTGCTTCACGATCGACGGCGATTCGCTCACCACGAACACCGTGACCGTGCGGCACCGCGACACGCAGGCCCAGGAGCGCATCGCGATCGACCAGGTCCGCGGCTGGCTCGCCGAACGGATCGGGTGATCGATCGCGGGGATGTGGGCAATCCGATAAGCGGTCGGCCGATGTCGGCGTGGGCCGTTCCGCGCGCGAAGCTCACCTCGCGGAAACGCAAGGCTGTTGTTCCGGCGAGTCCCAATCGATACCGTGCGGTTGGAGGAGTGCGCCATGCCATCGGATAGAACCTCGACCGCTTCGTTCCTGACGCTCGCCATCTCGATCGCCGCGAGCGTCTCATCGCTCGCGCCCGCGTCAACGGGACCGATCGGTCACTGGACATTCAACGAGGGCCGTGGAACCCTGCTGGGAGACTCGGCCGGCCGATTCCCCGGCACGGCCCTCGGCGCGCCGATCTTTGTCCCGGGCGTCGACGGCACCGCCCTGACCTTCAGTCGCGCGACGCAGGATCGCGTGGATGTCGGAAACATCGCAGCCTTCGACTTCGCCGGCTCGACGGGCATGAGCGTCTCCTTCTGGGTCAAGTACCCGGTCGGCACGGCCGCCGATCACTACCCCGTCTCGAATCACACCATCACTTCCTTCAACGGCTGGATTTGCTTTACCGGCGTGTCCGGTGGCTGCTACGGCGATCCGGAGCGGGCCACTTTTTATGTTTCCGCCGGATGCGGGGCAGAGGTGACCGCGCCACAGCCGCTGTACGACGGCGCGTGGCACCACATCGTCGCAGTCCTCGACGGCGGGACGAAGCGGCTCTTCATCGACGGAGGCCCGGCCGACGCGCAAGCGCCGTCCGGGTCGTTCGGCGTGCATCCCCTGTCGCGCCTCGTCTTCGGAGGTCTCACGACCACGCAGGGTCAGTCCTTCGCGGCCTTCGACGGCACGCTCGACGATGTGCAGATCTACAACCGCGCTCTGAGCTGTGCCGAGGTGAACTTCCTCCGCTCGAATCCCGGTGCGACGGTCCCGCTCCTTCCGGATCTCGACGAGAACGGCACGGTCGATGCCGCGGACCTTGCGATCCTGCTCGGCGCGTGGGGTGGCTGCGAGGCCAACTGCGGTGCCGATTTCGATTGCAGCGGCACGATCGACGCCGCGGATCTCGCAGTGCTCCTCGGAGCTTGGACGAACTGACGGTCGGCCGTGCCGCCTCGCGGGGTAGGATGCGATGCATGACGCGGGCGCCTCGACCAACCGACGACGAGCGGGAGGCGATCTATGACGCCTACCTTGCATCGCTGGCCGAAGGCGATGTTCGTGAGCCTGATGCGTTCCTTGGAGATCAGGGCGTCGTCGATCCCATCCTCGCGGAACGGCTTGCGGCGCTGCGCGCCGCGTACGCCACACGAGGGACCGACGGACCGATCGGGCGGACGATCGGCGGCTACCGCATCGAGCGCCGTCTCGGAAGCGGTGGCATGGGGGTCGTCTACGAGGCCACGGAGCTCGCGCTCGAGCGTCGCGTCGCACTCAAGCTCCTGCGAGCCGATGTCGCCGAGACGCCGAGCGCCCGCGCCCGCTTCGAGCGCGAGGCCCGCTCGATCGCCCGGCTCCGGCATCCCGGGATCGTCGCGGTGCATGCGATCGGCGAGTCCGAGGGCGTGCGCTTCCTCGCGATGGAGCTGGTGCGCGGCCGGTCGCTCGACGCGCTCCTCGACGAGGCCCGCGCCGAAGGCCGTTTTCTCCCGACCACCGCGATCGTGCGGATGGGCGCCGAACTCGCCGACGCGCTCGCCGCGGCCCACGCCGCGGGCATCGTCCATCGCGACATGAAGGCGTCGAATGTCCTCGTCGCCGACGAGGGCCGGGCGGTGCTCGTCGATTTCGGCATCGCCCGCGACCGCACCTCGCAGGCGGCGACGCTCACCGAGGGCTTCGTCGGTTCCCCCTACGCGATGGCACCGGAGCGCATCGGCCGCCGCGGCGAGGGGGCGATCGCCGACGATCCGCGGAGCGATATCTACGGCCTTGGCGTCGTGCTCTACGAGGCGCTCACCGGCGGACCGCCCTTTCGCGAAGAATCGCTTGAGGCGCTCTTTCAGGCGATTCTCACCGAGGAGCCGCCGGCGCTCCGCGCGCGACGACCGGATCTCGCCCGCGATCTCGAGACGGTCGTGGCGCGGGCGATGGCGAAGGATCCGGCGCGGCGGTACCAGAGCGCCGGCGAACTCCGCGAGGATCTCGCTGCGCTCCTCGAGTTTCGGCCGATACGGGCCCGGCCGCTGACGCTCCGCGAACGGGCGGTGCGCTGGATGCGGCGCCGGCCGGCGCTCTCCGCCGCGATCGCCGTCGGCGCGATCGGCGCGACCACGCTCGCGACGGCGATCCTCGTGCAGCGAGCGACGCACGAGCGTCTGCGAAGCGCGCAGGCCACCGCGGCCCTCGACGAAGCCCGCGCCATGCTCGTCCTCGACGCGGCCGAGCGCGCACCGCGCGACAGCGCCGAACTCCGCTTCGAGGACCTGACCCGTCAGCGCATCGCCCGCTATCTGAGCGACGAGGATGACCGCGACCTCGAGCGACTCGAGCGCGAGGTCGTCCTCGCCCGCCGCGCCGCATCGGAGCGGCTCGATCGCGGGCTTGAGCTCGTGACCGCCGCCGAGCGACTCGGCGCACCGGCCGCGGCGGTGCGCGCCATCCGGGCCGAGCTCTACCTTGCTCGACATGACGCGGCACGGCGAGCCCGCGACGAGCCTGCGACGCGTCTCTTCGCCCGACTCGTCGGCGAGAACGACGACACCGGCGCCTTCGCCGCTGCCCTCACCGCGCCGGCATCGATCGCCGTCACCGTCGAACCCTCCGACGCCGATGTCTGGCTCTTCCGCATCGTCGACGGAGCCGAACTCTCGCCGCCGTGCGAGCCGCGGCTTCTCGCCCTGCCGATCGGCGATGCGGCGCCGACGGTCGCACCAGACGCGTGGGCCTTCGAGGTGTTGGCGGCGACCGGTCCGCTCGCCAACGGAGACCTCGTCCTTGCGATCAACGGGCAGCCGGTGCGCGCCCTCGTCGATGCCGCAGGCGAGGCGGCCGCGATCGCGCGACTCGCCGAGGGCGCCGAGACGAGCGTCCTGCGCGGAGCGGATGTCGAGCGCATCCTCGTGGCGCCGGCGTCGATCGAGCGGACCGCGCTGCGGGTCACCGCACGCCCGCTGCCGCGGGTGTCGTCCGCGCGACTCCGCCCCCCGTCTCTCGGTGATGCGACGCGGCGTGCGGAAGGACTCGCTCCGGGCCGCTATCTCCTGCTCGCTCGCGCCGCCGACGGCGCCGAGCGTCGCCATGCGCTTGAGCTCGGTCCGGGCGACCACGCGACGGTCGCACTGCCCCTTCCGCCGATGACCGATTGGCCGGCCGACGGCGTGCTGCTGCCGGGAAGCGGCGAGCCGCGCTGGATCCTGCGTCGCGAGGTGACCGTCGCCGAGTGGAAGGCGTTCGTGAACGATCCGGCGACGCTCGAGGCGATTCGCGCCGGCGGCGGCTTCCTGCGCGTGCCGCGCAGCCGCACCGAGGGCGTGCACTGGATCGAAGGTCCCGACGGACGCTTCGAGCCGCCCGCGGACTGGAGCGATGCGTGGCCGGTGCTCGGGATCTCCTACGAGGACGCCGCCGCCTTCGTCGCGTGGCGGAACGCGCATGCCGAACGCGACGGAAGTCCGTGGCGCGTCTCGATTCCCACCTATGACGAGTGGATGGCGGCGACCGGCGCGCCGGCGGTCGGACGCTGGATTTTCGGCGATCGCTGGCGACCGAAGTGGACGAGTTCGGTCTTCGCCAATCCGAAGCCGACGCCGATGCCGGTCGAGAGCTTCCCGATCGACGAGTCGGTCCTCGGTGTGCGCGACCTCGCCGGCAGCGTCTCTGAGTTCGTGGACTCCTGGTGGCGCGAGGATGTCCGCCATCGGCGCCGCGTCGGCGGCTCGTGGGCCTTCGGCGATCCCGACGCCTTCGAGATCCACGCCGGCAACGGCCTGCTCGAGACGGCCCCTGCCGACACAGTCGGCCTGCGGCTTGTCCTCCGCCGGGTGGAGGCCCGCCCATGAGCGAGCGCGCCGTCTCACCAGAGCAGCGGATCGCCGCAGCGGCCCCCTATCTCGCCACGATCGCCCGCGAGGACGCCGGGCCGGCGCTCCTTCGCTTCGAGTCGGTCGATGACCTCGTGCAGGGCATGCAGCAGGCAGCCCTTCGCACCCTCGACCGCTTCGAATGGCGCGGCGAAGAGGCGTTCCGGGCATGGATCGCCCAGATCGCCCGGCGGCATCTGCACGCCCGCCGTGACCACTGGTTCGCCCTGCGGAGGCATGGTGGCGTCCTCCTCCGCCTGACCGGCACGGCCAACGGCGCGGGGGGACCGCAGGCGACGGCGCTCGGGCCGCGGACCTTTGCCCAGCGCCGCGAAGAACTCGCGCTCGTCACCAAGGCGATCGACCTGCTCCTGCCCCGTGACCGCGACCTGGTCCTCTGGGCCGCGGAGGAGGTCCCGATTGCGGAGCAGGCCTCGCGGCTCGGCGTGGCCCCGGAGGCGGCCCGCAAGGCCTCGGAGCGGGCCCTCGCGCGACTGCGGACGATCGCCGAGCGGGTGCTCCGGCGCTGACGACCGAGGAAATCGGCGAGTTTTCCTGTCCGATCGGCGGATCCCCTCCCATGTGGCGGAGGAGGAGATCTCCCATGCGCCCGACCGCCAACCGCCTGATCCGACCCGCGACCACCATCTCTGCCCACGCGGTCGTCCCCTGTGCACTCGCGACCGCCGTCCTGTTGGCCGGGCGTTGTCATGCCGGCGGCGAGATCGTGACCTGGACCGCCGAGGCCCCAGGCGTCTGGAGTAGCCCCTTCAACTGGTCGGGCACCGGTGTGCCCACCCCATCCGACGCGGTCCTCATCACCGGCGGTTCGCTCGTCACCGTCGATGTGAACCCGGTGATCGAGGCCTTCACGCTGGCGTCGTCGGGCACGACGATGGTCGCCAACGGCCGCACGATTCAGGTGCTCATCACGAACCCGCTCTCCTGCTGCTCGAAGGTGCTGGCCGGCCAGCTCGATCTCACCTCAAGTACCTGGATCTGCCCGACCGCATTCCAGACCCAGGGACTCGTGCGACTGGCGAACAGCAACTTCGATGTCGGCGAGATCGCCGTGCTTCCCGGCGGCGAGCTGCGCACCATCGGCACGCAAGGGATCGACTCCCCGTTCACGATCTCGCCCGGCACCTCCGAAGGATTGCTCGCCATCACGCCGGGCACCTGGCTCCGCTTCGATCAGGGTGCGAAGCATCCGAACGGCGCGATCCAGCAGTACGGCCGCATTCGCGTCGACTCGACGGCGATTCTGTACATGAACGGATCGCACACCTTCATCGGCGGCGGCATCATCGAACTCGTGGGACCGGGCGCGATCATGGCCGGCTGGTCGGGAGGGGAAACGGTCCTCTTCGAGAACTTCGTCCTCGGCGCAGGATCCCTCGGGAACAACTCGCTGAACTTCGCAACGAATCCGCCCTTCACGATCAGCGCGACGGGAACCGCTCCGCTCCAGATCGATCCGGCGGCCAGCTTCGTGAACCGAACATCGCTCATCGCAGCGCCGGGCAGCACGCTTCGCCTGCAACCGGCGACCTACGACTCGAGCTGGTTCGGCGCCGAGATCCGGGCGAAGGACGGCGGCACCGTCGAGCTGAACGCGTGCACGCTCTTCGACGGCACGCTGGTCACCGAGGGCGATGGCCGCATCCGCGTGATCGGCAACACGACCTCGCTGCAGGGCATTCATACGAACGACGGCCTCGAGATCAAGGGCATTCTCGAGGTGCCCAACGGGATCAACCCGCGGCTCATCGACACGATCCGCAACGAGGGCGAGATCCGCGTGCTCGGATCGACCGCGACGACGATTCTCTATATCGATAATGCGAACACCGACGGCGTGCGATTCTCGGGCGGCGGCACGCTCGCCCTCTCCGACTCGACGGCGAACCTGATCACCGCATGGAACGGGGGCGAGACGCTCCGCAACGTCGACAACCTCATCCGCGGCGCCGGATCCGTCGGCAACAACAGCCTGCAGATCGTGAACGAGGTCGGCGGTCGCATCGAGGCCGATGCATCGAACATCCTCTCGATCGATCCTGCCAGCACCTTGACCAACGCGGGCACGCTCCGCGCGATCGACGGCGGACGGCTTCGTCTCCAGCCGGGAACCTTCGACGGCTCGGCTGAGACATCGGTCATCGAAGCGCTCGACGGATCGGCTGTCGAGCTCAACGGGGCCACGATCGTCGGCGGCCTGCTCCGCTCGGAGGGCACGGGCGTGGTGCGCGTGATCGGCAACACCACATCGCTCGTCGCCCCCGCAGCGGGGCAGCCGCTGACGATCGAGGGACTGCTCGAAGTCCCCAACGGACTCGCCCCGCGACTCGTCGACGGCATCACCAACACCGGCGAGATCCGCGTTGGCGGAAGCAGCGCGACGACGCTCCTGTATATCGATAACGCGGCGACGAACGGCGTCACGCTCAGCGGCGGCGGCACCGTCGCGCTCGCCGACTCCGCCGCCAACGTCATCACCGCCTGGAACGGCGGCGAGACGCTCACCAACCTCGACAACCTGATCCGCGGCTCGGGCACGATCGGCAACAACTCGATCCTTCTCGTGAACGAGGAGGCTGGACGCATCGAGGCGGATCAGCCGTCGGTGCTCCTGATCGATCCGAGCTCGACCTGCACGAATCGCGGCACCATCGCCGCGACGGCAGGCGGCACGCTTCGCCTCCAACCTGGCTTCTTCGACCAGCCGACGGCGACCGGCGTGATCGAGGCCCGCGATGGGAGCACGCTCCAGTTCAACGGCGCGCATCTCTATCGCGGTCTCGTGCGCAGCGTCGGCACCGGCGTGATGCGTGCGATCAGCCAGTCGACCTTGCAGGGCGATCCGGCGACCTCGCCGCTCACGCTCGACGGACTGCTCGAGATTCCCAACGGCGTCTCGGTGCGGTTCATCGATGCGATCGAGAATCGCGGCGAGATCCGCCTCCTCGGAACCAACGCGACGACGCTTCTCTATATCGATAACGCGAGCACCGCAGGCATCCAGCTCACCGGCGGCGGCACGGTGCGGATGGAGGGAAGCGCAGCCAATCTCATCACCGCCTGGAACGGCGGCGAGACCCTGACCAATGTCGACAATGTCATCCGCGGGAGCGGCCCGCTCGGCAACAACTCGATCCTGCTCGTGAACCAGGGGACGATTCTCGCGGATCAGGCAACGCCGCTTACGATCGATGTCGCGGCCGCAAGCTGGACGAACGGCGGAACGCTGCTCGCGTCAGCGGGATCGCTCCTCCGCTCGCAGGAGGCGATCAGCATGACCGGCGGCGCGATCGGGGCCGATGGCGAGGTCGAGGTCGTCGCCAACAGCATCGCAGTGAGCGGCGGCGCGCTCCGCGGCGCAGGGCGCATCGATTCCAACATCACGATGTCGGGAGGCTCGGTGCGCCCCGGCCCGGCGATCGGCGATTCGTCGCTCGGTCGCCTCACGGTCGAAGGGTCGCTCACACTCGCCCCGGCGACGACATTCGAGGCGGAACTCGGCGGATATCTCCCGGGCATCACCTTCGATGTGCTCGATGTGACCGGCACCGTCACGCTCGACGGGACCCTCGAGGTCGCCTTCGCCCCGGGCTTCCAACCGGTGATCGGCACCTCCTTCACGATCATCGCGGCAGGCGCCGTGACGGGACAGTTCGACAGCGTCGTCGGACCGGGCACCTTCAGCGTCCTCTACCGCAATCAGACCGTCACGCTCGTCGTCAACAGTCTCACGCCTCCGTGCATCGCCGCGGATCTCGATTGCGACGGCGAGGTCGACGCCGCCGATCTCGGCACGATGCTCGGCGCCTGGGGCGCGTGCGGCGACTGCGACGACTGCGTCGCCGATCTCGACGGCGATTGCCAGGTCTCGGCGTCCGATCTCGCGATCCTGCTCGGGAGCTGGGAATGAGCGCGTGATCGACGCGGCGTTCAGTAGTCGGCGTAGGGCTTGCCCTGCCCGTCCACCTCGGCGGGCTTGCAGTTGGCCCGAATCTCGCCGGTGAGCGGGTTGTAGACCCAGCCGCCGTCGTCATTGACCGAGCCGACGACCGCCTTATTGCCCTTGCGCTCGCCGACCGGCAACGGCGGAATCGCCCGGAGATAGGGACCGTAGATGAGGCCGTTGCCCTGATCGCGGCCACCGAACTTCGTGCCGGACGCGTCGGAGTATCCGAGCATCGCGGCGTTGAACTTCGCGAGCGGCGGAAACGCCCCGCCGTGCTCGACGGCGAACATGTCGATCGCCTTCCGCATGACCGCGAGATTCGCGGCGAGCGCGCTCTCCGCCGAGGTCGTCGCGCCGCGGCTCAATCTCGGTACCGCGATGGCGGCAAGGACGCCGATGATCGCGATGACGATGACGAGTTCGATCAGGCTGAATCCGAACGATCGCGTGCGGCGCACGACTTCCTCCGTTCGCTGACCGTCTCAACGACGACGGACGCCCCACGAGAGGCGTCCGTCGTCATGCGATCCATGCAGACGCCACAGGATGGGCGGCATCAGTATGTGTTGTACTTCTTGCCGTTCGAGTCGACTTCGCTGTCGGCACAGTTGGCCTTGATGGTTCCCTTGGTCGCGTCGTAGACCCAACCGCCATCCTCGCCGAGCGTGGCGACGGCGCCGGTCTTGCCCTTGTTCGCGCCGACCGGGAGCGGCGGCACGGCGCGGAGATAGGGACCGTAGATCACGCCGGTCGCGGCGTTCCGATCGCCGAAGGTCGTGCCTGCGGCGTTCGAGTACTTGGTGAGGGCGCTCTCGAAGTCGGCAAGCGCGGGATAGGTCTGGGCGTGCTCGGCGTAGAAGAGCTCGACCGCGCTCCGCATCGCAGCGAGATTGGCGGCGAGGGCATTCTCGCCGGCGCTGGTGGCGCCGCGACTGAGGCGCGGCACCGCGATGGCGGCAAGCACGCCGATGATGACGATGACGATGACGAGCTCGATCAGGCTGAACGCGCGGTTGCCGCGGAAACGCTTCGACAGGAACGACATGGGGCCTCCCGAATGGAACGGACGCGCGATCCACGAGGGATCCGCGCGGTGGTTCATCGGCGCGACGCACCCGTCACTTCGGCGAGTCGTCTCAGTTTTCGCCCGAACATCCGCCCGCGGAGGCCTGGGCCTTCCGACGCGTTTCCGCTATCGGACGGCTGGCCAGCGATCGCGGCGCGAACGCGGCAAGATCCGGTTGGGGCACCACCCGCTCCACGCGACGGCCGTGCTGCTCAAAGAGCACCCGTCCGGGGGTCAGGTCGACGACCAGCCATCCGTCGATGCGATCCCCGATCGAGACCGCTCGTCCGCCGGCGATCGCCTGGGGAAGCGATCCGCTCAGCACCGCACTGACCATCGGGGGATCCGCCATCGGCGGCGGAGGCGGCGGAGCGCTCTCGGTCGTGCGTTCGACGACGACCGGTCGGGCGACATCGAAGGCCTCCGGAAGGCCGTGCAGGACCTCCGGAGCGATGCCGATGCCGCGGAGGGCATGGGCGAGCTCGGCCATGCGGGCCGCCTCGCGCGAGACCGTCGGGGGCGGCTCGCGGGTGCCGCTCTCCGCCGCTGCGCTGACCTCCGGAGGCGCCGTCTCAGCCGTCACGAGCAGGTCGTCGGCCGCCGCGGCCGCCGCGGCGTCCGCTCCACCGCCAAGGAGCATGCGATCGACGCAGAGACCGGCGATCGCCAGCCCGAGAATCGAAAGCGAGATGGCGCGCTGCGCGGAAAGGGCCCTGGGCATAGGACGAGTGGAGGAAATCGACGCTCCCCCCGCAAGCCCGATCAGGGCGTTTCGTCCGCGATCGCCCGCCGCTCGCCGCTCCGATCCGCATACCAGACACAATCGAACCGAATCGCGGCGTCCACCTCGCCGCTTCCGGCCGAGATCTCGAAGGCATCGACGGCGATGTCCGGGAACCGGGCGCGCAGGTCAGCGAGGAATCGCACCGCATCGGGCGAGGCCCCACGACCGGCGAGGCTGAGCGGCACGCGCACCGCGAGCGGCGTGTCCACCGCGGTCCCGGGCTCGATCCGATCGACGCGCAGCCGATGGCGCTCGGCCAGTCTGGTGAGTTCGGCAAGCTGGGCGTTCACCGCCGTCGCCGGGCGGAGGCGAACCGTCATGGACGCCAGATCGCTCTCGATGCGACGCCGGTCCTCCTGGCGCGCATCGCGCCGACGAACGAGCGTCTGCACTTCCTCGTGGGCGACGCGGGCGTCGTCGGCGAGCCGCGTGGAGCGCTCGCGCTCGTTGAGGAGCGGTCGCACACCGAAGAGGAACCATGCGGCGCCCACGGCGAGCAGGAGGCCTGCGCCGGCGGCATGCACCGCGATCGTGTCGGAGAGGAGCGTGCGTCTCATCCGCCCGCCCCCCGCTCGCCCTGCTTCGCCGGTCGCTCGGGAGCGATGAGCGTCGCCTCGATCGAGAACTGCACCCGGCGTGCGGCCGCGGCGCTCGCGTCCGCATCGGCGCTGCTCGCGCCGGGGGTCGCCTCACTCTGGGCCCGCTGGATGCGCACCGCTCGGAAGACGCTCAGCGACTCGAGGGCGAGTGCGAAATCCGTGAGCGATGCGAGCGTCGGCACCGTGCCCTCGATGCGCAGGGCAAGCGATTCGTTCGGGCCACGCTCCAGCGACCAGCGCCGAAAGACCATCGACGGCGTCCGCGCTCCGACGACGCGGGCCAAAAGCGCACTCCAGTCCGGGTGATCGACGATGGCCCGCGCCGCGGCGAGCGAGCGCGTGTCGCGCTCGATCGACTGCTCGATCGCGAGCAGCTCCGTCTCGAGTCGCGTCCGCTCGTCCGCCAGGAGCGCGATCTCCCGCTCGAGCGAGACGCCCTCCGCACTCGCTCGGCTCGAGAGCGCGATCATCTGCCCGGCTGCGAGCAGCGCACACCAGAGCGCTCCCCAGAGCGTCCAGCGGCGGATCGCCGACCGGCGCGCATTCGCCGTGCGTCGCGCCCGCGGCAGCAGGTTGATCGAAGCGCTCATGCGGCCCTCCCGCGGAGCGCCAATCCGAGCGCGGGGACGAGACCGGGACCGCCGGCACCGAGTCGGGCCGGGACCTGCGCGAGCCCGTCGAGACGGAGCATCTCGCCGGGCAGGTCCCAGGTGTAGGTGAGCGTCTCCGAGATCGGCAGCAGATCCCGCTCCGAACCGGCGAGCAGGATGCGAGCGACCGATTCCGTTGGATGTCGATGCGAGAGGTACCCGAGCGTCAGGCGCAGTTCGGCGAGGAAGGCCTCGACGCTCAGCCCTTGCGGCGTCTCGTCGATTCCCGTCCGCGCGGTCGGTCGCGTGAAGGGACGGACATAGCTGACTTCCTGTCGCTCAAGCACGATCATGATCGGCAGCGGCGCGGAGCGGTCGATGACCACCTCGAGGCCCGGCTGCGCGATCGTGCGGCAGGCGCGGGCGATCGCGAGCGGACGCGCTTCCATCGCCGCGACCTCGAGTCCGGTGCGATCAAAGGCCTCGGCGATCGCATCCGCGACCGAGAAGGGCACGGCCGCCGCAAGCGAGCGGGTCGTCGCGGTCGCGCTCGTCGCGTCCGTCGCCCACCATCCACACTCGAGCGTCGACGGATCGGCCTGGCAGATGCGGGCGAGCTGGGCGGCGACGATGTCATCGAGGGGAGCCCCGCTCGCCGCGGCCGGCAAGGTCAGCTCGGCGACGGTCACATCATGATCGGGAAGTCCGACCACCACCGGCCCGTCGCGGAATCCGCGCCGGGCCATGACCCGCACCAAGCGCGCGATCTCCCCGCCAAGATCGAGCCCCTCGCCGCGGCGCGGCAGCTCGAGGAGGGCCTCGACCGTTCGACCGCGCGGCCCAAGCTGCACGGCCGTCAGCGCGCCGGAGCCAAGGTCGATGCCGATGGTGGCCGCGGATCGGTGCATCGTCGTCCGCATCAGGAAGCGCCTCCGCTGGCCGAGGCGGCGATGTCGAAGAGCGGGAGGAAGAGACTGATCGCGACGAGTCCGATGACGATGCCGAGCGCCGCAAGCAGCACCGGTTCGACGCTGCGGGCGATCCCGCGCACCACGGTCTCGTTGTCCTCATCGAGGTGCTTGCCGAGCTGCGTCAGGACCATGCCGAGGCGTCCCGAGCGCTCGGCGCTCGCGATCGCCTGTCGCACGCTGGGCGAGATGCAGCGGGCGTCGTCGAGCCCCGCCGAGAGCGGCTCGCCATGCGAGACGGCCGCCTGGGCCCGCTCCAGAAGCGCGACATAGGAGGGATGCGACATCGAGTCGCAGGTGAGCTTCAGGGCATCCAGCAAGGCGACGCGCGATTCGAGCAGGAGCCCGAGGCAACGGACGAGATGGGCCGTCGAAATAGCCCGCACGACCGGTGCGACGATCGGCATGTGCAGCGTCGCGGCGATCGCCCGACGCCGCAGGGCCGCGGAGCGCGCGGCGAGCACGATCGAGACGATCGCGCCGACGAGGACGCCGAGGGTCACGATCCAGTGCTCGCGCACCGCATCGCCCAACGCCATGAGGGCTGCGGTCAGCGCCGGAATCGGCACCTGGATCGCATCGAACATCGTCTTGAACTTCGGCAGCACGATGGTCACGAGCGCGACGAGCACGCCGAGCGCGGCAACGATCACGATCGCCGGATAGGCAAGGGCGCCGATGACCGCCTTGCGGACGCGGGCCTGGCGCCGGTAGACCTCGGCGAGATCGCCGAGCATGCGGTCGAGGATGCCTGCCGACTCGCCCGCTGCGGCCATCGTTCGGCAGATCGGATCGAAGACATGCGGCATCGCACCCATCGCGTCGGAGAAGGCAGCGCCCTCCTCGATCCGGCGACGGAGCTCGCCGACGACCGATGCCCAGCGCGGATCCTCGGCCTGCCGCTCGATCGCGGTGAGCGCCTCGACGAGCGGCGTGCCGGTCGAGATGAGAATCGAGAGCTGCCTGAGGAGCGCAGCGAGCACCTCGCGCGGCACGCGCGTGCCGGCGCTGGCCGCCGCCTCACGGGCGTCGGTGACGCGCGTGGCGAAGATGCCCTGCTCGCGAAGCTGCTTCCGCGCCCCATCGCGATGCTCGACGACCAGCGTTCCGCTGACCGCCTGACCGTCGATGGTGAAGCCTTCGTAGGCGACTTTCATGCCGCGTCCCTCCGCGCTGCGTCAACGGTCTCGATGCCAGCCGCCGCCATGGTTCCGACCGCGGTGTCGGTCTCCGCGTCGGCGACCGCTTCGGGCTCGACCGGCATCTCGCCATGCTCCTCGTTCTCGTCGCGGGTCACGCGGAGCACTTCCTCGAGACTCGTGCGTCCCTCGAGCGCGAGCCGCACCCCCTCGTCCCGGAGCGTGAGCATGCCGAGCCGCCGAGCCTCGATCCGAATCTCATGGGCCGGCGCGCCGCGATAGACGAGCCGCTGGATCTCCGGCGTGACCTCAAGCACCTCGTACACGCCGACGCGTCCCTTGAAGCCGGTGTTGTGGCAGAGTCGGCACCCGCCTCCCTTGCGGAAGGGCTGGCCGACGCTTGCCGAAAGTCCGGCATCGGCGAGCACCTGTTCGCTCGGAAAGTACTTCGTCGCGCAGCCCGCGCAGATCGTCCGGGCGAGTCGCTGGGCGACGACGCCGGTCATCGCGCTCGAGAGCAGATAGTTCTCGATGCCCATGTCGGCGAGTCGCGCCGGCGTGCTCGGGGCGTCATTCGTGTGGAGTGTGGCGAGGACGAGGTGACCGGTGAGCGCTGCCTGGACCGCGACGCGGGCCGTCTCCTGGTCACGGATCTCACCGACCATGATGATGTCCGGATCCTGGCGGAGAATGCTGCGAAGCGCCCGCGCGAAGCTCAGGCCGACGGCGTCATGCACCTGGATCTGGTTGATGAGGTCAAGCTGATACTCGACGGGATCCTCGACGGTGACGATGTTCACCTCGGGACTCCGCACGAGATCGAGCGCCGAATAGAGCGTCGTCGTCTTGCCGCTGCCGGTCGGGCCGGTGACCAGGGCGAGTCCGTGCGGCTGCTTGAGGACCCGCGTGAAGGTCGCGAGCGCTTCGGGACGCAGGCCGAGATCCGACATGCGGATCCGCAGGTTCGACTTGTCGAGAAGCCGGGCGACGATCTTCTCGCCGAGCAGCGTCGGCATGCTCGAGAGACGGAGGTCGATCTCGCGACCCTCGGCGACGATGCGGACGCGACCCTCCTGCGGCAGCCGCTTCTCGCCGATGTCCATCCGTCCGATGACCTTCACGCGGGAGACGATCGCCGCATGCAGGCCGGGCGGCGGGCGCATGAGATCGCGCATCGTGCCGTCGATGCGATAGCGAATGCGCGTGCCCTTGCGGTCGGGTTCGATGTGAATGTCGCTCGCCCGGTCACGCACCGCCGTCAGGAACGCGACATTCACGAGGTTGACGATCGGACTGCCCTCGACCATCCGGTCGAGGTCGGTCATCGGCCCTTCGTCCTGAGCCTCGCGCTCGATCACCTCGACATCGGACTCGGCAAGCGAGGTGAGGAACGCGTCGACGCTCACCTGTCCCGATGCATATTTGCGAATGAACTCGCGGATGTTCGCCTCGAGGGCGAGCACGGGCCGGATCCGGCATCCGGTGAGCTGGGCGATGCGATCGACGGTCGCGAGCGACTGCGGTTCGGCCATCGCCACGGTCAGCGTGCCGCGCACGCGGAAGAGCGGGAGCGCGTGCAGGCGCTCCGCCTCCTCGGCGCCGATGAGCTTCAGAAGCGGCGGATCGATGAGACCGTGCCGGAGCGTCACATGCGGCACGCCGAGACAGGTCGCGATCGCCTCGAGCATCGTCGCGGGCGGGACGAGTTCCTGCTCGACGAGCAGCTCGCCGAGTCGCCGCCCGGTCGCCCGCTGCGAGGCGAGCGTCTTCTCGAGCTGCTGCTGGGTGATCGCCCCCATGCGGACGAGCTCCTCGCCGAGCCGGAGCTTCGCGCCGTGCATCGTCATAGGAAGCTCCGAACGGCCGCGTTCACGTCGGGGAAGAGCTCGAACAGGCCCGCGATGCCGACGATCTCGAGCGCCTCGCGCAGCGTGTCGCTCGGCTGGCAGATCTTGAGCGACCGTCCGCCCGATCCGAGCGTCTCGGTCAGCTCGAGGAGGGCCTCAAGTCCCTCGCTGTCGGCGAAGGGCACGCCGGCGCCGTCGATCACGAGGCGTCCGCGATGCCGGCGCATCGCGTCGAGCGCCGCGTCCCGAAACGCCTTCGCGTCAGCGCCACAGAGCGCCCCTTGCGGGACGAGCACGGTGACGGCGCCGGCTTCGGTTTCGGTGATCTGCATCGGTGCGTGGGGATCGAAGGGAACGGGAACTGGTTCGGAGAGGCGGTCAGGCGGCCATGGCGACAGGCGCGCTCATCGGAAGGACGAGCGTGAAGGTGGAACCCTTGTCGATCGCCGACTGCACCAGGATGTCGCCGCCGTGGAGGCGGGCGATCTGACGGGCGATGGGCAGTCCGAGGCCCGTGCCGGTGATCGACTCGACCCGCTTGTCCTTCGAGCGATAGAAGCTGCGGAAGACGAGTTCGACCTCCTCCTCGCTGATGCCGAGGCCGGTGTCGGTGATGTCGAAGCGCACATCGTTCGGACCGACCCGCAGGGTGACGGTGACGGCACCGCCGTCCGGCGTGTACTTGAGGGCGTTGCCGATGAGGTTCGCGAGCGTCAGATGGATCTTGTCGCGATCGCCGGCGAGCGTCGGATACTTCGGCGGAAGCCGGAACTCGAGCCGGATGCGATGGGCTTCGGCCTGCGCCCGGAAGTCGCGCTCGAGGTCACGGAGCATCGGCTCGAGGCGGACATCGTCATGGTGGAGGCGCATCGTGCCGGCATCGATCTCGGCGATCGAGAGCATGTCGGAGACCATGCGCTCGAGGCGTCGCGACTCGTGGCTGATGACTTCGAGACAACGGCCGCGCTCCTCGGGGCTGACATTGTCGTCCTCAATGAGCTCGTCGACATAGAGGCGGATGTTCGTCAGCGGCGTACGCAACTCATGCGTCGCCTGGGCGACGAACGCCTGATGCGATCGCTCCGCAAGACGCTGCTGGGTGACATCCTCGACAAGCACGAAGGCTGCGTCCCCACTATCCGGCGACCGGAGCTGGCGGACGCTGAAGCGCAGCACGCCCTCGTCGCCGCCGCCCTCGGGCATACGCTCGAAGCTGGCACGGACGCTCGGATCGCCGGCGGTCGCCCGCGCGATCGCGTCCATCGTCTCGCCGTGACGGACAAGCTCGCCCACATCGCAGCCGAGCGCCGTTTCGCGGCGCACGCCGAGGAGGAGCGCCGCTGCCCCGTTCATGTAGCGCACGCGCCGAGCGCCGTCGACGACCAGCACCCCGTGCCAGAGCGTGTCGCAGACACCCCGACCGTCGTGATTCTCGGCTCGAGACTCACCGTCCGAGGCGCGCATGCCTTGTGGCACTTCCTCCGCGACGAGCCGATCGAGCAGCGCGTTCCACGCGGAGGCCAGCGGTCCGAGGCGTTCGTCGATCACGAGCGCCTCGCGGTGCGGCTCACCCGACGCAGCAGCGGCGGTGACCTCGCCAAGGGCGAGAAGATCGCGGAGGACGCGTCGCCCGAAGAGCATCGCGCCGCCGGCCGTGCCGCCAGCGACGAGCGCCGCGATCAGCGCGGCGACGAGCGCATCGGCCTCGCTTGCGCCGATCGGCAGCGGAGCCGTGAAGCGCAAGGTCGCGCCATCGTCGCCGCCGAAGGAGATCGGCATGGTGAACTGCACGCGGTCGCCGACGATGTCGCGCGACTCCTCCGGCGCCCGATGCGTCGGCCACGACTCCGGGAGCGTTCGAACCGTGATGCGCGACGCGACGATGTCCGAGAGCACCGCGCCATCCCCGAGTTCGAGCCGACATTCCGTGGCGCCAGCTCCCTGGGCGAGTCCGCCGAGAATGCGGCGAGCGCCTGAGAGATCACCTGCGGCAACGAGCGAGCCGACCGCGTCGGCAGCCGAGCGCACCGCCGTCTCGAGCGTGCCGACCTGCGTCGCACGGAAACTCTCCGAGGAACTGCGATGCTGCCACCAAGTGACCCCAGCGGCCCCCAGCGCGGCGGCGGCGGTGACCGCGAGCGTCACGCGCTGCAGGCCCGCGGACCGCAGGCGAACGCCGGGACCACGCCGCCCTTCGGCGACGCCGGCGGCGGAGATCGGCGATGGTGATGGAACGGGCGACGGGGGCACTCCGGATCTCCCAACGAGTGGGCGCGCTCACGCGACAGCGCCGGTCGCGCGCGGCACTCGGCTTGGTCGCTATCGGTCGTTCGGACGCGCCGGTTCAGGGGGGCGCGGCGCGAGCGCGGAGTCATCGAGATCCCGTCGACTTATCGCCCGTGGGCGCGGATGCCCTGCGGCCGCACATCACGAGCTCGGCAGCACCTCGGTCCAAGTGGAGCGGTCAAGCCGCCATCGAGATCGCTGGAGCTCTGGCGGTGGCGAGGAGGCCGCCCACTCGTCCCGCGTAACCTCGATCAGTCCGTTGACCGCGCAGTCGCCGCCGACGACCAGCCCGGCGAAGCGCAGCGTGCCCGCAACGGAAAGCGTTCCGGTCACGACCACCGGCGCCATGAAGCGATTCGACCGGACATCGACGAGATCGGTATCAACCGACCCGCCGACGAAGGGGAAGGGCGTTCCCTGCGGGTTGAAGTTCACCGTCGCCTCGTTGAGGCTGGGCGTCGTGCCGTTCAGGAACATCGACCCTTCGACGATCAGGCAGGGTGCCCCCGGGACGGCGGCCTCGCCGACCATGCCGGTGGTGATGGATGAACCCAGTCCGGGATTCACGATGATGAGCGTGCCGACGATGCGCATCGAGGTGATGGTGACGACCCGTCCCCCAGCGTCAAGCACATAGATTCCGCGCTGATGGATCGTGCCGAGCGGATTGAAGGTCGGTGAGAGGAGGAGATTGCTCAGGGCGATCGGTCCGCTCGCGGGCACGGTCAGCGTGCGCCCCGCCGCCTTGAGGGCCGCGATTCGCTCGGAGGAGAGCATCGTCGGGCGAAGCAGCGTGCGCTGCTGGGCCGTGATCGCAGGCGTCGATCCCGTGGCGATCACATCGACCGTTCCGACGAGCGTGGCCCCTGCCGGCACGACGAGCGCTCCTGCCGTGGCGGTGTGCGAATCGTTGATCGTCACCCGCCCGCCTGTCCCGATGCCGAGCGTGCCGCCGACCGCGAGCGCCTGCTGAAAGGCGGTGTGGGGGGTCCGTGCCGGGATCGCCTGCACCTCGAATCGTCGCACCGCCTGACCGGCGTCCGCTTGGGCAATGATCCTCGATGACGACAGGCCCTTCTCCGCTGCGGACTGCGTGGGCTCGATTCGCCAGCGCATGCGCACACCCTCGAACACGGCACTTCCGGAGACGGCCGTCGCGACGCTTCCGCCGTCGAACTCCGCGTCCGTGTTGAGCCGGGCGAGCGCGACGGCGATGGCGCCTTCGGCCGCAGCGCGAACGCGCAACAGGTCAACCTCATCGGCATCGCCCGCGAAGCGAGCCCGCGTGGCCAGAAGGCTGCCGATCGCGACGACGGCCACGAGCATCGACAGCCCGATCGCCAGGAGATACGCGGTACCCCGCTGCCGGCGATGACAGGCGTTCCGCGAGCAACCATCGTTGAGGCATGCTTCACGAACGGCCACGGAAGCGCACCTCCTTGAGGACCACGCGCCCGTTGCGCTGCGCCTCGATGGTGATGCGCTTGAGGCCCGTCTCCACGGTTCGCACGACGGTCGGATCGGTGGGGTTCACCCACACAACGCCGACCGCAATGGTCCATCCGGTCTCCGGCGCGAGCGTTGGCGTTCCGCTCCAGCCGTGGGCATCATCGACATCGTCCCAGTCCGCTGGCGTGCTCACGACTTCGGCGGACTCCGGACCGATCGGCCCCGCAGCCGCGCTCGGATCGGCGTACGGCAACGCCTCCAGTTGGGCCCGGATGCCGGAGATGACCGCGCGGGCGGCCTCACGCTCGTCGGCCAGCACGCTCTCGCGCCGCGCGACCGCAGTCGCCTGGAGCGCACCGCCGACCGCGACGGCGAGGACGAGCATCCCGATCACCGCTTCGGCGATGGTCATGCCGCGCGATCGACCGGGCGCCCGGCTCGCTCGGGCGCGGAGGCGCGTCCCGGCGCTCATGGCGTCACCACCAGCGGCGCGGTCAATGCGCGGGTCGGAATCCGCTCGGTGCGCGAGAAGCTCTCTCCGGGCACCGCGTTGACCGACACGGTCATGCGGAGTCCGTCGATGCCCGCCGCAAGCGACGAACTCGCCGCCGTGTAGGTGCCGAGCAGTTCGTAGGAGAGGTCGCTCGTCCCAAGCGAGGTCCAGAGCACGAGGGTTCCGCTGTAGAGCGTGTCCCATGGCGTCGGCTGCACGATCGTCGTGGTCTCGAGGAGAACCGGCGGAAGCAGACTACTGCTTGTGATCACCACGCCGACGGCCGTGGTCGACGCAGGGATCTCGACATCGGTCCAGTCGATCGTCACCCAATCGGTGCTCACGGGAAAGGTCGTCCCGCGGACCTGGGCGCTCGCGAGGAGCGTGCCCGAGGGAAATCCGCCGGCGATCGAACGCAACTCGAAGGTCACGGAGTTCGAGCTCGCCGAACCGCGCCGCCCGCGAACGCGCAGCCCCGTCACCTTCCAGGCCGTCACGGTCGAGGGCAGCACCGGCGCGGTCACGAGCGCATAGCCGGTCAGCGTGGACGGTCCGACCTCGATCGCCGTCCCATGGTGGGGCGAGCCCACGAGGAGCCGCTCCGGCGTCGCTTCGATCAGGATCGGAGCCGTCGGATCGCGACGAAGGAGCGTGTCGAGGCTGAAGGCGGTGACGCCGGTCAGCACCGCGACCGTGCTGCCATCGATGTCGGTTCGCTCGACCGTCGCCGACGCAGACCGATAGGACCAGGTGACCGTCGGCGACTCCCCGTCATCCGCGTCCTCGTCGCGGAGCGGGATCGTCAGCGTCACCGACTGCCCCGAGACGAGGCTGACGCCGGACGCCTCGCTCACATCGGCGGCGAAGCGGTCCAGCGCCGCCCGCACGGTGCGGGCCTCGCGGACCGGTCTCGGCGGATCGACGGTGCGTGTCGTGACTGAGAGTGCCGCGATCGCTGCGCCAAAGAGGAGCATGACGATGCTCCCCGCGATGATCGCCTCCACGAGCGAGAATCCGCGCCGCGGGACCCGCGTCGATCGGCCGGAGATCACTCCCACCGGAGCGCTCCCGTCGAGTCGACGAAGACCGTGCGCGACACGCCGTTTCGCACGAGTGTGAACTTGCCAGCAGTCGCCGCCCCAAATGGATCGAAGCGGATGACGGCGGGATTGAGGGTCACCTCGCCGATCGTGACGCCGTAGGGAGCATCCTCAATGCTGAAGCCGCCGCCGGCCGAGCCGAGGCCGGCCGTCTCGATCCCGTTGACGCGAATGAGGCCGCGTCCGGCAGGAAGACTCACCGACGCTTCGGCTCGCGAGACCATGGCCCGCTCGCGCACGGCGGCGAGCTCGGCCACCACGCGTCGGGCGGCAGCGTCGACCGCGGCGAGATCCTGCGCCCGTGCGAAGCGCGGGACCGCAATCGCCGCGAGCACGCCGACGATGGCGATCGTGACGACCAGCTCGACCAGCGAGAAGCCGCGTGACGAGGGATGGCGGGGCACACGACGCGGGCGCATGGGTGAGGCATCGGCCGGGTGGCCTCCGACCTGAAGCCGCTCCTCGGGCCTTTCGGCGATCGCCCGCCTCGCCGGCTCCCGATTATCCGGCCATCGCGCCGGGAGCGCGCTCCTTCGCGACTCGCCTTGGACTCGACCGGCTCCCGTGCCGATAGGCCGAGTGGAGGCTTTCCGGTGGCAACAGACGAGATCCCACAATCCCCGAGCGGGTCCCCGACCCGACCGTCGCCGACGGCGGGCGGCGAGACGGCTCGAACGCTTCGCGTCCTCATTGCCGAGGATGAGCCGGCTATCCGCCTCGTGCTCGTGAACAAGCTGCGTCAGGCGGGCTACGCCGTTCGAGAGGCAGCCAATGGCGAGGACGCGCTCGCCCTCGCGAAGGCCGAGCGCCCGGACCTCGTCATCACCGACTTCCAGATGCCGCGGCTCGACGGCCTGGCGATGGCCAAGGCCCTCTTCGCGGACGTCGCGACCCAGGATGTGCCGGTCGTCGTCCTCTCCGCTCGCGGTCATCGGCTCGGCGCCGCCGATGTCGCGAACACGAATGTCCAGCAAGTGCTGATGAAGCCCTTCAGCATGCGTGAGATTCTCGCCATCGCCCAGGAGTGCTCCGAGCGCTCGGGCCTCGCAGCGCCGATCGCGAACCGGAGGGCCGCGGCATGAGTGCGGTCGTTGGCCTCATCGGAAACGCCGCGGGAAGCCAGCCCGCCGTGCCGGACGCCCTTCGGACGCTCGTTGAGAGAGCCTCCTCGATCGGCGTCGATCTGCGACCCTGCCGCGTCGCCGAGCACGCCGAAGGAGTCAGTCTCCTCCCGGCGTCGGAGACGCGCAGTTGGATCGTCGTCCGCATGGGCAACGCCGCCGTCGCAGGGGAACTGCGCACCGTCGAGGCGGAGCGCATCGCCGAGATCCTGCGGTGGACGCACGAGGATCTCGTCGCCCGAGCCCAGAACGACTCGATCGTCGCCGACTTCTGCGACAAGCTTGCCCAGGCATACGAGGAGACCTACGCCCTCTTCCGAGCGCTGCGCATGCTGGCGTCGTCGGAGGAGCCGGAGGCGATGGTGCATTCCCTCTGTCGCGACATCCAGCGCACCCTCCCCTTCCGCTGGATCGCCGTGCAGTTCGGCCGTCGCGCCGAGATCACCCCGCCGCTCCGCGCCCGCCTCATTCTCTCCGGCGCCTTCCCGGAAGAGCCGTCACGCCTCGGCGAGCTCGCGTCGGAGCATCTCGCCCAGCTTGCGGGCGACAGTTGGACGAAGGTCCTCAATCCGGCGGACGACGCCATCGCCGCACTCGCGCGAAGCGAGGTCGTCTGCGAGCCGGTGACCCACGATGACGCCGTCATCGGCCTGCTGCTCGCGGGCGGCAAGACCGGCGCGGACCCAGAGGTGGCGACCCCCGAGATCCAGTTCCTCGATGCGACCGCCGACTTCCTCGGCACCTTCCACGAGAACATCGCCCGCTTCGACGAGCAGCGGGCGATGATGAACTCGACGCTCGAGGCCCTCGTCGCCGCGATCGACGCGAAGGACCGCTACACCTGCGGTCACTCGGAGCGCGTCGCGCTCCTGGCCGGCTCGATCGCCCGGGCGCTCGGCATGGACGAGGCGAGCGCCGAGCGCGTCCGTCTCTCGGGTCTTGTGCACGATGTCGGCAAGATCGGCGTCGCCGAGGCCATCCTCTGCAAGCCCGGCAAGCCGACGGACGAGGAGTTCGCCGCGATCAAGCGGCATCCGGAGATCGGCCACCGCATTCTCCACGGCATCTCGGGCTTCGAGGATCTCCTCCCCGGCGTCCTGCACCATCACGAACGCTGGGACGGCCGCGGCTATCCGCACAAGCTCGAGGGTGAGGCGATTCCGCTCAGCGCTCGGATCATCGGACTCGCCGACGCGTTTGATGCGATGAGCTCGTCGCGGAGCTACCGCAACGCACTGCCGCGCGAGCGCGTCATCGAGGAGATCCGGCGCGGTGCCGGAACGCAATTCGATCCGCGCATCGCGGCCGCGTTCGAGCTTGTGGACCTGACTCCCTACGACCAGATGCTGCAGGCCCACGCGGGCACGGAAGCGTGGGCTCAGCGCGCCGCGGCCTGAGCGCCACGCCCATCACTCGCGGCGACCGTCGTACCAGAGTTCAAGCCCCTCGCGCCGCTGCCACGCCTTCGGACCGCGCAGGAGGACCCGCGCGCAGTACAGCAGGATCCCGAGCGGACTGCCGATCCGCAGCTTGCGCCCGCTCGAGCGGACGGGCGGCTCCACGATCGTGAATCGTCCGCGGGCCTTGAGCGCCTTGCTGAGCCAGACTTCCTCGCTCGCGAAGAAGCGCTCGTCGAAGCCGCCAACGGCCTCGAAGTCATCACGACGACAGAAGACGAAGCAGCCCGCGGCGTGGCCGAGCACGCGCCAGACGAGCATGAAGGCGAGGAGATAGGGGCGGAGAAGGCCGGGCGTCTCCCCTTCCATCTCGACGGGCGCTCCGCCGCCGATCGCTCCCCGATCGAGCTCGCGCAGCGCCGCGACGAGCGTGGCGTAGGGCACACGCGTGTCGGCATCGATGAAGATGAGATACGCACCCGTCGCGATCGCGGCGCCGGCGTTGCGCACCGCGGCGATCTGCCGCTTCTCGACGCGCTCGACCCGGGCCCCGAAGCTCGCGGCGATCTCGGCGGTGCGGTCGGTCGACGCGTCGTCCACCACGATGAGCTCACACCGTCGACCAGGCCCGGCGGGGCCATCCACGGCGATCTCGTCGAGAAGGGCTCGCACGTGCGCGAGGGTCGCCGGGAGCTCGCGCTCCTCGTTCCAGGCCGGAATGATGATCGAGATGTCGGGCATGAAGTTCGATCGTCTGTCGCAAAGGGACGCGGCTTCGATTGACTCGCAGGCGCGGCACCGGAAGATATCCGCGTGCCTCGAACACGACAGCGTTCCGTCGGTCCCGCAGCGGCCATCGTCGCGGTCGCCCTCGCGGCCGCCACGCCGGCGTGGCCCGATCCGCCAGCGGCCGGGAGCGGCGCGCCCCGCGCGGCAGCCTCCGGCGTCCTGCCGAACGACGCCGCCGATCCCTCGTCGGCCCTGTTCGAGGGACCGATCCGCACGCTCCGCCTGACGATCGCGGAGGCCGATGTGGCTCGCCTCCGCGACGATCCGCGCGGGTTCGTCCCGGCGGACCTCGGCGACGGCTCCGCGACGCTGCGCGTCGCCGTGCGCATCAAGGGCTCGGCGGGAAGCCTGCGCGACATCGATGATCGTCCGGCCCTGACGGTCGATGTCGATCGCATCGATCCGAGCAATCGCTATCACGGGCTGGTGCGATTCCATCTCAACAATTCCGTGCAGGATCCGGGGCTTCTGAACGAGTGGCTCGCCACGGAGCTCTTTCGCGAAGCCGGCATCCCCGCAACGCGCGTGACGCACGCCCGCGTCGAGCTGAACGGTCGCGACCTCGGCCTCTTCGTGCTGAAGGAATCGTTCGATACGCGATTTCTTCGCAGGCACTTCGCCGACCCGTCGGGCAATCTCTACGAGGGCGGATTCATCGCCGATATCGATAGCGACCTCAAGCGCGACGAGGGGCGTGGCGTCGAGGACCGCAGTGACCTGCGAGGGGTTGTGGAGGCCCGACTCGCCGCCCGCGACGACGCGAGCCTCGCCGCACTCGCCGAGCGCGTCGATCTCGATGCGCTCCTCCGCTTCATGGCGATCGAGCGCCTCATCGGCCATTGGGACGGCTACTGCGGCAGTGCGAACAACTATCGCGTCTACTTCGATCCGGGGCGTGGCGGCCGCATGATCTTCCTGCCGCACGGCATGGACCAGGTCTTCGAGGATCCGCACGCCACGCTCTTCGAGGAAACCCAGCCGCTGCTCGCGTCGGCGGTCATGCGCTTCGACGCGTGGCGCGACCGGTATCGGGCGACGCTTCGCGACCTGGTCCCGAAGCTCCTCGATCCGACGGCGATCGGCGAGCGAGTGGCCCGCATCGATGGACGGCTCCGCCCGGCCGTGGCCGCGCTCGGCGACGAGGCGCTCCGAGACTACGACGAGCGACGCGATGGACTCCTCGAGCGGCTGCGCGAGCGGCACGCGTTTCTCACGGCGCCGGGCGGTCATCTCGATGAGTCTGATCCCGCGCCGCGCCCGATCGCCGCGGGGCACGAGGAGCAGTTGGAGGAGTGGTTTGACGATGGTGACCCCGAGCGCGTTCGCTTCTCGCAAGCGGAAGGGATACACGCGCTCACGATCAGCGGCCGCGCGTCCGGGCCAGACGCCGATTCCTCTGAGGCAGCTCCCCCCGAGGCCGTTCCCCCCGAGGCCGGCACCGCCGCGTGGCGCGGCGCGATCCTCCTCCCCCGCGGCCGCTATGTCATCGAGTCCGATGTCCGGCTCGTCGAAGGTCTGCTCGACGAGGAGTGCGGCGTCAGCCTCGTCACCTCCGCCGGACCGCGTTCGTCGATCCTCCGCACGCCGGGCGACGCGCTTCGTCTACGAGCGCCTCTCGACATCCCGGAGGACCGCCGCCTTGTCACATACGCGCTCGAGATCAGGCTGTACCACGGTCGCGTCACGAGCACGAAGCCGACCATCCGTCGCATCGACGAACCGACATCCGAGCAGCGCACCGAGAACCCGGGGCAAAGGTCCTATTGAATGCGCATGCCCTCGGGCACCGCGGCGCCGTCGCTCGTCTCGACCATGCTGGCGACGGGATAGGCGCAGTAGTCAACGCTGAAGGCCGCCGCCGGGCGATGATTGCCCGAGTGGCCAAGGCCGCCGAAGGGGAGCTTCGAGCTCGCGCCGGCGGTTCCGTTGTTCCAGTTGATGCAGCCCGCGCGGCACGCGGCGAAGAAGCGGTCGTACTCGGCGCGATCGCTCGTGAAGATCGACGCCGCGAGACCATAGGGCGTCGCATTTGCCTGCTCGATCGCCGCGTCGAGACCATCGACGATCGCCACGCGCACCAGCGGCCCGAAGGTCTCGCGGTCCGTCGCGCGATCGAATCGCTCGACCTCGACCACCGAAGGCGTCACGAAGAAACCCGGTCGCTCCATGCGCGTCGCGGCGACGAGCACCTTGCCGCCGCTGCGGGCGAGCGCGGCTTGCTCGGCAAGGACCGCGTCGGAGGAGTGCTGGTTGACGATCGGGCCCATGAAGACCGGATCCTTCGAGAAGCCCCCACCGACGAGCAGCGTGCTCGCGACAGTGCAGAAGTCCTTGAGGAACGCGTCGGCGACCCGCCGGTCAACGATGATCCGCCGCGTGCAGGTGCAGCGCTGACCGGTCGTCGCGAAGGCCGCGCGAGCACACTCGATGACCGCCTGGCGCAGGTGGGCGCTTGGCATGACGACCGCGGGATTGCTGCCGCCGAGCTCGAGGGCGACGATGCGCCCGGGACGATCGAGGTTCGCCTCGAGAATCGCCCGACCGACGGGCCAGCTTCCGGTGAAGAGGATGCCGTCGAGATCCTCGTGGGCGACGAGGGCCTTCGCGACGGTCGCGCCCCCCTGGACGACCTGGAAGACGCCCGCGGGAATCCCCGCCTCGTGCATGCATTCGGCAAGGATCTGGGCGACGCCCGGCGTCTTGTCGCTCGGCTTGAGAACGACGGTGTTTCCGAGCAGCAGCGCGGGCACGAAATGCCCGTTCGGCAGATGCGCCGGGAAGTTGTAGGGTCCGAGCACCGCCATCACGCCATGCGGGCGAAAGCGACAGAGGCCCGAACGCGTCGCGTTCACGGCGACCTCGTACCCGCGCACGCGCGACATCGAGATCTCATCGAGCGTGATCGTGACCTTGTCGGCGAGAAGCTTCGCCTCCAACACCGACTCGCTGCGGATCTTGCCCATCTCGCGGGTGATGCGGTCGGCGATGCGGTCGAGGTGACGGACCGTCGCCGCGGCGTAGCGGCGAAGCGCCTCGACCCGCTCCTCGAGGGGACGCGCGGCCCACGCCGGCTGCGCGGCACGGGCGCCGCGGACCGCACGCTCGACATCCTCGACGCGCTCACCGCTTCGCCAGACGACGCTCGTGCCGTCGCTCGGATCGCGGACCGTGAGCGCTTCGCCGGGCAGCGAGACGAATCGACCGTCGATGTAGTTGGAGGGTTCGGCCTGGAGTGCCCCGCGGGATTCGCTCACCGTATCGCTCATGCCTTCGCCTTCGCCTGGGGCTTCGAGGTCGACTTCGAGCGGGGGTTCGACTTCGTGGTCCCCCCCGCGGCGCGCGAGCGCGACGGCGGCGCCGCGGGCGCAGGCTCGATCGGCGTGAAGCCGACGCGGGCCCCGGCCCGGAGGCCGAGCGCCTGCATCGCGGCCGGACTGATGTGGAGCGTCTCGCCCTCGAGCGCCCAGGCCGTGCGCACCGCACGGAAGTCCTCCCGAGCCTCGTGCGAGACGATCGCCGACCCCGCGAGCGTCGCGCTGCCGTCCCCGAGCGAGCGCACCTCGGTCGCCCGCACGAGCGGAATCTCGTCGCGCGCGGCCTCGACATAGGGCCCGCCGTCGAAGGGATCGACATGGCCGGTCTCGCGGAACCCCTGCTTCTTCAGCATGGCGAGCGCGGGCTCGGTTTCCTCGCCGACGCGACCGATGAGGTTGCGGGCCTCGGGCGGCAGGAGCGAGACGAAGATCTCCTCGCGCGGGAAGAGGCTGAGCATGAACTCCTTCGATCGCGCCGAAAAGAGATCCGCCTCCTTGTAGCTCAGGTTGATGAAGCGCCGACCGAGATACTCCCACAGCAGCGTGTGCGAATCCGGCGTGACGGCACCCATCATCTCGGCGATCACCCGCTCGCTGAACCACTCGCGATGCAGGCCGATGAAATGAAACCGAACGGCCGAAAGCAGGGCGCCGAGCTTTTCCTTATGGCCGCGATAGCCTGGAGCGAGGATGAGGCCGCCCATCTCGCTCGGACTGCTCTCGTCGATCCCGAACTGGAGGGTCGTGTGCACCTGACCGGTCGCGAGATCCTTGCTCACGAACTCGCGGCGCCCGAGCTTCAGGAAGACATGCGGGAAGCCGGGCCACGAGATCGCGCTGATCACCGCGGAGGTCCCGATGACGTTCTCCGTCTCGGTGTCCTCGAGCACGAACATGAACTGCCGCTCGCGCTCCGACTTCGCCTTGCCGGCGAAGCTCGCGAGGCTCTTCCGGATCTTCGCCGCGAGCAGGTCGCTGTCGGCGGGAAGGTTGATGAAGTGCACCATCCGCGCGAGCTTCAGGAGCGTCGGCAGATCCTTCGGTTGGGCTGGACGGATGACGAACATGGCGGACCCCGATGACGAACCGGACGACTCACTGCCCATCGGCGGTGACCGCCGCGAAGCTCTTTTCGAAAATATCGAACACCGGACCGAAATGCTCGGGGCGCATCACGCCGACGGGCGGCAGCAGTCGGAGGTGATAGGGATCATGGCCGCAATAGAAGGCGATCACGCCGTCGGCGAAGAGGCGATGCAGGAGCTTCATGATGCGATCCTTGTCGCCGCCGAAGGGCGTCAGTCGCATCATGCCGCCGGTGCCGGCGACGAGGTGCGTCATGCGGCCGCCGAGCGAGTTGCGCACCGGCGGGAACCACTCCGGATGGCGCTTCACGAACGCTTCGGCGTGCTCGCGCCACGCTCGCTGCAGCCTGGCGATCGAGCCGTCCGGGCCGTAGTAGCCGCCGTCGCGGAGCTTCCGCAGCGCCGCGAGTCCGACGCCGAAGGCCGATCCGCTCGCCTGGAAGGTGCCGGAGAGGAGGCCCGGCTTCGGATTCATGTCCGCGGTGTAGAGCACCGCGCAGGCCTGGCTCATCTTTCCGATGGTGACGATGTCGATCATCTCGCCGAGGCCCAGCTGCTCGAAGCAGAACATCGAGGTCGTGCGCCCGAAGCTCTGCACCTCATCGTCCCAGACCGGGATGCCGTTCTCCCGGCAGATCTGCATGAGCGGCAGGAAGAACTCGCGGGGGGCGACATTGAAGCCGCCCTCGCCCTGCACCAGCTCCATGACGAAGCAGGAGTGCTGCTTCGGATAGCGATGGATGTACTGCTTCAGGTGCCAGACCGCCATGTCGATCGAGCGCTGCCCGAGGTCGGGGTCGTAGAAGGGCATGTAGTCGACCTGGACATTGAGCGGGATGCCCTGGCGATACGCGGGGCCGTCACCGATCTGGGCCATCGTCGTCGAACGGCCCATGAAGCAATCCTGGAAGGCGATCACCCGCGGCGCGGCTCCGGTCTTCTGCTGGCAGACCTTCAAGGCCTGCTCGTTGGCCATGCAGCCTGAGTTGGTCACGAAGCAGGACTGGAGACGCGAGCTGCGCTGGGCCTCCGCGACGAGCAGCTCGGCGAACTCGATCGAGTCGGCGTTGAACTGCAGATTCCCCTGCATGACCGTGTCGGCGAGCGCCGAACGGAGGTTCGCCTCGACCATGGTCGGATCGGAGTGCCCGAACATGTGCACGCCGATGCCGTTGATGAGATCCCACTTGACGCTGCCGTCCACGAGCTCGACGAGCGGTCCGTTGCCGAGGCCGGAACCGACATAGGGGTAGAGCGCGGGACGCCCCTTCGCATCAGCGCTTCGCTTGAGCCACGCATCGAGCGTGACCTTGCCCTCCGCCGTCGCCGGTCGGGCCCCGGTGATCGACGCCTGTCGGCTGCGCAGGTCGTCGACGATGCGGCGGACCGCCTCGTCCACCACGGAGCTTGCGAGGAATCCCGATCCAACGGTCGACGCTCCGCTTGATCCGGAGCGGTCAGAGGCGCTGGGGGAGGTCGCGACGGAGTGCGATGAAGGATGCATGCGGAGCCAGTGGGCACGAGCGCCCGAGGGAGTGCGTGGGTATGGACAGGCAGGAGTCGCCGCGTCAGTCGGCCCGGGAGTTGTCCCAGCCGGAGGGTCCGTCGACCAACGAGACGAGGGGCATTCGCCCTATCACGCGGAGCCGTTGGGGCCTTCCCGCGTGTGGAGGCGAAGCGGCCATGGTAGCCGGGACCGTGATCCCGTCTTCCGTTCCATCTGCGCCGATCGGGTTGCCTTCGGGTCAGCGAAGAAATCGGCAATTTGGAGGATGCCCCCCAAAAGCGATCCGAAACCTCCGTACCAAACCGTGCTGCGGATCACCCTCAGCCCTCTCGCCCATCGCCGTCGGAAGCGATCCCAACTCGTTGGAGGACTCCGTGACCGAATCGAATCGCCGAAGCCCGCGTACCGGCCCGCTCGTGGCGTCATGCGTCACCGCGATCGCTCTCGTGGCGAGCACATGGGCCACCGGTGCCATGCTCGACAGCGCTGACGCTCCGAACAAGCCGGCCGCAGCGCCCACCCCGGGAACCCCTGCAGATCCGAAGAAGCCAGCGGTTTCGCCACTGAATCCCGCCGGTTCGCCTGCGAAGCCATCTGCGGAGCCGAGCAAGCGCCCCACCGATCCGAACAAGCGGCCGTCGGCGCCGAGCCGGCCAGGGGCGAAGCCCACGGAGAAGCCCGGCGACAAGCGCGGCACGCCCGCCACCGCTCCCGGCCTGAAGCCCGGGGGATCGCCGAAGAAGCCGGATGGCGAGAAGCCGAAGCCACCGATCGAAGCCCCGAAGCCGGGAGCCCCCGGTGACGGTCCCGGCAAGAAGCCGATTGGCCCGCCGATTCAGCCACCCAAGCCGCCGGGGTTTGGGAGCCCTGGAGGCCCGGGGAAGAACCCTGGCGGCCCGATCGTGACACCTCCCGGTCCGCCCGGTGGCCCACCCGGTGGACCGCCCGGTGGTCCGGGCTGCCCGCCGCCACCGCCGCCACCCTGCCCGCCAGGCCCGCCGATTCAGCCTCCGAGCCCACCCGGGCCGAACCCTGGCGGCAATCCCATCCGGCCGCCAAGCGGCAGCCCGATCAACCCGCCCGGACCGGGCTTCGGTTGAGCGGAGCGCCTCGGCGGTCCCGCGGCGCGCCGTCGAACGCGCCCCGCAGACCTCCGCCTCCTCGACCGCGCGTCAGCCTCTCCCCACGCTCTCTCCCTCTCCTTTCAGACTGACACGCAACCCGCGTATCGGCCGCCGCGACGCCTCGCATCGATCCCGCTTCCCACCAGAGCGCGATGCAGGCGTCGCGGCGTTTGTGCGCCGTCACCGCAGGGACGCTCGTGCTCGCGCAGGTTCGCGCTACGGGCAGCCGCCCCAGGCTCCGAGCAGGATGGCGATGTCCGACGCCCCGGTCGTCCCGTCGCGATCCAGGTCGGCCGCGGGTGTGCCCCACGCGCCGAGAAGAAACGCCAGGTCCGGCGCGGCAACCTGTCCGTCACCGTCCAAGTCACCGAAGCAGCCGCGCCCGATCGGGGCGATCGCCCAGAAGCCGCCTTCGAAGGTGAAGCTGCCCCCAGCCATCAGTTCGCCGGCGTCGCACTGGCCGATCGTGCCGGTGAACGTGAAGTCAAGGCCGACGGAGGTCCCGCCGCCACCATCGACGGTGTGCCACTCAAGATCGGGCGTGTCCGTCCCGCCGCCGTGGGCTTGCCCGATGGTGAGGATCGCGAGAAGGAGGGATGAAGCGATGCGTCGCATGGTGCCGTCGTCCTCTGTTAGTTGCCGATGGTCACATTCCCCGACACCGCCCGCAGCGTGACCGCCTTGGTGAATGTGCCGACATGTCCGCTCGATGCCGAATAGGTCCCGCCGGCGATCGCCACGGTGCCTCCGGCCGGCGCTGCAGCGATGCCTCCGGTCACCGTCGGCAACGGATTGAGCGCGGTCCCAAGATCGACCGGGCTGACATTCGCGAAGTCGACGAAGACTGCGTTCTCGCCGAGGAAGAGGTCGAGGTACTCCGCGAGAACCGCTTGGGTCAGGCGTGTGCCGGAATTGGCTCCACCGCTCGTTGTGCAGCCGCCGTTGGTATGGATGCCGATCGCGAAGTCACTGCTGTTGACGATGACCGGACTGCCCGAGTTGGCCGGCTCGGTGTCAACGGCGTATTCGAGCGAGTTGGTCGCGTGGCTCGACTTCGGACCGGTCGAGGTCTGAAGCGTGAGCGAGTCCGCGTTGCAACCGGTGCGAATGCAGCTTCCGTTGCTCCACGCGCAGCAGGTTGAGGGCGCACTCCCCGCGGGCGAGTTGTCCACGCCGTAACCGGTGATCCGAAGCGTGGTGTCGTTGGAGGGGATGTCCGGATCGAGATGAAAGTACCCCTGCACCCAATGGGCCCGCAGGCCGGTGTTGGCGTTGGGACCGACATCCATGATCGCCCAATCGAAGCCGATGTCCGCGTTCTGGAAGGCGTAATAGGCCGCGCCGACCGGATACTGATCCTCCGGTGCGGAAGCGACCGGCAGACCCGCGGCACTCGAATCGGGAACATTGAATTCGATGAGTCCTCCGGAAGCCGTGCCGCAGTGACCGGCCGTCATGGCGCACCCGATCGAGGTCAACCACGCCGTGCAGCCGCCGCATCCACCGCCGCTACCGCAGTTGGCACCGGAGAGCCTTCCGACGCGGGAGTCGGTGGACGCCACCCGACTGTCGGAGCCGCAGATGCTCGCGACGCCACCCTCGCCTTCGCCCGACTCGGTGGGCGGCAGGTTGACCGCGACCTCGTGGATCTCATACGAGACGCTCTCCCCCGGAGCGACCAGCAATCGCACGAGGACCGCATCGCCGTTGAAGATCGCGCTCCAGCCGTCCCATGCCTCAAGCATCGCGTGGGTGAAGCGCTGGGTCGCGCCGTCGGCGATCGATGTCAGGTGAATCTCGCTCACCCGATCGAGATCGAACTGACCGAAGCGGATGCGGATGAGGTTGGCCCCTTCGGCGCGCACCACGGTGAAGTGCCGGATGTCGCGTTCGACGGATTCCTCATCCAGCGCGATCCGCGACGCGTCCGACGGCGCGCCGAGGTGCACCCCCGAGGCTTCGTGGTGGCTTCGCGTCTCGAAGCGCATCAGGGAAGAGTTCTGGCCATGTGCGATCGCGCTCGAAAGCAGCGTCATCGACGCGGCCAGACCAAGGCGTACGCGGGCGTTGAGAACCGATGATTGCATCATGAACCTCATGGGGATCGACTTCTTTCACACCGCAGCAGCTTTCTGCACTCTTCGCGTCGTCCGTTCAACACACAGGCACAGAGGGCCACAGAGAAGGCGACTATCGCTGAACCAAGCCGTCATCCGCATCAAAGGGCTTTGCCGGGGATGAGAAGAGTCCGAACACGCCGGGCTGCTCGCCTTCTCGAATCGAACGGCGAAGGCCTGACTCTCGCGGTGTATCGCTTGTCTGGGCCGCTTACCTCTGCTCCATATTCGTTGTCTTCTCTGTGGCCCTCTGTGTCCTCTGTGCCTCTGTGTTGAATCTGAATCGTGCCCAGGTCAGTGGAGATTGACGAGGACCAGAACCATGCCGCGCTGATCGGCGTCGAGGGCCGTCATCGCCTTGCCGATCACGGCCCCGTGGCAGCGGGACTCGTCGGTCGCCTTCATCGCATGGCCAGGAACATCGGAGGTCGTGAGCAGATCGCCCGGCTCGATCGCGCCGCCGGTCGAGTCGACGAAGACATAGACGCGGCCGGTCAGCGCCACCGGGTAGGTCCCGTTGGCGACGGAGCCTTCCTGGCCCATGACCATGCCGGTGCGCACGCCGTTCGCACCGCTGATCACGCCGGCGATCGTCCGGTCGTAGGCCTTGCTGCTGAGGACAAGCTTGCCCGGTCTGGTCGGATCGATGCACACCAGCATGCCGGCCGTCGGCACCGCGCCGGCCACCGGCGCCACATCGAACCCTTCGGCCAGGTCGGAGCCGCCGGTGATCTGCAGGACGGGCGTCACGAGTCGGCCGGTCCCGCCACTCCCCTGCCCGATGCGCACCTCGCCGCCGTTGTGGTTGAGCGAAAGCGGCGCGACTGCGCCATTCGAACGGGCCATGATCTCGTTGTTGTCGATCACGACATTGGTCGTGGTGATCGAGCCGAGCACGAGCTGACCGCCGCCGCTCGGACTCGCATCCGATCCGGAGAGGATGTTGAGGGCACCGGAGTCGCCCTCATTTCCGAAGTATGTTCCTGCGCCGGTCATCCAGAAGATGTTCTGGCCGCCGACGGCGAGGAAGAGGCCGCCGAGGAATCCGTCGGTGTAGCGCATCTCCGCCGCGACGGTGCCGGCTCCCTCGAGGAAGCGCAGCCGACCGAGGACGGAGGTGCCGAAGCCGGTTGCGTCCTGTCCCTTGAGGTCCAGGAGCGATCCGCCCGTTCCCTCCGAGGTCTCGAGTCGCATCGTGGCCTGCGACTTGAGGACATGGAGGTTCGCGGCGGGGATCGCCGTGCCGATGCCGATGTTGCCGGCGTTGTAGTAGGCCGTGCTGCCGAAGAGGGACCAGGGCGACGCACCCGCCGGTCCCTGTGGACCTTGCGGGCCTTGCAACCCCTGCGCGCCCTGTGGACCAGCGGGCCCCTGCGCACCAGCAGGACCAGCGGGACCGGCCGGGCCAGGAGATCCAGCGGGACCGGCCGGGCCAGGAGATCCAGCGGGCCCTTGCGCACCCGCGGGGCCAGCAGGACCAGCGGGGCCTTGGATTCCCGTCGGTCCCTGCGGACCCATCGGTCCAGCGGGGCCTTCGTTGCCGCTCAGCGCGAAGAGCGCATACGGGGCAGCGGCAAGCCTCTGTCGCGGGGACAAGGTGGTTCCATCGATGGTGATCTCGATCCAACGATCATCGCCGCCGAACGCCAGAAGACCGAAGTCGAGATCAACCGTCACGAGACCGTCGACGACGGTGACATCCGTGAACTCGATGGCCGAACCGATGCTCGTCGCGCCGGGACCGGCGCCGTCGAAGAGCTCGAAGCGGAGCGTTCCCACAACGCCGGTGAACGGCTGACCCGCCTGACGAAGTTGGCCCTGGTAGGTGATCGCTGAGGAGGTCGGCGTGCCGTCGGCCAGCGCGCGTGCGTCAAAGGCGGCACATTGGACGGCGAGGCCACAGAGCGCGGCGATCATCGAGCGACGAGGATGAAGCATGAAAGAACTCCTACGAACGCGCTCGCCTCTCCGCGACGATGCGTTCCATGGAGAGGCGGAACCTCGGCCGATGGTGTCCGATGGAATCTTGCGATCGGCAACGGGGCTCGCCAACGACCCCAGGCAGTCACCAGGCAGGGCCTCGGCACTTGCCGATCGCCGTCCCGCGTCCGCACACGCCGTACCCGTCCCGCACGAGCCGCGGCCAGAGCGCTACCGACCGGCCGCGAGCGCTGATCGGATGCGCTCGATCGACAGGGCGGGCATGTCGGCGTGGACCACATGGGCCCCGGCCTCGAGGAGCTGCGCCGGCGTATGCGTCGTGGCGAGCCCGATGGCGGTCATGCCGGCGCTCACCGCGGCCCGGATGCCCGCGGGAGCGTCCTCAACGACCGCGCAAGCCGCCGGCGCGAGACCGAGCCGCTCGGCCGCGAGCAGGAAGACATCGGGCGCTGGCTTGCCGCGCCGCACCTGCGAACCGTCCACCACGGCGCTGAAGTGCGGACGGATGCGACCCGCGTCGAGGACGAGATCGACATTCTCGGGCGGCGCCGAACTGCCCACCGCCAACAGCGCGCCGTCGTTGCGGAGGGCGCGAAGCACCGAGTCGGTCGCCGGCGCGAGGGGGACGCGGTCCCGAATGATCGCCCGCATCGCGGCCTCCTTGGCCTCGGCGATGCGAACCGACTCCTCGGGCGAGATGTCCTCGCCGATCATGATGCGTACGCAGTCCGCGTTCACGCGGCCGAAGCAGGACAGGAAGGTCTCGTACGCGAGCGTGATTCCCCGCTGCGCGGCCGCGTCGCGCCAGGCGAGCCAATGGGCCTCCTCCGAAAGGACCAGCACCCCATCCATGTCGAAAATGACGCCGTAGGCCTGCTCACCCGCTCGCATCGCTCGGATCTCCATGCGCTGAACGCTACGCGAAGGTCGCCTCCGACGCGAGTGCGGCATTCAGGGGGAGCCGAGCGCAAGCGGCGACCGGAATCCGGCGTCGCTCTGCATGGTCGACGCGAAGGGCAGGCGCGGCAGGTACGCCCCAGGCGCTTCCTGCGTGGCGTGATGCACCGCGATGCCGAGGTAGTTGCCGAGCGCTTCCCAGAGGGCGTTGCCGACATGTCCCTGCGTCACCGCGACATGGTGCGGGAAGTGCCGCAGAAGGACATCGCGATAGAGCCGCTGCAGGTGAGGCAGGCGGCACCACCCGTAGCAACCGAAGGTCACCGCCGGGTTCGCCTCGATCGCTCCCTGCGCGATCACCGCCCGCGTCGGGCCGTCGGCGTCCTGGGTGATGCGACAGAGCGTCAGCGGACCGTCCCGGGCCACGAACTCGATCGTGCCCTCCGAGTCCTCGTAGGTCGCCGCCCCGCTCGAGGCGATGATCTCCTGCACCCCGAGCCGCACCGGCGTGCGGGCGAACGCGGCGGGAAAGACGCCGCAATGCCAAACGTTGACGAGCTCGTCGTCATCGTTGTGCAGGTTGTTCCAGTCGGCGAGTCCGGCCGGTGACGCGCTCGCCAACATCGCCGCGTGCATCGACATCGTGCCCATGATGTCCGCCTCGCAGGCGCAGGGCACGCCCTCGTCGCCGAACCGGCTCATCGTGGTGCAGGAGCAGACGCCGTAGTTGGCCTGAATGCTCGTCCAGCACTGGATGCCGAAGGCATCGATCGCGTTCGTCTTTCCCCAGCGGCGGAGGAAGAGTTCGAGCTTCGCGCTGCGCACGACCGAGAGCTGCTTGATGCGCGAGGTGTCGGCATAGCCCTCGATCGAGCGCATGACCGTCGCGAGATCGCGATCGTCGTCGCGAATCGCGTTCGCGCCGGCGATGGCCTCCGAGAGGTCGAGCGTGACGACGGTCGGTCCGAGACGCTGCAGGCGCTTCTCGTCGAAGCGGCAGGTCCAGAACGCATCCGGCCGCGCTCCGATCTGGCCGTAGCGGGCGTTGCGGATGCCGTGCACGACGCGGCAGATGCGCACGAAAAGATCGAGATCCTCGGCGAAGCTCGGATCGCCCGGGAAGCAGATCGGGCGTCGGGCGACGGTGTAGCGGGCGCCGATCTGCCGCAGCACCTCGCCGATCGAGAGGAGGCCGCAGAAGCTGTCGCGCCGCCGCGTGGACATCGTGAGGCGCTCCTCCTCCTGACAGCCGTAGATCATGATCGGCACATCGAGCGCCGCCTTCCGCACGCACCAGGCGACGCCCTGCTCCTCGCCGAAGTTCACCGCGCCGACGAGGATTCCCTGCACGCGCTCGCGCCGGAAGAGCTCGGCGACGAGCTCGGCCTCGGCGCGGGTCTCGACGCATCCGACCTTCGTCTGCGCGGCATCGGGCACGACGACGCGAATGCCCGCACGGCGCATCGCCTCGACGGTGGCGTCGCGCATCGATGCGGCGAGTTCCTTCGAGAAGAACCCTCTGTTGGCTGGAATGAACCCGATGGTGATCGGCTGCTGCATGGTCATGGGTCTCTCTTCGACGATGGTGGCTTCGCCCCTCCGCCTCACCGGCTCGGGCGTCTGTCCGTAGGGGCTCATCCGCGCGACTGACCGTAATACGCCCCCCGGCCGTGCTTCCGCTCGCGGTGCTTGGCGAGCAGATGGGCCTCGAGGGGAATCGCCGAACTGAGCCAGGCCATCGTCCCGATCGCCATGCGGGCGATGGCCTCGAGGGCGATGGCGTTGTCGAGCGAAGCCTGAGCGCTCGCACCCCAGGTGAAGGGTGCGTGTCCGGCGACGAGGATCCCCGGAATGGCCCGCGCGTCGAGCAGCGCGAAGCGCTCGACGATGATCGCACCGGTCGCAGCCTCATACCCGGCGTTCACCTCAGCCGCGGTGAGCTGGCGCGTCACGGGAACCTCGCCCGCAAAGTGATCCGCGTGGGTCGTCCCGAGACAGGGAATGGGCCGGCGGGCCTGGGCGAACATCGTCGCGTAGGGACTGTGGCTGTGCGTGATTCCGCAGACATGCGGCCACGCCCGATAGATCGCGCAGTGCGTCGGCGTGTCGGTCGATGGCCGCAAGCGCCCCGCAACGACGCGACCGTCGAGATCGACGAGCGGAATGTCCTCCGGGGCGAGCGATGCGTACGGCACGCCGCTCGGCTTGATGGCGATGACCGCGCGGTCCTCGCTGATCGCGCTCACATTGCCCCAGGTCAGCGGCGCGAGCCCTGCCTCGGCGAGCGCGCGATTGGCCTCGCAGACCGTGATGCGAAGCGCCGCATGATCCTGCACCACGCTCATCGACCGCTCCTTCCGACGCGGCGTGCGCCGTCCCGAATGACCAACAGTTCCTTCATGACCGAACCCAGCGGCGCGGAGGTCGCCGGCAGTCCGAACGCATCGTGAAGGAGGCGATAGATCGCGAACAGCCTTCGGTAGGTCGCGTGGCGCGCCGGGTCCGGCAGGAAGCGCTCCGCGCGAACGCCGGTCATGGCCCGCTGGGCGCTGGCGACATCGACATGTCCGCCACCGGCCACGGCGCCGAAGATCGCGGCGCCGAGCGCACAGGTCTGCGGCGAACGGCTCACCGCGATCGGTCGCCCGCAGACATCCGCGTAGATCTGCATGATGAGCGGATTGCGCTCCGCGAGCCCGCCGCAGGCGACGATGTCGCGCACCGGAACGCCGCAGGACTCGATGCGCTCGATGATCGTCAGTGCCCCGAACGCGGTGGCCTCGATGAGGGCGCGATAGATCTCCGCATGCGTCGTATGGAGGGACTGGCCGATCATGAGGCCGCTCAGCCGTGGATCCACGAGAACGGTCCGATTGCCGTTGTGCCAATCGAGGGCGAGGAGGCCGCTCTCGCCCGGCTCGAGTCTCGCCGCCTCGGCGCTCAGCGCGGCGTGCCGCTCGGCGGCGCTCGTGCGTCCGTCGTTGGCAATCCGGCTCACATGCCAGTCGAAGATGTCACCGACCGCCGACTGCCCCGCCTCGATGCCGAGCATGCCCGGCAGGACGCTTCCCGGCACGATGCCGCAGACGCCTGGAATGTGGAGATCCTCGGCCCCCGCTGCCCCGCCGTCCTCGGGCGCGAACCGCATCGGCGCGACCATGCAGTCGCAGGTGCTCGTGCCCATGATCTTGACGAGCGTCCCCGGACCGATGCCCGCACCGACCGCGCCCATGTGGGCGTCAAAAGCGCCGCCCGCGACGGGGACGCCGGCGGGCAGGCCGAGCGTGCGCGCCCACTCCGGCACGAGTCCCCCGACCGCGCGATCGGCGGTGCGGGCCGGCGTCGCGTAGCGCTCGCGCAAGCGCGAGAGCCCCGGCGCAAGATCTTCGAGGAAGGACGCCGACGGCAGCCCACCCCAGCGCGGATGGAACAGCGCCTTGTGTCCGGCCGCGCAGATGCCGCGAGCCAGCCGCTCGGGCCGCTCGGTGCCGGTGATGAGGGCCGGCACGAAGTCGCAGAGTTCGACCCACGCGTGTGCGGCCTGCGCGACCCGTGGGGCGCTCCGCTCGCAGCGCAGGATCTTCGACCAGTACCACTCCGACGAGTACATCCCGCCGCAGGTCTCGAGATAGGGCAGTCCCGCGGCGCGGATGCGCTCGGTGATCTCAGCGGCCTCGGCGTGCGCCGTGTGGTCCTTCCAGAGCCACGCGTGTGCGGCGAGATCGGAGGCGAACCGTTCGTCGAGCGCGAGCGCCCTGCCCGCCCCGTCGACCGGGATCGGCGTCGATCCGGTGGTGTCGACGCCGATGCCGACCACGCGCTCGGCGGCGAAGCCAACGCTGCGCGCGGCGTCGGCAAGGGCGTCGCCGACGGCATGGCGGAAGCCGTCGATGTAGTCGCGCGGATGCTGGCGAGCGAGATCCGGATCGCGATCGTCGAGCATGACGCCGTCCCTGCCATGCCGGTAGGCCCAGGTGGCGGTGGCGATCTCGGCGCCGTCGTCGATGTCCACGACGAGCGCACGCACCGAGGAGGTGCCGTAGTCGACTCCGATCGCGTAGCGCGGGCCGCCGGATGCCGGTGATGTCGGATGCGGTGCGGTCATGCGGGAATGTGGAGGAAGCGGGCGGGCGCCTCGACGCCCGGAAGCGTTGGCTCGGGGAGCATCACCCGATCCGCCGCCGCGGCGATCAGCCCGAGCATGCGGCGGCGCGCAGCGAGATGCAGCGTGAGGCGTCCGAAGCGGCCCACGAGCGCGTGCTCCTGGACGCGTCGCTCGAAGGCGGCGAGCACGGCAGGATGGAGCGCGGGCAGGTCACCGGTGAGCATGAGATCGCTCGCGCCGACGAGATTGAGCGCGCCGGCGATCACCGTCGCGGCCGCATCGATCGACGGGGCGAGCCAGTCCTCGACGCCGTTCGCGGCGATGTGCCGAGCGCATTCGCTCCAGGAGGCCTTCGGGCGGCGCCGCGCGGAACGGTAGCTCTGCAGCACGCCGCCCTGCGAGACGAGCGTCTCGAGACAGCCCGTCGCGCCGCAGCCGCAGCGCCGTCGGTTGCCGAAGACCGCGGTGTGGCCGATCTCGCCGCAGAGCGGCTGCGGGCCGTGGAGGAGCTGGCCGCCGGTCACGACGGCGCCGCCGACGCCGTCGCCGAAATCGACGAGCACGAAGGAGTCCGCTGCGCCTCCCGGCTCCGCGTGCCCATGGGCGAGCTGTCCGAGGGCGAGCGCCTGAATCTCCTGGACGGCGCAGACATGGCAGTCGAAGGAGCGTCCGATGCGCGCGAGGAGTTCCCGTCCGTTCGACCAGCGGAGGTTCGGCGAGAAGATGATCTCGCTGCCGCCGTCGCCGACCACGCCCGGCACGCTGACGAGCACCGCCGAGGCCCGCGCGACGCCCAGGGCGGCGCGGGCCCGCTCGAGCTCGGCGATGAAGCCGTCCACCGATCCGGGCGTGGCGAATCGGACCGGCGCGAACTCCCCCGCCCGCGGCGCACCGAGGTCGGCGGTCGCGGCCTCCGCGAGCGCCACGGTGCGTACCGAACTCTCGACGGCGCCGATCTCGACCACCGGAAAGCGGATGCTCGCGCTCAGCGCAACCAGTCGGGGCGGACGCCCCATGGCTCCGCCCTCCAGCGCCGGCCGCGCCTCGACCTCCTCGACGAGGCCGTCGTCGAGCATGCCGTCGACCACCTTCCCCGCGGTGACCGGGGAGAGGCCGATCAGTCGGGCAAGTTCCGCCCGCGAGCAGGGTCCCCGCCCGAGGAGCGTCCGGAACGCCCGCCGGACATTCGCGATTCGGAGCTGGGAGGGGTGGTGATACATTCTGAACTTAGTATAGTAAGTCTCGCCCCTGGACGCCAGCCCCGCATGAGCCTTCTTGCCACCGCCATCCTCGCCGTCGCGGCCTCGACGACTCCGCCCGCCCCGCCCCGAGCGCTCGCGCCGCTTCCGCCGGGCGCCGTGCGCCTCGCCGACGGCCCGCTTCGGGCGGCGTTCGAGCGGAATCGTGCGTATGTCCGCTCCTTCGAGCCCGATCGCCTGCTCTGGACCTTCCGGCGACAGGCGGGGCTCGCGACCCCCGGCGCTCCGCTCGGCGGCTGGGAGTCGCCGGACGGCGAGCTGCGCGGCCACTCGATCGGCCACTATCTCGCGGCCGCGGCGACGATCCTCTCGCAGGTCGACGATCCCGAGATCCGCGCGGACGCGCGAAGCGTGGTCGCCGGACTCGCGGAATGCCAGCGGGCCGCGGGCAACGGGTGGATCAGCGCGTTTCCCGAGGAATTCCTCGACCGCGTCGAGAACGGGCGTCCGGTCTGGGCTCCCTACTACACGCTGCACAAGATCCTCGCGGGCCTCGTCGCCATGCACGCTCGGGCGGGCGATCGCGAGGCGCTGGAGGTCGCCCTCGGACTCGCCCGTCGGATCGACGAGCGCTGCGCGCGGCTCGACGAGGCGGCGATGCAGCGGATGCTCGGCAACGAGTTCGGCGGCATGCATGAGGTCCTCCTCGATCTTGCCGCAGGCGCGGCGGACGAAGGCCGGAAGGAAACCGCGGCGACCGTCGCGCGGCTCGCCGCGCGCTTCCAGAAGCGGTCCTTCCTCGAACCGCTTGCCGCCGGCGGCGACCCGCTGCCCGGACTCCACGCGAACACGCATCTGGCCCAGATCCACGGTCAGATGCGGGCGTACGAACACACCGGCGACGCCCGAGCCCGCGCGATCGTCGAGCGCTTCTGGCAGGCGCTCCACCGCGACCACAGCTACGCGACCGGCGGCTCGAACTCCGGCGAATACTGGGGACCGCCGGGACGGCTCGCGAACACGCTCTCCGCGACCAACCAGGAGTTCTGCACGAGCCACAACTGGTCGCGCATCACCACGGCGATGCTCCACTGGACCGGCGATGTGGCCTTCGCCGACGAGCTGGAGCGCGTCTTCCACAACGGCATCACCGTCAGCCAGCATCCGGAGAGCGGGATGTTCCTCTACTACCTCCCGCTCGCGACCGGCCTGCGGAAGGAACATGGCACCCCCTTCGACACGATGACCTGCTGTTACGGCACCGGCATCGAGGCCTATGCCCAGCTCGCCGAGGGGATCTGTCTCGCCCGCGGCGACGATCTCGTGATCGCCCGCTATGCCGCGAGCGCGATCGACTGGGCGTCTCCGCGCGCCGGACGCGTCGCGCTTCGACAGCGGACGAACTTCCCCGAAAGCGGCGTGATCGAGATCGACATCGATGCCGTCGAGCGCCCCGCCGAGTTCGCGATCGCGCTGCGGCTGCCCGGCTGGGCCACCGCGGAGCTTTCGGTTGCGGTGAACGGCGAGCCCGTGGCCGTTCCTCCGCGGACGCCGGGCACCGCGTCCTGGCTCGACCTCCGGCGCACCTGGAACGCGGGCGATCGGATCCGCCTGGCGATGGCGATGCCCCTTCGCGTCGTGACCATGCCCGACGATCCATCGCTCGGCGCGATCTGCGCCGGACCGCTCGTGCTCGCGGGGATCGTCGAGAGCGCTCCCGACGAGCTGCCCGTCGCGCCGATCATCGGCGACAAGCTCACCCCTGGCGACTGGCTCGTCCCGACGGGCGCGTCGCTCACCTGGCGCACGCGCGACATGCCGGTCGAACGGACCTATGTGCCGCTCGAGCGGATCGTCGGCGAACGGTACGGCGTCTATTGGCCCTTCGGCGTTCCCGGCGGCGCCCGGCAGAATGCCTACAACGCCGCGGTCGCCGCGCTCGCCGACCGCGACCGTCGCACGCTCGACAGCGTGGCGATCGGCGACGAGGCGTCGGAGCGCGCCCACGACTTCGCCGGCGAAGCGACCCGCACCGGCGAGGCGAACGGACGCCGCTGGCGCGACGCGACGCGCGGCGGCCACATGCGCTATCGCCTCGCCGTCGCCGAGGATGCGGCCTGCGAGCTTGCCCTCACCTACTTCACCCGTGACGGCGGCGGCGATCGCGTCTTCGACATTCTCGTCGACGGGGTCCGCATCGCCTCGGAGCGCCTCATCGCCAGCGCGGACACCGCGGGCGAACGCTTCATCACCGTCGCCTACGCGATCCCCACCGACCTGACGCGCGGCAAGCGCTCGGTCGAGGTCCGCATCGAGCCGGCACCGAACGGCGCCGTCGCGGGCGGCATCTTCGGCCTGCGCACCCTTCGAAACGCCTCCTGACACCCGAGCGAGCTCTCTCCCATGACACGAACCCAACACATCCTGCTCCTTCTCGCGGCCTGCTTCGCCGTGACGCTCGCCTCGCAGGGGTCGCGAGCCCAGGCCGCCGACGCCGCGACCATTCGCGCCGTTCCGTTTCGGCAGGTGAGCGTCAGCGATCCCTTCTGGAGTCCGCGGCTCGCGACCAATCGCGCGGTCACCGCCGCGCATGTGCTCGACGAGTGCGAGCGCACCGGCCGACTCGCGAACTTCCGGATCGCGGCGAAGGCGATGCAGGAGAAGACTCCGCAGCCGGGAGGCATGCGCGGCCTCTACTTCAACGACTCCGATGTCTACAAGGCCATCGAAGGCTGCGCGAACTTGCTGGCCACCGAGCGCGACGCGGCCCTCGAAGCCCGCTGCGACGCGATCATCGAGCTCATCGCGGCCGCGCAGGAGCCGGACGGATATCTCTACACGCCGCGCACCATCCTTGACGCCAAGAACATGCCGCCGGGCGGGCGCGAGCGATGGTCGGACATGGGGGCGGGCCACGAACTCTATTGCGTCGGCCATCTCTATGAGGCCGCGGTGGCCTACGCGGCGGCGACCGGCAAGCGTCGACTGCTCGACGTCGCCCTCCGCAACCTCGATCTCGTCGCGAAGACCTTCGGCCCGAAGGGCATGCCCCATCCCTGCGGCCATCCCGAGATCGAACTCGCCCTTGCCCGTCTCCACGAGGCCACCGGCGACGCCCGAGCCCTCGAACTCCTGCGCTTCTTCATCGAGACCCGCGGCCAGGCCGATCGCGGGCGTCCGCTCTACGGCGAGTACGCGCAGGACCACGCGCCGGTGCTCGATCAGCGCGAGGCGGTCGGTCACGCGGTGCGCTTGGCGTATCTCCAGTCGGGCGTCGTGGATCTCGCCCGCCTCACCGGCGACGCTCGCTATCTCGACGCGAGCCGCAGGGTGTGGGACGACATCATCGCCCGCAAGATGTACCTCACCGGAGGCATCGGCAGCCAGGGAAACAACGAGGGATTCGGCCTGCCCTACGAGCTGGCCAACGGCAGCGCGTACAACGAAACCTGCGCATCCATCGCCTTCGTGCAATGGTCGCACCGCCTCTTCCTCGCGACCGGCGACGCCCGCTACATCGATGTTCTCGAGCGCACGCTCCACAACGGCGTGCTCGCGGGCTGGTCCATCAGCGGCAATCGTTTCTTCTATCCGAATCCGCTCGAGTCGACGACGGGCCGCCAGCGCGTCCCGTGGTTCGACTGCGCCTGCTGCCCGCCGAATGTCGTGCGCTTCATCGCTTCGGTGCCGGAGTTCGCCTATGCGACCGGGAAGCGCGATCTCTTCGTGAACCTCTTCATCGGAGGCAAGGCGACGACCGAGATCGCAGGCGTGCCGCTGCGGATCGAGCAGACGGGAGCGATGCCGCTCGACGGTCGCGTGCGACTCACCCTCGCGCCGGAGCGCGAGAGCGCGTTTGCCCTCCGAATCCGCGTGCCCGCGTGGGCTGCGGGGCGGATCGCCGACAGCGATCTCTATCGCGCCCAGCCGGTCGGTGACGCTGCTGGCGAACCGATCACGCTGACGGTGAACGGCGCACCGATCGCCGCCCGCGTCGAGCGCGGCTACGCGGTCATCGATCGCACCTGGCGTACGGGCGATGTCGTCGACATCACCCTTGACATGCCGCTTCTCTCGGTCGAAGCCGACGAGCGCGTCGCGGCGAACCGCGGGCGCCGGGCGTTCGTGCGCGGCCCCTTCGTCTATTGCCTCGAGGCGGTTGACCACGATGGCCGCACGCCGCTCGGAGCGACGATCGACGCGTCGACGCCGTGGACCGTCGGACCGGTGAAGTCGGAACTCGGCGACGCGCCGACGCTCCGCGGTCGGCTCCGCCCGGTCGAGCGCGCCGTGGATGGCGGGGTCTCGGTCGGCGAGCCCTTCGAGGCTCGGGCGATTCCGTATGCGCTCTGGGCGAACCGCGAGCAGGGCGCGATGGCGGTCTGGCTCGCCAGCGATCCGACGGCGGCGAAGCCGGCCCCCGCGCCGACGCTCGCACGACGCGCGAAGGCGACGAGCAGCTTTGGCGGCGACGTGAGCGCACTCTCCGATCAGCTTGAGCCCGCGTCGAGCGGCGACCACGAGCATCCCTTCCTCCACTGGTGGCCGCGCATGGGCACCGAGGAGACGGTCACCTACGAGTTCGCCGAACCGACGACCGTTCGGGCGGTCGAGGTCTACTGGTTCGACGACACGGGACGCGGGGCGTGTCGGCTTCCGGCGTCCTGGCGCCTCGAGGCGAAGCGCGACGGCGTGTGGGGGCCGGTCACCGCGCCGAGCGGCTTCGGCGTCGAACCCGATCGCTACAACCGCTGTGCGTTCGAGCCGGTCCGCGCCGAGGGGCTGCGACTCATCATTCAATCGCGCAAGGATTTCGCGGGCGGCGTGCACGAGTGGCGCGTCGAGAGCGCCGACGCGGCCGCTGCGCCGCAGGTCCGGTCGTCGCGCGGCATCGTGAACGGGAACTTTGAGGAGCGCGGCGACGGCGCGCCGCGCGGCTGGACCCGCGCGGTGTGGGGCGCGCCGGGCGGCGACGCGGATCTTCGCTTCCTCGCCGAAGCGTCCGGACGAAGCGGTAACGCGGTGGGCATCGCCTCCGAGCGCGGCGTGGACGCGGCGTGGTCGCAGACCGTGCAGATCGAGCCCTGGTCGCGCTATCGCATGAGCGGCTGGATTCGCACCGACAACCTCGCCCCGATCGGCAACGCGGCCGGCGCGCTCATCAACATCCACGGCGATCTCGCGCGGACCCCGGCGCTCAAGGGCACGCAGCCGTGGACGGAGGTCTCGGTCGAGTTCGACAGCGCCGAACATGACGCGATCCAGCTCAACTGTCTCGTCGGCGGATGGGGACTCGCGACCGGCAGCGCGTGGTTCGACGATGTGCGCGTCGAGCTGCTGAGCAAGGGAACCATGCCGCAGCCGTCGATCACCGTCGACGCATCGGCCGTCGGCGAGCCGATCAATCCCTACATCTACGGCCAGTTCATCGAGCATCTCGGCCGCTGCATCTACGGCGGCATCTGGGCGGAGATGCTCGAGGACCGCAAGTTCCACGACGCGGTCGGCACGGGCGAATCGCCGTGGCGCGCGATCGGCGATGCCCGCGTCACGATGAGTGACCGCGAGCCCTTCGTCGGCGCGCACACACCGCAGATTGAGGTGCGCGCCGCCGGTGGAGGACTCGCCCAAGGCAAGCTCGCCGCGCAGCGCGGACGCCGCTATGTCGGCCATCTCTGGATCGCCGGAGAGCCTGGCGTCGGACCGGTGACGGTGCGCTTCGGCGACGCCGATCCCGTCACCGTGGCCGCGATCGGACCAGCGTGGACGCGCCACGAGCTCGCCTTCGAGACCCGCTCCGACAGCGGTGATGCGAGCCTGTCGATCGTCGCGGGCGGCCGCGGCACGATGCGCGTCGGCACGGCGAGCCTCATGCCGGCCGACAACATCCGCGGCTTCCGCGCCGACACCCTCGCCCTCATGCGCGAGCTCGACTCCCCCGTCTATCGCTGGCCCGGCGGCAACTTCGTCTCCGGCTACGACTGGCGCGACGGAATCGGCGACCGCGATCGGCGCCCGCCGCGGAAGAACCCGGCGTGGACCGGCATCGAGCACAACGATGTCGGGATCCACGAGTTCCTCGATCTCTGCGATCTCCTCGACACCGAGCCCTACATCGCCGTGAACACCGGCTTGGGCGGGATTCAGAGCGCTGTCGACGAGCTCGAGTACGTGAACGGAGCGCCCTCGACGACGATGGGCGCGCTCCGCGGCGCGAACGGCCGCGTCGAGCCCTGGAAGGTGCACTTCTGGGGGATCGGCAACGAGATGTACGGATCGTGGCAGCTCGGCAACATTCCCCTCGCCGAATACACGAAGCGTCACAACGCCTTCGTCGACGCGATGCGCAAGGTCGATCCGTCGATCCACACCATCGCCGTCGGCGCGGTCGGCGAGTGGAGCCGCACGATGCTTCGCGACTGTGCGGATCGCATGGAGTCGATCTCCGAGCATGTCTACTGGCAGGATCGTCCGGGGCTCCTCGCCCATGTGCTCCCCGCCCCGCGCTCCCTCAAGCACATCGCCGACGAGCATCGTCGATACCGCACCGAGCTTCCCTCCCTCGCCGGCCGAGACATTCGGATCGTGCAGGACGAATGGAACTACTGGTACGGGCCGCATGTCTTCGGCGAGCTCGGAACGCGCTATTTCATGCGTGACGCCCTCGGCTGCGCCGCGGCCCTGAACGAGTTCGGCCGGAACAGCGACATTTTCTTCATGGCGAATTACGCTCAGACCGTGAATGTCATCGGAGCGATCAAGACGAGCCGGACGAACGCCGCGCTCGAGACGACGGGGCTCGTCCTCAAGCTCTATCGACACCAGCTCGGCACCCTGCCCTGCCGCACGGAGAGCTCGCCGACGCTCGACGCGCTGGCCACCTGGAACGAGCATCGCACCGAGCTTCGCATCGCGATCGTGAACGCGACGACGAGTCCCGCCGAGGTCCGGCTCGACCTGCGCGGCGCGGCCCTTGGCGAGGGCGCGGCGCGGCGCTGGGTCATCGCGAGCGACGATCCCATGGCGTTCAACGATCCGGACGGCCCGCGCCCGGTCGCACTGCGCGAGGAGCCCTTCGCCTCGAAGCAGGGCCTCGGGAGCTTGCCCGTTCCCGCCTGCAGCGTGACCCTGTACGCTCTCCCCGCAACGCCCCGCTGATCGAGATCTCCCCCCATGACACTCCCACGATTCCTTCGCCCCACCCGTCGCGTGGCCACCGGTCTCGCCCTCGGCGTCCTGAGCGCTGCGCTCCTCCTCACCGGATGCGGCGACGCGAAGCCCTCCGGCTCCGCCGAGAACGGCCCATCGGGCGCGACGCCGGCGGCGAAGCCGATCCGCGTCGGCTTCGCCCAGATCGGCGCGGAGAGCGATTGGCGCAAGGCCAACACCGACTCCATCCGCAGCGAGGCCGAACGCCGCGGCATCAACCTGACCTTCAGCGACGCCCAGCAGAAGCAGGACAATCAGATCAAGGCGCTTCGCAACTTCATCGCCCAGGGCGTCGATGTCATCGCCTTCTCACCCGTCGTCGAGACGGGCTGGGAGCCGGTGCTCCGCGAGATCAAGGCCGCGGGGATCCCCGTCGTCCTGACCGACCGCGCCGTCGAGGTGACCGACGAGTCGCTCTTCGTGACCTTCATCGGCGCCGACTTCGTCGAGGAGGGTCGGCAGGCGGCGAAGTGGCTCGTCGAGGCGACGGGCGGCAAGGCCGTGGTCGCCGAACTGCAGGGCACGCCCGGATCGGCGCCGGCGATCGACCGCAAGCGCGGCTTCGAGGAAGTGATCCGCGAACACCCGGGCATCACGATCGTGAAGAGCCAGTCGGGCGAGTTCACGCGGGCCAAGGGACGCGAGGTCATGGAGACCTTCCTGAAGAGTCCGGAGGGGGCGTCGATCACCGCGCTCTACGCCCACAACGATGACATGGCGATCGGCGCGATCGAGGCGATCAAGGCAGCCGGGCGCAAGCCTGGCGTGGACATCACGATCGTCTCGATCGACGCGGTGAAGGCCGCCTTCGAAGCGATGGTCGCGGGCGAACTGAACTGCACCGTCGAGTGCAGTCCGCTTCTCGGGCCGCAGCTCTTTGACGCCGTGCAAGCGGTGATCGAGGGCAAGGAATTGCCGCGTCGGATCGTGACGCCGGCGAAGGTCTATGGACAGTCGACGGCGGCCGAAGACCTCAAGAGTCGGGTGTACTGAGCGGTGACGGCCGCGCTCCTCGCCGTTCGCGGACTGAGCAAGCGCTACGGCGCCGTCCAGGCGCTGACCGGTGTCGATCTCGATCTGCTCGGCGGCGAGGTGCACGCCCTCATGGGCGAGAACGGCGCCGGGAAGAGCACGCTCATCCGCTGCATCACCGGCGTGGACGCGGCGGATGCGGGAACGCTGACCCTCGAGGGACGGACGATCGCCCCGCGCACGCCGCGGGCGGCGGAGGATCTCGGCATCCGCTGCGTCCATCAGGAAGTCCATCTCATCCCGCATGCGTCGGTCGCGGAGAACATCTGCATCGGCCGTGAGCCGATGCGTCGCCTCCCCCTGCTCGGCGCGTCGTGGGGCATCGATTGGCGTGCCGCGCGCGACCGCGCCCGTGTGGCCCTGGCCCGCGTCGGTCTCACGATTGACCCGCGGCGCGAACTCGCGAGCTGTCCGATCGCGGTGCAGCAGCTCGTCGCCATCGCCCGCGCCCTCGATGGCCAGGCGCGGCTCCTCGTGCTCGACGAGCCGACCTCGAGTCTGAACGATCGCGAGGTGCGCGATCTCTTCGCCGTGCTCGATCGACTGCGCGGCGAAGGCCTCGGCGTCCTGATCGTCACGCACTTTCTCGATCAGGTCTATCGCATTGCGAATCGGATCACCGTCCTGCGCGACGGAACGCTGGCAGGATCGGCGGCGACGAGCGAACTGCCGAGAGACGCGCTCATCGCGATGATGATCGGCCGCGCCGTCGAGGAGCGCCGGCCGCCGGCTGCGCGCGGATCGACCGCGGACCTCGCTCGCTCCGACGCCGCGCCGCTCCTGCGAGCGCGCGGACTCAGGCGAAGCGGTGCGCTCGACGGGGTGAGCTGCGAGGTGGGCGCCGGCGAGTCGCTCGGGCTCGCCGGGCTGCTCGGTTCCGGGCGCACCGAGACACTCCGGGCGATCGCCGGGGCGGAGCCCGCGACCGACGGCACGATCGAGATCGCGGGCGTCCCGGTCAGCCCCCGGTCGCCGGGCGAGGCGATGCGGCTCGGCATCGCGTTTCTTCCCGAGAATCGCAAGGTGGACGGCATCATTCCGACGCTCTCGGTGCGCGAGAACATCCTGCTCGCGCTCCAGAGCCGGCGCGGCGTGTGGCGTCCGCTCCCGCGGGGCGAGTCCGAGGCGCTCGTCGAGCGGTTCATCGCGGCGCTCCGCATCCGCACCCCCGACGCCAACCGGCCGATCGGCTCCCTCTCCGGCGGCAACCAGCAGAAGGCGCTCATCGCCCGGGCGCTCGCCACCGATCCGCGGCTCCTCCTCCTCGACGAGCCGACGCGCGGCATCGACATCGGCGCGAAGGAAGATGTCATGCGGCTGATCGACGACCTCCGATCGCGCGAGGTCGCGCTCATCGTCGTCAGCTCGGAACTCGAGGAACTCGTGCGGGCCTGCGGACGCGTCACGGTGCTGCGCGACCGCCGCAGCGTGGCGGAGCTCGCCGCGGATGCGGTGACGCCCGAGGCGATGCTGGCGGCGATCGCCCGCACCGAACCCTCGAGCGCGGCCGGCACGGGAGGTGGGCGGTGATGCATGACATCCGTGCAACGCTCGCCGGCGTGCGCTGGCCGCTCATCGCCCTCGCGTCGCTCCTCGCCCTCGGGGCGCTCCTCGCCCCGGGATTCATCGGCGTCGAGCTGCGCGACGGGCGCTTCTTCGGAACGCCGATCGACATCCTGAACCACGGTTCGAAGGTGGCGATCGTCGCCCTGGGCATGACGCTCGTCATCGCCACCGGCGGCGTCGATCTCTCGGTGGGCGCGATCGTCGCGCTCTCCGCAGCGGTCGCCGCAACCCTCGTGAGTCAGCACGATCTGCCCTGGCCGCTTGCGATGGCAGCGGCGCTCGGCGTGGCCCTGATCGCCGGGGCGTGGAACGGATTCCTCGTGACCGTGCTGCGACTGCAGCCGATCGTCGCGACGCTCGTTCTCATGGTCGCCGGCCGCGGCATCGCCCAACTCGTCACCGGCGGTCTCATCGTCACCGTCGATGATCCTGCGATCGGATTCGTCGGAAACGGCTCGCTCCTCGGTCTCCCGCTGCCCTTCTGGATGCTCGTCGCGGTGCTGGTCGCGGTGGCCATCCTCACCCGCCGGACGGCGCTTGGTCTTTTTATCGAAAGCATCGGCGACAACGACGCCGCGAGCCGACTCGCGGGCGTCCCCGATCGTGCGGTCCGGCTCGTCGCCTACGCCTTCTGCGGCTGGTGCGCGGGCGTCGTCGGGCTGATCGACTGCGGGTACATCCGGGCCGCCGATGTGAACAACGCCGGGCAACTCCTCGAGCTCGACGCGATCCTCGCGGTCGTCATCGGCGGCACCGCGCTCACCGGCGGCCGCTTCACGCTCATCGGTTCGATCGTCGGAGCGATGCTCATGCAGACGCTCACGAAACTCCTCTACATGCTCGATGTCTCGGCTGAGATCGCCCCCGCGCCGAAGGCCCTCGTCGTGATCGCGGTCTGCCTCCTGCAGTCTCCCCCGCTGCGGGCGCGGGTCGCGGGACTCCTGCGGCGCGGGCCACGGGAGGTGACATGACCCCCGACGCGCATGGTGACACGCCGCCACGCGGGGCGCTCGCCCTCCTCCGACGCATCGGACCGGGCTCGATCCCGCTCGCAGCGACGGCCCTCGTCCTCGTGGCGGTCTTCGCCGCGGGGGCCCTGCGCTACGACCATTTCGCCTCGTGGATGGTCCTCCGCAATCTCCTCGTCGACAACGCCTTTCTCCTCATCGCGGCGACCGGTGCGACCTTCGTCATCCTCTCCGGCGGGATCGATCTCTCGGTCGGGGCGGTCATGGCCCTCACGAGCGTGCTCGTCGCGAAGCTCGTCGAACATGGCGGCGTCCATCCGCTGCCGGCGATCGCGATCGCGATCGTCGTCGGCACGCTCTTCGGAGCCGGCCAGGGCACGCTCATTCGCGTCTTCGCGCTGCCCGCGTTTCTCGTCACCCTCGCCGGGATGTTCCTCGCCCGCGGACTCGCCTTCGCGATCCATCCGCAGTCGATCGGCATCACCCATCCCTTCGTCGCCCAGACGCTCAACGAGACGCTCTCCTTCCGACTCCCGCTCGGCCCGCGCGGCGTGACCATCCCGAGCACCGCGACCCTGGCGATCCTCGTCGTCGGCGTGGCGTGGTGGACGCTGCGGCACCGCCCCTTCGGCCGCGCGGTGCATGCGATCGGCGACGACGAGCGATCCGCGACGCTCCTCGGCCTGCCGGTCGGTCGAACGCGGATCGCGACCTACGCCGTCGCCGGCGCGCTCGCGGCGCTCGCCGGCGTGGCCTTCACGCTCTACCAGCAGGCGGGCGATCCAACCGCCTGCAAGGGACTCGAACTCGACGCGATCGCCGCGGTGGTCATCGGCGGCACGCTCCTCCGCGGCGGCGTCGGATCGGTGATCGGCACGACGATGGGCGTGATGATCCTCGGGATCATCCAGACGATCATCACCTTCGAGGGCGATCTCAGCTCATGGTGGACGAAGATCGTGATCGGCGTCCTGGTCCTCGGCTTCGTCGCGCTCCAACGCGCCATCGACGCCGCGGCGCGCGCGTCGCGCCTGGCGTGACGGACTAGGATTCAACCGGGCTCTACACGCATCACCCAGAGAACCACAGAGGCACAGAGGGCACAGAGGTTGCACAGAGAAGGCAAAGGAGGAGACAGGTTGCGCGCGTCGATGGAGACGGCTGGTGAAGAGTGGCTCGCGGAGCGCAATCGCTCGGCACGGTCAAAGACTCGACCCAACTCCATTGCATCCTGGGCCGACGATTCCGCGCGACGAATTCCCTCCCTTCCTTGCCTTCTCTGTGCGCCCTCTGTGCCCTCTGTGCCTCTGTGGTTCTCTGGATGAATCGCGACCCAGGCGCGGTGATCGCTACGCGGTGATCGCGCCTTCGGCGATGCGCTTGAGAAGGATCGCGAGGAGTTGCGAGCGTTCGACGATGCTCGGGATCTCGATGAACTCGTCGGTGCGGTGGAGGTTGCCGCCGCGGATGCCGAGGGTGTCGAGCGTCGGCAGGCCGACCGACTGCAGGATGTTTCCGTCGCAGACCCCGCCGGTGCGGGTGAAGGGCAGCGTCTGTCCAAGCGACTCGGCGATCGCGCGGACGGCGTGGGCGAAGCGTTCCACTTCGGGCGTCATCGGCTTCGCCGGACGGGCGAAGGCGCGACGGACGAGGACGCCGGGGAGCGTGCCATCGGGCGTGTTGAGGCGGTCGAAGCGGCGGGCGAGCTCCTCCATCGCTGCGGGATCGGCGAAGCGCACATTGCCCCACGCGCTCGCGCTGTCGGGGACGGCGTTCGAGACATGGCCGCCACGCAGCGGCCCGATGTTGACGATGCGCCCCGCGGCGGGATCGCAGGCGTCGTTCACATCGAGGATCGCCCTGGCCAGGGCGTTCACGGCACTGATGCCCTTCGTGAATTCGCGGCCGGCATGCGCGGTGCGGCCGGTGCAGTCGATGCGAAAGTGCCCCGAGCCCATGCGCTCGACCACGAGCCCGCCGTTCTCGCCCGCGGGCTCGAGGGCGATGCCGAGGTCATGGCGGCGGCCGGCTTCCTCGATGGTCGTGGCGGAATGGAAGGAACCCGTCTCCTCATCGCTGTTCAGCAGGACGCTGTAGCGAAGCGCGACGCCAGCCTCTTCGAGCGCCTCGAGAGCGTTCATCGCGAGGATGATGCCGCCTTTCATGTCGACGGCGCCGGGTCCGCGGGCGATCGTCGCGCTCTCGCGCGTCAGCGTCCGGAAGCTGCCGTTCGGGTCATGCACCGTATCGATATGGCCCGCGATCAGCACCCGTGTGCCGGACGCCGCGCGGTCGAGGCGCTCGGCGATCGCGACGGGCGGCGGCTCGGCGACGGCCTCCGATTCCTCATGCGGCAACGAGAGCCACGCGGGGCGCTCCTCGCCGGCGTGCGTCGTGATCCGCGCCCCGAGCGTTCGGAGTCGATCGCAGAGAAGACCGCGACACTCGTCGAGGCCCGGACGAAACGCACCGCCGGTCGGGATCGCCACCAGCCGCTCGATCTCGCCGTACATGCGATCCGCGCGGGAAGCGAGCGTCCGGCAGATGCGCCGCTCGATGTCATCGATGCCGGCTGGCCCGCTCATCGCGCGGCTCCGACGAGGGCGGGGGCGTGCGCGTCCGAGGGCAGCGCGATCTCGCCGGTGAACACCTCCGTGGCCGGTCCGGTCATGAAGACGCTCGCCCCTTCGCCGTCCCACGCAAGCCGCAGGTCGCCGCCGGGGAGATGGGCGAGGATCCGATTCGCGCTTCGCCCGGTGAGGACGCCCGCGACGCAGACCGCGCTCGCCCCGGTGCCGCAGGCGAGCGTGATCCCGCTCCCGCGCTCCCAGGTGCGCATCGTCACCTCCTGTGCCTCATCGACCTGGACCAGATGCACATTGATGCGCTTCGGGAACCACGCGTGCCGCTCGATCGCCGGACCGACGCGCTCGAGCGGCACGGCGCTGACATCGCGGCAATAGATGACGACATGCGGATTGCCCATCGAGACGCAGGTCATGCGCGCCTCGCATCCCGCCGCCTCGAGCCACGCGCCGTCGCCCGCCGCGAGCATCGCCCGATCGATCGCGTGACCGACGATCCTCGCTTCGGGCGCGACGCCCGGCACGAGCGCCGGAATGCGCTCCGCCTCGAGAATCGGCGTTCCCATGTCAACGGTGGCCTCGTTCACCCGACCGTCCGGGCCGCGCGTCCAGGCGATCGCGAGGACACCCCGGCCGGTCTCGACGCGCACCGGGTTGCCGCGGGCGAGCCCGCGATCGACGGCGAACTTCGCGACGCAGCGCACGCCGTTGCCGCACATCTCGCTCTCGCTCCCGTCGGCGTTGAACATCCGCATCCGGACCTCCGCGGAGGGATCGCTCGGCGGACAGACGAGGATCAGACCGTCGCTGCCGATCGCGAAGTTCCGCGGCGAAACGGCCCGGGCAATCGCCGCGGGATCGTCGATGCGCTCCTCGAAGGCGTTCACATACACATAGTCGTTCCCGATCCCGTGCATCTTCACGAAACGCATGACGAGGCTCGCTCCAGGTACTCGCGCGGCGGCGGGCGTCCGGTCAACCGACCTCGCTCACCGCTCCCGCGGTCGCTCATCGTAGCGGGGGCTGCGCGGCTCTTCGGCTGCGTTGCGGGCGTCGAGCACCACGAGCGCCGCGAAGCCGACCAGAACGACGAGCACGCCGATCTTCAGCCGGCCGATCAGCCGATCGATGCCGAGCCCCGCGACCGGCGATCCGACCAGCCGGTTGAGATGGGCCTGACGCCAGGCGATCGAGCCGTGGCGCCACGAGGGCCGGTGGGGCGAGACGCCCGTGTGCCGGGCGACGCTCGCGAGCGCGTCGCTCATCGCCGCGACCGCCTGCGGCGTGATCTGGGGACTGCCTTCCGACGCCGAGAGATACTGCGTCGCGAAGCTGTCCGCCTGCCGTTCGATGCGCCGGGAGAGCCATCCGAAGAGGATCAGCGCGATCGCGGTCGCCGTGAGCATCGCTCCACGATCGAGCCAGAGAAGCGCCTCGAGCGTCGTCTCGACCGACCAGCCGGCGGTGCGGATGGCCTCGTCGGCGTAGCGCGCCGGAGGCTCGACGAGAAGCGATGCGACGACGAGGAGGGCGACGAGCGCCGCGAGCATCCACGGCAGGTGCCGGCGGCGCACATGGCCGATCTCATGCGCCATGACGGCCCGGAGCTGCGGGCGCGGAAGAAGCTCGAGCAGTCCGTCCGTCAGCATGACATAGCGAAGCGGCCCGACGAGTCCCATGACGGCGCCGTTGACCATCGCGTCGTCGGTGCGCCAAATAAGAATGTCCCGAACGCGCACGCCGGAGGCCCGACAGACCTCTTCAAGATCAGCGCGCAGCTCGCCCGGCGGCAGCGGCGCGAGATCGAGCACGAGACGGGCGAGCAGCGGACTGAAGAGGTAGACGATGAGGGCGATCGCGAGCGGCGTGAGTTCGGCCCCCCCGCTCGCCCAGAACGCCGGCGCGGCCCGGGCGACGCGCGGTTCGATCGCCTCGCTCAGGGCGACCACGACGAGGATCGGCACGAGGAGGAGCAGGATGTTCGAGCGCGTGCGGGCGACGACGAAGCGGACGCGATGGGGCCACGCGACGAAGGGTCGCCCCTCGTCGAGGCGCCGGATGAGCGAGGCCTCGCGTACCCGCCTCTCGAGCGGCTCCTGGACCCACCAGCCGGCGACGGCCGCGCCGAGCGCCGGCAGAATCGCGACGAGCTCGTCGAGCGCCGGAAGATTGCCGATCGCGGAGCGCACGAACTCCAGCCAGCCCGCGAGAAAGGTCGCGGCGACGAGTCCGACGAGACCGAGCCAGGGGGCGAGCCGCCCGAGCAGGTCGGCGCGATCGCAGTGGCGGACGCAGGCCGGATCGGAACGGTCCATCGCCCGGAGTGCCCGTCGCACGCACCACCACTGCGCGGCGATCGCCGCAACGGGCGGTGCGAGCACGAGGGCGATCGCCGTCCAGGGCGCCGTCACCGTCGCCAGCGGCACGCGATCCTCGAGGAAGACGATCGCGAAAAGGATGATGACGAGAAGCTGCAAGGGGCCGGTGGGGCGATGGCGGAACTATCGCGTCGGGCGTTCGATGAGCCCGAGATCGACGACCACCTTGCCGTATCGATAGAAATCGAGATTGAGGCGGTTCGAATCGATGAAGGTCAGGACAAGTCCATTCAGGCGCGTCGAGTCGGCGAACTCGAAGTCGCCCATGTGCGGTCCGGCGTAGCGGCGGCCGTCGTAGGCTTGGGCATGGAAGTGGACATGGAAGAGGCCGGTGTAGAGGGCGTCCATGAGCGCCTGCGGGGCCTCGTAGCGAGCGTCGTTGCCGCGGGTGCGGCTCGGATACTCGACGAACTCGTAGCGTCCCTGCGCGTCACTCGACAGCATGCCCCCGAGCTCGCTCGCCCGGTCCGCGAGATCGCGGTCGCCGACCTCGAAGAGATGGGCCCGCACCTGCGGCACCGAGACGGCCTCCAGGGCGAGGGCCATCGCCGCGTAGTCGCCCCAGACGAGCTTCGAGCGATGGGCGCCGAGCCGCTCGGAGAAGTCGTTGCCGTAGCCCTCGAAGTCGGGGCTGAAGACGCGCCGATCGCTTCCTCCCGACGCGTTGACGATCATCGACTCGAGTTCGCGATCGCTCGCGGTGAGGAGTTCGGGGAAGAAGCGAGCGGCGTTCACCGCGACGGGAATGTCGCGGAGTTCGATCGTCGCTCGGCGCTCCGGCGAGAGCTTCGCGACGGCGGCGGTCGCCTCGCTCCAGAAGCCGCGATTCCGCTCGGTGCGCAGGGCCTGGATCCAGAGGACCTCCTCACGCGTGCGCGGCAGGACGCCGAGATCGACCACCCCGGCGCGGATGTCGCGCAGCATCGGGTCCTGCGCGGAGCGGCTCTCGTCGGCGAGCAGCTCGCGCAGCCGGGCCTCCTGCCCTTCGAGGAGGAGGAGTTGCCAGCAGCGGCTTCGCAGATTCGTTTGGGTCAGCGGATTCGCGGCGGTGAAGGTCTCGAGGAGCGCGTCGACGACCTTGTCCTCGCCGTACATCGCCGCGATCGCGAGCCGCTCAGGCCGCTCCTTGCCGAGCTTCGCCCACGCCGGCACGCTGGCCGCCCACGCCCGCACGAGGGTCGGGGTCATCTCACGCCACTGCTCCTGGGCGATCCGCTCGCAGAGTTCGCGCCGCCACTCGACGGCGTCCATCTTCGGCAGGTTGATGGTGAGGGTCTCCGCGAGCCCCTGCGGATCGATTTCGCGTAGCCGCGCGTACGCCGCCCGGCGTCCCTCGATCACATAGCCCGGGTTCACCACCACGCGACGCAGCACCGTCCGGTAGTTCGGATCCTCCGGATTCCGATCACCGACCGCCATCGCGGCGAGGTAGTCGCGACCGGGCAGTCCGGGCTGGTTGAGCGTGGCCACCGGGTCGGTGATGGTCTGCGCGGTCTCGCATCCGGCGAGGAGTGTCAGGGCGAGAAGGGCGATGCCAAGCCCCATGCCGCCCCGCTTCGAGGATCGCGGGGGCGTGGAGTGGGTGCGATGCGGGAGTGGAAGCATGGGTCGGAGGAACGGGCGAGGCGTTGGGGCGGGGGTGGACCGTCGCGGCAGAAGGGCCAACTCTCTGGTGGACCGCGCGGCGACTCGCCGTATTATCAAGAGGTTGCGAAGTCCTGCTTGTCGGACGCCGCGATCCTCGCCTCCGCCCCGTTTCGCCCCCCTCCCGCCGCATGGCCCGAACGCGTCATCCCCTCAAGATCGTCGGCCAGGCCAGCCCGGCGGCGCTCGAGCCGACCGGCGAGGCTCCCGCGGGCGGACCTCCAGCCGAACCGGCTCCCCCGGAGCTGTGGGATCGCGTGCGGGCGGTTCTCGATCTCATCCGGCCCGCCATTCAGGATGACGGTGGCGATGTGGAGTTGGTGGAAGTGGGAGCGGATGGACGGGTGACGGTGCGGTTCCTCGGGGCCTGCGTCGGATGTCCGTCGAGCGCCGTGACGCTCCAGAGCGGGATCGAGCGCAACCTCCGGGAGCATGTCGCCGAGGTGCGAAGCGTCGTCGCGGTCTCCTGAGCACCCGGCTTCCCCAAACGCGCATAACTCGCTTGTTTCGAAGGACCTAGACCCGGATCATCCAGATTCCACCCAGATCCGGGGGAAGCATCGCTCGGGTCGGGGGAATTCGCTTCCGCGTTCCCGAACCCTCAGCTACTCTGCATGAGTTCCGCGGACACGGCGACGGAGGTCGGTCAAGGACGGCGGGCAACGAGGCAGGCAGGAGGTCCTGACAATGCTGGTCATCACGCGACGCGAAGGCGAAGAAGTCATCATCGGCGATCCCGCATCGCCGATCGGTATCGTGCGCGTCGCGTCGATCAAGGGCGACCGCGTGCGGATCGCCTTTGAGTTCCCGCGCGAGGTTGCCGTGCACCGCAGGGAAGTCGCCGAACAGATTCTGGCGAGCGAGGCGAACGCGCCGCAGATCATCGCGACGATCCGCCCCGCGAACGAGGCGAGCGGCTGACGCTCGCCGGCACCGGCACGCAAGATTCCGAACCACAACGAACAGCCCCGACGCCTTTGTGAGGCATCGGGGCATTGTCGTTCGCGAGGGATGCCCGGCGATCCATGCCGAACCTCCGTCGCACCGGGGGAATCCGCCGATCCATGGCGGTCCCGGTCGCACAAGCGGGAGCGGAACCTGATGCGGTCAGGTCCCGGGATGTGCGGCGGTCGCTCACTCCGCCGCAGGGGGATGTTCGGAGCGCCATCCTTGGCGAACCGTCGTCCCGCGCATCCACACCCTCGCGGGTGCTCCCTGCCTTGAACCCGTCGCCGATCCATGGCGGCGGGTCGCAGGCTGTTGTCCTGGCGAATCGCGGCCGGTCCCCGGTAGGGGAGGCGGTCGCGTCATCCACACGAACGCGTGTTCTTGTTGTGTGCAGCGGTTTCGGTCGGTCTGCGGCGGCGAAGGTCGCGTGGGGCGCCTTTACTTGCCTGAGCCGACCCGTCCCTGTCCAGTCGAGGCGTCGCTCGCGGGTCCATCCACCCGCCGTCGATCCGCGAGCGCCTGCCGCGCCCGCTTCCAGATCTCCGCCTGGGAAGGTTGGAGCCGCTGCTGCTCCGCCCGCCAGGCTTGGGGATCGCAGACCTCGAGATGGTCGCGAACCCCGAGAATCATCACGCTCCCGGAGAGTCCGAATGCCTGAAGCAAACGATCCGGTATCCGAATCCGTCCGGCCGAGTCGATCAACAGTCGGGCTGCCTGCGAATAGATCAGGCGTTCGAACTGCTGCATGTCCTCGTCCCCGAGAAGCGAGGTCCCAAGAGCGGTTGAGAGCTCCTGGAAGGTCTTCTCAGGCCAGAGCCAGAGAGCGCCGTTGGCGCCGGGAGCTGCGATGAGGGCCTCGCCGTGCCGATCGGGATTCAGGACATCCCGAATCTCGGCTGGGATTGCGAGCCGCTGTTTGGGATCCAGCGAATGCTCGTACTCGCCCAGAAAGAGCACTGGTCCAGACTCCTCACCGTCGCTCCTCATCCCGGGACGCGGGACTCGGCTTCGACGGGGACTCGACGGACGGAAAAGTAACCCACAACGCCCCACCTTTCAACACTTCGCGACCTTTCTGACCAAGAGTCTTCAAGTTCCTCGCCAGTTGGGGTTGCCTGTGCTACCTAACGGTGTCAGAGTTCAGGGGTTAGAGATTTATCCACCAAGCCTCCACGCGACCGGCCTCAGCGTGGGGAATCGCGCACCAATCGTGGGGTGAACGCCTTGCCGCACTCTCAGCAGCCGCATCCAGCAAAGCCAGGTGGATCTTCCGCTTCCCCCGCTGCGGGGCTTGGGACGCCGCCCGCACAGGCGGCCGCCCGCGTCGCGACGACCAATGCGATCGCCGCTGCGGTCGAACTGATCCCCGCCGGCAGCTTCGTCCTCACCGCCTCGTACGCGGAAACCCGTGGCGGCGTGATCGCCCGATGGGTCCAGCGGGTCTCCTCGGCACCGCATCTCGTCGTGGTGGCGATCGAGAAGGGCCAGCCGCTCAGCCCCGTGATCCGCGACAGCCGGCGCTTCGGCCTCTGCCAACTCGCCCCGGAAGACCGCGTTCTCATGCGGATCTTCGATGCGGAGCGCTCCGACGCGCCGAAGCAGGCGAACGGGTTGCGCGCGGAACTGATCGATCCCTTCCTCGGATTGCCGACGCGCACGACGGCGAGCGGCGTGCCGATCTTGGCGAAGAGTCTGGCGTGGCTGGAGTGCGAGCTCACCCGGCATCTCGATGTCGAGGGCAACTGCGAGCTCTACATCGGCCTCGTTCACGACGGTGGCGTGCTTCGGAGTCTCGACAAGCCCGCCGGCGACGCGACCAGCACGCCCCCGGCGACGCCCGCGACCGCAAACCTCCATCCGCACGCCGCGCCGAAACTCCCGGCGACCACGACGCCGAAGCCGCGTCCCACGCGGCGCCGGGCCCGCTGACGCGCCCTACACTCGCGGCCCATGGTTGCCGCCGACCCTTCCGCCGCCCTGCGCGTGCCGACGCTTGAGGGCCCCTTCCTCAACGCATCCAATCGCTTTGGCATCGACTACCGGAGCGACGCGGCCCGCTTCCCGCAGCTCGGCTATCCGATCATCGATGTGCACACCCATGTGAACGGCCCCGCGGCGGCCGCGATCATGCGGGAGGCGATGGACCTCTACGGCATCGGACGGGTCTACTCGATGACCTACATCCAGCAGGTCGAGGCGATCCGCGAGGTGCTTGGCGACCGCATCCGCTTCATCGCGATTCCGGACTGGATGAGCAAGGACCGCCGGCACGCCAACGGCCCTGGATTTCTCGACAACATCCGCAACTTCCACGCTGCCGGGGCTCGCATCGTCAAGTTCTGGCAGGCCCCGCGCGGGATGGATTTCGCCCGTGAGCTCGGCGATCCGAAGCTCTTCGCGCTCGACAGTCCCGATCGCCTTCGGGCGATGGAGCTCGCCGACTCGCTCGGGATGCGCTTCATGGCCCACATCGCCGATCCCGACACCTGGTTCCGAACCCGCTACGCCGACCAGGCAACCTACGGGACGAAGATCAGTCACTACGAGCCGCTCGAGCGACTCGCCGAGCGCTACCGCCACCGCCCGTGGCTCATCGCCCACATGGGCGGATGGCCGGAGGATCTGGCGTTCCTGACCGGCCTTCTCGAGCGCAACCCGAACCTGTCGCTCGATACGAGCGCGACGAAGTGGATGGTGCGCGAGCTCTCGCGGCACTCCCCCGCCGAACGCGAGCAGTTCGTGCGGCGATTCAAGGGACGCATTCTCTTCGGCTCGGACATCGTCACGGCGGATGAGCACCTCCGCCCTGGCGAGGGCAAGACCGAGATGCAGGCGAAGGCGAGCACCCCCGAAACGGCCTTCGATCTCTACGCCAGCCGGTACTGGGCGCTGCGGATGCTGTGGGAAGGCACCGGCGCGACCGAGTCGCCGATCAGCGATCCCGATCTGGCGATGGTTGACCCGAGCCGATTCGGTCCGGAGGACGCGCCGACGCTCGTCGGCGCTGCCCTGCCGCCTGACCTCCTGCGCTCCATCTACCACGACGCGCCGCGAGCGTTCTTCGGCGCGGAGTGACTTCGACCAGCATCAGGGCGTTTCGAGTTCGACCTTCGCCTGCCGCTCGCTCGTGCCGCGGCGGTGGATGACCTCGTAGCCGAGGTCACGCGACGCACCCGCTTCGACCGTCGCGCTGAACTCCGGCGTCCGGAAGTCGAAGAGTTTCGCCGTCGGCCGCATCTCCGCGCCGGCCCGCACCGTCACATCGCCGTCGATCGGGAAACGCCACGCCACCGTGATCGGCGTGCTGCGGTAGTTCCGGATCCGCTCCACCCGACCCACCCGCTCGTTCCAGCCGGAGAGTGCATACTTCGGATCGATTCGCTCGCCGCGCGTCGGGCTCACCAGACGGTTCTGGTCGCCCGCCCGGAACCAGAACTCCTCGCGGGCGTGGCTCAGCGCGAGCCGTTCGAGGATCACCTGCGGATCGGGCCCGAGGTTGAACTCGAACTCCTGACCGATCGGCACATACTTCGTCGAGAGGAAGCCAAGGACAGAGAGGCCGTCGCCAGCGCCGGCCGCCGCCGAAGGCACCTCGCGGAAGAGCCGCACCATGCCGTCCGGGAGCGGCGACTCGCCGAGGCCAGACGCGGTGTCGTTGCGCACCAGGAAGAGCCGCACGAGGCGATCGCCGTACTCCTGCGGGCGATAGCGGTACTCGATGCGGAGGGGCACCGACTCCTTCGCCTTCTGCGTGAAGAGCCGCATCCGCTTCGACCAGCCGTTCTTCACCGTCTCCTCGCCGGGCACGGTGAAGATGAAGTACTCGCTCAGCCCCTCCTTCACGATCGCCTTGTCTTCGAATCCGCCACCGCCACCGCGGCCACCGGGAGCGTTCTCCAAGGCATCGGCGACCGCCGCGAGCCGATCCCGTCGCCCCGGCTTGGGACTCGCGGCGGCGGGCGGAGCGGCGGACGCCGGATCGCCGAACCGGCTCTGCCCCTCGCGCCGCCGGGCGAGTTCGGCGATCTTCTCGACGAGGTTGATCGTGCCCACGACCATGCGGACGCTTGCGTCCGCGTAGTCCTCGCCGGAGTTGTTCGTAATCGTGACGAACCCGTCGAATCGCATCGAGGCCTCGTCCGTCGCGACGACACCGACATAGTCAGCGGCCCAGGTGATGCCGCTCGTGAAATAGGTGATCTCGACCGCAGCCTCGACATCGCTCTCGGAGCGCACATGCCAGTAAAGCGCCTCCGGTCGGTCGAAAGGACGCCGCGTGTCAACCAGCTCGACGCCGCGCTCCGGCACCCGCACCCGCAGCTCGACGCTCGTCGGATCGATGAGCGTGTTCGCCCAGGAGAACTGGAGTTCGTTCGAGCCCTTGCGGAGGGTCACGCGCCGCGTCTCGCGGACGAGCGTGAGATCCTCCGCGTTGTAGATCGTGAGCTGAACCGAATCGCGATCGGGAAGCGTCGAGACATCGATGTTCTGGGCGCTGGCCGCCGCGGCCACGGAGAGCCCGAGCATGCAGACGATCCCATCCAACACTCGTCGGAACGGACTCATTGGGTCACCTCCAGTTCGACCTTCGCCTGCCGCTCGCTCGAGCCGCGGCGGTGGATGACCTCGTAGTCGAGGTCACGCGACGCACCCGCTTCGACCGTCGCGCTGAACTCCGGCGTCCGGAAGTCGAAGAGCTTCGCCGTCGGCCGCATCTCCGCGCCGGCCCGGACCGTCACATCGCCGTCGATCGGGAAACGCCACGCCACCGTGATCGGGCCGCCGCGGTAGTTCCGGATCCGCTCCACCCGCCGCACCCGCTCGTTCCAACCAGAGAGCGCGTACTTCGGGTCGATCCGCTCGCCCCGCGTCGGGCTCACCAAGCGATTCTGGTCACCAGCTCGGAACCAGAAGTCCTCGCGGGCGTGGCTCAGCGCGAGCCGCTCGAGGATCACCTGCGGATCGGGCCCGAGGTTGAACTCGAACTCCTGACCGATCGGCACATACTTCGTCGAGAGGAAGCCAAGGACAGAGAGGCCGTCGCCAGCGCCGGCCGCCGCCGAAGGCACCTCGCGGAAGAGCCGCACCATGCCGTCCGGGAGCGGCGACTCGCCGAGGCCAGACGCGGTGTCGTTGCGCACCAGGAAGAGCCGCACGAGGCGATCGCCGTACTCCTGCGGGCGATAGCGGTACTCGATGCGGAGGGGCACCGACTCCTTCGCCTTCTGCGTGAAGAGCCGCATCCGCTTCGACCAGCCGTTCTTCACCGTCTCCTCGCCGGGCACGGTGAAGAGGAAATACTCGCTCAGAGCGCTCTTCTCGATCGACTTCGACTTCATGTCGCCGCCGGTCCCAGACTCCGCGAGCACGCGCCCAAGCTCCACGCGCATCATCGCATCCGCCGCGGGCGGGCTCTGGTCCCGCCTGAGCATCGCACCCGCGGTATCCGGCGGGATGAGCCCGCGCTGGGCGAGCTCGCGCACCGCCTCGACGAGGTTGATCGTGCCGACGACCATGCGGATGCTCGCGTTCGCGTAGTCCTCGCCCGAGTTGTTCGTGATCGTGACGAACCCATCGAAGCGCATCGTCGCATCGTCGGTCGCGACGACACCGACATAGTCCGCCGCCCAGGAGATGCCGCTCGTGAAGTAGCTGATCTCGACGCTCGTGTCGCCGTCGAACTCGGAGCGCACCGCCCAGTGCAGCGTCTGCGGCCGCTCGTGGGGAAAACGCGTGTCGATGAGCTCAAGCCGGCGGTCCGGCAGGCGGAGCGTCACGCTCGTCGGATCGATGAGCGTGTTCGCCCAGGAGAACTGCAGCTCAGTCACGCCCTTGGCGACGGTGATCCGCCGCGTCTCGCGGACGAGGGTGAGATCCTCACTGTTGTAAATAGTGAGCTGAACGCTGTCCCGCGGAGGAAGCGTGGACATGTCAATGTTCTGAGCGCTCGCGCGTCCGAGCGACGCGAGAAGCGATATGGCGATCGAAAGCAGCAGAATGAGCTGCGAGGACAGGCGACGGGGCGACATCGGCGATCTCCTTCGGGAGTGCTGACTGGAATGACCTTGGCGATCGGGTTCGAAAGGGCGTGCACGAGGGGCGTCACCACTCGTTGCGGAAGAGCACATGCAGTCGCTCGGTCCGCTTCACCGCCTTCTGGTCGGCCCCGCGCGGCGGCGCCTCGACGCGGAAGAGGACGCGCTCGAGGTTCGACTTCTCCCGGTCAAACTCGCGCAAGGTTCCCTCGGTTCCGATCTCCCACTGCGGCATGAGATTGCCGTTCCCGACGATCTCCGACCGCAGCGCCGGCATCGACTCGACGATGTCGACGACGACCGGCGTGTCCTTGAAGTTCTCGATCTCGTACTTCACGATCACGTCGAAGTCGCCGAGCGGTCCCATGGTCGCCTTGCGCTCGCGGCGCTCGACGATCCGCGTCACGACGACATCCTTGGCGATGCCGACCGAGAGCCGCCACTCGTCGTCCTTCGCGGCGAACTGGGCCCAATCCTCGCCGAGAAAGGCCGTGTTGCCCTGCCCGTCGGACTGGAAGATGCGCACCTTGCCCCCTTCGAGCGGGAAACGCCCGAGCCCCTGATCGGCCTCGTTGTCGAGCACATAGTGCATCGGAATGCGAAGCTGCTGCTTCGCCGGATCCAGCATGCCGAAGGACGCGACATCGGCGGTGTAGGTCTTGCGGACCTGCACGCCATCGAAGCGGGCGGCGAGGATCCGCCGCGTCTCGTTGCGGCCGATCGGACGGGTGAGCGGATCGCCGGATCCGAAGGACATGCCGCTCTCGCCGAAGTCCTCCGGCGTGCGGTTGTGGAGGTTGACATACTGCCAGAGCGTCAGCGTGCGCTCATCCTTGTCCGTCTCGGCGCGATACTCGTAGCTCTTGTCGATGCCCACGATCACATAGCTGATGCGCACCTTCGCCGGACCTGCCGCGGGGGCGGCGACCTGCCAGGTGAGGGCGTTCTCGTTCGGCGGATAGGAGACGCTCAGGACCCGCACCCGGTCGGGATCGGTGATCGCCCGGAACTGGATCGTGCTCTTGTCGATCGCGGCGTTGGCCCACGCGAAGACGACCTCGTTCGCTCCCTCGGCGAGCGGCACGGTGCGCTCCTCCTCGACCAGCGTCACGCCAAGATGCTCGAGGCGGATCTCGACCCGCTCGCGCTGCGGGAGCGCGATGAGCTTCACGCCCGCCTCGGCGGTCGGCGTCAGGAGGAGCGAGGGAGCGAGGGCCGCTGCGAGAAGGACCGCCGAAAGGAGGCGACGGGCGGAAAGCGAGACATGAGGCATTGGAGAACTCCTGCTGGACGCGGAGGGGACCGAACCGGTCGACGGGGAGAGACCCACGCCGCGGGCGGCCCACCATGGCCGACCGTCGAGGCGCGCGGACAGTACCCGAGCGGGTCGGACGCGTTTCTTTCGACGAAGCCGCCCGCGCAGGGCGGCCAGCTGCCTCATTCAGCGCATCGCGTTGCAATCGTGTGACAGAAGACCGACCGCAATCCAGTCGAGGAGCGCGCGCGTCGCCCGGAGCGGATCATCGCGTCGGAAGACCTCGGCCACGCGCGGGCGGGCAGCCCGAGGGGCGTCTTCTGGCTCGAAGCTCCCCGCTTCCACCAGGAGCGGCAGCCCGGCCTGGGCCCACCAGGTTGCCTGCCAGGTCGCTCCCCGGTGGTGGTCGTCGAGCGGGACGCCGCCGTGACGCCCAAGGCCGACCGCTTCGAGAAGCGCTCCGACCCCACTGCCGCGGTCGCCCCGGGCAGCCGCCCCGGCGGTCGCTCGGCCATCCCCGAGCACCAGGCCGACATCGATCGCCTCGCCGAGACGCACCGGATCGTGCGCGATCGGGTCGAGTACGAGCGGGCTCTCCGGCAGGCCAACCTCCTCGATCCAGCGGGCCGTCGCCGTCGCCCGGGCCATCAGCGGTGAACCGACGAGCCGCACGCGAGCGCCGCGCACCGCGGCGATGCCGACAATGTCCATCGCCCGTCGGAGATCGGTCCACGCGACGGCGGGACCGACGACCCCGACGAGCGTCGTCGCCTCGTCCGCGCCGAGCTGAGCCCGCAGCCGCCTTCGCCGTTCGCGACCCCGGGCGTCGTCCGTCGGCCGCGGCTGGGCAAAGGGCCCGCTGACGGCCGCCGACGCGAGGAGGTCCCCTGTCACCGGCCCTTCGGTCCCCGCGCAGGCACGGCAACGGGCGGCGTACTCGTCGCCGGCGACCACGATCCGAACCTGCCCGAGCCGGCGCCGCTCCGCCTTCAGAAGCGGTTCGGCAGCACCCACCGCGATCCACCGGTCGAGTCGGTCGGCCATGGCGACGGTCGCGGCGGCGATGCTCGACCCCCAACACCAGCGTTCACCGGGACCGAGTTGGGCGAGTGCCAGACGCAATCCACGGCGACCGAGCCGCGGATCGCCGAGCGGCGGCTGGAAGCGACCGAGGAGCTGGCAACCGACCGCAAGGAAAGGCTTCGCTGCGGCGGTCGGCGCGAGCAGGAGAACGCGCGGGGCCGCTTCGTCGGAGGTCGCCCGCAGCAGCGCAGCGATCGATGGCGCGTCGGGCGCCGCGCAGGCGACGACATGGATCGGACGACTCGCAGGGCTCGCATCGACCGCGCCGCCGGTCAGACGCTCGCCGGGCCGCTGCCCCTCGCCGCGTGCCGGATCGACGGCCATCACTTGGTACGCGGCCCAAGGTTCTCGCCGAGCTCGACGCGCTCATGCTCGTAGAAGAGCTTGCCGATGCGATCCCCAAGCTCCATCGCGAGACGATCCTCGACCGCCCGGCGCCGGGCGCTCGTACGCAACTCCTCGCGATCGACCTCCCGGAGCGACGCGATGATCTCGCGGCCGGCGTTAGCGTCGCCGAAGGGATAAGTGCGCTGGTTGTTCACGACATCGATGACCTTCACGCTCGCCTTCGCGGTCGGCGTCGCGCCGGCGCCGATGCCTTCCGAGAGCCCATCGCCCATCAGGTTGAAGCCGGTGACATGCACATAGATCACCTGCTGGCACTCGAGCTCACGACCGATGGCCGCGATCGAGAGCGGCTTGCCGCCATCCTCGCGCTGCCGCGTGGCGGCGATCGCTTCGGCAGGCCGCACGGCGGCGGGAATCAGCTTCAGGGTCATGAGATCCTGAGAGACCTTCTCGCCGACCATCGCCCGCAGCGCGGTGCGGGGAAGGACATTCTGGCGATCATCGACGAAGACGACGGTGCGCGACTGGGCGAGATCGAACTCCGCCGGCACCTTTCCCGGCCCGAAGAGCGCGTAGGCGGCGGGAGCGGCGAGGTTGCACGCACCGAGCGTCAGCGCGGCGCCGAACGCCAGTCCGGCGCTGAGGGCGAGAGCGAGAGAGGCAAGGGCGTTCCGGGCATGCATCGTGGGGGTCGCTCGGCGAATGGAAGAAAGCGAATCGCGGGATCGGAAGCGGCGTGTGCTGGTCGCGGGGTCACACCACTCACTTGTCCGGATACTTGTCCTCGAGGTGGGTGTAGAACAGCCACGCTGACTTCTGCACGAAACGGGTCAGCAACCCGGTCAGCACCGCCTGCCCGGAGAGATTCTCGCGGGTGAGTCCCTCCTGCGAGGGGAAGAGCGTGCGGACATCGAAGGTCGCCGCGAAGGCGTCCTGGTCGAGGCCGTCGCGCTCGATGATCCCGACGGTCGCTGCGGCGGCGCCTTCCCAGACATACTGGTTGCCGGGCGGCGTCAGGCGGAACTCATAGATGTCGATGACGACGACGCGATCGACGCCCAGCTCCTCGGCGACCTGACCGTACGGAAGCGTGGTCCACGCCGGCGTCTGGTACTGCCACTGGATGACCTGCACCGGCGGAAGGACGGACACGCCCTTCACATTCTCGCGGATGCGGAGGGCGACATTGCCCGAGACATCGAGGACCACATTCGGATACTCGTAGAGGGTCGCGGCGTCGGCGTTCACGATGACCGCGACCGTCCGATTCTCGAGCCCCTCGTACTCGGCGAGCACCTCGATCTTCTTGTTCCGCTCCGACTCGTTCGCGATGGCCCCGGCCATGTTGAGGATCGCGCATCCGCCAAGCGATCCTCCGATCGAGAGCGTCGCCACGGCGACGACCCCGGCGACGGCACGGCGAAGGTGGAGGGAGGGAGCGCTGCGTGGGCGTGACATGAGGCGTACGGGACTCGAGGGGAGGCGAAGCGGTGAAGCGTCAGAGCGTCATGCGGTAGGCGATGACCTTGTAGACCCAGGCGAGGGCGAGAGCCCCGACCGCGAACCATCCGACGCGCGGCGTCACCAGCCGCAGGAAGAGCCCCCCCACCGCCGAGCCGGTCACCGCGACAAACGCGGAGACCACCGCCGTGCTGGCGGTCAGGACCGCGAGTACGAAGCCGAGGGGCTGGGCCAGGAACGACATGATGAGCCGCCCCTCCGCCGCGGCGGCGAAGGCGGTCGTCATCCCGCAGGTGGGGCATGGTATCCCAAAGCCCACGACCCACCCGCATGGGGGCAGGTTGAGCTGCCGGTGGGTGGCCAAACCGGCGGGATTGGGTTCGAGATAGGCGGCGACGCCGAGGAGCGCCGACGACGCTGCCAGGATCACGAGCGCCGCCCGGCGACGGGCCCGCCGATCGGCTTCGGCCTGCCGCTCACGCCACGCCGCCCGCTCGGCCACTCCGCCTGCATCGGCCCGCGGCGGCGGGAGCATCGACGAGGGGGGCACCTGCCCCTCGGGCGATGAGATATCGGCGGCTTCCATGGGGAGGAGACTACCGGCGCGGCCCCCTCCGAACAACGGTTTGGCCGCCGGGATTCGTAGAATCGGAGGAATGCCCGCCCCGAGCGACAGCCCCGCCGAACAGGGTCCGGATGGACCGCAGCAGGGCCGCCCGCAGCAGGCGCCGCTCGGCGGCGGAGTCGATCCTTCGGCGGACCCGCTCCCTGGCGACGAGGTCATCGGTGACATCACCCGACTCCTCGTCGCAGCGCGGGAAGGCGAGTCGGAAGCGCTGGAACGACTCCTTCCGCTCGTCTACGACCTCCTGCGCGATCAGGCGCGACGAGCGCTCTCCGGCGAGCGGTCGGGGCACACGCTCCAGCCCACAGCGCTCGTCCACGAGGCGTGGCTGCGACTTTCGCGGCAGCGCGACGCCGCCTGGGGGGACCGCCATCACTTCCTCGCGACCGCAGCGATGATGATGCGCCGAATTTTGGTGAGCCACGCGCGCGGCAGACGGCGCTTGAAGCGAGGAGGCGGAAGCGTGCCCCTCGAGTTTGACCATGCCCTTGCCGATACCCTCGCCGACCCGGACGCCGGGCCGAACGCCCATGATGCGCACACCGATCTCATCGCCCTCGACGACGCCTTGACCCGCCTCGCCGCGCTGGACGGCCGGCTCGTCCGAACGGTCGAGCTGCGCTATTTCGCGGGCCTCTCCGTGGACGAGACGGCGGAGGTGCTCGGAGTCGGCAGCGCGACGGTCAAGCGCGATTGGGCGTTCGCGAAGGCCTGGCTCCGCGAGCATCTTGACCCGAGCGGGGACCGCCAGTGACCAGCGACGACGATCGGTTCGTCGCGGTGCGCGACCTCTTCGATCGCGTCGTCGACCTCGAGCCATCGGCCCGTCACGACGCCCTCAGCGACCCGACGCTCCACCCCCTCGTGCGGGCGGATGTGCTGCGCCTGCTCGGGCATGTCGAGGACCCGGCCTTTCTCGCCAGACCACCGAGCCTCCCGAATGCGGGTTCGCATGATCGGCTGATCGGCGAGCGGGTCGGCGCGTTCCGCATCCTCCGTCGCATCGGCTCGGGCGGCATGGGGGTCGTCTACGAGGCGGAGCAGGACCAGCCTCGGCGCAGCGTTGCCCTAAAGCTGATCCGCCACGATCTCCTGACCGACGCCGCGCTCGCCCGCTTCCGGCGCGAGGCCGAGCTCCTCGGGCGCCTGCAGCACCCTGGCATCGCCGCCGTCTTCGCTGCCGGCGTCGCGATCCATCCGCACGATCCGACCCTGTTTCTCCCCTTTGCCGCGATGGAACTGGTCGAGGGAACGCCGCTGACCGCATGGTGCGCCGAGCGGCGGCCGGCGCTCGACGAACGGCTCGACCTCCTCGCCCGCATCGCCGACGCCGTTGACCATGCCCATCGACGCGGCGTCCTGCATCGTGATTTGAAGCCGGCGAACATCCTCGTCACCGCGGACGGCGATCCGAAGATCCTCGACTTCGGCATCGCCCGCGCGCTCGACGGACCGCCCGCCGCGACCGTGGCGACGAACCACGGCGATCTCATCGGCACGCTCGGCTACATGAGTCCCGAGCAGTTGCGCGGCGAACAGGGCCTCGACGCGCGAAGCGATGTCTATGCGCTCGGCGCGCTCGCCTACGAGACGCTCTCGGGGCGCCCCGCGTTCCGCGTCGGCGACAGCGGCATCGCGGATGCGGTGCGCACCCTGCTCGAGCGGGAACCTCCGCCGCTCCGCACCATCGATCCGACGCTCGCCGGCGATCCGGCGATCATCGTCGCCACCGCGATGGCGAAGGACGCCTCGCGCCGCTATCCGAGCGCCGCGGCGCTCGCCGGCGACCTCCGCGCATGTCGCGATCGACGGCCGATCCAGGCCCGCGCGCCGGGCGCCGCCTATCTCCTCCACCGCTTCGCCCAGCGTCACCGCACGGCCACGGTGGCCGCGGTGCTTGTCGCGGTGACGCTCGTCGCCTCGACCCTCTGGACGGGGCTTGCGTACGCGAGCGAGCGGGCCGCGCGAGCCCGCGCGGGACGGGTGAACGCCACGCTCATCGGCATGCTCGAGTCGCTCGACCCGGTGCGCGCCGGAGGCTCGAAACTCGATCTCCTGACGGCGCTCGACGAGGCCGCGCTCGCCTGCGCCGAACTCGAGCCGGAGCCTGACATCGCGATCCTCATGCACAAGACCTTGGGCGAGCGCTACGCGCGGCTCGACGCCCACGAGCGGGCGATCGCCCACTTCGAGTTCGCGGCGGAACGGGCCGCCGACGCCCATGGCGCCGAGTCGCTCGAGCGGGCCGCGATCCTGACCAATCTCGGCAAGAGCTACCGGAAGACCGGCCGCACCGACGACGCCCTTCTCGCCCAACGCGAAGCGCTTGCCCTGCGCCGGACGCTCGCGGCGGACCGACCGGCGGAGATCGCCGAATGCCTGAACAACCTCGGCACGGCGGAGTACGCCGCGGGCGATCTTGCGACGGCCCGCGAGCGCTTCGTCGAGGTGCTCCGCATCGCCGACGCCTCGCCCGAGGTCCGCACGCTCCACCGCGCGACCGGCCTGATGAATCTCGGGATGATCGCGATGCGCATGGGACGGATGGATGAGGCCATCGCGGCGTTCGACGAGGTCATGAGCGTGCGCACCTCAGACGGCGGGGACGCGCTCGAACTCGCCGAGGCCGCTGTCGCGATGGGGTCGGCGCTCCTCCATCTCGGGGATCGCGGCAAGGCCGTCGGGTACCTGCGCTTCGCCTACGAGACGCGGCTCCGACTGCTGCCGGCGACGCACGAGCAGCTTCTCACTTCCCGCGAGAACCTCGCCGGAGCCCTCGCGTCAATCGGAGCGCTCGCGGAATCCGAAGCGCTCCTCGAGGAGCAACTCAACCTGACCGCGCGCACCGGCGTCACGGCTCGCCCCGACGGACGGGCCGGCGTCGCCAATCGGCTCATCGCCGCCTATCGCGAGTCGGGCGACGCGGCCGCCGCCGAGCGCGTCGCCGCGCTGCGCGATCGCATCCGCTGAACGGCGCGCTCCGAGGCGCTGTAGTCTGGTGCGATGCACGCAGCGAATAACCCGACAAACTGGTGGATCGACGGCCACCTCGACCTTGCCTACCTCGCCGTCTCCGGTCGGGCGATGGACCGTCGGGCCGACGGCGTGACCGGCTGCGTCAGCCTGCCCGACCTCGCCGATGCGCCGGTGCGGATCGCACTCGGCACGATCTTCACCGAGTCGCGCGCCCCCGGCCAACCCGCGGGCTACGCGGACTCCGACGACGCCGAGGGCGCCCACCGCGCCGGACTGGCCCAGCTCGCGTGGTATCGCTCCTGCGAGGAACGCGGCCTCCTCCGCATCATCCGCACCCGCGACGATCTCGATCGCTGCGCAGCGGGCGACGGGCCGCTCGGCGTCGTCCTGCTCATGGAGTGCGCAGATCCCATTCGCACCCCGGACGAAGCCGCATGGTGGCACGGCGAGGGCCTGCGCGTCGTCGGCCTCTCCTGGGCCTATGGCTCGCGCTACGCGGGTGGCAACGCGAACGGCGGCCCGCTCACGCCGGCGGGCCGCGATCTCGTCGCCGCGCTCGATGATCTCGGCATCCTGCACGATGTCTCGCATCTTTCCGACGCGAGCTTCGACGATCTCCTCGCCCTCACGCCGCGCAGGGTCGTGGCGAGCCACTCGAACTGTCGCGCGCTGCTCGAGCCGAAGGAGCGTCACCTCACCGACGAGCAGGTCCGGGCGATCGCCGCGCGGGACGGCCTGATCGGCCTGAATCTCTACGGCGCGTTCCTGTCGGTCGGCCGCGAACCGACGCTCGACGACTGCATCGCGCAGGTCGAGCGCGTCGCCAAGCTGGTCGGCCGCGACCGCACCGCGCTCGGGAGCGATCTCGACGGTGGCTTCGGTCCCGATCGTCTCCCGCGCGGCATCCGCCACCCGCGCGACTACGCCCGCCTCACCGAAGCCCTCGCCGCACGCGGCTGGGACCCGCTCGCCCTCGCCGGCTTCATGCGCACCACCTGGCTCCGCACCCTCCGCGCGTCACTGCCCGGGTGAGCGCGCGGCGGTGTGCGGGCGTCATCCAGAGAACCACAGAGGCACAGAGGGCACAGAGGGCGCACAGAGAAGGCAAGAGGAGACAGGTCGCGCGCGTTGATGGAGACCGCCGGTGCCAGAAGGACTCGCGGAGCGCAAGCGCTGGGCAAGGCGGGAAGACTCGCCCCCAATCCACTCCATCCTGTGCCGGTGAGGGAGTGCGACGAATCTCCTGTTTCGTTGGCTTCTCTGTGCTACCTCTGTGCCCTCTGTGCCTCTGTGGTTCTCTGGGCGATCCGTGCAGAATCCCGATCGTCCACCGAACCTCCGCGTCAGTACAGCACGCGGAATCGGATCGTGCCGGGGACGGCCTTCAGCTCGGCGATCACGTCGGAGTCGTAGCTCTTGTTCACGTCGGTGATGACATAGCCGACGCGCTCGTCGGTGCGGAGCCCTTGGCCGAGGATGTTGATCTTCCGGCGGGCGAGGATCGCGTTGACCTCGGCGAGCACGCCGGGCTGGTTGCGGTGCAGGTGGAGGAAGCGATGGGCCCGCGGAATGCCGGCGACCTGCATCGCCGGCAGGTTCACGCATCCCGAGGTGCTGCCGGCGTTCACATAGTCGATGAGCCGCGCGGCGACGAAGCCGCCGATCGACTGCTGGGCCTCCGCCGTGCTCCCGCCGACATGCGGCGTCAGGATCACGTTCGGAATGCCGCGCAACGGCGAGACGAAGGGATCCTTGTTCGAGAGGGGCTCCTCGGGAAAGACATCGACCGCAGCGCCGCCGAGATGGCCGCTCCGCAGCGCACGGGCCAGTGCGTCGAGATCGACGACATGTCCGCGGCTCAGGTTCACGAGCACGCTTCCCGGGCGCATCTTGCGCAATTGACGATCGCCGATGAGATGGCGGTTCGAGGCCCGCCCATCGACATGGAGCGAGACGACATCGGACTTCGCGAGCAGGTCGTTCAGCGTCGCGCACTTCACGGCATTTCCGAGCGCGAGCCGCTCCTCGAGATCGTGGAAGAGGACATGCATGCCCATCGCCTCGGCCAGCACCGAGAGCTGCGATCCGATGTGGCCGTAGCCGACGATGCCGAGCGTCTTGCCGCGCACCTCACGGCATCCGGCAGCGCTCTTTCGCCAGGTGCCCTGATGGAGGAGCGAGCTCGACTCGGCCGCGCGTCGCAGCAGCATGACGATCTCGCCGATCGCGAGTTCGACGACGCTGCGCGTGTTCGAATAGGGGGCGTTGAAGACCGCGACGCCGCGATCGCTCGCGGCCGCAAGATCCACCTGCTCGGTCCCGATGCAGAAGCAGCCGATCGCGAGCAGGCGATCGGCGGCGGCGAGCGCCGACGCCGTCACCTGGGTCTTCGAGCGGATGCCGACCAGCGACACGCCGCGAATCGAACGGACAAGCTCCTGTTCGCTCAAGGCATCGCTCAGCGTCTCGACGCGATAGCCCTCGCCGCGGAGCGCCTCCGCCGCGTCGGGATGGATGTTCTCGAGAAGAAGCGCGACCATCCGCGACTTCGGAAAGCTCGGCGACCCCGGAAGTCCGTAGAGCCAGAGGACCTCGTCGAGCGACCGCACCACGCGATCGGCCCGCTGGACGACGCTTTCCCGCTCGACATTTTCGCAATAGGCGACGAACTCATCCGCCGCGCCATGGTCGCGAATCTCGCAGTCCGTCGCCCCGTCGCCGACCGCAATCACCGGCCGCGACAGCTTGAGCGACTTCACCAGGACGCCCTTGCCTCCCGGCTTCGCGAGGGCGGACTTCCGGTCGAATCCGGTGACGACGCCCTCCTTCGACCAGAGAAACTGGTTGCAGTGGACCTGGTCGGCCCGCATCCCGAGCTCGACGCAGATCGGCTCGACATATTCGCGAAAGCCGCTCGAGACGACATGGATGCGATCGGCGTTGCGCCGCACCGCCGACTTCAGCCGTCTGAACGAAGGGCTCACATTCCGCCGCAGGAGCCTGACCACCTCGGCGACATGCCGTCGCTCGATCCGCACCGCCTTGAGCCGCCGTTCCAGCGACTCGTCGATCCCGATCGAACCCTCCATCCCCTGCCGCGTGATGCCCTCGATCGTGGCGATCGCCTTGTCCCGCTCCGGATCGGAAGCGAGGGCGATGCGAGCGAGTTCGTCGAGTCCCTCGAGACGGACGATGGTGCTATCGAAATCGATGACGAGCGTCGGTGCGTTCATGGTTCCATGCAACCTGCGAAACGGAGAGCGAGTCCCTTCGGTGACCCGAGGTTGTACCCGTTTTCGCATGCCTGCGGAGGGACGCGCACCGGGTACCATCCCGGTCGCCCGAAAGGCGGTGGAACGGATGGCAACGAATCGCAAGCGCGCACTCGAGCAGATCGATATCGCCCGCCAAGGGCGTGACCTCAGCCAGCTTGCCTTGCCCTCGCGCGCCGATCCCCCGCCGGCGAAGCTCCGGGCCGGCCCATCGCCCCGCGCGATCGATGCCCGCTGCGCAGCGCTCGGTCTCGACGAGGCGGCGCTCGCTGCCCTGCGCCGGAGTCCGGCCGATGCCTCGATGGGCGCGTACGCCGCGATGATCGAACAGTGCATCGGCGCGGTGCAGGTCCCTCTCGGCGTCGTCGGACCGCTCCGCGTGCGCGGGCTCTTCGCCCAGGGCGATTTCTTCGTGCCGCTCGCGACGAGCGAATCGGCCCTGATCGCAAGCTATGACCGAGGCGCCGCGATCCTCACCGCGGCTGGGGGTGCGGCGGCCCTTCTCCTGAATGAGGGTGTGCAGCGTTCGCCGGGATTTCGCTTCGCCTCGCTCGAGGAGGCCGGCCGCTTCGTCGCCTGGGCGATGACGCAGTTCGATGCCTTCGCCGCCGCAGCCCGCGGCACGACCCGCTTCGGCGAACTGATCGACATGCGCGTCACGGTCGACGGCAGGTTCGTCTACCTCGCCTGCGAGTTTCGCACCGGCGATGCCGCCGGACAGAACATGGCGACCTTCGCGACGGAAGCGATCTGCGCCCACATCCGCGCCGAAAGTCCGGTGCGCCCCGAGGCGATGTTCCTCGAGGCGAATCTCTCGGGTGACAAGAAGGCCTGTGCCCAGTCGTTTCTCTCGGTGCGCGGCCGCAAGGTCACGGCCGAGGCGATCCTGCCGCGTGCGCTCATCGAGCGCACGCTCCGCACCACGCCGGAGCGCATGCACGAGTACTGGACGATGTCGGCGGTCGGCGGCGTCCTGAGCGGATGTCTCGGGATTCAGGGGCATTTCGCGAATGGCCTCGCAGCGCTCGCCTTGGCGTGCGGGCAGGATGTCGCCTGCGTCGCCGAATCGGCGGTCGGAACGACCCGCATGGAGGTCGACGCATCAGGCGGCCTCGCGGTCTGCGTCACGCTTCCGAATCTCATGTTCGGCACGGTCGGCGGCGGCACCGCCCTTCCCTCCGCCGACGCGTGTCTCGGGATCCTTGGCCTCCGCGGCGCCGGCAAGGCCCGCGCCTTCTGCGAGGTCGCCGCCGCGCTTCTCCTCGCCGGCGAGATCTCGATCGTCGGAGCGCTCTGCGCAGACGAGTTCGCCCGCGCGCACCGCAGCCGCACGCGCGGTCGCGATGCGAAGGCGCCGGGACGAACGAAGGCGGGGAGCGGTCGATGAGCGGTCCCATTGGGAGTCCCCTTCGGGAAACGACTGGCAACCAGCGGGGAATCGGCCGCTGGTGGATCTATCAGCGCGAGCGATTCCCGGTCGTCGGCCACGGGCTGCTCGTGCTCGCGTTCGCAAGCGCAGCCGTCTGTCATTCGGCGCTGCTGCGCGGCGCGCAGCCCGATGCCGCAGCGCTTGCCCCGAGCGGGCCGCGACTGAGTTCCTTCGTCGTCGCCTTCGTCGTCTGCTTCCTCTTTTTTCTCCAGCTCCGCATCGCCGACGAGTGGAAGGACGCCGAAGAGGACGCTCGCGTGCGCCCCGATCGGCCCGTCCCGCGCGGTCTCGTCACGCTGCGCGAACTCGCGATCCTCGGGGTGATCGCGGCCGCGGTGCAGATCGCCGCCTCGGTCGCGCTCGCGCCGGCCCTCATCGCGATCCTCGCGATCGGCTGGGGCTACTTCGCGCTCATGAGCCGCGAGTTCTTCGTCGCCGAGTGGCTCCGTCCGCGCCACACGCTCTATCTTCTCTCGCACATGCTGGTGATGCCGATCGTCGACTGCTTCGCCACCGCCTGCGACTGGATCCTCCACCAGCCGACGGAGCGGCTCTTCGCGCCGCCGCCAGCGCTCGGCTGGTTTCTCGCGGCAAGCTACTGCAACGGCATCGTGATCGAGATCGGCCGCAAGCTGCGTGCCCCGCCTGACGAACAGCCCGGCGTCGCCACCTACACCTCCGTCTGGGGTCGGCACACGGCCGTCCTCGCGTGGAGCGGCGCGATCCTCGGTGCGACGGGGCTCGGCTGCATGGCGGCGCGGGCCATCGGTATGCCGCTTCTCGGGGCGACGCTCCTCCTCGGTGCCGCCGCGGTCGCGACGGTCGTCGGCTGGCAGTTCGCCCGTCACGCAGCGCCCGGCTCCGGCAAACGCATGGAACTCGTCTCGGGACTCTGGACGATCGCCTTTGCGATCGCCGTCGGCCTGCTGCCGATGCTCCTCAAGGGACTCGACGCGACGGGAGAGGCGAACCGATGACGACGCCTGACGATCGGCTCATCGCGTTGCCGCAGGATCCGGTTCCACCGAGCGCATTCGGCGGCAAGGGGGCCGCACTCGCGCGGCTCGGCGCGATCGGCTTCGACATCCCGCCATGGTTCGCGGTGCTGCCCGCCGCGTTCGAGGCTGCCTTTGACAGCGCGAGCCGCGCGGCCCTCGCAGCCGACGCGTCATCGCCGCTGCCGCCCCCCGACGCGCGCGTCCTCGAGGCGATCGACGACGCGCTCGCGGCACTCGACGGGCCGTTCGCGGTGCGCTCCTCGGCGCTCGACGAGGATGGCGAAGGCCACAGCTTTGCGGGCCAGCTCGTCTCGCTCCTCGATGTCGGGCGGACTCGCGTTCCGCAGGCGATCGTCGAAGTCTGGCGCTCGGGCTTCGGCGAGCGCGTCATCGCCTATCGGCGCTCGCGCGGCATGCAGGGCCAGCCTTCGGCGCCGACGGTCCTCGTCCAGCGGATGGTCCGCGCCGACAGCGCCGGCGTCGCCTTCGCCGCCGATCCGACGAGCGGACGGCTCGACTGCGCGATCATCGCCGCGGTGCGCGGCACTGCGGACGCGCTCGTCTCCGGCGATGTCGACGGCGACACCTGGATCGTCGAGCGCGCCGACGAGCGCATCGTGATGCGTGGCGCGGCTCCCATCCCGAGCGGACTGAGCGAGGCGCAGATCCGCGCCGTCGCGCGTCTCGCTCACGCGGTCAGCGCCGCCCGCGGCGCCCCTCAGGACATCGAGTGGGCCTTCGAGGGCGAGCGCCTCTTCCTCCTGCAGGCCCGACCGATCACGACGCTCGGCACGACCTCGCCGACGGTGAACTCCGCCGCACCCCCCGCTGCGGGCGCTTCCGTCAAGATCTGGGACAACAGCAACATCGCCGAGAGCTATGGCGGCGTGACATCACCGCTGACCTTCTCCTTCGCGCGGCGTGCGTATGAGGGCGTCTATCGCGAGTTCTGCCGCCTGATGGGGGTCTCGGAGCGGCGCATCGATGCGGCGGACGGCGTCTTCCGCGGCATGCTCGGTCGGATCGACGGACGCGTCTATTACGATTTGCTCAATTGGTATCGGCTCATCGCGCTCCTCCCGGGCTACGCCCTTAACCGCGGCTTCATGGAGCAGATGATGGGCGTGCGCAAGCCGCTGCCCGATGAACTCCAGAAGCTCATCGCGGTCGAAGGCGAGTCGTCGCGGCTGCTCGAATGGCTCCGCGTCGGCCGCCTCTCATGCAGTCTCATCAGTCGCCTGCTCGGACTGCCCGCGTCGGTCCGACGGTTCCGCGCATTGCTTGACGATGCGCTGCGTCCGCCGGCGACGCCGATCGCCGAGATGCCGCTCGATCGTCTCGCGGAGCACTACCGCGATCTCGAGTCGCGTCTGCTGCGCCGCTGGGACGCCCCGATCGTCAATGATTTTTTCGCGATGATCTTCTTCGGCACGCTCCGCACGCTCGTCGCGAAGTGGTGTCCGGGAGCCTCGCCGGCACTGGCCAACGAACTCGTCTGCGATCTCGGCGATGTCATCAGCGCCGAGCCCGTGCGACGCATGCGGGCGATGGGTCAGTCGATCGCCGACCGTCCGGCGCTCATCGCGACCCTGCGCGACGCGCCGGTCGCCGATGCCTTCGCCGCCGCGTGCGCGGATCCGATCCTCGGGCCGGCGCTCGATCGGTACCTCGACGAGTTCGGCGATCGCTGCCTTGAAGAGCTGAAGCTCGAAAGCCCGACGCTGCGCGACGATCCCTCGACGCTCCTGCACTCGCTCGCCGAGATCGCGATGCGCCGCGAGGCGGCGCCGGCGCCGCGCGACGCGCCGGCCCCCGAAGCCCGCCTCCGCGCCGCGCTCCGCGGCGGTCCGCTCAGGGGTCTCATCGCTCGCTTCGTCCTGCGGCAGGCGATCGCCCGCGTGCGGGAGCGCGAGAATCTCCGCTTCGAACGCACGCGGCTCTTCGGTCGGATCCGGCGCATCGTCGTGGCCATGGGCGAGCGTCTCGCGCGCGACGGTCGGCTCGATCGACCGGAGGATGTCTTCCTGCTCGAGATCGACGAGCTGCTCGGCTGGGTCGAGGGCACGGCGACGACGGGGGATCTCGGCGGACTCGCCCGCGTGCGCGGCGCGGAGATGCGCGCCCAGCAGGCGATGCCGGCGCCACCCGAGCGCTTCATCACCCGCGGTCCGACGACCAGTTCGCCGCGGGAACCCGACGAGACGCCCTCCACCGAGCCCGCGGCCCCGACCGGAGAGGAGCGATTCGGCCTCGGCTGTCGGCCGGGCATCGTCCGCGGTCGCGTTCGGCTCGTGCGCGATCCGCGCGGGGCGCGCATCGATCGGGGCGAGATCCTCGTCGCCGAACGCACCGACCCGGGCTGGGTGCTCCTCTTTCCCGTCGCCAGCGGCGTTGTGGTCGAACGGGGCAGCCTCCTCTCGCACACGGCGATCGTCGCCCGCGAACTCGGACTGCCGGCGATCGTCTCCCTTCCCGGGCTCGTCGGTTGGCTGCGCGACGGCGATCAGATCGAGATGGACGGCGGCAGCGGACGCGTGACGCGCCTCGCGCGCGCCGACGCGACCGGCGCCGGACCGGAGGCGCTCCGATGACCACCGAGGTCGCCGCGCGCGCCGACTTCAGCGCGATTCGCTATGCACAGGTCTGGGAGGATGCGGACATCCTTCGCGCCGGTCTCGCGACGCGTCCCGGTGACGCGTGCCTCTCGATCGCCTCCGCGGGGGACAACGCGATCGCTCTCCTCCTCGACGATCCCGCCGAGGTGCTCGCGGTGGACCTCAGCGCGGCCCAACTCGCCTGCGTCGCCCTGCGTGTCGCCGCCTATCGCACGCTCGACCATGGCGAGTTCCTCGAACTCATCGGATCGCGACCGAGCGAGCGCCGCGCGGATCTCTACGCCCGATGCGCTCGCGGCGGCGGTCTCGATCCGGAGGCCCGTGAATTCTGGAACGCCCATCCTTCGCTGATCGCCTCGGGAATCGGCGGCGCGGGCAAGTTCGAGCGGTATTTCTCGCTCTTTCGGCGCTGGTGCCTTCCGCTCATCGCCTCGCGCTCCACCGTCAACGCGCTGGTCGCGCCTCGCCCGCGCGAGGAGCGCGAGCGTTTCTTTCGGGAGCGATGGGACTCCTGGCGCTGGCGCCTCCTCTTCCGCGTCTTCTTCTCGCGCTTCGCGATGGGACGCCTCGGCCGCGATCCGGAGTTCTTTCGATATGTCGAAGGCAGCGTCGCGGAGCGCATCATGGCCCGGGCCCGGCACGCCCTTGTCGAGCTCGATCCGTCGGAAAATCCCTATCTCGCGTGGATCCTCTTCGGGACCCATCGGACGGCCCTGCCCTGCGCGCTCCGCGCCGAGCATTACGACACGATCCGGTCACGCATCGACCGGCTGCGCTGGGCGCGGATGCCGATCGAGGAGGCGCTCCGTGAGCGGTCCCGCTTCGACCGATTCAATGCGAGCGACATCTTCGAGTACATGTCGGGGCCGTCGAGCGATGCGCTCCTTGCCCGCATGGCCCACGCCGGACGACCGGGCGGTCGCGTCGCCTACTGGAACATGCTCGTGCCGCGATCGCGTCCGGAGGCGCTCGCCGATCGCCTCGAGCCTCGCGACGAGGAGGCCCGCCGGCTCTTCCTGCTCGATAAGGCGTTCTTCTATGCGCGCTTCGTGATCGAGGAGATCCGGGCGTGACCGAGCCCCTGCCGACGGTCCTCCTGATGGCCGCGATCCTGCTCGTGCAGGCATCGCTCCTCGGCGCCGCCGGCTGGCTGCGCTCGCGCGGCCATCTTGGACCCGAGGCGAGCCGAAAGCTCGCCCATATCGGCTCGGGACTGATCGCCCTCCCCTTGCCGTGGTTGTTCGACCGGGTGTGGCCGGTGGTGCTCCTCTGCGCGCTCGGGTTCCTCGCCCTGATCAGCCTCCGCGTCCTGCCGGCACTCGGCCTCCTCCGCTCGCTGCGCTCGATGGCCCGCGGACTCCACGATGTCGAGCGCGCCTCGCTCGGAGACCTCCTCTTCCCGCTCGCGGTCGCGGCGCTCTTCTGGCTCGCCCACGAGACGCCGGTGCTGTATGCCCTCCCGCTCCTTGCCCTCACGCTCGCGGATGCCGCCGCGGCGCTCGTCGGCCGCCGCCTGCCGATCGGGCGCTTCGCGACCGCCGAGTCGCACAAGTCGCTCGCTGGGACGACCGCCTTCGCGGCGACCACCTTTCTCCTCATGCTCGTTCCGCTCCTCACGGTCGCTCCGGTTGACCTGACGCGCGCGATCCTCATCGCGTCGAGCGCCGCCGTGCTGCTTGCGACGGTCGAGGCGATTTCCTTCCGTGGGCTCGACAATCTTCTCGTTCCGCTCCTGGGCTATGCGATCCTCGCGGTCCAGCTCGCGCTTCCGCTGCCGGACCTGCTCCTGCGAAGCGTCGCCGCACTCGGACTGCTTCTTCTCCTGCTTCGCCTGCGGCCCGCCGGAGCGATGCTCCCCGACGCGATCGGCGCACTCGCTCTCTTTCTGTATGCGACCTGGGCGATCGCCGGCCCGCGCTGGCTCGTTCCGGCGGCAGCGAGCACCGCGCTTGTTCTCTTCGCATTTCGACGAGCCGCGGTCCGCGGCGCGGACGAGCACATCGCCCCGCGCGGCGCGCCCGTCGTCGTCGGCATGACCATGGGTTCGCTCGTGTGGGTCGTGCTCGCCGCACAGGTCGATCATCCACATGCGCCGCGCGAGGCGCTCGCCTACGCGACCGGGCTCTCGATGGCCACGGCGATGCTCGTGTCGACCGCGCTCGCCTCGCCCCTTGTCGCCGCACTCGCCGCCTGTGCCCCACTGGCGACGGCGTGGTTCGTGATGCCGCTGCGCGACGCGCCGCCGCTCGCCCTCGGCATCGCCGCAGCGCTCTCGATGGCCGCGGGCGTCTGGCCCGTCGGGTTCGCCGATGAACGACTTCGCTGGGCGGTGCGATCGTTGTTGATCCTCGTCGCATCGACGATCATGGCCTGGGTCCCGTTCCTGGAGCGTCCGTGAGCGAATCCCCAGACATCCGCTGCGTCGTCCTTCCTGCCGGCCCGGGCGAGGGCGACGCACTCGTCGTCGCCGAGCGCGCAGGGGAACGCGTCGGACAGCTCACGCTCTGGTCTCGCTCGACCCCCGAGCGGAACGGGCGCCGCACGGCGTTCGTCGGCGGCATCCGCTGCGATGAACGATCGACACTCGAAGCGATCCTCCTCGCAGCCGCGGACGCTGCGCGGACGACCGGCTGCGCCGAGGTGCTCGGACCGATCGACGGGTCGACCTGGCGCCGCTATCGCACGGTGACCTGGTCTGACGGATCACCTCCATTCCCGATGGAACCGAGCGCCCCGGCATGGTGGCCAGAGGCGTTCGAGCGCGCCGGATACGCGATCGCCGAGCGCTATCACTCCGCCGTCGACGATGCGGCACCGACCGCCGTGGAGCGCACGCGCTGCGACGAGCGATGCGGTCACCTTGCTGCGCGCGGCATCACGATCCGGACCCTCGACGCCTGCGACGCGAACGCCGCACTCCTGGCGATGTACGACCTCTCGATCGAGGGCTTCGCGGCGAATCCGCTCGCAACCCCGATCGCCCGCGAGGACTTCGAGGCGATGTACCGACCGTTCCTCGCGCAGGTCCCTCCGCAGCTTGCCCTGCTCGCGTTCGAGGAAGCGGGCGGTGGTGCGCAGCGTCCCGTCGGCTTCATGTTCGGCTTGCTCGTGCCGGGCTGGCCCGACGCGGCGAGCGGGCCTGCGATCATCCTGAAGTCGATCGCGGTCCGGAACGCGCTCCGCGGCATCGGGCTCGGTGCGGTCCTTCTCGAGCGCTGTCGTCTGGCCGGCTGGGAGCTCGGCGCGAAGCGGACGATCTACGCCCTCATGCACGACGACAACCGTTCGGCGCGGATGGTGACGCCGACGGCCCGCGTCCTCCGCCGCTACGCGGTCCACGCCCGGCGGTGCGCGCCGTGAATCTCTACGCGGGATTCGCGGCGATCGCGGCGCGGACGCCGGAGGCGCCTGCGCTCATCGCCCCGCACGGGTCCCCTCCCGCGACGATCTCCTTCGGCGAGCTCGACCGCTCCGCCGGCCTGCTCGCCGGGCGTCTCGCCGAGCACGGCCTCCGCCGCGGTTCGACGGTGCTCCTCATGCATCCCGTGTCGGTCGAGCTCTATGTGCTCCTCCTCGCGGTCGTCCGGCTCGGCGCGGCGGCGATGTTCCTCGATCCGACGGCGGGCGCCGAACACATCGCACGCTGCTGCGCGCGTCGCTCACCCGACGCCTACGCGGCCGGGTGGCGCGGCCAGCTCCTCCGTTGGCGGTACGGGGCGCTCCGTTCGATTCCGCTGACGATCGCGATCGGTCCATGGCCCTTCGCGAGCCTGCGTGCGGATGAGCGCACGAAGACACACGAGTCTCCGGCGCCCGCGGCGCCGATCGCTCCCGTCGCACCGGATGACCCGCTCCTCATCACCTTCACGAGCGGGACGACCGGCGCTCCGAAGGCCGCGGTGCGGACGCATCGCCTCCTCCGCGCCCAGCACGAGCGACTGGTCGAGGAACTCGCGCTCCGGCCCGGCGAGATCGACCTTGTCACGCTCCCGATCTTTGTCCTCGCGAATCTCGCGTCGGGCGTCACGAGCGTCCTACCCGACGCCGATCTTCGCTCGATTCGCACCATCGCATCCGAACCGCTTCGGCGTCAGGTGGCGCGCCATCGCCCGGCGCGCATCATCGCCTCACCGACCCTCCTCGATCGGCTCATCGGCGACGGCCCGCCGATCGCGTCTCTGGAGCGCGTCTTCACCGGCGGCGCGCCGGTGTTTCTTGCCGATCTCGACCGCTTCGCGAAGGCGTTTCCCTCGGCGACGATCGTCAATCTCTACGGTTCGACCGAGGCGGAGCCGATCGCCTCCCAGGCGCTCGACGAGCTTGACGAGGCCGACCGCGCCTCGATGTCGAACGGCGGCGGCACCTGCGTCGGCGTGCCCGTGCCCGGGGCCGATGTTCGCGTGCTACCCGATCGATTCGGCGAGCCGCTTGCGCCGAGCACGGACGAGGCGTTCGACGCCCGCGTGCTCAGAAGCGGCGAGCCCGGCGAGATCATGGTCGCCGGCGATCATGTGTTGCCTGGCTATCTCGACGGCGTCGGTGATGCGGACACCAAATGGCGCGTCGGCGCTCGCGTCTGGCACCGCACGGGCGACGCGGGTCGCTTCGACGCCCACGGCCGCCTCTGGCTCCTCGGCCGATGTTCGGCGCGACTGCGCCGCGACGGGCGCGTCTGGTATCCGCTTCCCCTCGAGGCCGCACTCCGCGAGCGGCTCGGCGTGCGCGTCGCGGTCTTCGAGCGCGAGGAAGCGTTCATCGTCGCCGCCGCCCACACCACCGAGGCCGCGGTCCGCACCGCACTCAGCGACCCGGCGCTCCGCGAGGCCGAGATGATTCCACCGATCGACCGCATCGAGATCCTGCCGGAACTCCCCTTCGACAGCCGCCATGGCGCGAAGATCGACCTCCGCCGACTGACGGCGCGCTGAGCGGCGGTGGCGAGGTTCATCCAGAGAACCACAGAGGCACAGAGGACACAGAGGGTGCACAGAGAAGTCAAAGAGAGGACGGAATCCGCCGCACACAATCGCCGGCGCAGGATGGAGTCGATTTGGATCGAGTCTTTCCATCTCGCCCAGCGCTTGCGCTCCGCGAATCCCCCTGGCGCCGGCCGTCTCCATCAACGCGGGCGCAACCGGTCTCCTCTTGTGCCTTCTCTGTGCGACCTCTGTGCCCTCTGTGCCTCTGTGGTTCTCTGGGTGCGGTGAGAAGACACGCCCGCTCAATGTCCCGACGGTGGTGAGAGGGACTTGACCAGCTCGCCGACGACGGCCTTGGCGTCGCCGAAGAGCATGTAGGTCTTGTCGAGGAAATAGAGCTCGTTGTCGATGCCGGCGAAGCCCGGGTTCTTGCTGCGCTTCACGGCGAAGACGGTGCGGGCGCGGTCGGCGTCGATGATCGGCATGCCGAAGATCGGGCTTGTCTTGTCGCTTCGGGCCGCGGGATTGACGACATCGTTCGCGCCGAGGACGAGGCAGACATCGCACTGCGGCATGTCGCCGTTGATCTCGTCCATCTCGACCATGTCGTCGTAGGGAATCTCCGCCTCCGCGAGCAGGACATTCATGTGTCCGGGCATGCGGCCGGCGACGGGATGGATCGCGAAGCGCACGGTGACGCCGCGCTTCTTGAGCTGGTCGTAGAGCTCGCGCACCTTGTGCTGGGCCTGGGCGACGGCGAGGCCGTAGCCGGGCACGATCACCACGGAGCTTGCCTGCTCGAGGACCTGGGCGGCTCCCTCGGCGGTCTCCGGCTTGTAGACCTTCTGCTCGCCGCCCGCGGCCTTCTGCTGCACCTGGCCGAACGCGCCGAAGAGCACATTCGTGAAGGAGCGGTTCATGGCCTTGCACATGATGATCGAGAGGATCAGGCCGCTCGCCCCGTCGAGGGCGCCGGCCGTGATCAGCAGCTTGTTGTCGAGGACGAAGCCCATCGCGACCGCGGCGAGGCCGGCGTAGCTGTTGAGAATCGCGATGACCGTCGGCATGTCCGCGCCGCCGATCGGCATGACCAGCATCCAGCCGAAGTTCAGCGCCAGCAGGATGAGGACGCCGAAGAGGTAGGGCGACCACCACGCCGCCGGCGAGAAGATGAGGAGCGCACCGATCACCACCGCCGCACCGAGGGCGATGAGATTCACGATGTTCTGCCCGGGGTAGACCCAGGGTCGCTGCGGGAGCCACTTCACTTCCTGCAGCTTCGCGGCGGCGATGATGCTGCCGGTGAAGGTGAGGAAGCCGAGGATGACCTCGGCGACGATCGCGGTCATGATGAAGGGCGTGAGGGCGTCGTTGTCGCCGCCGTACCAATAGAAGTACTTCGCGGTGCCCACGAGACCGGCCGCGAGGCCGCCGAAGGCGTGGGAGAGGGCCGTTCGCTGGGGCACCGCGGTGATCGGCACGAGCGAGAGCCAGATGCCTGGCCAGATCGCAAGGAGGATCGGCACGACCACCCAGGCGTGTCGGGCGATGTCGCTGTGGGCGATGACATCGGGACGGGCCCAGGTCGCGAGCACGGCGATGAGCATCGCGGCCATGCCCGCGTGCACGCCGCGCCGCGCCGTCTTCGGATCGCCCATCCAGTGCAGCGAGAGGACGAAGAGCCCGGTCGCGACGAGATAGCAGAGTTCGATCAGGGTGAGGCTCACGACTTCACCTCCCCTTCGCGCTTCGCCATCTGCTGGGCGGGCTGCTGGGCGGGCTGCTGGGCCTTGAACATGCGAAGCATGCGGTCGGTGATGAGGAATCCGCTGATGATGTTGGTCATCGAGGCGAAGAGGGCGATCGCCCCGAGGAGCTTGATCGGCGTCGGGTAGTCCTCGCCGCCGGCGATGATGATCGCGCCGACGACGGCGATCGCGGAGATCGCGTTGGTCAGCGACATGAGCGGCGTGTGCAGCAGGCGCGACACGCGCCGGATCACGCCGATGCCGATGAAGGTCGCGAGCATGAAGACGAAGAGCATCGCGACGAGATCGAGCTGTCCGGCGGCGTCGGCCGCGAGCGTCGAGGGAAAGGGCATGGTTGGTTCCATGGGGGTCGTTGGGGACAGGGGGCGATCGGGCGGGAACCGTCCGACGGGAAGGCGAAGCGACCGCGGCGCGATCAGCCGACGGGCTGGGCGACGAGATCCTTCGTCTTCGCGTGCAGCACCTCGCCGGCGTGGGTCACGACGGCGCCGCGCTGGATCTCGTTGGTGAGGTCGATCGCGAAGGACTTCTCGCGGGTGAACGCGAGCAGGAAGTTCGTGAGATTCCGCGACCAGAGCGTGCTCGCGTCGGTCGGCATCGTCGCCGCGAGGTTCGTCGGGGCGACGATCGTCACGCCCGAGACGACGACCGTCTCCCCGGGCTTCGACAGCTCGCAGTTGCCGCCGCCGTCGGCCGCCAGATCGACGATCACCGAGCCCGGCCGCATGCGGGCGACGATCGCCGCGCTCAGGAGCTTCGGGGCGGTCACTCCACCGATGAGCGCCGTCGTGATCACCGCGTCGCTCGCCGCGCACTGGTCGGCGAGGAGTTTCGCCTGTCGCTCGCGATCCTCCGCACTCAGCTCGCGGGCGTAGCCGCCGCCGGCCGAGGCGCTCACCGCAAGCTCGATCCCGACATACTTCGCGCCGACGCTCTCGATCTGCTCCTTCACCTCGGGCCGCACATCGGTCGCGAAGACCTGAGCGCCGAGGCGCTTCGCCGTCGCGATCGCCTGCAGGCCCGCGACGCCTGCGCCGATCACGAAGACCTTCGCCGGCAGGACCGTCCCCGCCGCGGTCATGAGCATCGGCATGTACTTCCCAAGGTGCATCGCCGCGAGGAGCGCGCCGCGATATCCGGCGATGTTCGCCATCGACGACAGCGTGTCCATCGCCTGAGCCAGCGTGGTCCTCGGAATCGCGTCGGTCGAGAAGCTCGTGACACCCGACTCGAGCGCGGCCCGCACGAGGGCGAGGTTTCGCGTCGGAAAGAGCGACCCGAGCAGGATCGCCCCGCGTCGCAAGCTTCGGATCGTCTCGACCGGCGGCGGGCCGACGGTGAGGAGGATGTCCGCCCGCCCGAGCAGCGCCGCGCGATCGGACTCGATCGTTGCGCCGGCGGTGCGGAAGGCGTCGTCGGCGACGCTCGCGAGCGTGCCAGCGCCGGACTCGACGGCCACCGAGTAGCCTGCACCCAAGAGCTTCCGAACCGATTCAGGCATCAGGGCGACGCGGGTTTCGACGGGCCGCCCGTCTGCCCCCCTGGTGCCCGACGCGCCCGCGACTTCCTTCCCGACGGCGATCAGCATGCGATCCCCCGTTGCCCCGAAGCAAACGCCTCAGCGGGCGCGGATCGCTGCGCTCGATCCCACGGCCTCAGGCGTCTTCGGTTTGGACTCGCATGCTACCAGCGGCCGCCCGCGTCACCCGACCTCGGTCGGGCGGCTGAGCGGAGCATGGACCCGCCCATGCTGCGTCTCGATGAGCAGGTGGAGGTTGAGCCCGGTGCCATGCAGTCCGGCAACGCTCGGGGCATCGGCGGTGACGACATCGATCGCGGTACGGATCGGCTTCGCCAAGTCCGGATGGGCCGCACCGAGGAGCGCGGCGTGGGAACGCACCCACGCCTCAACCGGCCGGAGGAGTCCAAGCTCGCTGTCGCCGATGACGAGATGCAGGGTGCCCGCTTCATCGCGAGCGAGCTCGACGGTCGGCTGATGCGGACAGCGCGTCGCGAGCGGCAGGAGTCCCGGGAGCGTCGCGGCGAGCGAGGAAACGGGCTCGAAGCGAGGCTCCTCCGCGGACCGATCGGTGACCTGCGACACGGCTCGCTCAAGCGGTTCGCGCTCGGCGGTGAAGGGAGCGCCAGAGATGGTGTCCGGTTCGACCGCCCCAGGTGAGGGAACGGGCTCGACGAGCGCGAGCGGCGGGACTTCCCGACCGAGCGGCTTCGGGCCGAGCTTGGCTGCCCCACCCGGACCGGTCCGTCGCGGCGAGACGATGGAGGCCGCCCGCCGCTCGCGTCCACCCAGGGCGCGAATGCGGCGGCAGAGATCGGTCACGCTCAGACCCGATGCGAGATCCGAGCCGTGGAACACCCGGCGGCCCTCGGATTCGATCGCGTCCATGCGCTGGTGCTGGCCGACGATCGCGAGATCGACATCGAGGAAGGCCTTGGTCGTCCGATCGAGCTTCTCGACGACCTCCTCCACGCGCTCCGGCGTGGAGCCGAGGACGACAAGACCGATCGGCGGAATCGGCCATCCCGCGATGTGCCAGCGTTCCGCCAGATTCTTCATGATCCGATACGCGGCGACGGTCGCGGCATCGTCGCCGCCGGTGAGAAGCGTGAGGGCATCGGCGGGCAGCGGGCCATCGACCGAGGCCTCGTTCGCCGGGCAGATCACCCAGCGCGAGGCGACGGTGGCGAGCTCGGCCAGGGCCTCGTCGATCGTCGCGGCCCGCTCGAGCACACCCCTGCAGCCGGGAGCGCGCAGCAGCTCGAAGGTCACCTGCCCGCGCTCGATCCGAACGAGCGCGGTCGGTCCTTCGCGACGACCGACATGATCGGCGTACTGGGTGAGCCAGAGTCCACCCATCACCGGAAGATGCCCGACCACGGCGATCTCGATCGGTGCGGTGACCGCCGGCGCGATGGTCGGCGAGCCCTGCTCGACCGACGAGAGCGCCGGCGCGAGTCGCAGCTCATGCGGAAGTATGCGGCCCGCGCTCTCGGCCTGCACGGCGGAATCACGCGGATCGGCCGAGATGACCTCCTCGGGCATCGCCTCGTCGCGCACCAGTTCCAGCGCCGGCCCCTCTCGTCGCGGCGACGACGCCTCGTCATCCGTCAGGAAGAGGGACGCCAGTTCGGCATAGGGATCGAAGGACGAGCTCATGCCATCCACCTCCTGTGGCTCATGCCCCACCTGCCCCGTCGGATGACCGACCCAAGGCACCATCTGCCGCCGTCGCACTCCGCGACACGGTCAGCACACTCACATCGCGACCATCCGGTCCGAGCTCGCGCTCGGGATTCGTCGGATCGAGGGCCTCGCGCCCGTCGACCACGAGACGATAGCGGTAGCGTCCCGGCGCGAGCGCAAGCATCGCCTCGAACACGCCGCTCTCGGGGCGGAGTTCGAGTTCGCTCGTCTGCCAGTGGTTGAAGTCGCCGCGCACGCCGACGCGGAAGGCCATGCCGCGCGGCACGACGAGCCGCACGCCGGACGCCTGCGGCGCGGAGGGCCGAGCGCCGCGCGGCTCGACGGGACGCTCGAGCATCGCGAGTTCCTCAGCCGTCGGCTTCGCCGAGAGATCCCGTACCCGGCGGGCGAGTTCGGCGGCCCGTGTCGAGCCGACCTGCCACCCCGTCGCCGCGGGCGGCGGCGGATCGACCGGACGCGGCGTCACGCTCGCGGGAGGAGCGTCGCCGGTGAAGGAGTGCAGCGAGCGCGGTCGGAAGGCGGCGGCCGGTCCTGTCACAGGTCCTGTCACAGGGCCTGTCACAGGGCCTGTCACAGGGCCTGTCATGGGGCCGGGCACCTCCGGCTGGAGAGAGGACGGTTGGATGCGGGGAGTCGCCGGCGCCGCGGCGTATCCAGGCGTCGGTCCAAGATGCGCGGTCTTCGCATGCACCTCGATCGACGGGCCCATCGCCGGATCCGCCGATCGAGCGCTCGGCACGGTGGGCGGATGGTCAAGGAGCCACGCGGCGAGCGCGTCGAAGTCGCGATCGGCCGACGATTGCGGGGCGAACTCCGTGACGGCCTGCCCGACGGAAGCGGCCTCGCGGAGCACCTCGTGATCGCCGACGACCAGCGGCAGCACCGCATCGCCGAAGCGCTTGCGAAGCTGTTCGAGCACGCTCCGGTCAACGGGCCGCGACTCGTCGAAGAGCGTCGCGAGGAGGCGGAAAGGCAAGGGCCGACCGAGCCGCTCGACGGTCCGGACGATCGTCGCGATCTGCTTCTCAGCGCCGCGGAGACTGAAGTAGCCGGTCTCGACCGGCACGAGCGCCTCGTCGGCGGCCCGGAGAGCGTTGAAGGTCAGGAGGCCGATGGTCGGCGGGCAGTCGACGACGCAGAGGTCGAAGCGCGGGGCAAGCCACGCGAGCATCCGCGCAAGACGCCGATCGCGATCCGGCAGCGAACTGAGCCCCCCCGCCGCGGCTTCGAGGGCAGCCAGACTCACGGTGCTCGGCGCAAGATGCAGATGGCGACTGACCTCCCACAGGAAGCTCTCGCTCTCGAGCGGGCGATCGAGATCGCCCAACAGCACCTCGCCGACGCCGCGAACGATGCTCGATTCGGGCACACCGAGACCGGCGGCGCAGTGCGACTGCGGATCCATGTCAACGAGCAGCGTGCGATGTCCGCGTCGCGCCAGCACGGCGGCGAGGTTGATGGCGGTCGTGGTCTTGCCGCAGCCACCCTTCTGATTGACGATCGCGATCGTGCGCATGACGGAGGACCGGATTCGACGCGGGCGCCATCGCAGACAACGCGCGATGCGCTCGCTGATCCGCGGCGACCCTCCGTCCGTCGCGGCAAGCAGGCGGCGTCATTATCGGCGACTTTCGAAATCCTGCATTGGGATTTCGCCGGCGCTCGCGCAGCCGATGGCTCGCAGCGCCACCTCGACAACCCGCTGCGGTAGCTCCGCCTTTGGCTCGAGCCGGCCGATTCCGCGCGGGATGACGAACCGCAGTCGTCCCGCATCGACCTTCTTGTCGAATCCCATCCGATGCGTCACCTCGGTCAGCGACACCGAGGCGGCGGGCTCGATGCGGGTCGGCAAACCGATCCGCTCGAGGAGCGCGACAAGCCGCCGCGTGAGCGCGGGATCGAGAGACCAGTGGGCCTCCGCAGCCCGACACGCGGCCACCATGCCGATCGCAACTGCTTCTCCGTGCGTGAGATCGAGCGCCGGAATGGTCTCGAGCGCATGCCCAAAGGTGTGCCCGAAGTTGAGGAGGGCCCGGGCCCCCGCTTCGCGCGGATCCTCGGTCACCACCCGGGCCTTCACCGCCACGCTGCGGCGGAGGAGGTCCACCATGCAGGCCGGGCTCGCCCCCTCAGCGAGGATCTGATCGAGATGTCCCTCGAGCCATGCGAGGTGCTCCTCGCCGTCGATGATGGCGTGCTTGACGCATTCGGCCATCCCGGATCGGAGCTCCCGGGGGGGGAGGGTCCGGAGCGTCGCGGGGTCGGCGATCACCACGGCTGGCGGCCAAAAGGTGCCTGCGAGGTTCTTGCCAAGGACTTCGCGGCGGGCTTCAGCGCCAGCCCTCGCCGGTGCGGCCGGGTCCGGGGGGAGCGGCAGGTTGATCCCGGTCTTCCCGCCGGTCGAGGCGTCCACCATCGCCAGGAGCGTCGTCGGGATGCCGAGCCAGCGCACCCCGCGGAGATAGGTCGATGCCGCGAACCCGGCGACATCGCCGATCAGGCCGCCGCCGACTGCGACGATGCAGTCCCGCCGCGTGAGCCGATGGGCGAGCGCCGCCTGCCAGATGGCGCTGACGGCCTCCATCGACTTCCTGCCCTCATCCGCGACGAGTGCGACGCTCGCGACCGGGTATCCCGCGGCGACGAGCGAACGCTCCACGAGATCCGCATGAGGCCGCGCCTGCTCGTCAACGACGAGGAGGGCGCGCGATCCCGGGGCGATGCCGACGCCGGCGGCAAGCGTGCCGACCGCCGACAGCAGCCCAGCCCCGATGAGGACATCGTGGCGAAACTCGCCTCCGACCGTCACGACGGCCGGAGGGCCGGATGGAGACTCGTCACGCATCGCCCGGAATCATCGGCGAAGCCCGCGACGCCGTCCAACGACGATGCCGCCGACGCACCGCTGCCGATCACTTCGACTTCGGCATGAAGACCCCGCGCAGGGTCTGCGAGCTGAAGCCCGGGGCAACGGTCTGCTGGGCCGCGTAGCGGTAGACCGCCGCCTGCACGATCGACTGGAGGGTGGTGGAAAGAAGCGAGAGGCCGATGACGATGATCACCGCCACGACGCCGATGGCGATCGCGAGGGCCGGTGCGTCGAGTGACACGACCGACGCCACCGCGGCGGCGGCGGCGATCGCAAGCACCGCGACGATCGCCAGCCCGAAGACCGCGCCGACGCCGATCCGCGTCACCGCCGCCTCACCCCAAGATCGCTTGAGGATCGCCACCGAGCGCTTCAGGGCGGTGAAGGGCCCGACACCCTCGGCGGCGAGGACCGGCACGACGAAGAAGCTGGCGATCGCCCACGCGGTGCCGACGAGCGCGACGGCGATCTTGCCGAAGATCCCGACGCGCTCCTCGATGGCCTTCAGGATCACGCCGACCGTCGCGGCGACGAGCGACCAGAGGAGGATCTGCGGGATGCGCTGCACCGCGATGCCGAGTCCGACGCGCACGCCGGCGTCGCGGCCCTCGAATCGCTCCATCGCGGCGCCGACGAGCGCGACATTGAAGAAATTCATCACCGTGAAGCTGACGAAATAGAACGCGAAGGCGATGAAGCCGAGCAGGATGCGGGTCCCCATCGGCAGGACGACCTCGCCGCGGGCGTTGGTCACCTGCTCGCGGCCGGCATCGAAGACGCCGGAGTCCATGAGGGCAATGCCCGTCGGAACCGCGAAGGTCGCAAGCACGAGGAGCAGCGCCGCCGAGGAAATCGCCGGAAAGAGGATGAGCGTCTTGTCGGCGCGGAGGACCGCCCAACTTTCCTTGGTCATCGCCCACGAACGAGAAAAGGTTCCGCCCATCGATATCACTCCTGTGCTGAGGTCCGGAGGTTCGCTTGGCGCATCGACAAGCGATCGCCGCCCGGCCACGCGAGTGTACCGGGCGAGATCGTTATGCAAGCATGTCAGCGCGCGAAACGGGCGAACGCAACGCAATCACAGCGCAGGCGGCCGCCGCGTTCGTGACGCTTACGGACAGGTCCCGAAGGAGCCGAGCAGGAGCGCGAGGTCGCTTGCCTCGGTCGAACCCGAGCCGTCGAGGTCGGCGTTCGGGGTGCCCCAGGCGCCGAGCAGGATCGCGAGGTCGGCGGAGTCCACCGTCCCGTTGCCATCGAGGTCCGCCGGGCAGGGCACGGCGGGATTCGGCGTCTCGTAGGCGCCCATGTCGACGATCGGGGCCGTCCCGGCGCCGGCATCAGGCACGCTGTCGACATCGACGAAACGCGGAAGGCCGTCGAGATCGACGAGCGTTCCCACCGGCACGCCCGGATTGCTGCCGCGGTCGATGGCGGGGCTCGTCACCGCGAGGCGATAGTCGTCGCCCGCCGCGTTCGCGAACTGCGGATCGACATTGATGTTGCCAGTGCCGGTGGTGAGGCCCTGGACGCAGGAGTAGGTGATCGTCGAGGTGCCGCCCTGCGACTTGATGCCGTTGTCGGCGACGGTGCCGGGGCCGGTGTTGCCGAAGGAAATGACATTGATGAAGGTCGAGGTGCCTCCGGTGTTCAGGACGCCGCCGGCGTTCTGCGTGGCGCTGTTGCCGGTGATCGTGAGATTCCGGAAGGTGCCGTTCGAGCTCGAGCCGAGCCAGATCGCGCCGCCGCCGCCCGAGCCGGTCGCCTGATTGTCGTAGAAGAGGCAGTTCGTCACCTTCGGCTGCGAGCCGCCGAAGAACTCGAGGGCACCCGCGCGGAGCGCCGAGTTGCCGCGGAAGACGCAGCGCTCGAAGACCGGCTGCGTGCCGTTCGCGCTATCGAACGCGCCGCCGAAGCTGCCACCCTTGTTGATCTCGAAGGAGCAGTCGAAGAACTTCGGGCTCGAGCCGTTCAGGTAGCCGGCCCCGCCGCCGAAGGTGCAGCGATTGTCGATGAACCGGCAGTTCTGGAAGGTCGGGCTCTGCGAGGTCAGGCAGATGATCGCCCCACCCTTGTCGAGGTTGCTGGCGCTGGCCCCGTTCGCGTTGCCGGCCCGCAGCTCGAAGCCGTCCATCAGCCCGAGCGTGCCGCTCTGGCAGGTGACGAGGTGATAGGAATTGTCGTTGTAGGTCGATGCGACGGTGATCACATCGTTGCCGTTGAGGTCACCGGAGATGACCGTCAGGTTCGCCGTGATATCCCGCTCGGCGAGCGTGGTCTCGTCGCCGCTGAAGCCGCCGTAGACCTTCACATTGTTCTTGAGGACATGGGAGACATTGCGCGTCGCGGGCGACGCCTTGTAGGTGCCCGCGGCGACCCAGATCTCGTCGCCGGCCACGGCGGCGTCCATCGCGACCTTCAGCGCCTGCGGACCGCGATAGGCGTTCTCCCAACTCGTGCCGTCATTGGCGCCCGTCGCGAGATTCGCGTTCACGAATCGCGTCGCCGCGTCGGCGCTCGCGCCGCAGAGGAGGATCGTGGAGGTCACAACGAGGACGCGGGAGAGGCTGAGTCTGTGCATGGAGTCCAACTGGTTTCGACGCTGGTTTCGACGACACCGGAAGGACGACAGCAGCCGCGCGACCGCGCGGTCTCTCTCCCTCCGAGATGAAGATCGGAGTCTACAGCGGCCCTTCCGCGGAGCAATGCGATATCCGTCGCGTTCGCGCTGATGGCCGCCGCCGCGCCGTTTCGGCACCTCTTGGCCGTTCCTGGGGCGAGTTTTGGGACGCGTCGTCTGGCCGCCGAAGGGCCGGCGTCGAAGGCATCCAGCAATGACCCTAAGGGGATTCGAACCCCTGTTACCTCCGTGAAAGGGAGGTGTCCTAGACCGGGCTAGACGATAGGGCCGCGAGCGAAGTCCAACAGAATAGCGAGAAGCCCCCGAGGAAGCCAGCGGTGGCCGCCGAGCCGACGGGGCGAGCGGACCGCCCACAGGAAACCGCCACAAGACGGGCGGAAAGACAACCGGCCCCCGAGTGCAAGCTCGGGGGCCGGAGGCAGTGACCCTAAGGGGATTCGAACCCCTGTTCCATCCGTGAGAGGGATGTGTCCTGAACCGGGCTAGACGATAGGGCCAGCGAGAACGGACTGAATGCAGGGACGCGGTGACGCCCCGGACTTCTGCCGGTTGGACGGCGAGAAGTATAGCGAGGGTTGGCCGGAGTTCAACGCGGCGGCGAACCTCCCTCTCGCTCCGTCGCAGCCCCGCCGCGCGACCTTCGGTACGGTGCGACGCATATGCCGCCGGCCTCCGCCTCCCGTCCGACGATCCTCATCCCGCTCCAGCATGAGTGGTCGGGCCTCCGTCGGGCGCTCCCCGACCTTCCGAGGCGAGCCACGGTCGAAGTCTGCGGCATCGGTCCAGCCGCTGTCGAACGCTGGTTTCAGGCCCGTTGGCCGGCCTCCGAGGAGCGCGGCCGGCCGCCGCTTCTGATCCTGGTGGGCACATCGGGAGGCCTGCGACCGGATCTGGCGATCGGGAGCGCCGGCTTCATCGACCGCGTGGTGGAGGGCGACGCTGGAAGCGGGTCCGCATCACTCGGTGCGCCGTGGGTCCCCCGAAGCTCGGCGACGCAACGCATCCCCCGGCTGACGGTCGCTGGCGTCGGTCTGCCAGCCTCGACGGTGGAGGCGAAGCGGACGCTCCGCGACCGGACCGGCGCCGATGTCGTCGACATGGAGTCGCATGCCTTCGCCCGTGCGGCGAGCGCCCGACAACAACCCTTCACCGTCATCCGCGGCGTCTCCGACGGTCCGGAGGATGTCCTTCCGGATGGGCTCGAGCGATTGATTCACCCCGACGGCCGCACGAACTGGGGACAGGCGCTTCGCCTCGTCCTGCGACGCCCCGCGATGGTCTCGACGCTCCGCTCGCTCGGTCGGCAGTCCGACGCCGCGATGGCGGCGATCGCGCCGCTCCTGACGCTCCTCCTCGATGATCTCGACGCTGGGGGCTGAGCCCCGCGGCGGCGTACGCTTCGCCGACAGGTCCCTCCTCCCCACTCCTTCGCCACGATCCCGCGCGTGACCCTCCCGACGATTGTCTTCGGCGGCACCTTCGATCCGCCCCATCGGATGCATGTCGCGATGGCCCGCGCGGCGGCGGACGCCCTTGGCGCTCGGCGCATGCTCATCATTCCGGCCGCGGTCAATCCGCAGCGCACGCACGCTCCGCCCGCAGCGGCGGAACATCGTCTCGCAATGGTGCGCCTCGCCTTCGCCGAGGAGCCGCGGGCCACGGTCCTCGACCTCGAGCTTCGCCGCGAGGGCCCCTCCTACACGATCGAGACGCTTCGAGCCCTCCTCCGCACCGACGGATCGGAGGCGTGCCCGACGGCCGAACCGCCCCTTCGGCTCCTCATCGGAAGCGACCAGGCTCGCAATCTCAGCTCCTGGCGGGATTGGCGCGATGTACTCGCGCTGGCCGAGCCGGCCATCGTGCTTCGGCCGCCCGACACCCTCGCTGACCTCCCCGCTGCGCTCGCGGCCTCGCTCGGGGAGAGCGAAGCGGCCTGGCGAGCCCGCGTCCTGCCGATCGCCCCGATCGACCTCGCCGCGACCACCCTGCGGAGCGATCTGGCCCGCGGCCTCACCCCGGCGGACCTCGATCCGGCGGTCCTCGCCTACATCCGCCGGGCCGGGCTCTACCCTCCCGCGAAGGAGTGACCGAGCGGGGCCCCGACGCCCCCCCGCCGCCTGCGTGGTGAGAATCCGGTCGCGCTTGCCGCTATCGTGCGGGATTCCTCGCTCCGGAGGACACTGTCCGTGGTCGGCACGGTCGGCTTCCGCGGCTCCGCTCGCGCCTCTGGCCTCGTCGCGCCCTCTATGCCCCTCTCCGAGAACACCCCCTACTGGATCGCCCGCGGCCAACAGATGTTCGGCCCCTACACGGCGGCGCAGGTGCGCGAGTATGTCCAGAGCGGCAACATCGTGCCGAGCGACATGATCCGCGGCGAGAACGACCCCGAATGGGTGCCGGTCAGCGTGGCCCTCGGGCTCGGCGGGCCTCCGGCGCCTCCCAGCGGGCCCGGCTACGGGATGCCCTACGGCTACCCGAGTCAGCAGCCGCATGGCAGCGCCTATCCGCCGACGAACGCCGCCGACCCGAGCCGGACCTTCGCCCTCTGGTCGATCGGCCTTGGACTCTTCGGCTTTTTCTGCTGCTCCTGCGCCTCGCCGGTCGGACTCATCCTCGGCGTCATCGCCCTCACGAAGGCCCGACCCGAGTCGCGCGGCCTCGCCTGGGCCGGCATCATCATCGGCATCGTGGCCCTGCTCGTGAACATCGGCATGGCGATCCTCTTCGCCGCACGACCTGAACTCAATCCGCTCAACGACCTGCTGAAGAACTTCCCGCAATGAATCGAACGCGCCGCCCGAACGGAAGTGACGCGGTCGATCGCGTCAGCTTCGTCAGCCTTGGCTGTCCGAAGAATCTCGTCGATAGCGAAAAGATGCTCGGCGTTCTTCATCAGAGCGGCCTCACGCTCGTGAACGAGGACGAGGGCTCCGACGCCATCGTCATCAATACCTGTGGGTTTCTCGAGGCGAGCAAGGACGAGTCGCTCGATGTCATCCGCGACGCGATCGAGCGGAAGAGCCGCGGCGAGCTCAAGCGCGTCGTGGTCGCCGGCTGTCTCGTGCAGCGCCACCGGGCGAAGCTCCTCGAATGGGCCCCCGGCATCGACGCGATGATCGGCGTCTTCGACCGCGACCACATCCTCGACGCGGTGCGCGGCGGCGAGCGGGCCACGCTCGGCGACGATGGCGAGCGGCCGCGCTACTGGATCGCGGGCAACGCCCTGCAGGCCGCGAAGGAACGGGGACGCGATGTCGTCGGCCTCACGGTGAACGGCCTCGACGGCAAGGGCGTCGGCTACTTCGAGGATGACGGCGGCCGCTACCGGCTCACGCCGCGGCACTGGGCCTATCTGCGGGTCAGCGAGGGCTGCAACCAGCGCTGCGCCTTCTGCACGATCCCCTCGATCCGCGGCAAGATGCGATCGAAGCCGGTCGAGACGATCGTCGACGAGGCCCGGGCGCTCATGGCCGACGGGGCGTTCGAACTCAACCTCATCGGACAGGACACCACGAGCTTCGGGCTCGACATCGGCTACGGCCCGGGACTCGTCGGCATGCTCGAATCGCTCGACGCCGTCGCCCGCGACCACGGGGGCGGCTGGATGCGGCTCATGTACGCCTACCCGACGAAGTTCGACGACGCGATGATCGACGCGATGGCGCGGCTCGAGCACATCGTGAAGTACATCGATATCCCGCTCCAGCACATGAGCACGCGGATGCTCGACCTGATGCGCCGCAACATCTCGAAGGAAGATCAGCTCGCCCTGCTCGAGAAGCTGCGCGAGCGCATCCCGGGCATCGCGATCCGCACGACCTTCATCACCGGGTTCCCTGGCGAGACGCAGGAGGACCATGAGGAACTCCTCGAGGTCGTCCGCGAGTTCGGCTTCGACATGATGGGCGTGTTCAAGTATTCGCGCGAGGAGGGCACGCCGGCGGGCACGATGGACGCCGATCCGTCGCTCCATGTGCCGGATGAGGTGAAGGCCGAGCGCGAGGCGGAGCTCATGCTCGCCCAGCAGGAAGTCGCCTTCGCCCAGGCTGCCTACCTCGCGGAGCAGAAGTGTCAGTTCGACATTCTCATCGACGCCAAGGCCGCCGGCCGAACGAAGGGGCGGGCGACGACCGGCGTCACGAAGGGTGGCCAGCTTTACACGGGTCGTGCGTATTTCCAGGCCCCGCAGATCGATAGCCTCACCTATGTCCACGCGGCCGAGGATCTCTCGCCCGGCGAACTCGTCCGCTGCACGGTGGTCGACAGCGACGGCTATGACCTCATCGCGCAGCCGACGCATGAAATGGAAAAGAAGGTCCGGCTGCCGATTATGAAATCCTGAGCGCTCGTGCCGCGGGGCTTTTCTTTCTTTGGAGAGAGCGCCCGAGGATCACCGAAACGAGTGTCTATTTTTCTGACTTGATGGGTAGGAATACTGCTTCTCGCCGATTCCGGAGGAGTATTCCGTGTTAGCTCCAGCGCGGATCGGCCCCGCCCGATCACGAGGGCACCCAGGAGGGTTCTCTCGTGACTGAACGCAACTCAAACACCGCGCGCCGCCGCACCATCCTCACATCCATCGTCACCGCCGTCGTGGCCCTCAACCTCGCCTCCGTCGCACCCGCCGACGGTGTGCAGGCCGCACAACCCGCACCATCCGCGCAGACCGTCTCTGACGCTCCCGCGAGCGCCGGACCGAAGGCAGCATCGGCCGCTGAGCGCTCGACGCTCACCTCGACCGGGACCTTCGAACCGCCGACCGTGACCGCGGCCGAGCGCACGGTCGGTCCCGCGTTCGGAACGCCCACGGCCTTCGAACTGCCGCCCACGCCCTCGACCGATTGGGCGCGGATGGCCGTTTGGTTTTCCTTTGGCGCGACCACGCTCATCACCCTCGGCGTGCTGGCGATCGCCTGGCACACGAGCCGCATCCGCGATGCCGACGGCCGCTCGCGTCGGACCATCTCGGTCGGCGTGAAGCTCGCCGGTGGCTTCGGCGGACTGACCTGCCTGCTCCTCATCTCGGCAAGCGTCAGCGTCCAGCAGCAGGCGTCCACGGTGCTTGCCAACGCCGACCTGAGCGAACTCGCCAACGACTCCGATCTGCTTGGCGCCGTCGACGACACCGTCGTCGCGATGCGCGTGGCGATCGACCGCTTCGTCATCACGAACGATCCTTCCGCCGTCAGCGAGTTCAACGACGCGAGCGCAACCCTCGACGCACTGCTCGCGAAGGCCGACGGCCGCGTGCAGAATCCCGAGCGACGCGCGCTCATCGCGGAGATCGATGTGGGCAGCGAGACGCTCGTCGAGCACGCGCGGTCGCTCGTCCGGGCGATCGATACGCGGAACGCGCAGCTCGCGGCGATGGCCGAGGCGGAGGCTCGCGCGAAGGCGCTGGTCCGAGAGATCAGCCTGACCGCCGAGGCCGACGGCGATCCGCGCGCTGCGCTCGCCGCGGCGACGCTCCTCGACAAGCTCACCAGCGCAACGACCTTCCTCGCCCGATATGTGCGGAGCGGCAGCGACGAGCACATCGAGCAGGCCACGACCTACGCCACGCTCGCCGCCCAGGAGCTCGACGCGCTCATCGCCGAGGTCGAGAACCCGATCCGCAAGCGCTGGCTCGCCGAGCTGAGCGGGCTCATCGCCTGGTGGAGCACGACAAAGAACGGGGTGAGCGCCCAGGCGAAGGAGCGACACACCCTCGTCTCGACGAGCATTCCGCCGCTGGTGGCTTCGCTCCAGGAGCGCGGCGACGCGGTCGCCGCCTCGATCGCAGCGACGGAGGATGAAGCCGCCGCCACCATCACGGCGGTGCTCGAGCGCGGCATGTGGATCTCTGCGATCTCGGCCGCGTTCGCCACGCTCATCGCCGCGGTGGGCGGAACGCTCGTCACGCGTTCGCTCGTCCGTCCGATGCGGGCGATCACCGAACGCGCCGCCGCCGTCGCGAAGGGCGACCTCAGCGGCAAGCCGCTCACGATCCGCGGGCACGGCGAGACCGTCATCCTCGTCGACAGCATCAATCGGATGAGCGAGTCGCTGCAGTCCTCGATCTCGGATGTGCGTCAGGCCTCGATCGAGATCGACGCCGGCAGCAAGCAGATCGCCGACACCTCATCGACGCTCGCCTCCGGCGCGAGCCAGCAGGCCGCCAGCATCCAGGAGATCTCCGCGAGCCTGCAGGAGATCACCGCCCGCACCGAGCAGAACGCGGCCGACACGAAGGCCGCAGCCGAGGTCGCCACGCAGGCCCGCGTCTCCTCGACCCGCGGCAATGAGGAGATGACGCTCCTCACGAGCGCGATGGGCGAGATTCAGGCGAGTGCCGGCGAGATCAGCAAGATCATCAAGGTGATCGACGAGATCGCCTTCCAGACCAACCTCCTCGCCCTCAACGCCGCGGTCGAGGCCGCGCGGGCGGGCGAGGCCGGCAAGGGCTTCGCGGTCGTCGCCGAAGAGGTCCGCAATCTCGCCCAGCGCTCGAGCGAGGCCGCCAAGAGCACCTCGGCGCTCATCGAGAGCTCGGTGAGCCGCGCGACCCGCGGTACCGAGGTCGCGAGCCGCGCCGCGGAGGCGCTCCGCGAGATCACGAGCGGCGCGGATCGCGTCGGCACGCTTCTCGAGCGCATCGCCAAGGCCGGCACCGATCAGGCCGAGGCGATCAGCCAGATCGCCACCGGCGTGACCGAACTGAACGCCACGGTGCAGAGCGCGGCGGCGAGCTCGGAGGAGCTCGCCTCGACCGCCGAGGAGACCGCGTCACAGGCCAATCTCATGCGCGAGAGCGTCGCCAAGTTCCGCCTCTCCGCGGCCGACTGACGACCTCCGACACGACGGACATCGGCTGGCCCGTCGGGCGCGCAAGCGTCCGACGGGCCTTTCGTTGTCGCGCTCCTCCTGCACGGAGGGAAACACCCCACGCGGCATGAACGGCTCGACGAAGGGGCCGCCGCCCCCACGAGTGCGGTCGCTCCCGATACCGTGCGCACCGCACAGGGCCTCTCTTCGAAGCGCGCACGCCGACGCGCGGGCACTGCGACATTGCGACACGCTGGAGTAGTAGCCCATGTCCGAGCCGTCAGTCGGTTCGTCCGCTCGCCCCTATCTCGACGCGAGCGTACCGCCGCTTCCGGAGAACGCGACCGCCGAGCAGAAGGACCAGCACTGGTTCCAGCATGTCTACCAGGGCGATCGCATGCCGCAGCTCACGGTGCGGGCGGTCGTGATGGGCGGCCTGCTCGGCATGCTCACGAGCGTCGCGAATCTCTATACGACGCTCAAGATCGGCTGGGCCTTCGGCGTGGCGATCACCGCTTGCGTCCTGAGCTATGTCATCTGGAACGGCCTCCGGGCGCTGAGCTTCGGCCGGCTCTCGCAGATGTCGATTCTCGAGAACAACTGCATGGCCTCGACCGCATCGGCGGCGGGCTACTCGACGGGCTCGACGATCGCGACCTGCTTCGGCGCGCTCCTCATCATCAACCGCGAGCATGTCGACTGGAAGATCGTCGCGATCTTCACCTTCCTCACCGGGGCGATGGGCGTCTTCCTCGCCATCCCGATGAAGCGGCAGATGATCAACCACGAGCAGTTGCCCTTCCCGTCGGGCATCGCCGCGGCATCCACGCTCAAGAGCCTGTATAGCGAAGGCGCCGAAGCGGTCCGCCGTGCGTATGTGCTCATCGCCGGCATCGGCGTCGGCGCACTGGTCGGCATCCTGAACACCGGCAAGGGAACGCTCGGCATCCTCGATCGAACCTTTGACTGGATGGCGACGAACGCCTTCCCGATCCAGCTTCCCGCCGAGCTTCCCGCGGGCGGATTCTGGAAGTGGCGCGGCAAGGAACTCGCCGGTTCCGCGGTCGAACCGAGCGTCGTCCTCATCGGCGCCGGACTCATCGTCGGTCTTCCCGTCTCGCTTTCGATGCTCGCGTCGGCCGCGGCGATCTACTACGGCGTCACCCCCTGGCTCGCGTCGATCGACGCCGACAATGTGAACACGCCGGGATGGATCATTTCGATTCCGGGCGGCGAAGGCTTCCTCATGCCGACGCGCTGGGGCCTCTGGACCGGCACATCGCTCATGGTCTTCGCGAGCCTCTCGGCGCTTGCCCTGCAGTGGAAGACGATCGTCCGTTCCTTCACCTTCGTGAAGAGCGGCCAGTCCGCATCGAGCGATGCGGATCTCCTGCGCCGCATGGCCGCGATCGAGGTGCCGACCGCATGGCTCATCGCCGGCATGGTGCCGATCACGATCGCCATGGTCGTCCTGCAGTATGTCGCCTTCAGCATCGCCTGGTGGGCGGGTCTCCTTGCGGTCGCCCTCTCCTTCGTGCTGTCGCTCGTCGCGAGCCGAGCGACCGGCGAGACGGATACGACGCCGATCGGCGCGATGGGCAAGGTCATGCAGTTCGTCTTCGCGGTGGTCATGCCCGGCAAGATCACCCCGAACCTCATCTCGGCGGGCATCGCCGCGAACAGCGCCTCGTCCTCGGCGGATCTTCTCACCGACCTGAAGGCCGGCTACATGCTCGGAGCGAATCCGCGCAAGCAGTTCATCGCCCAGTTCATCGGCATCTTCTTCGGCACGGCGGCGATCGTGCCGGCGTGGTACCTCATGGTGCCGACGGTCGAGGCGATCGAGAAGTACCCGCTGCCCGCGACCAACATGTGGGTCGCCGTCGCCAAGCTTCTCTCCGAGGGCATTCACACGCTCCCGGTCTCGGCCCGCTGGGGAGCGGTGGTCGGCGCGATCATCGGCATCATCCTGCCGATCATCCAGATGAAGGTCTCCGCGAAGGCCCGCGGCTACCTCCCGAGTGCGATGGGCCTCGGCCTCGGCGCGGTCATCCCGCTCGGCAACGCCGTCGCGTTCGTCATCGGCGCCCTCATCGCCAAGCTCTGGCGCGTCCTGAGCGCACGGAACGCCGAGAGCTACACCATTCCGGTCGCGAGCGGCCTCATCGCCGGCGAATCACTCATCAAGGCGATCATCGCCATGACCGCCACCGCCATCGGCCTCTTCAAGGGAAGCGCGAGCGGGTGACGCATTTCTCCGCACACTATTCCGCACGATTCCGCCAGAGAACCACAGAGGCACAGAGGGCACAGAGGTAGCACAGAGAAGGCAATGGACGGACTGAATTCGTCGCACAGAATCTCCTGCACAGGGTGGACTTGAATTGGGTTGGTTCTTTGACCTTGCCCAGCGACTGCTCACCTCAAGTGCCTCTGGCGCAAGCACGCTGCCATCGACGCGCACAACCTGTCCCCTCTTTCGTTCTCTCTGTGCATCCTCTGTGTCCTCTGTGCCTCTGTGGTTCTCTGGGTGATTTGTTCAGAATCCTGTTCAACCCTGCCGCCGATCAACCCCAGTCGCCGAGGAGGATCGCGAGGTCGAGGGCGTCGACGATGCCGTCACCGTTGAGATCCGACGGGCAGCAGATCGCGTTGTCGCATGGCTCGGTGCCCCATGAGCCGAGCAGGAGGCCGAGGTCGCTCGCTCCGACGATGCCGTCGAAGTCGAGATCCGCTTCCTGCGGCGGCGTGATGTCCACGACGAGCTTGACGCTCGTTGTCGAGTAGACGACCCGGAAGTAACCAGCCGCCGCGTTCGGGAACTCGACGCACCCGAAGAGGCCATTGATGTTCGACGCGGTGAGGATGGTGAACTCCTGGCCGACGAAGGGCACGAAGGGATCCACCAAACGCACCTGCAGCGCACCGCCCAACTGAGCGTTGCCGGTGACCGCCAGCCGATCATTTCCCTCAAACCCAAGATCGATGACCAGTCCGCCATCCGCTCCCTGCGCGTAGCTGCTGGAGAGCGAGAGCTCGCCGATTGGGCTTCCATCGGCGTTCGACGGCGAGGCAGAGCCGCCCTGGACGGACACTGCGCCAATGACCGTTCCATCACCGCTCAGGAGGCCGCCGGTCTGGGCGTACGAGCCACCTGACAGCGTGAAGGTACCGTTCACCCGCGTCTCTCCGGCAGTCTGGTTGTAGCCACCGGTGCGACTGAGCGTTCGAGTCGGCGTGATGTCGACGAGGCCACGGTTCACGAATGCACCACCGCCCAGGACCATCGTCCCGTTCCCGGTGACCCGCATCGTCCCTTCGTTGAAGTTGTCGGCGAAGTCCTGGGGATCAATCGTCAACGCCGTCGACTGGTTGGCCTCAATGACTCCCTTGTTCTGAATGGCGGTGTTGTTGCCGCCAAGCGCGCCGCCTCCGCGGATCGTGTGACCGAAGGCGTTCACGAGCGTCCGAACGGCGCCGACACTGAAGACCCGGTTGTTGGGGTGGCCGGTCATCGCGAGCGTGCCGGTTCCCGCAAGCGTGACCGTCGGGCTGTTCAACACGAGGTCGGTGAAGCTGCCGGCCGACTCCATCGACCAGGTGCCGTTGTTGGTGAGCGTTCCCGACAGAGTCGAGTCGGCTCCGTTCGGCATGCGGAGCAGGCCGTTCAGCGTCGTGTCGACGAAGGTCGTGACCTCGGTCGTGGTGGTGAACTCACCCGAGCCAAGCGATTCAAGCACGCCGCCTGTGACCGATCCGAAGCGGATGGACACGATGCTCCCGTCTTCGGCGCGGATCGTGCCGTCGGCGTTGTCCGTGTTCGTCCCGAAGATCGTCAGCGTCGAGCCGTTGCGGGCCCGAAGGAGACCGTTGTTGTCGAGCGTCAGCGAGTCCGACATGTCGAGGATGAGGCCAGCCGGCAGCGTCGCCTCGATGAGCCCCTCGTTGACGAGGCCGGTGTTGTTCCCGCCGACATTGCCCGCGCCACGGATCGTGTGATCCGGGCCGTTGACGAGGGTTCGCACGGCATTGATGCTGAGAATCCGGTTGTTGCCGTGGTCACTCATCGCAAGCGTCCCGGGACCGGCGAGCGTGACCGTCGGGCTGTTCAACGAGAGATCGGTCAAGCTGCCCGACGACTCCATCGACCAGGTGCCGTTGTTGGTGAGCGTTCCCGACAGAGTCGAGTCGGCTCCGTTCGGCATGCGGAGCAGGCCGTTCAGCGTCGTGTCGACGAAGGTCGTGACCTCGGTCGTGGTGGTGAACTCACCCGAGCCAAGCGATTCAAGCACGCCGCCGGTGACCGATCCGAAGCGGAAGGAAGCGATACTCCCGTCCTCGGCACGAATCGTGCCGTCCACATTGTTCGTGGTCGTCCCGAAGATCGTGAGCGTCGAGCCGTCGCGAGCCCGAAGGAGACCGTTGTTGTCGAGCGTCATCGAATCGGCCATGTCAAGCATCAGACCGGCCGGGAGCGTCGCTTCGATGAGACCGTCGTTGATGAGTCCGGTGTTGTTCCCGCCGATGTTGCCCGCGCCGCGGATCGTGTGATCCGGGCCGTTGACAAGGGTTCGCACGGCATTGACGCTGAGAACACGGTTGTTGCCTTGGTCACTCATCGCAAGCGTGCCGGGACCGGCGAGCGTGACCGTCGGGCTGTTCAACACGAGGTCGGTGAAGCTGCCGGCCGACTCCATCGACCAGGTGCCGTTGTTGGTGAGCGTTCCCGACAGAGTCGAGTCGGCTCCGTTCGGCATGCGGAGCAGGCCGTTCAGCGTCGTGTCGACGAAGGTCGTGACCTCGGTCGTGGTGGTGAACTCACCCGAGCCAAGCGATTCAAGCACGCCGCCTGTGACCGATCCGAAGCGGATGGACACGATGCTCCCGTCTTCGGCGCGGATCGTGCCGTCGGCGTTGTCCGTGTTCGTCCCGAAGATCGTCAGCGTCGAGCCGTTGCGGGCCCGAAGGAGACCGTTGTTGTCGAGCGTCAGCGAGTCCGACATGTCGAGGATGAGGCCAGCCGGCAGCGTCGCCTCGATGAGCCCCTCGTTGACGAGGCCGGTGTTGTTCGAGCCGACATTGCCCGCGCCGCGGATCGTGTGATCCGGGCCGTTCGTCAGCGTGCGTACGCTGCCGATGCTGTAGATTCGATTGTTCGTTGCGTTCGAGAACTGGATGGCACCGCTCCCGACAACGCTGAAGTCAGCACTGAGACCGATGTCCGTGAAGCTGCCTGATGAGTTCAGGGACCAGATGCCATCGTTCACCAGCCCGGCGAGGTTCAGGTCGGCGCTGTTCGGCTGCACGAGCGTGCAGTTCGGCCCGATCGTCAGGATGCCGAGCGACGGCGATGTGTTCAGGTTGACGACCACCGTCCCGCGAGCGGCGGAGATCGTCGCGTTCGGCACTCCAGGGCTTCCCGGAACGCCAGCGGACCAGTTCGCGGCGGCGTTCCAGTTGCCGCCGCTCGGTCCGATCCAACTCGATGTGACGCCGGCGTGCGCGGCGCTCGCTGCGGTGATGGTCAGAATAAACAGCGGCAGGTGGTGCGATCGCATGGGTTCTCTCTCTGTCCTTGGGTCCGTTTGTGTGAAAGCGAGCGGTGCAGACCGCAGGTTCCAGCATGACAGGAGGAGCTAGGCCGCCCCAACGCGTCGTCTGACAGATTTGGCGAGATTCACCTCCGATGCGGGTTATATTCCCGTCGTGGCGGCACGGACGACGCACATCACGCTCCTCAAGCGACTCTCCGCGGGCGACGACCGCACCGCGTGGCGCGATTTCGTTGATCGGTACGGCGACCTCATCCGCGGCTTCGCCCGCCGTGCGGGCCGCTCGGACAACGATGCCGACGATGTCCTGCAGGATGTGCTCGTGGCCCTTGTGGCCGTGATGCCGAACTTCCAGTACGACCCGTCGAAGGGCCGCTTTCGCGGATATCTCAAGACGATCGTGCTTCGCTCGCTTTCGAAGAAACGCCGTCAGAACGACGCCGCGCGATCGCTAGAGGAAGGTGACGATCCCGTCGGGGACGACGAGAGCGAATCGAACTGGGAGCTCGAATGGCGGCAGTACCACCTTCGGCGGGCGATGTCGATGATCGAGACCGAGTTCTCGGTCCAGGATCGCGCCGCGTTTCAGCGGTATGCCGTCGAGGGTCACGCCGCCGACGAGACCGCGCGGACGCTCGGCATCTCCGTGGATCAGGTCTATCAGGCGAAGTCGCGCATCCTCAAGCGGCTTGGCACGATCGTCGCCGAACAGGTCGACGAGGAGGGTTGAGCGGATGAGCGACGAGGAGACGCAGGCTGGATTGGCCGGAAGCTGGTTTGCCGATCCCAACCAGCTCTTGGCCTCCCTGCGCGCCGGAGGCCCGGCGAAGTCCGGCGACGATTCGCATCGACTTCCGGCGATCGCCGGATACGAGCTGCTCCACGAGATCGCCCGCGGCGGTCAGGGCATCGTCTACCTCGCGACGCAGCGATCGACGCGCCGACGGGTGGCGCTCAAGCTCCTCATCGAACGCGGCTTCGCCGCCGCGGCCGCACGCCGGCGCTTCGAGCGCGAGGTCGAGCTGCTCGCCTCGATCGACCATCCCTGCATCGTCAAGGTCTTCGACAGCGGCGTCACCGAGGACGGCCTGCTCTTTCTCGTGATGGAGTTCGTCGACGGCACGCCGCTCGATCGGCACCTGGGAAGCGCGTCGGGCGGATCGTCCGCGGCGATTCCCGCGGTCATCGAACTCATCGCCCAGGTCGCCGAGGCCGTGCACGCAGCCCATCGCCGTGGCGTGATCCATCGTGACCTGAAGCCGAGCAACATCCTCGTCACGCCGGACGGGACGCCGCGCATCGTAGACTTCGGACTCGCCCGCGCGCTCGAGCGCAGCCCGGCGGAGTCGGTGGTCAGCGTGACGGGCCAGTTCGTGGGAAGCCTGCCATGGGCGAGTCCCGAGCACGCCGCCGGCACGCCCGATCGAATCGACATCCGAAGCGATGTCTACTCGCTCGGCGTCGTGCTCTTCCAGGCGCTCACCGGCGAGTTTCCCTATCCCGTCGACGGGTCGCTTGCCGCGACGCTTCGCGCGATCGCCGAGGCCGCGCCAGGACGGCCGAGCGCCCGTCGCGCGGGCATCAGCCGCGACATCGACGCCATCGTCCTCACCTGTCTCGCGAAAGCGCCGGAACAGCGGTATGCGTCGGCGCTCGACCTTGCCGAGGACCTCCGCGCGGTCGCCCACGGCGCGCCGATCCGTGCCCGGCGCGAGAGCGCCTGGGACGGCATGAGCCGAACGCTGCGGCGCTATCGGCTGATCACCGCCGTCTCGCTCGCCGCGTCGTTCCTCGTCCTGATCTTCGCCGGCGTGGCGTGGCGATCGTCGAATCGGGCCGAGGCGGAACGGGCCCGCGCCGAGCGGCGCTTCGAAGAGGCCCGCGAACTCGCCCGCAGTTTCCTCTTCGAGTTTCACGAGGCGGTGCTCCCGCTCGCCGGATCGCGACCGGCACGCGAGCGCATCGTGACGACCGCCCTCGCGTACCTCAAGGGACTCGAGGCCGAGGTCGGCGACGATCCGAGCTTCCGATCCGACCTCGCCGCAGCCTACGAGCGGGTCGCGGACATGCAGGGCAATCCGACATTCCCGAACCTCGGCCAGACCGCAGGGGCGATCGAATCGCTTCGGGCATCGGTCGCGCTCCGGGAGGCCAATCTGCGCGACGCGCCGAACGATGCGGACTCGCTCCGTCTCGTCGGTCGGGCGCTGAATCTCATCGGACTCATCCAGTGGCAGTCCGGGGCGAGCGACGCTGCGATCGCGACGCTCGCCGAGGCCGACGGACATCTGAGCCGCGCTCGGGCCATCGAGCCGACCAATGCCCTGCTGCTTCGCGAGATCGCGGCCAACCGCGACCGGGCGAGCACGCTCGCCGACATGCACGGCGATCAGGCCCGCTCGCTCGCCCTGATCGACGAGGGCATCGCCGCGCTCGATGCGGTCGCCGATCGCGCCGCGGTGCGCGACGCGCTCGATGTCCTTCTGTACAAGCGGGCGTTCTCGCTGCGCCGCGCCGGGAGACTCGAGGAGTCGCTTGCGACATCGGAGCGTTCGGTGGCTCTCAACCGCGAACTCATCGCCGAGGCCCCCGACGACGCCTCGCGACGCCGCTCGCTCTCGGTGAGCCTGAACGAGCTCGCCACGACCCAGATGGCGCTCGACCGGCTCGACGACGCGGGACGCACGCTGGACGAGTCGATCGCGATCGCCCGCGCGCTGCGCGAGGCCGACCGCACGAGCCCCTCGACCATCTTCGACCTTGCCTACAGCCTCGCCAAGGCCGCACAGCTCGAGCGTCAGCGCGGCGCGACCGACGCGGCGATCGACCGTTTCCTCGAAGTCCACGCCCTTCGCGCCGAGGCGAGCGCCCTCGACCCGACGAACGCGGTGATCCGCCGCGGCGCGGCGATCGCGCTCGGCATGGCCGCGGAGACCGCCGAGGCGGCGGCGGGCGATGCGGGCGCGCCGACCGATCGCCGCGCCGCGCATGCGCGGCGGGCGATCGATCTCTATCGCGCTTCAGGCGACCTGCTACGGGCGATGGAGCGGGACGGCGTGCTGCTCAAGGGCGACGATGCGATCATCGCGTCCTTCGAGGAGGCGATCGGCCGACTCAACGCCCTCGTCGACGCGATCGGCAGAGGATGACCGCCGCGAAGGCGATCGCTCCCGGCGCCGGGATCGCGCTCGGCGGCGCGTCGCTGCCGAAGACCCATCCGTCCCAGCTACCGTCGACGACGAAGCGATCGGCGAATCCGGTCATCGCCGACTGCCACGGTTCGACGCCGTCATCACGCACCCAGTAGTGCCAGTAGTCGAGGAAGCTCGGCGGCGTGCCGAAGCCCGCGTTCGAGTCGTTGCCGATCGACTGGCCGAAGAGCGCGTCGCCGAAGGAGAAGGTCACGATGTCGCTGACGAAGAAGCCCGGCTGGGCGTCCGAGACGATGTCGAACAGGTCGCGACCGGTCGTGACGCCGTCCCACCGAACGGTGTAGAGGTAGCTGTTGCCGTTCTCGAAATCGAACTGGAGCGTCGACGAGGACGATCCGGTGCCGACATCGAAACTGGCGACGAGACCGGCGTTCGCCTGGCCCGCGACGAAGCCCACACCGAGACTCAGGACGAGCGCGGCGACCGAGGCCGAGCGCAGGGCGCTGGCCGACGAGAGAAACACACGATGCATACGAACTCACCTTGACTCTGGCCGGATCCGCGCCGGCCGCTGGCGAAGCCTCCCCGCGCCGGATGTGGCCGAGGGAAGCGAGCGGACGCGCGGACCGCCGCTCCGCGGGGCGGAGGGACGAGTCGTGTGCGAACCTCCCGCTGACCGAAGCCAGCACGCGGGGAAGCCGACGAAGCTCATCCCGGGACATCGACCCGACTTTCGCATCGTCGATCCCTTGGGGAACGGGGAGTTCCCTCGGGTCACACTGACACGATCACGGTGACGCGTTCGTGGCGGATTCGCACCGCCTTCCTTGTCCCAAGCGAGCGTCCGACATCGGTCGGACGCGCGAACTGTACACGAACGACGGGGTCGGCGTCCTCACCGACGCCGTGCAATCCCTACGATGTCCGCATCGCGGTCGCGGCCTGAGCACCGGCCGCCCGCGCGTTGTCCCCCGGAGCCCCGTATGCCGCTCGTCGCATCCGCAGCGTTCGCTCTCGCCGTCATCCTCGCGTCACCGAGCGCTTCCGCCGCCGAGCCGCCGGCGTCCGCGCCGCGCAATGTGCCGACGGTCTCGCTCGATCCCGAGCATCCCTTCCCGATCGTCGGGTGGTGGAGTAACGGCCGCGAGATGCTCGATGTCGCGGAGGACGGCGCCTATCGACTCTACGACTCGCAGAATCGCTATCGCAAGCCGATCGAGGTCGGCCGCTGGCATCGCCAGAACCACGCCGCGTTCTGGCTCGAGCCCTACACGATGCGCAAGGAGGAACGGACGCGCGTGCCGCTCTCGATCGTCGAGGGAAGCGTGGCGATCACCGTACGGACCTTCGCCGCGATGACCGCGCTCGAGGCGCCGCCCTTCGCGGCCGAGGATCTCTTCATCGGACTCTGGGCCGGCGCGGGAGGCAGTCTCGATCTCCAGCCGTCGATGCGCTACCACTATGTCGCGCCCCGTCGCGCGGCCGAGGGACAGCCCGTCGTCATCTCGAGCCATCGCGGCGTCTGGCGACTGCGGGAGGGCAAGGTCGAACTCCTTCCCGATTCGCCGTCGGTCACCGCGATGCTGCTCGAGCCGCTCGTGCCGGTGACGCCCGAGGCGCCGGCGTCCGGCGCGGACAAGCGTCCGGAGAAGGGCGAGAGCGGCGCGAAGCCGGCTCCCGGAACGGCCGACAAGCCGACCTCACAGCGCGAGGACGCGACCCTCATCCGAACCCTGCGATGCGTCGAAGGCACGCTCGATCGCGTGATCACCCGACCGGCCGTCGGTCCGAGCGGATCGGAGCCGCCGGCCGGGACGAGCGGCGCCGAGCAGCGGTAACCTTGCAGCCGTGGCGAGCGCCGCGGGCATCGCCATGACTCCGTCCGCCCAATTCCCTCAGTTCCAATGGTGGCCGCGATTCCATGACGCGGCCTACCGGCCGTCGGTGGCGGAACAGGTCGCGATGCACTGGCGGGCCAACATGCTCATGCTGCGGGCACCGCGGGCGATCGTCGCGTTCCTCGTGGTGAGTCTCTGGCCGGTCGCGGTCCTCATCGGCGTCTGGTGGCTCCTCGGGTTCCTCGGCGACCACAATCCCTTCATCACCCACAGCACGACCGGATATCTCACCGCCGCCGCGACCTTTGGCGGCTTTTTGCTGCTCCAGCACATCGCCTTCTCGCAGGCTCTCGTCCACAGCTACGCACCCTTCGTCCGGCGGGCGATGTGCGAACGGGGCACGCCGGTCTGCCTCGCCTGCGGCACGCTCTTGGCGCCGCCGAGCGGGGGCACCGAGGCGTCGACGCGCTGCCCGGAGTGCGGTCAGCTCGCCGAAACGGCCGCGTAGGCAGCCCGGGACGAGCGCCGACGGCGTCTCGAGGGCCGGAGCGCGGTCTCCCCCCGTCGGCCCGGTATCATGCGGAACTCGACACGGGACCCCCTCCCGCTGTCCTCGGCTCCCGATTCCCCGCAATGCCCGTCCGCAACTTCTCCATCATCGCCCACATCGACCACGGGAAGAGCACCCTCGCCGACCGTCTGCTTCAGGCCACCAACGCCGTGAGCGAACGCGAAGCGAAGGCCCAGCTTCTCGACTCGATGGATCTCGAGCGCGAGCGCGGCATCACCATCAAGGCGAGCGCGGTCACGGTCTACCACAAGCACAAGGGCGAGACCTTCCAGCTCAATTTCATCGACACGCCCGGCCATGTCGACTTCGCCTATGAGGTGTCCCGGGCGCTGACCGCGTGCGAGGGTGCGGTGCTCGTCGTGGACTCGACGCAGGGCGTGCAGGCCCAGACGGTCGCCAACGCCTACCTCGCCGTCGCGAACAACCTCGAGCTCATCCCGGTCATCAACAAGATCGACCTCCCGGCGGCGAATCCCGAGAAGGTCGCGATGGAGATCGAGAGCGTGCTCGGCCTCCCCGCCGAGGACTGCATCCTCGTCAGCGCGAAGACCGGTCAGGGCATCCAGGAACTGCTCGGCGCGATCTGCGATCGTCTTCCCGCGCCGCGCAAGGCGGTCACGCCGAAGCTTCGGGCGCTCATCTTCGACAGCCACTACGACGACTACCGCGGCGTGGTCACCTATTTCCGCGTCTTCGACGGCAAGATCCGCGTCGGCGACAAGATCCGGATGATGGGCACGGGGCGGACCTTCCAGGTGACCGAGCTCGGACGCTACACGCCGTTCCCGAAGAAGGTCGATCAGCTCGAGACCTCCGAGGTCGGTTACATGGTCGCGGCGATCAAGAGCCTCGGCGATGTCCGCGTCGGCGACACCATCACGCTCGAGAACGACCTCGCCGATGAGGCCCTCGCCGGCTACAAGGAACCGAAGCAGATGGTCTTCTGCGACTTCTATCCGGCAAGCGCCGGAGCGGACGGTTCGAGCGGCAAGAAGGGCGATTTCGAGGCCCTGCGCGAGGCGATCGAGAAGCTCCACCTGAACGATGCGAGCTTCACCTTCGAGACCGAGCACAGCGAGGCCCTCGGCTTCGGCTTCCGTTGCGGATTCCTCGGCCTCCTGCACATGGACATCATCCAGGAGCGGCTCGAGCGCGAGGGCGGCGTCGAGATCGTCCAGACCGCACCGACGGTCAGCTACCTGGTGGACCTGAACGACGGCACCACGGTCGAGATCCACAATCCCGCCGACCTGCCCGACCTCTCCAAGGTCAAGGCGATCCGCGAGCCGATCGTCAAGATCGAGATCATCTGCCCGACCACGAACATCGGCGAGCTCATGAAGCTCTGCGACACGCGGCGCGGCATCTTCAAGCAGCAGAAGTTCGTCTCCGACGACCGGCAGATGCTCGAGTACGAGCTGCCGCTCGCCGAGATCATCTATGACTTCTACGACAAGCTGAAGTCGATCACCCGCGGCTACGGCACCATGGACTACGAGATCACCGAGTATCGCCAGGACAACCTGGTGAAGGTCGCGATCCTCGTGAATGGCGAGCCCGTCGAGGCCCTCTGCCTCATCTGCCACCGCAACAACGCCGAGCAGCGCAGCCGCGGCATCCTCGTGAAGCTCAAGGAGCAGATCGACCGCCACCAGTTCGAGATCCCGCTCCAGGCGGCGATCGGCGGCAAGGTCATCGCCCGCGAGTCGATCAAGGCCCTCCGCAAGAACGTCACGGCCAAGTGCTACGGCGGCGACATCAGCCGCAAGCGCAAGCTGCTCGAGAAGCAGAAGGAAGGCAAGAAGCGGATGAAGACGATCGGCAGCGTCACCATCCCGCAGGAAGCCTTCATGGCGGTGCTGGAGCAGGGTGACTGATTGGCATCAACGCCATGAGCTGCCTCGTCGGTGCAGTTGATAGAGACGAGCACGAGGTCGGCTACGGATCGCACTCCGACGAAGACGCGGCGGCAGTGCGGAGGCGGCTGGCCGGGCGCGGGTTGCGAGGCCGATCTATCATTCGACGACATGCGGCCGTCAAGACTGGTTCATCGCTGCGTCGCGTGCAACAGTGAAACATCTGACCGACGACGCCGTTCGAAGGAGCATGTTGTCCCAAGATGGCTGCAGCGTGCACTCCGCATCGAGGGCCAGCCCATCGCGATCGTTCATCAGGGCGCCATGTGGTCGCCAGAGGACTCAAGCGTGACGGCTCGGGTGAAGTCGAAGCCGATTCAAGTTCCGTCGCTCGACCGCTTCACGAAGCGTTCCGTCTGCGAGGGCTGCAACTCTGGGAGCATGAGTCGGCTTGAGACTTCCGCCAAGAACGCCCTAACTAAGCTCATGTCGGGCGTGGAGCCTCATAAGCTCATCGACGATGAGCGAGAGATCGTCGCCCGGTGGGCGATGAAGACTGCGTACTTCGTCCAAACGGATGAGACCGTCGTTCCGCGCGAGCACCTTCAAGCTTCAGTTGAAAGTGGACCGCTGCCCCTAGGTTCGTCTCTTTTCGCCGCCCGGCTTGATGAACCGCTCAGCGGGTTTGTTCCTTTTGTTAGCCGCGACTGGGCGATTGGAGCAGCCGACGGATGTCCTGCAACTTGCGCCAGCCTGATGCACGCGGGCCAGGAGGCGTACAAGGCGCTGTTCATGTTCGGCCGGACCGTGATCGGTCTCACGTTCGTCGATCCTCATAGTCTTTGGCGACCCGCCATTCCAAGTGTGTTCGATCAATTGTGGCCGCTACAGCCTGCGGCAGTCGAAATCCCTATCGACTATGACATCGTGTCGGGCCAACCTGCCCACCTTGTCCTCGCGCACCTGATCGGACTCGCCATCGGGTCTTGGGGACCGTTCTGCGACACGCATCGGCAGAACTTGCTGCACTATGTTGAACGCGATCGACTTGCCACGACAACCTTGGCACATCCTGATCCTCGGTACGTCTCGATGGAGCGACTCTTCTCGTAGTCGACACCCGTTGTCGCCACACCTCTAGCTTCGCCCCCAGCTAAGTTCCACTTCCGCTACTTTCTTCCTGCCACCGCAACAACGCCGAGCAGCGCAGCCGCGGCATCCTCGTGAAGCTCAAGGAGCAGATCGACCGCCACCAGTTCGAGATCCCGCTCCAGGCGGCGATCGGCGGCAAGGTCATCGCCCGCGAGTCGATCAAGGCCCTCCGCAAGAACGTCACGGCCAAGTGCTACGGCGGCGACATCAGCCGCAAGCGCAAGCTGCTCGAGAAGCAGAAGGAAGGCAAGAAGCGGATGAAGACGATCGGCAGCGTCACCATCCCGCAGGAAGCCTTCATGGCGGTGCTGGAGCAGGGTGACTGAGACCGGCCGAACGGCCTCGTGTCCGTGTGCGCTGCCCGCGCATCCGTCCTTCACCGTTCAGCGGAGTGGCGGCCGCGTGCATTCGACGATGAAGAGTCGGCCTCCGTCGCGGCCGATGCGCTCGCACGCGTTGGCGAGTTCGAGCTCCGCGGTGAGCTGCCAGTCCTCGCCGATGATCTCGACATAGTCCGGCAGCCCCTGGGCGAACTGCTGCGCGGGGTCGGACTTTCCGCCCGCTCCCTGCGGCGGCGTGAGCGCCGACACCGCGAGCAGCGCTGCGGCGATCGTGACGCAGGCGCCAAGCGCACCGCCGATCGCGCGGCGGCGACGACGACGGCGACGGGCGCTGCCGTCGAACTCCGCGAGTCCCCGAGCGAGCTGCGCTTCCTGGCGATCGGTGAGTCGATTCATCGCTCCTGCCTCCTGTCGCGCCGCGGCGCGTGATCCACCTCGTCGGCGAGCGCCGCGCGGACCCGTTCCGCAGCTCGGCGCAGTTGGCTGTCCACCGCGGCCCGCCCAAGCCCGAGCCAGCCCGCGATCTGTCCGATCGTGGCGTCGGAACGCACCTTCAGCTCGAGCAGCGCCCGCTCCTCGGCGGTCGCTCCGACGATGTCGCCGCGGGCGTCGCGCAGGCGATCGAGCAGGGTGAGGTCCTCGAGAAACGCCTGGGCTTCGGTCCGCGACGCGGCGATGCGCTCCTCGCGCAGCCGACGGGCAAGTTCGCTTCGCAGGAGATCCGTCGCGGCGCTTCGCACGATGCGCCGGAGCCACGCGTCCAGGCTCGCCACCGCCGGACAGTGCCGGGGCCCGCGGGCGACACGCAGCCAGGTCTCCTGGACGACATCGTCGACGAGATCGCGGCGACGCTGCAGTCGTCGGCCGGCCTCGCTCTCGACGAAGGCGCAGCGATCGCGGAAGAGCGCCGCGTAGGCCTCGCGGTCGCCGGCAACCATCGCCGCCGTGCGCGCGGCAACCGCCGCATCGTCGAAGGGCATCTCTTCGGAGAGCGCCTCGCGCCGAGCGGCGGATGTCGCGGAAGTCGGTGCGATGCTTGCGTCCATCGGTGGCCTGCAGTCCCGATCGCCGGCGTCAGCCGACGCAACCCGCATCACTCGGGAATGCGCACGCCCGCGTCCTTCGGGAGAGCGATGACGACCTCGCGCACCGCGCTGATGTCGTCGTCGGTGCCATGCACGAAGAGCATGCCGCTCTCGCGGTGGAGACGCATCCGAAGCTGCGGCGAGCGACCGGTGCGGACGAGTCCGGCGTCGATCGCCCGAATCGCCGCGTCCTGCCGCGCCTCGGCATCGCTCGCGCTCCCCTCACCCGCCACCGGCAGCCGGAGCATCGCGACGGCCGGCGCCCCCTTGACCGGGATGACGAGTTCCTTCGCGTCGGCCCGATCGGTCGTGATGGTGAGCTTCGACGGGCGACCCGCCTTCTCCCACGCCTTCCAATCCACTTCGAAGCGATGGCTCGCGCTCGCGCCCTTCGGCAGCACCACGAAGTCCGCCGGCAGCGCCCCGGTCAGCGTGAAGGGCTTGCCGTCCACGCTCTCGAGGGTCACGATCGCCTCGGCACCGGCGGGCATGATGGTCGCGTCAACGACATCGGGAGAGACCCGCACGACGGTCTTCACATGTGCCTTCAGGTGGGTGGACTGGGTGCGGCCGCCGTCGAGCAGGAAATGCACCGCCTTCACGAGATCGATGCCGGTCTTGTTGCCCGGGTCGAGCGTGAGCTCCATCGTGAAGGACGCCCCCGGCGCGACCGGGTCCTTCGGCGGATCGCTCACCTTCGTGCAGCCACATCCGGCCTTGATCGCCTCGACGGTGATCGGCCCCTTCGTGGCGTTGGTGACCTTCACCGCGAGGGTCTTCGGCTGACCCGAGATCATCTCGCCGAAATCGATCGTCTCGGGGGCGAAGGTCAGGTAGACGGGCGCCGCGACCGGCGGCTTCGGCGGGGTCTGGCCGGTGACCGATCGACCGGCCGGAGCCGCATCGGTCGGGAGGGCGTTGACGACGCTGCCGGTCAGGCCCGACGCCGCGATGACGCTCGTCAGGAGACAGATTCTCACTGCACGCATGGGAAGTTCCTTGTGGAGGCCGCTGGCCGCGGGACGCGAGCCGGCTCGAACGCCGAGCCGTCGGCTCGCCTCGTCACGGAGTGGGAGGCCGCCAGAGGGAGAACGGAGCCGACCGGCGGGTCGCGTCAGCCTTCCGAGATGTTCAGCACCTTCAGCACCTCGGCGGTGATGTCGATGGTCTCAGGGTACTTCAGGAAGGTGCGGGAAATGACCTGCTCGCGAGCGCCCGCGAGGTTCTCGGCCTTGAAGGGCTCGGCGGTCGGCGCGAAGCGGACGACGATGTCGATGCGCTCCTTGTCGCAGACGCTCTCGACGGCGCTCACCAGCTCGCGGTACGCGGCCTCGACCTGCTCGGCGAAGAGCTTCTCCGAGGCCTGCATCGAGCGCTGCCGCCACTGCTCGTACTCCTGAAAGAGGGCCTGACTCTCGGCCTGGGCCTGCGGGGCCTCGGGGCTCTGCGGTCCGACATGCTCGAACTTCTTGCGGAGCGCCTCGCCGCGGGCCTGGAACTCCTGCTCGGTCTTCATCGCGATCTCCTCAAGCTCCTTCCGCCGATCGGCGTACTGGCTTGCGTTCAGGATCGCCTTCATCGCCCGGTCCACATGGACGGCCCCGATGGACCACGCCTTCGCGGTCACGCGGTCATCCCAGGTGAGGCGCTGCCCCTCGATGCGCAGCCGCACCGGATCGGTCGCCTTCCCGTCGGGCTTCATGTCGTTCAGGACGAGTCCGTCCGCCGGTCCGAGGTCCTGCATCGAGACGCCGACTGGGCGCGGGAAGGCCGACGCCTCGGTCGGTTCGGCGGGAGCCGACGCGTGGGCCCGCGCCGCGAAGCCGACGGCGCCGGCGTCGTGCGGCGACGCGCCGGTCCAGTGGAGGGCGAGCGAGACGAGGGCGGTCGCAAGCGACGCGACGACGATGCAACGGTCAAAGGATCGCATGAGGCGAAGCATACGGGCTTCGCCCGGTGCGGGGCGTCAGCCGGGCTCCACGCCGGACGCGGCCCGCACGAAGGATTCGGCAAGCCGCCGCTTCACGAGATCCATCGGCGGAGCGACGCCACACTCGAGCGCCAGGCTCGTCACTGGACGGCCGACGAGCCCGCAGGGGACGATGAGGCCGAAATGCTCCATCGCGGGCTGCACATTGAGGGCCAATCCGTGCATGGAGACCCAGCGGGCCACCCGAACCCCCATGGCGCAGATCTTCCGTCCCCCCCGCGAGGGATCGGCGCAGGCGGCGGGTGCGTCGTCATCGCCTGCCGTCATCTCGCGCGGCGGCTCGCCGCCGACCCACACGCCCGTCGCGCAGTGGTCGCGATGCCCGACCACGCCGAAGGATGCGATCGTCTCGATGACGATCGCCTCGAGCCAGCGCATGTATCCGTGCACGCGCAGTCCGAGCCGGTTCAAGTCGAGGATCGGATAGGCGATCAACTGACCCGGTCCGTGATAGGTGATGTCACCGCCGCGGTCGGTCTCGGCGACGGTGACGCCGTGAGCGGCAAGGAGCTCGGGTGTCGCGAGCAGGTGATCCGCAGCGCCCGGCCGCCGGCTCACCGTGATCACCGGCGGATCGTGCTCGAGGAGCAGCACCGGCATCGGCTGAAGGGGACGCCCCGACTCGGCCTGCTCCCGATTCGTGAGCACCTCGGCGTGCGTCTGCCGCTGCAGGGCGAGGGCATCGGCGTAGGCCATGCGGCCGAGATCACGCACCACGACGCGGTCGCTCGAGGCGAGCGTCGCTGCGCGACAACCGGAGAGGGAGGGAATCTGGCTCATGCGGACACGATGTGCAAGACCCATGGTAGGACCTTTCGGCGCGACGCTCCTCGACGCCGCCAGAGGCCGCGTGGGAACCTGTAGAATCCTCGCCCGCATGCCGCACATCCATCCCAGCGCGATCCTCGACGGCGACATTCAGCTCGCCGACGATGTGGTCGTCGGACCCGCCTGCATCCTGACCGGCACCATCCGCATCGGACCGGGCAGCACCTTGGTCTCCAGCGTCCACCTGAACGGTCCGCTCTGGATGGGGGCCCGCAATGTGTGCTATCCCGGCACATGCCTCGGCTTCGCCCCGCAGGATCGGAGCTACCAGCCCTCGACGGAAGGGGCGGGCGTGGTGATCGGATCGGGCAACATCTTCCGCGAGCATGTCACCATCCACCGGGCGACGAAGGACCGGCCGACGACGATCGGCGACGACAACTATTGGATGGTGAACTCGCATGCCGGCCACGACTGCGTGGTCGGAAACGGCAACACCTTCGCCAACGGAACGGCGCTTGCCGGACATGTGCATCTCGCGGATCGCGTGGTGATCGGCGGCAGCACGATGGTGCATCAGTTCGTCCGCGTCGGACGGAACGCGATGCTCTCCGGCGGCAGCGGCACCTCCTGCGATGTCCCCCCCTTCTGCATCCTCTCCGGCGTGAATCAGGTCGGCGGACTCAACATCATCGGAATGCGTCGCGGCGGCTTTCCGCGGGCGACGATCGACGCCATCCGCTGGGCGTTTCGGACGCTCTACGCGGCCGGATCGTCGCCGAAGCAGAACGCGAAGCGGCTGCTCGAGCGCGGCGATGTTCCCGAAGTGCGCGAGCTGCATGACTTCGTCGTCTCGGGCAAGCGTCCGATCATCGATCGCGTGGGCCGCGTCCGCCATGCGCTGCTCGCTCTCCGTCGCGGTGACGAGTCGGAATCCGACGATGCCTCGGGATTGGATTGAGCCATGCTCGCCCTGACCGTTCTGGCGAGCGGCTCGCAGGGCAACGCGAGCGTCCTCCGCGCGGGGGATCGGTTCCTCCTCATCGACGCCGGCCTTTCGCCGAAGGCCACGCGGGAGAGGATGTACGCGTCGCTTCGGGCGATGCCCGAACAGGCGACCGACCTCCTCCTCACCCATCTGGACGCGGACCATTGGCGCGAGACATGGCGGCGTCCGATTCTGCGAACCTCGATGCGCGTCCATATGCATCGCTCGCATCTTCGCGAGGCCCTTCGACTCGGCGTGCCGGAGACGCACGCCGTGCCGTTCGACGAGCATGCGGACCTTGGCGACGGGCTCTCCTTCCGAGCCTGCCATCTGCCCCATGACGATCGCGGATCGACGGCCTACCTCATCGAGCGGCGCTGCCCGCGCGGCGTGACGCGCCTCGGCTTCGCGACCGATCTCGGCCGCGTGCCCGCTCGACTGCTCGAGCAATTTCGCGATCTCGACTGTCTCGCCATCGAAAGCAACTACGACCACGCGCTGGAGGAAGCGAGCGATCGCCCGCGTTTTCTGAAGGACCGCGTCATGGGCGGTCGCGGCCACCTCTCGAACGAGGAGAGCCTTGCGGCGGCGCTGGCGGTCGCGGCAACGAGCGACCTTCAGGCGATCGTGCTGCTCCATCTCTCGCTCCAGTGCAACCGCACGGACATCGTCGAGCGGCTGTGGAGCGAACGGGCCGAACACCTGCGTGACCGCCTCACCATCGCCGACCAGTTTCGCCCGGCCCGCACGGTGATCGCCGAGCCCCGCACCCGCGCTGCCGCCCACACACCCTGCGGGAGCGAGTCGCTCTTCGACAGCCGTTAGCGGTCCGAGCGTTCGATCCACACGACCGGGATGGTCGTGCGGCCGTCACCCCACGCATCGATCGCGCCGCGCTGGAGCGCCAGCCACTCCGCGCGCGTATGGGTCGGGCGTCGGACGCGAACGCCCGCGATCGAGCGGGCCACGAGCATCGGAAGGCCTGCGGGAATGTCGCCCTCAAGGGGTGCGACGACATCGCGCACGAAGCGTCCGTCGTCATCGATCTCGCGATAGACCTGCGTTGCGGCCGGGGCCGGTCGCGTCACGCAGCCTGGCAGCGAGATCGCCGGACGCTCCGTGAACCACCCGATCGGCTCGCCGGGCATCGCGAGCGAGCCGGGCGGCATGAGCGCGAGCGTTCCGACCGGCGGCTCGTCGCCGTCATCGACACCCGCGACTTCCGGCACCTCGTAGGGTCCCTCGCCTTCCCAGACGATCTCCCGAAGTCCGGCGTAGATCGCCTCGCGCAGCGCGACGGTCGCGTCGTCGATGAGTTCAAGGATCGAGCCGGGCATCGGATGCGATCCCCAGACCGTCGAGAGGGCCGCGTTCGCCCGTCTGACGGTGATCTCCGCCCGATCGCGGGCGACCGGTCGGTCCTCCTCGGCCAGCTCGGTGAGCTCGCGAAGCGCCCAGACGGTTGCCTGCAGCTCGATGAAGGGAACGACGGATCGCTTCCACCGCCCGCCCGCGCCGTCATCGGGAAGCGACACGCTCGCCTTGGCGAACTCGATCCAGCGACCGAGGAGCGCCGCCCATGCCATCTCGCGCACCGCGAGCGAGCGTCCCGCATCGCGCGCCGCTCGCCTCGGGTCCGCTTCGGCGTGGTCATCGGGCGGCAGGTCCATGTCCGGGATCCTCCCGCAGGCGACCCCCGTTGGCAACGCCCCCGATCCCCCCTACGCTTCTCCTTCCCCCCGAGACCGGTCGTCGCCGTGGCTCGCGGATGGATTCGACACGCGTCAGCACCGAGGCCGATGAGCGACCCGATCAAGCATGAATGCGGACTGGCCCTCATCCGGCTCAAGAAGCCGATCGACTGGTTTCGCGCGACGACGGGCGACCCGCTTTGGGGCCTGCGCCGCCTCTTTCTCCTCATGGAGAAGCAGCACAATCGCGGTCAGGACGGCGCAGGCATCGCCTCGGTGCGCTTCGCCATGCCGCCCGGTGAGGCGTTTCTCGCCCGCGAGCGGACCGCGAAGCGGAATGCGATCGAACGGCTCTTCGACCACGCCTTCGAGCCGGTCGAGCGACTCTCCGCCCGGGAGATCGATGGCCTCGAAGAGCTTGAACTGAAGCGGAAAATCCCTTTCCTGGGCGAGGTGATGATCGGTCACCTCCGCTACGGGACCCACAGCGGACGCTCCTCGGCGCTCTGCCATCCCTATGTCCGGCACAACACGGCGGCGAGCCGCACGGTCGCTCTCGCCGGCAACTTCAACCTGACCAACAGCGCCCAGCTCTTCGCCAAGCTGGTGGAGTACGGACTCCATCCGGTGGGCGAGAGCGACACCCAGGTCGCAATCGAGAAGATCGGCTACTTCCTCGATCGCGAGCATGATCTCCTCGCCGAGCAGATCGGACCGGGCAGCTTTTCGTCGCTGGAAGGCCGCGACCTGTGGGATCAGGTGAGCGCGAATCTCGACCTCGCCCGCGTCCTCCGACGGGCGGCGGCCGCCTTCGACGGCGGGTATGTCTTTGCGGGACTTCTGGGCAACGGCGACGCGTTCGTGTGCCGCGATCCCGCCGGGATTCGGCCCGCCTTCGTCTACGAGAGCGAGGAGTGCATCGCCGTGGCGAGCGAGCGGGCTGCACTCGTCACCGTCTTCGACGCCGATCCCGACGCGGTGCGGGCCCTCGAGCCCGGGCACATCCTCGCGATGAAGAGCGGCTTCGTGGGCGCGACGAGCGACCCGCTCCATCCCATGGTCGGCGTGGTGCGCCGCGAGCGATTCATCGACCCGCTGCCGCTTCGCCAATGCACCTTCGAGCGGATCTATTTCAGCCGCGGCAACGATCGCGACATCTACCGCGAGCGGAAGGCCCTCGGCCGCAATCTCGCGCCGAGGATCATCGCCTCGCTTGGCAGTGACCTTGAGCACGCGGTCTTCGGGTTCATTCCGAACACGAGCGAGACGGCCTATTTCGGACTGCTCGAGGAGCTCGATCGGCTCGAGCGCGAGCGACAGGCGAGCGCGATCGCCGCGCTCGTGCGCGACGGGAAGGCGACCCCCGAGGCGATCCGGTCGATCCTGCGCACCCGTCCGCGCGGCGAGAAGGTCGCCCACAAGGACCAGCGGCTCCGAACCTTCATCACCCACGACTCGGCCCGCAACTCGCTCGTCAACCATGTCTACGACATCACCCGCGGCACGGTGAACGCGGACGACACCCTGGTCGTCGTCGACGATTCGATCGTGCGCGGCACGACGCTCCGCGAGTCGATCATCACCATGCTCGCCCGGCTGCGGCCGAAGCGGATCATCGTCGCCAGCAGTTCGCCGCCGATCATGTATCCCGACTGCTATGGGATCGACATGAGTCAGCTCGGCCGCTTCATCGCGTTCGAGGCGGCGGTGGCGCTCCTCCGCGATCGCGACGAGCTCGCCCTGCTCGACGAGGTCGAGCGCCGCTGCCGCGAACAGGCCGAATCGCCGCCCGAGCGCATGCAGAACCATGTGAAGCTGATCTACGACCGCTTCACGCTCGATGAGCTCTCCGCGAAGGTCGCGGAGCTGGTCCGGAGCCGACGACTCGACGAGACCGGCTGGCGCGGCCCGATCGAGATCGTCTACCAGTCGGTCGAGGGCCTTCGCGCGGCGATGCCGGAGCACACCGGCGACTGGTACTTCACGGGGGACTATCCGACCCCGGGCGGCTACCGCGTGCTGAATACGGCATACCTGCACTGGCGCCACGGCACCGACCGCCGCGCGTACTGAACCGGCAGGACTCGGCGAGCTCGGCAGCACGCGCCTCGCGGCCGTCCGCGGATCGTCCGTTGTTACGGGACTTCCGAGCTTCGGTGGAGTCGTCTCGTCGTCCACCCGATATCCAGATCCGGAGGGGGCCCCTCTCACCTGACCTTGCGGCTTGGCTCTGCAGCCACGCCCGCGCAGCCCAGGAGGCCCCGATGTCCGCAACCGCCTTCGTCTCGTCGCCGGCTCCTTTCGGTGCCGTCCGCCCCCAGACTGCCAGTGACGGCAGCGGTCTCGGGAGGCTCCAGTTCACCCGCACGCTTCTGGCGAGCCGTCCGAACGCAGGGATCCGACGCATGCACCCGATGAGCCGCTCGAACGAAGCGATGCCTGACCTCCGCGAATCGCTGGAATGCCTGGAAAACGGCACCGCGATTGAGACCCTTCAGCGGATCGATGAGGCCCTCGACGCCGCCGATCTGGAACGGGCCAAGCACCTCGAACGCCTGCTGCCCCAGTCGATCGGAGCGGAACCGGCCGTTGTCGACCGCTTGGCGACGCTTCGGATTCTCGAGGGCGATCTCGCGACCGCCTCGGCCCTGCTGGGGGCGACCCCGCAAGCGACCCCGCGGCTCGACCTTCTTCGGGCGGTCGTGGCCCTTCGGCAGGACGACATGCTCTCGGCCTTCGCCCTCGCCAACGGCGAGACCGCCCGCCGGAGCCTCTGCCTGCGGATCATCGCCGCCGTGGTCTCCGGGCTCACCGCCTGGGAGCAGGGCATCCGCGTCGGGGCGGACACCACCGCCGCGGTCTGCGAGGCGACCCGCGAGGGCACCAACGCGACCTCAGGAATCGGCTCCGCCGCCCTCACCCCCGCCCTCCGCACCCTTGGCACCCTTCTGCCGGACGACGCCCCGGGTACCTTCATGCATGCCGTGCGGCTGGCCCTTGTCGGGATCGCCGAGGATCTTGGCATCCCCCTGCCCGTCCCGGTGCCAAACGCCCCCGCCGGGAGCCTCGGGGTAGACCCGGACGACCGGAAGGGCATGAACCTTCGGGCCGCCTGACGCCGTCGACTTCTTGACGAAGCGGGCGGGCTTTGGTCTACTTCCCCGTTCCCCGTCGGGCGTCCCGACCGGGGTGTCGTTTGCACCGTTGTGTGGCCCGCTGCACGCCACGCGTCTCGGTCGGATGCTCGCGATCTCGCTGATCGCTCGGGTCCGACGCACGCGGGGTCGCTCGCATCGCGGGCATCGCTCGTGTCGCCGCGTGACTCGGCCCGATCCGCGTGAGGATCGCATGCCAGTCGCTTCGGCGATCGGGCGGGTTCCAGTCAAGAGAAGGATTGCGATGGCTCGTTACCTCGGTCCGAAGGTGAAGCTCTCCCGCAAGGTCGGCGTTCCGATCGCGGATACCCCCAAGCACACCGCGAAGCGGCAGCTCACCGTCCCTGGCATGCACGGCTTCCGTGGCCGCCGCCTCAAGGACTACGGCATCCGCAAGAACGAGAAGCAGAAGCTCCGCTACCACTACAACGTGCTCGAGCGGCAGTTCCGCAACTATCTCGCCGAGGCTGGCCGCCGTCCGGGCAACACCGGCGAGGTGCTCCTGCAGCTCCTCGAGTCGCGTCTGGACAATGTCCTCCGTCGCGCCGGGTTCTCCCGGACGATCTGGGGCGCGCGGCAGATGGTCGCTCACGGCAATGTGCTCGTGAACGGTCGCAAGCTCGATCGCCCGAGCTACTCGGTTCAGGTCGGTGACACGATCACCCTCCGTGAGCGGATCCACAAGCTCGGTCGCGAGCAGATGGAGTCGCTCGCCGGCCACATCACGCCGGGCTGGATCACGGTGAACCCGTCGGAGCTCTCGATCAAGGTCGTCGCCAAGCCGACCTCCGATCAGATCCCCTTCGACGTGAACACCAACCTGATCGTCGAGTTCTATCGGTAAAGGCTCCCGGGCCGAAAGCCCGTTTCGCGCCTCGGCTTCGCCACCGTGCGAAGCGGCGGGAGGCGGCGAGTGGCCTCCGAACGGGCACCAAGCACCCACCGGCGGCGGGAGTCTCCTCGAGGCGACCGCCGCCGGTGCATTTTTTCGCCTACGGTGTCCGCACCGTCCCCGCGTCCCGTCGGGTTCGCGGCGCTTCCCGCCATCCCCCTCTCCAGCCTCACCCATGCTTCGCCACCTTCGCACGCACAATCGCACGATCATGGCCGTCGGCGGCACGCTCCTCCTCGTGAGCTGGGCGCTCGGCGGCGTCCTCTCCAGCATGAGCCAGCAGGCGGCGACCGCAGGCGCCACTTGGGCCACGGTCGGCGCGGAGAATCGGAAGATCACGAACCAGGAGCGGATGGACATCCAGGCCGAGCTCGAGATCATCGAGGTGCTTGGCGACCGCCTCCTGCTCGCCCTCGGCGCGACGAGCGATCCGGCACACTGGTTCCTCCTCAGCGAGGAAGCCGCTGCGGCCGGACTCATCGGCGGCGAGCGCGACGGTCGGCAGCGGGCGGAGGAGATCGCGATGGCGGCCGCGGCCCAGGCCACCGCGGATCAGCAGGCCCTCGATGCCAACGGCATCATCGCTCGGCTCATGTCGCGCTCCGGACGGGACAGCCGCTTCGTCGAGCGGACGCTCGCGAAGGTGAATGGCGTCCATCGCCTCATTTTCCTCTACCAGTCGATGCCGCGGTTCTCCGATCGGCGCATGCGCGTGGTCGCCGCGACGAAGCTCGACGCCGTCGCCTGCGACATCGTGGCACTCGACGCTCGGACGCTCACCAAGCCCGAGATTCCGACTCCCTCGACCGAGGAGCTGCAGGCCCAGCTCGCGAAGTTCGGCGAGAAGCGCCCGGGCGAAGGCGAGAACGGCTTCGGCTACCGCCTGCCCGATCGCATCCAGGCCCAGTGGATCGAGATCTCGCTGGCCAGCGTCCGCGCCGCCGTCGAGGCGAACGCGGCGCTCGATTCGCTGACCCTGAAGAAGAAGTTTGCCGAGAACCCCGCCAAGTTCGGGGCGACCGCCGTCGAGGGTGACCCGCTCGCGTCCTTCAGCGCCTACGAGGCGACGGTGCGGCAGAAGGTCCTCGACGAGCTCGTCACCGAGCGCCTCAACCAGCTCACCAAGTTCGCGACCGATCAGGTCGCCCTCTCGGTGCGCGGCCTTCCGAAGGATGGCGCGTATGTGCGCTTGCCGGAGGATTGGGGCACCCGCAAGCTGACGCTCGAGGCGCTGGCCCTCCTCCTCACGGACGAGTTCAAGATCGTCCAGCCGGTGCTCATGTCGACGGCCGGAGCGTGGACCTCGCTCGCCGACGCCCGCACCCTCACCGGCGTCGGCACCGCGTCGACGACCAAGTTCGGACCGACCGCGATCCCCTTCACGCAGCTCGTCGAGCGCACGAAGGAGTTCGGCCGCGGAATCGACACGACGCCCGTGCAGAAGGGCGTCATCGGCCCCCCGCTCACCGGGACCAACGGCAGCGTCTACTTCTTCATGATCACCGAGGTCGATGCCTCGCGGGCCCCGGCCACGATCGAGGAAGCCGGCCCGTCGCTCGTCGTCGATGTGACCGCCGAAGACCGCTACGCGGCGCTGAAGGCCAAGCGCGACGAGATCCTCGCCGAGGCGAAGAGCGCCGGCATCCGGACGCTCGCCGAGAGCTACGGCGCGAAGGTCGAGTTCGCGGCGCGTCTCGCCGAGACGAACCCGCAGATGCTCGCGTTCGGCCTCCGCACCCAGCCGACGCTCGGACCGATCCGCGACGCGGAGGCCGTCCGTGAGGTCATTCGCTTCGCCCAGACGCTGCCTTCCGACCGACCCGTCTCGGAGCTCCCCGAGGCCGATCGCACGATCGCCTTCCCGGTGGACTCGGCGCTGACGCTCGCGGTCGTGCGCATCACCGACCGCTTCCCCTTCACGAACGAGGACTACCAGGGAGTCGTCGCGAATCCGCAGATCAAGGACGCCCTGCTCGACGAGACCTTCATGCAGGGCGTCGCCGAGGCGCTCAGCCTCGACGCCCTGAAGAAGCGTCACAACTTCAACGAGCCGCGCGAGCGCGACGAGACGACCAACCCCGAGGGCGCCGACGCCAACGCGACGGGTGACGCCGCCACGAAGCCGACGCCCTGACGAGCCCGCGGCCCCGCGGCATGTGTCGTCCGCAGGGCGAGAGGGATCCTCCGCTCAGCGCGCGGGAAGGGACGCCGCCGTCGTGGCCGCGGCCCGTTCGCCCTGTCGGACGAAGCGCTCGAGATAGGCGTTCTGGACGGTGATCGTCCGCTTCGAGCGGCTCCACGACGCGCCGCCGTCACCGCGGACGAAATCGATCCTCACCGAGGAATGCCAGTCGAATCGGGTCAGCGCGGCGCCGAGTTCGGACCGCAGCTCGACGACGATGCCAGCCGTCGCATCGTCGGTCGCGAAGACCGTATCGCCCGAGACATCGACGCGAGCCTCCTTCGAGGGCGTGCCGTTCGGCATGAGAAGCGGCTGAAGCGTGCGGCGCCAGCTTCGATGAATCTCGGCGCCGTAGTCGGCCGCCCGCTTCTGATCCCGCTCGCTCATCGCGACGACGGCGGCGAGTGGCGCGTATCGCTCCGGATCGGCGGCAATCGCGAGCGCGACGATCTGATACGCGCGACGGGCATCGTTGTCGTGCTCGCCCGAGACCGGCCACTCCTCGCGCGGCACATCGTTGGCTTCGATCATGAGCGACCGCGTCCGGGCCATCAGCACATCGAAGGCCCGCTCCGGCATGTGATTCGTCAGGTAATGCGTGGCGAAGGCGTCCGCCATCGTCTCCTCATTGCCGAGAATCGGAAGGTCGAACTCGCGCACCAGCGCGTGCCCCATCTCGTGCAGCACGACATGCACCGCGACATCGCGGGCGAAGGGCGACAGCGCGATCGGCTCGATCGGCCCCTCGCTCTCCTCGTCGTCGCCGTTCCTCTGCCCGGGGCCATGCGTGCAGTTCACATGCTTCATCGCCTCGACCTCGGCCCGAAGCCGAGCCTCGTCGATCTCGAATCGCTCCGCGGTCGCGCGAAGGAGGTCGTCTCCCGTCTTCGCTCGCTTCACCGCTTCCTCGAGGAACGCGACGACCTGCGAGCTGTCGCGCTTCGCGCTCTGGTTGAGCACATTCGAGAGGATGTCCTTCATCGTGCCGGGAAGTCGCAGATCCACCTGACAGAGATCAAGCCCCCAGGGTTCGACGGCGGCCGCCGGCGGAGTGGCGGCCGTCGTCGCCTGCGAACCTGCGGCGAACGCGGCGAGGGCGAGCGCTCCGCATGCGGCGCAGCGCACTCCCCACGACGAGCGAGCGAACATGGCGGCGAAGCGCGGCGGGGTCGTCATCTGGTGATTCCGGTCGAACGCCGCCGGCGGACGCGAGACGGGCGTCCGAGCAAGCGTCAGGGGTGCGTGCAGCGTGACGCTACCCGTTGCGGCCCCAAACCCGAAGCGCGAATGGAGAAAACGGATCGCAATTCACATCATGCTCGCTCACGGTCGCGTCAGTCGCGGATCCGTTCCGGTCAGCGCGGCCCAGAGTTCCGAGGCCCGGGAGCGACCGCCGGAATCATCGCTGCGGCCCATGCGCTGGACCATGCGAAGATCGCTCGCGGGGACGCCGAGTGACGGCACGCGGAGCCCCCAGAGCGGCTCCGAATCGGGCCCGATCGCATAGCGCATATCGCCGACGAACAGCGGCCGGGTACCCGAGAGCGCGACGAATCCGTCGGCGAAGAAGGCGAAATCGCGAAAGGTCTGCTCGATCCGCGGATCGGCCTCCCGGTCGAGATCGAAGCGCCGAGCGAGTGCGGCGTACTCCAAGCGCTCCACCGAACCGCCGCGCAGGACCTGCACGCCGCCGCGGTCCCCCTCGGCGAGCGAGTAGGGCCAGTGGGGAGCGCGGACGAAATCGGTCTGGATGTGGACCGTCCCCGTGGAGGGGTCGCGATATTCGTAAATGCTTCGCCAGAGAATCAGCGAGAGCGGTTGCGGCATGATCCGCGATCGGCCGTCGATGATGGTGTGTCCGCGCTGCGAGGCCAGCGTGCGCTGCACCTCGGCGACGCGCTCGCGCTGGACGAAGCCGAGTCCCGCTGCCGCAACGAACCAGAGGAGCCCCGCGAGGGCGATGATGCGGCCCGCTCCCCCCTCGATCCTCGTCGCGCCGATAGCCTCGGCGGCGCGCGCCGCGCGACGCGATCGCCATGCTGCGATCGCGCTCAGGATCAGCGCCGGAACCGTGATCGCAGGGTCGAGGATCGGAAGAAGATCCCACGCGGTTCGGGCCTCGGTGAAGGGCCACCAGAGATGCGTGCCGTAACTCGTCGCCGCATCGAGCGGAGCGTGGGTGAGCGTCGCCGCGATGGCGCCAACGGTGAGCGGCGCGAGATGCCCGCGGAACCGCGGCAGGAGCGCGAAGATCCCGGCGACGACGCCTCCGAGGAGCGGTGCAAGCACGAGCGCATGGGTGAAGTGACGATGCCAGAGGAGCCCGCCCAGCGGGTCACCCGGCGAGCGCAGCAGCACATCGGCGTCAGGCAGGAGTCCCGCGGCGGCGCCGACGAGCCACGCTGAGCGGGGAAGCCGATGCCCGACCGCGGCCTGGGCGGCGCAGGCCCCGATGACGGCTTGCGAGAGAACATCCATGGAAGGCGAAGGCCCATCGACTCAAAAGGAGAGCGTCGCACGCTCCGGGCGGCGAGTGTAGGCCTCATGCGCCCATCAGTCATGCTTCGCAGCGTCACCGCCCGTCACACGGCGCAGCGTCGCCGCGACCGGTCGGTGATCCGAGGCGACTCGCTCGTCGACGACACGGACATCCTCGGCGACCCACGCGTCCAACGGCCACGCGAACACATAGTCGATCTCCTGCGTCGGTTCGGGTGCCGGATAGGTCGCAGACGCTCCCGCGGGCTTCGTCGCCTCGCTTGCCACCTCTCGCACCAGCGCGATGGTCCGCGAAGTCGGCCCGTCGTTGAAGTCACCGAGCAGCACGCCCTGCCGTCCGGACGCGATGAGTTCACGGATCCGGGCGACGACCCGTTCGGTCTGGGCGAAGCGAAAGCGATCGTCGTCCACCCAATCGAAATGAACATTGATGATCGTCACGACGGTGTCGTCGGGGAGCCGGATGTCGACCTCGAGCGCGACGCGCGGCTCGTTGCCGTCCGGCAAGCGCAGCGAGCGCGTCGCCACGATCGGATGCCGACTGAGGATCGCGCAGCCGTAGCGACCGCGGCCGATACCTGCGTCCGGCTCGAGCGTCATGAATGCCCCGAACGCGGGACGCATCGCCAGGCGCGCACCGAGCGATGCGGCCTGGTTCACCGAGCCCGATCGCGTGACGGCGAGATCGACTTCCTGCAGGGCGATGACATCGGCGTCCAGGCTGTTGAGCCGCGCTGCGATGCGCTCGAGATCGACCTCGTTGTCCATGCCGCGGCCGTGGCGGATGTTCGAGGTCACGACCCGCAGGTGGGCAGAAGCCTTCGCGACATCGGTGCGTCGAAAGCCGACCAGGACAGGGGCGTGATCGGAAAGGATGCTCGCCTCGTGGTGCGCCTCCTGCTTCCCGCCTTGGAGCTCGTCCCTCCGCCCGACCCACTCCGTCCGGAAAGGCTGCACGCCTCGCTTGTCCGCGTCGCGCCCGTCGTCGAGCAGGTGGATCATGTCGATCCGGTCCGCCTCCTGCTCGGGAAATCGAGGTGACCAGGTGCGGTCCCGCTGACGATCGATACTCCGCAGTCCATCGCGCTCCGCGTCGCGCCAGCCGCGCTCGGCGAGGAGGAGCGTCGTCCGCCACGGCACGACGACGCCGTACTGGTCCTGCGAGACCTCGCCATAGTCGAGGTGCGACGGCGCGTTCATGTCACCCGCGAGGATGATCGGAACGCCGGCGTAGCGGTCGTCTCTGAGCCGCTCGCGGATCGCGCGTTCGATCCGATCGATCGCCACCGCCGAAGGTTCACACGCTGCGGCGAGTGTTTCGGCGCTCTTCCCCGCGCGCGATCCGGGCACCCAGATGTCCTCGGCGTAGGGAAGCCAGATCGAGTAGAAGGCGACGCGCGTCCGGTCGGGCAGTTCGACGAGCGCCCCGACGCATCGAAATGGATCATCGACCGAGATGTCCTCGACGATCGGGAAGCGGCTCAGGATCGACACATTCGTACCGCGACCGAGGAAGTGATAGCCGGTCTCGGCTGCGAGGAGCGCTCCCGATCCGTAGGTCTCCTGGATCGCAACGAGATCGGGTGGGAACGCGAGGATGGCGCGGGCGATCCGCCGCGGACCATCGACCGGATCCGCGCCGCGACCCCCCTGCCAGATGTTCCACGCCATGACGCTGAAGCGCTCCGTCGGGGCGGCCGGCGTGGTCGCCGCGGCAGCGCCCACTCGGACCCCGAGCAGGAGGAGGAGGCAGATCGCTATCGAACGCCACGCGGGATGGGGCATGCGGCGGATTCTCCCGCCCGGGGCCTCCCCCCGGCAGGCGGATTCACCTGAAATCGACGGAGAACCTGACTCCAGTTTCGCCAATTGGCCGAAGGCCCGCCGCTTGCCTTTTGCCGTGAGCGGGCAAGGATCGTCGGTTGCGCGACCCGCGCGTCGCCCGCCCGCGCGGGAGGCGCTTGTGACGCTCGAGTTTTCGTGGCCCCTCAAGAGGACCATTCGTATGCAGAACGCCCGTCAGACTTCGGCCAGACCATTCCTTCGTATCGGAACCGCACTGAGCCTGTCGATTCTCGCAGCCGGCTTCGCCGCCACCGCGACCGTCGCGGCGCCGCCGAGCGGCGAATCGCGTTCGCCCGTCCCGCCGACCGTCGATCCGCCGATCCCGCTCGAGGGACTCTCGCGGGTGCGCGAAGGCGGCACCCCCTACGACCCCAATCAGTCGCTCCTGCCCTACGCCGTCGAGCTGGTCGGTGAGGGTGGCGTCGCAGACGCCCCGAGCACCGGGCTCATCGAGTCGCCGCCGGAGTACGGCCCGACGCGTGGCGTCCTGTTTCAGTACGGCGGCGGCTGGACGAGCGTCGTCACCGCCTGCGTGAAGGCCCTGACGGCCAATCCGAACACCGACGAGATCGCCTATGTCGTCGTCTCGAGCCAGGCGGTCGCGAACACGGCGACGACGCAGTTCGTCAACGCCGGCGCGAACATGAGTCGCGTGGTCTTCCTGATCCACCCGAACAACTCCATCTGGATGCGCGACTACGGTCCGCACTTCCTCTGGCAGAACGGCACGCTGGCCGTCGTGGACAGCCACTACTACCCGGAGCGACCGCTCGACAACTTCATCCCGACGCTCGTCGGCAGCCAGAACTTCGGCATGCCGACCTACGACATTCCGCTCTATTACTCGGGCGGCAACTTCCAGCCGGGACCGAACCGCCAGGGGTTCGTGACGGCGCTCATCAATCTCGACAATCCCTCGGCCGGCGGCTTCAACGAAACCTACATCCGCGAGCTGCATGACGAATTCAAGGGCATCGACACGCTGCACATCATGCCGCAGCTTCCCTTCTCGGTGGACGGCACCGGCCACATCGACATGTGGATGTACCTCGTCGACGAGGACACCGTCATCATCTCGGAGTTCATTCCCGGCTCGAACGGCACCGCGATCAGCGTGACGAACAACGCGGTGCCCTACATGCAGGCGCTCGGCTTCGAGGTCTTCCGTCCGAAGGCCTGGAACGCTGGCGGTGCCCACTACACCTACGCGAACGCCTTCCGCGTGAACAACCGGATCTTCATTCCGGTCTACGGCACCGCCCTCGCGCCCGGCGGCAATGCGGCGTACAACGACGAGGACGCCGACGCCCTCGCGAAGTGGCAGGCGGCTGCCGGCCCGGGCGTCGAGATCGTGCCGATCCAGTGCTCGGCGATCATCGGCGCGTCCGGCGCGATCCACTGCATCGTGAAGCAGGTGCCGCGCTTCGTGAACACGATTCCCGCGGCCCATGTCGTCGAGCCGGCGGGCGGCGAACTCTGGCTGACCGGCGCGACCGAGACGATCCGCTGGAACGCGACCGACACGAACAACGCGAACCTCGCGTCGGTCGATCTTGCCTACTCGGTTGACGGCGGCACGAGCTGGCTGACGATCGCCAACGGCATCGCCGACAGCGGCGCGTTCAACTGGAACGTGCCCGCCGGCGCGACCGACGGGGCGATCGTGCGGGTGACGGCGCGGGCGACCGACGGCGATACGGCGGTCGCCTTCAGCAACCCCTTCCGGCTCCGCGCGGGCACCGCGACGACCTATGGCTTCGGCTCGGGCGCGGCGGGTGTCACTTCCTTCGGCGCTGGCCGTCAGACCACGAGCTGGACGGCGATCAACGGCAACATCGCGCCGGTGACGACGGCGCTCACCACCGCGAACTACGCCGCGATGGCGACCTCGAACGCGACGGGCGGCGACACCGACGCGAATCGCTACATCACCGCGACGCTCACCGCGGGTAGCGAGGCGACGCATGTCTTCCGCTTCGTGGTGAACGAGGCGCCCGAGACGATCGACGAGATCCTCGTCACCTGGGAGGGTTACTCCGACAACTGCACGCAGACCGAGCTCTATGTGTGGAACGCGGCGCTCAACCAGTGGGGCGACGCCCTCGGACGCACCGGCCAGAACCGCTTCCTCGACAACTTCGCCGGCAACATCGACGAGCGAATGGTCGGCGCGATCCGACAGAACATCGATGACTTCATCGCCGCCGACGGCTCGATCCGCTTCCTCGTCTACGCGGAGCGAAGCAACGACGAGACCTTCCACGACTTCATGTCGCTGACGGTCAAGTCCGCCGACGACTGCACCGGTGACCTCGACGGCAGCGGCACGGTCGATGCCGCCGACCTCGCGGTGCTGCTCGGCGCCTGGGGCGCCTGCGCGGGCTGCGGCTCCGACTTCGACGGCAACGGCGCCGTGGACGGCTCGGATCTCGCGGTGCTGCTCGGCTCCTGGGGCGGCTGCCCGTAATCGGGAACGCCATCGAGATGCACATCGCCGCCCCGGCCGCCATCGGCCGGGGCGGCGTTCATTTCGCGGAATCGGCGGAGATTTCGCTGTCGCCCGCGCACCGCTGCCCTGACAATCGGCGGTGCGTCGCCTCGAACGAGCCGCAGGAGCCCCCACCATGCCGTTGTCCGCCCGATCGCCGATCTCCGTCCGTTCGTTCGCGATCTCGCTCCCCGCCCTCGCCCTCGCCCTCGGCAGCATCGCCGCACCGGCGCTCGCTGCCGGCGTGCCGCTTCAGCCGGCGACGCAAGTGCGCAAGGTGACGGCCGACGCGTTCGTCGTCTTCGCGGGCGGCAACGACCAGCACATCGAAGAGCGCAGCGCTCCCGGCTTCGGACTCTTCGACGAGACGATCGACGCCTCAGCCGCCCTGGCGAACGGTACGGCGACGCTCCTCACCGAGCATGTCAGCCGGATCGCCCCCTTCGGCATCGAGGCGGATCTCTCGACCGCCTCCAACTCCGCACTCGTTGCGGCCGGCGGATTCTGCTACAGCGTCGGCGGCGCGAGCTGCATCATCGGCTTCGACCTCGCAGCGCCGACCGTCGCCCGGATCCGGGCTGCGCTCGACGCGGGCGCCAACGGCGAGGCCCGTCTCGTCGTGAACGGACCGGGCGGCTCGCTTTATACGAACTCCCTCACGGGTGATGACGCGACGATCGTCCTGAACCTTCCCCTGCCGGCGGGACGCACGACCATCACCCTCTCGACCTTCGCCAGCACCGCACTCGGCGCGGTCGGCACGATGACCGATCTCTCGAGCGCTCGGCTGCATCTCTCGACGAGCGGATCGCCGGCTGACCTCGATCTCGACGGCAGCGTCGGCTCGGCGGATCTCGCCATCCTGATCGGCGCGTGGAGCGCTCCGGGCGGCATCTGTCTCGCGTGCCCGGCGGATCTCGACGGCGATGGCGTCGTCGGGGCGAGCGACCTTGCCACGCTCATCGGTGCGTGGACGCCGTAATCGCTCGCCACACCGAATAGGCCGGGACCCCCGCCAGCAGAAGCCCGAGCCAGGGAAGCGTGGAGCGCGGCGCCTCGATGATCGACAGCACGGTCATCGCAGCGCTCGCCGCGATGAAGATGGCCGGCACGACCGGATAGAGCGGCACGCGAAAGCCTCCAGCCGCCGCGCTCTCCCGTCGGCGCAGGACGAAGATCGCGACCGCAGCGAGCCCGTAGAAGATCCACATCGTGAAGACGAAGCTCCCCGCGAGCGAGGCGAAGTCGCGAAGGGCGAGGACCGCGATGCAGGAGAGCGCACACTGCACCCAGAGCGCCACCGCGGGTGTCTCGTACCGACCGCTCACGCGGCCGATGAACCGGAAGAAGAGTCCGTCGCGGGCCTGGGCGAAGGTGACGCGCGCCCCGGTCATGATGCTCGCGTGCGACGCTCCGATCGTCGAGATCAGGATCATCGCGGTGACCGCGACGGCTCCGGCGGGACCGACGAGCCGCTCGACCAGGAGCGGCGCGACGGTCTCGGCCTGGCGCATTTCATCGAGGGGGATGTGCCAGAGATACACGGCGTTCGCGAGGAGGTAGAGGCCGATGACCGCGAGCGTGCCCCCGAGATAGATCCGCGGCAACATGCGCGCCGGATCGCGGACCTCGCCGGCGATCGAGCCGACATCGCTCCAACCGTCGTAGGTCCACATGATCGCGGCCATCACCGGCGTGATCGCCGCAAGGAGCGTCGTCGGCACCGGACTCGCGGCGAAGCGGGTGACGCCGTCGGGGACCGCCCTCCAGCCGGCGACCTCGGCGATCGCCGCTCCGACCCCGATCACGACGATGAGGGCGAGGGCACCGAACTTCAGCGCCGTCAGCACCACCGCGACCCGCGTGCTGCCGCGCACGCCGAGGGCGTTGATGAGCGTCAGAAGAATCAGGATGCCGCAGGTGAGAAGCGGCGGCGACCAGTCGAGGCCGAAGAGCGCGTTCCAGTGGTCGGCGAAGACGATGACGATGCCGCCGGCCGCGGCGGGCTTCGTGATGAGCGTGTAGGTCCAGCCGAAGACGAAGGCGACGCGGGGACCGAAGCCCTCGCGGAGGAAGACATAGATGCCGCCGCTCGACGGGTACTTCGACGCGATCTCCGCGAAGGTGAGCGCGCCGCAGAGGGCGATGAGCCCGGCGATCAGCCAGAAGCCGAGGATGATCCACGGGCTTCCGAGATGTTGGGCGATGACCGGCGGCGTCTGAAAGATGCCGCTGCCGATCACGACGCCCATCATGATCGCGATGGCGCCCCAGAATCCCACGCGGCGCGGCAGGTCGGGCGTCGGGCCGTCGACCCTGTCATGCGGCGTCCCACGGCTCACATCGGTCATGGAGCGGACGATATCGCGAGGCCGCCCCCGCTCCCGTGGCCCGATGTCGATTCGGGTATGTTCCCGAGCCGTCACCCATCGAGACTCACACATGGCGTCCCACCATCCCACCCTCTCGCCCGAGCATCGGCGCTTCATCGAGGCCCAGCACCTCTTCTTCGTGGCAACGGCGCCGCTCGGCGCGGATGGGCATGTGAATCTCTCGCCGAAGGGGCTTGACTCCTTTCGCGTGCTCGACGAGCGACGCGTCGCCTATCTCGATTTCGTCGGCAGCGGCGCCGAGACCATCGCCCACCTCCGCGAGAACGGCCGCATCACGATCATGTTCTGTGCCTTCGAGGGCGGTCCGAAGATCCTCCGCATCTACGGTCGCGGCAGAACCATCGAGCCGACCGACGCCGACTTCGCCGAGCGGCGAGCCCACTTCGCCGAGGGGCGGTCCGCTCGGGCGATCATCGAGATCGCGATCGAGCGGGTCTCGACCTCCTGCGGATACGGCGTCCCGCTGCTTCGCTACGAGGGCGAGCGGGAGGACCTCGATGCGTGGTGCGAACGGAAGGGGCCGGACGGCATACGGGCATACCAGATCGCGAAGAACGCCCGGAGCCTCGACGCCCTGCCCGCCCTGCGTTGGGTCGAGTCCGCACCGGATGCGCCGGGGGGTGCCCAGCCTCGTCGGTAGCCGGGATCGACGGACGGGCGCACAATGCCCCCATGCAGTCCAAGGCCGCAACCGTCGCCGCATATCTCGCCTCGCTCCCCGACGACCGACGAGCGGCGCTCGAGGCCGTCCGCGCGGTCATCCTGAAGCATCTCGACAAGGGCTTCGAGGAGGGCATGCAGTACGGCATGATCGGGTACTTCGTCCCGCACGCGGTCTTTCCGCCGGGATACCACTGCGACCCGAAGCAGCCGCTGCCCTACGCCGGTCTCGCGTCGCAGAAGCAGCACATGTCGCTCTACCTCATGGGCATCTACGGCGAGCCGTCGGTCCGCGCCTGGTTCGAGGACGCGTGGCGGAAGAGCGGCAAGAAGCTTGACATGGGCGCGGCCTGCATCCGCTTCAAGCGCGTCGAGGACCTCGCCCTCGATGTGATCGGCGCGGCGTTCCGGCGGCTCTCGCTCCGCACCTACATCGACCACTACCAGTCCGTTCTCGACACGCGCGGCGCCAAGGCGTCCGCCGCCGGCGCCAAGCGGGCCGGGGCACGCGCGAAGGCGACGAAGAAGGTCGCCCCGACGACGAAGAAGAAGGTGACCACGAAGACGGCGAAGACGGGGACGACGGCCCCCAAGTCAGCGACACGGTCCACGAAGAAGTCCCCGGCGAAGTCGCCGCGATCGCGCGGGTGATCACCCGATCGGATCGCAAGATCCGCATGATCGCGGACCTCCCCCACCGGGGGTTTCTCCGAACTTCACTCCGACTTCCAGTGACACCGATATCTGGCCGATCCCGGCGCCATGCCGTCGGTCCAGTGGGAAATCCACCCGAAAGTCAGATGATTCGCATGCCGTGCGCGCAGCCCTCGCCGCGCTTCGCGTACGCTCCCGCCACTCATGCATTCCGCTTCGAGCGCGTCGGCCTCCCCCGCCCTTCATCCCGTCTCGGTCCCCGCGATTGCGCCGCGCGATGCCGTCGTCACGCGCGACGCCGCCGGCCTTGCCGCATCCATCGCAGCACCGACCGTCACCGAGGTCGATCTCACCGATCCTGACCTCACCGATCTCGATCGCGATCCCGAGATCGAGACGCGTCTTGCGCCGCTTGGCATTCGCATCATCAACCTGCTCGCCGTGGTGTTGCCCTTCCTCGGGCTCGTCGCCGCGATGGTGCTCCTCTGGGGCACGGCGTTCAGTTGGGTCTATCTCGCGATGCTCGTCGGCGGCACGATCCTCACCGGGCTGGGCGTGACCGTCGGCTATCACCGTCTCTTCACCCATCGCTCCTTCCGCACCGTGCGTCCGGTGGAGCTCGGCCTCGCCGTCCTCGGCTCGATGGCCGTGCAGGGTCCGGTGGTGGAATGGGTCGCGACCCACCGCAAGCATCATCAGCACAGCGACGGTGACGCCGATCCGCACTCGCCGCATGGTCACGGCGACACGCTCATGGGTTTCCTGCGCGGCTTCGTCCACGCCCATGTCGGCTGGCTCTTCGACCGCAAGGCCGACGACATCGACCGCTACGCGACCGATCTCCACCGCGACAAGGGCCTCGTCCGGACGAGCAACCTCTTCGTCCTCTGGGTCACGCTCGGACTCCTCATTCCCGCCGCGATCGGCGGGCTGGTCACGATGACCTGGATGGGCGTCCTCCTCGGCTTCCTCTGGGGCGGTCTCGCCCGCATCTTCGTCCTCCACCACATCACCTGGAGCGTGAACTCGGTCTGCCACATCTGGGGCGCGAAGCACTTCGCCTCCAGCGACGAGAGCCGCAACAACCCGGTCTTCGGGATCCTGGCCTTCGGCGAGGGCTGGCACAACAACCACCACGCCTTCCCGACCTCGGCGCGGCACGGACTCCTCTGGTGGCAGTTCGACCTGAGCTACCTCGTCATCCGAGCCCTCGGACTCGTGGGCCTCGCCCGCGACATCAAGGTGCCGAGCCAGGAACGCATGGCCGCCAAGCGCCGCCACTGAGCGCTCACGGAGTTCGTGCAACGCAGCGGCGCAGAGGGCACCGATTGCGACTGCGTCAGTACCCGGCGTCGATGTCGACGGTGTTGAGGAGCGGTTCGCCGTTTGCGAAGCGCCGGAGATTGTCGCGATAGAGGGCAGCGCCGCGGATGTCGGTGATCTCCGCGTCGCCGGCGATGTGGGGGGTGATGATCACCCGCGGCTCGCGCCAGAGCGGATGATCGGCGGGAAGCGGCTCGGGATCGGTGACATCGAGTCCGACGCCCGCGAGGCGACCGCTGCGGAGCGCGGCGAGCATCGCGTCGGTCACGATGATCTGGCCGCGGGCGATGTTGATGAGGTAGCTGCCCTCGCGCATCGCAGCGAACGCCCGCTCGTCGAAGAGCCCCCGGGTGTCGGCGGTGAGCGGCGCGGCGATGACGACGACATCGGCCTCGCCGAGCAGCGCGAGGAGCATCTCCGGGCGCTCGACCCGGTCAACGAAGGACGGCCGCGGAGCGTCGCTCCGTCGCGTCGCGATGACCCGCATGCCAAAGGCGTGTCCACGCCGCGCGATCTCGCTCCCGATGCCGCCCAGTCCGACGACGAGCATCGTGCGGCCGTCGAGCGCGGTCCGCGGGGCGCTGCCCGTGCGGTCCCAGCGCGCCTCGCGCTGCGCGTCGATCGCGCCGGGGAGGTCGCGGGTGAGGGCGAGGAGGAGCCCCATCGCATGTTCGGCGATCGCCGGGCCATGGACGCTGCGGAAGTTGGTCAGGACGATCTCCTCGCGGCTTCGCAGCGCGGGCGTGATGAAGCGCTCGACGCCCGCGCTCGTCGCCTGCAGCCAGCGAAGCTGCGCGGCCTTCGCCAGGAACGCATCGGTTCCGTAGAAGGCGTCCGCGCCGTGGGCCTCGCTCGCTCGAGCGAGGGCCTCCTCCTGCGAGAGTCCGCTCACGATGCGAAGGTTGGGGGCTGCGCGGGCGATCGCTTCCAGCTCGCCTGCCTCCGGGGCGCGGCGGGCGAAGTAGACGAGTTCACGCGAAGCCGCATCGGGTATGGCGATGCGCGCGCCGCGCGATGATCCGATCTCTCCCTCGATCGCCGCGCCGCGTTCAACCGAGGTCGAGGCGCAGGAGGAGATCGACGCCCACGAGCCGGCGAGGGCGCTCAGCAGGACGAGGAGGCGGGCGACGCTGGGGAGGCGAGTCATGTGCGAGGAGCGTATCGCGAACCGGCGTGGCTCCAGCCCGGATTGCCCGCGTGCGCCTCGACGCCGGCGGCTCGGATCGGCACAATCCAGCGCATGGTCACGCGATCGTCGCACGCTGCGCTTCCCTCTCGACGCCCGAGCGCGCCCCGGGTTCGCCGTGCTGCATCGCTCGTCGGCCTCCTTGTCCTCGCGTTCCTCCTCCCGCTCGTTGGCTGCGGTGGACCGCGCCCCGACGCGGCATACAGCTCACGCGTGCGCGACGCGATCCTGCCGACGACGCTCCGCTGCGACGCCGACGATCCGATCGCCCGGGCCGACGCCGCGGAGACGATTCGCCGCACCCAGCCCCTCCTCCGCGCGACACTCGGCGAGCCAAGCGCGGCGCGGTCGATCGTCTGGCAGCTTTCGCCCGATCATCTCGATCGCTTCCTCGCCCGACTCGATCGACGACGATCGCGCTTCGACAACACCGGCGCGGCGACGCTCGTCGGCCGCAGCAAGCCAGAGGTTTTTCTCGAGCGCCCGATGCGCACCGCGACGCCGGAGGGAGACGCGACGCAGCGTCTGCACGCCGAGTTCGTCCTCGCCCATGAATACACGCACGCATGGACGAGTGGCGACGCCTCGACGATGGCCGCATCCCAGTTGGAGGAGGGACTCGCCAACTGGATCGGACTCGTGGCGGTCGAGGATCGCTCCCTCGAAGGCGTGCGCTACGACGGCCCACAGCGGATCGCCCTCGCGATGACGCGGCTGACCGATCGGGCGGGAACGCCGATCACGGTCGAGTCGATCCTCCGAGCGCGGGGAGAGGAGGCCTATGTCTTCGGAACGGCGTTCTTTCTCTGGGTCGCCGACGAGACCAGCGACCTGACCGCGTTCGGCCGGGTCGCCCGTCGGGCCATCTCGCTCTTCGGCATGCGAACGAACGATCTCCAACCGCATCTGACCGCCGATGCGTCGAACCCGGCGAGCGACGCTGGAACGGACGCGCCGAAGGGGCCGGTCATCCCCAAGGGGCAGGCAATAGAGGATCGCTTTCGCCGGTGGCTCGACCGAACGGACCGGGCCGCTCGCACCTGGTGGGCCCCGCTCGGCTACTTCGCCGTCGGCGTCCACACGGACGGCCGCGTGCTCCTCGCCGAGGACGGGGCCATCGTGGCGATGAGTTTCGGCGATCCCGCCGCCCTTCCGGCCGAGGCTGCCGAGCTCGACCGACTGAAGGGGCTCCCGCCCTTTGATCGCGTGGTCGAGGTCGAGATCAGCGTGCGGGGCGGGGACGCGATCATCGACCCGACCTTCCAGCACGAGTCGATCCGGGTCGGTGTCGCGGTCGTCAGCGGTGGTGCGTCCCAGAGCCCGGGGGTCCGCCTCGCAGATGGACGCCCGCTCCGCCTCCGGGTGGAGGGGCCGGATGTCGTTGGCTTCGTGGACGACGCACCGATCGCCCGCTGGCCGGGGGCCGCCTGCCAGGTCTTCGCCGTGGCAAGCCGGGGAATCCTCTCGGACGGCCGTCTCCCGGTGGTTGAGATCCGCCGGCGGCCCTCCGAGCCGCTCAAGTAGGTTCGGGGCAGGTTGTGTATCTGCAAGAATTCTGATCGCAGGGTCTGGCAATTCGCGGAAACCGGGTGATATTCAGGGCAACCCCGGGGGGGGCCTTCGGTGTCCGTGCGCCGAGCCCGTCGGCGGGGCGTTTTCGCTTCGCCGCTAGGCAGCTACGGACGCCAATGCTGCTCCCCCGGGCTCGTCTGCACGAGTCCGGATCCCAACTCCGCGTCCGTTCGCCCTCGCGATCGCGACAGCATCCAAGAGAGAGAGAGGTCCTCGTGCTCCATCCAGATCGTTCGTTCCTTCCATCGGTCCGTCGCCTGCTCGGCGGCGGTCTTGTGTCGGCGGTGGCCGCTGCGACCCTCGCGGCGTCCATCGGCACCTCCGCACTCGCCGGCGGCGTGAATCCAGAGTGGTCCATCGCCCGCCAGTGGGACGAGGAGATCCTCCAGGCGATCCGCCTCGCGACCCCGCGCCCGCCGGTCCACGCCCGCAACCTCTATCACATGTCGGCGGCGATGTACGACGCGTGGGCGGTCTATGACCCGACCGCGCGCGGCTCGTTCGTCTACGAGAAGCACACCGCGACGGATGTCGAGGCTGCCCGCCGCGAGGCGATCAGCTACGCGGCGTACCGCGTCCTGAAGGCCCGCTTCGTCACCGGCAACGGCCCGAACATCGCGACGATCCAGGCGAATCTCGACAGCCTCTTCGCCCAGCTTGGCTACGACAAGAACTTCACCTCGACCGTCGGCAACACGCCGGCGGCGATCGGCAATCGCATCGCCTCCACGATTCTCTCCGCCGCCCTCGTCGACGGCTCGAACGAGGCCGCGAACTACGCCCCGAACAACGGGTATGTGCCGACGAACCCGTCGATGCCCTTCAAGATTCCGGGTAGCGTGATGAACAACCCGAGCAAGTGGCAGCCGCTCGCCTTCGACTTCCTCGTGCTGCAGAACGGCGAGATCGTCGGCGCCGCGATCCAGTCGGCGATCTGCCCGCACTGGAAGGGCGTCACGCCCTTCGCCCTGACCGCGCCGGACCGCAATCCCGCGAACCAGCTCTACTTCGATCAGGGCGGTCCGCCCGTGATCGGCCAGGCTGCGCACATCGCCGATGCCGCCGACATGATCATCAAGAGCGCGGTGATGGATCCGACGCTGCCTGAGACGATCGACATCGGCCTCAACACCTACTACAACTCGCCGCTCGGCACCTACGACCACCCCGGCTACACGGTGAATCCCGTCACCAACGAGCCGTATGAGTCGAATGTCGTCAAGCTCGCCGACTACACCCGCGTGCTCGCCGAGTACTGGGCCGACGGCCCCGATTCGGAAACCCCGCCCGGCCACTGGCATGTCGTCGCGAACAAGGTCTCCGACCGTCCGGAGCTCGAGCACCGCATCGGTGGCGAAGGTCCGGTCGTCGATCGCCTCGAGTGGGATGTGAAGCTGTATCTCACGCTCAGCGGCGCGAACCATGACGCGGCCGTCGTCGCGTGGGGCATGAAGGGACACTACGACTCGGCGCGGCCGATCTCCTTCGTGCGCTACCTCGCCGAACTCGGCCAGTCGACCGATCCGAATCTCCCGAGCTATCACCCCTCGGGCCTCCCGCTCATCCCCGGCATGATCGAACTCGTGACCGCTGAGGATGTCCAGCCCGGTGGCCGCTTCGAAGACTTCCCCGAGCTCGTCTACGAGCCGATCACCGGCGAACCCACCGGCGTGCAGAACTATGTCGGCCAGATCGCGGTGAAGAGCTGGCTCGGCGGCTTCTACGCTGGCACGACGACCGGCACCTCGGCCACGGGCCCGCTCCCCGGCCACATCTATCGTGGCAAGGGCGGCGCGTGGAAGATCGGCGAGTTCGAGCTCGGCGCCGATGACACCCCCGGCGCGCTCAACCCCGGTCAGGCTCGCCTGCCGCGGGGCATTCAGATCAACGAGGTGCGCCTCGACCAGACCGGCAACGATGCCGACCAGTACATCGAGATCTCCGGTCCGGCGAACGCGTCGCTCAATGGCCTGACCTACATCGTCATCGGCGATGAGGTCCAGACCAAGGTGCCCGACGCCCAGGGTCGCATCCAGAATGCGATTTCGCTCGACGGCATCAACCTCGGGCCGGATGGCATCGCGGTCATCGCCAAGACGAACTTCTCGCTCGGCACCGCCGATCTCACCACCCACTTCACCTTCCGTCAGATCGGCAACTGCACCCACGCACTCGTCTCCGGCTTCACCGGATACGCCGGCCAGGAACTCGACTGGTTCGACGACGGCATCATCGATGTGACGCCGTGGACCTCGGTCGTCGACTCGATCGGCCTCCGTCGCAAGAGCGGCAATGTCGGCATCTATCTTGGCTCGCCGACGCTCGGTCCGGACAACTCGCGGGCGCAGCTCTATGGCGTGGGTTGGATGCTCGGCGATCGCTGGATGCCCTACCAGGCCTCCAACTTCGTGACCCCGCCCTTCGCCGGCTACACCTCGGGCCACAGCACCTACAGCCGCTCGGCCGCGCAGGCGATGACGCAGTTCACCGGCAGCGCGTACTTCCCGGGTGGCCTCGACGAAACGGTGCTTCCGGCCGGCTGGCTGAAGTTCGAGGACGGTCCGTCGCAGGATCTCGTGCTGCAGTACGCGACCTACTTCGACGCGGCCGACGATGCGGGCATCTCCCGCATCTACGGCGGCATCCACCCGCGGGCGGATGACCTCCCGGGCCGCATCTCCGGTTCGCTCGTTGGCAAGCAGGCCGCGTCCCGTGCCTTCGCCCTCTTCCAGGGCCTCCAGCACTCGCCCGACATGGACGGCGACGGCGATGTCGATGCCAGCGACCTCGCGAACTTCCTCGGCCAGTGGGGCGGCAACACCTTCAGTGGTGCCGACTTCAACGGCAACGGTTCGGTGGGCCCGGAGGATCTCGCGATCCTGCTCGGCGCATGGACGAACTGACGCTCACCCACGCCTGACAGACCGCTCGTTTCCGCAACGCTCCGTCGCCTTCACTGGCGGCGGAGCGTTGCGCGTTGAACGGAGCGCGGCATCCAGGTGCGGACCTCTGGCAGGGCGCCCTCTGCCGCGCCGGCCTTGCCGCCGGTGAGCGTCACGCCCTCTTCCAGCAGGACGATCATCTCGACGGTGATCGCCTCATCCGGCGTGCCGAATCCCTCGAGCCGCTCGCGCGTCGTGATGCGCGTGCCCTGCACGCTGAAGTGCGAGTGCAGTCCGCCCGCGAGATAGCGAGCGTCAAGGATGATGCCGTTCTTCTCGTCGATCGCGTACTCGCCGCGCTCGGCGTTGCGAACGACGAGCTCATACTTTCGCTCCTGACGGCCGGACTCGCCGGAATAGACGATCGTCCACTGGAACCGATCGGGGCGATCGGTCGGAGCGATGATCAACTCGTGCGTGAAGCGCGCGACCTGTCCGCCGCCTTCGTTCATCGCCTCTCCCTTCCAGTGGCCGATCCACGACGCCGGAAAGGTGGGCGCTGCCGGGCCGGCGGCGGGAGCCCGCGCAGGCGTGTCAGGCGTCGCCTGCGGAGCGGCGACGAGGACGACCGCGCAGGAGGCGACGACGGCGAGACCGAGGGTGAGTCGAAGAAAAGGCTGCATGGCAATGATGGGGTGTATGCCCGCTTGGTCGCGGCGGTTGAGCCGACGATGTCGCTCAGCGGATGCGAGCGCTCGAGTCATCTGGAAAGCTGGGCAAGAATCGACGAATCCCACTTGGACGGACGACATGTCCGCCCCGTGCGGGCCTGACAGGACGCGGACCTTACACCGCACGGGCGTCTGAGGGATTCACCCGGGGAACCTCTGGCATCGCCCGCAACCGGTGTAACAATCGGGACATCCCGCGTCGAGGGGGTTTCGTCACGGGCCGCGACCGTCCAGCCGCGGCTTGGGCCTCATCGGGGGAAACGCGCAGTCGGGCCGCCAGTCCAGCGGAGGCCCTCGGCGCCCGCCAATACAACGAGAGAGATGACATGTTGAGAACTGGAAGAACGCTGTGCGCGTGCGCGGTGGCGATGGCCGCTGCATCGACTCTGACAGCCCCTGCCCTCGCCGGTGGCGTGAATCCCGAGTGGTCCATCGCCCGCCAGTGGGACGAGGAGATCCTCGACGCGATTCGCCTGGCGACGCCTCGCCCGCCGGTCCACGCCCGCAATCTCTATCACCACTCCGCGGCGATGTACGACGCGTGGGCGGCCTACGACCAGCAGGCCCGCGGCGTCTACTTCTTCGAGAAGCACACGGCAGCGGATGTCGACGCCGCGCGGCGCGAGGCGATCAGCTATGCGGCGTACCGCGTCCTGAAGGCCCGCTTCGTCGCGGGCAACGGCCCGAACATCACGACGATCCAGGCGAACCTCGACAGCCTCTTCGCCCAGCTCGGCTACGACAAGAACTTCACCTCGACCGTCGGCAACACGCCGGCGGCGATCGGCAATCGCGTCGCCGCGACGATCCTGTCGACGACCATCGTCGACGGCTCGAACGAGGCGGCGAACTACGCGCCGAACAACGGGTATGTCCCGCAGAACCCGTCGATGCCCTTCAAGATCCCGGGCTGCATCATGAGCAACCCGAACCGCTGGCAGCCGCTGGCCTTCGACTTCCTCGTGCTGCAGAACGGCGAGATCGTCGGCGCGTCGATCCAGTCGGCGATCTGCCCGCACTGGAAGGGTGTGACTCCCTTCGGCCTCACCTCCGCGGACCGTAATCCGGCGAACCAGCTCTACTTCGATCAGGGCGGACCGCCGACGCTCGGTCAGGCCGCACACATCGCCGACGCGCTCAACATGATCGAGTCGAGCGTGACGCTCGATCCGCGCGAAGAGGCGACGATCGACACGGGCCTCAACGCGTATCACAACACGCCGCTCGGCACCTACGACCACCAGGGCTATCCGACCAACCCGATCACCGGCCAGCCCTACGCGTCGAATGTCGTGAAGCAGGCCGACTACTACCGCATTCTCGCGGAGTGGTGGGCCGACGGTCCCGACTCCGAGACGCCCCCCGGCCACTGGCATGTCATCGCCAACGAGGTCTCGGATCACGAGGGCTTCGAGTTCCGCATCGGCGGCGAGGGCGCTGAAGTCAGCCGACTCGAGTGGGATGTGAAGATGTACCTGACGATCGCGGGCGCTGCCCACGACGCCGGCATCATCGCGTGGGGCATGAAGGGACAGTACGACTCGGCGCGGCCGATCTCCTTCATTCGCTACATGGCCGGCCTCGGCCAGTCGAGCGATCCGCAGCTCCCGAACTATCACCCCGCGGGTCTGCCGCTTGTCCCGGGACTCATCGAGCTCGTCAGCGCCGAAGAGACCGAACCGGGCGGCAAGTTCGAGGACTTCCCGGAGCTCGTCTATGACCCCTTCAGCGGTGAGCCGATCGGCACGAACTCCTTCGTGAACCAGGTCGCCGTTCGGACCTGGCTCGGCGGCTTCAACGCCGGCACCACGACCGGCACCATCACCACCGGTCCGCTGCCCGGTCATGTCTACCGCGGCAAGGGCGGCACCTGGGCGATCGGCGGCTTCGATCTCGGCGCGAACGACACGCCGGGCTCGCTGAACGCCGGCCAGGCTCGGCTTCCGCGCGGCATCCAGATCAACGAGATCCGCATCGACCAGCCCGGCGCCGATGCGGATCAGTACATCGAGATCGTCGGACCGGCGAACGCCTCGCTCGACGGCCTGACCTACATCGTGATCGGCGACGAGGTGCAGACGAAGGTGCCCGATTCGCAGGGCCGCATCCAGAACGCCATCTCGCTCGATGGCGTCAACCTCGGTCCGGACGGCGTCGCGGTCATCGCGAAGACCAACTTCTCGCTCGGCATCGCCGACCTGACCACGCACTTCACCTTCCGCCAGATCGGCAACTGCACGCACCTCATCGTCTCCGACTTCACCGGCTACGAGGGGCTTGAACTCGACTGGTTCGACGACGGCATCATCGACATCGAGCCGTGGAGCGCGGTGATCGACTCGATCGGCCTGCGCCGCAAGAGTGGCCCGATCGGGATCTACCTCACCTCGGTGACGCTCGGACCGGACAGCTCGCGCGACCAGACCTACGGCGTCGGCTGGACGCTTGGCGAGCGCTGGATGCCCTATCAGGCGTCGAACTTCGTGACGCCCCCCTTCCCGGGCTACACCTCGGGGCACAGCACCTTCAGCCGCGCGACGGCCGAAGCGCTCGCGCAGTTCACCGGCAGCGCGTATTTCCCGGGCGGCTTCGCCGAGACGATCGTCGAGCCCGGTTGGCTGAAGTTCGAGAATGGTCCGTCGGAGCCGGTGAAGCTCCAGTGGGCCACCTACTACGACGCCGCCGACGAGGCCGCGCTCAGTCGCATCTACGGCGGCATCCACCCGCGCGCGGACGATCTGCCCGGCCGCATCACCGGCTCGCTCGCCGGCAAGAATGCGGCGGCCCGAGCCTTCGCCCTCTTCGAGGGTCTGAAGTACTCGCCGGATCTCGACGCCGACGGCATCGTCGGACCGATCGACCTCGCCCTGTTCCTCGGCAACTGGGGCGGCGCCGCGAACAGCGGCGCCGACTTCGACGGCAACGGCTCGGTCGGACCGGAGGATCTCGCGATCCTGCTCGGCCAGTGGAACTGACCGATCGACGGCCGCCGCCTGCGGCCTGACTCCCCTCACCACCATCAAGCCGGCGACGGACCTCCGTCGCCGGCTTGTTCATTTGGGCCTTGGCGGTTCCGACGATCGAGCGATCCCCGCCAGCCCGGGAAGACCGCGAGCAGAGTGATTGACAGTGTTTGCTGTTACTGTAAGATGCTGGCATGAAGCGGCCTCCTGCACTCCCCGACGCGATCGCGGCGATACCGCCGGAGGGGATTGCGCTTGAGTCACTCGCCGAGGCAGCCAACGCCCTCCTCGCTCAGGACGGCGTCGTCGCGCGCGATGGCCGCGTCGCGTCCAGCGTCGACGCACGCACGATCCGGTTCTACCAGACCCTTGGGATCCTCCCGAAGCCTCGCTACACCGGCCGTCGCGCTTCATACGGGCCGGAGCACCTTGTCCGCGTGCTCGCCGCCAAGCAACTTCAGGCCGAGGGGTACTCCCTCGCTCAGGTCCAAAGCTCGCTCCCGCAACGCTCGACCGACGACCTCCTGCGGGCCCTCATCGCCAAGGCCCGAAGCGCGACGGAGGCTCCGCCACCGCTGCGGTCTGACGCGCCGAGCACCACACACCTTCTCTCGGTTCGACTCGCCGAAGGTGTGACCGTCCTGATCGATCCAGCCCGTGTCGTGGATCCGATCACCCTCGCCCAAGTGCTCGCTGCCGCGATCGAGTCGGCTGCCGCGAGCGATCCTTCGATTCAGAGAGGCTCACGATGACGCCGTACGACGCCCGCTCCGAAGCACCGTCCCCCGCCGCATCAGGCGTGTTCGACGCGCGGCTCACGCACGATCCTGAACCAGCGGGCGCGGGAGCATTGAACGGTCACCTCGGCACGCTGCTGGGCATTCCCAGTCATCCCAGGACCGGAACCCGGGACGGCGCTGCGCGAGAGGCGTTTGCGTTTCCCCTGCGGCAGGTCCGCCTTCGCGTACGACTGCTTGCGGACTGCGCCACGACGGAACTCGAGGAGCACTTCGCGAACACCAGCAGCGAGGTGATGGATGTGACGCACACCATTCCGCTCCCGCCCGATGCGGCCGTGAGCGGGTTCGAGCTGATGTCCGGCGACCGACGCGTGCTCGGCACCTGCATGGAAACGGCGAAGGCCCAGCAGGCGTTCGATGACGCGGTCGAGCGAGGCAAGACCGCAGCGATGGTCGAGTCGGTTCGCGGCGATCTGCACACCATCTCGCTCGGTCAGGTCGCGCCCGGGAGCGACATCATCGTGCGCCTGCGGATCACCCAGCGACTTCGGGTTGATGAGGGGCGCTTCGAATACCGATTCCCCACCGCACTGTCGCCCAAGTATGTCCCCCACGACATGACGACCGGGGTGATCGGGCATGCGGGCGACGGTTGGGCCCCCGATACCACCCGCGCACCAGACGCGTCCCGCCTCACGCCTCCCGTGCGGCTCGACGGTGGAACTCCCCTCGACCTCGACATCATGCTCCCGGCCGAGGTCACCGCGATCACCTCATCCGTACCGCTCGCGGGCGAAGCGGATCCGCAGGGCTTCCTCGCGCTGCGGCCATCGGCTCCCCTCACCTGCGCCGGCGATCTCGTCATTCGCGCCTGGACGCGGAGCGCGACCGGCGGCGCTCGAGCCTACACCGACGGCGCTCGCACGCTGGTCATCCTCGATCCGCCCGCCAAGAGCTCAACCGAAGCCGAACTGCCCTGCGACGCGGTCTTTGTCCTCGACCGAAGCGGCTCGATGGAAGGAGAGCGTCTCAAGGCGGCGAAGGCGGCACTCCTGGCCGCGATCGATGGGCTTACCGAACGGGATCGCTTCGAGATCATCGCATTCGACACGCTGATCGAGCGCTTCCGCGATGCGCCGACTCCGGCGACGGCGCTTGGGAAGCTTGAGGCCGCCGCATGGCTCGCGGGAATCGACGCCCGCGGCGGCACCGAAGTGCTGCCGGCACTGCATGAGGCCTGCGGGATCCGGGCCAAAGCCAGCCGCGTACGCGTCGTCTTTCTCCTGACCGACGGCGCGGTGGGCAACGATCGCGAAGTCCTCGCACTCACTCGAAGGATCGACCCGTCGATCCGGCTCCACACGATCGGCATCGGCTGCGCACCGTCGATGGAACTCCTCGGGCGGCTCGCACGGCTCGCGCGCGGCACCAGCCTCGAGGTGCGTGACGGCGAGGACATCGCCCACGAGATCCGCCGCTTCCAGACATCGTTCCGCGGACCGCTCGCGCTCGATCTCCGCATCGTGGGCGACGGTCGCAGCATCGAAACCGCCCCCATCGACCTCTTCGCGGGCCGCTCCTCGACCAGGCTCATCGAGGGCACCTTCGAGCGGATCGAAGCGCGCTCCCCCGATGGTTCCCTGCTGCATGCGACACGAGTCCTTCGATCACCGATCGATCTCGGTGCCCTCTGGGCCCATGAGCGGGTCTGCGAACTCGAGGACCGGATCGTCACCGACCCGACATCGGCGAGCGACTGCGAGCGTGCGATCACGGCCCTCGGTCTGACCCACCAGATCCAGACCCGCTTCACGAGATTCGTCGCGATCGACGAGGCGAGCCAGGTGGATGGCGTACCGCTGCGCGTCGTGCAGCCGACCGATGTGCCGGACGATGCGCGGCGCTTCAGAATGCAGATCGATGCGACGCGGCGTCAATGCATCGATCCCTCGATCCGCTATGCCATGCTCCGTGAGCTGGACACGATTCCGCGCTGCGCGACTCGACGCCCAGGGCAGAACCGCGTGGGCAGCCCGAAATGGATGCTCCACGCCTTCGCCGACCTCGCCCCGGTCCCGATCGCCGGCGCGTCTCGCATCGAGGAGCAGATCCGGATGGCGGTCGAGCGCATCGGCCATCTCGATCCGACCGGTCCGCTCACCCTGGGCGAGGCGCTCATCGTCGTCGTCGCGACACTCGATCCGACCGCTCGCGTGCCGATCGAGCTGCGCGAGCGAGCTCGGGCAGCGATCGAAGCGGCAATCGCAGCCGAACCGGATCGAGAAGAACTCCGGTGCATCGTGCTCGAAACACTCGCGTCGCGCCTCGCGGCGCCCACCGACGGCGTGCGTCATGAGGAGGTGAGTCGGGAGCTCATCCTCTCCGCAGTGCTCAACACGGCCGGGGTCCGATCGCTCGATGAGTTGGACCCAGCGCCCGAGGTCCCGCCCCGTCCGACAGGCAAGCTCGGGTGACGCGCAGCAGCACGCCGGACCCGCTCCTTGCAAGCGGGCCCGGCGTGCGTGCGTCACGCGAGCGTCACTTCGCCCCGACCGAGTCGCGGCCCCGGATGCCGTCGGTGGTCAGAACGTGATAGGAGGAATCGACATAGAAGTCGTAACTCTGCTCACCGTAGTACGAGCCGATCGGCGTACCGCGGTGCCAGAGCCCCTTCTCGGTGACGTTCGCGGGGGCGGTGAGCTTCGCTCTCGAGTCCGACTCCATCGCGTCGGTCACGCCCATGACCCGCACGCTGCCGTCGAAGAACATCGTCGCCGGAGCGCTGTTGTAGCCGTGGTTGAAGTACCAGGGTTCCTTGCCGCCGGCGAAGTTGGGATTGATCGAGGACTCCTGGTTCTGGAGCCAGGTGTGCTCGAGCATGCGGGTCTTGAGATCGGGATAGGTCGCCTGGCCGACGGCCGGCGATCGGTAGCCCGCAGCAAGCGAGTTCGGGTTCTTGAAGCCGGTGCCGGCGAGCACATCCGGCGCGTACATCGCCGCGGGACTCCAGCAGTAGGTGCTGTAGGCGATCTCGTTGTTCACGGAGGAGAACTGGTCGGGCAGCGCGAAGTAGTTCTCTGCGATCGCGAGGTTCTGCCGATCCTTCGGGGCCCAGAAGACCGGGTCGTAGAAGCGACCGTTCACATAGGACGAGAAGGCCTTCACGTTCGGCATGCGGAAGGAGCCGAAGCCGGCGTTCGCGCCGGTGAACTCGATGGGCTTGTAGGTCGACCAGTTTCCGCAGTTGCCGGTGTAGCCGTACTGCGCGCACTGCCCGGTGGTGCCGAGGAAGTAGCCCCACATCACCGCGTTGCCGTTGTTGTTCTGCCAGCCGAGCAGTTGCTGCGGCGGACACGCGACGGTCTGCAGATAGGTACCGCAGTTGCCGCCGACGAGTCCGGCGTCATCGGGCATCGCGGTGAACTGCCGATCGGCCCAGTCGGCGCCGTACGCAGCGTTCGCGGCGCTCAGGTTGCGGAGGTTCGCGAGGCTCTGCGTCACGAGCGCCGCGTCGCGGGCCTTGCCGATGGCGGGCAGGAGGATGGCGATGAGGAGCGCGATGATCGAGACGACCACCAAGAGCTCGACGATGGTGAAGCCGCGACCGCGGACCGGCGAGGTCGAGCGTGCGCTTCGATGGTGGAGGTGCGGATCCCTGCGTTCGCTTCCGATGCTGCGTGTCCCTTGCATGCCATTCCTTTCGCGGTTCGAGAGGGGAACCGCTCCCATCTGGAGCGCGGCGATCGCGCACGCGCTCCGATGCGGCACCGGTTCCGAACCGGTCTCGCCCCGAGCGCGCGGGTGTGTCCCGTCGCCGCGCCTGACGCTCCGCCCACCGTGCGCCGGCCCGAAGTCAGATTGCCTGCTCGCCGATTCGTGTCCTGACCGAGTGTGGGGAAGGAGGACCGGACACCGAATCGATCGAGACCGCGGTCAGGTCGTGGTGTGGGACGCCTGAGCGCGTCGCTTCCGAGTGGGCACGCCTGGCAGCGCCCATCGCCTGATTCCTGACGATGGGCGAGGCTCGGCGCCCGCGCCAACGAGCAGGTCATGCATCGGGACGCGGCGCAACGGTGGATGGAGTTCTCGTGATGGCAGCTCCACGACGAGGTGGCCGAAGCTGCCGGTGTGTGTGGGGCGGCGCGAAGCGCCGTCGGCCGTTGGTCGGTTTGTGTCGAGTCGAGTGCTTCGTGAGCGCTCGCGGTTTCTTTCGGCCGACGCATCGATTGATGCGCCGATCGGCGGTGCGGGCAAGGGATGCGCCGGAGCGAGGATCCCGTCAGCGCAGTCGCGTGCGCTGACTGATTCGTGAGAACGCGCCGCGAACGCGCGACCATCGGAACATGCGACCTCCCGCACCGTTGATCGGTGCCGGAATCGCTCCGGACCGCTCTCGGTGAACCGCCTGCGCCCACATGATCCGCTTGGCGAGAGGGCCGAAAGACCGTCTCGTCCGGGAGGCATGTACTCCAGACGCGCGACAGCGGTTGCGGCGGAATCACGAATCTTCACGCCGGAACGAAAATAGTACGAATCGCGCTACTGTGACCGGAGCCCGCTCACCCGCCGGGTGCGATCCGGGTCACTTCGACTCGTCGTTGCCACGACCATCCTGCGCCGCCGGCTTCTGCCGATCGGGCCGAGGGCCTTCCCGGAGCGCTCCGCGCATCGTCGCCCGCACGCTCGCCCGCAGATCGTTCAGTTGGCGTCGGGAGAGCCCGGCGTCGCGCGGATCAACGCCCATCGCCGGCGTCCAGGACTCGCCGATCGGGTGGAGCCCGAGCTCGTCGACGAATCGCCGGTGGAAGTCCGCCATGTGCCCGGCGCCGTAGAAGATGGCGATGGTGCGCTTCTCCGTCTCGTCGGCGAGCACCTTCCGAAGGTCTTCCATGACGATTCGGTTGCGATCCTCGATGATGACCTTCTGCATCGCCTCAAGCACTTGTGCCGTCGCGCCAGCCCCGCCGCCCCCGGACATGATCTCCTCGGCGGCTGCGAGCTGATCGATGACGATGACCTTGACGACCGTGCGCAGCGTGTCGGAGGCGCCGATCAGGCCGAGGAGCAGTCCCGCGATCCGCGCTTGGAGCGAGTTGCCTTCGAGCATCCGCAGGACCATGCCCGCGTTCGGACCGGCCTCGTCAAGCAGCGTCCGCAACTCGTCGATGCCGATGTCGCTGTTGCGCCAGTTCGGCCGTCCCGAGTCGATCTCGTCGAGCTGGAAGGTCACGGCGAGAGCCTTGGCGAGTCGAGCCTGAAGCCCGCCGTCGGGCTCGGCGCGGCGGGACCTGCGCTCGGCGGGAATGACCTCCGTTTCGATCAGGATGTCTGCCGCCGCCCCCTCGCCTCCCTCGCGACCGTCGGCGCCAAGCGAGCGGACGCGCCACGCCTGACCCCCGGACGCGGGACGCACGCCCTCCGGTGCGTCAGCGGCGGCGGGCGAAGGCTCGATGGTGACGACGCTCAGGTGCAGCGGAGCGTCCCAGGCATCCAGCCCGGAGCGGGCGACGAGATCCTTCAGGCGCCCGGACTCCGCAGCGAGGGCCTCGAGCGAAGCGGGAAAGGCACCCGAGCGGTCGCGTGCCGCCATCGCAAGCTGGACGAGAAAGCGCATGCGGTCGCGGGTCGCGTCGGCCTTCCCCGCGTCGTCGAGCCCCGCCGGATAGGCCCCCATGCCCGTGGACTTCACCCCTTCGAAGAGGACGAGATCGAAGGCATCGAGCTCGCGCTGCTTCGCCTCGTAGAAACTCCGATCCGCGATGTGCACCGCACCGACGAGGGCCACGGTCGGCCCCGTCCCGTCGGCGCGGCGATAGGAACGGGTCGCGATCTCGAGGATCACCGCGCCGGTCTCGGTCTCCGCAACCCGGACGAACGCCGGCGGAGATGCGGCCGTCGACGCCGGGTCGTCGGCCGCGCGAGCGGCGGGCACCGCGCCCGCGAGCCACGCCACGCCGGCAAGCGCCACAAAGCCCATACGCGAAAAGGACCGTGATACTGAGCGGCGAATCCCACAGGGTCGGTCGGTGTGCATGCGTGGCTCCAGCGGGCGTGCGATGTGTTTCGTGCGAAGTCTACGGTTGGCGGGTTGGATTGCGAACGGAGTGCGATACGCTCCCCGGAAGCATGGCCGATCCGCTTCTACCGCCCGACGGTCCGCCCGCTTCGCCACCCCCGTCGATCGGGCGTCGCTCGGCCATGCGTCTCGGACTCGGTGGCCTGGCCGGAGCCGCCGCGGCCCATGCGCTGCCACAGGCCGCGCGTGCCGAACCCTCCCGGATCGAGACGCCCGCGCAAGCGTCGAAGCGGGGCCTGCGCGTCGCGCACATGACCGACATCCACCTCTTTGACGAGCGGAACGCACCGGCGGGATTCGCCGCCGCGCTCAAGCATGTCCAAGAGGCCCCGCAGTCGGCCGAACTCGTCATCACCGGCGGCGACCTCATCTTCGATTCCTTCGAAACGGGACTCGGCGTTGCCCGCGATCGCTGGGATCTCTTCACCCGGATGCTCCGCGAACACCTGCGCGTGCCGGTGGAACATTGCCTCGGCAATCACGATCTGTGGGGCTGGTGCGCATCGCGCTGCGGCTCCCACGGCGACGAGCGCGAGTTCGGAAGCGGCCTCGCACGACAGGCGCTGGGCATCAGCGGCGACTACCGCAGCTTCGATCGCAACGGCTGGCATGTCGTGCTCCTCCAGTCGGTGGCCCCCGATCCTGCGGATCCCTGCGGATACCTCGGCCTCCTCGGCGCGGAGCAGATGCGGTGGCTCGAGGCGGATCTCGCCGCCACCTCGCTCCCGACGCTCGTCGTCTCGCACATTCCGATCGTCTCCGTGACGCCGTGGATGCGCGGCTCCGGGTATCGCGGCGCCGACAATCGCGGCGCGATTTCGGGAGGCCTCCTGCACCTCGACGCGCAGGCGATTCACGCCCTGTTCCGCCGCAGCGGTCGGGTGAAGCTGGTGCTCTCCGGCCACATGCACCTCATCGACCGCTGCGAGGCGGACGGCATCACCTACTGCTGCGACGGCGCGGTCTGCGGCGAGTGGTGGAAGCCGAGCGGCGCGCACTGCCGACCCTCCTACGCGCTCATCGATCTCTTCGACGACGGCACCTTCAACCACCGCATGGTGGAGTTTGGATGGACCAATGCGTAACCCATCGCTCGCGTTCCTGTGCGTCACCTCGCTCATCGCTCCCGCCGCCCATGCCGGGGACGCGAACCTCCTGCTCCACGAGATCCCAAGCACCGCGGGCTACGCGGCCATGAATGGCGAGCGTGCTTTCTCCGCGGGGGCGATCTGGTGCAATCTGAGTGACGGGCAGCTTTCCTGGAACGGCACGAACGCTGCCCACACGATCTCGGTGCACAACCTGCTGCGGATCGAGAACGGCGCCATCCGACACCTCGGCGCCTCGTGGGTCAGCCACCAGTTCTGCGCCTTGCAGACGGCGGCCTGCTCAAGCTGCACGCCCGCCGGCACCGGATGTCCCCCCGCCCTCGGCGCGGGCTGCTCGACGAGTTCGACCGCGAGCTCGCTGGCGAACCAGGCCCAGATGAGCCGCCGCTCCGAAGTGAACGCATCGACCGGCAGCTTCCCCTTCCCCTTCGCCGTCGGTTCGCCCAGCGGACCGCTCGAACGGCGCTGCCGGGTGGCCCTGACGGAGATCGATCCGGCGCTCCATCCGGGTGCGACCTTCGTCATGGAGATCGTCTCGATCCATCCGACCGCCGGCGACGCGAGCGCCCGCTGCGCGACCCGCGATCTGCATCCGGCGTCGATGCTCGGAACGCCGCTGCCGCTCGGTCCGACGGTGCCCGGAGCGACGGCCATCGAACGCTGGGCCGCGCTCGAACCGGCGGTCGCGCTCCGCACGCTCGACCTGCCCAATGACGGGCGGATCATCGTCGGCGCGCATGTCATCGAGGAGGCGAACGGCCTCTATCGATATGAATACGCGATCGCGAACCTGAACTCGCACGAGTCCGTCGGCGCCGTCACCCTGCCACTGCCCGCCGGCGCCGCGGTCGTCGCGACCTCCTCGCACCTTCCCGCACCGCACTCGGGCGAGATCACGAGCGGCGAGCCCTGGACCATCACCGTCTCGGCCGAGGCGGCGCGCTACGCGACCGAGTCCTTTGCGACGAATCCAAACGCCAACGCGATCCGCTGGGGCACGCTCGGCGCCATCACCCTGGTCACGGATCGTCCGCCGGTTGACGGCGCGATCACGATCGACACCTTCCGCTCGGGCGAATCGATCGCCGTCGCCCTTCCTGTCCCAGGTCCGGCTCCGACACTCGTGGGCGACCTCGACGGCGACGGCGCGGTCAGTTCGAGCGATCTGGCGATCCTGCTCGGTGCGTGGGGCCCCTGCCGAGGCTGTGCGGCCGACCTCGACGGCAGCGGCGCGGTCGAGGCGGCTGATCTTGCGCTCCTGCTTGGCGTCTGGAGCGCGGCGGGCGATTCCTAAAGGAACTGCGCGAGCCAGCGCAGCCGTATTCTCTCGCGATGATTCCGACGGGCGGCGATTCAGGCCAGCGGGCCCCGCAGGCCAACCAGGGCAGCGCCGATGCGGGCCATCGCATCGGCCGCCATGCAGCAGGCGACGCTGACGCTGAACACGACCCGACGGCGGACTCGTGGGCCCTTGACTCCCTGCGCGAGCTCGATCGACTGCTCGGCGAACGCCGCGCAGAGCCGATCCAGCGGCCACTCCCCCATCCCATCGGCGACCGCTATGTCTTCGAGCGGTTCTTGGGTGCAGGCGGCATGGGCGAGGTCTGGCTCGGCCTGCAGCAGCGACCGAAGCGACCGGTGGCCATCAAGGTCGTTCGACCGGAAGTCGCCCGCGATCCCGAGTGGCGGGCCCGCCTGCTGCACGAGGCCGAGACGCTTGCGGCGCTCGACCATCCCGGCATCGCCACGATCCACGAGGCCATCGAGGAGCCTGACCGCACGCTCTTCGTCATGAAGTATCTCGAGGGCGCGACGCTCGCCCAGTTCCTCAAGCGGCATCGGCCTCCGCTCGCGTCGGCGCTCGCCATCGCCCGCTCCATCGCCGAGGTCCTCGACTACGCCCATCGCCGACCGCAGCCGATCGTCCATCGCGACCTGAAGCCCGCGAATGTCATGATCACCTCGGAAGGCGGCGTCGTCGTGCTCGATTGGGGCATCGCAGCGGTCGCCCACCCGTGGAGCCAACCGGCGGGTGCCGTTCCGCCGGCCTCCACCATGCGGGCGCCGATCATCGCCGGGACGCCTCCCTACATGGCGCCGGAGCAGTTGGAGGGCCGCGCGGATCGCAGCGCCGACATCTGGGCCTTCGGCTGCGTTCTCTTCGAGTGTCTCACCGAGGAACCGCTCTTCCATCCGAGGCCCGCCTCGTTGCGCGAGCGGATCGACGCGGTGCTCCACCGCGAGCCGAACTGGGCAGCGCTGCGGGCCGTGCCGACGCATCTGGCCGATCTCGTCCGTCACTGCCTCGAGCGCAGCCCGTCGGCGCGACTCCGCGACATCGGCGATGCCCTCCCGGCACTGTCGATCCGTCGCGGCCTCACTCCACGCACCCCCGCCGACGGATTCGCCGGCCTCGAACGACCGGCCCCGCCGTCGCTTCCGTCGAACCTTCGCTCCGCCCCGCCAAGTCCGGTCGAACGCCGCGAGGATCGGGCGGCGGTGCTCGCGCTCCTCGACGCCGAGGGTGCCGTCGCGATCACCGGACCGGCCGGATGCGGCAAGTCGTGGCTTGCCCTGCGCGTTGCCCACGACGCCTTGGCGGCGGAGCCAGGGCTGACCGCGCTCAGCGTTGACTGCGCGGCGCTCGAGCGGCCCGAGCATCTCGACGACGCCCTTCGGCTCCTCCTCTCCGGCGATGCCCTGCGGCCCGGTGAGCGGCTCCGAGCCTGCGTGCGCGGCCGACCGATCCTCGTCCTGCTCGACCACGCCGACTTCGGCGACGCCGCCGCGGAAGCGGAGCGTTCCGCCGACCCGGCGATCGATCGCCTCACCGACAGCCTTCGCGAACTCCGGGCTGCCGGCGTCAGGATCCTGCTCACCGCGCGCCGGGCACCGACCGGGTGTGCGGAGATCCGCGGGGCCGAGTTCCGCGTGCCGCGACTCGCCGTTCCCCTTCCGAGCGATCGCGATCCGGTCCGCATCGCCGAGCGGGACAGCGTGCGGCTGTTCGTCAGCCGCGCGACGCTCGCCCGGCCCGCATTTCGGCTCGATCGGGCCAACGCGCCGATCATCGCCGACATCTGCCGGGCCACCGATGGCCTTCCGGCGCTCCTGCTCCGCTGGGCTGGCCAGGTCGCGATCCTCCCTCCCGCAGCGATCCGAGACGCGCTGCGAAGCGTCGAGTCGAGCGCTCCCGCTCGCGGCGACGATCGGCTCCTCGCGGCCGCCCGTCGCGATCTCGATGCGCTCGATCCGGCGGAGCGCGAGTTCCTCATCCGCGTTGCGATGTTCCACGGTCCGTGGTCGCTCGACGAGGCGACGCGCGTCGTCGGTCCCATCGATCAATCGGGATCGACCGACACCGCCGCGTCGATTGCCGAGCGCGTCGTCTCCCTGTGCCAGCGCTCGCTCATCGAGTTCGATGACCAGGGCGGCGCGGTGCGCTTCCGCACGCCGGAGCCGCACCGCCAGCTCTGTCGCCACCTGCTGCACGCTCGCGGCAGCGATCCCGCCCAGGCTCCGGCGTGGCGTGCGCTCCACGAGCGCTTCGTCGATGCGATCGCCGATCGCATCACGGCGCCGACGCGGCAGCGCGACGCGGGCACGCCGCTCGACGGTGCCGCCCTCGAACGCTGGGCCGATGCCATCGCGCTCGACCACGAGAACTGCCGACATGCGATCGCCGTCGCCCGGGCGATCGGCGAGCCCGACCGCGCCGCCGATCTCGCCATCGCCCTCCAGGACTTCTGGTATCCGCGAGCGCTCTACGCCGAAGCGCTCGCGTTCGTCGAGCCCATCATTTCCGACCGCGCCGTGCGGGCCGGAGCGCGGGACCTTCGGCAGATGCGCCTCCACGCCGTTGCCTTCAAGATGACCTGGATCCGGGAGCGTGCCCGCGCCCGCGAGCATGCCTACGCGGCCTTGGCTCTGGCCCGCGACCTGATGCCCGCATCGGATGTCCCGCCGGCGGATCGAGCCGGTCCGCTCCGACGGCTCGCCCTGGTCCTGAACAATGTCGGCCTCATCGAGAAGGAGCTCCAGGCGATCGACGCGGCCGAGGCGGCCCTCCGCGAGGCGGTCGCGATCGCCCAGGCCCTCGGGGACGGGCGCATCGAGGACGAGTTCCGGCTGACGCTGAGCCTCTGCGCGGTCGAGCGAGGGGCGCTCGACGACGCGGAGCGATCGCTCGCCGAGACGCTCGTGCGCTTCGAGCGGCTGGGCGACGACATCCGCGCCGCGACCGCCGCCCACACCCTCGGTCGCGTGCGGCTCCGTCAGGGCGATCCGCGGGCCGCAGCCAACTGGGTCACGCGGTCGCTCGAACATGCGAGCTTCGACCGTCAGCCGGAGGGCTTCGCCCACGCGATCGAGCTCGCCGGCATGGTCGCCGAAGCGCTCGGCCTGGGCAGCGAGGCGGTGATGCTCCTGACCGCCGCGGAGGCGTGGCGCACGGCGCTCGCTGCGGAGGGCTCGACCACCGAAACGGCGTTCCGCGAGGCCGCGATCGGACGCCTGCGCGGATCGCTCCCGCCCTCCCGCTTCGCCGAGGCCGAGGCGACGGGGCGCGTCCTGAGCGTCGAGCGAGCCCGCCAGATCGCCGTCGGGCTCGCGGCGGAGCGCAATTGTTAGCGTTTTCCTTCTCAACGGTGCGTACGGAAGAAAACTCGGCACCGCCACCCTCCGCCCCGGAAGTCGATACGCTTTCGTCTCACACGGAGGTGTCATGTCGACCGACTCGAAGAATCAGCCGTCCTCGCGTTCCTCGTTCGCTGCCGGAGTGGTCGTCTCGGGGCTGGTCGCGGGGCTGGTCTCGGGCATCGTCACGGTCGCCATCAGCACGGGCTGGGTCCCCCTGGTCTCGATCTACGCAGCCGGCGTGCCGTCAACGGTACAGGTGATCGATAGCGTCGATATCAATACGGTGGAGGAGATGGAGATCGTCGTCGATACGCTGCTTGCCTCGGAAGAACTCATCGTGCGCGTCGCGACGCAACGACCAGGCGACTCCGAAGTTGCGGATCCGGGCTCGACGACCTTCGGTGAGCGAGCCGAGTCGCGCGTCACGGCGGTTCGCGATGGCGGAACCGATGTGCGGTTTCCGATCCGCAAGCCGACCGGAGGCAGAGCCACCTACCGCATCGAAGTCGTGAAGGCCAACGGCGGCGCCCCCCACGATCGTCGGTCACTCACCGTCACCTTCCGGACACCGGCAGCTCCCACCCCGGCCGGCGGGGTGACGCCGCCAACGCCCTGATGTCAGCGTCCATCAGGCCGATCGGCCGACGGCGATCCCAGATGATCGGGCGCCCGGCGCGATAGGCGATTGTGCCGCTCACGACAAGCTCGGTCAGCGGGGCCGCATAGCCGAACGCGCAGAGCGGCGCCCGGTCGCCCTGCACCGCCCCTTCGCGCAGGGCTCGGAGCCATTCCGCCTGCTGGCCGGGCGATGGCGCGAACGACGGCTCAGGCACGCTCACATCACCGGCTTGCAGGATCAGCAACTCGCCATAGTTGGCCATGAGGAAGCCGCGCGTGCCCTGGAAGCAGACCATGAAGCGGCCGAAGTAATCCTGGCGATCCTTCGCGCCGAGTTCCTGGACGAGCGGCGGCACGCGCCCGCCGTCGAACCATCGGAGGATGAGCGGATCACTGCCCGGCTGCGGAAAGGCCCATGAGACCTCAAGCCACGGCGGACAGCCGATGGCGTCAAGCGGCGGACCTTCGGCGTGAATCTCGCAGCGGCTCCAGCGCGGATCGTCGAGCCCGAGCGCCCAGAAGGGCAAGTCGAGAATGTGGCAGCCCATGTCGCCGAGCGTGCCGGTGCCGTAGCGCCAGTGACCGCGCCAGTTGGCCGGCGCGATGCCTTCGACATACTCGGCCTCGGCGACCGGCCCCTGCCAGAGCGTCCAATCGAGATGGGCAGGCGGCTGCGCGCCGGGGGTGAGCTTGCCGCAGCACCAGCTCTTCGGGCACCAGGTGTCAACCTGCGTGATGCGACCGATCGCCCCGCTCCGCACGAGTTCGACCACGCGACGGTAGTTCTCGCTGGCGTGGATCACCGTGCCCATCTGCGTGATCGAGCCATGCCGCGCCGCAAGCGACTCGAGCAGACGACACTCTTCGACCGTGTGGGTGAGCGGCTTCTCGAGATAGACGCCGAGCCCCTTCGTCAGGGCGATCGCCGCCGCCGCCGCGTGGGTGTGATCGGGGGTCGAAATGACGACGCCGTCGAGGTCGAGGGCGTCGTCCGCGAGCAGCTCGCGATAGTCGCGGTAGCGTCGGGCGTCGGCGAAACGCGATCCGGCCTGTCCGAGGGCGTTCGCGTCGACATCGCAGAGGGCGACGATCGACTCGCCGCTGACCGCATCGAGATTGGAGCCGCCCTGATTGGCGACGCCGACGACACCGATGCGCAGCTTCTCACCGCGCGTGATTCTCGCGCTCGTGACGCGCCGGCGGGCGACACCCGCGGGGGTCGGAGCCGACGCACATCCGCCCGGCAACAAGGCCGAGGCGACGAGCGCACCGCCGATCGCGAGAAAGCGGCGGCGATCGACGCGATCCTGCGCCGATCGCGTCATGGTCGCGGAGTGCGCCTCCGACATCGTTGACATCCTGTCGTTCCCCATCGCCACATGCTACCGATCGCTCGAACATGCTCCGATTCGGCACTTTCCCCTTCGGGTCACGGGGTTCATGCCGTACAACAGCTCGGCAACCCCTTCCGGAGACCCCATCGATGGCTTCGCCGATCGCCCTGACGACCTTCGCTCTCGCGCTGTTGTCCGCATCGCCGACCGACGGGATCGCCGCCGCCGCGGCACGCTCGCATGTCGAGCATCTGCGGGCCAGCACCTTCAGCCGCTCGGCGCAGTTCGAGGCCGCGATCGCCCGCACGAGCGACGGCGAACTCGTCACCGTCTGGACGAGTCGGCGTCAGTCGAACGGGCATCAGGGAATCTACCTCCAGCGATTCGACGCCCGCGGCGTGCCGATCGGCGGCGAGCTCGAAGTGCACCGCTTCATCGAGACGGGTCATCAGGGCCCGGCGATTGCGGCCCTGCCGGCGAGCGCGCCGGGTGGTGCTGGAGGCGGCGTCGTCATCGTCTGGGACGCCCACGGACAGGATGGCGATCGCGGGTCGATCATCGCCCGCGTGCTCCGGCCCGCGGACCTGCGGGGCGAGCCTCAAGCGGAAAGTTCCGAGCGTTGCGTGAACGAACGGACCGACGGCGAGCAGCATTCGCCCGTCGTCGCGGTCGCGCCGAACGGCACGATCTGGTTCGCGTGGATCGGCGAGGGACGCCGGATCGCGGTGCGGGCGATGGCACCCGATGGAGCGTTCGGGCCCGAGCGGACGCTCGCCGAAGGCTGGAACTTGCGCACGCCAAGCATTGCCGCTCGCGCCGACGGCGCGCTGATCGTCGCGTGGACCGAAGACGATGCTCTTGGCAACTCGAGCGTGCGCGGCACGCTGGTCGCTGCGGCCGACGACGGTGCCGACGGGTCGCTCATGCCGGAGCCGCGCGCGGCGGTGAGCACGCTCGTCGCCGATGCCTACGAGGCCACGGTCATCGACGGCCCGCGCGGCACGCTTCTCTGCTACTCGTCGCTCGCACCGACTGCGGCCACCGCCGGCGCGAGCGAGCGAGCTCGCCACCAGGCCTTCGCGATGCGGCTCGACGAACGCGGCTGTCCGATGGGCGAGCCGACGCCGCTTCTCGCCGGTTCGATGTGGAGCGAGTCGCTCGCCGCCGCTCCCTTCGCCTTGACGCCGTCGGCGGACGCTGGCGCCTTCGGCGTTGCCCTCACGGTCATGCAGGACGACGGTCGCGCGATCGCCCTCGCCACGCTCGATGCGGACGCCACGCTCATCGGGACGGCGGCGCCGCTCACGAACGACCTGCCCGGCGAGCAGATGCTCCGCGCCGCCGCGGGCACCTCGCGTGCCGTCGCGCTTGAGGATCACGGGAACGGCGGCGCGATTGCCATCGCCTGGAATGGTGACGCAGGCCTCGGAGACGCGGACGCCGTGCATCTCTCGCTCATCACGCGAGCGCCGATGGTCCGGGCCGTCGGCGAGCGCGCCGGCATCGATCCGGCCACCGCCCTACCGGCCCTCCGCGACGAGGCGTCCGAGGCGAAGCCACATGTTCCGCCGCGCTTCGATCCACGCGGCGTCGAGGACGCCGAGCGGACTGTGGAGATTGGCGATCTCGGCCTCGGCTTCGATGCGATCATCGACACCGGCTGGACACCGCCTGATCCGATTCTCGCCGTCGGGCCGAGCGAACTCGTCGCGATGACCAACGGCCGCATCTCGATCTTCGACAAGAGCGGCGCGCAGCTCTTCACCGATGAGATCGAGGGAAGCGGCGGCTTCTGGGGCTCGCTCGGTGCGACCGGGTTCGTCTTCGATCCGGAGTGCATCTACGACACGATCCACGGGCGATTCTGGGCGATCGCATCGGAGTCGGCGCCGGGCGGCAAGTCCTTCATCCTCATCGCGGTGAGCGATGACGCGAGCGCCACGGGCACCTGGTTCAAGTATCGCCTCGAAACGACGGTGCCCGCCGGGGCGACCTTCGACTCGCCGAATCTCGCGGTGGACGATGAGGCCGTCTATGTCACCGGCGACGGGTCGGCGGGCAACTATCAGATCTTCATCTGGGACAAGGCCTCGCTCCTCGCCGGACAGCCGCCGGCGATCGCGAAGAATCTCGTCTATGTCACCGGCCCCGAATCCTGCGGCATTCCGCCGGTCATGGATCCGAACGCGCCGGGCCTCTATCTCCTCGAGCACAAGGAAGCCGCGTCCAACACGCTCGTGAAGTTCCTCTGTCTCACGAATCCGCTCACGACGCCGACGCTGACCTCCACCGAGATCGCCGTGCCGACCTACGGCCCGCCGGAGGATGCGCCGCAGAAGGGGACGACGGTGAAGATCGAGAACTTCGAGGCCCGCTTCTGGAGCGTCGACTATCGCAACGGATCCTTCTGGGCGACCCATCACATCAACCAGGCGCGGGTCGTGGTCCGCTGGTATGAATTCCGCATGAATGGCTGGCCCGCGTCGGGCTCGCTGCCGACGGTTCGCCAGCAGGGGACGATCGATCTCGGCGGATCGCTGCGCACCTTCTATTCGGCGATCGGCGCCGACGACGCCGGCAACGCCGCCCTGACCTTCGCCCGCAGCAGCCCGGACGAGTTCATTTCGCTCTGCACGACCTATCGCGCGGCGTCGGATCCGCTCGGATCGATGCGCACGCCGACGATCGTGAAGACCAATCCCGGGCCCTACACCGAGGCGAACCGCTGGGGCGACTACGCGGCCGCACGACGCGATCCCGCCGCACCCGGCACCGCCCCCCGCTTCTGGATCAACCACGAGTATGCGGTCGGCCCTTCCTCATGGCGTACCTGGGTGCAGTCGATCGACCTGCCCTCGCCATCCCCCGACCTGAATGGAGACGGCTCGATCGACGCCGAGGATCTCGCACTGCTGCTCGGCGTCTGGGGGTCCTCGGGCGGAAGCCTCGCGGCCGATCTCGACGGCGACGGCTCGGTCGGCGCCAGCGATCTCGCGGTCCTCCTCGGCGCCTGGAGCGTGTAGCGCACAGGACCGATTACGATCCGGACATGGGCGACGACCGGAACGATCCAGCCCCTTCCGATCCGAAGGACGCGACGCAGATCCTCGAGGCGATCAACCGGGGCGACAGCCGGGCGGCACGGGATCTCCTGCCGCTCGTCTATGACGAACTCCGGGCGATCGCCGCACGCCGCATGCGCGAGGAGCGGGTCGGACACACGCTCCAGCCGACCGCCCTCGTCCACGAGGCATTCCTGCGGCTCGTTGATCAGAGCCGCTTCGACTGGAAGGGTCGCGCGCACTTTCTCGGCGTCGCCGCCAACACGATCCGTCTCATTCTCGTCGACCACGCCCGACGGGCGAACGCCGACAAGCGCGGTGGCCAGCGGAGTCGCACGCCGCTCCACGACGATCTCGCCGCCGACGATCCGCGGAGCGATGTTGATCTCCTCGCTCTCGAGGACGCGCTGGAGAAGCTCGCGAGCCTCCATCCTCGCCAGGCCCGCGTCGTCGAACTCCGGTACTTCGGAGGGCTCTCGCTCGAAGAGACCGCCCTGGTGCTCGAGTGCGCCCAATCGACCGTCGCCGCCGACTGGGCCCTCGCCAAGGCCTGGCTCGCCCGCGAACTCGGCAACGCGGGGTGAGCCGCGGGCTACGGGTCTGGCTACGGGTCTGGCGTGGGATCCGCCGTCGGTGCGTGCTCGGGCGCTGTCGCGCCGCCGACGCGGACGCGGACCGCTTCGCAGTCCTGCACAAGCTGGCCGGCGATGTCGATCCAGGGGAGCTTCGCCGGCTCGAGCGTGCCTTCAGACTTCATCGCGTTGAGCCGTTCCAGCGCTTCCTTCGCCGCGGCGAGTCCCTCTTCGGCGAGCGTCACGGCCTGGACGCGGGTCGCATCCTGGAGCGCGGCCTCCTCGGCGAGTGATGCCCGCACCTGGGCGATCTGCGTGAGCGAGACGACGAGATTCGTGCGGGCGAGGTGATCCTTCGGCTGCTCGGCCACCGCCGTCACCGCCATGTCGTAACTGCGGGTGAGATAGTCGTTCGCCTCGGGGAGCCGCTTCAGGTTCAGGAGCGACGCTCCGATCTTCGACAGCGACGCCGCGACATCGGCGCGGGCCTCGGCGTTGTCGGGCTTGCGCTCGAGGCGCGCCTCGCGGAAGGCAAGGCTCTGCTCGTACTCGGCGATCGCAGCGTCGTTCTCCCCCCGGTCGCGCAGAATGTCGCCGATCTTCTCATGGGCGACGGGAAGCGCCCGAGCGACGAGTTCCTCATCCATCGCCCGGACCTCGTGCACGACCGCGAGCTGCCTGCGGAAGCTCTCGAGCGCTCGATCGAGCCGCTCGCGCGTCCGCACCGCGATCGCCTCGGCCTCCGCAGGATCCTGCGCCGCCACCTTCTCGCGGCCGAGCCGGTCGGCGATCTGGCGGTGCATGTTGCCGATCCACTGGTGACAGACGCTGACCCCATACAGAAATCTCGCGTTGGACGGCTCGGCCTCGACGAGGCGGAGACGGTCGGCGAGCACGCGCTCGTACTCGGTCAGCGCCTGCTCGGGATCGCCGTTCGCGGCGATGAGCCCGGCGATCTGGTTGCGGACGATGCAGATGCCGTCGAGCGTCAGGCGATGATCGGGCTGGCGGGCGAGCGCCGCCTCGCGCACCGCGAGCGCCTTGCGGAAGCTCGCCATCGCTCCCTCGCGATCGCCGAGATTCGACCGCGAACCGTAGCCCTGCACCTGTCCCACGCGGAGATAGGCCTCGGAGAGCTCGTTCTGCAGGTCGATGTCGTCGCTCTGCTCCGCGGCGAGGCCGTCGAGATACTCAAGCGCCGTGCTGACGAGCTTCTTGCGGGCCTCGAGCGAGCCGGGCAGGTCCACGATCATGTCGTGGAAGTCATAGACGAAGCTCTTCGCGAGCTTGCGAAGCTGCCCGAACCGGTTGTCCGCGCGGGCCTGGGCATCGACCGCCGCCGTGCGCTGGGCCTCGGCGAGCTTCTGGGCCTCGAAGGCCTTGAACATCGCGAAGGAGGTCGCGATGAGTCCGATGACGAGCACGACGATCGTGGCGATCACGCCGCCGACGAGACCGCGGTTTCGCCGCGCGAACTTCGAGATCTGGTAGAGCGTCGTCGCCGGTCGCGCGACGATCGGCTCGTCACGGAGGTACCGGCCGATGTCGGCGGCGAGCTCGCCGGCGTCCGCGTAGCGCCGAGCCGCATCCTTCTCGATCGCCTTCGCGACGATGGTGTCGAGATCGCCGCGGAACACGCGATTGAAGGAACTGAGCGCCCGCGGCTCGTCAAGCTGAATGATGCGCGCGACCTCGGCGATGCTCTTCGTGCGGGCATCGACGAGCGGCTCGCCGGCGAGCAGTTCGTAGGCGATCGCGCCGAGGGCGTAGACATCGCTGCGCACGCCGATCTTCGTCGAATCGCCCGCCACCTGCTCGGGGCTCATGTAGCCGAGCGTGCCGATGAGCTGGCCGACATCGGTGTGCTGGGTGGTGACGCCGAACCCGGCGCCATGCCCATCGACGGACTCCGCCGTCGCCCGGGCCACACCGAAGTCGAGCACCTTCACCCGACCGGTGCGGTCCACGAGGATGTTGGCGGGCTTGAGATCGCGATGGACGACGCCATGTCGGTGGGCGACCGCGACCGCTTCGGCGATCTGGGCGACGAGGGCCATCCGCTCGCGCGTGCCGAGCGATCGCTCCGCACAGAAGCGCGTCAGCGAGAGACCGTCGATGTACTCCATCGCGAAGTAGGGAACCGTCGCGGTCCCGGACTCGGTGGAGATCGAGGCGACGCCGGCGTCGTAGATGCGGGCGATGCCCGGATGCTCGAGTCGTCCGAGGAGGTTGGCCTCGAGCTCGAAGCGACGGCGCATCGAGGCCGCATTCGCGACGGCGGCCCGCATGACCTTCAGGGCGACGGTGCGACGCGGGCGATCCTGCTCGGCGAGGTAGACCGTGCCCATGCCACCCTCGCCGAGAACGCGCTGGATCGTGTAGCGGGCGGTGCTCGCGATCGCCGAGCCGATGGGCGTGACGCTCGACGACTCGGGCCCGAGTCCGCCTGTCTCGTCGCCGAGCCCTCCCGGCTGATCGCCGCCAAGACCCACGAAGAGCGCCCCGACATCGAGGACGCCTGTCGCGATCACCGGCCCGCGCGGACCGCCCTCGGCGTCGGCGGAGCGTTCGCGGTCGCGGTATCCAAGCAGCGTCTCGACCTCGGCGACGATGCCGGCATCCTCGGCACGGGCGCGGTCCAGCCGCTCCCGCCGCTGGTCGGCGGGGAGATCCATGACCTCCGCGAAGAGGTCCGAAATGCGTTGGTGGCGGAGTGGATCCACGCGGGTGCGAGACTGGAGTCGGAAGGGACGGTACGAAGTCCTTCCGATCCTAATCCAATCCCTCTCGCAGGATCTGCAACCGAATTCGCGGTTCTTCCCCGCCGAAGGCTTTTCGAGCGGCTCGCCCAGCCCCTTCGATCACCCCAAGCCGCTCCAGAACCCCAACAGAAGCGACAGATCCACCAGATCGACGACCCCATCGCCGCTCAGATCGGCGGCCGGATCGGCGGTGCCCCACGCCCCGAGACAGAGGGCAAGATCGCTCTCGTTCACCACCCCGTCCCCGTCGAGATCCCCCGGCGTCTCGGTGGCGGGAAGCGCCGCAACGAAGATCTCGAGGTTCACCTGCGGCGCGGGGTCCTCGGCGTCCGGGTCGAGCTCGTGCTCGTTGCGGTACCCGATGTGACCCCCATCCTGGGAGATCGCGACATAGTTCGATGCCGCCTGCTCCGACAGCCCGCTGATGCTCACGCCGCCGATCGTCTGGGTGAGCTGCTCGATGAGACCCGCGCCGCTCCCCTCCGGCCCGTCAGCGGCGAGCGTGTAGCGGAAGAGCTCGCGGTTCTTGTCCGGGTTGAGCCCGACGAGATCGCGTTCCGACTCGAAGAGCAGGTACCCGCCGGTCGGACTGAAGACCGGCTCGAGATGCTTGCCGATGTTGAGGCTCGGCGTGACCTGCGTGAAGCCGCCGCGGAGCGTGTCCGCGACGAAGATCTCGCGGTTGAATCCCGGGTTCTGACCGGTCAGGTTGGCGCGGGAGACGAACGCGACGAAGCGGCCGGAACCGTCGATCGTCGGCAGCTCGCAGAGCTTGTTCGTCTGGGTGACGGGAGCGATGCCGTCGCGCTCCGACCAGCGCCAGATGTCGAAGCTGAGGTCCGGATTGGCACCGCCGATGTTGTGGTTCGAGCGGAACGCAACCACCGTGCCGTCGCCATTCACCGCCGGACTGGAGACGATGCACCCGGGCGGAAGGCTCGTGACCTCGGTCAGGACGCCGGTCGAGCGCCGATAGCGCAGCACATCGTTCGTCCCGTCGAAGTTCGAGAGAAAGACGACCGCGTCGCCGTCGGCGCTCATCCGCGCGCCGCTCACCGTTGCCGTGCCCGGGGTGTAGGTGAGCTGCTTGAAGCTGTTCGTCGCGAGCGTGTACTCGAAGAGCTCGAAGGATCCGTCGGAGTTCGTCCCCACGAAGTTGAAGAGCGAACGGAAGACGATCGCATCCCCCGCCGGAGTGATCTTCGGCTCGAAGTTGCCGAAGAAGTTCGAGGTCTGCGTCACCTGCGCGATCGCCCCGCTCTCCCGGTCGTAGAGGAAGATCTCGAAGTTCACATCGGGGTTCGTGCCGACGAAATTGAACGCCGAGCGGAAGGCGACGAAGCGGCCGTCGGCGCTCACCGACGGCTCGAACATCCCCCAGCCGAAGCTCGTCGCCGTCGCCTGGTGCCACGCCGGAATGCTGTCCGACCCGAGCGCGGTCGCGCTGAGCGCGCCGAGCACGAGCGTCGCCGCGCCCGCGCGCCACACCCACAGCGTCCCCTCGCCCCGGCCGCTGCCCACCCGTTCCTGATTGTCCATCGCGGTCACTCCACTGCGGCCGCCGAAGCGGCCTCGGGTACCCCCCACCGGGACGCTACCGGCGGGTCGACGGCGACGCAACGATGAAGTTGATGGTTGGTCGAAAATGAACCACACGGCCCGCGCCCCATGGGGCGGATGCCGCTGCGCTCGCCCACCCGCCGCGATCCGGCCGCTACGCTGCCCGCATGTCGATGCGCGTCCAACTGCGTCGGGTTCCGAGCCTCTGCGTCCTCGCCGGTTGCCTTCTCAGCGCGTCCTGCGCCGCAGGGCCGAAGTCGGTCTCGCCGCCGGCGATCGCCGTCGCGGAGCCGACGCTCTCCGCGACCCTGGTCAACCCGAGTCGCTCCGGTGACACCTACTTCTCCGGCTTCCCGACCGCCGACGGACTTCGGGCGATGCACGCAGCGGGCGTCCGTCGCGTCATTTCGCTTCGCACGAACGATGAAGTCATGAAGGCCCGACAGTTCGACGAGCGAGCCCTCGCCGAGGAACTCGGCATCGAGCTCGTCGTCATTCCGGTGACGCCCGCGAGCTTCTCCCCCGCCGATGTCGATCGCTTCGCCGAGGCGTACGAATCGGCCGAGACGCCGATTCTTGTCCACTGCGGATCGAGCAACACCGTCGGCGGCATGTGGGCGGCGTACATGGCCCGCAAGCGCGGCCTGACGACCGCTGACGCCTTGAACGCTGGCCGCGCCGCCGGGCTCAAGAGCCCTGAGATGACCGCCGCCGCCGAACGCGTCATCGCCGCGCCGCGCTGAGGTGCGGGCGGTTTCGAAACCACAGCGAATCACCGCCCATTCGGCGGCGCCGCGTTGCCCCATCGGGCGAGGAACGGATCTCCGGTAGGGCCCGACGAGAACTGACCGAAAAAGTAGATCGCGTTGCTGCCCGGGAGGCTGGCGTTGAGACCTGAGGTGGCATCCGGCGCGAGCGCAATGATGCGATCGACGGCGAAGTCGAAGGAACCGCCGAGGCTCGACCAGGACTGACCGTCCCATCGGGCGCCCTTTGAGGCTGGCTCGCCCTCTGCCTTCGAGAAGTTGCCTCCTACGAAGATGGAGCGTTCGCCCGTCGTCGGGTCGACCGGTCCGGCGATCGTGTTGACCCACACCGGGTCACTGACGCCTCCGCCCACCGCGGTCCACGCGTTGTCCCTCCAACCGGGCGACCCCTGAAGCGGACTGCCCCCTGCGCTCTTGCATGTGCCCGTTGCGTAGCGGGCTTCGTCAGAGCCATCGTCAAATGCCATCAGAGCGAGCACGCAGCCACCTTGGCCAGCTCCTCACCGACGGGCAACCATGCCGTACCGATTTGCTTCGCGAGGCCATCCGGCACCGACGAGGCCACATTTCCGGCTTTGAGCTCAGGACCGTTGCCGGAGCCATCGTCGAGCACCGTCGCCTGGGAGAGCAGACCGTTGAACTGAGCAGGGAAGTCGCCGCTTGGAATCCCGGTCCCGTGGCGTTGAAGACCAGCGTCGGCAGCGCGTCTTCGAGCTCCGTGACGCCCTCGACATGGAGTTCGCTGAAGGTCCGAGTCACGAAGCATGTCGCGCGTTCGATCGTGGCAGTTGCACGATGGTCAGCGCATCCGAAGCAGGGTCCGATTTCGTGGTGAACAAGCACCGGTCGCTCGCCGTCGTCGCGCCCCCCCTGCGGGCGTGCAGTTGCGGCTGACTTGTATCGCCGCACACGGCAGCCCACCCCCGTCGGCCTTCTGAAACCGCCCGTGAACGTGAACTCGGAACAGGTCGCCGCACAAGGCCCCTACGCCTCCGGGAGCGCGGCGAGGTCCGCCGGTCCAACCTCGCCGTTACCGTCAAGATCGCCGGGACAGAAGGAGCCGCCCCCACCCGCAACGAGCCGGCTGGAAGCGGAACCGACAACGACCAGGGCGATGAGTGCGGCGATGGAATGAGCCGAGCGACGCAGACGCATGCAGGACCTTTCGCGAAGGGGAGGTGCCAGGAGCGGGACACCCCTCGGTCGGTCCCGCTCCCAGCCACCACATCCCAATGCGAGGTCCGCGAGCGGGTGAGCTCACGGAATGTTGATGAGATTGCGGTCGTGCTCCGTCCCCAGGTCTCACTGTCGTTGTGTCTGGCGCACTCGGCGTGCTTCATCGACCCAAGAACCGTTCGATCGCGTCTTCAAGGGTACGGTGCCAAACTCCGTTGGGATTCAGAGAGACCGGCTGAAGCACCGCGAGGCACCGCGGGTCGTCCTGCCGAGGTAACAGGTCGCCAGCGCACGCGAAGCGGAAGCAAGCCCAGTCATCGGTAGAAGGCTGCATGCAGACGGCAAGGACATCGAACTCTCCGAACCGATACGGACGAGTCAGTTCTCCCTCCTTGCCTTTCCCGCTCCTGGTCCGTTGGGTTTCGACCACGAAGAGGCTAGGATCGTGCCGCCACCGCTTTGGCTGATGTCGCTCTTGGCGTTGGCGCTTGACTTGGATCCGAACCTGCCGCTCGCCGCGGCGAATGCAGTAGTCGAAGGCCGCGTCGGTCGGGGCCGGCAACTGCTCCCAGCCTGCCAGGGCGTCGAGAACATGGACTTTCAGGGCGGCTTCGCCGATCAGCCCCAAGACCCCGCGCTTCGAGAGGTCCGAGGACCGAGCGATCGCCTCGAGAATGACCTCCGCCGGCGCGCCGAACTCCGTCTCGAGCGGATGGATCGGGAAGCGGCTGCGAAGGAGTTCGAAGAGCGAGCGCTGGTCCTCCGAAGACAGGCTACGAATGACCTCGCTCAATCGGTCGCTACCCCGCATGCCCATAAGCCTCCTCGTGCCCCTGCAGCACCCCGGTGATTCTGCGAGGATACCCGAATGAGCGCTCAGGGACGTCTTCGCTTCTCGCCACCTCCGGCGACCCATCCGGCCGTTCGTCCGGACTGCCCGCTGATCTACACGACCCAGTATGGTCGAATGTATTGCGCGGATTCGCTCGCAGCCCTTCAGTCCCTTCCCGATGACTCGATCAATCTCGTGGTCACCTCGCCGCCTTACGCGCTCCATTTCAAGAAGGAGTACGGCAATGCGAATCAGTCGGAGTACATCGATTGGATCCTTCCGTTTGCACGGGAGATCAAGCGCGTCCTGACGGCTGACGGGAGCTTCGTCCTGAATGTCGGCGGAGCTTGGACGCCCGGCGCGCCCGTCCGCTCGATCTACACCTACAAGCTCCTCGTCGCGCTGGTTGAGACGGTCGGGCTTCACTTAGCTCAGGATTTCTTCTGGTACAACCCCGCGAAGATGCCGGTCCCCGCAGAATGGGTGACTGTACGCCGCATTCGCGTGAAGGATTCGGTCGAGTTCGTCTGGTGGCTCTCGAAGACAGAGTGGCCAAAGGCTTCGAACCGCGCCGTACTCCGACCCTACAGCGCTGACATGATGCGGCTTGCAACGAGAGGCATTCGATCAACGAAGCGCCCCGCCGGACATGTCGTGAAGTCGAGCTTTGCCAGCGTCGAAAGCGGCGGATCGATCCCCCCAAATGTCTTGGACGACGAGGTCCCCTCCGACCTCATGCGGTTCGGAAACAATGCGGCGAATGACCCCTACACCAAGCGCTGCAAAGACGCCGGCATCAAGATCCACCCCGCTCGATTTCCAGCGGTACTACCCGAGTTCTTCATCAAGCTCCTCACCGATCCGGACGACCTCGTTCTCGACCCCTTCGCTGGATCCAACACCACCGGGATGGTGGCCGAGTCGCTTGAGCGACGGTGGATGTCCTTCGAACTCAATCCGGAGTATGTGGAGGCGAGCAAGTTTCGGTTCGAGCACATCGAGTCGACTGCTCCCACAGTGAAGGCCAAGGCGACCCGTGCGACCAAATCACGGCGTGCTGGCTCCGCCCGGACGGGCCGAAGCCCCGCGTGACGAGTCGCGCGGCGCTGGTTCTGCACTCCGCTGAGTGGGACCCCGTGGGCGTACCCCGCTTCCTCCCGTCACTTCACGCCGTCGCGCTCGGCCATCATCTTCAGCATGTCCACGCAGCGGCTCGCGTAGCCGTATTCGTTGTCGTACCAGGAGACGATCTTAAAGAAGCGGTCGTTGAGCTGGATGCCCGCCGAGGCGTCGAAGATCGAGCTGCGCGGGTCGCTCATGAAGTCGCTCGAGACGACCTCCTCGGTCGTGTAGCCGAGGACGCCCTTCAGGCTCGTCTCGCTCGCCGCCTTCATCGCGGCGTTGATCGCCTCGAGCGAGGTCGACTTCGTCGGGCGGAAGGTCAGGTCGACGCAGGAGACATTCGAGGTCGGCACGCGGAAGCTCATGCCGGTGAGCTTCCCCTTCGTCTGCGGCAGGCAGAGGGCGACCGCCTTCGCGGCGCCGGTCGAGCTCGGGATGATGTTCATGTATGCGTTGCGGCCGCCGCGCCAGTCCTTCTTGCTCGGGCCGTCCTGGGTCGGCTGCGTCGCGGTCACCGCGTGCACCGTCGTCATGAGCCCCTCGTCCAGGCCGAAGTTGTCGAGGATGACCTTCACCACCGGCGCGAGGCAGTTCGTCGTGCAGCTCGCGTTCGAGAGAACGGTGTGCTTCGACGGGTCGTACTGATCGTGGTTCACCTTATAGACGAAGGTCGGCACATCGTCGGACTTCGTCGGGGCGGAGATGAGCACGCGCTTCGCGCCGGCCGCGATGTGCTTCCGGGCATCGTCGCCGCCGGTGAAGAGGCCGGTCGCCTCGAGGACATAGTCGACGCCGAGGTCCTTCCACGGCAGTTGCGCCGGGTCCTTGATCGCGGTGCACTTGGTCGTCTTGCCCTCGCAGACGAGCTGCTCGCCGTTCACCTGGACATCCTTCGCGAAGCGGCCGTGCGAGGTGTCGTGGCGCACGAGGTAGCCGAGGTTGTCCGCGGGAACGAGATCGTTCACGCCGACGAACTCGAAGCCGCCCTGGCTCATGCCGATGCGGTAGACGAGGCGACCGATGCGACCGAAACCGTTGATGGCGACGCGAATGGCCATTGGGCGAGCGAGTCCTGAGCGAGAGGCGATGGTCGCGGGCGGCACCGGCCGCAACCGCGATGGGGAAACGATCAGGATAGAACCTGCCCCGTCCTCCCGCAACGGCAGCGGAGACCGCTACCGCTCGGGCGGGAGGTGCTTGAGGTGTGGGGCGAGGAACAGGTCGGCGACGCCCGGGAAGAGCGTGAAGAACGCCGCGCCGAGCCGGGCGGGGAAGGAGGTCCAGACCTCGGAGCGCGGGCGACGGAGACATGCGATCACCGCCCGCGCGACCCGCTCAGGCGGCTGCACGATGAACTTCGGGGCGTGGGCGGCGACCGAGGGCGTCGCCGGGCCACCCGACGGACCGGCGGACGCACCGGCCGATCCGGTCGCGACCTCGAAGAACTCCGTCGCGGTGGTCACCGGATGGACGCTCGAGACCTCGATGCCGTGGGGCCGCAGCTCGTAGCGCATCGAGCGGGCGATCATCGCCTGCGCCGCCTTCGTCGCCGCGTAGGGGCCGTAGCCGGGCAGCGTGAACTTCGCCACACAGGAACTGCACAGGAGGAGATGGCCGCGCTGACCGCTGCCGCGCCAGCGCCGCGCGGCGGCGCGGATGAGGTCGACAGAAGCGAAGAGATTCACCTCGAACATGCGCCGGATCTCCTCGTCGGAGAACTCCAGCGTGCGCCGTTCGGAGCCGTATCCGGCGTTCGCGAACACCGCATCGACGCGCCCGAGCGCCCGCATCGACTCGTCGAGCAGCCGTTCGGAGAAGCCGGCATCGACGACATCGCCGGCGACGGCGAGCCCCCTGCGGCCCAACCGTTCGACATCGCCCACGACGGCGCGCAGGCGATCCTCGCGCCGGCCGGTGACGACGACATCCATGCCTGCCCGCGCCGCCTCGATGGCCGTCGCGCGACCGATGCCCGAACTGCCGCCGGTGATGATGAAAACCCGTCCCTCGAGTGATGTCGCCATGATTGCAATCCGAGATGCGCGAACGCGAAAGTCAACCGGCGCTCAGCAGGAAGCTCGCCTCGAAGGGCCGATCGGGGGTCGCCTCCGGCAGGTCGAGCGCATCGCTCAGGGCCGCCCCGGGCGCGGTCATCGGCTCGAGGCACGCGTATCCGGCGTCCTGCGGAGCGTAGACCTGCAGGAACCGATAGCCGCGCTCGCATCGCATGCGCACGCCGCCGAGGGGTGGATGGACCGAGGCCTCGGCGTCCTCGCCGACCCGGAAGAGATCGTCGAAGACATGCCCGGAGAGCGTGCATGCGCCGGCGGGCAACGCCGCATCGACGACGAGGTGACCGTGCTCGCGCTGCGGAAGCATGAGTGCGTCGAGCTCCACATGCTCGCGCGCGGGCAGCGAGAGAAGCGTCTCGCGCCGCTGGGCGGTCGGAAACGCGAAGTACGGATGCCATCCGAAGGCGATCGGCATCGCTCCCTCGGTCGGACACACGCGCGTGACGACGCGCAGGGTTCGGGCGGCGAGTTCGTATCGCACGACGAGCCGGTGGCGAAACGGAAATCCTGCGAAGAGCGGCGCGACGGTCGGCTGCGCCGGGTCCCACTCGAGGCGAGCCTCGGCGCTGCAGCAAGACGCACCCTCCGGACCAGCGGACCCCGCGCCCGTATCGGTGACGATCTCCGTCCACCCGCCGAAACGGACAAGCGAACCGTGGATCGGAAGGCCGTTTGCGTCGCGCTTGAGTCCGGGCACGCTCGCGACATCGAGCGTTCGGCCGCGCCAGAGGCATCGATCGCCGCGCAGCCGATTCGCGAAGGGATAGAGGAGCGGAATGCCGCCGGTCTTCGGCTGCCGGGCGAACTCCCGCAGCGGCAAGGGAAGCGCGAGGCGCTCGAGCTCGTCCACCTGCCAGGAGACGGCCGCAAAGCCCAACTGCGGGGCGACATCGAGCCGTGCCCCGCCGACCGTGAGTCGCAGGAGCTCGGTTCCGGCCTCATCGGCCCCGATACGCATGACGCGGGCGGACATAGGGCTCGGAGTCTACGCGGCCCCGCGAAGCGTGCGTGACGCGTGATCGCCCGCAGTACACTCGGCGGCATGCCCAGCGACTCGCCGACCGCTCCGACCGGCACCTCGTCCCGCATGACCGCCACCACGCCGGCCGACCGGACCGCGCGGCTCTTCGGCCGCGACCGCGCCCTCATCGGCATGGTGCATGTCGGCGCCCTCCCCGGCACGCCGCACGAGCGCGAGCCGCTCGCGACGCTCGTGCGTCGGGCCGTCGAGGAGGCGACGCTTCTCCACCGCGCGGGGGTGGACGCGGTGATGCTCGAGAACATGCACGATGTCCCCTATCTCCTGCGCGAGGTCGGGCCCGAGATCGTCGCGGCGATGACCGCGATCGCCGGCGCCGTGCGGAGCGCGATCCCCTGCCCGCTCGGCATCCAGATCCTCGCCGGCGCCAACCGCGCGGCCCTCGCCGTCGCCCACGCCACCGGCTGCACCTTCATCCGCGCCGAGGGACTCGTCTTCGCCTCCGTCGCCGACGAGGGTCTCATCGCCGAAGCCGACGCGGGTCCGCTCCTTCGCTACCGCCGCGCGATCGGCGCCGAGTCGGTGCGCATCCTGACCGACATCAAGAAGAAGCACAGTTCGCACGCCATCACCGCCGATGTGACCATCGCGGAGAACGCGAGCGCCGCCGAGTTCTTCGGCGCCGACGGGGTGATCATGACCGGCCCCGCGACCGGTCAGCCGACGCCGCTCGGGGACATCGACGCTGCCCGGCGCGGCTGCTCGCTTCCGATTCTCGTCGGCAGCGGGGCCACCGCGGCGACGGTCGGCGCCCTGCTCGGCAAGGCCAACGCGGTGATCGTCGGCAGCGACCTCAAGCTCGATGGCCAGTGGCGCAATCCGCTCGATCCGGCCCGCGTCGACGCCTTCGTCCGCGCCGCCCGAACGGGCGCGGGGTGAGTCCGGACCGCCGTATACTCCCGAAATGTCCGCATCGGCCGATGAACCCCGCACGCCGCGCGTCTGGCTGAACGGCCAGCTCGTCGAGGAGTCGCGCGCGACCGTCAGCGTCTACGACCGCGGGTTTCTCTTCGGCGACGGCATCTACGAACTCGTGCGTTTCGTCCGAACCGCCGAGGGGCATCGCTCCGGCCGCCGCTACGGCATCGGGCTCGACCTCCATGTCGAGCGCCTGCGGCGGAGTCTCCGGCTCGCCCGCATCACCGGCGTCTCGGCCGACGAACTGCCCGCGATCTGCGAGCGCGTCCTCGACGCCAACGGCCTCGACGATGCGGCCGTCTATCTCCAGATCACGCGCGGCGCCGGTCCGAGCCGCTCGCATGTGCCGCAGGGCGAACTCCGTCCGACCGTCTTCGCCTCGGCCACGGCCTGCGAGCCGCTCGAGCGCATGCGCGAGCCGAGCGTGGTGCGCGCGATCACGCTCGAGGATCTCCGCTGGCGGCTCTGCCAGATCAAGACGATCAGCCTGATGGGCAACATCCTCGCCCTGCTCGAAGCCGACGGACGCGGCGCGACCGAAGCGATTCTCCATCGCGACGGACTGGTCAGCGAAGGGGCCTATACGAATGTCATGATCGTCCGCGACGGCATCCTCGCGACGCCGCCGGTCGACGACGATCCGCCGATCCTGCATGGCGTGACCCGAGCCGATGCCCTCCGGCTCGCTGCGAGCGCCGGCCTGCGGGCGGAAGTCCGCCCGATTCGCGTGGCGGAACTTTCCGCCGCCGATGAGATCCTCATCACCTCGAGCCGTCGGCTCATCAGTGCCGTCGGCTCGCTGAACGGTCAGCCCGTCGCAGGCGGCATCGCCGGCCCCGCGGCCCGCGCGCTGTTCCGGGCCATGCGCGAGGACACGCTGGCCGCCGCCGGATTTCGCGCGGCGCTCGCGCCGAACGCCTCGGCGTGAGCCACGCCATCCTCCGCATCAATCGATTCGACTTCCCGATTCGCCTTCCCGAAATACAGAAACCAGCCGACATGACTTCGCCCCCGCTCCTCGCCGTCCAGGTCGGCAACACCCGTGTCCAGCTCGGACTCTTCGTCGACGAGAAGCTCGACCGCTCCTTCCGCTTCGCCAACGACGATGCGGCGGCGATTCTCGCGGAGGCCACGCGGCTCTGGGAGGAGATCAGCGACGAGCCGCAGGCGTCGATCATGCTCGCCAGCGTGAACGAGAAGGCGGCGAAGCCCTTGGAGTCGATGATCGAGGATCAGCTCGGCGTCGATGTCTATCGCGTCGGCGACGATGTGCCCGTTCCGATCGGCGAGAGCCTCGATCCCGAGACGCTCGTCGGCGTTGACCGCCTCCTCAACGCCGCCGCGGCGTGGGACCGGCTCAAGCAGGCGTGCGTGATCGTCGACGCCGGCACCGCCGTCACCGTCGATTTCGTCGATGGCGCAGGGACCTTTCAGGGGGGTGCGATCGCCCCGGGCCTCGCGATGCAGTTGCGCGCGCTGCACGAGCACACCGACGCCCTGCCCGCGATCACCTTCCGCAAGCCGAGCGACGAGGCGTGGGGACGCAACACGAGCGAGGCGATGCTGCGCGGCGTCTACGAGGGGGTCCGCGGCCTCGTCTGGAAGCTCGTCGAACGCTACGCCGAGGCCTACGGCGCGTATCCCCTGGTTATCGCCACAGGCGGTGACGCAGAGGACTTGTTCGGACAGGATGAGTTAGTCAACCGAATCGTGCCCGATTTGACCCTTCAGGGGATGGCCGTCGCTGCCCGGCACGCGTTGGCCGCCGATGACAGCGACAGCGCCGATCGCGAGCCTGGCCGCCGTGGCCGGGAATCCGAGGGCGACGACGACGACGATGATCTTTGAGCGGCCGCCACGGCGGCCGCGGTATGCGGGGAGCGCGGCACGCGCGCATCCCCCGGAGGACGCCGAGACCGCAGCCGCATGCTGGTTCCCCCCGAGAACCTCGTTCCCGACCCGGATTGCTTCGCGATCCTCTCGACCCCGCGCGGGCCGGGGGCGATCGCCGTGGTCGATCTCATCGGGGATGTGCAGGCGGGACTCGCTCGGCTCTTCCCCGAGCGTCCGCCGCAGGTCGGCTCGCTCTCCCATCGCCGCTTCGGTGACTTCGATGATGGCGTCGTCGCCCTGCTCACCGAGGATCGCGCCCAGATCTGCCCGCATGGCGGCGTCGCGATCCTCGACGCCCTCCGCGCCTGGCTCGACGCCCACAAGATCGGCTGGCTGGAGGATGCCTCGGGCATCGATCCGACCGAGCTCTTTCCCGAGGCCGGCGACCGCGTCGAGGCCTTCGCGATGGCGGCGCTGACCCGCGCCGCGAGCCGACTCGCCGTGCCGCTTCTCCTCGCCCAATCCGCAGCGTGGCACGCGACGCCGCCGAGCGAAAGCGATCGTCCCCGCTCGCTTCGCCTGCGCCGGCTGCTGGTCCCGCCGCGCGTCGTCGTCGCCGGCGCGCCGAACGCGGGCAAGAGCACGCTCGCGAATGCGATCGTCGGGCGCACCGTCGCGATCACGAGCGATGAGCCGGGCACGACGCGCGACCATGTCGCCGCCCGCGTCGATCTCGACGGGCTCGTCGTCGACTGGTTCGATACGCCAGGCATCCGCATCTCCGACGATGCGATCGAGCAGGAAGCGCTCGCGCTCGCGATGGATCTCATCGCCAGCGCCGATCTCCTGATCGCCGTCGCCGAGCCAGGCAAGCCCTGGCCGCATCTGCCGCGCACGCCAGACATCCGCGTGCGCACGAAGGCCGAGTTGCTTCCGGCGGACGGAACCGTTTCAGACGATGCGGACCTCCGCGTCAGCGCGCTGACCGGCGCTGGGCTCGCCGAGCTCGTCGCCCTCGCCCGCGAACGCCTCGTGCCTGAAGAAGACCTCGAGGACGGTCGGCCATGGATCTTCAACGATCGGCTCTTCGAGACATTCGAGGCGCCAGCGCCGAGCGCTCCCGAGAGCTGAGAGCCGCAACGGGGCGTCCACCCACGGCGCATGCGGGCGACTCGCGCAGGGCGATTCAGGTATCGTTGTGCTCACACCGGATCGCTGACAGTCGCTCGTCGCCTCCATGGCGCGCTGCCCTCGTCGCTCCGGACCGGAGCACCGAGACGCAATGGCCCTTCCGCAACTTTCCGACGAGCAGATCAGTAGTTGGCCCCGTGAGCAGAAGGACCGTTGGTGGTTGGACCATGTGTACCGCGGCGACATGCCGCAGCTCACGCTGCGAGCGTCGGTCACCGGCTTCCTTCTCGGCGGGATTCTCTCGGCCACGAATCTCTATGTCGGCGCGAAGACCGGATGGTCGCTCGGCGTCGGCGTCACGAGCGTGATCCTTGCCTTCCTCGCGTTCCGCCTGCTCGGCGGCATCGGCGTCGGCCGCGGTTTCACGATTCTCGAGAACAACGCGGTGCAGTCGATCGCGACGGCGGCGGGCTACATGACCTCGCCGCTCATCTCGAGCCTGCTCGCGTACATGATGATGACGAATGTGGTGTTGCCGTGGTGGCAGATGCTCGTCTGGATGATCTCGACGAGCATCCTCGGCGTGCTCGTCGCGTTCCCGATGAAGCGGCGATTCGTGAACGACGAGCAGCTTCCCTTCCCGGAAGGCCGAGCCTGCGCGGTCGTCCTCGACTCGCTCTATCCCGACGCTCCCCCGGGCGGCGCCGTGAACGCCACCGAGGCAGCCAAGGCGGCCGCGGCGAAGGCCGCAGCGGCGATGTCCGACGCCGCGCGAAAGGCCGGCGTCGCGATGGGCGTCTTCAAGGCGAAGGCCCTCGGCCTCGCGGCCCTCATCGTCGCCTTCATCGACTTCCTCAAGCTTGAGGGCTACCAGACGCTCATTCAGGTGAAGTGGCTCGGATTCGAGACCGCCCGTCACCTGCCCGACAGCCTGAACGCGATCTACTACAAGCACATCGATCCGGTCACCGGATGGATTCCGAAGATCGGCGGCATCGACATTCGCCAGCTTGCGATCACGCCGACGCTCGAGCTGTCGATGCTCGGCGCCGGCGGTCTCATGGGCCGCCGCATCGCGAACAGCCTGCTTCTCGGTTGCGTGCTGAACTATGTGATCATCGCCCCGTGGATGATCAACGCGGGCGAGATCCTGCCGAAGGAAGGCTCGCTCGCCGACGGCACCGCGGTCTTCGGACGCGGGCATCTCCTGAACAGTTGGTGCCTCTGGTGGGGCATCGCGATCATGGTCGCGGCCTCGCTCGCGTCGCTTTTCGCGAAACCGAAGGTGCTCATCTCCTCGTTCACCGGCCTCTTCAACTTCAACCGCAACAAGTCGCAGGACTGCCTGCGCGACATCGAGCTCCCGCTGAAGGTCAGCTTCATCGGGATCCCGATCATGACCGCCTTCACGGTCTGGATGCACTACGAGTGGTTCGGCATCAACCCGCTCTGGGGCTTCCTCTGCGTGCCGCTCATCATCGTGCTCTCGCTCATCGCCGCGAACGCGACGGGCCTGACGAGCACGACGCCCACCGGCTCGCTCTCGAAGATCACCCAGTTCACCTTCGGCGCGATCGACCGCACGAACCCCGCGACGAACCTGATCACCGCCGGCATGACGAGCGAGGTCGCGGGCAACGCCTCGAACCTCCTCATGGACATCAAGCCCGGCTACATGCTCGGCGCGAAGCCGCGGCAGCAGGCCTGGGGCCACATCATCGGCATCTTCGCCGGCGGTCTCGCCGCGGTGCCGCTGTTCTTCTGGCTCTTCCTCCCCCACTACAACCCGGCGCTGCCGATCGAGGGGCAGGTCACGAGCGAGAAGTTCCCGATGCCCGGCGCGCTCATCTGGAAGGGCGTCGCCGACATGATCGCCGAGGGCGGCGGCAACCTCCGCAACTCCGCGATCACCGCGATGATCATCGCCGCGGTCGCGGGCGTCCTCTTCGAGGTGCTTCGCGTCATCACGAAGGGCAAGTTCCCGCTGAGTGCGGTGGCGATCGGCCTGGGCGTCGTCATCCCCGTCGACAGCACGATCATGATGTGGATCGGAGCGATGTTCTTCAGCTTCATGCACGACCGCTACGCGAAGCGCGAAGGCACCGGCAAGACGATCTGGGTCGAGAGCCAGGAAGCGATCTGCGCCGGCATCATCGCCGGCGCGGCCCTCACCGGCATCGGCGATCAGATCATCGCGAACTTCTTCCTCGGATGATGGCGGCCCACGCGTGACCATCCGTCGCCTTCCAGAGGACTTTCTCGTTGAAGAAAAGCTCGGCGGCGCGTTCGCGTCGGGCATCGTCGATGCCCCGAGCGACGCCGCGCCCTTCGCCGTGCTTGTCCTTCGCAAGACAAGCCTCACGACGCCCGTCGCCGTACAGGGACTTGCGAAGGAGCTGGGCAGGGCCTTGCGCGTGCAAGGTCAGGCAGTCGCGTATGCCGGCCTCAAGGACCGTCACGCCCGCACCATTCAGCATGTGACGGTCCGGCTGCTCGGGGCCCCCGAGGCGATCCTGACGACGCTCGCCTCCGAAGGCCTCAAGCAAGGGAGCGCCGAGGGAGGCTCCTGGCACGCGAAGCTCATCGGCTGGTCGCCGACCGCGATCGACGCCGAGGCAATCGAGCGCAATCGCTTCACGATCGTCATCCGCGACCTCGCCCGCAACACGACCCACGAACTCGATCGGCGGGCCCATGTCTTGCGCGAGAGCGCCACCGACGCGAGCCCCGCGCTCACGATCGTGAATTACTTCGGCGATCAGCGATTCGGCTCGGCGCGACATGGCGGCGGCTTCGCAGCGCGGCATCTCGTGCGCGGCGAGTTCGAGGAGGCGCTGCGCCTGCTCGTCGGCACGCCGGCCAGAAAGGACAGCGGCGCGACCCGCGTGATGACCCGCGCAGCCGCGAGCGATTGGGGCAACTGGCGGAAGATCCTCGGCGTCCTCCCGCGCATGCCCGAGCGAGCAGCGTTCGAGGCGCTCGCCGCCGGCCGCGACTTCCGCGACGCCTTCGCAGCGCTTCCGCAGTTCACGCAACTCATGGCGGTCGAGGCGTATCAGTCGCACCTCTGGAACGCCGTCGCCCGCTCCTTCGTGACGCGCACGACCGACGCGCGCGAACGCCTCGAGGCCGACGATCCCTTTGGCACGATGGTCTTTCCCTTCGCGCGGGCCCTGCCCGAAGCGGCACGCTCGCTTCGCCTTCCGCTCTTCGCCCCCGAAACGCAGTTCGAGTCGCCGTGGGCCGAAGACGCCGCGGTGGTGCTCGCCGACGAGGGGCTCTCGATGGAAGGTCTCGTGATCCCCGGACTCCGCAGGCCTTTCTTCGGCGAGTCCGAGCGGTCGCTCTTCGTGCGCGCGGAAGGCTTCGAACAGGATCGTCCGGTTCCGGATACCTTCGACCGCACCGGCAAGCGCTTCGCGAGAACCCTGCGTTTCTCGCTACCGCGCGGCGCCTATGCGACGGTCGTCCTGCGGGCGCTCGGCCAGTAGCGCGTCGCGTGCCACATCTCAACCAGATCCGGGCAAACTCAACGGAGCTGACAACCATGCGAATCACACCCTGCGGCGCGGTCGGCGAAGTCACGGGTTCCGGTTACCTCGTCGAGACCGGCGAGCTTCGACTCCTCGTGGATTTCGGCAGCTTTCAGGGGACCCCCGACAGCGTCGAGCGCAACCGCCGGTTGGGCCCCGTCGATCCGACGACGCTCGACGCGGTGCTCCTCACCCACGCCCACACCGACCACACCGGTCGCCTGCCGCTTCTCGCCGCGGCGGGATGCGTCGCGCCGATCTACGCGACCGCCGCGACCCGCGATCTGACGATGCTCCTTCTCCGCGACGCTGCGGGGCATGCGGAGGAGGACCTCGCTCGCGAAAATCGCCGTCGTACGCGGGCGTCGCTGCCCCCTCTCCGCGGGCTCTTCGATCGCGAGGACATCGATCGTCTCGAAGGGCTCTTTCGAACCGTGCGCTACGACGAACCGGTCGGCGTCGCGAAAGGCGTCAGCGCCCGATTTCGCGAGAATGGCCACATCCTCGGCTCGGCAAGCGTGGATCTCTCGATTCGCACCGCCGGCGGCAGCACGCGGCGCATCGTCTTCTCGGGCGACATCGGCCCGAAGGGCTCGCCGATCCTTCGCGATCCCATGCCGCCGCCCGAGGCCGACTGCGTGTTCCTCGAGTCCACCTACGGCGACCGCGACCACGGCGATCAGCGGGCCCACACCGCTCGCTTCATCGAGATCCTTCGCAACGCGATCTGGGCCCAGCGCACGGTGCTCATTCCCGCATTCGCGATCGGCCGCACGCAGACGATTCTCTTTCACATCGGCCAGGCGATTCGAAGCGGCGAGCTGCCCGTGTGTCCGATCTTCCTCGACAGTCCGATGGCGTCGCGGGCGAGCGCGACCTATCGCACGCATCGCGATCTGTATGACGCCGAGAGTTCCGAGCTCACCGCAAGCGGCGAGTTGGCCGAGGCCCTGGCCCATCTCGTCGAGACCGATTCCGTCGAGGCGTCGAAGCGCCTGAACGATCGGCGCGAGGCCTGCGTGATCATCGCCGGCGGCGGCATGTGCGAGGGAGGACGCATCGTCCATCACCTGAAGCATCACCTGCCGCATCGCGAGACGGATCTGCTCGTGGTTGGCTTCATGGCCCGCGGCACGCTCGGCCGGACGCTCCTCGATGGCGTGAAGTCAACCACCATCGACGGCGTCGAGGTGAGCGTGCGAGCGACGGTGCACGATCTCGACGGCTTCTCGGCGCACGCCGGACAGAGCGAACTGCTCGAGTGGCTCGCGCCGATCGCAAGCCACTCCGCGACGCGAGCCGCAAGCCAGCGAGCCGCTTCGGCCCCGCCGAGGGTCATCCTCACACACGGCGAGGAACCGCAGCGCGAAGCCCTCGCGGCGGCGATCAACGCACGATTCGGCCTGCGCGCAGAGCGACCCATGCCGGGCGATCAGATCGAACTCTGACGCCGGCGCGTCACGCTCGCAACGCACGCCCCGCGGCGGGCGAAACGCGTCGCTTACTTCTTGCCGGGCTTGGCAGCCGGGGTGGCCGGCTTCGCGTCGCCCTTCTTGAAGTACTCGCCGGCGAACTTCCGCTGGAAGCGCTCGACGCGGCCGGCGGTGTCGACGAAGGTCTTCTGACCGGTGAAGAACGGGTGGGAGCCCGACCAGACCTCGACATGCATCTCAGGCACCGTGGCGCCGACGGTCATGACGACCTCGCCGCGGTAGTAGATCTTGCACTCGGGGTAGTACTTCGGGTGAATGTCAGACTTCATGGCGAGCTCCGATCGGCGCGAGCGGCGGAGGGAGCGACGACAGGCGTCGGCGGACGGGTCACGCGGGCGACGCGCGACAACAGCCATCCGCACTCCGGGATCCGTAGTGCCGAGCCCGGCAATGTAGGGGAAGAGCCGGCCGGCGGCAAGGCGACGGGTCGATCGTCCGCGCCGCAGGCTATCGGTCGCGATGCCCACAAGTCGGTCGGGCCAATCGCGCAGACTGGATCGAGTCGGGACCCGATTCGCACCCTCCGACACCGAGCTGATCACATCCCCCGCTCTTCCCCTTGACCTTCTCGCAGAAGCCGCTATTTTGCCCCATCCAACCCCGGCGACCGCTCTCCGGTTATCGCCGCTCACCCAACGCCCCCAACGCCCTCGAGTCCCCCGCCGCCGCATCAAGCAGCCGCAGAGGCCACCCGAGAGCCCCAAGGGCCCCGAGCGACCGACCGACCGACCAACCACGAGCCACCCCGGGCCGCAGTGTCAGGCACCGATCCCGACCCTGCCCATACGCACCGATCACGATCCCCTATAGCTCAATCGGTAGAGCGGGCGGCTGTTAACCGCCAGGTTGCTGGTTCGAGTCCAGCTGGGGGAGTTCAACGGCCCCCGTCCAAAGTGACGGGGGCCGTGTCGTTTACAGCGCGAGGGGTCGAACCGCCCCCGCTGGCGAGCCGTGGCGAGGGTTCGGCGCTCTCGACTTCGAGGTGAGAGTTGGGGGTGGCGATCGGAACGGGTCGTTTCGGGGCCGATCGGGGCCAAACTCTCGCGCTCTCTGGCTCTCAGTGAACAGGGTCGCGGGTTGAGGCCGCCGATCGGAACGAGCTTCGATGATCGCACAGAAGTCTGGCAGACAGACACGAGCGGCTCCCTCAGCAAGGGCTTTCCATGACATCGGCCATGAAGGGCTCGGCGCAAGGAGAACGGCTGCCCATCACCGAATCCGGTAATGGCGAACACTTCTCCGAAATGGACATCACTCTTCGACCCGGGCGAAGCGTGGCCCGGATCCTGAGGCACAATGCATGGTCGATCCTGCGCTAGCCGCCGCACTGAGCCGACGGTCGTAATGTGAACACAACGCGTCGGCCCATGGCTTTGGATAGAGTACCGAGGTAACCGTTCATTGCTGCACTCCAGCGCAGTGACGAGCCCTACCAAGGAGATCATTCCAAATGAATTCGTCGATTCGCATCTCTGTCCTTCTCTCAACCTCCCTCGTTCTCACGCAGGCCAGCATTGCCGCCGAACTTCGCTACGAACTCGTCTCAATAGTGTCGCCGACCAATGTCTCAGGCAGCACGATCGGCAACGTCGACCTTCGGGAGGTCAACGGTGCACTCGTGGCGATCGGCTCGTACGAGTCCGTGACAGGAGGCGGGACGCTTCTCCGTCCGCTCGTTTGGACGCTCAGCGGCTCTTTCGGGCTCGCTGCCGGGACCGGCACGGACATCAGCGCACTGGGGCCGTTTCAGTTCGGTGGCCGCCTCAACGACATCAATGAGAGCGGCGGAATCGCCGCAGGACGCTACGACTCGAGCGCGAACGAGCAGGGACTCGAGCTTCAGCTCGCCGCAGGCCCCAGTGCCACCTCGAACATCTGGAGCGCTACCGGCGCGTCCGTGGCGCTCGGGATCAACGACAACTCTCCGGCCCTCACCGTCGGCTCGCGGCGCATCGCGAACTGTTCCTTCAGCAACGGGCAGTTCACTGCGGTTTCGCACACCTTCATGTCGACCGGCGCGGTCACGGATCTCGTTGATGGCGGACTGAACTACAACACTGCGGTCGCGGTTCAGACAGCGGCAAGTCCGGTCGCGGTTGGCGACACTGATATGTGTGGAACGCTCTCCGAGTGTGATCCCACTTGGGGAGCGGCGTCCTGGACCGGCTCGTCGCTGAGCTTCTATGCCGAGGGTGCCACAGACGCATACTCGCGCGCCGAGAACATCAACAATGCAGGCGAGGTCGTCGGCGCTGTCCGCTACGAACAGTTCGGAGCCTGCCGACCGCGCGCGGTGATCTGGGACTCACTTTCGAGCTTTCTCGAGCTCGGGCCGATGCTGCCCGGTTCGTCTCCAGGAGGTACCTATTCGTTGAAGACCTACGCAGCCGATCTGTCGAACGCCGAATGTGGACGTCAGTTTGTTGTTGGCAGGGAAACGATCTCGAGCCGCGCAGTCGCGTGGTGGCGGTGCGAGGAATCTTGGCAGGCGATTTGGATCGACCAGTCGCTCTCACCGCTTCAGACCGGGGTTGGTTCGATGGACTACCGCGTCGCCAACGGCGTGAACGATGCCGGCTGGGTTGTGGGACGAGGCGTCGAGTTCAGTTCCGGACTTTCCCGTGGCTTTGTCCTTAAGCCAATCAAGTGCCCGTCGGACTTGGACGGCTCAGGAATCGTCGACTCCACGGATCTCGCTCTGTTCCTTGGCCAGTGGGGTTGTGAAGCGAGTCCCGGTTCGACCTGCTGGCGTTTCGATCTGTCGGCAGACGGCGCGGTCGGCGCCCCTGACATGGCAATCCTGCTCGGCGCCTGGGGCGCCTGCCCATGCCAATGCGGCGACGGAAGCGAGGCGGCCGAAGGACAGAGTGCCCAGAGCAATTCGGGCGCGGAGCCTTTTGACGCGGCAGCGGTTGTCGGATTCACGTCCGAGCAAGACTTTATCTGGTGGGCGACCCAGCTTTCCCCTGAGCAGATGGAATCGCTGGCGACCCTACTGCGAAGCTACCTGCAAGGAGACATGTAATGTCGTTTCGAGTTCGAGGAATCCAGACCGCGCTGAGAGTGTGTGCCGCTCCTCTTCTTGCGGGCGCCATCGCCGACAGTTGTCTCGGGAGCGTCACGCTCTACACGGGCGCTGCAGGCTGGCAGTCATGGAAGCAGGCGGCGCCGGGCTTCGGGACGCTCGACTTCACCGACTTGGATGAAGGAGAAATAGTCGCAGTGGACCGCTATGCCTCATATGGCGTGCTCATCACCGACTTTGATGGCAACGTTGGGATGGAGAACGCCTTTGCATTTCCACAGGACAATCACGGCCTAGAAGGCTTCTGCGAGCTCGAGTTCACCTTCACGGCGCCGATGCAGGCCGCGAGTTTGCATTTTCCCGGAGGCATCCAAGCTTGGTTGTACTCGGGAACTACATTGCTCGCCTTTGTCAATAACGCTGGATCCAGTGGGGTCAACAACTTTCTTGGACTCACATCCAACAGCCCGTTCGACCGTCTTGTCTTGAAGCGATTCTCGCCGCCTCCACCATTCCCTTGCGATGAGATCGAGATCGACAATCTCTATTTCAGTACGGTGCCGTCGCCTTCGGCCGCGGCGATCCTTTCGCTCGGGATACTCGGGCGATCACGTCGCCGTCGTTGAAAGATGCTTGAAGGTTCGTCGATCCACGCGGCCCGGTCGTGCTGACCGGGCCGCGTTCGTGTCGCTCGCTCCACCGCTTCCGCGACACCGCGTGCGACGAATCCGCCCTATCTGCAGATGTAGAGGGATGCCACCCGCCCGTTGACAGCGGGAGCGGAAGGACATCCCCCATGCACGGACGCAGCGGCGCGGCGCGGCCAAGGTCATCGCGCGCAGCCAACATGTCGGCGCGCCAGCGCCGGAGCGAACTCGCGGCGATCATCGCCAGCGGGATCGCCAAGGCGGTCGCCGCCCGCTCGGAATCTGCCGGGCAGCCGGAAGTTTCTGCCGTTGATGGACTTGCACTCTCGGCCGGATCGAGGCTCAGTGTGCCACTGGCCGGACGGCCCGATCGGAACGGGCCCAAGGCCGGAGAGCACGCATGATCGAGACCGACCCCATCCCCAAGCAGATCGCCGCCCTCGAGCGCATGACCGTCGGCCAGCTCCAGAGGCGGTACACCGAAGTCTTCGGCGAGGCCGCCCGCTCGGGCAACAAGCAGTGGCTCTTCCGCCGGATCGCGTGGCGGATCCAGGCGCTCGCCGAGGGCGATCTCGCCACTCGGGCGATCGAGCGCTCCCGGGCGCTGGCCCGCGAGTTGGCTCGTGACGCCGACCTTCGCCTTCGCCCGCCGCCAGCACCGCCGCCGACGCTCCGCGCCGGAGCCGCGACAACGCACCTCGCCGTCCAGCGCGACGAGCGCGTCCCGCCGCCGGGCACCATCCTCACCCGCCTCTTCAAGGGCCGCGAGCACCGGGTCTCGGTGCTTCCGAACGGGTTCGAGCATGACGGCGAGGTCTACCGCTCGCTGAGCGCGGTGGCGCACGCGATCACCGGGTCGCACTGGAACGGGCTTCTGTTCTTCGGCCTGACCAAGCCCAAGGAGGCAGCGCGATCATGACGAAGCGAGGCCGCGAGCCAGCGCCCGATCGCGTGATCCGATGCGCGGTCTACACCCGAAAGTCGAGCGAGGAGGGGCTCGATCAGGACTTCAACTCCCTCGACGCGCAGCGCGAGGCCGCCGAGTCCTTCATCGCGAGCCAGCGCGCCGAGGGCTGGCGCTGCCTCCCAACGCGCTACGACGACGGCGGCTTCACCGGCGGCAACATGGACCGCCCCGCCGTCCAGCGCCTAATCGCGGACATCGAGGCTGGGCTGGTCGACTGCGTCGTCGTCTACAAGGTGGACCGCCTGAGCCGCTCGCTCATCGACTTCGCCCGCATGATGGAGGTGTTCGAGAAGCGCGGCGTCTCGTTCGTCTCAGTCACGCAGCAGTTCAACACGACCCACTCGATGGGCCGCCTGACGCTGAACATCCTGCTCTCGTTTGCCCAGTTCGAGCGCGAGATCATCTCGGAGCGCACACGCGACAAGATTGCCGCCGCGAAGCGCAAGGGCATGTGGGGCGGCGGAAGGCCGATCCTCGGCTACGACATCGATCGCCTGCCCGGCGGCAACCGGCTCGTCGTGAACGCGGCAGAAGCCGAGCGCGTGCGCCGGATCTTCGCGATCTACCTCGAGTGCGGCTCAGTCTCGTGCACGATCGCCCGCCTCGACGAGATGGGCTGGACCACGAAGGCGTGGACCACGAAGGAAGGCAAGCCCCAGGGCGGGCACGGCTTCGACAAGTCGCAGCTCTTCAACCTCCTCACGAACGTCGCGTACCTCGGCAAGGTCAAGCACAAGGGCGATGCGTTCGACGGCCAGCACGAGGCGATCGTCGACGACGCGATGTTCCAGCAGGTAGGGCAGACGTTGAAGTCAAACCGAAGCGCGGATGGTCGCGGCAGCAGCAACAAGCACGGTGCACTGCTGAAGGGCTTGGTGCGATGCAAGGCCTGTGCGTGCGGCATGACGCATCACTATGCGAGCGAGCGGTCGAAGGCGGGCGTCGAGAAGCGCTACCGCTACTACGTCTGCTCGCGTGCGCAGAAGCGCGGGTGGAGCCAGTGCCCGGGCCCGTCGCTGCCCGCGCAGGAACTGGAGCGGTTCGTGGTGGACCAGATCCGGTCGCTCGGCAAGGATGACGCGTTGCTCGCGGAATCGGTGCGTCGGGCGCAGGAGACGCTGCGTGGCCGCGTGGCCGAACTCGAGGCCGAGCGCCGCAGCATCGTCGCCCAACTGGAGAAGGCGCGGAAGGAGCTGAGCGGGCTTGTCGAGTCGGGCCGCGACCGCAGCGGCAGCGCCGCGCGTGCGAGCGGAGCCCATTTTGGACAGCCACATTCTGAAGACATTCTGAAGACATTCTGAAGAGTCGGTAGACAAGCCAGCCCGCCCGCCGTCGGTGCGTCGACCGTCTTGAAGAGCGAACTCGTGCGGACGCACGGGCTCGACGGCGTTCACTCGGCGGGTCAACTCGCCCGCATCGTCTGGACTGCGGAAGTGCTGACCACGCGTACCACCAGCGGATGCCAGTCCGAGCCAGACCCTGTGCGCGGCGAATCCGCAGCTCGCGTCACTTCGACCTGCGTCGCGACTTCGAACGCACGCACCTCCCCTTGCCAAGGTGGATGTCCCCGCTTCACAAGGGGGGTTCAAGTCCCTTCACCCGCTCTTCGAACCGCCGCTATCCAGACCAAACGACCGCGGTTCATCCGTTGGCCGTCGAAAAGAGGAGCGGCGGCGATGCCGGCGACCCGCCGGATGTCCACTATTCCTCCAGAATGTGGCTGTCCAAAATGGCGCTACGACCAGTGGCAGCAGACCTTTGGGCTCAGCGAGCCCGCAGCCTCGGCGGCA
>CAYNCG010000001.1:0-386108 GCA_964395845.1 uncultured Isosphaeraceae bacterium | reverse complement strand
AAATCCGGACAAGCGGCTGGCCCTTGGGCGGTGAAGGCCTGATTGAGCGCTTACGATCGGAGGTACCGCGATCCGCACAGCGGCCGAGTTGCCTGCCTGCTCAAGCTGCATCGACGCGGGCAGCGTGCCCCGCCACCGCGCATGCAGCTCCGCGAGCCGCGACGCCTGCCCCGCGAACTGAAGGTCGACCTTGCCGTCGTAGACCTTGTGCACGAGCGTCACGCCCGCAGCAAGTGCAGCAGGGCGGAAGTAGATGAAGGTCGATCCGCTCGGCCGTTCAGCCGGCTTCGGCATCTGAAGCGACGGCGCGACCGACGCGGCGAGCTCCCAGTACGAGCGCCAGAGACAATCAGCCTCCCAATGGAGTCCTTGTGAACGAGATCGGCGGAGTGTCGCGCTGGGAACTTACTGCACCCCCAACGCCTTGAACACCGCGTCCGTCGCATCCGCGTAGAAGCTCGTCTGGAACTTCGCGAACAGCTCCCCGGGAATGGTCGGGATGTCCTTCACACTCGCCATCGGCAACAGCAGCCGCTTGCCGCCTGCATCGAACGCGAGCTGGAGCGTCTCGGCGATGTTCTCGACCGGAACAATGTTGCCGCCCAGTGTCATGGTGCCCAGTACGACAAGCTGCGGCTGAAGCGGCTTACGCAGCAGACCTGAGCAGAGGGCGACGAACGTCGCGAGCGTGAACGCGCTGCTTGGTCCCGTGTTGTGCAGCTCCACGAAATGCACGTGATAGTCGTGGTCTCCGACTTTCGCCGCGGCGCTCACCCGAGACGCATTCGCTCGGAAGAAGTCGAAGCCAATACGCACGGCCTCCTTCGCATCCGAGCCAGACCCGATGCCAGAGAGCTTGAACGCGCCGTTCCCTGTCGTCACCTGAGTCTCAATCCTGTACAACCCCAGCATCCCGCCTGAGCCAGGAGCCACCGTGTGCAGCACGCCAGGCGCGAGCGGCGTGTCCGGAATGAGCGCTCCGCCTCCCTGCTCGGGGACGCTGATGAACCGTTCCTCGTTCGACTCAAGGTCGATGTAGCTGAACTGAACGTCAAAGAACTCCATCCCACCGATCTTCTTCAGTTGCTCTTTGACCCGACGCCTCGCTTCGAGCGCGTACTCCAAGCATCGCCGAACGGCAGCCTTGTCGTAGTTCTCTTCCGGGTACAGGAGCTTCAGCAGGCCCGAGACCGTCCGCTTCACCGCGATAGTGTCTCGCTGGTTCAGGTCTCGTCCGAGCTTGAAGTGCTTGCTGATAGCGTCGCCGAAGTTCCGCTTCCTCATCTCCCGCATGAACTCGGCGAGATAGTCGACGATGAGGCCAAACTGGTTCGTGAAGAACTCAGGCCGCATCTTCGGGATCTCCCAGCCCGGGATGTACGCGTGAAAGCGGTCGAAGAAGGCCGTGTCAATCATCGCCTCAGGAAACGGCGACAACAGGTGGCTGGTCTTGACCAGCGTGTCAACCTGACTGATGTTGCCGACGAAGACCATCGAGGCGTTGGCGCTGATGGGATCACGCCCGCGGACGAATGATCCGGAGGCCATGTAGTCCTTCATGATCTGGACGCCGTCCTTGTCCGCGAAGGAGATGCCGGCGACTTCGTCGAACGCCACCACATCCCAAAGTCCTACGAGTCCGACAGCCCGACGGCTCATGTTGTAGAACAGGTTGGCGACGGTCGTCTGCCCACCCGACACCAGGATGCTGTTCGGGCTGATCTCCTTGTAGATGTGACTCTTGCCCGTTCCCTTGGGGCCGAGCTCGCAGACGTTGTAGTTGTTCTCGACCAGCGGGATCATCCGAACGAGTAGGTGCCACTTCACTCGCTCATCGAGATTGGCCGGCTCCATGCCTGTCGAGCGCAAGAGGACATCGATCCACTCGTCTTCGGTGAAGGCCCGCCGACCGTCGAATAGGCCCTGCATGTCCATCCCAGGCATCTGGATCGGCTTGAGGTCGTCGACGATGAAAGGCGAGCCCTTCTGTCCTTCCTCGTAGAAGTACTTGAGGGTGATGATCGACCAGATCCCACCCGAAAGCAGCTTCTCGTACTTCTTGACAGTGCCGCTGTTGACCTCGACTCCCTTTACTCCCAGGTTGCCCAACACCGCTTCGTAGACATCGCGCTTTTCATTGAGACCCACCGAGACCTTGTCGATGATCTTGAAGCTGCCCCGCTCACGGATCGTCGACTTGACCTTCTCCGCTTCATCGGGACGCACGTAGTTGTTCGACAGGATCTGCTTGACGGTCTTCAGGCCGTCGCGGATGACCTCTTCGTCTCGGCTGGCGCAGTGCTGGCCGAGGAGGTACTCGAGCACATACACAGGGACATTGGCTCCCTCTTTCAGGAGCTTCGTGAGGTCCTTGCGCACGACCTTTCCGGCGAACGCATCGTTCAGGAGTTCGTCGAGGTTTCGACCGAGGGAGTCCGTTCGCGGTTCAGAAGTCATCGTAAATCGCCCTGTCGATCGAAACGTCGATCGTCTCGGTGTCCATCCCCGTCTCCGAGTCGCGGAGGATCAGGCGATAGGCCGCACGCCGATCGTACTGGCGATCCTTCAGCGTGAGGGTCACCCACTTGCGACGATCGTCCATGCTCTCTGACTTGCTGTCGAACGTGACGGTCTCGATGTTCGTGATCGGCTCGGCGCCGTCGTAGATCGCGACCCGGAGCGTCACGGGGCGAATGCGATCCGACGCGGCTTCCGTCTGGATCAGTTCGAACCGGTGTCGTGCGGTCGTGACCTTGTGGCGACTCCCCAGAACATGGACAGCGACGCTCTTCGTTCTCGTCTCGTCGGCGTTCTTGCCTCGCGCGTGCCGGACGGTGAGGACGGGGACGACGATCTCTTGGAGCATCGCTCCTCCGTGGCCGTAGCGACTTCCGCCGGTGAAGTGGAACCGGTTGCTCCCACGGGGCACCCAGAATTCCATGTCGCCGGTCGCCCCAGCCGTCACTGAGGTTCGTCCAGACCAGGCGTGATCCGGCTTGGGGAGTCCGCGGCCAATCAGGTATCGCCGTTTGGCAAGGATCGTGCCTCTTGGCTTCTCGCCGTGGGCGCTCTTTCCGGTCTCGTCCGGTGCCGAGTCGGTGTAGAGGAACCCGTGGTCGGCCGTCACGACGACGAAGGACCCGTTGAGATTGTTAATGATGTGACTCACGAGCGATGCGATCTCATCGATCGCTCGGCGGACGGCCTGAAAGGTGTCGTGCTCCGTCGGCTGCTTGTCGCCCGTCGCGTCGATCTTGTCGTGGTAGAGGTAAATCACCTCTCTCGCCTTTACGATCTCCCGCCCTGCCTCACGCTTGAGGGCTTGTAGATCCTCGGCTTTCATCGCGATGCCCTTGACCGACTCGAGAATTGCACCTCGTTGTTCAAGACTCGCAGTCGGCCGGCCTTCAATCAGAACCTCGCCGCACTCCGAGTAGGACAGCGATCGCTGGGGAAGCAGGCTTGCCATACCGAGTGCTGTGTAGGAAGGAAGGACTCCGAGCTGCGAGGTCAGCGAAGCTTGGAAGCGATATCTCGTGTTGAGCTCTTGCCTGAGTTCTGCGGCAGCCTCGAATCGGAAGGCGTCGCTGATGATGACGAACACTCGTCGATAGTCCTCGTTGCGCAGCGTGCGGGCAACAACCTCGTCAAAGAAGCGGAACTGGTTGGGGACTCCTTCGAGCTGCCAGGACTCAAGAAGTCCGCCTGGCTGACTCGTCATGAACTTGCCCCACGCGAGCCCGAGGTTTGGCATGTACCAGTTGGTGTAGCTCGCCTCGATTGCTTGCCGAAGTGACTTGAGAACATCCCAGCCTTCCGACTCCGCGGCATCGGCAGCTTCGATGAAGTGGCGATAGAGCTGGTCGAAGCGGTACAGCTCCGACTCGTACGCCAAGTAGAGCGCCTTCGGCGAAGCGAACGCAAAGCCATCGGGGAACCGGTTCTTCAGTTCAAAGAACTCAGCCGCCGCGAGAATCGCCCCGTACACCTGAAAGGTCGTCCGGCGCTTCATCGCGGAAGAGCCAGGCACCGCAGGGTTCGCCCAGTGCCCAGCCTGTCGCTGTGACACGACCGACCGGACATCGTCCGCGCGTAGGACCTCTGCGGTTGTCTCCACCCGGTCCCGAAGTCCACGCATGATGTGCTTCTCGACCACTGGGAAGGTCGTCACGCGAAGAAGCCGTTCTAGGTCGAAGCTTGAGAGCAACTCAGTGATGCGGAGCCGCTCCTCCACTTCGCCAGCGAGCCTGTCGTAGTCGCTCGCTTTGCCGGTGCTATCTCGCCACTGACTGAGACAGATGATTGCACTGGTCCATCCGCCTCGCGGCAGGACGAGCGACGCCAGCGCAGCAGGGACCTCACCGAGCTGCGACGCAAACTCGGTCGCGAAGACCTGCAGAGCCAACTTGGCGAACGAGGGACACTCCTCGCGATAGCCAAAGGTCTGCTCCATACCAAGCCAGAACGGCTGATCGAGATCAAGCTTCGCGAGCTGCTCGCCGCATGCGGGGGCGTGAAAGAGTTCGGCGTCCTCGCCATCGAGGTGCTCTGAGATGTCGCAGAGGACGGCTCTAGCAATACTCAGCCAGTCGTCGCGCTCGGCGCGGACGACGACTGCAATCATCTTGCGGTCGAGATCGGCTTCAAGATCGGATGCCGCGACGACAGCCTTCAGCTTTCGAAGTCGTTCTTTGGACGCAAAGAACGCCCGGCGCGACTGAATGTGCTCCCGCACCTGCTGACTCGTAAGACCCAGCTCACCCAGGATGATCGACGCTTGGTCGGCGTGGAAGCTCTTGCCGTAGAGGCGCGCGTCGAGAAGCCAGTCCTGGTCGAAGGGCGGCTGTTCTCGGCCGGAGTAGATGAGGAACTTCTGGTTCGGATCAGCCCGTTCGAGTCGCAGCTTCACTGCCAGTCCACCCACCTCATCCAAACCGATAGTCTCGACGTTCGCAATCTCGAGGGAAGCGGCGGACTCTGCGAACTCCTGGTCGGGGTCGTTCCAGAAGACGACTCGGCCGTTCTCCGACTCGAAGAGCTTACGCAGCGCCGCCAACAAATCGTGCGACTCCATCAGCGTGTCTCCGTTTGTGAGCAAGCACCAGCCGCCGAGTGGGCGGCCTCGACTGCCTCGCTGCGCCGAGACGTCGGTTCAAGCACGAGCCATCGTTCGACCCCGGATGTCAAAGGCTCGTCGATGCACTCGTTCTGACCGCAGAAGAGCACGACATTCGCACGACCGGTTTTCGCGCTTCGGTAGCGGATTCCGTCGATAGGCTTGCCGTCCAAGCCGGTCACCTGGAAGCGCACGTACTCAGTAAAAGCCTGGGTGGGAACGTACTCGACGTGGGCGCGGTCATCACGGTCGATTGGCTTGGATACCTCGTCTCGAAAGTGGCGCAGAAAGGCAATTGCGAGCCGACTCGTTCGATGGTCGACGTCGAAGTAGCTTGGCGGGTCGGGCAGATCGACCAGGTCGAGTATCTGGAGAGTCCGTTCAGAACGGAATTGCCCGCCAGTCAACAACTTACCGGCATCTCGAACAGGATCCGTTGTCTCGACTACGGCTGTGTCCCAATCCTCTGCGCCGTAGAACATCGAAACGCCTGCGGGGCTCATTCGATTTGCTTGAGAGGCAAGCTCGACGGGCGGGGGGCTCAAGAGTTCGTCGCTGAACAGCTCCTCCCCGAGCTCATGCCGGCGCACCCTCCAGAACAACGTGCCCGCCGGCAGCTCTCTCAACACCCCTGCCGCGCGCACCACCGCTCCGAGCTCAGTCAACATCTTGCCGACAGGAAGAGAGTCGGGATGGTCTGCTTCCGATGGGTCGTCTTCCATCGACCAGAAGGTGAATCGGCGATGGTGCTTCACCGCTTCGGCAAAGCCACGCCAGCCCCAGCGGAGGCGCTCGTTCGGCCTCATCAGGCCGTAGTCGCGATCGCAGAACTGCCTCTCGCTGAAGGCCGAGCAGATCTCATCAAGGAGTTCTATGTTGGCGGGCTGAAAGCCAATCTCACCAAGCACATCACTGATCCCCATGACTTCCCCGCCCCAGCCGGACTCGGACTCTCGATCGAAGAAAAGCTCCTCCTCCGCTGAAGAGTAGTCCACGTTCAGTGCCGTCGCGATCCGCTCAAGAACCAGGGCCAACTCCCCCACCGGCTGGGTGGACTGACGGCAGAAGGAGCACTGCCCACTCGTCGGGTTGGATCGAATGAGTTCAGCGAGCGCCTCGTCTTCAATGCACCGTGGGCAGACAAGCGAGTCACTCCCTAGGGAGCAACCAAGGTCCTGCTCTCGGATCTGCCTGTCGCTCGCGGAGCCCATCACTCTTCCTCCTCCTTGCTGCCACAAATCGCCTTCACCTCCGCCAGCAGGTCGCCGAACTTGCCGTAGTTGACCTTCACGCCGTCGTCGAGGTCGAGCTTGATGCGTTGGTCGGCGTAGTGGCGGAGCTTCTCGTCGAAGGCGAGCAGTTCGACGCGCTGCTTCTCCAGTGCGTCCTTCTCCTTTGTCAGCTTCTTGCCGTGGGCGCTGGAGGTCGCCTTGGAGATGTCGCCTTCGAGCTGGGCGATGCGGCTGGCGATCTTGCCCTGGAGGGGGATGACGTACTCGGTCCGCATGCGGGCGAGGGTGCCTTCGTGGTAGCGGTGCAGGTAGACCAGCGCCTGGAAGGCCCGCTTCTTGCCGCTACAGAAGAGCCAGTAGATGGGCCGCTTCTTGTACGTCTGGAGGTGGTGCTTATAGAAGTCGCTGGCGAAGTAGCTGCGGATGGTCTCTCGGGGGTCGCTCACGCTCTTCCCGGTCAGACTGTCGGCGACGAATTGGAGGTTCTCTTCCAGATGCTCCTTGGGCCACGCCACGCCCACAAATTCCTCGAAGCGGCGAGCGGCGGAGTCGGGGAACCAGTCATGCTCGGTGATGGGAATGATGCCGTCCGGGTCGGCGGGGAAGGTCTTGTACTGGCTGGGGTCGAAGCCCTCGTTGCCGCTGTTGGCGTAGATCAAGCCGGGCTTGTCGAGGCTGTAGCGGCCCATGGCGCAGCCAATGACGTAGGAAAGGAGGGACAGCACTTGGTCTTCAGGCGAAGACCTTGAGATTGTAACCTGCTCTGCATGCACCTCAGGTGATAGCTCATTCTCTAGACCATACGCCTGAAGGAACAACGAGTTGATCTGCGTCTCTATGGCCTGAAGGCGAAGTGCCGCCTCAGCTTGTTTCGCCCGATGTCGTTCAAATGCGACAGTTGCTGAGTCCGTGCCTGCATCCAAGCATGGATGACGCTCGAAGTCCCGAGACCGTTCTGCGGCGTTCCAATCGACTCGAGAAAGTGCAATGCACTCTACGACCAGCGATTTGACCTCAGCCCGGAAAGCAGCGTCGTCGAGTACTCGGCGAGCAATCGGCAGGGCTGCGATATCGCCTGTCTGGTACTCGATCGTCGGGTTAAGGAAGCTGAGGAAGTGCGAAACCAGTTTGGTTGTGAGAAGCCCCAAGATCCACTCATGGTCTTCAGGCCTTGCGAAGCACGAAGACCCTTTGGCATCAAACAAGCACCCAGGGTCACAGTGTCGCACGCCGAAGTACGACGAACTGGTGGATGTCCACGTAATTGAGGTTTTGAAATAGTGGTCTCGGCTCCGAGGAAAGGCTCGACCCGTAGCGGTAATCTCAGCACCGTCATTAAGCCAGTTGACGACAAAAAACAAGTTGCCATACCACTTGCGAAACTCGCCGCCCTTGTTGTACGGAAACCACTTTTTTCCCGACTGCTTTGCAGTCTCTCGATCGCTGAAGCCGACCCCTATCCGTTCGATAGCAACCTCGAACCAATGTCGCAAGAACCGATTGTTGTCCCCCGTGGTCATGCCTCCCGTAGGATTAGCGATGGTTCCTAATGCGATACCACTTCTGAAGACCCGTCGAACGGAATCGCTCACCCAGTAGGCGATGGGGAGTCGTGGCACCGCCGCGAGATCGAGGCTCGATGCGGAACATAGCCGCTCATTCACAGGCGGGAACACGGCGGGTGTTCCATCGGCCCCAACGTCGTTGAGCGAGACATAGCAGAACGCTCCACGATATCCTGGAAGTTGTACTTTGTGCCACACTGCGGCAGATGTGCCGAATGCAATGCCCATGACCATATTGGCCATGTGCATCAGACGCGAGACATGCAGATGTGACAGCAACTTGCGCCGTAGCGGCTCGTACGTTGATAAGAACATCCAGCTATGCATGGTGACAAAGCCGATGCTGCCAAGGGGGCGGCACAACTCGACACCTCGCTCGACAAACATGGCATACAGATCTGAGCAGCTGTCCTCGTAACGAGTTCTACCCATCTTTTTGAGCAAGCCATTCATGTACTTCCCGCCCATGTAAGGCGGATTCGCTACCACAGCGTCGTATTGCTTGGCGAGCAGCGTCGCCGCCATCACATACCAGCCCGCAATCCTCGCCGCATTCTGCACGGCCAGATTCGAGTCCGCCTTCGCCGCCGCAACCGCCTCGGCAATCTTCGGCAGCCGCTCCGCCAATCTCGGCGGAACCGTGATGAGCGAGCCGTAGGTCTTGGCATTCTCGAAGAGCGCCAGCAACACCTTCAGGTCCGCCGCCACCTGCTCATTCGCCTTCGCCGGAGTCGTCTTGGCCTCATCCGCAAACAACGGCGCTCTCTCGGCCACCATGAAGCCGAACTCGCTTGCGGGAAGGTCGTCGTCCTTGGTGATCCGCTTGTCGGTAAAGGCCTGGACAATCGTGGGAATGTCGAGGCCGTTGGTCTCTTGAATCGCCAGCACGTTGAGCTGCGGCGGCGGGTCGAAGATCTTTCGGTCATCCGCCCTCGCCTTCATCAGCAGCGCAAAGCAGGCAAGCTGGGCCGCCCGGTCATCAATCTCCAAGCCGTAGACGTTCTTGGTCAGGATGAGGCGAGGAATGTCCCGCAGTCGATAGCCCCGCTCCAGATAGATGTCCTTGAGCAGGTCGTAGGCCTCGACAAGGATGTGACCCGAGCCGCAGGCGGGGTCCATAATGGTGAGGTCTTCGGGATTCAGCGTTGTCGGCGTGATCTCTTTGAGCTTGGCCTGGACCTCGGGGGTCTGCTCCGCTGGCTCGATGTAGTACTCCCACTTGGTCTTGAGCGAAGACTCCGGGTACGTCGCCAGCCATTGCCGCCCGAGGCTGTTCTGGACGAGGTACTTGACGATCCAGTTGGGTGTGAAGAGCTGCGTGGCGGCGGGGATGTCCTCGCTCTTGACGACCTTCCCGATCACCTCGTCCTTCTTCTCCGAGATGTAGAACTGGTAGAGCCAGCCTATGACCTCGACCTCTTGCCAGTCGGCCTCGTCGATCTCGCTCACGAGCTTGCGGACAATCGAGTCAGAGTGCAGTAGGTTCTCCGGCAGCAGCAGCTCGGTCTCGTCGTCGATGCGCTCAAAGAGGAACGGCATCGCCGAGTGCAGGGCGTTGCATTGGGCCAGGAGGAGGATCCGGAACAGCTCGGACTCCTTGTTGCTCTCGAGCTTGAGCTGTAGCACTCGCTGCTTGTCGAGTCCGGGGAGCGTGACATGCTCGGCGAACTCCAGAATCTCCGGCGTCTCTTTTCCCTCTGGGTGGCTTAGCACCCGGTAGCCGTGGTCCAAGTACCCGTGCAACTCCATGTAGCGGATGGCGACGAGTCGGTTGAACCAGGTGTAGGCCACCGCCTCCAACGTTCTGTCGAAGCCGCCTGGGCCGAGTCGCTCGATTCGTTCTTCAAGCAACGCCCGCTTGTCTGCAACCGATCGCGGATGGGCCTTCCCGTTGATCACGGCAACATCACCCTTGACGCTGACGGGATCAGAGCCCTCCGCCTTCAGGCCGAAGTGGCCGGCGCGAGCAGTGACCGCCTTGATGAACTCGCGGCGAGCAGCAGGAGCGTAGGTCTTGAGTGCGGAGCGATTCATGGCAGGCTCGGCTCGAATGGGATCAGCGGATCTGGATTCGCTTGTTCTCTTGGATGGCTGCGCGAAGCGCCGTTCGCAGCCGGTCGAGATACGCCTCGACATCTGCTTCCGTCTCGATATAGGCGTCACGCGAGGCGAGTTCCACCGGCTTGATGATCTGGAGCGGCTTAGGCGCGGGGGCGTTGCAGCCCGCGCCTAGGCTTGTCACTCCACCCGAACTCTTGCGGGCGGCGTCTCTCTGCACTATCCACTGCTGAATCGTTGGCACTGCGGAATCGAAGACGCGAATCGCCTCCGACTCGAACTGCTGGAGGGCGGGGATGCTCTCGCTCCGAGCTGCATCTTCCATGAGTCGCTGAAACGGGCCGAGGCATTGCTGGTGAAACTCGCTGTCGACTCCCGCCGCGTCAAGCTCCCTCTGCAGGTCTGACTTCTGCTTACCCAGCACCAGCAGCGCTTGCTGGCGGTACTTCGAGACCGCCTCGCCGTTGAGCCCCTCGACACGCTGGATGAGGTCGTCCACCTCGCTGATGAGGCCGAAGGGCGCGCGGGCACTCAGGATCTCTCCCATGCGGCGCAGCGCGGCGCCCGCCTTCTCATGTCGCTCAAGCTCAAGCCGGTTCACTTGGAAACGGTTGAACGCCCTTCGGAGTCGTTCCCAAGTCGGCCTCTGCTGCTCGAAAAAGTGACTCAGGTCGACGTAATCATCGGCGAGCTGTGTCAGGTCGTCCTTCCGGAGGTTGAACCGCTCGATGAACTTGACGCTCTCCTCGTCCCGGACGAGTGGGCCGATGAGTTCCAAGCCCGAGCGAATCTCCTCAGCTCCCGGGTAGTCGCCCGTCTCAGCGAGCGGCTTCCAGCCAGAGAGCTTGGACTGCCATTCGAGGAGCCGATTGCGAAGGAAGCGGAAGAGCGGATCCTCGCCGTCGGGACACATCGCCGCGAAGATCTGCTTACCGAGGCTGCGAGCGTCTTGGACCGCCTTCGGATCGCTGGAGCGCCGCTGAATGACTTGAACCTTTCGCTGCTTTGGCGGCGAGGTCAGCGGCTCGTACGCCTTGTCCGGCGGCAGGACCGCGCCATCCATGACGAGGCTGATCTCACCAAGCACGAGAAGCTGCGCTAAAAGGAGTTGGGTCTGCTCAGGCGGCCAGCCGAAGGGACGTACAGCAAACTTGGTCTCGAGGAGGTCGTAGAGGACGATCTGCCGGCTGGTCTTGGTGCAGAGCTCGATGTAGCGGCGAATCTCGCTGAGTGCCTCAGAGTTCGCGTCCGTCGTAGTGAGTGCGAGCTGTAGCTGGGCGATGTCGTTCGCTCTCAGAACGGCCTGGGTCTCCCTCAGCGGTTCGTCATGGAGCCGCTTGAGCAAGCCCATCTTGTTGAAGGTGTTCTTGATGAGATACTCGAGCGCCTCCTCGAGCATTGCGATTGCACCGTTCGCCTTCGGCTGAAGCGGCTGGCCGGCGACGAACATTCTCGCAGTTGTCAGGAGATCTGTGGCAATTGTGACGAGTCGCTTGCGACGCTCCCGGTTCTCCTCGGCGAAGTTTGCTCGAATGCGCTTTGTCGATTCCGACACCCCATCAACCGGTCGCTTGAGGTACTTGTCGGTCTGGCAGTAGATCCGTACCTCTCTCGCGAGGATGGCGTGCTCTGGGAGGCGAACGATCACTTTGCCTTCCTCCTCGCCACTCTCGAGCGTGCACCGCGGATCGCCGTAGAAGGAGTAGTCGTCCAACAACGGCGTCAGCACTGACACCACAAGCCCGCCCTCCAACCGGTTACCGATCGGGCGTTGATCGCACAGTCGGTTGAAGTCAAAGTCCATCCGGTTGACCGAGAAACGGTGCTTCCTCTGGCCCTTGAGTACATCGTCGAAGAGCAATTCGCCGAGGAGCTTCGCCTCTTCCGCTCCGTCGAGTTCGGTCGCCTTGATCTCTCGGCTCAGGTCCCGTTCCTCGTTGGTGAGGAAGAGGTAGTTGTCGCCGCTCCGACTGACCAAAGTCTCTCGCTCGAGCCTTCCGAGTGCGGCTTCGATCCGGCGACGGAGCGCAAGTCGATCCGCGTCGATTCGGTCAATGCAGAGCGTCACCAGATTGTCGACATTGCCTTTCATCTCTTCGACGTAGCGGATCAGGAAGAGGACCTTCAGGAGTTCGATGTCGAACTCCTCAAGGTCGCGATCCTTGGCTTGGTCCACCGTGCGCTTGACGGCCGTATCGAGGAAGCTCTCGATCGCCGGGTAGAAGCGGTAGAGCGGCACGAGGACCCCGACGTCTTCACTACGCAGCGCCTTTGCGGCCGTCTGGAACGCATCGAGGATCGATCGCTCGCCGCGCGAGAGATGCAGACCCGTGGCACCAGCCTTCCGGATCGACTCGAAGATCTTTTGCATCAAGAGGAACTGGTACGGCACAAACGGGTAGTTGGCGATGAAGTCGCCAGCGTCCTTGAACGACCGCAGTTTCATGCCCACCGATGTGAAGGTGAGTTGGTTCTTGATGATGTCGCCCTTCTTGGCGAACACTTCGTGAAGCACCGGTAGTGCCGCATCATCTTTGTCGAGAAGCCGATGCTGAATGACCTCGTCGACATTGGCGCTTGAGAGCGACAACCGCGTCTTGAAGCGACCTTGGATCTTGGAGAAGTCCTGAGCCTTTCCTCGCTTCATCTCGCCCAAGACGGCGTCGATATCCTCCTGCGACGTGACCACGATCCACGCTCGACCCTTGCAGACGACGCCGATCTCCTCGGCGATCGTCTGGAGGTTGAGCATGAGGTGGCTGTCGGTCCCGATGAACTGTCCGACCTCGTCCACGAGGAAGACGAGTCGATGGGACGAACCGCGCGAGTCGAGATACTCGCGGAGCCACTTGCAGAAGTTCTCGACCGTCAGCGAGAAGTTGCCTTCAGCGCCGTCGATCCACTTCGTCGCGGACTCCTTGCTCTGACCAGTGGCGGCGGTAAAGGCTGCGATGACCTCGTCGCGTTGGAACTCGAAGGCGTCGCGCTCGCTGGCCCAGTTACTGCCTGTTTCTGCGGCAAAAGCTCGCTCGAAGTCCTTCAGCTTCCCGCGGCCGTCGAGGTACCGCTCCATGTGGGCAATGTGCGGGTGATCGCCGCTGTAGCCTTGGAGCTCGTTGAGGACCTTCAGGAAGACCTGGAGAATCGCGTCGCGGCCCCGCTGATGGCTTGCCTTCGCGTCGATGTTGAAGAGGATGACATCTGTCTTCGATGCGACCGAACGCTTGATGTCGCCGAGGAGCATCGCATCATCGAGCTTCGACTCGAAGAACTCGAAGGGGAGGCGACTCTGGCCCTCCAACTCCACCGGCTGGTTCTTCAGCAGGTAGTGGAGGATCTTGATGAAGTGCGACTTACCCGATCCGAAGAAGCCTGACACCCATACGCCGATTTGACCACTGACCTCGGAGTCAGCTCGTCCGGAGAGCGCCTCTGCGTAGTTCGTGAAGAACCGCCGGATGTGAGCGCCGAGCTCTTGGGTAACAACAAACTCTTCGAGCTCCTGCCACACAGTGGCCGGATCGATCTGATCCGCCTTGACGACTCCGTTGACGGCTCGGCCGATATCCCGCTTAAAGAGGCTTGCAATCTTCATCTCTCTCTCCAGAGAACCGTCATGGAACGAGCCGAAACGCGCGGTAATAGTTGCTAGACTCGACCTTGTTGAAGAGTCGCAGGCTCGTGCCGTCGTACTTGCCCGGATAGAACAGGACGAGCGGTGTTCGCCCCATGCGGGCGTGCAGGTTGTTCAGCAGCGTGTGCGAGCGGAGAATCGGCCAGGCCGCGCCGACGCCTGAGACAAGTACGAGGTCGCTCTCCTCCAACCTTGCCGCTTCCGTGAATCGCGGGGCGAGCTTCTCGGGGTCGACCACTCTCTCCAGCGACTTCAACAGCTCGGCGTCGCCCTTCTCTCGCTGCATGCGGATGGCCTTGTCGAGCAGGCCTCGCGCTTCGAGATGGCCAATCACGAGGTCGAAGAGGTTGACATGACTGACCTTCGTTCCGGGACGGCGGCGGGGGACTTGCTCGACAAGGAACGTGACATGCTCGCGCACGCGAAGCTCTTCCTCGCCCGGGTAGTCAAAAATGTAGAAGGCGATCTCGTTGCCAAGACCGCGACCGCTGAGAAAGTCGTCGGACGTGATTCTCGGGAGAATCGCGTTGAGTCGATCGGTCAGCGGGTCAGTCATGTGGTTGCCTGCATGCAGCGAAGGACATAGCGCATGTGTGTGGCTTCTAAAAGGCGGAGCAGTTCAGGCGCTATGTGTACGGACTGGAGCACCGGCCTCGCGGTGCTCTCGATGTACGCGGACTCAGCGAGAATCAAGAAGATCGTGGCCCGGCACTTCTGGCAGGTTACATGGCTCCACCTTGAGACGCTTGGGGCTCGCCCTCGGCAGTCTTGGAGAAACGACTCCCAGTCACTCACGGTAAGTCGAGGCTCGGTAGTCCGCCAGCGATCACGCACCACCGAGAGCATAAAGTCTCCGAGAAGACGACTGTGGTTTATGGCGGATGCCAGCACAGCCTGAGTAGCTGCCTCCGCGTCACCGGTTGCCACGAGAGACCAGAGCTCGGATCCCATCGGTTCGAGTCGCTGTCTCAATAGTCGCACGACCCTGCTGGCCGTCGTTCTCCGGCGAGACTGGAGTATGTTGTCTTTCGCGACTGCGGCACTCCAGTCCGTCTTGTCAGCCCCGCCGAGCAGTAGCTCCGCAACAAGCCGGCTCTCCGCCAGACGTAGAGCTCCAGCGGTGATGTTGGCGCTGTATTCAACAATCATCTCGCGTTCGTGGGCGGTGGGCATAGATGGGGCCGCTCCGAATTGTTGATCTCTCGGTCAGGGCGAATGGGTCGGCGGCGGTTGAGCGGGTAGCCGCAGCAAGGGGCCTAGTCGTTGGTCGCGCTCCCCTGCGCGGCGTGCGCCGTGCGGGAACCGCCAAGCATGACAACTCTACCGGAATCAACTAGTAGACTGCTCCGTGCGTCGTATGGCGTGCAGCAGGAGGTCTGGGGGAGAGCTCAAGGGAGGCACGCCCCCGCCTCGCTCCCCTCACCCCACCTCCCCAAGCTCCACGGCGCGTCTTGGTTTGCCGCCGGTGTGGGGGCGGGGGCTGGGGTTGGCGTTGGCGTCGCGTTTCGCTGCGGCGTTGGGCTTGGTGGGGGGTGTCTGCTTCAGCGCGTGCTCGGCCTTCGTCGCACTCGCGCGGCGCACGCGGCCGGTCATGTCGAGGTTGGTGAGGGCGCTGCGCACCTGGGCTCGTGAGCCGCCGGCGGTGCGGGCGAGGTGGAGTTCGCTGGTGCCGGCGTCCTGGTCGTGGCGGAGCGATGCGAGGATCGACGCTCGCAGGTCGCCGCGGAAGTCGGCTCGGGTCCGCAGTCCAGGTCGCTGCTGCATCAGCCACCGCGCCGGGCGGAGCGCGTCGGGCTTGAACGCGAACGCCTCGCACCAGAGGTTCCAACGCCGCGCGATCGGCGAACTCTTCCGCTCTGCGATCGCAGCGAGCTTCTGGTTCGTCCGGTGAATCGCAAAGAGCGGCTGCGCGCGGGGTGCTGGCTTCAGGATCTTGATGACCGTCTCAAACTCCAGCGGGTGCGATCCCTGCTGGGCGATGTCGAGGAGGAGCCCGAGCTTCGCTTGATGCTCGATGTCGAGCTCGTCGCGAATGAGACGCTTCAATCGATGCTTCGCGATCAAGTCGCCGAAAGCATGAAGCCAAGTCGCGGCCATGATGAACAGTCGAGCGTCACTCGACGCGTGCCGCGCGGTGTCGAGGAGGAGTCGCTCCAGATCGGGATCTGGGTCTCGGTCCGGGTCGGCATTCTCGGCCGAGCCTCCGCGCGACGAAGGGTTGGCGCCCATGTCAAACCCAGCGCCGATCGCCGCCCATCGATGAAGCAGGTTGTCGAGTGGGCTAGGCGACATCGTGAGTCTCAATCGCATCGAGAAGCGCGTGATAGAAGACGCAGGCGTCGTAGACGGCAGTGAACGTCGCGAACATGAGTGCTCGATCGTGTCGGAGTCGTCAATAGCCGAGCCCGAGTCGTTGAGCTTCTGCGGCCAGCTCGTCGAGTGCCTTCATTCGGCCGGCATCCATGGCGCGTTTGTAGGCGAGGAGATCCTGCACGAGGATCCGACGGTGTGTGCCGACCTTTCGGTGCTTCAGGGCTCCGGTCTCGATCTGCCGAACGATGAACGGTCGCGAGACGCCGAGAAGATCGGCCGCCTGCTGGGTGGTGAGCTCTGCGTGCACGGGAATGAGCATGACCGCATGGCCCGCCGCCATGTCTGTGAGGAGCCGAAGCAGAAGTTGGATCGCCGCAGGCGGAAGTTCGATGCGCTCAGCGCCAGCCCGTTCGGCCGATTCGGTGATCGACAGGCGCGGTGGCTTCGCGCCCTTTGTCTTTCCCCGGAAAAGGTGCGACAGACGCTGACTCGCGTCCTTGGCGACACGGACATCTGCGTCGGTCGGCGCGACGGGCTCCGGCAACTCGAGCAAGCTGGAACTCATGGTGGCTCTCCCAGTGACTCGGAAGTCTATCGTCAAACGAAGCAGACGAAACGAACGAACTAGACGAACAGTGGGTGCGTTTAGTTCGCGAAAGGTCCGATAGTGCGCGAGGCTCTTTGTGTCGCGGCCCGCACCCCCCCCGCATACCCGCACCCCCGCTAACCCGATGGCGTGTCGCCGCGCTCGCGGCCCCAGCACCCGGCTCGGCGTGCGGATCTCGATCCGCTACTCCTCGTCGTCGGGATTGGTGAAGAGCAGTCGCTCGCGCCCGGTGTCCGGGCAGACGAGAAAGAAGTCGCGGCCGGACTTCCGGATGCGGCCCTTGCGGTCGGAGTCGGCGATCGTGGTGTCGATCCAGGTGTTTCCGGAGCACGCCCTGCACTTGAAGTAATAGCCGTACTTGCCGTGCAGTATGCGCAGGTCAAGCGACTGGCACTTGCTGCAGAGGTAGTGGATGCGAGGTCGAGTTCTGGAGGGGTCGGGAGTTGGTGCGGCAGCCGTTGCGACAGGGGAGGGGACCGGCGGCGTGATGGGGGCGGGGACCGGAGGAGGCGCGGGTGAAGCCGGTTGTGTCGATCTCATGCCGCCACCCGGAGAAGGCGTTTCGCGTGGCACATGTCGCGCGAGGAGAAACTCCCCGAGTCTCGCCAGTTCGGAATCGGTGAAGCGATAGAGGCCATCCTCACTCTTCGGGTCGAAGTTCAGGAAGTGTCCGCCGCGCCGATGGGCGGAGAGTCGCTCTTCGATATCGCCCGGGATGAGATCGGCCTTCCGCACCTCAGGCGCGTGCTTGTCGCCCCGAATGATCCCCTGGTCGGAGATGGCGACGCGGATCTCGATCGGACAGTGCGTAAATCCCCCTTGCACCATGCCGAATAGCTTGCGGTCGCGGAGGCGCTCCTTGTTCGCCTGCAGCAGTCGCCGCAGCAGATCCCCCTGGCGGCGAGCCTGAAGCACCGGAGAGGGCATACCCGTTCGCTTGCCCCCGTACACGCGGATGAACTGGCCATCCGGAAGGATCTGAATCTCGCCGCTCACGCTCTTGGACTCGACGATGAACATGCCGTGGATGTGAAGCACCAGATGATCCATCTGGGCCACCTCACCCTCATGCTCGACGCGGATGTCGTTGAAGACGATCACATCGCGTCGATGATCGCCGAACGCTCGCCGGAGATAGAACGCCATGTCGCGCTCGGCGCGTGCACCAGCCTGCACGCGCCGCGAATCACCATGAACGGGGTCGGGATCCTTCGCGATCATCTCTTGGGGCTCGTTGCCCGCGATGATAACGAAAGGGCTTCTATGAAAAAATCATCAGCAAGCCGCCTTGAGGCGCGGGTCGCACGGACGATCCCGAGCGGAATTCCCTGAGTCGTCCTGAGAGGCGCTTCAGCGTTCCACGCACGCCTCAAAGCAAGTAACGAAGCAAGCCGCCCCAAAGGGCGGCTTGCGAAGTGGGCGATACTGGACTCGAACCAGTGACCTCACGGGTGTGATCCGTGCGTTCTAGCCAGCTGAACTAATCGCCCGTGGCTGGATCTTTCCTGCTTGGAAAGGTCGGGGAGTGTAGCGGAATCCGGTGCTGCGTGCGGGGCTTCGGCTGTGGCGTCGGCTGCGGCCGGTCGCCGGTTCGGTTCAGCTCACCTTGGTGTCGGTGCGCTGCGCGTCCACGGTCCGCATGCCTTCGCTCGAGTGGCGGTCGGCGGGGAGCTGCTGCGGCTGCTGCGGGCGGCTCGGCTGGTTGCTCGCCTGCTCGACCTCGTCGGTCACGCCCTTCAGCCCCTTCTTGAACTCGACGATGCTCGCGCCGATCGAGCGGCCGACCTCGGGGAGGCGGCGGCCGAAGAGGAGCAGGCCGATGATCAGGATGATGATCCACTCGGTCCCGCCCGGAAGCCCGAGGATCGCGAGGCTGGGGGTGAGGCTGGGCGGCATCGTCGTGGCGATCGCGGTGAGCATGGGTTCAGTCCTTCCGCCGAGCGGTGCGTCCTCTGGCGACATCGCCAGTGCGATCGGGGCGGTTCCGCGGCGGCAAAGCCAGACGGACCGATCCGAGTATACCGTTCGTTTCCGCCTCCCCTCTCGACCGGACTGCGCTTCGGCCGTGAATCGCGCCGGAAGGCCGTCGGGCGGCGCGCGCCCGTGTGGCCATCCGTCATGCGGGGTTCCACGCCGCTCTTGGCCGATGAAGGGGCCCGGATCGAGCGAGCCGGACGGTTCCCGCCGCTCTGCCTCGCCGGACGCTCCTCTGGGTGGAGTTCTGGGCGACGCCTGCCCGCCTGTCGGCCCCCCGGCGTCTCCCCGACTTGAGGGGCTTCTCGCAGCCCGAACGCCCGACCCGCTTCCACTTCTGGGCCTCCTGGACCAGAATCCCCGACTGCGTCCGATCCACAGACCACGCTTCTCGGACCGAAAGACCACCTCGCCATGCCGTTCGCTTCCTCCGCTCACCGTTTCCGCTTCGCCGCCCTCAGCCTCTCCGTCGGTCTCGCCGTCGCGCTCGCCGGATGCAAGACGACGCCCGAGCCGGAGCCGACGCAGCCGAAGGCGGACCCGTGGGCTCCGACGGAAGGGCCGGCGCTCGTGAAGCTCGGTCCGGATGATCCGAAGCCCGACTTCGCGGCGGCGTACGCGAACAAGGATGTCTATCTCGAACAGGCCGTCGATCGCAGCATCGCGTGGTTCCAGGCGCCGTCGAGCCAGCAGTTCTTCCCCTTCTACAACCAGGCGACCACCGATGTCGTCGCGACGCACGAGCAGGCGGCGGCGAGCGTCATCGCCTTCCGTGACGCGCTGACCGCATCGACCTCGGCCGAGGACTTCAACGGCCGCATCAACCAGCTCTTCGATGTCTGGCAGTCCGTCGGCTACGACGCCGAGCGGAATGTCCTCTTCACCGGCTACTTCTCGCCGGAGTTCAAGGGCAGCCGCACGCGCACCGAGCAGTATCGATATCCGCTCTACAAGCGCCCGGCCGACCTCGTGACCGATCCGGTCTCCGGCGAGCCGAAGGGGCGCCGCATGCCCGACGGCTCGATTCAGTCCTGGCCGGGCCGCGCCGAGATCGAGTCGAGCGACATGTTCGCCGGCACCGAGCTCGTGTGGGTCGAGAGCAAGCTCGACGCCTACATCATTCATGTGAACGGCAGCGCGAAGATCTTCACCCCCGACAACCGCATTCTGTACATCGGCTACGCGGGCAAGACCGACCGTCCCTACTCGGGCCTCGGCAAGGCGCTCGTCGATGCCGGCGTGATCCCGCGCGAGAAGCTCTCGCTGCGGGCGATTCGCGAGGAATACAAGAAGAATCCGGCCGCCATCGAAGAGGTGATGGGGCAGAACGAGAGCTATGTCTTCTTCACCGAGTATCCCGGGGCGAACTGGCCCGCGGGCTCGCTCGGCGTGAAGGTGCACGAGAAGGCGTCGCTCGCGACGGACAAGAAGATCTTCCCGCGCGGCGGCGTCGTGGTCGTCGACACGGTCACGCCGACGATCGCCCGCGGACCGCAGCAGTTCCTCCGCTTCCTCATGGACCAGGACACCGGCGGCGCGATCCGCGCCGCGGGCCGCGCGGACATCTACATGGGCACCGGCGCGGCGGCCGAGATGCTCGCGGGCGGACAGTTCCACGACGGCAAGCTTTTCTATCTCGTGCTCAAGCCAGAATATGTTTCGCAGTACCCGCTCCCGCAGCGGCCGGGGAAGCTCCCGGCGCCGGGACCGGGCGGATCGAGCAGCGGCATCACGCAGCCGACCGCGACGCGCTGAGCGCAGTCGTGCGACGACGATCGGCGGCCGCGCGACTCACCCGTCGCGCGGCCGCGTTCGTTGCGGCGCCGGCAGCGGCCGGATCTCCGATTCCATGATGCTGAAGGACGAGTACTCGTCGCCGTCGTAGCGGAGCGTGGCGAAGCTCGCCGGCCACGCCCGCTTGCGCTCGTAGGGCTGGGCGGGTCGCGCGGTGCATTCGCGCTCGAACGACCGCTCGTCGAGCCCGAGCCACAGGAGTCCCGAGCCGCTGCCCGCGAGATACGCGAGTCCGCAGACGAGGGCGAAGCGCCGCACGGTGGACCAGCCGAACTCCATCGCGAGGGGGGGCCGCAGTCCGCCGCCGCACTCCGGACAGCGGCCCGTGGATGAGGCATGCTCGGCCGCGCCGCGATGTCCGCAGCCGGGACAGGCGCCGCGCTTCGCCCGGAGCGTCGGGAGCCAATGGTGGTACCAGAGCTCCATGAGCTGCGCGAGCGGAGCGAGCCAGATGATGAAGCCCGCCATCACGAGCGTCATGCCGAAGCACTGGATGAGGATCGCGGGACCGAAGCCGACGCCGCGGAGGAGTCCGCGGGCCACGCAGAAGACGACGAAAAAGTAGAACGCGAGCCCCAAGAAGAAGAGCCCGAGATAGGCCAGGAGCGCCGTCGCCGGGACCATCGTGGTGGGGAGGTCGCGAGCGGGATCGGGTCCGCCGGTCTCGCCCGAGTCGGCGCCGGGCGCGTCGGCGCTCGGGGAGGGGACGCCTCGCACCGCTTCCTCCGACTCGCTCGCAACCGGACGCATCGTCTGGAATACTACGGCGATCATCCACGGAGCCTCCATGCCGGCGACCAACGCGCTCGCGATCGATGTGACGCACGCGAGCAAGACCTATCGGGGAAAGGTGCACGCCCTACGGGACGTCTCCCTCCAGGTGGCGCCCGGCGAGATCTTCGGCCTGCTCGGCCCGAACGGCGCGGGCAAGAGCACGCTCGTGAAGATCCTGATGACCGTCATCCGCGCGACGCGGGTCGAGGGTCGGATGCTGGGGGAGCCGATCGGCCACCGTCCGACGCTCCGTCGCGTCGGGTACCTGCCTGAGCACCTTCGCTTCCCGAGTTACCTGAACGGCGAGCAGGCCATCGGCTACTTCGGGGCGCTCTCGCTCGTCCCGCGCCCCGAGCGCAAGCGCCGGGCGGCCGAACTGCTCGACATGGTCGGCATGTCGAAGTGGACGAAGCAGCGGATCGCAAGCTACTCGAAGGGCATGCGGCAGCGGCTCGGGCTTGCGGTCGCGCTCATCGCCGATCCGGACATCGTCGTCCTCGACGAGCCGACCGACGGCGTCGATCCCGTGGGCCGCCGGGACATCCGCGAGATGCTGCTCGAGCTGCGGCGCCGCGGCAAGACGGTCTTCGTCAACAGCCATCTGCTCGGCGAACTCGAGATGGTCTCCGATCGCGTCGCGATCATGAGCAAGGGAACGGTCATCCGGCAGGGGACGCTGCGCGAGCTGACCGAGGGCTCGCGGCGCTACGAGTTCGTGGTCGAGTCGCCGGGTGCAGGCGAGAGCGACCTGCCGCGCGCCGAACTCGCGGAGCGCGGGGCCCGCATCACCGCGATCGATCCGCTGCAGGCGGGCCGCGAGGGGTTGCCCGCCGCGACGCTCGTCGAGATGCCGACCGTGAATCCTCGCGAGGTGCAGCCCGTCTTCGACCTCCTCCGCGCGCGGGGCGTGACCATCGTTTCGGCCCGGCCGGTGAGCCAATCGCTCGAGGATCTCTTCATGGATGCGATTCGCGAGTCCGGCGACGCGACGCCGGGCGCCGTGCAGGGGCGCGCGACGGCGGCGCCGCCGATCGCACCGCCGGCCGCAGCTCGCGGTGGAGAAAGGTCCTGACATGCAGACGCTCGCCCTCCTCGTCGACTCGTGGCGTCTGCTCGCCAGCCGCAAGCTCTTCTGGCTCACGCTCATCCTGAACCTGCTCGTCGTCGTCCTCTACGGATCGATCGCGATCACGGAGAAGGGCGTCTCCCTCGGCTTCGGCCTGTGGGAGATCGAGAGCGAGGAGTTCCGGCTCGGATCGCCGCTCGCGAGAACGGTCCTCATGCCGTTCATCAACGTGCAGATCATCTCCTTCTGGCTCGCGTGGGTCGCGACCGGACTCGGTCTCATCTCGACGGCGTCGATCTTCCCCGACTTCCTCGCCGACGGCGCGATCGACATGGTGCTCGCGAAGCCGATCTCGCGGTTCAAGGCGTTCGTCCTGAAGTTCGTCGGCGCGCTGCTCTTCGTGACCCTGCAGGTCACCGTCTTCTGCGTGGCGTCGCTGCTCGTCGGGCGCTTCCGACTCGGCGAATGGCAATGGATGCTGCTCGCGGCGATTCCGGTCGTCGTCCTCTTCTTCTCGTACATCTACTCGGTCAGCGTCCTCGTCGGCGTCGCGACCCGCTCCTCGATCGCGGCGATCCTCGCCGCCGGCATCTTCTGGCTCTCGATCTGGGGCGTGCAGTCCGCGGAGCAGATCTCGCTGCGGATCTCGACGCAGTTCACCGCCGTGACCGAGCTGCGCCCGAAGATGATCGAGGCCCGCGAGGCGTCGCTCGCCCGGCTTGCCGCGGAGGGCAAGAACTCCGAGAACAGCGACGAATACGAGCGGATGCGCGGGCGGATCGAGACCATGCGCGGACAGCTCCTCTCCGAGACCGAGGCCGCCGAACAGGCCCAGTCCTGGCAGCGGACCTTCTACGCGGTGACCGCGGTGATCCCGAAGACGAAGGGAACCGTCGGCCTCATCGACCGGTGGTTCGCGCCGGACACCGAGGCGGGTTCGCTCTCCGAGGTGCTCATGATGACCTTCGCCTCGCGCCGCGACGCCGGACGCGACGAGATCCCCGACAACGAGGAGGAGCTGCGCCGCATGGCGGCGCGGCGCGGAGAGCTCGAGGCGGAGCGCATCGAGACCTCCCGCTCCATCGGCTGGGTGATCGGCACGAGCCTCGCGTTCGAGTTCATCATCCTCGGCATCGCCGCGTTCATCTTCGTCCGCCGCGACTTCTGACGCGGGCGTGCTCCGACATGCCAGAGAATCGCAGGATTCTGCAGAAATCATCCAGAGAACCACAGAGGCTCAGAGGGCACAGAGGGCGCACAGAGAAGGCAAACAGAATGGGACCGCGCGACTCGGCTCGGGCTCGCAGCCGCTGCTCATTTCGTCTCTTTCGCCCTCTGTCCCCTCTGCACCTACGAGCTTCAGCGACGCACTGCTTGCTCCACTTGCCTTCTCTGTGCACCCTCTGTGCCCTCTGTGCCTCTGTGGTTCTCTGGCGCAGAGGTTCCCCGCCGACATCACCCGCCGAGTTCGCGGCCGCGGCGTTCGGCGGCGCGGAGTGCGTCGGTCATCATCGCGCGCATCCGTTCCTCGCCGATCGAGGCGATCGCCGCGGCCGTCGTGCCGCCCTTGCTGGTGACCGCGGCGCGGAGATCGCGGGCGTCGACGCTGCGATCCTCGAGCATGTGGGCCGCGCCGACGATCGTCTGACGGACCAGCTCGCGCGCGGCGGGTTGCGTGAATCCGAGTTCGATCGCCGCCGCTTCCCACGCTTCCGCGAGGAGGAAGAGATACGCCGGTCCGCTCGCGCTCGTTGCGGTCACCGCATCGAGCTGCGACTCGTCGACGCGGAGCGTGCGACCGACCGCATCGAAGAGCCGATGGGCGAAGCGGAGATCGTCCTCATCCGCCGAGACCGACGGCGCGATGCCCGTCATGCCGACGCCGAAGCGGCATGGCGTGTTCGGCATCGCGCGAACGACCGCGTGGGGCAGGGGATCGCCGATCGAGCGCAGGATGCGGGCGCCGCCGATTCCAGCCATGACCGTGACGAGGAGCGTCCGCTGCGTTCGGCCGCGGAGGCGCGGGGCGAGTTCGTCGAACGACTGCGGCTTCACCGCGAGGAGCAGGCGCGGCGCGTCGATCGCGTCCTCGGGCCGTGCGGTGACGCGACACCCGAGCGAAGCGGCCTTCGCGAGCTTGTCGGCGTCGGGCTCGACGATGAGAATCGAGGCGGGGGCGAGCACCCCGGCGCGGATCGCGCCGTCGATAACCGCTTCGCCCATGTTGCCGAAGCCGAGAACGGCGAGCGTGTCGTGGGTGGTCGTCATGGTCGTGTCGGCCTCGCAGCGTATCGCGAAGGCCGCAGCGGACCGCCGCTCCGCACGCCGGTTCGAGGCCGGAAGCGTCGATCCGTATACTCTCCGCCCATGCCACGCCCCGGGACCAGCGCGACCTATGTTCTCGACTTCGAGCAGCCGGTCGTCGAAATCGAACGGCAGATCGACGCCCTCGCCGAGCATCCGCAGTCCGAGCGGTTCGCGAGCGAGATTGCGACGCTCGAGGAGACGCGGCGGAGCCTGCTCGAGAAGACCTACTCCTCGCTCAGCGCCTGGCAGACCGTCCGCGTCGCCCGCCACCCGCTTCGGCCGCAGACCTCGGACTACATCCAGTTCCTCTGCCGCGACTTCTGCGAGCTGCATGGTGACCGCCGCTTCGGCGATGATCCGGCGATCATCACGGGCTTCGGGCGCATCGGCTCGATGAAGGCCCTGATCGTCGGCCAGCAGAAGGGGAAGACCGTGGCCGAGAAGGTCGCGTGTCACTTCGGATGTGCCCATCCGGAGGGCTATCGCAAGGCCCTCCTGAAGATGAAGCTCGCCGAGAAGTTCGGCCTTCCGATCGTCACCTTTGTGGACACGCTCGGCGCCTACCCGGGCATCGGCAGCGAGCAGCGCGGCCAGGCCCAGGCGATCGCCGAGAACCTGTTCGAGATGAGCCGGCTTCGCACGCCGATCGTGAGCATCGTGATCGGCGAGGGCGGCTCCGGCGGCGCCCTCGGCATCGCCGTCGCCGATCGCGTCGCGATGCTCGAGCACGCCTGGTACTCGGTGATCAGCCCCGAGGGCTGCGCGGCGATCCTCTGGAAGGAAGCGAACGAGACGACCAACACCCGGGCCGCCGAGCAGCTCGCCCTGACGGCGCGCCGGAACCTCGAGAACGGCCTGATCGACGATGTGATCCGCGAGCCGGTCGGCGGTGCGCATCGCGATCCGCGCGGCACCGCCGAGCGGATCCAGGCGTGGGTGCTCGACCGGCTGCGGGAACTCGGTCGGATCAACCCGGAGACGCTCGTCCGCCAGCGGTACGAGAAGTTCCGGGCGATGGGGGCGTTCAGCCGCCGACTGCCGTGATCCGCTGACCGCGTCGGCCGGCCCGCCGACTCGTGCCGGAGCGACGGGGGCAGCGGGGGGCTTTTGACGAAGCCTCGCGAAGTGGCTATCCTCCGCGTCCTTTTCACGCGGTTTCTGCGGTCTGGGGAGACGCGTCGCTGTCGCGACAGTCCCGCAGTCTGGTTCGCCGAGCGCAGTTTGGCTCTCGTCGGGCCCCGCTTCCGGCCCTCTCTGGGTCGCCGCGTGCCAACCACGCGATCCGCGTCGAGAGGCGTACGACTTGGCGAAGAGCCCCGCGACAAGCTCGAAGAGCGCGACTCCGGCCCCCAAGGGCGCGAAGCCGGCGGCGAAGCCAACTCCGTCCGGCGGCAAGCAGGGCGGTGCTGCGTCCCCCGCGACGGCTAAGCCTGCCTCCAAGCCCGCCGCCAAGACCGCAGCCAAGCCAAACGCGAAGCCAACCGTCAAGCCAGCCGCGACGCCAGCCGCGACGCCAGCCGCCAAGAGCGTCGCCAAGCCGGCCCCCGCGGCGAAGTCCACCCCCACTCCAAAGCCGACGGGAACGAAGACCAGCGTGAAGACCGACACCAAGCCGACGCCCAAGTCCGCTGCCTCCCCGGCTGTCGGCAAGTCCGTCGGCGCGAAGCCGACCGACGCGGCTGACAAGGCCGCGAAGGGAGCGCCGGTCAAGGCCGCCCCCGCCAAGCCTGCCCCCGCCAAGCCCGCCCCAACCAACGGCAAGCCTGCGGCGACCATCGAGCCCAAGGGTGCTGCGGTCGGTCGGGCCGTTGGCGGCAAGTCCACCCCGGCGCCGGCCAGCAAGGCGGACACCAAGGCGGAGCAGAAGACGGCCTCCCAACCGACTGGCAAGTCGAGCTCCAAGGCCAGCGAGAAGCCAGCGGAGAAGTCGGCCGACAAGTCAGCCGCGAAGACGCCCGCCGCGCCTGCCAAGGGTGCGCCTGCGATCGCCGCCAAGTCCGGGGCCCAGCCTGCCGACAAGTCTGCCGAGAAGCCGACTGGGAAGCCGACCGGGAAGCCGACCGGAAAGCCGACTGGGAAGCCCGCGGGCAAGAGCGCCGGGAAGGGCGAAGACGACGGTGTCCTCGCCTCCGCCGACGCCGCCGAGCCGGTGGCGCCGAAGGCGTCCGCCTCGAAGTCCGCTCCGAAGAAGAAGGGGCCCATCGACCTCGCGACGGCGAAGTCCGTCGCCGCGGTTGCGGCCGCCTCGCAGGCCGACAGTTCCGGCTATGTCGTCATCAACGGACGGCGGGTTCGGATGATCTCGACGAAGGGACTGCCGACGCCCAAGCGAACCAAGGCCGTCGTCGAGAAGGAAGTCGAGAAGCCCGATCTCCAGATCGCCCAGATCAAGACGAAGCTCACGAAGAAGGAGCTCGACGAGTATCGGTCGCTGCTTCTTCTGAAGCGCCGTCAGCTCGTCGGCATGCTCTCCGGCATGGAGGACGAGGCCCTTCGCTCGAGCGGCGGCAACCTCTCGACGATGCCGCTGCACATGGCCGACATCGGCACCGACACCTTCGATCAGGACTTCACGCTCGGCATGGCCGAGACGGAGCGGGCCCTACTCGATGAGATCGACGCCGCCCTTGGCCGGATCGAAGACAGGACCTACGGTGTCTGCCAGCTCACCGGCAAGCCGATCCCGAAGACCCGACTCGAGGCGAAGCCGTGGGCGAAGTACTCGATCGAGGCCGCGAAGATCCTCGAGCGCAGCGGCAGCGCCCGCTGACGCGCCGAGGGCGATCGCCCGACGGCCGGACGCAATCGGGAAGGTCTGAGGAACGCCATGTCCGAGCGAGACACCGCAGCCAGCTCCAGCGATCAGCGCGAGGCTCTGCCCGTCGATCCGGTCGCCGGACGATCGCTTCGCTCCTGGTTGCTCCTGCTCGGCGTCGCCGCGATCGGCCTCGCCCTCGATCTCTCGACGAAGTACTGGTCCTTCCGAACGATCGCCGGCGAGCCGATCGAGCTTCGCTACGAGGAAGTCGCGGGCAATCCCGGCTATCGGTTGCCCTGGCATGACGGCGTTCAGGCGCTCCCCTTCGACCTGCTCGACTTCAGGCTTGTCCTCAACCACGGCGCGGTCTTTGGCGTTGGCCAGAACCAGCAGCGGCTGTTCGTGGCCTTCACGGCGGTCGCCGCGACGGTCGCCCTCATCTTCTTCGCCCGCTGGACACGACGCAGCGCGTGGGCCGCGCACATCGCGATCGGCATGATCCTCGCGGGCGGATTCGGCAATCTCTACGACCGCGTCGTCTACGGCGCGGTGCGCGACTTCCTGCACATGCTGCCGCGCTGGAACCTGCCTTTCGGCATGCGTTGGCCGAAGAATCCGACGGGCGAGGTCTTCCCGTGGATCTTCAACATCGCCGATGTGCTTCTGCTCACCGGCATGGCGATCTTCTTCATCTACGCGTATCGCAAGGACCTGCAGGCCGAGCGGGCGGCGCGAGCCGTCACGACGCCGGCGAGCTGAGCATCGCGAGCGCTCGTTCGAGCGGGATGACCGCATCGGCGTGCAGCGGATCGCCCAAGGCGTCGATCTCCTTCGCGATCGCTTCGGTGAAGGGACCGACTGCGGTGCGCCGCAGCGAGGCGCAATGCCCGCCCGTGCCGAGGGCGAGGCCGATGTCCCTGGCGAGCGAGCGAATGTAGGTGCCCTTCCCGCAGCGGACATCGATCGCGAGTTCGGGGAACTCGTAGCGCTCGACGACGATGGCATCGACGCGCACCGGACGGGCGGGATGCTCATGCAGGTTGCCCGACCGGGCGAGGTCGTAGGAGCGCTTGCCCCCGACCTTCATCGCGCTGAACGCGGGAGGCCGCTGGGGAATGATGCCGACGAATCCGCGCACGACCTCCTCGACGCGGTCGCGCGACGGCGGTTCGGCGACCGCGATCTCCGTCCGCTCGCCTTCGCGATCGTCCGTCGTCGTGAAGGCCGAGAGGTCGATCGTGGTCCGGTATCGCTTGTCGGTCGCCATCAGGCGATCGATCGACTTCGTCGCCTTGCCCAGCGCGACCACGAGAACGCCCGTGGCGAGCGGATCAAGCGTGCCCGCGTGTCCGGTCCGAACCCCGCCCGCACGCCTGCGAACGCGGGCGACGACGCCAAACGAGGTCATTCCCAGCGGCTTGTCCACCACGACGATGCCCTCGCGGGCCTCGCGCGGGCTGCCCGCGGGAGAACGCTCCGCCGACTCCTTGTCTGTTCGGGCCATCGCGGTACACTACCCCCCCTCGCCGGACAGGTGTCCGAGTGGTTGAAGGAGCAGCATTGGAAATGCTGTATACGGCTTACGCTGTATCGCGAGTTCGAATCTCGCCCTGTCCGCTGGCGCTGGCTCCTGCACGGCGCGTCGATTGACGGAACAACTTGGTACCGGGCTATAGCGCAGTTTGGCTAGCGCGCTTGACTGGGGGTCAAGAGGTCGTGGGTTCAAATCCCGCTAGCCCGATTGAAAAGGCCGCCGCAAGGCGGCCTTTCTCAATCGAGAGCAGCCGCCACAGAAAGCGGAACAGCAGCCAGACGCCCAAGCGGCTGCGTTCTGCTACTGCTGTTCTGCTGTTCTCATCTGCTGCTCCCATCTGCTCTCCCCCCCAACGCCCGCGCTGACCCCACCCCAGGCAGCCCGCCAACGATCTGTTCCCCGCCTCCCGCTCTTTTCTCAAATCTTCGAACTCCGCGCGCATAGGAGTCCGTCGGCGCTCTTCCTTGAAGAGTCATGCCTTTCCTCTTCGAGCATCTCGTCGTCTACCGCCGCGCACTGGATCTCGCCGACGATCTCGCCCGCCGGGCGGCGGACTTCCCACGCGGACACGGCGTTCTGGCCCATCAGCTGACCCGTGCCGCCATCTCGATCGCCGCGAACATCGCCGAAGGCAACGGACGGTTCGCTCCGGGCGACCGCGGGCAGTTCTTCGGCATCGCCCGAGGCTCCGCACACGAGTGCGTCGCTCTCATCGAGCTTGCGCGAAGGCGATCGATCGTCACCGACGACGAACACGCGGCCCTGCACTCAGAGCTCGACGAGATCTGCAGGATGATCAACGGCCTGATCCGCGGAATCCCAAGACGGAAGCCACCATGACCATGATCTTGTCGGCGTCTGGCAATCCCGAGCAGCCGCCACAGAAAGCCGAACAGCAGCCAGACGCCCAAGCGGCAGCGTTCTGCTACTGCTGTTCCGCTGTTCTCATCTGCTGCTCCCATCTGCTCTCCCCCCCCAACGCCCGCGCTGACCCCACCCCAGGCAGCCCGCCAACGATCTGTTCCCCGCCTCCCGCTCTTTTCTCAAATCTTCGAACTCCGCGCGCATAGGAGTCCGTCGGCGCTCTTCCTTGAAGAGTCATGCCTTTCCTCTTCGAGCATCTCGTCGTCTACCGCCGCGCACTGGATCTCGCCGACGATCTCGCCCGCCGGGCGGCGGACTTCCCACGCGGACACGGCGTTCTGGCCCATCAGCTGACCCGTGCCGCCATCTCGATCGCCGCGAACATCGCCGAAGGCAACGGACGGTTCGCTCCGGGCGACCGCGGGCAGTTCTTCGGCATCGCCCGAGGCTCCGCACACGAGTGCGTCGCTCTCATCGAGCTTGCGCGAAGGCGATCGATCGTCACCGACGACGAACACGCGGCCCTGCACTCAGAGCTCGACGAGATCTGCAGGATGATCAACGGCCTGATCCGCGGAATCCCAAGACGGAAGCCACCATGACCATGATCTTGTCGGCGTCTGGCAATCCCGAGCAGCCGCCACAGAAAGCCGAACAGCAGCCAGACGCCAAGCGGCTGCGTTCTGCTACTGCTGTTCCGCTGTTCTCATCTGCTGTTCTCATCCGCCGCTCCCATCCGCCGCTCCCATCCGCTCTCCCCCCGCGCCTCTCCACGCGAGCCCCGACCCCTCCCCCAAGCCCGCTCACCGCTCGTCCGTCGTCAGCGAGCCACGCATGTCCGAATCGCGGCCGATCAGCACCTGTTCTCTCGGCGCGCGGAGGCTCGATCCGTCCAGCAGGGATTCGGTTGGCATCGCGTTGTCGTGGCTTCCCGCGACGAGCGGAATGCGTGCGCCTTCTGCGCTCCGCGTGGTGTCGGTCGTCGGCGGACTATCGGCGTCGGACTCGGTATTGGGAGAGGCGGTAGTAGAGCGTGCGCTCGCTGATGCCCAGCATGTCGGCGGCCTCCTTGCGGTTGTCGCCGGCTCGCCTGAGCGCCTCGCGGATCGCCGCCTGTTCGATCGACTCGAGGTTGAGATCCGCCGCGCGGGCGACGAGTTCGCCGACGCCGGGTGTCGCGTGTGAGGGCTCCAGATCGGCGATCGGCGTCTCGACGAGCTCGTGCCGTTCCCACGCCCGTCGCAAGGCCTGTTCGAGTTCCGCGAGGGGAACGGGCTTGGTGAGGAAGTCGACGACATCGAGCCGAATCGCCCGTCGAACGGAGTCGAAGGACCCGTGGCCTGTCACGATGACCACGGATGTCGCGGGAAACCTGTCGCGGATCCGCTCGAACACATCGAGGCCGTCCTCGCGGCCGAGATGGAGGTCGAGCACGACGACGCCGATCGTCGATCGGGCCAGCTCCGCGAGGGCATCGGCGCCGTTCGCCACGCAGGCTGCCTCGTATCCGAAGGTCGTGAGCGCCCGGCCGTACATGAGCCGCTGCGACGACTCGTCCTCCACCACGAGAACGCGGCGCGATCCGGCGCAGGGGGCGGGGCGGCTCATGGCGTCTCCCCGCGGATCGGCAGGGCGAGCGTGAACAGGCTTCCCTTTCCCGGGCCGTCGCTCATGCAGCGCACCTCGGCGCCGATCTCCGCCGCGAGCGTCTGGGCGATCGAGAGGCCGAGTCCGGTGCCGCCCTCGCCCGCGCGGGTGGTCTCGAAGGGGACCGAGCGATCGGGCCGGCGCGACGGTTCGAAGCCCTTGCCGTCGTCCCGCACGCGAAGCCAGACTTCGGTGTCCGATGCCGTCGCGTCCACCTCGATGCGACCGTCCTCGCCGATCGCGTCGGCGGCGTTGATGAGGAAGGTGAGCATGATCTGGCGGACCTCCTGCGCGGGGGCGATGGCCCAGAGCGGCTGTCCCGACCGCAGCAGGTGGAAGCAGGCCGCCTTGTCGGGGCGGGCCGCTCGGGCGACCTGGACCGACTCGGCGAGAAGCGCGACGCAGTCGAAGCGCATCGGCCGACTGCGGGCACCGACCATCGCCATGAGCCGATCGACGATCTCGCGACATCGGACCGCCTCGCGACGCACGACCGCGAGCGACTCGTGCAGCTCGGCGCTCCGCGCGGCGTCGAGCGGCCCCTCGCCCGTCGCCCGGAGCGAGAGCTCGGTGAGACCGAGCATCGCGTTCAGCGGATTGCGGAGCTCATGGGCGACATCGGCTGCGAGGAGCCCGATGCCCGCCACGCGTTCGCGGCGCAGTATCTCGCGGTTGCGGTCCTGAAGCTCCCGATACATCCGCTCGCTCATCGCGTCGATCTCGGTCATCACCGCGCCGGCGTCGGAGCGGCGGGCCGTTCGCTCGCTTTCCGACCTCGCCGCGATCGAGCGGTGGAGGTCGCGGAGCTTCCGCATGACGCCTCGATCGGTCCAGAACGCGACGGCGCCGAAGAGAAGCGATGATCCGAGACTCACCGCGATGACGAGGCGGAGCGTCGAGCGCTCGATCTCCCGGGCCGCGGTCTGCGACGACCGCACCGAGCCGTCGACCGCACCGCGCAGGGAGCGCAGCGCCGATTCGATGCGCGCCACGCGCTGAGCGCGATCGGCCTGGTCAGTGCCGCTGCCGTCGCGGAGTCCCCGAAGGTCGTCGAGCGCGGACCGCGCGTTGCGCATCTCGTCGGACTGGTGTGACTCCGACGAGACCGATCCGGCCTGGGACTGCAGGAAGCCGAGCAGCGTGGACTCCGCGGCCTCGAGGTGTGGTCCGGCATCCGCCGCCGCAACGCCTCCCGCGCGCAGCAGGTTGGCGGCGAGTCCGAGTTCGGCCTCGGCGCTCGCGAGGATGGCCGCCTCCTCATACTCCTCGGAGATCTGCGCGATCTCAGCGTCGATGCGGGCGAGCCCTCTCCAGCAGGTGAACGCGACGCCCAGCGGAACGAGCACGATGAGCAGCGTGAGAAGAAGAAGTGTGGCCCGGATGCTCATGTGCGTGCGCTCGAGGTCGGGTGTTCCGACGGCGGCGGATCGTATCGAACCCGCGCCGCCCGAGCTCCCCGCGCCGCGCGGAAGCGTCTCGCCGCGATGAGATCCTGCACGATTTGCAGGCCCGTCGACCTGTCGCAGGCCGCCGAAACGGTCGACGATTCCGGCGTGATCAAGAGAGCGTGTCATGACGCGAGCGAAGCGGCCGGATCGCAGGGAGCGCGGCGGATGCCCGCGACCGAGCCGCGCATCGGCCGACGCCGACTCGCGCTGCTCGTCACGGTCGCGTCCGCGGTCACGCTCATCGTGATGGACGGATCGATCGTCAATGTCGCCCTGCCGACGCTGGTGCGAGCGCTCGGCGGCGCATCCAACGGCGAGCTGCAGTGGATCGTCGACGCGTACATCCTCGCGTTCGCGACGCTGCTTCTCACGATGGGCAACGCCGCCGATCGCTTCGGTCGGCGGCGCCTCCTCGTGATCGGGGCGATCGTCTTCGGCGGCACCTCGGTCGGGGCGGCGTTCGCGTCGCGGCCCGAGTCGCTGATCCTCTGGCGGGCGGCGATGGGGGTCGGCGCGGCCATGATCTTCCCGTCGACGCTGGCGATCCTCATTCACGCGTTCCCCGAGCCTTCGCTTCGCCGCATCGCGATCGGCATCTGGGCGGCATGCAGCGGTCTCGGCGTCGCGATCGGTCCGGTGGTCGGCGGCTGGATCCTTCGGCACGCGGAGTGGGGAGCGATCTTCCTCGTCAATGGGCCGATCGTCCTGCTCATCGTCGCCGGAGCACGGCTGTCGATCCGGGAGTCGACCGAGTCCGGCAGGGGCCCGATCGACGCGTGGGGCAACCTGCTGGCGATCGCCGGACTGCTCGCCTTCGTGTGGGGCATCATCGAGGCGCCAGAGCGCGGCTGGAGCTCCGCGCCGGTGCTGATGGCGCTGGTCTCGTCGTTTCTCCTCGGCGGGCTGTTCCTGCGGCGCGAGCGCCGCGCCGCGCGTCCGCTTCTCGACCTCGGCCTGATCGGCTCGCGCGACTGCCTCGTCGCATGCCTCGCGATCGGCACGGCCTTCTTTGGCCTGTTCGGATTCGTCTTCATGGTGACGCAGTTCCTGCAGTTCGTGCGGGGACATGACGCGCTCGAGGCCGGCATCCGAACGCTTCCCTTCGCCGGCGCGATCGTCGTCGGCGCCGCGATCGCGGCCCGCAGCGGGCGATTCCTCGCTCCGCGATGGCTCGTCAGTTCGGGGCTTCTGCTGATGGCCGGCGGCTTCGCCTGCGCGACCGCCGATCGCGCGGAGAGCGCGTACGCGTTGCTCGTCGTGCAGATGTGTCTCCTCGGCGTCGGGCTCGGGATGGTGAGCGCCTCCGCCACCGAGGTCGTCATGGCGTCGATGGCGTCGGATCGGCTCGGACTCGCCTCGTCGCTCAACGACACCGCTCGCGAACTCGGCGGCACGCTCGGCGTCGCGATCATGGGCAGCGTCTTCAACGCGGTCTACCGATCGGAGACCCGAGCCGCGTTCGAGCAAGCGCCGCTGCCGCCGGAGGCGCGTGAGGCGATCGGACAGTCGCTCGGCGTCGCGCTCGAGGTCGCCGCGCGGGTCTCGTCGATCGCGGGAGCGGATGCCGGAGCGCGCGTGCGCGATCCCGCGATCGAGGCCTTCATCCGCGGACTCCATGCCAGCTCGCTCACGGCGGCGGTGCTCGTCGCGTGCGCGGCGATTCTGATCCTGCCATTTCTGGGGCCCGCGGGCGTCGCCGCCGCCGCGCCGCGACGGTCGGCCGTCGAGCGCCGGTCGCTCCACGCCGGAGCGGCACCCCGTACCGGAACCTCACCATGATTGCCATCCGACCCTCCACCATCGGGATTCTCGCGACGCACACCCTGTTGCCGCCGCTGCGCCACAGCGCAGCCGCGGTCGAGGAGGCGTTCATGGAATGGCTCTCCGGACAGGATCGCGATCTGCGGACTCGGGCGCTTCGCATCCTGCGGAACGGAGGGGTCGACGGCAGGCACTCGATGCTTCCGCTCCGCGAGATATTCGCCCCCCGGTCGCTGGAGGACTCGATGCGCGTCTATCGCGAGAGCGCGGTCGAGCTCGGGACGCGGGCGCTTGAGGAGGGGCTCGCGAAGGCGGGCATCGCCGCCGATGAGGTCGACATCCTGATCACGACCTCCTGCACCGGGTACATGATCCCGTCGGCCGACGCGTACATGGCCGAGCGACTCGGCATGCGAAGCGACCTGCTGCGCGTGCCGATCACCGAGATGGGGTGCGCCGCCGGCGCCTCCGCGCTGATGTACGCGGCCCAGATGCTCCGCGGCACCGACGACGCGGTCGCGGCGATCGTGAACATCGAGTTCCCCACGAACACGATGCGCGTCGCCGACTTCTCGCTCGAGAACATCGTCGCGACCGCGCTCTTCTCCGACGGCATCGGCTGCACGGTGCTCCGGTCCGGCGACGGTCCGGCCCGGGCCACGATCCGCGACTGGCGCACGCATCAGGTCGAGCGGACGACGCACATCCTCGGCTACGAGCTGACCGACGCCGGATTCCGCATGAATCTCGACGAGTCGCTGCCGGAGATCATCGCGGCGCACTTCGCGCGGGCGACGACGGCGCTGCTCGCCCCGCATGGAATCGACCTCGCCGATCTCGAGCACTTCGTGATCCACCCCGGCGGCGTTCGGATCCTCGATCGCCTCCAGGAGCTGCTTGCGCCGTACGGCGGAAGCGTCGAGCGCAGCCGAACGGTCATGCGGCGCTTCGGCAACATGTCGAGCAGCACGGTCACCTTCATCCTCGATTCGCTGCTGGAGACAGCGCCGGGCGCGGCGCCGTCGCAAGGCCCGGCCCTTCTCGCGAGCTTCGGGCCCGGATTCGGCGCCCACCAGCTTCTGCTCGACCTGCACGCACCGATCGCGCCGCATCTCGGTCGCGCCGACGGTGACCGTGTCGGCGCCGCATCACCCCAGTTGGAGACATGTCCATGACCACCCTTCGACAGGCATCGACCTCGCATCCGGCGATCGTCCATGACGACGCCGCGAAGCTCGCCCTCATCCGCGATGTCGGATTCTCGCGGTACTTCCGCGCGAACCGATGGCGCGACTACAACCGCCAGTTCTTCGACGGCCTCGCCGAGAAGTACGACGCGACGAACGACCTGCATTCCTTCGGGACGAAGCGGCGCTTCGACCGTGTGGCCGTCGGCCGGCTCCCGGTGCGTCCGGCCTCGCGCATCCTCGATCTCTGCACGGGCACCGGCGACATCGCGATATTGCTTGCCGAGCGGCATCCGGAGAGCCGCGTGATCGCGGTGGACGCGTCGCCGCGCATGCTCGAGGTCGCGCGACGCAAGGCCGCGCGGCATCTCGATCGGATCGAGTTTCGCGAGGGCGACGCGCTCGCGCTCGACTTCCCGGACGGGCACTTCGACGGTGCGGTCATCAGCTTCGGACTCCGCAACCTCGAGTCGCTGGAGGGTGGGCTGCGCGAGCTCCGCCGCGTCGTCCGTCCCGGCGGGTTCGTCAGCAGCATCGACCAGGGCAAGCCGCGCCACGCGCTCTTCCGCCTCGCCTACGAGCTGCACTTCAAGCGCATCGCGCCGGTGCTCGGGAAACTCGTCTTCCACATCGGCGAGTTCAACTCGTTTCGCTATCTGCCCGAGTCAAACCGCTACTTTCCCGATCAGGGCCGCCTGGTGCGGATCTTCGAGTCCCTCGGCTTCCGGGATGTCGAGAACCACGACTACTGGTTCGGGGCCGTCGCGCAGCAGATCGCGCGTGTCGCGGACCCCGCTGGTCCCGCGGGAGCGGACGCGTGATCCGGCGCGTGCTCGTGATCGGCGGGGGGCCGGTCGGGCTCACCGCGGCGCTACTCCTTGCCCGTCACGGGATGCGCGTGACGCTCGTTGAGCGCGATGTGTCGCCGCGCCGCGGCGTGCGCACCGTCGCACTCGACGACGAGAGCCTGCGCGTGTGGCAGGCCTGCGGGATCGGCGAGCGCATCTCGGATGACTGGGACGGCGGGCCCGACGGCGAACTCATGTGCCGCTATCTCACGCCGGGCGGCCGCACGTTTCTCGGGATCCGTCAGGCTGCGGGCGATCTTGGCTATCCGCAGGCCGTCGCCGTGCATGAGGGGCGTATCGCGGAGGCGTTGGCGGCGGCTGTGGACCGTCATCCGTCGATCACGGTGCGGCGCGGCGCTGCGGTCGCGTCGATCGAGCAGGACGCGCAGGGCGTGCTGGTCGGGCTGCGCGGCGAGGGAAGCGTCACGCAGGAGCGAGCGGCGTGGCTCATCGCCTGCGACGGGCGCGACTCGACCGTGCGGCGACTGCTCGATGTCGCCATGCCGGGCGAGCACCTCGCGTCGCCGTGGCTCGTGGCGAATCTCGCCGAGACGCGTCCGGTCCTTCACGCGGAGATCCGCTGCGATCCGAGGAGGCCGAGCGTCATGATGTCGGTGCCGCACGGCGTGCGCCGCATCGAGTGCATGTTGCGGGAGCGCGAGGCGGATGCGGTCGGCGCCGACGACGGGCTCGCGCGGCGGCTCCTCGCATCGGTCTGGCCCGAGGCGAGCGGAGCGGAGATTCTCGATCGGGCCGTCCTTCGCTTCGAGGCCCGCATCGCCGCGCGCTGGCGGATCGGCCGCGTCTTCCTCGCGGGCGATGCCGCGCATGTCAGTCCTCCCTTTGCCGGCCAGGGACTGGCGGCTGGGCTGCGCGACGCCGCGAACCTGGCCTTCAAGATCGCAGGCGCTGCGCTCGGCTGGCTCCCGATGGAGGTGCTCGACACCTATGAGCGCGAGCGACGCCCGCATCAGGTCCGGCTCACGCGGCTTGCGATGCGTCTCGGACGACTCATGACGCCGCGCTCGATGCCGATCGCCGTCGCCGTTCAGGGCATCGTGCGGGCCGCGACGGCGCTCCCCTTCGCCGACCGGGTGCTGCACCTGCGCGGGCGCGCGATCCGGCCGCGCTATCGCGAGGGCTTCGTCGGCGCAGGTCCTTCCGCGGGTGCCTACCTTCCGCAGCCGCTCGTTCGCACGCCCGACGGCGGCACATGCCTGCTCGACGGCCTGCTCGGCGATCGGATGACCTGGATCGCCGTCGGGCGCGGGTCGGAGCGGGGCGCGCTGCACGGCGCGGAGGTCGCGCCGGGCGACACCGTTCTCATCGAGAACCGCGATTTTCGCGATCCGGAGCGCCGACTCCAGCGGACGCTCGGGCGCCGCAGCGTGGTGCTCGTGCGGCCGGATCGCTTCATCCATACCCATGTCGCGCCGTCACGGATCCCGTGGCGGCGCATGAGGAGCAATGCATGTCCCTCACCACACCTCGCCTGAGAGCGCATCGCGGCGGTGGCCGCGCGCTCGCGATCGCGGCATGGACCGCGCTCCTCGGTGGCTGCGTCGCCAACAGCTCGAATCCGATCGTCTCCGTGACCGACAGTCGCCTCTCGGCCGAGGAAGCGTGCATCGATCTTGAGGTTGCGAATCCCGGCGGGCGCGACCTGCGGATCAGCGCGATCGAGTACCAGCTCTCCCACGGCGAGATGGCCTTTCCCATCGCCGAGGGAGTCTGGGAGGAGGGGGTCGAGCTTCCCGCGTCGAAGCAGGCGAGCGTGCGGCTTCGCGTTCCGCTGCTCATCGCACCGCTCGACCCGGAGTCGCGCGTGCTGTTCCTGCATGGCGTGCTCCGTCTCGTCGATCGCACCGGATTCCTCGGCCTGCGCTCGATGGACATGAGCGAGTCACCTTTCGAGATCCGCTTCGAGGCGAGCGCCGCTGGGGGTGCGCCATGAACGCGCGGGGTTTCGTGTGCGCGATCGCCGCGGGAGCGACGGTCGCCAGTGTCGCGCTGTGGCTCGTCACCGGAGGCGAGATGTTCACCCGCTGGCCAAACGCGCGGCTTGAGGCGTCCGACACGGCGGTGATGGCCGAGGAAAGCGAACTGCTCGGCGAGCTCGGACTTCGGACACCGGAGCAGCTCGGCGCCGCGTCCATCGAGAGTCGCTTCGCCTTCGGACTTCTTCCGGGCGGCGCGGATCCGGCACACTTGCTGTCGACGGCGACCGTCACGCTCCTCGCAGCGCTGGCCAGCGGGTCCGTGATCGCCCTTCACCGCGCTCGTTCGAGTGCCATTCATCGGGATTCCCTCACATGACGCAGTCATCCATGCGGCTCGTTTCGCTCGCCCTCCTGATCGCCGGCGCCTCGCTCGCCCACGCGGCTGCGGATCCTCCGGCAGCGCGGATCGCCGAACCAGCCGTCCCCGCGGAGCTCGCGGCGCGCGGGACCGTCTATCACACGATCAGCGGTCGCCAGGCCCAGGTGACCTTCACATCCGACGCTTCGATCCAGAACATCGTCGGGAAGTCGAACGCCGTCGTCGGATACGCGGTGTCGGGGGGCTCGGATGCGCCGGCGCGACTCGCGGGGGCGAGGTGGCTTCTGCCCGTGACCTCGCTGGCGACGGGGATTCCGCTCCGCGACGAGCATCTCGCCGGCGAGCACTGGCTCGATGCGGTCCGCTTTCCCACCATCGAGTTTTCGCTGGATCGGGTCGAGGACATCGCCGTCGCGAAGTCGGGTGCCGACTTCACGACCTTTACCGCGACGCTCGTCGGCCGACTGACGCTGCACGGCGTCGAGCGCGAGCTGCGCGTCGAGAAGGCGACGCTGTCGTTCCTCAAGGGCTCCGAGCGCACCGCGACGATCGCACCCGGCGACCTTCTCTTCGTCCAGTGCTCCTATTCCGTCCGACTCTCCGACTTCGGCGTTCGCAACGGCGATGTGCCGGACAAGGTCGCCGACTCGATTCACCTCACGCAGATGCTCCGTCTGACCACATCCGCGCCGGTGCCGGGCGGTGGTGCAGCGACGCTTCCTTCCGGGGCCAGCGCCTCGCGCGAAGGGGACTGAGAGCGAGGCGTCGGTCACATGGGGGCGCGTCAGGATCCCTCGATATGAGGAGCCAGTAGGGCGATCGCCGTGTCCTGCGCTCCGCCCGCTCCCCGTACCATCTCCCGCGTGAAGTCGCACGAGCAATCGAACGGACCTGGTGGGGGGCTTGCCGGCGGGGGCGGCGGCGCGAACGGCGAGCCATCTCGGGCGGTCGCTCTCGCGGTGCTCGTCGCGGCGCTGGGCTATTTCGTCGATCTCTTCGACCTCATCCTCTTCACCGTCCTCCGCAAGCCGAGCCTGCTCGCGCTGGGTGTCGACACCGATGGATGGGGACGCATCCTCCTGAACACCCAGCTCACGGGGATGCTCATCGGCGGCGTCGTCTGGGGTGTGCTTGCTGATCGACGCGGACGGCTCGCGGTGCTGTTCGGCTCGATCATCATGTACTCGGTGGCGAACCTGCTGAACGCGTTCGTCGTCGATCCGTGGACCTACGCGGTGCTCCGCTTCATCGCGGGCTTCGGACTCGCCGGAGAGCTCGGCGCGGGCATCACGCTCGTGAGCGAACTCATGCCGCGCCGCTCGCGCGGGATCGGCACCACGATCGTCGCCGCGGTCGGCCTCGCCGGGGCGGTCGTCGCCGGGCTCGTCGGCAACGCCCTGACGACCGAGTATCCCGATCACGGCTGGCGCGCGGCCTACGCGATCGGCGGCGTGCTCGGGCTGCTGCTCCTTGCGCTGCGCGTCGGTCTGCTGGAGAGCGGCATCTTCCGCGGGACCGTCGAGAGCGATGTGAAGCGCGGCAATGTCCTCATGCTGCTCTGGCCGCCGGAACGGCTCTTCCGCTTCCTGCGCGTGATTCTCATGGGCATGCCGATCTGGTTCGCGGGCGGCGTCCTCTTCGTCTTCTCGCCCGAAATCGGGGCGAAGATCGGATTGCCGACCGAGCCCTCCGCCGGCCTCGTCGTTGTCTGGGCCTACACCGGCGTCGTTCTCGGTGACCTGCTCTCGGGATTCCTGAGTCAGGTGCTCAAACGGCGCAAGGTCGTCATCGTCGGATTCCTGCTCGCCTATGCCGGCGCGATCGCGCTCCTGCTGACGCAGGGCGGACGCAGCATCGAGTGGTACTACGGGCTCATGTGCCTCCTCGGGGCGACGACCGGGTACTGGGTACTCTTCGTGACCGTCGCGAGCGAGCAGTTCGGCACGAACCTTCGGGCGACCGTCACGACGAGCGCCCCGAACTTCGTGCGCGGGGCCGCCGTGCCGATCGTCGAGATCTGGTTCCTCGCGAAGACGCTGCAGGGCGTTTCCATCGTGCAGGCCACGCTGACCGTCGGACTCGGCTGCATCGTGATCGGGCTCATCTCGACCGCCTGCATGCGCGAAAGCTTTGATGTGGATCTCGACTATGTGGAACGCTAGCCTTTTCCTCTGTTCCGTCGCGCTGGCGGCCGCGGCGCCCGCCATGCAGTCGCGCGGCGCCGATCCAGCCGCGCTCATCGAGGCGACCAACGCCGTCGCCGACCCCGCGTCGCTCGCCCGCTATCACGAATCGCTCGGCAGCGAACCGCATGTCGCGGGCACGCCGGGCGACCTGCGGACGATCGAACGGCTCGCGAAGGCGTTCGGCGACATGGGCCTCGAGGTCGAGGTGCACCGCTTCGCGCCGCTCCTCGCACGGCCGATCGCCGCGTCGCTCGAGATCGTCGAGGGCGACGCTCCCGCCGACGCGTCGGCGCCGGCCGGCCGGCGCGGCGTTCTATCGCTTGACCTGCGCGAGCGCAACCTGCTCGAGGATCCGAGCGTCGCCCATCCCGAACTCACCTACGGATGGAATGCCTACAGCGGCTCGGGCGATGTCACGGCTGGCGTCGTCTATGCAAATTATGGAACGCGCGAGGATTTCGAGAAGCTGAAGGCCTGGGGCGTCGACTGTCGCGGCAAGATCGTGCTCGCCCGCTACGGCGGCAACTTCCGCGGCTACAAGGCGAAGTTCGCCGAGGAGGCCGGCGCCGCGGGCGTCGTCATCTTCACCGACCCGGCCGACTCCGGCGACCTGCGCGGTCCCGTCTATCCCGAGGGCGGTTGGGCGAACGACACCTGCATCCAGCGCGGTTCGATTCTCACGCTCGGCTGGCCGGGTGACCCGCTCACTCCGGGACGCGAGGCGACGAAGGACGCGGAGCGGCTTGATCTGGCGTCGGTCGCCCTTCCGCGGATTCCCGTGCAGCCGATCGGCTACGCGGCGGCCGAGCGCATCATCGCCCGCATGAACGGCCGCGAGGTGCCCGACGCCTCGTGGAAGGGCGGGATTCGGCAGACCTATCGACTCGAAGGGGGCGAGACGCTTCGACTGCGGCTGCGCGTCGAGCAGGAGCGCTTCATCGGCGAGACGGCGAATGTCGTCGGCATGCTGCGCGGTGCGACGCGCCCGGACGAGTGGGTCGTCGTCGGCTGTCACCACGACGCGTGGGGCTTCGGCGCGGCTGACCCGCTCGCGGGAACGATCGTGCTGCTCGAGAGCGCGCGGGCCTTCGCGGAGGCCGCGGCGCGCGGCGTGCGTCCGGAGCGCAGCATCCTCTTCGCGGCGTGGGGCGCCGAGGAATTCGGCATCATCGGCAGCACCGAGTGGGTCGAGTCGCGCCGCGATCGGCTCGCGTCGAATGCGGTCGTCTACATCAACCTCGACATGGCCGCGATGGGCCATCGGATCGGTGCGGGCGCGTCGCCTTCGATGCACGCCATCGTGCGGGCGGCGATGGACAAGGCGATCAGTCCCTTTGACGACGCGCCGATCGCCGAGGCATGGTCGCGCGAGCGGGCGAAGGCCGACCAGTCGCGGCCGGCCTTCGGCGATCTCGGCGGCGGCAGCGATCATGTCGGCTTCTGGTGCCATGCGCTCGTTCCCTGCATCGCGCTGAATGCGAGCGGTTCGTCGGGCGTTTCCTATCACTCCAATTACGACACGATCGCGTGGTATCGAAAGATCGTCGGCGAGGACTACCGTTCGGCGCTCCTCGTGACGCGGCTCTCGAATGCGATCATCGCGAAGGCCGCGACCGGCGCGATCCTGCCCGACGATCCTGCGCAGGTGACGGCGGATGCGCTGCGCGTCGCCCGCGCGCTCCGGCAGAAGGCCGAGGGCACCGAGCTCGTCGGGCTGTGCGACCGGCTTGTCTCAGCGTTCGAGCCGCTCGTGTCGATTGGCGAGCGGGCGGGTGCGGCGCTGGCGCGAGTCCGCGCCGGCGAAGTCGATGCCGCACGGGCGACGCGGCTCAACCTCTCGATTCGCGCCCTGCGCGACGCGTGGCGATGCGACAACGGTCTCGTCGGACGCCCGTGGTTCCGGAATCTCTACGCGTCGACCGATCGATCCTCCGGCTACGCGGCCTCGATGCTGCCGCTCGCGGCCGAGGCGATCGAGGACCGCGACGCGGAGGCGCTCGCCGCCGCGGTTGGCCGCTACGAGCGGGTCGCGGAGGGCCTTCGTCAGGCCCTGGACGGGATGGTCGGCGAGGTCGAATCGACCTCTCCCGGAGCCGATCCGGCAGGGTCCGGTAGGTAATCGCCTCATCCTCGAGGCGGAGGCCTCCGCACAGGTCGTGTAAAGCGACGCTCGCGGTCAATTTCCGCTTGGAACTCCGCGGAGGTCGGCGTACCTTCTGCATCTCGGACATCGGGGGTTCCACTCCCGATGTTTTCGTTGCTTGCGCGCCCGGTCTGGAGCCGGGGGCCAAGCGCGTCCGGAGCCCCGCCGATCCCTGGGATCAGGATCTCGTTTCCATGATGGCAAACATGACGACCAAGCTGTTGAAGACCTCTGCCCTTGCCGCGACCGTTGCTGCGTTCGCATTCGGGCCGGTCGCCCTCGCCGGCGACCCCGCGCCCGTTCGCACCAAGCGGATCGTCACCGGACTCAACTACCCGACCTATGTGACGCACGCCCCCGGCGACACCTCGCGGCTGTTCGTGCTCGAGAAGCGCGGCGTCATCCGCATCATCGATCTTGCGACCAACACCCTGCTCGCGACCAACTTCCTGAACATCGATCCGATCGTCCAGGGCGGCGCCAGCGTGAACGACGAGCAGGGGCTCCTCGGCCTCGCGTTCCACCCGGACTACGCGACCAACGGCTTCTTCTTCGTCTACTACACCGCGACCGCGGGCAGCGGCGACACGGTCATCGCCCGCTACAAGGTTTCGAGCGATCCGAATGTCGCCGACAGCACGAGCGGCCTGACGATCATGACCTTCGACCAGCCCTTCTCGAACCACAACGGCGGCTGGATCGACTTCGGCCCTGACGGCGCCCTCTACATCGCGACCGGCGACGGCGGCAGCGCCAACGATCCGGGCAACCGCGCTCAGACGATCACCAACCAGAAGCTCGGCAAGATGCTCCGGATCATCCCGGACATCGTGGATTCGACCCCGCCGCACTACACCGTGCCGGCCACGAACCCCTTCGTCGGCATCACCGGCGACGACGAGATTCTCCACTACGGCCTCCGCAACCCGTGGCGCTGCTCCTTCGACCGTGCGACCGGCGACCTCTACATCGGTGATGTCGGACAGAACGCGGTCGAGGAGATCTCCTTCGCTCCGGCTGGCGCCGTCGGCCGCAACTACGGCTGGCGCTGCACGGAAGGCACGACCTGCACGGGTCTCACGGGCTGCGTCTGCAACGGCTCGACGCTCACCCCGCCGATCCGCACCCACACCCACTCGTCGGGCACGAACGGCGGCTTCTGCATCACCGGTGGCTATGTCTACCGCGGCTGCGCGTATCCGGCGCTCGACGGCACCTACTTCTACGCCGACTTCTCGACGAACAATGTCTGGTCGTTCCGCTACGACGGCACCACGGTGACGGACTTCATCGTCCGCAACACCCAGATCACCCCGTCGATCGACGGCTTCACCGTGAACCAGATCGCCTCCTTCGGCGAGGACGCCAACGGCGAGATCTACATCGTCGATCACGGCTCCACGACCGCCGGCGCGATCTTCAAGATCATCCCGACGACCGGCGAAGTCTCCTGCCCCGAGCCGCTCCTGGGCGACCTCGACGGCAACGGCGTCGTTGACGCTGCCGACCTCGCGATCCTCCTCGGCCAGTGGGGCGGCGCCGGCAACGGCGACCTCGACGGCAACGGCGTGGTTGACGCCGCTGACCTCGCGGTGCTCCTCGGCGCCTGGTCGTAAATCGACTGATCGCACAGGACTGAACGCGGACGACGCGCTCAGCGAGCGACATACAACCATCAGCAGTCAACGGCCCGGCCTCATCCGCCGGGCCGTTGTCATGCGCGCACGAAATCATGTCGCCCGTCGTGTCGTCGTCCGCCGCGCGTCTTCGCGTCCTTCGGGAGCCCGCCCCACCCAGCGGTGCGGTGCGCGGCCATCCAGAAGGAAGATCCCATGTCGAAGAATCACATTCGTGCCCCTCGTGGGGCGTGCTGTCTCATGCCCTCGCTTGCCCTTGCCGTCGCCACGGTGGCGTGGGGCGACGAACTCGTCCTCAAGTCCCTCAACCAGGAGACCTCCGGCAAGTTCGGCCAGGCGATCGCGATGGTCCCGGACTGCGACGGCGACGGACTTGATGACATCATCATCGGCGCGCCGGGCGAGAATGGCGGCGGCGTGAGCAACGCCGGTCGCGTGTACATCCACTCCGGCGCGACCGGTGCGCTCATCCGCGCCCACAGCTCGCCGAACGACACCGTGAACGGCTCCTATGGCTTCGCCGTGGCGGGCATCGCCGACGCGAACGGCGACGGCTACGGCGACTACATCGTCGGCGCTCCGGGCGAGGGCAGCGGCCGCGTCTATGTCTACAACGGCCTGACCGGCGTCCTGATCCGCGATCACCAGTCGACCGCGCCGGCCGCGAACGGACGCTTCGGCGCCTCCGTCGCGGGCATCGATGACTTCACGCTCGACGGAAAGGGCGACTACATCGTCGGTGCGCCGAACGAGACCGGCGGCGGCTTCGCGAACTCCGGTCGCGTGCATCTCTACAGCGGCGGCAGCGGCGCTGTCTGGACCACGCGCATCTCGCCGAATGCCGAGGCGGGTGGCGAGTACGGCACGAGCGTCGCCGGCGTCCCTGACTTCGACTCCGACGGCCGCGGCGACTTCGTCGTCGGCGCGCCGTACGAGGATCCCGGTGCCTCGCCGATCGACGCGGGTCGCGCCTATGTCTACACCGGCAGCGGACAGGCGCTCGAGCACACGCTCCAGTCGGGCAATCCGCAGGAGTTCGGCCGGTTCGGCATGTCCGTCGCGGGCGTGCCCGATGTCGGCGGAAACGGCGGCGGCGATGTGCTCGTCGGCGCGCCGCTCGAGGATGTCACCGTCGGCGGACTCGGCACCTTCGAGGCTGCCGGCCGGGCATATCTTTTCTCCGGCACCGGCGGATTCCTCGCCCACACCTTCCGCGAACCCAACGCGAACATCGCCGACGGCGGCGACTTCGGCCGCTCGGTCGGCGGCATCCTCGACTGCAGCGGTGACGGTCTCGGCGACATCATCATCGGTGCGCCGAGCTGGCCCGGATACCGTGCATATGTATACGAAGCGGACACCGAAACGCTTCTCGAGACGCTCGCGACCTCCGACGCGGCCGGATCGAATCAGTACTGGGGCTGGGCGGTCGCCGGCATCGGCGACATGAACGGTGACGGACTCGGCGACTACGCGGTCGGCGGATGGGGAGCCGACGACGCTCCGGTCGAGCCGACGCAGGCGGGACGCGTCACGCTCTTCCGTCCGCTCGGCAACGACGAGTGCGGCACGGGCCATCCGTCGCCGCCGCTCATCGGCATCGGCGACACCGAGTTCACCACGATCGGTGCGACCGAGGGCGACCCCGATGCGGGCTGCGGCCAGTTCGCCGCGCCGGGACCGGACATCTGGTTCCGCCACTCCGCGACCTGCACCGGAACGCTTCTGGTCTCGACCTGCGGCGATGCCGATTTCGATACGAAGATCGCCGTCTATCAGGGTTGCTCGCCGGTCTGCTCCGACTCGACGCTGATCGCGTGCAACAACAATGGCGTCGGCTGCTCGGGCGGCACCTCCTTCCTCGAGATTCCCGTCGTCGCCGGAACCTGTTACCGCATCCGGATCGGCGGCAACGCCGGCGCGTCGGGGCGCGGCGTGCTCACCCTCGCCTGCACCGTCTGCGTCTCGGCCGATCTCGACAACAGCGGATCGGTGAACGCCGCGGATCTCGCCATCCTCCTCGGCGCATGGACCGAAGTGCCCTGTGGCGGCTCGGCCTGTGACGCGGACCTCAACGGCGACTCCTTCGTGAACGCCGCCGATCTCGCGATTCTCCTTGGGGAGTGGGGGGGGAACGGGGGCTGCTGATCAGAGACGGTCAGCCCAGTTGCGCGGGTCTCCAGCGTCGGCACGCCGCTTCGGTCTCCGGTCCATCCGGCGGATCGGACGGCGTGCCGTCGTCTGGTGCTCGGGCGGGCTCGTTCTCGGGCCAGCAGCGGGCCGTGGAAGCGAGCGGAAATCTGTGGGCGGCGTGGACGGTTCGGCGATCGCCGCGTGTCGGACGAGGCTTCTCGTGCCTCCACGCACCAACGCTCCCACTACACTCCACGCCATGCACGCCCGCAGACTTCTTCCGGCCTTGGGTTGTCTCGCACTTCTCGCCGGTCCGGCCTCGATCGCGATGGCCCAGGCGACCTCGCCCGGCGCTCCCGCCCGTCCGGCCCAGCCGCCGCAGCGAGGTGCCCCGGCCGCGGCCCAACCCGGAGCGGCCAACGCCGCGATGCCTCCGGTCGAGGTCACGCCGAAGAAGGCCGAACTCGGGAAGGTCGCCCCGGGGTCGACGACGTCCGCGACCTTCGTCCTCCGCAACATCGGCGGCGCCCCGCTCAAGGTCACCGGCGCGGTTCCGAGCTGCAAGTGCACCGCGATCACGCCGGTCGCGGGCATGACGATCGCGCCGGGCGCCACCCTCGAGATCAGCGCGGCGCTCAAGGCCCCGCCGACCCCCGGGGATCGCGACGCCAAGGTCTTCGTCTCCTTCGAGGGCTTCCGCGCACCGGTCGTCCTCGAGCTCATCGGCGAGGTCGTCATGGACATCATCTGCGAGCCCGCCTTCGTCGACGCCCTGAAGGGCGTGACCGCGGGCACGGTGAAGGTCCGCTCGCAGGATGGCAAGCCCTTCTCGATCCTCTCGGCCGGTGGCGCCGCCCCGAAGCTCCGCGGCTTCGACGCCGCGAAGGACGCTCCGCGCAGCGAGTATGAGCTCGAGTGGTCGGTCGCCGGCATCCAGACGCTGCCGATCTGGTGGGTCGTCGAGACCGATCGGCCGACGGCCTCCGTGATTCCGCTCCGCGTCCGCAACGAGAACACCGGTTCCCGCTGGGACATGGCCCGCTTCGATCGCCAGTGGCATGTGAAGGACAGCATCGTCTTCCCCGGCCGCATCGTCGCGGGCGAGGCGAGCGAGATGACCATCGAGGTCGAGTACTACAACCCGCCGCCGCGGCCCGGCCAGAACGCCCGGCCGAACCTTCCGAACTGGTCGAAGTTTACCTCGATCGCGGTGAGCGATCCGACGGTGAAGATCGAGGTCGTCGAGACGAAGGTGCTGAGCGCGGAACACTTCGAGGTGAAGGTCCGGGTCACCGGGTCGACGCCGAAGCTCATCGTCGCCGACTGCGTCATCACCACCGAGACCGGCACCGGCATCCTGCCCTTCGTCGCCAAGGTGGTCGCGAAGGACGGGACGGCCGTCGGAGTCTCGGGCGGCGGCTGATCCGCCGCGATTCCCGCACCATGACACCGCTCGACCTTCGCAACGCCGAATCGGTCTGCGAGACGCTCGAGCGCGCCGCGGAGCTGCTGCACGCCTCGCCGCTGCGGAGCGGCTGCGTGCATCGGCTTCCCGCGACGGGACGGCTCGTCGTCGCCGGCGACCTGCACGACAACCCGGCCCATCTCCAGAAGATCACCGCCTTCGCCCGTCTCGACGCATCGCCGACGCATCACCTGATCCTGCAGGAGCTCATCCACGGCGACCGTCTCGTGAACGGCGTTGACCTCTCCTATCGCGTCGTGACCCGCGTGGCGGATCTCGTCAATCGATATCCGGGGCAGGTTCATCCGCTGCTCGCGAACCATGAGCTCTGTCAGATGCTCGGCATCGGCGTGAGCAAGGGATACGGCGACGGCACGGCGCTCTTCAACGACGGACTGGACTTCGTCTTCGGCGAGGACGGAAGCGCGGTCGCCCAGTCGCTCGCGAGCTTTTTCCTGGCGATGCCCCTCGCCGTTCGGAGCGAGAGCGGACTCTGGTGCTCGCACTCGATTCCCTCGCCGGAGACCACCGACCGCTTCGACCACACGGTCTTCGAGCGCGAGCTCGCCCCGAGCGATTACGAGGCGCCGCGCGGCCCGGCCTATCTGATGGTCTGGGGCCGCGGTCAGCGCGCCGAGCAGGTCGATCGGCTCGCCGCGGCGTGGGGCGTGCGGCTCTTCTGTCTCGGTCATGCGATGAGCGAGTCGGGTGCGCACGCGGTGACGCCGCGGATGGCCGTCCTCAACAGCGATCATGAGCGCGGGCGGGTCGCCGAGATCGATCTCGCGGCGATTCCCGGGGATGCCGAGGAACTCGTCCTTCAGACGCTTCCGATCGTGATGCTCGGCGACGACGGCTCGTCAGGATGGGACCGGGCATGAGCGGCGGAGCGACGGCGGTCCGCCCGGCCGATCGGCATCCGCATCGACCGCTGCTCGCGATCGAGATGTCGCAGCGCGAGGGCTCCGTCGCGCTCGGCCACGACGACGCGACGCTCGCCGTCGAGCGATTCGTCTCCGGCGGCTCGCGCGACGAGGATCCGCTCCTGCCCGCCGTTCACCGCCTCCTGCGCTCGCAGGGCATGCGGCCCGACGATCTCGGCGCGATCGCCGTCTCCGTCGGTCCTGGCGGCTTTACGGGCCTGCGGATCGCGGTGACGGCGGCGAAGGCGATGGCCGACGCGCTCGATGTCCCGCTCGTCGCTGTGCCGAGTGCGCTCGTCGCCGCCGAGGCCGCACGGGCAGCGCGCCCGCAGGGCGGCGGCTGGCTCGTGGCGCTCGCGTCCAAGCGCGAGACGAGCTGGTGGACCTCGGTCGTCGGGACGGATGACGGCGTTCGGATGGTGGGCGAGCCGGGCGTCCACGACGCGCGCGGCCTGCGCCCGTCGATCTCGGACCATGGTGCGATTCGCACCATGCTCGCGGACGAGTTCGTCCATGCGGCGTTCCTTGATCTGGCCCGCGTGTCCGGTTGGACCGTCGAAACACCGCGGTTTTCGGCGGAATCATGCTGGCGCGTCGGTCGAGCGATGATCCGGCGCGGCGAGTTCGCGGACCGCGTTGCGCTCGCCCCGCTCTATCCGCGCGAGCCCGAGGCGGTGACGCTCTGGCGCGAGCGCCACGGCGATGAGGGGCTTCCACGGTCGGCAAACGCCCGATAGCGGCGAAGCGCCTGCGTGCGCCGCAGGATCCGACGAAGCGGAACTCGATCCTGCGGCCTGCGAATCCTCGGGGGAAGGGATGCGACCGGAGTGCCGATCACGCTTGCGGAGGATGGGCAAGGCGGAGAAGGACTTCCGCCCGCACCAAGTGGAGTGTCGAGGGGTTTCGGCGCGTCGCGCCGCGGCCCGCGCGATCCAGGGAGGGAATCATGTCCGACGAGCGTTCGAGCGATCCGTGTGCGGAGGATGGAAGCGGTCTGCCATCCTCTTCGGGTCGGTCCGCGGACCGAGCGAAGTGGGCCGGCAAGCAGGTCTTCACGACCGGCGAGGCCGCCGAAGTGTGCAAGGTCTCGCAGCAGACGATCATCCGCTGCTTCGACAGCGGTCGGCTCGGCGGCTTTCGCGTGCCCGGCTCGCGCTTCCGGCGCATTCCGCGCGGCGAGCTGATTCGCTTCATGCGAAGCAACGAGATTCCGCTCGAGGCCCTCGGTGACGAGCGCAATCGCGTGCTGGTCGTCGACGACGATCCGCAGATCCTCGCGATCGTGCGGGAAGCGCTTGGCGAGGGCGAGTATGAGATCCGCACCGCGACCAACGGCTACGACGCAGGCATTCTCACCGAGCAGTTCCGCCCCGCGGTGATCCTGCTCGACTACATGCTGCCCGATGTCAACGGCTCGGTCGTCTGCGAGCGCATTCGCTCGAACCCGGACTACGCCGGCACGCGCGTCGTCTTCGTCTCGGGGGTCGCCGACGACGCCGAGGCGGCGCGGCTGCTCGCCGCGGGCGCAGACGCCTTCGTGCGGAAGCCATTCCGCGCCGATGAGCTGCAGCGTGTGGTGAGCCGCCTCGTCGGAGCGTGAGTCGCGCCGCGATGTCACGGGCGCGATGCGCGCGTCGGACATCGACAGGGAGAATCTGCCCATGCCTCATGAACGGCCGGCCGTCGAGCCGGCGCTGACGGTGATCGAGCGTCTCGATGCGCTCCCCTCACCGAGCCCGCTGGCGATGCGGCTCCTCGCCGTCGCCCAGGATGACGCCTCCTCAGCCCGCGATCTCGTCGAGATCATCCGGCAGGATGCCGCGCTCACCTCACGCATTCTCTCGCTCTGCCGCCGCGGTCCGCGCGGTCGCCAGCTCGACATCGCCTCGCTCGATCGGGCGGTCGTGCTTCTCGGCTTCGGCGCGGTGCGCAGCGCCGCCCTCTCCGTCGAGTTCGCCGGCACGATCGGCGGCGCGACCGCTTCGCAGCCGGTCGGTTTCGACCCGATGCGCTTCTGGCGGCATGCGCTCGCGAAGGCGCTCGTCGCCGAGATCGGCGCGCGGCTCGGTCGCGGCGGACTCGCGGCGCGGGCCTTTGTCGCCGGTCTGCTGCACGATCTCGGTGCACTCGGACTGTCGCGAGCGGCGCCGGCGCTCTTCGATCGGGCCTGCGAAGAGAGCGAGCGCCGGGCGATCGCCCTCGACCGCGTGACGCGCGAGATCGTCGGCGTCGGCGTCATCGAGGCGGGCGCGCGGCTCGCCGCGCGCTGGTCGCTTCCCGAGGAACTCTGCGAGACGCTTCGGCAACGCGGCGTTCCGCGCGGGTCGATCACCGGATCGCATCGCCAGCTCATTCTCCTCGCCGAACTCGCGGATCTCGTCGTCCGTCGCCGTCACCTGGGCGGTGCGGGCTTCGCGCCGGAACCGCAGGAGGAGGGCGATCCGATCGCACCGATCCTGCGCGAACTCGAGATCGATCCGGTGAAGTTTTTCTCGGCGATCGAAGGTCTTTTCGAGGAGGTCGCCGCGCGAGCCGAGTCGCTCGGCCTCTCGAACGCCACGCCGGCGGCGATCGCCGCGGATGCGATCGACCGGGCGACGCGGAGAGCGACGGCGGTGCGCCGCCCCGACCCGTCGCTCGACGCGATCGGTGAGCTTGATGCCGCGGGCGATCCCGTTGCGACGATCGGTTGCATCGTGCGGGCGATTCGCCTGCTGCACGGCGGCGGCGATCGTTTGCTGGTCGTCACGCCTGGCCATGACGGCACGCGCGCCGAGGTGCGCGAGTTCGATGCGGACGGCCGGCTGCTCGCGGGACGCGTCGCTGGCGAGGGCGATCTTGACGGTTCGATCGCCGCCCGTCGCTGGGCAGACCTGCGGCGCGGCGGACATGCGTGCGGTTCCCCGGCAGGTTCGTTGACGCTCGCGTGCCGCGGCGTCACCATCGCCACGATGTACCGGTCGGAAGGGGAGGTACTGAGCGCAGCCGTCGTCGAGCGGGCGCCGCTTGCGCTGTGGGCGTTCGCGCTCGCGTCGAGCGTTGACCGTCAGCGCGCCCAGCGCGCCGCCGAGCGCTCCGCCGAGGCACTGCGAGCTCTCGGCATCGCCCGCGAGCGGCTCGTTCGCGATCGCACACTTGCGAGCCTCGGCGAGATCACCGCCGGTCTCGCCCATGAGTTGAACAATCCGCTGACGGTCGTATCGGGGCGGGCGCAGCTTCTTCGACGCGGCGCCCACGATACGGCGCTCGTCGCTGGACTCGAGGAAATCGCTTCCGCAGCCGAGCGGGCGAGCGATCTCGTCGGACGCCTGCTCCGTGTCGCCCGGCCCGCCGCCGCGATTCTGAGACCGACCCGAGCGTCCGAGATCATCGATCTCGCGCTGCGCTTCCTGCCGCTTGATTCGCGCGGAAACAACGCGGTTCTGGGCCTCGCCGCGCAATCGGAGGACGCTACAGACCGCAGGCTCTTCCCGGCCGAGCGCGTGCGCATCGCCGAGGCCGACGCCGGGCTTGCGCCGCTCCTCTGTCTTGCCGATCCGGCACAGGCTGCGGATGCGCTTGCCGAGGTGTTTCAGAACGCATTGGACGCCGCACCAGAGGGTTGCGTCGAAGTCAGTGTTCAGGAAGCGGCCCATGAAGGCCGATGCCAGATCACGGTGAGGGATGTCGGAGCCGGTTTCAGTGACCGTGCGCTTCGACATGCCCTTGACCCGTTCTTCAGCGAACGCCGTTCCGGCCGCGGTGCTGGGCTGGGCCTCGCAAAGGCCCGCTCGATCATCGAGGCGATGGGCGGATCGATCACGCTGAAGAACGCCACCGACGGCGGAGGGCTCGTCACGATCGAGCTGCCCGTCGCGGACCATCACATCAGATCCGACGTTCGTGGGGAGGAGCGCTCGCGTCAGGAAGGCCTCAAGAGGGAGGCGGCCTGAACGCGGGCAACCGAGTGACCGATGGATCGGCCGCTCGATCGACACGGAGGGATGGGGAGGGATCCGAGTGGACGCACGAACCAACCGATCGGACGATTTCGACGGCGGACGAGACGACGAGCGCAACGAGGGACAGGCCGAGATTCCACTGCGACGCGAGGAGGGACGCGCCGCGGTGCTGATCGTCGGAGCCTCGCCTGCGGTCGAGAGCGTCGTCCGCTGTGCGGCGGCGCGCTGCCGGGCTGAGCTGACCACAGCGATGCCTGGCGACGACGCGCGGACCGCCCTGATCGAACAGCGCTACGATGTCGTCATCGCTTCCGACGAGGGACTCGCGTCGACGGCGCGCTTCGCGCAGCTTGTGACCCGGCTTGCACCGGCCGCGAAGACGATGATGCTGACGACCGAGATGACGGTCGGAACGGTGCTCGAGGCGATGCGCGGCGGCGTGGTCGATGTGGTCGAACTGCCGATCGAGCCCGTCGAGTTCCAGGGACGGCTGCAAGGGGCGATCGCCCGCAGCCGCGAGGAGCGCGAGCGCGAGGATCGCATTGCGCGACTCAAGGGCATCTGCAAGAAGCTCAACGACGCACGGGCCGAGGTATCGGAGCAGGCCCGAGCGCTTTCGGACGATCTGCGCGAGGTGCGCGAGGAAGTGGCCGGCAAGCTCGACGAGGTCGCGATGACCGCCGAGTACCGGACGCTCCTTCGGCAGGAACTCGATCTTGAGGAACTCCTGCGCGTCGGCGTCGAGTACCTGATCGGGAAGACCGGCCCGACCAACGCCGCGGTCTTCCTCCCGGGAAGCGACGGCGAGTGGAGCCTCGGCGCGTATGTCAACTACGACTGCCCGCGCCAGGTTGCCCAGCCGATGCTTGATCGGCTCGCGAGCGATGTCTGCCCCGAACTCTCGACCGTCGATGAGCTCATGCGATTCGAGGACTCGAGCGACTTCGTCGAGAGCCTCGGGCTCGGGACGACGACGCTCGCGACCAGCCAGATCGTCGCGTGGCCCTGTTTCGCGAAAAATGACTGTCTCGCCGTCTTCGTGCTCTTCCGCGACGCGAAGCGCGGCTTCGGTGACGAGCTCGCGACGGTGATCGACTGCCTGCGAACGGTCTTCGCCGAACAGATTGCGACCGTGCTGCGCGTCCACCACCGAGCGACCGGCGGCTGGCCCGTCGAGCGCAGCGACGAGGACGAGCGCGACGACTGGGAAGATCGCAAGGCGGCGTAGCGAGTGTCGCTCGCTCGCGGACAGTCGGGCAAGTGCCTGACTGCGTCACTGTCGCGGGCATTCAATGGTGCAGAGCAAGACGGAGGCACGGCCTTTCCCGACATCGTCGCGGGGACGCCGTGCCTCTGTCGTTGGTGCATGAGACGCCGGGATGTGCAGAGGTCGCACGCGCTGCTAGTGTGGTGTTTCAGAAATTCGCTTCCATTGCGGCGGCCCTGTTCGCGTCTGGCGGCGTCGCCGCTCCTCGCCGTATGACTCCATACGCCTCGTCGCGGCTGCTTGCCAGACGCAAACATGCCGCGCCGCACTGTTCGCGAATTTCTGAAACACCACACTAGTCTGCTCTCGTCCCGCCCGTTCGATGTTCGCCCGTTCCTAAGGGGGCTTCCATGCTCAGCCGTCGTGAGGTGCTTCAGTCCGCGGTGCTTGCTGCCGGCGCGATGGTCGGCGGTCCCTTCGTCTCGGCGGCCTCGGCAGCAGCGCCGGCGCCGCGACGACGACCGTTCGGGGGGAAGCTCTCGAAACTCCAGATTCTGCAGGTCGGCGTCGGCGGCACGATCGCGCCGCATGACCGCGAGCAGTTGGAGTCCCATGCGGATGTCGTCATCACCGGTCTTTGCGATGTCGATCGCGACGCGCTCGCCGCCGTCGCGAAGGATCGTCCGCAGGCGTTTACCTGCAGCGATTTCCGCGAGGCCTTCGATCGCTACGGCGACCGCTTCGACGCGGTCATCGTCTGCACGCCGGACCACAATCACGCGGTCATCGACATCATGGCCCTCAAGGCGAACAAGCATGTCTACGGCCAGAAGCCGCTCGTGCAGCAGCTCTCCGAGGTCGTTGACATCGAGCGGGCGATCGCGGCGCGGCCGCATCTTGTGACCCAGGTCGGCAACCAACGCATGGGCGGGCCGGGACGACAGCACGCGGTCGACATCCTTCGCCGCGGCCTTCTCGGCAAGGCGATCGAGTCCTATGTGTGGATCAGCGGACCGAGCGATACCGGCGACGGATATTTTTATTATGGCGGTCTCAAGGACCCCTCGCCGCCGCCGGCGAACCTCGACTGGCCACTCTGGCTCGGCTCGGCGGTCGACGCGCCCTTCCGCGAGGGACTCGGTCCGATCCGCTGGCGCTCCTCGTGGGATTACGGCACCGGCCAGCTTGGCGATTGGTGCACGCACCTGCTCGATGTCCTCTACTTCGCCTATGAGCTGCCGTCGCCGGTCGCTGTCCTGTCGCACACAAGGACGCCGAGCGACTTCTATCACGCCCAGCATGTCGCGGCGACGCTGACCTACGAGGGCTCGACGCGAGCCTCTGGCGGCGAGCGATTCGCCCGCAGGGAGTTCGTCGTCCATTACCGTGACAAGGCCCAGGCGCCGTCACCGGCGGCACTCGGATTGCCTCCGGTGTCTTTCGGCGGCATCGGCACGCTCGTCGTCTGTGAGGAGGGCGTGCTGCTCGTGAAGCCGGAAGGCGAGATCGAGGTCTGGCGTGGCGGCAAGTCGGTCGACTGGCGGACGCTGCCAGGGCAAGCGCCAGACTCGACCGAGATCCGTGCCCGCAACCACTGGCACAGTTGGGTGGACCGGATTCTCGGCAAGTCCGACGCCTTCGTGCAGACGCCCTTCGCCGCCGGAGCCGGCATGTCCGAAGCGGGCCTTCTCTGCGCCCGCGCAGCCCGCTTCCCAGGCGTCGAACTGCGCTGGGACAAGGCATCGCTGAGTTTTACGAATCACGAAGAGGCGACGCGCACCATCGTGCGCCGACCCTACCGAAACGGTTTCGAGATCCCGGTCGTCTCGCCGGTGTGACGGGGATTCTCGAGGAGAGAGAGCGTCCCCCGGGCGATCAATCCGCTTTCTTCACTTCGCGGGCCGCAGAAAACCGCGAGTATATCGAGGCATATGCCTTCCGGATCGCTGCTGCTTTACGGTTCTCTGACCGATGGAAGGCACGCAATCCAAGGCGGCATCGTGGAACGTTGCAAAAATGAGAGATGGCGGCTCACGAAACGGCGACTTCGGGCAACAGGGGAGATGGCCGAAGGTGTTTGCCTTCGCGTTGGCGCCGTGACCTCAACCGACGCACCGCTCCAGATGCCCTTCGAAGCAACAACCGTCCGATCCGTCTGGCCCGCCGTGCGCGTCGGTCTGGGCGAATGTACAGACGGGGCGTTGCTTTCTCATCCGAAGCACTTTCGCCACGGGCTGCTAGCGCGCGCACTGGAGTTGCTGCAATGAATTCCGCTCGGCGAGCTGCACTGTCTTTGGCCGCCCGCATTCTGGCGGCGCTCGCAATCCTCGCCTGTCCGCTTTGTTGCAGAAGCTCGCTCGAAGGCATTGCGGAGGCTCCTAGCGACGCCGCGCCGCTGCTTCGGATCGAAGTCGTGAACGCTGAGCTTGACGCTGTCACGATCTTCACTGAGGCGGATGTGGCGTCGATCTCCGTCGTGGCCGACCGCGTCCCTGCCGTCGCGATCGATCTGACGCCAGGCGCCGCGTTGAGGATGGGTTCCGCCACGCGTGGTGCTGGCTCGGCGCCTCTGCTGACGAGGCTGCTGTGGAGGGACATACAGCAGGGCAGCCAAGCCATGATTCGCGGTCCACTGAGTTCGAGGTACCTGTTGATTTGCGACACTCTCATTCAAGCAGAAGTACTCGCGAGTGAGTTCCGAACCGCTGTCGATCAGTGACGCTCCGCTCCACATGCCCTTCGAAGAAAAAACCGTCCTATCACTACAGCGCTCCTTCGGTTCTGCTGCGGCCGAGCGGATGCCTTCGCTGGCTGCGTCGATGCTTGGTTTCGGCCCTCGACGTATCGCTGCGGATACTGCTTCGTTGCACCTCCCCTCCATGGAAGAGGAACTCGGCCATTCTGCTCATCCTCGTTCCAAAGCACTTTCGCCACGGGCTGCTAGGCTTGACTCGATAAACCTGCCCGCAAATGGAATCTATTTCCCGACAGCGGTCAACGGTGCGCACCTCTTCAAGCTTGGCCAAGAGTGACCCATGATCGCACCCGTCTACGCGTTGATTGCCGCGGCCGCTCTCCTGTCCGGTCCCCCGTCCGCGCCGCTGAGGCCCGCGGTTGCGCCAGCTGCCGAAGCGCCGGTGGCCACTCGCGAGGTTCAAGTGCGGGTTCTACTTGAGACGCCCGACGGCGAGCCGGTGCCGCCGCTTCCCTTTCACCTCTATATTTCTGGCCACGGGAGCGAGGCCACCACCATCGCGACCGGTCGGACTGACGAGCATGGAACCGTCACTCTCCGCGGTCTTGCGCCGGTCGACGCCAAGCGAGTGTTCGTCAGCCCGTATCTACTGCGCGACAATGTCGACGCGGACACCGCTCGCGAGTCTGCGAAGGCCACGCGCGATCTTGATGCGTTGCGGATGAAATATTATGTGCCCGATCTCGCGTACATGGGGTCGCGACCGTACGTGGATGCAGAGGTGGCGGCACGAGGACTGGCTGACGTCCGGATGAAAGCCCGTCGCGCGATCGTAGTGTCGGGCGTCGTTCAAACGCACGACGGCGCTTCGCCGGTCAGCAAAGCCAGCGTGTTCGCAAGAGCTTCGAGCTCGCCGGTCCGCACCGATACGAACGGTTTGTTCCGACTGTTTGGTCTTCCCAAGGACGAGGCAAACGAGCTGTTCGTGACCGGCTTTCCTCAGGTCGTGCCGGTGCCGATGGCCGTAGGCACCACCGGGGCGGATGTTTCGATTCCACCGGTCCGAATGCCGGACCTGACGGATGCGGTTGACTTCCGAGTTCAGGTCGTGGGCTGGGGGGCGCTCCGCACTCGATTGCTGGCGGAGGATGGAGGGCGTCTGCTTTCTGACGGCATGACGCTCGTCCGGTCTGACGGCAGCTTGATCTTGACCTGGCTCGATGATGCCACGCAAAAATACGACGTTCCCCGTCGAGCGCCTGCGGGAAAGTACTACCTTGCGCCCGGACGATTCTCGGCACATCCATTACAGCTTCGGCTGCTGGACGCGGTGAGGGCAGGCGTGGACCTTTCGAAGACAGAAGTTCCCTCGATCGAGCTCCCGCAGCCGGGTGCGGATGTTCTTGTGCTCGACTCCGTTCAGGCGGCTGCGGCTATTGAGAAGGTGACGTTGCCGGTGGGAGATGCCGGCGGCGGGAGGGCGCCACAGGGTCCGTGAGGTTGATTGTCGCAGGATCGAAGGCTTGTTCGGGTCAGCCCAGATTCGATCCGATACAGCAAGCCGGTTCGCGCCGCCGAGCATCGATCCTTCACCGCGCGCCATAGTGCTTTCGCATCGCCTCGGCTCGCCCCAGTTGCCGAGGCGATGGAACAAGCGCGTGACATTCTGGCACGCGATCCAAGGCGGCATCGTGGGAAGTTGCAGATTTGAGAGATGGCGGCTCACGAAACGGCGACTTCGGGCAACAGGGGAGATGGCCGAAGGTGTTTGCCTTCGCGTTGGCGCCGTGACCTCAACCGACGCTCCGCTCCACATGCCCTTCGAAGAAACAACCGTCCGATCCGTCTGGCCCGGCGTGTGCGGCAGTCTGGGCGATTGGACAGACGGGGTGTTGCTTTCTCCCTCACTTCGCGGACCGCACACATCCCGTCATCGCTTTGCTTTCTTTGCTTGGGCGAGGTCGCGGACGGTGGTTCGGTAGAGCTCGGGGATCTCGCTCGTGGTGTGTGCTGTCACCGCGCGGTTGAAGAGGTTCAGCGCTTCGTCGCGGGCCTCGTTCGTGGGGGCGTCTCGCAGTGCGCCTTCAATGGCTGCGAGCGCGAAGGGGGTTCGGGCGAGAGCCGCTTCGAGGAAGGGGAGGAACGCAGCGCCGCGGTCCTTCTCACCGATGAGGTTCCACATCCGGCGCATCACCAGCGTTTCGATGAGCGCTTCAGGATCGTGGTTGACGCCCCAGGCGATGGATTGGTGGAAGACCATCGGGCGTCGGCCGCCGATGTCGTCGTAGTTCCAACCGGCGTGGACCGTCGTGACCTCGTCGCCGCCCGTCGCGTATTGTCCGCCGACGCAACGAAATGCCTTTGTCGTCGCGTCGTATTCCATGTGGACGATCGCGCAGTGCCCTGGCTGTCCGGCGGTCGCAGCGGGAACGCCGCAGATGCGATAGGTGCGGGCTCCGATGTTGCCCATGGTGCCGCAGACGCCGCCGTCCTTCCACATCATCTGGATCGAGCCGTAGCTGAAGGCCAGCGGACTCAGGCGCCGTGCGGACTGCATATCGAACTGCTGGGCGATGTCGCCGATGTACTCGCCGTAGGTGCGGAACTCGTCGGCTTCGACGAAGCGTCGCCAGATCGCCTCGCGCTCGCGAAGCGGCTGGTCGTCGGCGGCAAGCATGAGAAGGATCGGCCACGGGGCATCGAGCGGAAACATCGGCCAGCGATGGGTCCGGGCCGCGCCGTTCGGAAGCGACGGAAGCGTTGTGGCGTCGTTGCGAATGAACCACGCCATCGACTCGCTCGCACTCGGCGCAGGATCGCGCTCGGCGGGCATGCGTCCCTTGGCGCGATAGGCAGCGTGAAAAAGATCGTGCGCGGCCTTGATTCGGCTCCGCAGCGCGCCGTCGGAGACGGCCGCCGTGGACTGCCAGAAGACGACGCGATCGCCGCAGTCGATCTGCACATCGGGATGGCCGCGCTCGGCCATGTATCGATTGAATAATTCCTGCAGCTCGCGCGAAGCGATGACATCGGCGGCGACGAGCGGGCGCTTCACCAGCTTCTTCACCTGTGTCGCCTTCCCGCGCGGCTTGGCGATGCCCCGCTCGTCATACTCAAGCGGCGGAAGCTCCGTCAGTTCGACTTCGACCTCGATCTCGGGGTGATCCTCGAGAAAGTTGATGATGTGATCATCGCGGTCGAGCGGCCCGCCGCTGTCGGACTCCGTTCGCTTCGTGTTGATCGGGACCCGCGGATCACCGGGAATCGCCAGCGTGAGTGGCGAGCGAGGCTTGATACTCGGCAGCCTCGAGGGCGGCTTCGCGCCATCCGCATCATTCCATGGCGTGCCCTGCGTGCCTCGATGGGCGTAGGAGTCCTGGATTGCAAAGGCGAGAGCGAGCTGCGTGTGCGTCTGGCGCACGACCGTCTCGCCGAGATCGAGTTCGAGCGAGCGGAGCCCGAGCAACACCGGCAGCGGATCGGCCCGGCAACCGTAGACGGAGAGCTTCAGGAGTCGATCGCCGTCGATCCACGCGAGGAAATCCTCGGGCAGCGTCCCGCCAATCTCCGGGGCGGCCCCGGCTGCCCGCAGGATCGTCGTCGCGCGGACACGATCGACGTGCGCGTCGATCGCCGCGTCCGACCAGTCCGACAAGCCGTCGGTGGCGCGCGCGGCGCGTGATGGCTCGGTGAGCGCTGCGGCGCGTGCGTCGAACGCGGAGATGCCGAGGCCCGCGCAGAGAACCGCACACACAGAGGAGAGGGCGAAGCGTCTGGCGTTCGTTTTCATTGTTCGGATCGAAGCGTAGTCCCTCACGCGTTCGCGGTGCAGGGGACTTTTCCCGACCCGCGCAGGCCGAACGCGCCTGTCTCCGCGCTGGATTTCGATACGATCGCAAGCATGCCTCTCGAGTCGCAGAACGAATCGTCGCCGACCCTCGCAACGAACGGTCCCGTGAGCCTCGGTGACGAGCAGGCGGTCCGTGAAATCGTCGCGTCAAGCGTGTTGCGGATCTGGGAGGTGGTCAACAACCTCACCAGACTTCGGCCGACGAAGCGCGAGCACTACTGGGTCACGATTTTCGGATCCGCTCGGGTGCAGCCGGAGATGCCGCTCTACGGCGAAGTGCGCGAACTCGCCCGACTCCTCGCAAGCGACGGATGCGGCATCGTCACCGGCGGCGGTCCGGGACTCATGCAGGCGGCGAACGAAGGGGCGGCGCTTGCCGGCAAGGGTGCGTCGCTCGGCGTGCGGGTCGATCTGCCCTTCGAGCAGGAGGTCAATCCCTTCGTCTCGCGGGCCTTCGAGCATCGGACCTTCTTCACGCGCCTCCATCAGTTCGTCCTGATGTCCGAGGCCTTCATCGTCGTGCCCGGCGGCATCGGCACGGCGCTCGAGCTGCTGATGGTCTGGCAGCTTCTGCAGGTGCGACACATCGACAATGTGCCGCTCATTCTCGTCGGGCCGATGTGGCCGCCGCTCATCGATTGGGCCCGCACGACGATGGTGGACGGGCCGACGCGGCTTGCGAGCCCCGAGGACATGCGGATCCCGATCTGCGTGGCCACGATGGAAGAGGCGGCCGCGATCGTGCGCGAGCGCCACGAGCGCTACCGACAGGCGACCGGCGGCTGAGACTGCTCGCGCGAGGGAACCTTGGCGAGGCAAGCTGCCTCTCGACCCCGAACATCACCGCGTGAGCCTCTCCATGCAGACGACCTTCCGACATCGGTTTCTTCTCGCCGCTGGCCTGCCTCTCCTTCTCTCCTGCGCGAGCGAGCCTGGGGCAACGCCCGGCGCCGAGCGCTGGGTACCGATTCCGGTTGCGGCGCTCGATGAGAACGCGCCAGTCGGTTCCGGCAATGGTGGAAGCACCGAGTCGAGCACTAAGTCGAGCACTGGGTCGCTTCGGGCGTCCTACGCTCGGGCGCTTGCCGCCCGCGATCGACTCTTCCGCGAGCTTTCGGCGGCGCTCGGTGAGGCGATCGGGACTCCCGCCGCGGTTGCGTCAGGCGAGGCTCCCGGTCCGGCTGGAGCAATCGCCGTCTGCCGCGAGGTCGCGCCGCGGATCGCTCGCGAGGTCTCAGCGTCGGAGGGGCTTCTCATCGGTCGCACCGGCGTGCGGCTCCGAAACCCCGCGAATCGGCCGCCGGAGTGGGCGACGGTAGCGCTCGCCGCGCGGCCCGAGACTCCCCTGGCGTGGCACCGAAACGGCGAGGATCTCGCGGTCATCCTGCCGATTCGCATGATGTCGCTCTGCATGCAGTGCCACGGGCCGCGCGAGGCGATCGACCCGGCCGTGCAGGCCGCCATCGCAGCCAACTACCCGCTCGACGAGGCGACGGGCTTCGGCGAGAGCGAGCTGCGCGGCTGGTTCTGGATCGAGGTTCCGGTGCGCTAGGGCGCTCAACGCGTCAGCCGATCAGCTCCACGCACCGAGAAGAATCGCGAGGTCCGCAGCGTCGGTCGTGCCGTCGCAGTTGAGGTCGCTGATGCCCGGGCCGCCCCACGCGCCGAGGAGAACGGCGAGGTCAGCGCCGCCGACGGTGCCGTCGCCGTCGAGATCGGTCAGTCCCGGAGCCGCGGGAAGCTCGGCGCCGACGATCGCGACGACCGATCCGCCGCCGATCAGTTCGATATCGACATTCGCGTAGACCCGGCACTGGCGCGGGAGATCGAGGCCCGGGGCGACGCCCTGGCTCGCGTTGAAGTCGCTGATGACGCCGTCGGCATCGCCGTCGCCGTCGAGGTCGACCTGGTCGCCGGTCTGCATGATGACATCAAGCTGAGACCCGACCTGAGTCGGCGTGAACACGAAAAGGATCTCGCCCGTCGTGTGGCTCCAGATCGCTCCGACCTGGCGAAGGTCGTTCAGCCCGACCGCACTCGGATTGCCGGTGAGCGTGAAGCCGCCGAGGTTCTGCCCTTCGCGGACGATGAGCTCATCGTTGAAGGCGAGGTAGCCGTCGGCGGTCGTCGCCGCATCGGTGTCGCCCGAGAAGGCGATGTCGCCGAGCTCGTTGGTCTTCACATCGCCGAAGTTCTGCCAGTTGTCGGCCTCGCCCGAGGAGAAGCTCTCGCGGGCGATGATCGCGCCGTTGGCGACGATGACATCGTTGCTCGCGTTCGGAGCGGCGATCACGCCGCGGCAGATGTAGTTGGTCGCGAGCGACGAGAAGTCGTAGTTGAATCCGACGCTCGTTCCGGCGGTGATGAGCGTCTCGCCGCTGACGACATCGCCGCCCTTCAGGACCACGGTGTTGTCGCGGTAGAGCGCCCGAAACTGAGCGCCGCTGCCCTGCGAGGCGGTGATGCCCGAGACCCAGGTCTTCGCGCCGTTCGAGCACATCTGCGGGCGCGAGCAGAAGGTGATGAAGAGACCGGGGAGTCCCGGCGCGTCGTCGAGCTCGGTCAGCACCTTCGCGCCGTCGGACCAGACCGAGTCGTTGCCATCCTCGGTGGGGCTATAGATCCAGCTCAGGTCATCACTGATGCCCATCGTGCTCTCGTTGCCGGTCAGCACGACCGGCAGGGCGTCGCTGTTTCTCCAGACGATCCCGCCGTCCACCCACACGATGCCTTCGGTGAGCTTCCCGCCGAGACTGACGAAGCCGCTGAAGCCGACGCGGCCGTCGCGCGTGGTGTAGGGATCGTTCAGCGACGCGAGCGGCGCGCCGCCCGAGCCTGGCGTCGGCTGGCCCTGCACGGCGATCGCCGTGAGCGGACCTCCTGCGAGTAGCGTGGGCGCGAGGAAGAGGGCAACGACGGCGGCGGTCGGGGCGAGACGATCCATGGGCTTTCTCCTTGCGCGCGACGCGGAGGGCGCACGACGCGACGCCTTGGATTGTCGCAGGTTTGCAAGCGCCAACGCAATGGCCGGCGGAGGTGGCCCTTTGACGCCCGAGAACCGACCGACGCGCGACGGGCCGTTACGCCTGACGCTTCGCCCGCTCCGCGAGCAGCTCATCGAGGGAGAGGAGGGCGTGGCGGAGGTGCGGGATGAAGATCGAGCCGCCGACGACGAGGGCGACATTGAGCGCGTCCTCGATCTCCTCCTTCGAGAAGCCGGCGCTCACGCACTGCTCGAGGTGATAGTCGATGCAGTCGTTGCAGCGAAGGACGGCGCTCGCGACGAGGCCGAGGAGTTCCTTCGTGCGGGCCGGCAGCGCCCCGTCCTCGTATGCGGCGCTGTCGAGCCGCATGAAGCGGTTCACGCCGAGATGCTTGCTCTCGAGGATGCGGGCCTGGCCGACCGCGCGGTCGTCGCGGAACTGCTGGAAGGGACGGTGGGGCATGGGTGGTCTCGCTCGCTTCGGTCGGATCCGTCCCGCGCGGGGTCGCTCACCACTCGACGCGGGCGAGGACTGTGACGCCGCCGGTCACCGACTGGCCCTTCGCGACCAGGGCTCGGCTGCGCTCGGGATGGGGCAGGATGAGTTCGGTCGTCGAACCGAACTTGATCATGCCGAAGCGCTCGGCGCGCCCGAGCTTCGCGCCGACCCGCAGCGGACAGACGATGCGCCGGGCGATCGCGCCGGAGACCTGGCGGATGCCGATCGTCTCGCCGGAGGCGACGCGCATCGTGATGAGGTTCGACTCGTTGACCTGAGCGCTCTCTTCGGTCCGCGCGTCGAGATACTTGCCCGGCTTGTGTGTGACGGCGACGACCTCGCCATCGCAGGGGCTGCGGTTCACATGCACATTGAGGACGCTGAGGAAGATGCGGATGACCAGCGCCGGCCGCCTGCCGGTCGCCTCGTGGCTGTCGGTCGTGAAGACCGCCGAGACCACGCCGTCCGCGGGACTGATGAAGTCCTTCGGGTCGGCGCTCGCCGGACGGCGTCCGAGCGGATCGCGGAAGAAGGACAGGAGGGCGAGGCAGATGACGGCGATGAGGCCGACCGCCCACCACTGGCCGAACCACGCCGCGGGCAGCGCAAGGAAAAGGCTGACGATGATGATCGTCAGCCATTCCCGTGTTCCGTAGCCGGTCAGCAGCATTCGGGTTTCGCGCTTCCGTGGTGCGCGTCAGGTCATTCCGACCAGCGACCGATCGCGAAGCCGAGACCGCCGCAGGCGATCGCGACGACGGCGAGACCGCCGCCCCAGACCGCCATGTTGCCGGTGAACATCATCGCGAGGGCCGGGACCGCTCCGGTGGTCGCGACGACCACCATGAGGAGGACGCAGACGAGCGAGATCATCGCGCCGACCATGAGGCCGACGCCCGCTCCCGACCAGCCGCCCTCGTAGGTCTCCATGACCATCGGCATCATCGTCATGCCGCCGCCGGCCGCGACGGCGTTGCCGCCGCTGTCCGCGCCGCCCGCAGCCTCGAAGAGGCCGCTCGCGTTCGCGGGGAGGTCGACATTGTCGTCGTTCGAGAAGGCGTCCTCGATGAGCGCGGCACCGGAGAGGCTGTCGTCGTTCTCGCGGGTGAGGTCGAGAAGACCGCTGCCGGAGCCGACGGTCTCAAGCGAGAGCTCGCCGGAGCCGGCCTTCTTGTCCTGGCCGAAGCGGCTGGCCTCGAACGCGCTGATGCCGGTCTCCTCGCTGGAGTCGGCCATCGTCCGGGCGTTCGCCTTCGAACTCGTGACCGGGCTCGGCTTCGAGCGGGGACCGCCCGTCGAGTCGGAGAGATCGATCGCCGCGTTGCCGTGGGCGCTGTCCTCGAGGGCGAGCGGAATCTCGCCGCCGTCCTCGTCACCGGCGAGCAGGTTGATCTGCTCCGCCTTGAACATGACCTTGTCGCGATCCCGGAACTCCTGGATTTCGCCACGCTTCCCCATCTCGAGGACTTCGGCGACGGACTTTCCGAGCTTCGCGGCGGCTTCTTCCGCCGAATAGAACATCTTGCTGGCCATGCGACCTCCGCAGCAAACGCTGTAGACCTCGTACCCTATCGGTTGCTCGGACGAGTCGCAAGGTGTCGGCGAGGTTTCTTCGCCCGCCTCGCGCCCGCCGGCCTCCCCGTCCCCTCGCCCAACGGCTCCTGCACCCTCCCCGATGCCCCCTCAGTCCCCGGCCGCTGCGCGATCCCGCGACCGCCAGATCGCGTCGGCGCTCGAACGCTGGTTTTCCGAGCACGAACGGCCGCTTCCGTGGCGGGCCGCGCGCACCGGCTACACCGCCCTCGTGAGCGAGGCGATGCTCCAGCAGACGCAGGTATCGCGGGTGGTCGATCGTTACCTCGCATTCATGAGGCGATTTCCCACGGTTCAGGCGCTTGCGGCAGCCGACGAGGCCGCCGTTCTCGCCGCATGGCAGGGCCTTGGTTATTACGGAAGGGCGAAGCGACTTCACGCGGCGGCGCGGGCGATCGTCGAACGATTTGGGGGCGTCGTGCCGCGCACTGTGGATGAGTTGCGGACACTTCCGGGCGTCGGTCGCTATACCGCTGGGGCGATTGCCTCGATCGCCTTCGAGGCCCGCGAGCCCATCGTCGATACGAATGTCGCGCGGGTGCTCATGCGGCTCGACGCGCGGCCGGGAATCGCCGGCGATCGGGACGCCGTCGACTGGGCGTGGGAGCGGGCCGCGGAGCTGGTCAGCGAAGCCGACGCGCCGGCCCGACTCAACGAGGGGCTCATGGAACTCGGCGCGACGCTCTGTCCGGCGGGCAAGCCCGACTGTGCCGCCTGCCCGCTCGCCCGTTGGTGCGAGGCCCATCGGCGCGGAGTCGCCGCCACGATCCCGGAGCCCGCTCGGAAGGCGGCGCGGCAGCGGGTCTACCACCACGCCGTCGTGTTCGTCCGGGCGGGGAGCGTGCTTCTCGTACAGCGCCCCGACCGCGGCCTCTGGTCCTCGATGTGGCAGGTACCGACCATCGAGAGCGATCGTCCGCTCGACATCGAAGCGCTCCTGCCGATGGTCGCGCCGAAGCCCGCGACGCTCGAGCCGCCGCGCCGCGTGGTGCACCAGACGACCCACCGCGAGGTCATCTTCCTCATCCATCGCGGCGTCACCCGCGCCCGTGCCGTCGGCGGCGCCTGGGTCGCTCGCTCGACGCTCGACGAGTACGCCCTCTCGAATCCGATGCGGGCGATCGTCGAGGAAGCGCTTGACGCCGCGGGCGGCGAGATCAGGCCCGGGCGGCGTCGGAACGAGGCATGACCGTCGGCGCGCCGGAGGTCGAGGGATAGGCGATGCGCCCGTGGTGGATCGCCGAAAGCGTCTTGATGATCGTGTCCTCGACGATCTTGAGCTCGGTGAAGGTCAGCGGGCAGTCGTCGAACTGGCCATCGTCCAGGCGTCGTCGGGCGAGGGCCCGAACGAGCGATTCGATGCGTCCGTGCGAGGGCTCCGAGAGGGCTCGCGTCGCCGACTCGCTCGAGTCGCAGAGCATGAGGATCGCCGCTTCCTTCGTGCGCGGCTTCGGTCCCGGATAGCGGAAGTCGAACTCCTCGACCGAGCCCTCGTCCTCGCCCTTGCGCTCCGCCTCGGACTTCGCGCGGTGGAAGAAGTACTCGACGAGCGTGGTGCCGTGGTGGCTTTCGATAAAATGATGGAGGGCGCGCGGCAGGCCGTATTCCTTCGCGAGCTCGAGTCCGTCCTTCACATGGCCGACGATCACGAGAAGGCTCATCGCCGGACTGAGCCGCTCGTGCTTGTTCGGTCCGCCGAGCTGGTTCTCGACGAAGTACTCGGGCTTGTTCACCTTGCCGATGTCGTGGTAGAGCGCACCGGCGTAGGCGAGGAGCCCGTCCGCGCCGATCGCCTCCGCCGCAGCCTCGGCGAGGTTGGCGACCTGCAGCGAATGGTTGTAGGTGCCCGGCGCCCGCTCCTGCATCTGGCGGAGGAGCGGATGGCGCGGATCGCGGAGTTCCGCGAGGGTCAGGCCGGTCGAGATGTCGAAGAGCCGCTCGATCGACGGCAGCATGCCGAGGACGAGGAACCCGACCGCGTAGGAGCCGACGGCCGCGAAGAGTCCGTCGCGGACGCTCTGCCAGAAGCCGCCTTCGGCCAGTTCGGTCTCGAGAATACCGAGGGCCAGGAGCGCGAGACCGAGGACGATCGCGGTGATGCCGCTTGCCCGCACGATCGCGGCGCGGTGGCGCACCTCGCGGAGACACGCGATGAGCGTGCCGCATCCCAGGGCGAAGACCAGGGCCATCGTCGGCGGCAGGTCGATCGCGACGGTGAGGAGCAGCGCTTCGACCGCGGCGACGAAGTAGGCGAAGCGCTGGCCGTACGCGAGGCAGACGACGAGCGCGACGAGGAGGCAGGCCGCCGCGGAGATCGGCGTCGCGACGAGCGGGAACTCGGCGCTCGTCAGGCACGCGACGATGCCGGCGAGGAGCATGAGCGAGAAGACGCCGGCGAGCCGCTGCGGGCGGGTGCCGACGCGCGGCTCGTGTCGGACGGTGTAGAGAAGGACGACGATCGAGATCGCGAGTCCGAGCGAGCCGGCGCCGAGCGATGCGGCGAGCGATTCGCGCCAACCCTTCGCGAGCTTCGCCTGCGCGTCGCTCTCCTGGAGCCGGGCGAGCTGATCGGCGGTGATCCGGTCGCCGGCGGCGTAGATGACCTCGCCGCGCAGGTGGATCTCCCGCTCGGGCGCGACGGCCGCCGCGGCGCGCTCGGCCGCGAGCTTCGTCCGGTTCTCGTCGAAGCTGACGGTCGGTCGCGGATCGTTCGCGATCGCCGCGGCGACGACCGGCACCAACGGCTGCGGGAAGCCCGCGTCGGCGACCATCCGGATGATGGCCCGACGGAAGCCCTCCTCGATCGGTCCGATGCCGGGGGGAAGCTCCTGGGCGGTCTCGACCCGCGTGGCCGGCGGATCGAGCGCCGGAATGACCTTCGTCGGATCCGCGGCGACGAGCGATCCGCTCGCGTTCCCGTCGATCGGCGCGGTGACGGTCGGCTCGGTGCGCTCCGGCTGCGGCGGCAGCACGAAGCGATCGAGCGTCGTCATGAAGAGCTGGTACTCCTGCGAAGCGATGATCGGCTCTTCGCTCCAGAGGGAGCCGATGAGCCGATCGGTCCAGCTTCGCCAGGATTCGCTCGCGACCTTCGCCCCGCCGAAGCGCTGGAGCTCGGCGAGAGCGGTGTTGGTGAGGTCGAACTCGCGCGCGAGGTCGGGATCGATCTCCTCCACCGAGCGCTTCTCGAAGACCGCCACCGGCAGCCCGTCGAGCTTGGCCTTCAGGCTCGAGAGGTACTTGGTGTTCGCGACATAGAAGCGCGGCGCGGTACCGCGCGCCTCTTCGCGCCGCTCGTGGGTCAGCGCCTGGTTCTCGGTCTCGTACTGCGAGAGGTTGATCCGGCTGTCCGTCGCGACCTGTCCGACATAGGCCCGCGGGACTTCGCGGCTGAGCGAGGTCAGGAGGGCGAAGGCCAGCGCGAAGGCGATGGCGATGGCGACCGTTCCGGCGAACTCGGGCCGGCGGAACCACTCGGCGAACTCGGGGCTCGGACGCGGCAAGGTCCGGCGGATCTCTTCGCGACGCAGCGACGCGCCACCGCCGCGCAGTGTGCGACCGAGCCATCCGAAGAGGCCGCCCGTACCGAGCTTGCCCGAGTCAAATCTGGAACCGCGGCCGAGGCCGAACATCGGGCGTGGATCCGCGTGAGCGGATCGGCGACGCCTCCCACGACCGGCTACGCGCGGTCATGCCAGGGAGGATCAGGCGGACGATGATCAATCTATCGCCCGAATCGGTCGCCTCCTAGAGCCTGTGGCTCGGGCGCTTCGGCCCCGCGTGACGCAGGCCGCCGTTCGACGGCAGGGTCGGGGGGAGGCCTCTGCCGGATGAATGAACCCTCAGACAGGGTAGAGGGCGGTCTTTATTGGTCATGCGCCTTGGGCGCGTCGGTATGGAGCGTTGCCTGGCCTTGGATCTCGAGGATCGCTCGCGACAGGGCCGCGTCGCCCACCGGCGTCGCCGCGACCGTGATGTGCGGCACGACCGGGCCGCGGTCGTTCGGATCCCCGCTCGCCCGAAGGAACTTCTTCTGGCAGAACTGCACCAGCAGCTTCGAATGCGGCAGGTGCACGAAGCCCAACTCGCCGAGGGAAGTCGGGACTCCGCCGGTCGGCTCGCCGATGGTGCACATGAGGTCGTAGGTGCGAACGCCGTCGGCGAGCATCATCGCGCTCGAGAAGGTTCCTTCGCCGATGAGGAGGCAGGTCGGACCGACGAAGCGGTGGGCTCGATCGGCCGATTCGAGCGGACGCGCCACGACCGGCGCCTCGACCACGAGATCCTCACCTGGCTTGAGCCGCGCGTACTCCGGCATCACGCTCGGCAGCGCGAGCGGAAGCAGCCAGCGCCAGATCGGCTTCACGCTCAGGCGGATCATGTCGTAGCCCTCATCGCTCTTCCGCCAGATCATCCCGCCCGCGAGGCGGTAGGGTCGATCGGTGATGCGCGCGAGCAACGCGTCGCCCAGCGCCGAGTCGCCGCCGCCGTTGCGGCGGATGTCGACGATGAGGCCGACGCATCCGCGGGCGTTCGCCGCCGCGATCGCGTCATCGAGAAACTCGTGCCAGCGCGCGGCGAGCGCACCGTCCATGGTCGGGAAGTCGATCAGGGCGATCGGCGGCGATCCGAGGAGTTCGCAGCGAAACGGCGCGCGCTCGACGAGGAGCTCGCGCGTCGGCGCGGCTTCGCCGCCCGCGGCCGCGGCGACTTCCGGGGCGTCCGCGCGTGTCGAGGACTTCGTGCGCTCCTGATGCCGCGCCTCCGCGCCGACGCCCGCCACGGTATGGACATGCCGCGTGCCGTCGGCGCGCTCGATCGTGATGTCGACCGGCGGCCGGATGCCCGCCGCCCAACTCAGCGCCCGAAAGGAGGAGCGGATCCGCGCGTCACGAAACCGCGTCGATTCCGCGGGAACGAGTCGGCGGAGGCGATCGATGTGAAGCGCAGCCGAATCGGCTCCGATCGCGAGGATGCGATCGCCAGGCTCGATTCCGCCTTCGGAGGGCGAGACGGCCACGACCGCGAGCGCGTCGCCGTCGGGCTGGGCGCGGAAGGGGAGCAGTCGGTCGCCTCGGGCGAGCGCCGCATCGAGGTCCTCCGCGGGTACGTTCTGGATGATGTGATCGACGCCGTAGCCTGCCTGCAGCTCCATCACGATCGGCAGGAAACGCTCGCGGGTCATCGGCCGATCGATCGAGTCCTTCAGGCGCGACGCGAGCTCGCCGATCGCCTCGCGGCTGACGCGGAGGTACGGGTCGGGACAGGTCCGTTCGTGCAGCGCGACGAGGAAGTCGAGGTCCTCGCGGAGGGCGCTCGGGGCGTGCTCGCGGGCGATCGTCGAGGCGTCGGCCCGCGGCAGCGACTCGGCGAGCGGCTGTCTGAAGAATCCCTGCGAACAGCCGATCGTCGCCCAGCAGGCGAGGGCGAGCAGGAACGCGGCCGCGGAGCGTGACCGGGTCGCCGAATGTGTGCGGGGCCGGCGGATGCGGCGTGCGTGAGAGGAGGCGATCATGGCGCACGGTGGGAAGCGAGAATGGACCGGACCGCGCCCGATCGGGCCGACGACCAGGAATGATTGCCGCGGGTAGGCTTCACCGGAGTTTCCATGCCGCGCTCAACCTCCGACTTCGAAGCCTGCCCGACCGGCCGTCCGAGCTCAGCGAACGCTCTGAGATGGACGCCTCGGCTCATCGCGCTCGTGGTGGTGGGGCTCGCCGCCTGTGCGCGTGAGCGCGATCCGATCACGGCCAACGAACTGCTCGGTCCGGACGATGATGGTACGGCCGTTGCGGTCCTCACGCCCGAGGAGGGGTTGGAAGCGCGAGAGGCGATGCGCGCCGCGCTCGCCGGCACGCCGATCGAGCGCCCGAGACGGGCGGATGAGGATGGCGGCCCCGGCGTGCGCTGGAGCGATGTCCCTGCGGCCGCGTACTGGGGCGCGGTCGAGTCGGAGATGGCGATCGTGCGCACCGTCGAGATCCCGGAGGGCCTGCGCTTCGAGCTCGTCACGGTGCGCGACGAGCCCGCGACCCTCATCGTCCATCGGGATGAGCGGATTCGGGCGACCGCATCGGTCGGCAGCTTCGGTCAGCGTACCGACGAGGCCCGCGCGCTCGAGATCGCGTTCCGCACCGCACTCGAAGCCTTCGGCCGCAAGCCCGGCTTCGAGTGACTCGCGTCAGCAGGTACCCCACGAGCCGAGCAGGAGCGCGAGATCCTCGGCGCCGGTCGTGCCGCTGCCGTCGAGATCGGTCGCGCCCGGCGTGCCCCACGCCCCGAGCAGCGTGCCGAGGTCGGCGGCGTCGACGATCCCATCCGCGTTGAGATCGCCGACGCACGCCGAGGGAAGTGAGATGACGAAGAGGCCGTCGCCGACATTGAGGCCGGTCAGGGCGCTCGTCACGCGCCCGACGAAATAGACCTCACCGTCGTCGCTCAGGCCGAGATTGCCGTCGTTGAAGAAGCCGCAGTACGCGTCGTCGAGGATTCCGTCGCCGTCGTAGTCGACCTGCGTGGCGCTCGCGATGTCGAAGGTCGAGTTGAAGGACCGCGCGACGGCGACCGGCGCCTTGCCAGAGCGCTCGACGACGAGATAGGTGCGAGACTGCGAGCTCTCGACAAGGTAGGCGAGGTCGCCGAGCGAGTTCATCGCCGCGTGCTGCACGCTCTTCACGAGCTCGCCCCGCTCGGCGTCGGGAATCGGGTCGCCCTCGACCACCCGCGGCGTGCCGTTGACGATCAGGTAGCTCAGTCCGCCGGCGGATGTCCCCCACACCGCCCAGTCGCCCCCCGCGTAGAGCTGGGCGCCGTCGGTGAGCGAGCCCGAGCTGTAGGGCAACTCGCCCGGCAGTCCGGGGAGCGACGCGCCGCGCTGCACGATGACGGTGAGCGGTCCTCCGAGCGGGCCGACCGCAAGCACCCGATTGTTCACCGGCGGTCCGAGGTCGCCGTCGACGAGGAGAAGCTGCTGGCCCGACTCGTTCGGCTCGGAGACGAACGCCTCGTCGTTGAACTTCGTCATGATCGCGGTCGTGCCGCCGAGCTGGGCAAGCGGCGTGATCGTGCCGCTCTGCAGCGCCGACGCGACCGGTTCCGAAAGGAGCAGGTGGTCGTCGAAGTCGCTTCCGAGCGGGCCGGATGTGGATCCGCTCCGATAGAGCACGCGACCGCTGTCGAGCAGCGTCACCGAGTCGAGGAAGACCGAGTGCGACTCCCCCGCGAAAACGGGAATCGGGTCGCCCTCGCGGGCGATGAGCGTCCAGGCGCCGGTCGTGCGCGACTGCCGGGCCACCACCTCGTTGGCGTTGACGGGCCCGTTCGTCGTCGACTTCAGGGCGAGGTCACCGGACTCGTTCACGCCGAGCTGCGCGTTCGGCACGCCGACGAAGCCGACGCCGAGTCCAGGCTGCGCGACGGTCTCGCCGATCGCGCGATCGAGACCCGTTGCGGTGCCGACGAGGACGAAGGTGTCGTTCGAGGTCGGCTGTCCGGTCGCGAACGCGGTGAGCGCCCACCAGCTTCCGCGCGAGCTCAGCCGCAGCCTCGCCTGGACGAAGGAACTCACGATCGTCCCGTCGGGAAGGCTGAGCGAGCCGTTCGGATCGGTGTTGACGAGCGCTCGCGGAGCGTCCGCGCCGGCCATCGCGGTGGGGGCGATGAGCGCAGCGGACAACAGGGCGGTGATGGTGTGGTGAGACATGGCAAGTTCCAATCGTTCGGCGATCGGCTTTCCCGCGCGAACGGGAGAGCGCGTCAGCAGTCGCCCCATTCGCCGAGGAGAACGGCGATGTCGGGAGCGCCGACGGTTCCGTCGCCGTCGAGGTCGGCAAGCGGATTGCCGGTGCCCCAGGCGCCGAGCACGGTGGCGAGATCGGCGGGGCCGACGGTGCCGTCACCGTCGAGGTCGGCGGCGCACGGAGCGCACTCGTCGGGCACGCCGTCGCGGTTCAGGTCCTGGCTCGTGCCGGAGGCGATGTCGCAGTCGTCCGGAATGTCGTTGCCGTTGCAGTCGGTGGTCGAGACGGCCACCGCCCGCAGGCACCAGTTTCCGATGAAGGGTCCGCCGAGATCGTCGAGGGTGATGAACTCGTCGGCGTTGAGCGAGAGGTCGTTCGGATCGATCTCGCCGAAGTTGCCGACAAGCCAGCTCGCTCCGTTCGGAGGCGTGCCGTCCTTCGGAGCGGGGAACTCGACGAGGAACTCGAACGAGGTGATCGCGCCGACGAAGAAGCTCGTGCCGACCGGCCCGACATCGATGTCGGGGATATCGATACGCGTATAGGTGAACGCCTCTTCGACATCGACCGCCAGCGTCGCGACTTCGGCGAGCACCTGCGCATCGTCGGGGTTGCCGTCGCCGTTCGGATCGCTCCAGAGGTAGATCGTGTGCGGCTTGCCGACGGGCACCTGCCCGAACATCACATCGATCGCGACGATCCGCTCCTTGCCCTCCTCGAGGATGAAGCGGTTCAGCCACGCCATGTTCGGCGCGTCCGAGGCGACCCAGAACTCCGGCAGCGCGTCGTCGTAGGAATAGATCTGCGGCTTGTCGCTCCCGAGCTGGCACTCGTCGGGAATGCCGTCGGGCTGGCAGTCATCGCTCGTGCCCAGGGCGATGTCGAGGCCGTCCGGGATGAAGTTCCCGTTGCAGTCCTCGCAGAGGTCGGGCACGCCGTTCTCGTCGACATCGAAGACGAGGCCGTCCGCGATCTCGCAACTGTCCGGACGGCCGTTCGGCTGGCAGTCGCCCTCGAGGCCGGCGGCGATGTCGCAGTCGTCGGGCGCGCCGTTCTGGTTGCAGTCGTTCGCGACGAGCTCGCACTCGTCCGGAATCGCGTTCGCGTTGCAGTCATCGCTCGACGAGGCGGCGATGTCGCAGTCGTCGGGAATCCCGTTCGCGTTGCAGTCGCCGTCGCGCCACGCGACCGTTCGGATGAGCCAGTTGCCCGCCTGGTTGTAGCTGTCGACGAGGCCGAACAGTCCGGCCGCGGCGAGGTTGTCCGGATCGGCGTCGGCAAGCTGCGTCGCCGCGGCGACCCAACTCGTCTCGGCGCTTGGCGAACTCTGGTCGATCGCCGAGGGGAAGTTGATGTTCGAGGTCTGGAAGCCGACGAAATAGCGGCTTCCGGCCGGCCCGAGGATGAGATCGGGAACATCGAAGGTCGTGAGCGTGCTCGTGCCGGGAGCGACGACCTTGATGGTCTGGGTGATGCGGCGGATCGCGTCGTCGGGGATGCCGTCGTTGTCCGGATCGGTCCAGACATGCAGGAGGATCGGCTCGCCCTCGGGGAGTCCCTCGCCGAACGCGGCCTGCACCTCGCGGAGGATCTCGCCACCCTCGGCGACCGTGCAGGCCTTCAGCCAGATGAAGGTCGCGAGGCCGCCGTTGCCGAGGCTGTTCTCGAGGCTGCCGTCATCGTCCTTGTAGGTCACGGGCGCGCCGTCGGCGAGCTGACACTCGTCGGGCACGCCGTCGCGCTGGCAGTCGCTCGACGCTCCGCTCGAGATGTCGAGGCCGTCCGGGATGAAGTTCGCGTTGCAGTCCTCGCAGTCATCGGGCGTGCCGTTCGCGTCGATGTCGGTGCTCGTCCCGTTCGCGATGTCGATGGGATCCTCGATCCCGTTGTCGTTGCAGTCGGGGAAGTGCTCGAACGCCCCCATGTCGACGATCGGCGCGGTGCCCGCGCCGGTATCGACCGTCGCCGCGTCGTCGCGCAGTCGCGGTGCGCCAGCCAAGTCGACGGGAAGCGGTTCGGAGAGATTCGCGTCGGCATCGAGGTCGAAGGTGTCCTGCGGCAGCAGGGCGTTGTTGCCCGCGTCGATCGCGGGCGAGCCGATGCCCAGCCGCCAGTTGCCGGCCGCGGGATTCGCGAAGATCGGATCGGCGGAGATGTTGCCGGTCCCCGGAGCGCCCCCCTCGACGCAGGAGTAGGCGACGGTCGCCGGCCCGACGATCGAATTGCCCCAGATGACGCTGTTCCGAACGCTCACTGCGGCGCCAGCGCTCGCGAAGGAGTAGAGCCCGGCGCCGGCGTTGTCGGCGATGGTGGAGTTGCGGACCGTGACGGTTCCCTCGTAGGTGCCGATGCCGGCGATCGTGTCGCTCGACGCGTTCCCGGCGACGAGCGAGTTGGTGATCGTGACGGTGCCCGTGTAGGTGTAGATCGTGCCGCCGCCCGAGGCGTTGTCGGTGAAGACGCAGTTGAGGATCGTCAGCGTTCCCTCGTAGGTCGAGAGCGCAGCGCCGCCCTCTCCGGCCTCGTTGTTGACGAAGACGCAGCGGATGAAGCGCGGCGAGAGGTTGTAGCCGTACCACGCGCCGCCCTCGTTGCCGGCGACATTGTTCTCGAATCGGCAGAGGCGGAAGGTCGGGCTTCCGCCGTTCACGGCACCGCCCTCGGTGGCGCTGAACCCGTCGCGGAGCGTGAAGCCGTCAACGACCGCGGACGCGTTCACCGATCCGCCGGAGATGATGCGGCTCGTGCCCTGCCCGGTGAGGATCGTCTCGTTGGCCGCGATGTTGCGCTCGGCAAGCGTCGTCTCGTCGCCCTCGAAGCCGCCGTAGATCGCGAGATTGTTCTTCAGGTTGAAGGGCGTGGTGCCGGGGAAGTAGGAGCCTTCGGCGACCCAGAGCTGCGTGATCGCCGGATTCGCGTTCGCCGCCGTCAGCGCCGCCTTCAGGTCCCGAAACGCCGTGGCCCACGAGAGTCCGTTGCCGCCAGGCGGCGCGTCGACATCGACATACCGGACATTCTGGCCGAAGGACGCGGACGAACAGGCGAGCGCGAGGATGCCGGCGGCCGCGAGGGAGTGGGTCGAGGGACGGATGAACAGTGAGCGCACGAGGCCTCTCCTGGGGGCGATCGATTCGGGGCGCGCGACACCGAGGGCGCGGACCCAACGACGGCCCAACGGTACCTCCGGCGATCGCTCCGGCAAGTGCTGGGGTCTGTTTTCTGGAAAAATCGAGATCGCACGCGTGCTGGCCGCGGGCCGCCGTCCCGTACCATGGACCGCATGTCGCGCCCGCGCACGCCGGGAAAGGCCACGCTCTCGCCCAAGCCGACGGAAGTCGGCGCGGTGGCCTCGGTTCGCGAGGCCCTTCACGACCTGCAGAGCAGCACGCGCGAGGTGCTCGACGCGCTCTCGGGTCTTCCCGGGACGCGGCCGGTCGATCTCACCGCACGGCTCTCGATCGACTTGAAGCTGGCGTGGAAGATCGCCCGCATCGCGCAGTCGAGCGATCCCTTCGAGTGCGTCCGACACCTTCCCGGCAACGAGGGTTGGTCGATCTGGCTGGACGCGGCGCAGCGCGAGGGTGCGTCGCGCGCCGTGACCCGCGCCGCCGCCGCTGCGTTCGATCGGGCGCTCGGTTCGGGGCTCGCGTGGGCGGGCAGTCGTCAGGCCTTCACGGATCTCGCGGCAGGTCTCGCCCAAGGCGGCGACACGCGGCTCGCGATCGAACAGCGCAAGCAGCTCTTCCAGGCCGCCGGCCATGTGTGGGGCATGCGGGCGGCGCTCGCGTTCCGGATCGATGTCGCCGCGCCGTCGAAGGACGGGCGGATGATCGATTGCGCGACCGTCCGAGGTTTCGTCGACCTTGAGCGCCTGCGGTCAGGCTCCGCATGGCGCATCGAGTCGCCGATGGTGATCGACGACAGCGGCTCGAAGCGGGCGATCAGCGCGCCGGAGCGCCTTGATCCGTCGGACCGGACGCGCCTTCCGCCGTTTCTGCTGCGCGACTTCTGCTCGTCGCCGCTCCCGGCCCTGACCGCGGCGGATCTCGACGGCGGGCGTCGGGCACTCGTGTTGGGTGACGGCGCCGTGGGGCCGGAGAGCCGCATGACGATCGTGCAGGGCGCGCTCATCCGCGCCCTGCAACCGCTGCGCGTGTCGCCGACGGATCACGGACTCTTCCAGGCCTTCCGTCTGCGCACCGCGGTCGAGGAGCAGGTCTTCGACTTCCTCATCCATCGTGACCTGCTCGCGCACGGCGCCGAGCCCGAGGCGATCCTGTACGGCGACCTGTGGCGCAATCCCGAACGGCGCGACGGGCACGAGACCCGCGACCGCCTGCCCTTCACCGTTCGCATGGAGGAGTTGCCGCAGCCGACCGGCCGCGGATTCGGCGGTCGAGCGCGCCTCCGTCGCTGGTCCTCCTACGCCGCGATGCTCGATTCCGTCATGGCCCGGACCGGCTGGAATCCCGCCGATTTCCGGCATGTGCGGGCCTCGGTCGCCTACCCGCCGGTGCCGTCCTCGCTGATCTTCGAGCTTGAGTTGGCACGGCCGGACGCGGACTGAGGTCGGGATGTGCGGCCGGCGTGGGTCCTCCAACGGACACTCGCCGACAGACGCCGTCGCAAATGAACCGAGGGAATCGCCGAGTGGATTCACGGAGCCTTCGTCGGTGATGGCGATGCGGGCGCGGGCCGATGTCATCGAAGCCCGAACGCCGAACCGTCCATGCACGCGACTGATGACCCATCCACCGTGACCAGAGGAAGCGGCGCCGCCACGCCGCGCGGCGCGCCCCGCGGCTTCCATCCGGCGGTCCACGGGCTCCTCGCCGCGCTCACCGTGCTGTCGGCCGTGGTCTGTTGCGTGCTGGTCGGCCATGTCGAGGCGCGGCGCCTCGTCGGGGAAGCCGGCGAGCGCGAACTCATCGGCGCGGCCCGCGTCGCGGCGAGTCGGCTCGACTGGCGGGCGCATGAGACGCTCACGCGGGCTGATCAGCGCGACGATCCGGTCTATCACGAGGTCGTGCGGCCGCTGCGCGAGGTGACCGCGGCGATGCCGGATCTCGTCTTCGCATACACGATGCGCATGTCGCCCGAAGGGCTGCGCTTCGTGGTGGACGCCGCGGATCATGTCGTGCATGAGGGAGCCGCGGACGGGGACGCCGCGCCGCCCGCACCGGCGATCGGCGAGCTCTATCCCGATCCCGATCCGGCGATGCTCGAGCCGTTCCGCACCGGCGAGCCCGCGGTCAGTCCGCAACCGAAGACGGACCACTGGGGAAGCTTCATCTCGGCGTTCGCGCCGGTGCACGACGACGCCGGACGAATCGTCTGCATCGTCGGCGTGGATGTCGCCGCCGAGCGTCATCTCGCCAGGCTCGCCCGCGTCGATCACGCAGCCCTCCTCGCGCTCCTGCCCGGACTCGTCGCCTCGCTCGGCATCGGGCTCGGCGTCGCCGGCGTGCAGGCCAAGCGACGCGAGCAGCGGCGCACGCTCCTCGCGCAGCACGCCCTCCTGCAGGAGATGGAGCGCACCGCGAAGGTCGGAGGATGGTCGCTCGACACCGAGACGAAGGCCGTTCACTGGACCGACCAGACGCGGCGCATCCATGAGGTGTCGGACGACTTCAACCAGAGTCTCGAGTCGGCGGTCGGCTTCTACGCACCCGAGTCGCAGCCAGCCATCGCCGCGGCGGTCGAGCGGGCGCTCGTTGACGGGACGCCTTGGGATCTCGAGCTTCGATTCATCACCGCGAAGGGCCGGCACCGATGGGTTCGCGCCGTCGGAGCGGCCGAATGGTCGGGAAGCGCGGCGGGCGTCGGCCGCGTCAAGCGCCTCTACGGCTCCTTTCAGGACATCACCGAGCACAAGGAGGCGGAGCTGGCCGCGCAGGCCGCATCCACCGACGCCCGACGGCTCGCCGCGGCGATCGACGCCGCGGCCGACGCGGTGTTCCTCACCGACGCCGACGGCCACATCACCCGCGTGAACGCGGCGTTCGCGCGGCTGACGGGCTACGCGCCGAACGAGGTCATCGGGCGCCTGCCGAGTCTCCTCAAGAGCGAGCGCACCGCCCGCGCGTTCTACGAGGAGCTCTGGTCGACGATCACCGCCGGCCGCGTCTGGTCGGGACGACTGCTCAACCGCAAGGCCGCGTCCGTCGGCGGTGACGAGTACTGGGTCGATTCGACGATCACGCCGCTCGTCGGCGCTGACGGCGCGATCGAGGGCTTCGTCGCGGTGCAGCGCGATGTCACCGCGCTCGTCGCCTCGGAGGAGGAGGAGCGCATCCGGCTCGCCTGCGCGGAGACGCGCCTGCGGGCGGCGTCGGCGCTGAGCGAACCGCGGTCGCTCGCCGAACGGATCGAGGCGGTGCGGTCGGCGATCGCCTCGCTTCCGGGGATCGCCGGCGCCGACGGCGCCACGGTCGTCGCGCGCCTCGGCCCGGCCGCGCCGCGCGACGGCGAGCCGATCGACTGGCATGTCGCGCTCGTCGATAGGCGCGGCGATCGCGGAGGCGATCGGAGCGTCGAGCTCGGCATCATCGGGCTTTCGTTCGCGCCGGACGCGCCGTCACCGCATGCCCTCGTGTTCGCGTCGATCCGCGAGATCGCCGAGCTGCTCGTCACCGCGATCCTCCAGGACCGCGCCGCCGCCCTCGCCGACGACGCGCGACGGAAGGCGGAGGAGGCGAACGCGATGAAGAGCGACTTCCTCGCGAACATGAGCCATGAGATCCGCACGCCGATGACCGCGATCCTCGGCTTCGCCGATCTCCTGCACGAGGACGGCGACCGCAGCATCGCTCCGCGTCAGCGACTCGAGTACATCCGGACGATTCGCCGCAACGGCGAGCATCTGCTCGCCCTGATCAACGACATTCTCGATCTCTCGAAGATCGAGGCCGGACGCATGGGCGTCGAGCGCATCGCGGTGGATCCCGAGCAGGTGCTCGCCGATGTCGAGTCGCTCATGCGGGTCAAGGCGAGAGAGGGCGGCATCGAATTCGAGATCCTGCGCGAGACCGAACTGCCGGCGCGCATGCGAAGCGATCCGGTGCGGCTCAAGCAGATCCTCATCAATCTCGTGGGGAACGCGATCAAGTTCACGCCGCAGGGGCGCGTGACCGTGCGCGTCGCGTCGACGACCGATGCGGCGGGCGCGCCGTGCATGCGATTTCGCATCGAGGACACCGGAATCGGCATCGCGCCCGAGCAGCTTGCGCGGCTCTTCGGCGCCTTCACGCAGGCCGACGGCAGCACCACGCGGCGCTTCGGCGGCACCGGGCTCGGGCTCCGCATCAGTCGGACCTTCGCCCAGCTCCTCGGCGGCGACATCGCCGTCGAGAGCGAGCTCGGCCGCGGCAGCGCCTTCACCGCGACGGTCTCGGCGGAACCGGTCGGTGTGGTCGACGGACCGCGCCCCGCGACGCGGAGCCCGGGCGCACCGCCTTCCGATCCCGCATCGATCCCGGCCGCGGCGACGGCGCTCGTCGGCGCCCGCATCTGGGTCGCCGAGGACGGACCCGACAACCAGCGCCTGATCGCGCTGCATCTTCGGCGCGCGGGCGCCGAGGTGACGCTCTTCGAGAACGGGAAGCTCGCCCTCGAGGCGTTCACCGACGATGGCGGCATCGACGGCGCGCTGCGCGCGGAGGTGCCGTGCGATCTCCTCCTGAGCGACATGCAGATGCCCGAGCTCGACGGCTACGGCCTCGTCCGGGCCCTGCGCCAGAAGGGCTGGCGCGGCCCGATCGTGGCCCTCACGGCCAACGCGATGATCGGCGACTCCGAGCGCTGCCTCGTCGCCGGCTGCGACGCCTACGCGACGAAGCCGATCGATCGCCCGACCCTGCTCGCGACGATCGCCGCGCACCTGCCGCCGGCCGAACGCCGCGCCGCCGCGTGACGGGCACTCGGGTGACTTTTCTAGGCTCTGTCTGACGGCCATCCGTGGCCACAGGCGGATTCGAGGTTCTTTCGCTCTCCCCGATCGCCCGCGCGGCTCGGCGAACGATCGGTTCTGGCAGTGGCCAGCGGGATTCGCCTGCACCTACTCGCCGCGGCTGGTCGAGTGGGGGCGTGTGATGCCCGCATGGCGTGCCGAGCTTCTGAACGAGATCGCCTACAGGCCGAGCGGACTCCCGGCGCGCTCTTTGTGGCGCCGAAAGTGCTACAGATCATCGCCCGAATGGTGTGATGACTTCGCCGTCGAGCTCTCGCGCCGGGTTGGCCTCGGGTTGGACAGCCACGCGCTGGACAACGCCCCGGTACAGCAAGACAACCTCAATCCCTGTCGCCTGCGATACCCGAACTGAGGTTACTCGCATGGGCCCCAGCGTCCGAGCAGGACCGCCAGATCCGCGCCGTCGACGTCGCCATCCCAGTCAACGTCCGCGCCCTAGCCCACCGGGCCGATCGTTCCCCGCCCGCCGAATAGCATCGCGAGATCTGCGGCGTCGACTGTGCCATCACCGTTCAGGTCAGCGACGCATCCGGGCGGTCGCTGCGCGACGATGACGGCTTGCGCGCCGTTGGCGAAGTAGACGGCGAACGCGACGTCACCTCGAGTATTGAACCCCGCCCGCCGGCCTCCATGATCGCTGATTCCGAAGGTGACGACCCAGTCATCGACCTGCCTGGATTGCTCCACCAACCGTCAGCCAAGCACCTTCACGAAGGATCAGGGTGATAGAGCCATCTTCATCGACGACCCACATCGTGGCGAGCTCGTCGAAGACGATGTTGGGGCCGAGTTCAGGGACGGCGTATCTTCGCGAACGTACGCCTGCACACCGCCGAACCGGTGCACGAAGAAGGCTGATCGTTGGTGACCACCACATCAGGCCCGGCGAGCGTCGCAGCGAAGGCAATGGCGGTCGATGCGTTGAACGGAGGGAGATTCGATACTGATGCATAGCAGCCCGTGGCGAAAGTCATTTGGGCTGCGGACGAGCAGAATGGCCGATTTCTTCGTCGGCGCAACTCGCTCGTATCACTGCGGATACTGCTTCGTTGCACCTCCTCGAACTCGGCCATTCTGCTCATCCTCGCTTCCAAAGCACTTTCGCCACGGACTGATAGGTCAACGTGCCAGCCGTTCCTGTGCGACATCACCCGGAACGGCCACGCGCTGAATGCTGCCATTCAGCATGCGAAACAGACCAGTCCGGGGATCAGGGAGGTTGGTGAGCCGCGCAGAGAAGCCGACCTGTCCTGCGTCATTCATCAGCGGATGATGGAAGGAAGGACCAAACGTGTCGAAGCGAATGTCCGGAGACGACCCCGGGACCGGATCGTACTGCCCGATGATGACTTCGACGCTCTGTGGATCGTCAACGACGCTCCGTCAGAGTCCCGTATGTGCGATGGCCCCGGTGGTTCCGGCGGCGAACGCAACTTGCCCGGAGGCGTTCAGTGTGGGCCACCCGAGCCAAGTGAATGTACACCCAAACTGCCCGGTGTCGGATCGCCGGTCTGGGTGACCAGCCGGAACTGGTACCCACCGCCGTAGGCCGCGGTGACGGGCGTGGAAGCCGTGAGGAGGGCGAGAACTCTTGAACGGCCGGTGGAGCGACTGCTGGAAGACATTGACTCCTCTCGTGGATGGCGATCGTGCCACCGTGAGAGGCGTCGAGAGTTGGTTCAAGAGGGCACGAAACTCGAATCTGCCTCGCGCTCATCCGATTGGGCGCCAGCCAGGCGTACCGCCGGAGGGGGGGCGACGGGCCGCAACACCTCGTCCCACTCTGGCTGTCCAGGTTGAGCGTCCCTGACTTTGCCTGTCGTGTCTGGGCGAATCCGTCAATCATCCCGAATGTGACTGTCCAGAGCAGGCCCGGAAGACGAGATCGTCTTGGCGAGGTCCCCATTGCAATGGGCAGCGTCCTGCCCAATACTGAGCATGGGTTCGCATGCCGCGTGGCGATGCATGAGCGACGGGTTGCTTACGGGGCTAGCTATGCAAAAATCTCTCTCCCTCTCTCTCTCTCTCTCTCTCTCTCTCTCTCTCTCTCTCTCTCTCTCTCTCTCTGGCCTCTTCGACCTGCGGTGGTGAATTCCATGTGAATGCGTTGACCGGGAGCGATTCCAATTCAGGAGCGAACTGGAATGTGCCGTTGAAGACCCTCGACAAAGCGCTTGCACTAGCGGCGAGCCAGGATCCTGACGGTGACTTGATTCGGCTGACGGAGGGGGTCTACATCCCGACGCTCGCGGTGAAGCCCGCGGAGCCGAAAACTAGGTCATTCTTCTTCGGTCCCTCGGAAGGAATTGAGGTACGCGGAGGATATCCCGCGGTTGGAGTGCAGTCGGACGCGCTTCGCGATCCGTCGGTCTACTTGACGATCCTGAGTGCGGATATTGGCCAGGACGACACCGCCGATCCCCCGATTCTGTTTGACAACTCCTTTCACCCAGTGTGGATCGAGGACGCGAACGACCGCCTCGTCATCGATGGCGTCCAGATGGTTCGGGGCATTGCGACGGTCGTGTTTGACCCCGAGTTCAGGTACCGGAGTTCGGGAGGCGGCGTGTATGCCGTGGGGACTTTCGTAAATGCCCCGCTCGATTTTGTGCTCCAAAACTGTGTGCTGTCTGACAACGTTGCGCGTGTTGGTGGCGGCCTCTTCGCGCTCGCATCGGGCACAGTTACCTCCAACCAGACACCCTCGGTTCGGTGCAGCTCCTTTCTTTCCAATACTGCAGAGCGGGGTGATGGTGGAGCGGTGTGGTCTGATGGAGTCAGTCCCGAGTTGCTCGATAGTTTGATCGTCGGCAACACGAGCTTCGGCCGCGGCGCGGTGTACTTCATCAATCCATCGCACTCCCCGGCGTCGAGAATCGAGAACACGACCTTCGCATTGAATGAGTCGCTCAGTTTCCAGACCGGTGTTCAGCTCCAGATTGAGTACTTCAACCCGCCGGTCAGCCCCGGTGTCCTGGTTCGGAACTCGATTCTGGTTCGTCCGCTGACAGACAGCCCACCCACAGGCAGCCTCTTCATCGTGAATGTTGACGTGGCCGGATCGGTCTTTGACGACTCGGCGATGTCAGTCAGCTACTCAAACATCTCGGGTTATGCCGATTTCGGCAACCCGGACCTCGGCGATTTCAACCTTTCGTTCGATGACGTGAGCTTCGTCGATGAAGGCCCTCCGGGGATACCGGCGCTCGGTGATTTCCGGCTTCGAGCCTGCTCGCCGCTCGTCAACGCGGGAACATCGACGGCACTTTCGGCGGATACCTATGACGCGGACTTCGATGACAACATGACAGAGTTGCTCCCTGCGCGCGATTTGGGGGCTCGCGTACTCTTCGGCGAGGTTGATATCGGAGCATTCGAGTCGGTGATCGATATCGATAGTGGCTGCCCGGGTGACATGAACGGTGACGGATGTGTTGACGCATCCGACCTGGGGCTCCTTCTGGGTCAGTGGGGGGCATGCCCCCTCGGCTGCCAAGCGGACTTTGACTGTTCCGGCACGGTCGGCGCTAGTGACTTGGCGATTCTGCTGGGCGCGTTCGGTCAGTGCTGCTCGTCGCCTGAAGCTGGCATGGGGGGTCAGTGGATGGTGTGGAGTGCCGAGTCGGGCATCGACCTTGTTTCTCCCGCCGTTGCCGCACAGATCTTCGGCTTCGCGACCATCGAAGAATTCTCGGCTTGGCTCGGTACGCTCTCGGCTACCGAACGTAACACGATCCTGCTAGGGCTCTTCGCGGGCGAGGGAGTTGGATCATGAGAGGACTCGCCCTTGGACTTCTGTTGGTCGCGTGCTTCGCGGTAACGGCTGCGTGGGCAGAGTGTGAGTACGACTTGTCGGCGTTCGATGCGGGCTGCACCCAAGCGGGTAGCGTGACGCCTCGGCGCCTCAACGACGACGGCTGGGTCATTGGGACCTACTACTCATGCGGGACGATCAGCCAGCGAGGCTACTTGTGGACGCCCAAGGATGGCTTTCGAGATCTTCCGCCACCACCTGGGTTCAACCGGTCGACGCCGTGGTCCATTTCCAATTCAGGTGTCGTAGTCGGGTATGTGCGAACGACCGAGGGGCCGACAAGGGGCTGCGTCTGGATCGACACGGTACCGACGCTCCTCCCCGAGGTGCCGTGGGTGCCGAATGATGGCTCGAAGGCCGTCGTGATGCTGAGCGACGGGTCAATCTACGGGCAATCGGGTGGCTACCTCGAGTCGGTCCAGTGCATCGCTTGGACAGACGAGGGCTTCGTCGATATGCCAACCGAGCTGCTGCTCCGCGGAACCGCCGAGGATTGGTTCAGGAACGCCTCCTCAAACGACTGGATTTGCGGGGTGCAGGTGCTCGGGCCGGTCCCCGGTGACCGGCTCTTCCGGATGCGGGGAGATTTCTGGGAGAGCGTACTCGGGCCCGACGACGACGCGATCATGGGCGTGCAGGACATCAATCGCTCTGGCGTCATGGTTGGCTCCTTCGCCATCTCGACCGACCGGGATCCTCTTGTGGAGGAGGCGTGGTCGTTCCGCTTCGACGGTGCCGTGCACCCGCTCGAAGGCCTGACGGGCTACTCGGGGGCGCAGCCGACCGGCATGAATGACGTTGGGACCGTTGTGGGTCGTACATACTGCGTGCAGGGTTCCTGCTCGCCGCTTCCGAGCGCGACGCCAGTCCTGTGGCGAGGCGATACGCCGCAGAAAATCTGGGAACTTCTGCCCGCGTTCAATGGCGCGGTCTGGGAGGTGTACGACATCAACAACCGCGGACAGCTTCTCCTCTATGGCGGGATCTTCGACTCGCCCAGCAGTTCTTACTCCGTGATTATCGCAACGCCGAAAGATGTGCCGGACGGTGATATCAGCATTGACTGCGTGGTGAACGCAGATGACCTCGTGCTGCTCCTAGGATCATGGGGACCGCGCGAGGACGCCCCGGTCAGAGAGGCGGATCTCGATGGCGACGGCGAGATCGGTCCTCTCGATCTGGCGATTCTCCTCGGCGCCTGGTCGCCCGGTTGAAATCGAATCTCACGACCGGTCCCTGCTTTACCGCATGGCGAGAAGCAGCGCACATGGACATCATGCGAGCGATCCTCGAGAGCCTCGGCGGCGCGCTCCGAGGGAACCCGCTCTGGTGTCCAACTTCAACCTAGCCTCCTGACGGGATACACAGTCGCCGTGCGGGCTGATTGCCGCGAAGAGCGCGCGAACCCAGAACCTCATGCCTGCGGGCGCATGCCGTGCCAGAGGGTTGCCGACTCGAACATCCGCGCGGCCCGCAGGAGGAGGCCCTCGGCGAAGGGCTTCGCCTGAAGCTGGATGCCGATCGGAAGGCGCACGCCGTTCTCCTCGGCCATGCCGCCGGGGAGCGACAGGCCCGGAATGCCCGCGATGTTCGTGTTCACCGTGTAGACATCGCAGAGATACATCGACAGCGGATCGCTCTTGCCGCCGGCGACGAACGCGGGCATCGGCGAGGTCGGGCCGAGCAGGATGTCGCAGCGCTCGAAGGCCCTGTCGAACTCCTCTTTGATGAGCCGACGGACCTGCAGCGCGCGGCGGTAGTACGCGTCGTAGTAGCCGCTCGAAAGGACATAGGTCCCGATCATGATGCGCCGCTGGACCTCGGGGCCGAAGCCCTCCGCCCGGCTCTTCGCGTAGAGGTCGAAGAGATCCTCGCCCGCCGCGAGCTGGGCCCGGTGGCCGTAGCGGATGCCGTCGAAGCGGGCGAGATTGCTCGACGCCTCGGCGGGGGCGATCACGTAGTAGGTCGAGATGCCGACATCGGTCAGCGGCAGCTCGATGCCTTCGACGATCGTCGCGCCGAGCCGGCGGTAGACCTCGGCGGCCTCGCGCACCGCCGCGTTCACCCGCGGATCGTTGGCGTCGGAGAGATACTCGCGCGGCACGCCGACGCGCAGGTGGCGCACCGGCACATCGAGCTCGCCGAGATAGTCGTCGACGGGCAGGCTCGCGCTCGTCGAGTCGCGCGGATCATGGCCCGCGATGACCTGCAGGACCGCCGCCGCGTCGCGCACGCTGCTCGTGATCGGACCGATCTGGTCGAGGCTCGAGCCGAAGGCGACGAGCCCGTAGCGGCTCACGCGGCCGTAGGTCGGCTTGAGGCCGACGACGCCGCACAGCGCGGCGGGCTGACGGATCGAGCCGCCCGTGTCGGACCCGAGGGCGATGTCGCAGAGCCCCGCGGCCATCGCGACCGCGCTGCCGCCCGAGCTGCCGCCCGGCACGCGGCTCGTGTCCCAGGGATTGCGCGACATGCCGAACGCGCTGTTCTCCGTCGAGGAGCCCATCGCGAACTCGTCGAGGTTCGTCTTGCCGACGAAGACCGCGCCCGCATCGCGCAGGCGGGAGATGACCGTCGCTTCGTAGGGCGAACGGTAGTTCTTGAGCATCTTCGACGAGCAGGTCGTGTGGCCGACGCGCGTGGCGATGTTGTCCTTCACCGCGATGGTGAGACCGGAGAGGAGACCGGTGCGCTCGCCCGCGGGACGCCGATCGATCGCCGCCGCCTCCGCGCGGGCGCTCTCGGCGAGCAGCTCGTTGTAGGCGTTCAGCCGCGGATTCTCGCGCTCGATGCGGGCAAGCGTCGCGTCCAGGTGCGCGGTCGCGCTCGTGGCGCTCGCGCGGATCTCCTGGGCCAGTCGGACTCGTTCGTGGGCGATCATGGACATCTCGGTATCGGCGGCACTCTGTTCGGTTCGCGTGAGGCCCCGGTCAGCCGCCGCTGCCTTCGGCGAGGACCTTCGGGACGGCGAGGTATCGATCCTCGGTCGCGGGCGCGTTCCGGAGGAGATCCTCGATCGGCATCGGCTCGGTCGGCTCGTCGGCGCCGAGGCGATTGTTGATCGAGAGGGGGTGGGCCATCGGCTCGACATCCTCCACCGGGATGGCGTTCAGCTTCGAGATGTGTCCGAGAATCGAACTCAACTGGCCGCGATATCGCTCGAGATCCCCGTCGGAGACGCGCAGCCGGGCGAGCTTGGCGACATGGCGGACGGAGGCAAGGTCGAGCGCGTCGTGGGCGGAGTCTGGCGGGCTCATGGGAGGGAGAGCGTAGCAGGTCACGGCGAGGGGTTGGCCGAGCAATCTTCGGGCGGACCGCCTTCCCTCGCCGCTTTCCTTCTACGATTCTCGATTCCGATGAGCGGTCGCTGCGTCGGAGTTCTCGCGTGGGGCGAAGGGAACCCATCACCACCATGTCCCAGCGCAATCTTCCCCTGATGCTGCTCTCCCGCGCGATCGTCGGCGTCGGGCTGCTCGCGTCCGCCGTTCTCATCTCCGGCTGGCTCGTCGGCACGAAGCCGGAGGCCGCCGAGAGCGATGCGGCGAATCGGCTGCGCTCCGTGGTCGTCGTCGATGTCCTCGAGGCGTCGGTCGGCCGGCGGCTGCGGGCGTACGGGTCGGCGCGGGCGCTCCTGAGCGCCGATGTTCCGGCGCGGGTCAGTGCGACGGTGGCTGCGCTCGGCGAGCGGTACGAGGAGGGGCAGCGCGTCGCGAAGGACGAGGTTCTCCTTCGTCTCGACGACACCGACTTCCGACGACAGCTCGAGATCACGCGGCAGGCGATCGATGCGGTCGACGCGCAGCTCGCGATTCTCGCGGTTGACGAGCGCACCATCGCCGAGAGTCTCGTGCTCGCCGAGGCCGACGCCCGGCTCGTCCGCGCCGATGTCGAGCGGGCCGAGGCGGCGCTCCGCGACGGCGCCGCGAAGGAACGCGAAGTCGATCGGCTCCGGCAGGCGCTCATCGCCGCCGATCGCGCGCTCGTCATGGCCCGCGAGGCTCGCGACAAGGTCGAGCCGCGCCGCCTCGCCCTCCGCGCCGAACGGGCGCGGCTCGAGGCGTCGCGCGAGGTCGCCCAGGACTCCGTCGATCGCAGCGTGATCCGCAGTCCGATCGACGGGATTCTCCAGCACGCGGACAAGGAGATCGGTGAGATGGTGGCGATGGGCGCGCCGGTCGCGCGGGTCGTCGATCCGCTGCGGCTCGAGGTGCCGCTCCTCCTGCCCGCGTCGGCCCGACCGCTCGTCGCCGTCGGCCAGCCTGTCCTGCTCCAGCCGGATCGCGCGGGGGCGAGCGTCGTCGACGCGCGGGTGACCCGCATCGCGCCCGAGGATGACGCGGTCACGCGGACCTTCGCGGTCTTCGCCGAGATCGCATCCAGCGAGGCGCTCGCGCCGGGGACCTTCGTCGAGGCCTCGATCCTCTGCGAGAGCGAAGCGGCGCGCAGCGTGTTGCCGCGCCGCTCGATCTCCGAGGGACGCGCCTATGTCGTGCGGGACGGCCGCGTGCACATCACGCCGGTCGAGGTCGAGTTCGCCCTCACCGGCCTCAAGCCGGAGACGGGACTTCCCGACTCGGAGTGGCTCGTGCTGCGCGATCGGTTGCCCTCGGGCTCGCAGGTCGTGCTTGACGCCTCGCGACAGATTCCGGACGGAACCGCGATCGCCGCCCAGCCGCCGGGCGGCGCGACGACGAAGGCCAGCGCCGCGACGCCCGAGGTCCGGCGATGAGGTCGCTCGTCGTCTTCGGCGTCCGCAGGCCCATCGTCGGCAGCCTGCTGATGTGGTTTCTCGTGATCGGCGGCGTCTACTGCCTGCTGAACCTGCGACGCGAGTTCTTTCCGCAGGTCGATCCCGACGCGGCCCAGATCCTTCTCGTCTACCCCGGCGCGTCGCCGGCGGAGGTCGAGGAGTCGATGGCCCGCAAGATCGAGGACGCGGTGAGCGACCTCGACGGGATCAAGCGCGTCACCTCGAATCTCGCGGAGGGCGGCGGCGGCATCGCGGTCGAGTTCAACGACGGCCGTGACATGGCCGACGCGCTCGACGATGTGCGCGTCGCGATCGACGGGCTGAACGACCTGCCCGACGAGGCGGAGCGCATCCGCGTCACCGAACTCCGGCCGAACTTTCCGGTGATCATGGTGACGCTGTTCGGCGACGCGAGCGAGCTGGCGCTGAAGCAGGCGGCGCGGCGCGTCGCCGACGAGCTGCGCTCGCTTCCGGGCATGGGCTCGGTCGTCCTGACCGGCACGCGGGCGAGCGAGATCCGCATCGATGTCGATCCCGTCGCGATGAAGCGGCATGGGCTTCGGCTCTCGACGGTGAACGAGATCGTCCGGGCGTGGATGGCCGAGGTGCCCGGCGGCACGATGCGCACCGCCGGCGCGAATGTCGGCGTGCGCACGATGGGCGTCGCGGAGCGGGCCGAGACCATCCGGCGGATCCCGGTCGTGGCGACCTCCGACGGCCAGTCGGTGCTCCTCGGCGACATCGCCCGCGTCACCGAGGACTTCATCGACCAGCAGGTGCAGCGCCGCTTCAACGGCAAGCCGGCGGCGTCGCTCGTCGTCTTCAAGAAGGGCGACGAGGACGCGGTGCGCATCGCCGAAATGGTCCGCGGCTATGTCGCGGGACGGCGCGGGGAGGAGTACCGCGCGGGCTCCGGATGGAGCGCGGTGAAGTCGCTCGTGACCGGTTCCGATCGGCTGCGCGGCTACGAGCTCGGCGTCGCGATGCAGGAGCGCGATCCGCTGCCGAGCGACATCCAGACCCACAGCGATCTCGCCCGCATCATCGAGGGACGACTCGATCTCCTGACCGGCAACGCGATACAGGGAGCGGTCCTCGTCTTTCTCATCATGCTGCTCTTCATGAACGCGCGGAGTGCGTTTTGGGTGATGACGGGCATTCTCGTCGCCCTGGGATGCACCGTGCTGCTGATGTGGATCCTCGACGTCACGCTCAACCTCATCACGATGTTCGGTCTGCTCATCGTCGTCGGCATGCTCGCCGACGATGCGATCGTCGTGAGCGATGCGGTGCTCGAGCGAGGACGAGGCCTGGCCGATCCCGACGACGCGGCGATCGAGGGCACCAGCGCGGTCATCTGGCCGGTGCTCGCGAACGCAGCCACGACCATCGTCGCCTTCCTTCCGCTTGCGTTCGTCGGCGGCCGCGTCGGCGACCTTCTCGTCATGCTGCCGGTGATCGCCGCGGTCGCTCTCTCGTCGAGTCTCCTCGAGTCCTTCGTCATCCTGCCCGCGCACATGGCCCGCTCGATCCGCGCCTCGCGCGGCCAGCGACCCGGTCCCGTGGCGCGGGCTTGGTCGCGCTTCGAGCGCTGGCGGGAGGCGCGGCTCATGCCCGCGCTGACGGGCGGCTACGCCCGACTGGCCGATGTCGTCGTGACCCATCGCTATGTGTCGCTCTCGGCGACCCTCGCGGTGCTGATCGTCTCGCTCGGCATGGTCGGCGGCGGACGGGTGCCCTTCATCTTCCTGCCGGCCGACGACAGCGAGACCGCGATCATCGATATCCGCATGCCGATCGGCTCGACGATCGAGATGACGCGGGCGATGGCCGAGCGATTCGAGGAGGCTGCTCGCCAGCAGCCCGAGGTCCTCGGCGTCAGCTCGATCCTCGGACAGACGACGAACTTCGAGACCGGACAGCCCGACGGGAGCGCGAGCCATATCGCACAGCTTTTCGTCGAGCTCCTTCCGGTCGAGGAGCGCGAGCGCGACTCGGGGTCCGTTCTCGCGAGCATCCGGGCCTGCGCCGGCGACGTGAGCGCCGCGGAGAGCGTTCGATTCAGCGAAATCACCGGCGGGCCCTCGGGCGCTGACATCACCTATGAGGTGCGGAGCAACGATCAGGACGCCGCCCGCGAGGTCGCCGAGGCGCTGAAGGCCGGTCTCACGGGAATCGAGGGTGTCGACAGCATCGCCGACGACGACTTCAGCACGCAGCGCGAGCTGCGCGTCGAGCTGCGTCCGAGCGCGGCGGCGCTTGGGCTCACCGTCGCGGAGGTCGCCCAGCAGGTGCGCGGCATTCTCTACGGCCTTGAGGCCCATACCTTCAGCGCCGATCGTGAGGACGTGAAGGTCCGCACGCGAATCGACGAGGCCTCGCGGGCCCGCGTGGATTCGGTCGCCGATCTGTGGATCGCGGCGCCGAGCGGCCGACTGCTTCCGCTGAGCGAGGTGGCCGATGTGGTGGAGGCGAACTCCTACGCGGCGGTGCGGCGCATCGACCGGGAACGGACCATCACCGTCACCGCCGACGCGGTCGGTGCGACGAATCCGGAGCTCGTCACCGCCAAGCTCGCCCCGACGATCGATCGCCTCCGTGAGTCGCATCGCTCGGTCGAGATTCGCGAGGGAGGCAGGCAGAAGGACCTGAACGAGGCCTTCGCGTCGTTGCCGCTCGCGTTTCTGGTCGCCCTCGGCGGCATCTACGTGATTCTTGCGTGGCTCTTCGGAAACTACTTCCAGCCCTTTGCGGTCATGCTCGCGATTCCCTTCGGCATGATCGGCGTGGTCTGGGGGCACTATTTCATGGGCTTCTCGCTGACGTTCCTCTCCCTCATCGGCTTCGTCGCCCTCACCGGCATCGTCGTGAACAACTCGCTGATCTTCGTCGAGTACGCGAACGAGCTGCGAGCGAAGGGCGAGGGCGACCTGCGCGGTTCGCTCGTCCGGGCCGGTACGCTGCGGCTCCGTCCGATCATCCTCACCACCGCGACGACGGTGGGCGGACTGCTCCCGCTTCTCTTCGAGCAGAGCTTCCAGGCCCGCTTCCTGATCCCGATGGGCATCGCGATCGGCGGCGGACTCCTCAGCGCGACCGTCCTCACGCTCTTCGTCCTCCCGGCGAACATCGTGATCATCGACGACATCCGCCGCGGCCTGCACCACTGCTGGCACGGTGAGTCGCCCGAGGCCCGCGCCGCCCGGCTCGCGGCGCTCGAGGCGATGCCCGAGTCGGCCGGCGCGCACGCCGCGTGAGCGGGAGCGCCGAGGTCAGCGCCAGCGCAGTAGACTGGCCGCATGGGCGCATCGGATGAGCTGTACGCCGGCATCGATCTCGGCGGCACGAACATGACGATCGGGATCGTCGACGGCGGAGGCACGCTGCGCGGTCGGGCGAAGCGGAAAACGAAGGCGAAGCTCGGCCGCGACGGCGTCATCGAGCGCATCGCGGAGGGCGTCGACCGGGCGTGCGCCGACGCCGGCGTCCCGCGCTCGGCGCTTCTCGCCGCGGGCATCGGCGCGCCGGGCGCTGTGGACGGGCCGCGCGGCGTGGTCATCGCGTCGGGGAATCTCGGCTGGACCGAGGTCGGCCTGCGGGACCTGCTCGCGACCGCGCTCGGGCTGCCGGTCGCGCTCGACAACGATGTGAATGTCGCGGCGTTCGGCGAGGTCACGCTCGGCGTGGCGCGGAAGAGTCGGCACGCCCTCGCGGTGTGGGTCGGCACCGGCGTCGGCGGCGGGCTCGTCTTCGATCGCCGGATCTTTCAGGGGAGTTTCTGCACCGCGGGCGAGATCGGCTACACGGTCGTCGTTCCGGGCGGGGGGCCGGCCGGGCGGCGGCTCGAGGACCACTGCTCGCGGAGCGCGATGACCGCGGCGATCCGCCGGCTCATGCCGTCGAGGCCCGAGTCGCGGTTTCACGAGCTTCTCCGCGATCACGACGCCGACGATCCGGTCGGCAGCGGCACGATCGCGGAGGCGTACGCGGCGGACGACGAGCTCGCCCGTGAGGTCGTCCATCACGCCGCGGACACGCTCGGCGTCGCGATCGCCAACTGGATCACGGTGCTCTCGATCGACACGGTGATTCTCGGCGGCGGCGTGACCGAGGCCCTTGGCGATCCCTTCGTCGCTCGCGTGCGACGGAGCTTCGATCGTCATGTCTTTCCCGCGGTCTGCCGTTCCTGCTCGCTTCTCGTGAGCGAGCTCGGCGATCTGGCCGGCGTCTATGGCGCTGCGATGCTCGCCCGCGAGGCGCGCCCAAGGAGGACCCCATGAGCAAGACCACGGTGAAGGACCTGCTGCGGGCGATGAACGACATCGCGCCGCCCCATCTCGCCGAGGAGTGGGACAATGTCGGCCTGCTCGTCGGGCGCGGCGACGCTCCGGTCTCGAGCGCGCTCCTGACCATCGATCTCACGCCGGCCGTCGTCGAGGAGGCGGTGCGGCAGGCCTGCGAGGCGGTGGTGAGCTATCACCCGCCGATCTTCAAGCCGCTCAAGCGCATCGCCAACGCGACGCCCGTCGAGCGGGTGCTCATGCGACTCCTCGAGCGCGGCATCGCGGTCCTCTCGCCGCACACGGCGCTCGACGCGGCGCCGAACGGGCTGAACGACTGGATCGCCGCCGGCATCGGCACCGGCGATGTCCGGGCCCTCGTGCCGCACGGGCACCTTCCTCCGAACGAGGAGACGAAGCTCGTGACCTTCTGTCCGCGCGAGGCCGTCGATCGGCTGCGCGACGCGATGGCCGCCGTCGGCGCGGGGCGCATCGGCGGCTATGAGCGCTGTTCCTTCGAGATCGCCGGCACCGGCACCTTCTTCGGCGGTCCGCAGACGCAGCCGAAGGTCGGTTCGCGCGGCACGCTCGAGCGGGTCGACGAGGTCCGCCTCGAGATGGTCTGTCCGCGACGCGCCCTCCCGCTCGCGGTCGAGACGATCCGACAGTTCCACCCCTACGAGGAGCCGCCGATCGAGATCCATCCGCTCACCCCGAGGCCGGTGCGGCACACCGGCGCGGGTCGTCGGCTCACGCTCGACCAGCCGGTCTCCGCCGACCAGATCTGCGACCGGCTGCGGACCCACTTCGGCGTGGAGCGGGTGCAGATCGCGCTGCCCGACGGGGCGCCGGCGACGCACGCGCGGATCGGGATTTCCGCCGGCGCGGGCGGCTCCCATCTGGACATGGCGATCGACGAGGGATGCACGCTCTTCGTGACCGGCGAGTGTCGCCACCACGACGTGCTCGCCGCGCTCGCCCGCGGCTGCGGCGTGCTCGTCGCCGGTCACACGAACACCGAGCGGGGGTACCTGCCCACCCTCGCGCGGCGGTTCGCCGAGTCGGTGGAGGGGGTCACCTTCCAGCTCGCGGTCAGCGATCGTGATCCCTTTGTGAGCCGATGATCAGGATCGGATCGGGACGGAAACAAAGCGGCGCGAAACCCCGGGATTCGATGCGGCGTATCCAATCTCCGTAGTAGTATGGCTTTGGGCCGTCCCCGCCGCATTCGTGCCGTTCGGCACGAGGTGGCGTGGAAGGAAGACGCGGAAGTCACTCCGCGATCGGCCCGATAGAGCGCTCAGGAGGAGCGACGTGGCGTCCAGCACCCGACGCGAGATCTCATCGGATCGCTCGGCTCGCAAGAGCCGTTCGAGTGACTCGGCCAAGGAATCCAAGGCGAGCCCGTCGAAGGGAGCGCCGAAGGCCGCGGCGAAGCGGCGGCGAAGCGCGGCGGATGCCGAAACGGACATCGCCGACGCGGGCGTTTCCGCGAACGGCACGCACCCGATCGCCCTGCCGAAGCGGACGATGCCGGAGAGCGTCGATCTCCGCAAGCATTTCGTGCTCGACACGAATGTGCTCCTCCACAACCCGAACGCGATCTTCAAGTTCGAGGAGCACGAGGTCGTCATCCCGATGACGGTCATCGAGGAGCTCGACACCTTCAAGAAGAACAACGACGAGCGCGGCCGGAATGCCCGCGCGGTCATCCGGGCGCTCGACCGCCTGCGCAGCCAGGGGCAGCTCTTCGAGGGGGTGCGCTGGAACGAGCAGGGCGGATCGATCCGCATCGATCGCGGCGACATGTTCCTCGAGCGGGCGCTGCCGCGCGGCCTCGATCCGAACAAGCCGGACAACCGGATCCTCGCCGTCGCCTACGCGATGCACCTGAGCGGCAAGCGGACGATCTTCATCTCGAAGGACATCAACGCCCGCGTGAAGGGCGACTCGCTCGAGCTCCCGGCGGAGGACTTCGAGCACGATCATGTCGACACCGACTGGCTCTACACCGGATACGCGACGATGGTCGTGCCCGGCACGCTGATCGACGATCTCTACAACGAGCGGCAGCTCGCGGTCGAGGCGCTCGCGGGCATTCCGGCGACCTATCCCAACGGCGTCGAGGAGCCCTCGCTCGATCCGATCCCGAACCAGTTCGTCGTGCTCGTCAACGCCGACGACGACTCGCACACCGGGCTCGCCCGCGTGCTCGCCGACACCGGTCACCTCATTCCCGTGACCGGGCCGCGCAAGCCCGTGCACGGCGTCATGGCCCGCAATCTCCAGCAGACGATGGCCCTCGATCTCCTTCTCGACGACGAGATCAAGATCGTTTCGCTCATCGGGCCGGCCGGCACGGGCAAGACGCTGCTCGCCCTCGCGGCCGGACTGCAGAAGACCCTCAAGGAGGAGCGCTACGACAAGCTTCTCACCGCCCGACCGATCATGCCGCTCGGGCGCGACATCGGCTTCCTTCCGGGCGACAAGGACGAGAAGCTGGCGATGTGGATGCAGCCGGTCTTCGACAACCTCACCTACCTGCTCTCGACGCGCGGCACGCACAGCCGCGAGGAGGCCGACTCGAAGTCGGCCGAGCAGCGGATGGACCAGCTCATGACGAGCGGCAAGGTCGTGCTCGAACCGCTGACCTACATCCGCGGCCGCAGCCTGCCGCATCAGTTCTTCGTCGTCGACGAGGCCCAGAACCTCTCTCCGCACGAGGTGAAGACCATCGTCTCGCGCGTCGGCGACGCGACGAAGATCGTCCTCTGCGGCGACATCCTGCAGATCGACAATCCCTATCTCGACAGCGCCAGCAACGGCCTGTCGCACCTCATCGAGCGGATGAAGGGTCAGGGCATCGCGGGCCATGTGACGCTCGCGAAGACCGAACGCAGCGAGCTCGCGAGCCTCGCGGCGGAGATCCTGTAGCTCGTCGTCGGCGTCAGCTCGCACCGCGGCCGGTGGCCCCGTCCGCGACGCGTCGCGCGCCCCGATCGGCCTGACGGTCGGGCTCCAGACCGACCGCACGAGAAGTTCAGACCGGGTCCGATCACGGACCCGGTCTGTATCTTGACAGAGTCCAGACTTTGGGTAGCCTTCGGCCCGTGGACCGCTCCGCCGCCGACATGCTGCATGCCCACGGGCTTCAGGCGACCGCTCAGCGCCTCGCGGTGCTGAAGGCCGTCTCGGCACGGCCGCACTGCACCGCCGACGAGGTCGCCGAGGATGTGCGCGACCTGATCGGCGCGATCTCGCGGCAGGCCGTCTACGACGCGCTCGCGATCCTCGTCGAGAAGGGGATCGTCCGGCGGATCGACCTCCCGAGGTCTCCCGCCCGCTATGAGGATCGCGTCGGCGACAACCACCACCACCTCATCTGTCGGACCTGCGGGAAGACGGTCGATGTCGACTGTGCGGTCGGGCACGCGCCCTGCCTCACCGCCGCCAACGCCTCCGGGTTCAGCATCGACGAGGCCGAAGTGATCTACTGGGGGACCTGCGCGACCTGCCGGACGGCGTCCAGGCGGAAGCGCAGGTCATAGTTGTCTGTTCACTGACCAAGCGCAGGGTCCGTCCGAGACGGATCGGCATTGCGGCTGGCTGAAGCAAAGGATGGATCGGATGCACGAGACTCAAGGTTCATGTCCCTTCTCCCGCGGCCTCGTTCAGAACGCGGCGAACGCCGGCCCGAACAACGCGGCGTGGTGGCCGAAGCAGCTCAACCTGAAGATGCTGCACCAGCACTCGTCGCTCTCGAATCCGATGGATGCGCGGTTCGACTACGCGAAGGAGTTCGACAGCCTCGACCTGAAGGCCGTCAAGAGCGACCTGCATGCGCTCATGACCGACTCGCAGGCGTGGTGGCCGGCGGACTTCGGGCACTATGGACCGCTCTTCATCCGCATGGCCTGGCACAGCGCCGGCACCTATCGCATCGGCGACGGGCGCGGCGGGGCCGGCGCTGGGCAGCAGCGCTTCGCGCCGCTCAACAGTTGGCCCGACAACGTGAACCTCGACAAGGCCCGGCGCCTGCTCTGGCCAATCAAGCGGAAGTACGGCCGCAAGCTCTCGTGGGCGGACCTCATGATCCTCGCGGGCAATGTCGCCCTCGAGTCGATGGGCTTCAAGACCTTCGGCTTCGCCGGCGGCCGCGAGGATGTCTGGGAGCCGGACGAGACGACCTACTGGGGACCGGAGCGCACATGGCTCGGCGACGAGCGCTACTCGGGTGACCGACAGCTCGAGAATCCGCTCGCCGCCGTCCAGATGGGCCTCATCTATGTGAATCCCGAAGGGCCGAACGGCAATCCCGATCCGATCGCCGCGGCCCGCGACATCCGCGAGACCTTCGCCCGCATGGCGATGAACGACGAGGAGACGGTCGCGCTCATCGCCGGCGGCCACACCTTCGGCAAGTGCCACGGCGCCGGCGACGCCAAGCTGCTCGGCGCGGAGCCCGAAGGCGCGACGGTCGAGGAGCAGGGGCTCGGCTGGTCGAGCCGCTTCCGCTCAGGCAAGGGCGGCGACACGATCACGAGCGGACTCGAGGTCACCTGGACCTCGACGCCCACGCGCTGGAGCAACAACTATCTCGAGAACCTCTTCGCCTTCGAGTGGGAGCTCTTCAAGAGCCCCGCGGGCGCGCACCAGTGGCGGCCGAAGAACGGGGCGGGCGCGGGTCTCGTCCCCGATGCCCACGATCCCTCGAAGCGCCACGCGCCGACGATGCTCACCACCGACCTCTCGCTGCGCTTCGATCCGGCGTACGAGAAGATCTCCCGTCGATTCCTCGCCCATCCCGACCAGTTCGCCGACGCCTTCGCCCGGGCGTGGTTCAAGCTCACGCATCGCGACATGGGACCGCGGGCCCGGTATCGCGGCCCGGATGTGCCGGCGGAAGTGCTGATCTGGCAGGATCCGATTCCCGCCGTGAACCACCCGCTCGTCGGCGATGCGGATATCGCGGCGCTCAAGTCGCAGATCCTCGCGTCGGGCCTCGGCATCGGCCAGTTGGTCAACACGGCGTGGGCGTCGGCGGCGACCTTCCGGTCGAGCGACAAGCGGGGAGGCGCCAACGGCGCGCGACTCCGCCTTTCGCCGCAGCGGCACTGGGAGGTGAACCAGCCGGCAGAGCTCGGACCGATTCTCTCGACGCTCGAGTCGATTCAGCGATCGTTCAACGCCTCGGCCGGCGGCGGCAAGCGCATCTCGCTCGCCGACCTCATCGTCCTCGCCGGCGGCGCGGCGATCGAGCGGGCCGCGAAGAACGCCGGCATCGCCGTGACCGTGCCCTTCACCCCGGGGCGCATGGACGCCTCGCAGGAGGAAACCGATGTCGCCTCGTTCGCGCCGCTCGAGCCGCGGGCGGACGGCTTCCGCAACTACGCCCGCAAGGGCTATGAGTCCGTCGCCGCGGAACTCCTCATCGACCGCGCGAACCTGCTCTCGCTGACGGCGCCGGAGATGACCGTGCTCATCGGCGGCCTGCGCGTGCTGAACGCGAACGCGGGCCGATCGCCGCACGGCGTCCTGACCAAGCGTCCGGAGACGCTCTCGACCGACTTCTTCACGAACCTGCTCGACATGGGCACGGTCTGGACGAAGTCGGCCTCGGTGCCGGGCGTCTTCGAGGGACGAGCCCGCTCCGACGGTTCGCCGCGCTGGACGGCGACGATCGCCGATCTCGTCTTTGGCTCCAACTCGCAGCTTCGGGCGCTCGCCGAGGTCTACGCATCGGAGGACGCGCACGGCGCGTTCGTGCGCGACTTCGTCGCCGCGTGGGTGAAGGTCATGGAGCTCGACCGGTTCGACCTCGCTCGCTGAGAGCGTTTCTCAGCCAACCTTCGTCGGCAGGGCGATCCGCACGAGCAGTCCGCCCCCGTCCGCGTTCAGCGCCTCGATCGAACCGCGGTGGAGACGCACCGCGCGCTCGCTGATCGCGAGCCCGAGTCCGGTGCCGCTGCGCGGGCGGCTTGCGTTCGTCACCGCGCGGAAGAAGGGCTCGAAGATGCGCTGCAGCGCGTCGGGGGGAACGCCCGGCCCGCGATCGCGCACGGTGATGATCGCGAGGCCGTCGTCGGTCGCCTCGAGCCCGACATCGACGGCCGTCTCTTCGGGCGTGAAGTCGACGGCGTTGCGGATGACATTGTCGATCGCGCTGCGGATCAGCGTCGGCACGCCGTGGACGGTGCAGGGGTCGCACCGGGTGAGCTCGACGCGCTTGCCCTTGCCGGAGGCCTCGAAGAGGGCGTCGTCGACGATCGTTCGGAGCGTCTCGGCAAGATTGATGTCGATTCGTTCCTGCTCGGTCGCACCGCTCTCGAGTCGGGCGAGGGCGAGCAGTTGGGCGATGAGCTCCTCCAGGCGATCCGCCTCGCGGCGCACGCGATCGAGGGCGTTCTGGGCCTGGGGTGCGGCGCCCTCCGACGCCAGCTCGACGGCGACATGCAATCGGGCGAGCGGCGAGCGCAGCTCATGCGAGACATCGCGGAGAAGCTGTCGCTGCGTCGAGATCACCGTCGAGACGCGGCGGGCCATGCGGTCGAAGTCGCGGGCGAGTTCGCCGATCTCGTCCCTGCGACCGGCGAGATCCGAGCTGATCCGCACGCCGAGGTCGCCTGATTCGAGTTCGCGCGATGCCGACTGCAACCGGCGGATCGGAGCGGTCAGGTAACGGGCCATGCCCCAGCAGACGAGGCCGGCGACGAGCAGGATCGCACCGATCCGCAGGAGGACGCTCACCGAAAGGAAGTCGGTGTTGGAGAGGGCCTCAAGCGGTTCGGGCATCGAGTTCGATCCGCCGCCGCCACCGCCCCATCGCCGGCGATCGAGACCGAACGCGGTCAGCTCGCCGCCGCCCGGCAGCGGCGCGGTCGCGACGAGCAATCGTCCTGAGCGTTCGCCTCGCTCGCCGCCCCTCTCTGAACCCCGCTCTGAACCCCGTTCTGAACCCCGCTCTGGTCGCTCGGAGCGTTCCGGCCTGTCGACTCGCTCCGGCTGCGGCGCTGCCTCTCCGGATGGGAGCGACTCCGATCGGCGCGGGCCCTCTGCGCGGCGCCGCGCGGCCGCGAGCATCGGCGGCGGCACGCTCCGCCCCGTGATCTCCCGACCCTCGCCGTCGATGACGAAGATCTCCATGCCCAGTGCGTTCTCGAGGCCGCGCCGGTGCGCCTCGAAGGCCTCCTGTCCGTTCGCGCCGAAGACGCCGAGAAGGCCGCGGAGCTGCATCTCGTTCAGGTTGTCGATGAACCCGGACCAGCCGCCGCCGCCCGAGCCGCGACCGCGTTCGCGCGGCGGTTCGACGACCAGGATGACGGTCGCGACGACGAGGATGAGCGCGAGCCAGAACCAGAGGAAGATCTTGAGAAAGAGCGTGCGCACGATCATCCGTTCCCGCTCCCCTCGGCGGGATCGCCCGCCGCGCCGTCACCGGCCCCTTCGCCGGCGCCATCGGTCTGGGCGAGCGCGAGGACATACCCCGTGCCGCGCAAGGTCTTGATGCGCTCGTCGCCGCCGGGCGTCTTGCCGAGCTTCTTGCGGATGTTGCTCACATGGACATCGACGCTTCGGTCCTCGGGCAGCAGGCGCCGACCGAGCACGCGACGGCAGAGCTCATCGCGCGAGACGACCCGTCCCGCGGCCCGGACGAGCACCTCCAGCAACTCGAACTCCGTACCGGTCAGGTCGACCGGTCCCGTCGCGGTCGTGACGCTGCGGGCCCCGACATCCATGCGGAGATCGGCGACGACGAGCGGCGGCTCGCGCTCCGGCGGCAGGGTCGTCGCCTTCGCGCCGGCCCGACGGAGGACCGCGCGGATCCGGGCCACGAGCTCGCGCGGGTTGAAGGGCTTCGGAAGGTAGTCGTCGGCGCCGATCTCGAGGCCGATGATGCGGTCGATGTCCTCGCCGCGGGCGGTGAGCATGACGACCGGGATGCGCGAGACCGCGCGGATTCGCCGCAGGGCCTCGAAGCCGTCGAACTCGGGCATCATCACATCGAGGATGACGGCCGCGTATGTCCCGCCGGTCGCCCGCCGCACGCCCTCGCTCGGCGTGTGACACGCTTCCGCCGCGAGTCCGGCCGAATGGAGGTAGGCGAGCAGCAGCTCGCAGAGCTCACGGTCGTCGTCGATGAGAAGGAGACTGCCCCCGCCCTCGGCGCTCCCGTCAGGTCGCTCGTCGAGACGCGGGGCATGGTTCGGCGTGTCGCTCATGGTGGGGTGTCCGACAGGGGTCTCCGTCGAGGATCATCGCACAGGCTGCGCGACCATCGCGTCAAGAAGCGAAAAGCCGGCACAGCGCGCATCCCGGGCCTGCTACGCTCCGACCCGCCCCCTGACAGGAGTCCGAGAGGAGTCCGGCAGGAGCCCGACCGCAATCGGACAGGAGTCTCTGGTGGCCAACGATGCTCTCTCGTGGTGGGTGTGGTGCCGGATCGCCGTCTCGATGTTCGTCGTGGCCCTCGGTGCGACGGGGACGGGCTGTTCGACAACGCTCGCCGTGACGCCGTATGTCATGCGCTCCACCGAGGCGCGCGAGACCTTTGACCGACTGCCGGAGTCGCTCAAGACGCCGGAGATGGAGGTCCTGTATCTCACCGACCGCGAGCAGCTCGAGGGTCACCCTGAGGACCAGCCGCAGTTCGGGTACGGACGCGCCCGGCAACTGCGATTCGGCAAGGCGACCGTCGCGCTCGATCCGGAGCCGAGTTGGGACGAGCTCGTCGCGCTCAGCACCTCGGGTGAGCGGAAGCGCGACTATCGCCTGGTGGTGACGCGGGTCGAGCCGCGCGGCGAGTTCACGCCGATCGGCGAGCTGCGGCGCATCGAGAACGGACTGCTGGTCGAGCCGCCGTCGATGTTCGAGCGCATGGCCGAGGACGCCAACGCGCTCGCCGCCCTGGTCGAGGAGCGCCTCGCGCTGACCGAGCGGAAGGAGCTCGTCCTCTTCATCCACGGCTTCAACAATTCCTTCGACGACTCCGTCATGCGCATCGCCCAGGCGTGGCACCTCGCGGGACGCCAGGGGGTGCCGGTGGTCTACTCCTGGCCCGCCGGTTCGGGGCTCCTCGGCTACGGATATGACCGCGAGTCGGGCGAGTTCACGATCGTGCACCTGAAGCGCGTGATCACGGCGCTCAGCCGCGTTCCGGGTCTCAATCGCATGCACATCATCGCCCACAGCCGCGGCACCGATGTGCTCATGACGGCGCTTCGCGAACTGAACGCGGAGGCCCGCGGCCTGCTCGGCACGAGCCCCCTGCGCAGGCTGCTCATCGACACGCCGGACGACGAGCACGCGTCGTCCACGCGGTCGGTCGCGGAGCTCTTGAAGCTCGAGACGGTCATCCTCGCCGCGCCCGATCTCGACATCGATGTCTTTAGCCAGCGCGTCTTCCACGAGAACTCGCTGGGAGCCGCGAAGCGCACCGTCATCTACTTCTCGGCCGAAGACGAGGCGCTCGCCTTCGCCCGCTGGATCTTCGGCAGCCGCAAGCGCCTCGGACTCCTGACCGAGTCCGATCTCACCCGCGAGCAGCGCCGATTCCTCGCACAACTCCACAACTTCGAGATGGTGAGCTGCGAGGTGAGCGGATACACGACGCACGCCTATGTCTTCCAGCACCCGGCGGCGCTCTCCGATCTCATTCGCGTCATGCGCGACGGGGCCCGGCCCGGCGTCGAGAACGGGCGACCGCTCCGGCGCACCGAGGAGGGCGGCATCTGGATTCTCGACAACGAGTATCTGCGCAAGCGATGAATGCGACGCGGCCCGCGAGCGAACTCGCGGGCCGCGTAGGCATGCTTCGAGAACGATTCGTCGGCGCTTACTGGGCGAGGCCCGGGATGAGATCCTTGCCGGCCGGAATCTGCGCCGAGCTCTTCTTCACCGCATCGCCGATCGGCTCATACTGGCCGCCGAGGTGCTGGGAGAGGAAGGCCTCGGCGACGGCGGAGAAGGCCATGTTGTTCTCCGGCTTGCGGAAGCCGTGTCCCTCGTCCGGGAAGAGCACATAGGTCACCGGGATGCTCTTCCGCTGCATGGCCGAGACGATCTGGTCGCTCTCCGACTGCTTCACGCGGGGATCGTTCGCCCCCTGCCCGATGAGCAGCGGGCGCTTGATGCGATCGACATGCGTGATCGGCGAGATCTCCGCGAGCCATTCCTTCTCGTCGAGGCTGCCGACCCGCTGCTCGAACATCGCCTTCATCGGTCCCCAGTAGGGGGGAATCGTCGCCAGGAGCGTGGCGATGTTCGACGGTCCGACGATGTCGATCGCGCAGGCGAAGGTGTCCGGCGTGAAGGTGAGGCCGGCGAGCGCCGCGTAGCCGCCGTAGCTGCCGCCCATGATCGCGACGCGGGCCTGGTCGGCGATGCCTTCCTTCACCGCCCAGTTCACCGCGTCGATGAGATCGTCATGCATGCGCTTCGACCACTCGCGGTTGCCGGCGTTGACGAAGTCCTTGCCGAATCCGGTCGAGCCGCGGAAGTTGACGGAAAGCACGGCGTAGCCGCGGTTGGCGAGCCACTGGTGGTAGGGGTTGTAGCCCCACGAGTCGCGGGCCCACGGGCCGCCGTGCACGAAGAGCACCATCGGGACCGGCTTCGACTCGCCGCGCCGGAAGTCCTTCGGCACCGAGAGGTAGGAGACGAGATCGAGTCCGTCGCGGCTCTTGATGATCTCGCCGGTCATCTTCACGAGCGGCAGCGATCGGAGCGCGTCGGTGGACGCAAAGAGGAACTCCGCCCGGCGCGTCGAGCGATCGTAGAGATAGGTCTCCACCGGCCCGTCGTCGCGGAAGAAGGCGACCGTCCAGCGGCCGTCGTCGTCGGTGCGGCTGGTCACCGCGATGTCGCCGTCGGTCACGGCGCGGAGCGCGGTCAGATCCGCCTCGACGGCCGGATCGAGCGGCTTCCACTCCTCGCGGATGTACTCGAAGGAGACCGCCTGCGGTCGGTTGGTCTTCGGATGGATGAGCGCGGTGCCGACTTCGCAGCGCGGGTCCGACGCCAGCAGCGTCCAGCGCTGCCCCTCACCCTTCGGGGCGAGCGTGACCTCGTAGAAGCCGCCCGTGTTGCGCGTCTCGGGGCGCGAGGTGTCGGTCACGAAGACGCTGCGGCCGTCGGCGGAGATCGCCAGCGGACTGGAGCTCGCGGAGTCCTCGAATCCCCAGTTCCAGAAGGGCTTCCACTCGGCCTTGTCGCTCTCGCGCACCATGGCCTCGATGGCTCCCTCCGGCGTCATGCGGGTGACGACCCGGATCGTCCACGACTCGTCCGGCAGCATGCCGAGCCAGCCGCCGTCGTTCTGGAAGACCATCTCGCCCTTGCCGCTGCGCGTATCGATGCGCCACGCGTCGAACATCGCCGGATCGCGGTTGTTGACGCTCACGAGAAGCCGGTGCGGATGATCTGAGTCGGCGTCGATCACCGTCGCCCGCGCGCCGGGCCACGGCGTCAGGCAGAGCTCGGCGCCGGTCGCGACATCGACGGCGAAGATCTGGAAGTTCTCGTCGCCGCCGCGATCCTGCAGATAGAAGATCTGGCCTTCGCCCGCCTTGAAGCCGGGAACGAAGTTCCACTCGCGGATCGGACGGTCCTTCGAGTTGGTGATGGGCTTCGCCTCGCCCGCGGGCTTGCCGTCCTTGATCGGCTGAAGCCAGATGTTGAGGACGCCGTCGCGCGGGGCGACGAACCCGAGCGTCGAGCCGTCGGGGCTGATGCGGGCGCCGGTGCGCTGCGGGTTGCCGAACAGAACCTCGCGGGGGATGAGACCCGCGGCCTGGGTCGGCGCGGCGGGCTCGGAGGGAGCGAACGACGAAACGGTCACGGTCATCAATGCAAGGCCGAGAATTCCGATGGACATGAGGTACTCCGGAAAGGAAGGCGGCGATGGTTGGGAAACCATCGCCGCCGCTTACGGATGTGTACACGGGAATCGCTCGCCGGTGGCGGGCCGTCATGCGGCCGTCATCGGGTCGTCATCGATTCGTCAGGGGGCGATGTCGAAAACCCTCGTCTTCGCCGAGCCGCCGAGCCAGCCGTCGCCGATCGATCGGTCGATGCCGGGGCTGCCGTCGGCGGGATCCCAGTACCGGAACTGCGACCACGCGCTTCCGGTCCCGACATACCGGCGAATCACGACCCAGTGGTCGTTGGTGCCGAAGCGACTCGATCGGGCAAGGATCACCCGACCTGCGTCGAGCGCCTGGCGGAGCTTCGCCGGAGTCGTCAGGGCATCCGGCCCGAGGTAGACCAGTCGGCCCGAGCCGTCGAAGGCGGCCGCCGCGCTCCACTTGACCGTCGATCCGCCGCTGAAGCCGTTGTGGCTCTTGAGCCAGGCGTTCAGCGTGCCCGGATCGACGGTGTTGCCCGCGTAGGACAGGGCCATCGCCAGCGACGCGAGGGCCGCGCCGCCCTGCTTGATCTTGATGGAGGAGGAGCCGATCGTGTGGTTCTTCCACGCCCCCTGCTTGTGGGAGAAGTGCTTCCACGCGAGGACGGTGACCCGGAGCCGGACGCCGCTGTAGGCATCGAAGCCGTGGACGAGTATGTAGGCGGTGCCGGCGGCAGGCTGGAGAATCACGAGGGACTCGTCATTGCCCTCGAGATAGGGGCGCTCGTCGTACTGGGTCAGCGTCGGCGGCGCGCCCCACCGGATGTACAGGTCGGCATCGCCGCTTCCGCCCCACATCGCGAAGGTCACCCGCGTGGCGCCATTGGGGATCTGGATCGCGAAGAGCCGGGCGCTGCCGTCGCCGCCCGACATCGTGCCGGTGGCGACGCCGTTGGCGAGCCAGGTCGTCGTTCCGCCCGAGCCGCCGCCGGGTCCGATGTGCGTCGCCTGCAGCGTGGCGTTGAAGAAGGTCTCGTACGCGTGGACGAGGATGAAGAGGTCGCCGGCGGGCGGATTCGTGATCGTGATCGACTCGTTCGAGGACGAGCCCGTCGACTTCGCCGCGAACTGCGACGGCGTCGGGATCGCGTTCCAGCGGACATAGAGATCAGCGTCGGGATCGATGCCGGTCAGCGTCACCGTGACCGACTGCCGACCCGGCGGCACGGTCAGGCAGAAGACCTCGCAGTGGCCGACGAAGCCGGAGATGCCGCCGACGATCTCCCCGTTGTCCAGATGGATGACATCCGAGGACGCGGCAGCGGGCCGCGCGCAGGCGAGGATCGTGGCAACGATGACCAGAAGGATCGAACGCATGGGATCTCCCTTGGAGTCGCTCGGACGCCGCGTGTCGGCCGCCGTGCGGACCGTCGCTGGGACACCGGTGCGGACCTGCGCACTCCACGACCACAAGCGTTCCGCTCAACGCCGAGGTGCCAGGAATCCCGAGCGATTCGGGAGGTTGGGTTATCCGCGTCGCGAGACGAGCTCGTCGGCGATCCGCAAGGCGCTCGACGCGTCCTTCGCGAATCCGTCGGCGCCGACGACCTTCCAAAGGTCGTCCACCGACCGGAAGGCGCTTCCGCCGACCACGATCGGCGTGCCGCCGGCGGTCGGATGGCCGCGGACGGCTTCGATGAAGCCGGCGACGGCGCGAACCGAGAGCGTCGTGTTCGCGCTGACGGCGATGAGGTCGAACGCGGGTCGGCCGTTCTCGCCGGTCAGGGCAAGCAGCACCTCGCTCGTCGGCATGTTGGCGCCGAGGTACTCGGTCGTCCAACCTTCCATCTCGAAGAGGTCGGCGACCATGCGAATCCCGAGGTCGTGCAGGTCACCGCCCACGGACATCGCCAGGACCCGTCGGCCATTCGGGGCCTTGCGCGGCAGGCGAGCCCTGAGCTGGGCCATGATCATCTGGGTCGCCGCCGTGCAGTAGTGCTCGTCGGCGACGCTCGCTTCCTGCAGATGCCACATGCGACCGATCTCGCCGAGTGCCGGCGTGATGATCGTCTCGTAGATCTCGGGAATGGTCTTTCCCTCGCGCGCCGCCTCGAAGACGAGATTCGCGGCGTTGGTCTGGTTCCGCTGCAGGAGATGCAGGAGGTAGAGCCGCGCGAGCCGGTACTCCGGCCGGTCGCTCACCGAGGGGAAATCGACGCCGTTTTCCTTCTGGTCGATCGCCCGCAGGGCCTCGTCGATGAATCGTCCCGCCGTCGCCCGCACCTCGGTCGGGAGGTGCTCCTCGCAGACCGAGCGCATGCACTCGAGGCTGTGCCGAAGATCCGAGTCATCCGCCTCGCGGGCGAGGAACGCGGCCCGCGACCAGAGGGCGTTCTGGACGAAGAGGGCGCTGCGATCGGCCGCGACGGCCTCGGCGAGGTGCATGAGTCGCACCTTGATCTCGTGCCGCCACATCTGGACGCCGTCGTCGCCGTAGCGGACGGGAAAGGACGGGTCGCGCTCGGCGTGCAGATCCGCGATCCACTCCGTCAGCGGTCGGGCGACCGCGTCGATGAGCTGAGCGCGTTGACGATGCACGGCATTCATGAGGGGCAGCTTCGGTCCCGCGGAAGACGCAGATTCAGACCCCGACTCGCGAGTCGGGAATCGGGCGATCGGCGGGAACCGGGAATCGTGCCCCAACGCTCGCCGGTCCGCAAGCGGGGCGATATCGGGACCTGAACGGCGGCTGTCGTGCTAGGCAACCGTGGCGAGGCTCAGTTCCGCCAGGCAGCCGGAGGGCCGTCCGGTGAGCCGGGCGTGCCGGAGGAGGTACTTCATCACCACGATCATCACCGTCGCGTGCGACCAGGTCAGGGGACTGACCGAGATCGCGTGCCCCGTGTAGGGGTCGAACTGCTCGGCGAGCACCCCAGAGGGATAGGCCCGGGCGAGCGTCCATTCGATGTACGGCAGGGCCTCGCGGAGTTCCTCCTCCGTCGTCGCCTTCTCGATCAGCCACTGGGCGTGCCAGAGGGTGCAGATCGCCCACGGGTTGCCGGGGACATCGGCGGTGTTGGCCTTCTCGACCTGGTGGTAGTAGTCCTGCTCGTAGCGGGCCATCCCGCCGATCTCGGTCCGCACCCAGAGGCGGTCGCGGAGCTGCTGCATGTGGCTCACCACCTTCGGATCGGCGGCGGCCAGGGCCCCGAACGCGAAGAGCGAGAATCCCGAGGCGTCGAGGGTCATGTCGAGGCGATAGGTGCCGTCGGGCTGGGCCGTCGCCATGCGGGCGAAGCGCTTGCGCTCGGGATCCCACATGTGCCGGAGCATCGCCCCGCGCATCCGCTCGGCGCCCTCGTTGAACTCCGCGGAGCGATCGAAGGCGCCCATGTCGTGGGCGAAGGCGGCCGCGCTCTTGAGGGCGCCGATGGTCGAGGCCACGGTGAAGAGGTGGATGCCGCGGCGCTCCTCCCAGAGATCCCAAGAGGGCAGCGGGAGGCCGTGGTGGTCGCGGTAGCGGAGCATCCATTGCGCCGGCTCGACCACGAGCGTCGTGTAGAGGTCCTTGATGAACTCCACGTCGCGGAAGACCTGGAAGTGCTTGCGCAGGGCCCACACGACGAGCGCGGTCTCGTCCTCCTGGATCGGGAGGACCTTCTCGCCGTCGAGCATCCACGGATGCCAGCTCGAGGCGAGCGTTCCGGTCGGATGGTACTTGTGAAGGAAATAGCCTTCCTTGCTGCGGACCTTCGCGCAGAAACGAAAGAAATTGCGGCTGAGTTCGCTATGTCCCGCGAGGACGAGCGAATAGGCGACGAGCGCCCCGTCGCGCGGCCACATGTAGGAATAGGTGTCGCCCGCGAAATGGGTGATGTCGTGGTCGTTCGCGGCGATGATCGCCCCGCCGTTGTCGATCTGCGTGCGGAGGATGAGCTGGCTGCGCAGGTAGAGGTCGCGGACCCGCTCCGGCAGAGGCGAGAAGTCGACCGGCTCCTTGCAGGCCCACAGACGCCAATAGGCCTCGGTGCGGTCGAGCATCCGCTGCGGCGTCTTCTCGCGCACCTTCTCGTTCAGCTCGCGCACGCTGGCATAGTCGTGGCCGGCGGCGATCCAGTACCAGCAGGAGGAACTGCCCCACGGGGCGACGGAGACGTTCAGTCCGACCGTCGAGTCCACCGATCCCTGGGCGATCGCGTGCCGCGAGAGGAGCCCGTCCTCGGCGTCGCGCCAGGTGCCCTCGGCGTCGCCGATGCGCTTCGCGCCGGTCGCCCAGTGCTCGATCCCGAAGCGCCGCGTGTCGCAGCCGTTGATGAGAAAATAGGTCTGATCCTTATAGTGAATCAGCCCGCCGGTGCCCGGGTCGTAGTTGACGGTGTCGCCGACCGGCGATTCCTGCACCGAGAGATCCTGGTGGAAGAAGAGCCGCACGTCACGCGGACGCCCGAAGAGATCGGTGACGGTCACGCGCCGGAAGTAGACCGGGCTCCAGTAGTCGACCGCATCGTTGCAGACGAGCTCGATGCCGAGCGTCTCATGCCGCAGCCGCACCTCGGTGACGAGCGTGTCGCAGCGATAGCGCTGGTCGCGAATCCACGCCGGATCGTCGATCCAGGCGAACTGGCCGTCCACCCAACAGCCGAAGCGCTGCGGATGGCCGCAGGTGTGGTTCGGCATGCCGACGCGCGGCCAGTAGAAGTCGCGCATCCGGTAGAGGTCGTCGAAGGCGACGAGCATCTCGCCGTTCCCAACGGGTAGGTTTCGGGGCATGGATTCGGCCTTCGCAGAGGTTCAGGAACAGGGGCGCGGCGCGTCAGGGCGGCGGATCGGCCCGGAAGGGGGTCAGCCCGACGGTCCGGCCGCCGTGCCCATCGCCTGAACGCGATCGGTCAGCGCACCGACTCTCTTCACGCGAATGCCGAAGTGCTCGCCGACCTTCACGGCGACGCCGGTCCCGACGACCTTGTTGTTGACCAGGATCTCGAGCTCCTCGGTCACGGTCTTGGGGAGCTCGATGATCGCGCCGTAGTTCAGCGTCACGACCTCGGCGACCGGCATGGAGCGTTCCGCAATCTGCACGATGACCGGGACTTCCAGTCGAAGGATCGAGGACAGATCGGCAGGCATCGCCGGGGATATCGGCATGAGAGCCGGGCGAGGTTCAGCCCGAATGCGGTTGCGCCCGCCCGTTGGGGGTATCGTGCGGGCTCTTGCCCCGCCAAGCGCCCCGCGACCCCCCCCTCCGCCGGACCGCGGACGCGAACACCCGCCGAACGAACGCCTCGAGTTCCGCCCATGCCGACCCGCGCCTTCGCCGCCGCCTCCGCCACCAGCCCCCTCGCCGCCGCCACGATCGAGCGCCGCGAGCCCACCCCGACCGATGTCGAGATCGACATCCTCTACTGCGGGGTCTGCCACTCGGACCTCCATCAGGCCCGCAGCGAGTGGCCCGGCACCCTCTACCCCTGCGTCCCCGGCCACGAGATCGTCGGCCGCGTCTCGCGGGTCGGGTCGAAGGTGACGAAGTTCCGCGTCGGCGACCACGCCGCCGTCGGCTGCATGGTCGATTCCTGTCGCGGCTGTCCCTCCTGCAAGCGCGGCTTGGAGCAGTACTGCCAGCAGTTCCCCGTCTTCACCTACAACGGCGCCGACCGTCACTCGGGGGGACACACCTTCGGCGGCTACTCCGAGCGGATCGTCGTGGACGAGGCCTTCACGCTGAAGGTCCCGGCGGGTCTCCATCTCGCCGCGGCGGCGCCCCTCCTCTGCGCGGGCATCACGACCTATTCGCCGATGCGGCACTGGGAGGTCTCCGCGGGGCAGCGCGTCGGCGTCGTCGGTCTCGGCGGCCTCGGTCACATGGCCATCAAGTTCGGTCGGGCCTTCGGCGCCCATGTCACGCTCTTCACGACCTCCGCCCGCAAGCGCGACGATGCGCTCCGCCTCGGGGCCCATGAGGTGATCCTGTCGAGCGATCCGGCCGCGATGCAGCGCACCGCGGCGAGCTTCGACTTCATCATCGACACCGTGTCGGGCGAGCATGACATCAACGCCTACCTGCAGCAGCTTCGCCTCGACGGCACCCTCGTCCTCGTCGGCGCGCCGAGTCAGCCGCTCCCGGTCGGAGCCTTCAACCTGCTGCTTCCGCGGCGGAACTTCGCCGGCTCCGCGATCGGCGGCATCGCCGAGACGCAGGAGATGCTCGACTTCTGCGCCGCCCACGGGATCGTCTCCGACATCGAGCTCGTTCGCATCCAGCAGATCAACGAGGCCTGGGAGCGGCTCCTGAAGGGCGATGTGAAGTACCGCTTCGTGATCGATATGGCATCGATCCGCAACTGACTCCGCGCAGCGTCCCACCCGGATCGACCCGCATGACCCGCTTTTCCTCGGCATTTCCGGCCCCCGGCGATCGGTTGCGATCGCTCCTCCAGCAGGCGACGACGCTCCAGAACGCGGGGCGTTTCGCCGAGGCGATCCCGCTGCTCGAGAGCGCCCTTCCGCTCGACCCGAAGAACGCGGCGCTGCTGCGGGCGCTCGCGACCTGCCTCGTCACCGTCGAGCGCCTGCCGGCGGCTCGGGCGAGGCTGGATGAGGCGCTCAAGCTCGAGCCGCGCGACCCGCGGAGTTACAGCATCCTCGCCTACTCCTGGAAGCGCGAGGCCGCGTGGGAGCCCGCGCTGGCCGCGATCGACCGGGCCATCTCCTACGGCCCGAATCAGCCGGCATTCGTGGCCACGAAGGCGGAGATCCTCCATCTCGCGGGGCGCACCGCGGAGGCGATGGAGGTGCTCGAGCCGGTCCTTGGACACGCCTCGAGCGTGCCGGCGATCGCCGGCGTCTTCGCCTCGATGTCGAAGAAGCTCAAGCGGCAGGCGGAGGCCGTTCCGATGCTCCGCGCGGTGCTGGCTCGGCCCGACCTGCCGACCGCCGGGCGCATCAAGTACCTCTTCGATCTCGCGAGCCTCCTCGACAGCATGGGGGACGCGGAGGGGGCGTGGCCGCTCTTCGTCGAGGGCAACCGCATCAAGAACGAGCGATGGGATCCGGCGACGCACACCGCGACGGTGAACACCATCCTCGCCTCGTGGACCCGCGAGGCGATCGCGGCGCTGCCGCGCTCGCCCGTCGACGGCTCACCGTTCGTGTTCATCGTCGGCATGCCGCGCTCGGGCACCTCGCTCGTCGAGCAGATCCTCTCGACCTCGCCCGCCCTGCACGCCGCCGGCGAGCGGAACGAGCTCATGCGGATCAGCCACCGGATCTCCGGATACGCGGGCATGGGACTCCCGACGGTTCCGTCGCCGGCGCCGCTTGCCGATGGGGCGAAGCTCGCCGCGTTCGCCGCCGACTACGCGACGCCGATTCGGGCCCTCGCCCCGAGTGCCGAGCGCATCACCGACAAGATGCCGCCGAACTTCACCCATCTTGGGCTGATTCAGGCGCTGCTGCCCGGGGCGCGGGTCATCCACTGCCGCCGTCGGGCGATGGACTCGTGCCTCTCCTGCTACTTCCAGCTCTTCGGCGGATCGCTTTCCTTCGCCTACAACCTCGAGCACTGTGGCCGCTACTACGCCGACTACGAGCGGCTGATGGCCCACTGGCACGCGACGCTCGACCTGCCGATCCTCGATGTTCCCTACGAGTCGCTCGTCGCCGACCAGGAAGGCTGGACGCGGCGGCTCTTCGACTTCATCGGTCTGCCCTTCACCGAGCAGGCCCTGCGCTTCCACGAGAGCGAGCGCACGACGCTGACGGCGAGCAGCCAGCAGGTGCGCGAGCCGATTCACGCCCGTTCGGTCGCCCGATGGAAGGCCTACTCCGCGCATCTCGAACCGCTGCGGAAGGCGCTCGGGCCCTACGCCGAGAGCGAGTGACGGCGGGCGAACGCGTCCGCCGCGTCAGACCCGCTTGAACACCAGGCTGACATTGTGTCCGCCGAAGCCGAAGGTGTTGTTGATCGCGTACTGGATCGCCTTCGGCTTTGCGGTGTGCGCGACGAAGTCGAGATCGAACCCGTCGTCCGGATGATCGAGGTTGATCGTCGGCGGAAGGATGCCCTCGCGCAGGGCCATGATCGTCGCGACGCTCTCGATGCCGCCCGCCGCACCGAGGCAGTGGCCGGTCATCGACTTGGTCGAGCTCATGCTCAGCCGCTTCGCGTGATCGCCGAAGAGCCGCTTCACCGCGGCGACCTCGGCGGCGTCGCCGAGTGGGGTGGAGGTGCCGTGGGCGTTGATGTAGCCGATCTCGTCCGGGTTGATCTGGGCGTCGCGGAGCGCCATCTTCATCGCGTGATGGGCGCCCGTGCCCTGCTCGTCGGGTGCGGCGATGTGATAGGCGTCGCCGCACACGCCGAAGCCAACGACTTCGGCGTAGATCGTCGCGCCGCGGGCCTTCGCGTGCTCGTACTCCTCGAGGACGAGCACCGCAGCGCCTTCCGCGAGGACGAAGCCGTCGCGGTCCTTGTCGAAGGGGCGCGAGGCCCGGGTCGGATCGTCGTTGCGCGTCGAGAGGGCCTTCATCGCCGCGAAGCTGCCGACGCAGAGGCTCGAGACCGCCGCCTCGGATCCGCCCGCAAGGATGACATCGGCGTCACCGCGCTGGATGAAGTGATAGGCGTGACCGATCGCATGACCGGAGGTCGCGCAGGCCGTCGCCGTCGAGCTGTTGACGCCCTTCAGGTTGTGTCGGATCGAGACATTGCCCGCGCAGGCGTTCACCATGAGACGCGGGACCGTGAAGGGCGAGATGCGCCCCGGTCCGGTCTTGAGGAGCTTCGCGTAGCCCTCCTCGATCGTGATGATGCCGCCGATGCCGCTGCCGATGATGACGCCGCGGCGATAGGGGTCGCCCCCCTGGAAGTCGATCCCGCAGTCCTTCGCGGCCTCTTCGGCCGCCTGCATCCCGAGGAGACAGAAGCGGTCCATGCGCTTCTGCTCGCGGCCGTCGACGCATGTGCACTCGAAGTCCTTCGCCTCGCCGGCGAAGCGGACCGTCCAGTCGGCGGACTGTTCGAACGCCTCGATCGGTCCGATACCGGAGCGTCCGGCCTTCATCGCCTCCCACATCGCCGAAGCGGAGAGGCCGATGTCGGAGACGGCACCGAGACCGGTGACCACCACGCGGCGGAGTTGAAGCGTCCTCATGAGCGAGACGGAGCCGATCAGGCCCCGTTCTTGTCCAGGTTGGCCTTGATGAACTCGATCGCCTGACCGACGGTGTGGATCTTCTCCGCCTGGTCGTCAGGGATGGAGGTGTCGAACTCGTCCTCGAACTCCATCACGAGCTCGACGGTGTCGAGGCTGTCGGCGTTCAGGTCGTTGGTGAAGCTGGTCTCGCGGGTGATCTCCCCGCGGTCGACACCCATCTGCTCAGCAACGATGTCAATCACCTTGGCTTCGATCTCGGCTTCGGTCACGGCGTACTCTCCGGGAAAATGAGGCTTGCCGGGGGCAAAGCCTGAGGGGCGGGATGATAGCGGAACGGCTGGACGATGGGGGCTCGCCCGGCGGAACCGTCCGGGATTGGGAATCAGAGCGAAAGGCCGCCATCCACGGTGATGACCTGGCCGGTGAGGTATCCGGCGTGGTCCGAGCTCATGTAGCTCACCGCTTCGGCGATGTCGTCGGCCTGCCCGATGCGGCGGGCTGGAATCTGGGGGAGAACCTGCTCCTTGATCATGGCTGCGAGGTTCGCGGTCATGTCCGTCTCGATAAAGCCGGGGGCGACGACATTCGCGGTCACGCCCTTCGGCCCGAGCTCCTTGGCGATGGTCTTGGTGAGGCCGATGAGGCCCGCCTTCGCCGCCGCGTAGTTGGCCTGGCCGGCGTTGCCGGTGATCCCGGAGACGCTGCCGACATTGACGATGCGGCCGAACTTGCCTCGCATCATCTGCCGGGACGCGGTGCGGCAGGCGATGAAGACGGAGCGGAGGTTGACGCGGAGCACCTCGTCCCAGTCCTCGTCGGACATCCGGAGGATGAGACCGTCGCGGGTGATGCCGGCGTTGTTCACGAGGATGTCGAGGCGACCGTGGGTCTCGATGATCCGCTCGATGAGCGCCGCGAGGGCCGCGCCGTCACCGACATCGCAGGTGTGGGATTCGATCGAGCCGCCGGAGGGATACGCAGCGGCGTGGACCTCGGCGACAAGTTCGTCGAGGGCCGGTTGCGACCGGGCGATGCCGACCACATGCCGGCCGTCCCGGGCAAGGCGCTTGGCGATGGCCCGGCCGATCCCGCGGCTGGCTCCGGTGACGATGGCAACGCGACGCTCGATGGCTCAGCCCTCCCGCGAAACGGGGTTGGAGTCGACGGGGCGAAAGAAACAGCCCGCTCGAGTTCACCCGAGCGGGCTGGGATTGTAACGGTTTTACGAACCGACTCGTTTCGGAGCGGGACCCCATCATGGGCCCCATGGCTGGCCCCATGATGAGCCAGTCGTAGCGTCAGTTGAAGCCGGGCTTCGGAGCGCGGATCGGATCATCGGTCTTCGGCGGACGCTTGCCGGGGCTGCCGGGGCCGCTCGGAGCGCCGGGCTGAATCGCCGGCGATCCATCGGTGCCGTCGGAGGACGAGGTGTCCTCCTTCTGCGAGCGGTTCTCCTGCTTGATGACGATCTCCTCGTCGGGCTTCGACGCGATCTCGAGATCCTTCTGCCACAGCGTGTACCACGCGGTGATCCAGTCATCGCCCGAGAGCGAGTTCATCACATTCGGCGGGGTCGCGACCGACTCGAACTCGGTCGAGGCGCCGGCGATCTTGTAGGCCCAGAGCTGCGGCTCGAACTCGTCGTTCACATGGAACACGGCGAGAGCGCACTTGTCGTTGGTCGGCGCCTGGCCGCAGCGGATGTCGATGCGGGTGATCGACTCCGTCGCGGACTTCCAGCTCCCCGAGTTCACGAGCTTCTCGAGCTCGTACTGGTCAGGAGCGCTGAGCATGCCCTGCAGACGAGCGGAGTCGCCGCGTGCGAAGGCGTCGAACATCGTGAGCACCGCGATGCGCTCCGGATCCGACTTCGGGGCGCGATCCTCAGGGAGGTTCACGCGCGGATCGATGTCGAGCTTCGCCATGAGCTCGCTGATCGGCGTGACCGGCGGCGGCGGCGGAGCCTGCGGCTTCACCACGACCGGCGGCGGCGGCGGCGGGGGCGGCGGATCGGAGCAGCCGATGAGGAAGAGCGAGCTGAGAAGACCCGCGCCGAGGGCAGGGGTCGCGGCGACGAGGCCGGAGCGCTTCGTTGCGTTATGCAGGCTGGTCATGGGGGAGTACCTCGCAGGCGCGGTCGATGCGCCGCATCAGACCCTTCAGGACGACACCGGGTGCCATCTCCAACATCTTCGGCAACTCCGCGGCGGCTGATGACCCGTTTGAGGGACCAGCACCCGCGGTCGATCGAAGCGTCGTGAGCATGTGGGCGCACGACTGCGACCATCGTACCGGGCTGACCAACTGCTCGACCAGCCTCTTTTTGATGCTTCCGACATTGTCCCGAACATGCGGCTCGGCCGTCACATTCGACCAGACATCGGTGGAGAGGGACTTGCACGCTACCCGTTCGAGGGCCTGGGCCAGGCCCTCCGCGGCAGGAGCCATGAGGGGGCTGTGGAACGCCCCGGCGACCTGCAGGGGGGTTGCCCGCAGGCCGAGGGCGCCAGCCGCCTCGACGGCCCGCTGACACGCCGCCCGATGGCCGGAGAGGACGATCTGTCCCGGAGCATTGAAGTTTGCGGACACCAAAACCTCACCCTTGGCGGCCGCATCGCAGACCGCCTGGGCCTGGGCCTCATCGCCGCCGATCAGGGCCACCATGCCGCCTTCGCTCGCTTCCGCAGCCGCCTGCATGAGGCGACCCCGGAGGGCGACGAGCCGAAGTCCGTCCGCGAAGCTCATGCAGCCGGCGAGGTGCAGGGCGGTGTACTCCCCAAGCGAGAGGCCGGCCGCCGCCCGCAGCGTGATCGAGCCGCCGGTCGCCTCCGCCCGCTCCGCGAGCGCCCGAAAGCAGGCGACGCCGACGGTGTAGAGGGCAGGCTGGCTGACATCGGTGCGGTTGAGGACATCCGCCGGACCGGCAAAGCAGAGGTCGCTGAGTCGGGCGCCTCCGGGAAGGTCGCCGAGCGTCGCGTCCGCCTCGGCGAAGGTCGCGCGGGCGGCAGCGCTCGCTTCAAACCAGCCCTTCCCCATTCCGACCGCTTGAGCCCCCTGACCGGGGCAGAGAACGACAGCGTGCAGCGTCATAGGGCGGCCAGAATAGCAGCCCCGCACGCTTCGGCGCGGACGCCGCGCGCGTCAGATTCGCCAGACGCTGCTCGCCCAGGTGAGCCCGCCGCCGAAGGCGACAAAGATGATCGGCTTGCCCGCGGGAATCTCGCCCGCCTGCACGAGTTCGTCGAGGCAGAGGCCGACGGAACCGGCGGAGCTGTTGCCGTAGCGGTCGATGTTCACATAGACCTGATCGTGGCGGAAGCCGATCTTCTCGCGCGCCGCCTCGATGATGCGGGCGTTCGACTGGTGGCAGACGACCTGCCCGATGTCATCGACGGTGAGGCCGGTCTTGGCCATCGCGTCCTCGATGACCTCGCGGAACTTCGACACCGCGAACTTGAAGACCTCGCGCCCGTCCATCTGGAGATAGCCGAGGCGAATGCCGCTGGTGCGGTCGGCCGGCTGGAGTTCCTGCGGCCGGCGCGGGATGTAGAGCGATCGCCAGCCGGAGCCGTCGGCCCCCATCGCCTGGTAGATGCAGCCCTTCGAGGGATCGGCATCGCGGGTGAGCACCGCCGCGCCGGCGGCGTCGCCGAAAAGGATCGAGACGGTGCGCTCGCAGTAGTCGACGAGACCGGACATCGCGTCGCAGCCGACCACGCCGACGGTGCGGGCGCGGCCCGCGCGGATCATCGTCTCGGCCACATTGAGCGAGTAGACGAACCCGCTGCACGCGGCGACGAGATCGAAGGCCGCAGCGGGAGCGGCGCCGAGTTCGCCGCCGATGCGGCAGGCCGTGCTCGGGCATCCCATCTCGCCGGTGCAGGTCGCGCAGATGATGAGGTCGAGTTCGCTCGCCTTCATCTTCGCGGCCTCGAGGGCGCGGGCCAGCGCATCGCGCGAGAGCGTGAAGGTTCCTTCGGTCAGCGGGTCGCAGACGCGACGCTCGCGAATGCCGGTGCGCTGCTGGATCCACTCGTCGCTGGTGTCGAGGAACTTCTCGAAGTCGCGATTGGAGAGGACCTGGGCGGGGACCGCCGATCCCGTGCCGGCGATGCGGACGCCGTGGGCGAAGGCGGTCGTCGATGCCGGGGGTGTACTCATTGGGCTGTGGGCTGGTCAGCCGTTCGGTTGCGCCGCTGGCACGGAGGCCGATCCGCTGCGATCGTCGGTCTGGCCCTCGATCTGGGCTTCCATCGCCGCCAACCGCGTCGTGATCGCGTCGTTCACGCGGCTCAGCACGAACTGGCGGGCGCGGATGATCGCGTTGGTCATGGTGCGGGCGACGCTCGATCCGTGCGAGATGAGGCAGACGCCGTTCACGCCGAGGAGCGGTGCGCCGCCGTACTCGTGGTAATCGTGCTTCGCGTAGAGGCTCTTCACGACCGGCTCGAGTCGCATCGCGAGTTCGGGGTCGATCTCGAAGACCTCGCGGGCGAGGGCCTTGAAGATGCCGGAGGAGAGGCCTTCGGCGAGCTTGATCATCACGTTGCCGACGACGCCGTCGGTGATGACGACATCGGCCTCGCCGTCGAACACGGCGCGACCTTCGATGTAGCCCGTAAAGTTCAGTCCCTCCGCGCGGCGGAGGAGATCGCGGGCCTGCTTCATGTCGGCGGTGCCCTTCGCCTCCTCGCCACCGACATTCATGAGCGCCACGCGCGGCGTCCGGATGCCGAGGATCTGACGGGCGTAGACATCGCCCATCACGCCGTATTGGGCGAGGTGGTGCGGCTTCGGCTCGATGTTCGCGCCGACATCGATGAGGACGACCGGTCCCGAGAAGGTCGGCACGGTCACCGCGATACCCGGGCGGTGCACATTCGGCAGCCGCTTCATGAACATCTGGGAAGCCGCGACGCAGGCACCGGTGTTGCCGGCGGAGATCCACGCGTCGAGCGGGTTCGCGTCCTTCGCGCTCGCCATCCGGGCGCACACGTTGATCGAGGAATCGCGCTTGGTCCGCACCGCCTCGACGGGGGTGTCGTCCATGCCGATGACCTCGCTCGCGTGCACGACCTCGAGACGGGCGTCGCGGATGCCGCGCTCACGCAGCGTGTCCTCGATGATCGCCCGATCGCCGACCAGCACGATGCGATCCTCGCTCGGCAGGTGGGCCAGCGCGGCGAGCGATCCCTTGAGGATCTCGTCGGGAGCGTGGTCGCCCCCCATGACATCCATGCCGATGCGCATGGATCAGCTTTCCGTGGGCTTGGTCGACTTCACCTGCAGGCCGGGGCGCACATAGCCACAGTTCTGGCAGGCGGTGTGGGGACGCTTGGCGGCGCCGCAGTTGGGGCAGAGGGTGGTGTGGACGCTCTTGAGCGCCTGGTGGGCTCGGCGACGACGCGTACGACCGGGGGACTGACGAAATGCTGGGACCATGGGCGGCCTCGGATGCCTGTTGAGAGTGACCCGGAGTGGCGTCGCGAAAACGCACCCGGATGGCTCCCGCCGACGGTCAACACCGGGTCGGAAGCGAAGCGGAGAGTCTACGGGAGAGGCCGTGATTGTCAAAGCCTTGTGTCCGTCGCCGCCCGGCGCCCTCGGCAGCCGGTAGTCTTTGGGGGAGATCGATGACCGCGCGACGCCTCACCACCCGACGCTCCGCCGCCCCCTCGGGCGGCGAGCCCGCCGCGACCCCCGCACCAGCGGATGCGGCCTCCGAATCGCCCGCCGAACGGACCCGTCCGGAGGTGGAGCTCTATTCGGACGGCGCCTGCTCCGGGAACCCCGGCCCCGGAGGCTGGGCCTTCATCCTGCGCGATCCCCGCTCCGGCAAGGAGAAGGAAGGATCCGGAGGTGACCCACAGACCACCAACAATCGGATGGAGCTGCTGTCGGTGATCGAGGGGCTGCGGCAGCTCCGAGCCCCCTCCCGCGTCCGCCTGGTGTCCGACAGCAAGTATGTCGTGGACGGACTGGCCTCGTGGCTCGACGGTTGGAAGCGGCGCGGCTGGCGAAAGGCCGACAAAAGCCCGGTCCTCAATAGAGAACTCTGGGAAGAGCTCGATCGCCTGCGCACGCTGCACGAGGTCCGTCCGGAGTGGATCAAGGGCCACGCCGGGCATGCCTTCAACGAGCGGTGCGACCGCCTCGCGGTGCAGGAGATCGAGCGGATGCGTGCTCGTCGCTGAGTTATCAGCCTATTTTCGCCCTCACGACGCCCTCAGGCGACGATCGCGCGGATCGGCGGCACTCCGATGCGCGAACCTCCTTGCCGTCTTCGCCGGTTGTCACTACATTGCCCCGTTCTCTTCATTCCGCCGCAGAACACTCACAGACAGAAGACCTCGCGATGCCCACGATCAACCAGCTCGTTCGCCGACCCCGCGTGGCCCAGCCCTCGAAGTCGAAGGTGAAGGATCTCGCCGCGTGCCCGCAGAAGCGCGGCGTGTGCCTCCAGGTCCGAACGGTCACTCCGAAGAAGCCCAACTCGGCGCTTCGCAAGGTCGCCCGCGTGCGTCTCTCCAACGGCAAGGAAGTCACCGCGTACATCGGTGGCGAAGGCCACAACCTGCAGGAGCACTCGATTGTGCTCGTCCGCGGCGGCCGTGTCCGTGACCTTCCCGGCGTGCGCTACCACGTCGTCCGCGGCGCCCTCGACTGCCTCGGCGTCGAAGGCCGCAAGAAGGGTCGCTCGCAGTACGGCGTCAAGAAGAAGGCCGCTGCCCCGGCCAAGAAGAAGTAATCCACGAACACCGGCGCGACGGTACGCGTGAGCGTCACGCGATCGAAGCGCGGCAGTAATCGCGGCACGACTCGGGAATGCCCATCTCCCAGCCGCGGTGAACCGAACCGGCGCCCGTCCGACCCGTGAGGTCGACGCGGGAGCCCCAGCCCGAAGGAGTCAGTGATGGCCAGCTTCACCCGCTCGGAAGAGCAGCTCAAGCCCGATCCCCGCTTTCAGGATCGCGTCCTCTCGAAGTTCATCAACTGCGTGATGCAGGGTGGCGAGAAGGCGACCGCGATGCGCGTCGTCTACGGTGCCCTCGACCTCATCCAGGCGAAGCTCGACAAGGAGAAGATCGAGACCCTGCCGAAGACCGCGATCGAGGTCTTCCACAAGGGACTCGAGAATGTCCGCCCGGTCGTCGAAGTGCGTTCGAAGCGCGTCGGCGGTGCGAACTACCAGGTGCCGATGCAGCTCAACAAGCGCCGTCAGCAGTCGCTGGCGTTCCGCTGGCTGATCGAGGCCGCTCGCGAGGAGAAGGGGAAGCCGCTGGCGAACCGTCTCGCGAAGGAACTGTGGGATGCCGCGAAGGGTGAGGGCAAGGCCGTCACCACGAAGGACAACACCCACCGCATGGCTGACGCGAATAAGGCTTTCGCGCACTTCGCTTGGTAAGCGAAGTGCTGGGGGCCTTCGCGCACTTCGCTTGGTAAGCGAAGCACTGGCGGCTTTCGCGCACTTCGCTTGGTAATCCAAGCACCCGCCACACGCCAACATCCAAAACACTCGACACGCGAGGCGACCGACCGTCGCCTCGCGTGTCGTTTTGCGCCTTTCCTCCGCTCGCGCTCGCCGCGCATCTCCTCGGCTGCAACAATCGCGAGCATGACCGACGGCGATCGCTACGCCCGCCAGCGTCAGCTTCCGATGATCGGCGGCGACGGCCAGCAGCGCATCCGAACGGCCCATGTGCTGCTCGTCGGATGCGGAGCGCTCGGATCGGCCTGCGCCGAGCTTCTCGTCCGCGCCGGGATCGGCACGCTCACGATCATCGATCGCGATGTCGTCGAATGGACCAACCTGCAGCGGCAGTTTCTCTTCGACGAGGAGGACGCGCGCCGCGCGACGCCCAAGGTCGAGGCTGCCCAGGCTCGGCTGCATCGCATCAATCGCGACACGGTGGTGCGCGCCCACTTCGACGATTTCGGTCCGCGAAACGCCGAGCGGTACGCCGAAGGCGTCGATGTGATCCTCGACGGTCTCGACAACCTCGAAACGCGCTACCTCATCAATGACCTCGCCGTGAAGCGCGGCGTTCCCTATGTGTACGGCGCTGCGGTCGGAACGCTTGGCATGACCGCGGTCGTCCGGCCCGGGTCTGATGGCGCGACGCGCCGACCGTGTCTGCGCTGCCTCATGCCCGAGCCCGCGCCGCCCGGCTCGCTCGCGACCTGCGAGACGGCTGGCGTCCTCGGCAGCATCACCGCGCTCGTTGCGGCGATGGAGGTCGCGCAGGCGATGAAGCTTCTCGTCGGCGCGGCGGAGGCCATCGAGCCAGGACTCCTGTCGATCGACCTCTGGCGGAACGAGTGGCGGCGCGTCGATCTCGCCGGGGCCGCGGATCCGGCCTGCCCATGCTGCGTTGAGCGCCGCTTCGAGTTTCTCGATGGCGGCCGCGCGTCCCGGATCACCGTGCTCTGCGGTCGTAACGCCGTGCAGATCGTTCCCGCGGAAGCGGCCGATCCGATCGACCTCGACGCGCTCGCGGCTCGTTGGGTCGGTCACGGAGCGATCGCGCGCGACGCCCACTCCATCGCCTGCACGCTCGACGCGCCCCGCGCTCCAGAGGGCGCGGCGCTCGAGATTCGCGTGTTCGCCAGCGGCCGCATGGTGGTCAGCGGCTCGACGGATCCGGAGCTCGCGCGATCCGTCGTCGCCCGGTTCGTCGGTGCATGACCTGTCGGTTGCGCGCGAATCGAAACAATCTCACAGAATCCCGATCGCGTTCGGATTCTGGACGGTAGGATCCGACCTCAGTGGCCATGCGCTCGCGCCGCTCGCGCCGGTCCATGCAACCGCGGCACCGCTCGAAGGTCCGTACTGGTCTGCACATTGGCCTTCATCTCGCATTCACAGCCTCAACCACCGAGTCACACGATGTCGACCGCCACCACCGTCTCCTCCCACGCCGCCCCGCACAACGCGCACGCCGGCAACCTGCTCGCCCTGTCGATCAAGGCCGGCGGAGACCTCGCGCTCTTCTACGCCGACGCGCTCCTCAAGACGATTCCGGCCGATCAGTTCAGCATCATGCCGGTCACGACCGCGCCCGTCGGCGGCGCCAGCGTGCAGGGCCGTGACATCAACAGTCCGGCGTTCAATGTCGGGCACCTCGCGATCTATCCCGATCTCCGCGTCCTGCCGCTCATCGGCCGCGAGGATCTCGTCCGCCCCTTGCCCTTCTCCGCGGACCTCTTCAAGGCCGGCGCGCCCTGCGTCGGTACGCCCGGCGCGTATCCCTCGAAGGAGGTGCTCGTCGAGACCTTCATGACCCGCTACCGCGCCGCGATCGATGCCGTGGCCCAGGCCAGCGGCGAGCAGCTCGCGAAGGAGAATCCGATGGAGGGGCGCATGAAGGAGATGTTCCCGACGATCGGCGCGGCGGTGAACTTCCTCCTCGTGGGGCATACCCAAAGCCATCTCGGACAGATCTCCGTCTGGCGCCGCGTGATGGGGCTCGGCTCGGCGTTCTGAACCGCGGCGGGTCTTCCTGCACCGCGTACCGTTCCCTCCTCCACCTCGACTGAAGTCGCACCTTTCCGCTCGTAGGAGTTGCCATGGTCCGAATGAGAACCGTATTGCTCGGCGTGATTCTCGTGATCGGTGTGCTGCTGCTCGCAGTGCGGCCGGCCGCGGCGCAGGGAACCTCTGGACAGCTTCCGGATCCGATCGCCACGGTCGAACTGAATCGGCTTCTGAGCCTCTATGTGAAGCCGGACGACTCGCAGCGAGCGACGATCGAATCGCTGCATGACGACTACCGGGCGCAGTTCCGGACGCTTCGCGAGGCCGAGATCGAGAAGTTCCTCGAGGAGATGAACAAGCTTGGCGGGCGCGGCATGCCTTCCAAGTCGGAACTCCTGGACTTCGCGCGGCGGTACGAGCAGGTGAACGCGAAGATCGCGGCCCTCGACGACGCCCTCTTCGAGGCCATCGGGGCGCTCCTCGGCGAACAGCGGATCCCCGATGTGCGGCGGGCTCGTGACGCCCGGGCTCGGTCCCGTTATGCGACCGGCATGATGGGCGGGCTGCCCGGGGTGATGTCGAACCGGGCGGATGTCTCGGCGATCGTGCTTGAGCTCGATTTGCCTCCCGAGCAACTCGCCCAGTTCCAGCCTGAGCTCATCGCTCTGGAGGAGCGTCTCACCGCGCTCTCGCGCGAGTCATCCTCCGCCGGAATCAAGGGCATGATCGAGATGGTGGACGCCATCGAGAAGGCTGGCCTCGGCGGGATGCACGAAGCCGACATGGCCCAGGATCCCGAAAAGATGGAAGCCGCCATGCAGGTCATGCAGGAGTCGATGGCCAAGGCCTTCAAGCCGGTTGCCGAGCGGTCCGCTCGGATGTCGGAAGCGAACACGAAGACCTTCCGATCGGTGCGCGAGCGGCTGAGCGGGGAAGTCCAGCGCAAGTTCCATGTCCGCTACATCGCTGCCGCCTATCCGGAACTCGCCGTTGACTTCATGGGCGTCGAGCCGATCTTCCGCGCGGTGCTCCGCATCCGATCGCTGGACGAAGGCGTCCGCGGGCAGGTCGAACAGGCCTACCGCGCGTGGATGGCATCCGACGAAGCGATCATCGACCGCGCCATGGCGATGGTGGATGCCGGGCGCGAGTCGATCAACCCGATGGACTTCGGCGGGATGTCGTCGACCTACGAGAAGCTCCAAGAGTTGCAGATGGAGCGGGGCGAGCTTGGCACTCGCACGCTCGAGGGGCTGAAGGGCATGGTCGGCGAGGAGCGGATCTCGAAACTGATCGAACGGCGGCTCAGCGCCGACGACATGTTCACCTCAACCGAGGATCCTGAGGCCGTCGCCGACGGCGACGCCGAGGAGGCGGGGTTCAGCGTGCGGGCGAGCGACGCCGAAGCGGCCTTCGAGGCGAGGCCGGTCGAGATGATTGCCTCGCCGATCGGTACCGGGACCATCCAGGCGATCATCGCGCGCTTGGGTACCGCTGGTCAGGCCGATGCCGGCCTGAAGGCGACGATCGAGACGCTGCACGCCGACTACCTGCGGTCGTGGACCGACGAGATCGAGCCGATGCGTCCGAAGCTCAGCGAGTCGATGGCGAAGATCTGGGCGTGGGACGCGGAGACCGGGCGGGCGAGCGTCGATGCCGCCGCTCGCGACGCCTATCACGCGGCCCGCCGCGAGGTGGACGGCAAGATCCGGTCTCTCGACGATACCTTCCTGCTGGGCCTCGCGACCGTGGCCGGTGACGCGGCAGCGGGCGAGATCGCGGTCCTTCGCTTCGACCGACTCGCCGAGAGCAGCGCGGTCGGCGGTGACGCCTTCATCGGCGCGTTCGGCGGAGAAGCGCGTCCCGTCAATCTGATGGCGGCCTTGGCGGAGGCGGAGCTCGACGAGACCGAGCGAGCGGGGGCCCTGAAGGTGCTGGTGCCGAGACTTCCGGACTTCGAGACCCAGATGCGATCGGTGCGGTCCGAGCAGTTGGACCTCGACCGTGAGATGCAGCTCGTGCAGGAAGAGTCGCAGGCGATCTACGGAAGCGGCGAGACGCCCGACGCCGCGGCGATGACCCGCATGCAGCAGCGGTGGATGGAGGTCCAGGGGCGAAGCATGCGGATGACTGAGCGTCGAAGCCAGCTCGTCCAGGGGATGTGGGGAGCGATTCTCGAGTCGCTCAGCGCAGGCTCCCGCGACAGGCTTTCGCTCGCGTTCGAGCGGCAGGCGTACCCCGAGGTCTTCGAGGATCGTCTCTCCGCGCTCCCGTTCCTCGAGCGTGCGTCGGAGATGCAGGACCTTTCGGACGCGCAGCGGTCGGAGATCAACACGCTTCTCTCGCGCTACCGGGATGAGTATCTGGCCTTCTGCCGAGCCATGGTCCCGAAGCCCGAGGCGACGACGCCTCCGCCGACCGATGCCGAGGCCGCGCAGGAGATGTGGAGGAAGCGGATGGCCCAGGAGAACGAGCGGGCCAAGGTCCGTTTCGATCGCGACGAGCGCAGCCAGCGGGCCGTCAGCCAGCTCCGCCGAATCCTCAACGCGGAGCAGGCGGCTCGGATCCCGGGGCTTGGAAGCTACGACAAGGAGAAGTCAAAGCCTGACTCGCCCTTTGTCGTTCCGGCGAACTGACCGGCCGGGTCGCCGCGGTTCGTCGGATGGGTGACGGGCTGCTCGACACTCCGTCGGGCGATGCGCGCGATCGCGACGCTCCCCTCGCGTCTCTCTCGCGTGCCGCTGCGCCCGCCGGGGGTGACGGGGCAACGCGCGACGCGCGCCTCGGGTTCCCGAGGTCGGCTCCTCGAATCGCTTGATCGTGGTCGATTCCCTTCGCGAGATGGCAAGCTCCGATCCAGTCGCCGTCCTTCTCTCGGCCCACCCGGCACCGTGCCCGCGGTGCGGCCACCGTCTCACCTCGGCGCCGGAGGGGCGATGTGCCGAGTGCGGTGTCCCGCTCAGCGCGCGGCTCACGGTGAGCGAGCCGTCAGCGGGGCTCGTTCGATTTCTGTTGGTCGCACTGTCGCTTTCCGCGGCGGTCGGTGTGCAGCGCTCCGTCGTCTATGTCACGCACCAGGATCAGCTCTGGGATGGACGGCTCGCCGGGATACCGTGGTACTTCCTCATGCTCGAAGTCTCGTTGCTCGCCGCGCCCTGGGCGCTCGCCGCGGTGTTGTGGACCGAACGGCGATGGAGGCTCATGCCGATCGGCGTCGTCGGAGCGGCGACGGTCGTTGCCGCGGCGCCGTTCGTCGCCAATCTGCTGACGCTGCTCCGGTAGCGAGCGTCATCGAGCCTGCTCGCGCTCTCACGCCATGCCGCGGGCCGTGAGAACGAAGCGGCCGACGAGTGGACTCGTCCGCACGACGATCTCTTGAAGTCCCGCGGCTTCCGCTGCGGCGCGAGCCTCGCTCGGCGTGAATCCCTTGCGCACCGACAGGAGGGCGTCGTAGCGGACAATCTCCGGTTGACCAAGCGTCGCGATGCGAACCGCGGTCTCGCTCCACGGCGCCCGAAGAAGATCGTTCCAGATGATCCGCCGTCGCGCGAGCTGCCCCATCGTTCGAAGCGTCCGCACGACCTCCTGGTCGCGAAGGTGATGGAGGAACATGCCAGCGTGGGCATAGTCGAACGGAGGATCGATGGCGGGGGAGTCCTCCTCGCTGGGCGCGGTCGAAGTCTGATCGCCGGTCACCGACTCTCCCGAGCGGTTGCCGCGCTCGGCGGGCCGAGCGTCGAAGCGAAACGCAAGGGCGTCGCCTTCCACCACACGAATCCTCGGATGCGATCCGACCGCCTCGCGAGCGAGTCGCAGACACGCCGCGTGGTTGTCGACGGCAACGCAGGCGACCGCGTACCCATGGCGTGTGGCCCACCGATCGACGGCGAGCGGGATGTCCGCGACGCCGGTCCCCAGGTCGATCCAGCGGATGGTCTGGCCGCGTGGCCACGCTCTGGCCTCCTGCTGGAGTACGCGGAGACACGCCGCCGTTCCGCCGAGCCAGCGATTCACCCGCCGGATGAACCGGAACGACCGAGAGATCTCCGCCTCCGGCACATCGGGGGCGTCCATGTGCTCGGGATCGGTCGGACGGGTCGTCCGGAAGGGCTCGTCATTCGGGGGCCGCACGGCGCTGACGATACGCCCTCCCCCGCGGCCATGACGCGGCCGGTTGGCGGTTGCCGGTGCCGATGGGCGTGTTCGTCGGCGAGCCGGGCGTGCGAGCGGCATGTCGCGTCGGGCGAATCTCGGTGCGTGCGCGTCGAACGCGGCGCGGTCCGCGATACGCTCCGAGCATGGCCACAGACAGCCTCGCCATTCCAGCGCATCGGCGGCATCACGCTCGGGAGGCCATCCGATCGGGAGTCTCTCGGGCGTGCCAACCCGCGGCGTTCGCTCAGGGGCCTCGTCGCTCGATCGTCATGAGGCTACTCGGCGCGACACTCGCCCTCGCGCTCCCTGTCGCCGCCGTCAGCGCGCCGCTCGAACGCGCAGCGTCTTCCGCTTCGCCCGCGCAAGCCGCTGCCACGCCGCCCAATCCGGATGCCAACGCCCCGTGGCCCGTTCTGCTCGGTCTGCGCGTCGCCCAGACGGAGGTCGCGCTGCCCGTTGCCAGACAGGTGACGCTCGTTCCGGACGCCGCGACCTGGCTCGATGAGATGAGCCGCTGGACGCGCGAGGCGCGATGGCCGGTCCTCTTCGAGGATGATCGCTTCGCGCCGCTCTTCATCCGCGCGTTCCAGCCCGAGCGCGTCATCCGCCGCGCGTCGGTCGGTCCGATGCCCGGTCCGAAGGCGGAACGCGAGTCGCTCGCCCACGCCGTCGTCGCCCGGGCTTGGAACGGCGATCCTGCCATGGGGTCGCTCGCCGCGCTCCAGCAGTCGAAGCTCGTGCCGCCCGGCGTGGCGATCGGTTCGATGGACGATCCGGCGTGGCCCGCCGCCGTCGCCCTCGCCGCCGGTCGGGGCCTGCCGCTTCTCTTCGTCGATGGCGACTTCGGGTCTCCGAACGAGACGCTGGAAGCCCACGACTTCACCCGTCTCGACCAGGCCATCGCCGAGGCGATCGCCACGACCGGCTTGCCGTTCCGCGCCCTCGGCGACGCGATCGACGCCGTCGCACTCTGTCGCGAGGTCGGCGCGAAGGTCCGTCCGAATCTCCCTGCGACGACGCGCATCCCATGGCCCGAAAGCTCCGGCGTCTCGCACGCCGATCCGCTTTCGACCATCGATCTGCTCTGCCGCGATCCGCAGGGCGCTCGCTACGCCGTCGCCGGCTGGATTGTCGGTTCGAGCGAGCGCTCCGCGTACATGGCGATGTGCTCCCTCTTCCTCGAGCGCGAGTCCTGGTGGTTCCTCTCCGGCTACGCGAGCGGCGCGCCGTGGTCGACCTATGCCCCCGACGAGGCTGCGAAGCTCCTCGGCGCCGGCGGCTTCAAGACCAAGGTCACGAGCGGTCCCCAGATGTCGCTCGCCAACTGGCGGAAGATGCTCATGGGCGGCTTCGACGCCGATGTCCTCGTCATGAACTCATCGGGCGACCCCGGATGGTTCAGCCTTCACGGCAACGATCGCGGCGAGATCCACGATGTCCCGTTCCTCAGCCGTCCCGCAGCCCTGCACCTCATCCACTCCTGGTCGCTCACCCGCCCCGCGGATCTCTACACCGTCGGCGGCCGGCTTCTCGATCGCGGCGTCTACGCCTACTACGGCTCGGTGCAGGAGCCATTCCTCGGCGCGTTCCTCACGCCGCTCGCACTCGCCCAGCGCGTCGGCGGACTCGGGCCGTTCCTCATCAGCAGTCGCATGCTTGAGGGCGAGCTCGACAAGCCTTGGCGTCTCACCGCCATCGGCGACCCGCTCATGCTCTGCATCGTGCCGTCGAAGCGCACCGTGCCCAAGGCCGCGCTGCCCGAGCTGAACGGCGAGGATCTCCGGGCGAGCGTCCGCGATCGCCTGGCCCGCGCGAAGGACGCGACCGACGCGAACGCGAAGCGGGCCGATTTCGCGGCCGCCATGCGAGCGCTGCGAATCCTCGGAGCCGACGACATCGCCGTCGGGCTCTGGGATCTCGCGAAGCCTGCGTGGGCGCCGGGCAGCGCTCCGAGCGCCATCGATTCCGGCTTCTCCGCGGATGCGCTCCCGGCGCTCTTCCGCGAGCGGAAGTTCGATGAGTTCGTCGCCGCCTTCCGCATCGCGTTCCCGGCGGGATCCGACGGTCGCGCCGCAGCGCCCGTTGGCCGTCAGGCGGAGGACGCGTGGGACATGCTCTGGCATCTCGCCGGGCCGCGCGTCATGTCGCTCGACGCCCCGCGACTCACCTTCCTCCAGCGCCATCTCCGCGGTCAGGACACGAGCGTCGATCTCGCGATGCTGCTCCCCGCGATCGACAAGGCAAAGGGCCGCGCCGAAAGCGACCGCATCGTCACCGAGGAGATCGAGCGAACCGCCAACGAGGGCGTCAAGGCGAAGCTCTCGAAGCTCCTCCGACGCTGAGCGGTCAGCGCCAGAGAACCACAGAGGCACAGAGGGCACAGAGGTAGCACAGAGAAGGCAAAACAGGAGACCGGTTGCGCGCGTTGATCGAGACGGCCAGTGCCAGAGGGACTCGCGGAGCGCAATCGTCGGGCAAGGGCAAAGACTCGACCCAACTCAATTCCATCCCGGGTCGACGACTTTGTGCGACGAGTTCCTTCCTTCCATTGCCTTCTCTGTGCACCCTCTGTGCCCTCTGTGCCCTCTGTGCCTCTGTGGTTCTCTGGCGGAAGAGTGCAGAAAGCTGTGTTGAATCTGCGTCGTGCAGAGTCCTGCGGTCAGCGTGAACCAGGCGGGGTCGCCTGCGGCGCGTCGGCTGGGTTCGCCGCGCCGCCGCCCGTCGGGCGAACCGGCTGCGTTCCCGCGCGTCGGGCGAGAATCGCCTGGGCCGCTGCGTGGGCCCGTCGCGTCGCGCTCAGCTCGTCGGCGGAGAGCGTGAAAGGACTCTCGTCGGCGGGCGACGCCTGCATCCACGCGTTGAGCGCCTCCGCGATCCGAAGGCCGAGGGCGATCGAGCCACGCGCGGTCGGATGGAGATCATCGGACTGGATGAGCCGCCCCTTGGTCTTATCGAATCGCTGTCCGGCGATCTCGACGACCTCCTCGCTCTTGAGCGCTTCAACGAGTTCCGCGAGCGGGAAAACGATGATGTTCGGCCGTCCCTTCGCCCACGCATGGAAACGCTCGTTGAGCTGCGCAAGCGTCTCCTGCTCGGGCATCTGATCGCGGGAGATCATCTTGCCGACCGCCCGTTCCATGTTCGGGAAGTCGCCGACGACGATCGGAATCTCGGTGCCGAAGCGCTCGAGCTGGCGGAATCCGAGTTCCAGCTTCTCCAGGCGCTCGGCCTCGCGCTCGACGCGCCCGCCCTTGCCGTTGTCGCTTCCGTAGCCGTACCAGAAGAGGAAATCGACGGCGACCACGAGCGTCGGCTTCAACTCGAGCGCCCGATCGACCTGCGCCCCGCCCGTGACGACCGGGCTGAGGAAGAAGAGTCCGGAGCCGAAGGTCCGCAGGGCCGCGTCCGCGTGGACTTCGTTCACCGCGCCGGCGAAGGATGCCGCGAGCGGTAGCGTGACGGACCGCTCCTTCTTGTCCGGATCGGGAAGCACGACGCCGAAGCCCGCCGTCGCACTCGCTCCGACGAACACGATCGAGCGGAGGAGCGGATGCTCCGGTCGAGCCTCAGGCGCTGGGGGCGTCGATGCCACAGCCGGCGGCGGCGTGGCCGGAGCGGTGGACGCCTGGCCGCGGGCGACGCCCGCGCCGCAGACCGCGAGCAGCAATCCGAGCAGAAGACCCGAGCGGACCAGGCCGATCGATTCTCGTCGCACGCCGCACGGGACACCAATCCACTCGATCGAACCGTTCACGCGAACACCTCCATCGCAGCGACAGTCGCTCCCGTACCGAACACCAGTGCGGAACCGTCGGTCTCCAGAGAGTGCCCCGTTCGGATGCGTTGGCCCGCGCGTCCGTCAGCGCGAGCCGGCCATCGCGGGCTCGACCTGCAGGGCCTTCGCCATCGTTCGGCCGAGATCCGCGGGGCTCTCCGACACCATGATGCCCGAACGGCGAAGCGATTCCATCTTGGCCTGAGCGGTGTCATCGGCGCCGCCGATGATCGCCCCGGCGTGTCCCATTCGCTTGCCGGGCGGAGCGGTTCGGCCGGCGATGAAGCCGACGACCGGCTTCTTCATGTTGGCCTTGATCCACTCGCCGGCAAGGGTCTCGTCGGTGCCGCCGATCTCGCCGATCATGACGACACCGTCGGTCTCCGGATCCTTCGCGAAGAGCTCAAGCGCCTCGATGAAGTTGATGCCCTTGACCGGATCGCCGCCGATGCCGACGCAGGTGGTCTGGCCGATGCCGAGCTGGCTCGTCTGCCACACCGCCTCGTAGGTCAGCGTGCCGGAGCGGCTGATGATGCCGACCGCCTTCCGCGTCGCCGCGTCCTTCTTGTGGGTGTGGATGTACCCCGGCATGATGCCGATCTTGCAGCCGCCCTCGAACTTCGCGGTGGAGCCCTGGCCGCTCACCCGCCAGCCCGGGGTGATGACGCCCGGGCAGTTCGGCCCGATGAGCGTCGAGTTCGGGAAGTCGCGGAGGGCGGCCTTCGTCCGCACCATGTCCTGGACGGGGATGCCCTCGGTGATCGCGCAGATCACGCGGATGCCGGCGGCGGCGGCCTCCAGGATCGAGTCGGCCGCGAAGGGCGGCGGCACGAAAATCATCGTCGCGGACGCACCCGTCTCTGCGACGGCCTGGGCGACCGTGTCGAAGATCGGCAACCCGTTGGGGTCCTTCTGTCCGCCCTTGCCGGGCGTGACGCCGCCCACCATGCGCGTGCCGTAGTCAAGGCAACCCTTGGTGTGGAAGGCACCTGCGGAGCCGGTGATGCCCTGGCAGATGACCCGAGTGTTTCCGTCGACGAGAATGGCCATAGAGGGGGAAGCATACGGGAAACACGGGCTCCGTTCACCCATACAATCGCCCCCTTATGGCCACGAAGACCGCGAAGAAGGAGAAGAAGTCCCTGACCTACGCCCAGGCGGGCGTCGACATCGACGCCGGGGACGAGGTCGTCGACCGGATCAAGCCGATCCTGCGGCGGACCTACGGGCCGCGGGTGATCGGCAAGCACGGGGCCTTCGCCGGCATGTTCCGGCTCGACTTCAACGAGAAGCTCTTCAAGAAGAACTACAAGGACCCGGTGCTCGTCGCGTGCACCGACGGCGTCGGCACGAAGGTGAAGATCGCCGCCGACTTCAAGATCTTCGACACGGTCGGCATCGACTGCGTCGCGATGAACGTGAATGACCTCATCGTGCAGGGAGCCGAGCCGCTCTTCTTCCTCGACTACCTCGGCCTCTCGAAGCTCGATCCGGCCGACACGACGGCGATGATCGCCGGCGTCGCGAAGGGCTGCGAGATCGCCGGGTGCGCGCTCATCGGCGGCGAATGCGCCGAGATGCCCGACATCTACGCCCCCGGCGACTTCGACATCGCGGGCTTCGCCGTCGGCGTCGTCGAGCTCGATCGGGCGATGGATCCGCTCCGCGTGCGGAAGGGTGACGCGATCATCGGCGTCGCCTCGAGCGGCGTGCACTCGAACGGCTACACGCTCGTCCGCAAGGTCATCGAACACGCCAAGCTTGACTACAAGAAAATCTATCCCGAGCTGCAGGTGAAGGGCCAGCCCGACCGCCGCCTCGTCGACATCCTGCTCGAGCCGACCAGGATCTATGCGAAGCCGATCGTGAAGCTGCTCGCCTCCTACAAGACCAAGAAGGTCGTCTCGGGCATGGCCCACATCACCGGCGGCGGACTGCCGGGCAATGTCTGTCGGGCGCTGCCCGACGACTGCGACGCCTCGATCGACACGACGAGCTGGACGCCGCACGCGATCTTCAGGTTCCTGCAGAAGCACGGCAATGTCGCGACGCAGGAGATGTACCGCGTCTTCAACATGGGCATCGGCTACACGGTCATCGTCCGTCCGGCCTTCGCCGACAGCGTGATCGAGAAGCTCACGAAGTCCGGCGAGCGGGCGTTCCGGATCGGCGAGATCGTGAAGGGCACCGGCGAAGTCCAACTCGTCGGCGTCTGACGCACGGCGGGGGCAGAGCACCAGGATTCCACACGAATCACCCAGAGAACCACAGAGGCACAGAGGACACAGAGGTAGCACAGAGAAGGCGAAGAGAAGGGTTCTTCGCGAATACGCTGTGAGAACCGACTCGATCCGAGATCGAGGCAGGGCCCCACGAGGCGCGCGGAATGACAGGGTTCTTCAGCAGCGAGAGCCGCTCTCTGAGCTGCAATGCTCTCTGATGCCCGTCCTCAGTTGCATTCTCTGTGCACCCTCTGTGCCCTCTGTGCCTCTGTGGTTCTCTGGCGGAATCATGCAGGCTGTTGGGGTCGTCTGTCCTCGACGGTCGTCAGTCGAACCGCTCCGTGCGGCGGCGCTTCTTTTCGCCTTCCTTTTTCTTGCCCTCGATGCGGCGCATCTGCGAGCCGCGGGTTGGCTTCGTTTTCTTTCGCTTCTTCGGAATCGTTGCGGCCGAGGTGATCAGCGTCCGAAGCCGCTCGATGCATGCCTCGCGGTTCTCGAACTGCGAGCGGAACTCGTCGGCGGTGAAGTGCAGCGAGCCGCTGCCGCCCTCGCCGCGCACGAGGTGGCTGCCGGCCATCTGGAGGAGTCGGTCGCGACCGATGGGCGAGAGATTCCGGATCGCATCGACCGCGAGGTGCAGGTCGGCTCGCGTGTTCACCTTGTTGACATTCTGTCCGCCCGGGCCGCTTGAGCGGCTGAAGGTGAAGACGACGGCGCTCTTCGCCGCCCACGCGCCGCGGCCGAGATCGATCGCGTCGGCCGGGCGCACGGGCGGCGCCGGACGCGGTGGCGGCGGGGAGACGGGACGCGGCTGGGAGGCTCCCGCCGCGTCGGCTCGCGCTGCCGGTGTCGATCTCGTTCGCTCATTGTTCATGGGGTTCAGTATCGGCGGAATCGCGGAACGGCGACAGCGGTTGGAGTACGCTTCCGGCCATGCCTTCCCTCGACCCGCTTCGCCCCCGTGCGTCCGGCCCGCTCGCGTGTGCCGGCGCGTTCGCCTGCATCGCCCTTGGCGGCAACGCGATGGCCCAGGAGTCCCAGCCCGTCTCCGCGCCGCGGACCGGCCCCACCTTCGCCATCGAGGCCAACGCCGACGCCTGGTTCGCCCGCCTCGTCGGTGATGTGACGAGCGCCGCCGGCGTCGAGCGCGATGTCCGCGATCTCGACCTCCGCGACAGCGAGGTCGCCTTTGCGGGAAGCCTCCGATTCCAGTGGGAGCGCGGTTTCGCCGAGGTCGGCGGCATCAGCTTCGAGACCGACGGCGACTACGCGGACGGGGCGGATCTCCTCACGAGCGACTTCCGCTGGTGGGGGGCGTCGGTCGATCTCGGCTACGCGTTCTTCACTCCCTTCGGCGATCAGGTTTGGCCGTGGACGGGCGGCGCGTGGGGTGAAGCGGGGTATGACCTCTACGGCGGCAATGTGAACTCCGATGGCGCGTACCTCGCCGATCTCCGCATCAGCCCGACGATCGGCCTCACCTATCACGACATCGAGCTGAACGACATCAACATCACCCAGGCGACGCGCGACGGCGTCGACGGCGGATGGCTCGCCCTCCGCGGCGGTGCGGAACTCCAGCTCTGGCTGCGGCCCGGCGCGGACTTCTCGTTCCTCAAGGCGATCGTCATCGAGGCCGCGCTCAGCGCGGGCGGCGTCTTCGGAATCGCGGGCGACGCCTCGAGCACCGGGCTCGGCTTCGAGCTCGACGCCGGCGTTCGGCTCTACTTTCACGACAACATCGGTGCCCGCTTCGGCTATCGCCTGAACCGCGCGGAGTTCGACGGCGAGGCCGGCTCGAGCGATCTCGATCTCGGCGCATACGGTCTCTTCGCCGGGCTCACCCTCCGCTTCTGACAGGACATGCACGACGAGGGCACCAACGACGACGGCCGCCCGAGCGAGTCGGATGAGGAGCGCGGCGAGCCGCGTCCGCGTCGCGGCCTCCTCGGGAAGTTCAGTCGGGCGAAGGTCCGTCACATGCTCCTGACGATCGCCGCCGACCGCATCACCCGCGGTTCGCTGAGCAATCGCCACCGCTCGCAGTCGGTCGAGGTGCGCGAGATCGAACTCGCGCTGCCGCGCTGGCCGCGCGAGCTCGACGGCCTGCGCATCGCCCATGTCAGCGACCTGCATGTCGGACACCTCATGACCGCGGGGCGCGCCGTCGAGGTCATCGAGGGCATTCGCCGGCTGAAGCCGGACCTGCTGGCCTGCACCGGCGATGTCGTCGATCTCGATGTCGACTGCGGCATCGGACCGGTCTTCGAGGCGATGGCCGACGCGCGGGCCGGACTCGGGGCGTGGCTCGTCCTCGGCAATCATGATCATCTCGACGACGGCCCGCGGCTCGGGCGCATCGCCCGCTCGAAGGGCGTGCGCACGCTGAGCGACCAGACCGTCACCCTCGACGGCGGGCTTCGCCTCGGCGGCATCGACTGGGGACGCTCGATTCGCGAGTGCTCCACGCGCGTCGGCACGGCGTGGCGCGACGGCGCTGGGATCGATCTCCTCCTTGCCCACAATCCGAAGGCGTTCGTCGCCGCAGCGCGGCTCGGCATCCCGCTCACGCTCGCCGGTCACACCCACGGCGGGCAGGTGAGCCTGCGCCGCCGCAGCGAGGAGATCTCCTTCCGCAAGCGCCTCCGCGCCGGACTCTACCGGCGCGACGACGCCACGCTCTTCGTCACCGTCGGCCTCGGCGCCTGGTTTCCGCTGCGGGTCAACTGTCCGCCCGAGGTCGTTCTCCTCACCGCGCGCTCGACGCAATGAGCGCCCACGCCGCGTCGACATGCCGCGCCTCGACGCGCGTCTGGCCGATCGACATGCGAAGGGTGTAGCGGCCGTCGAGCTTCGTATGCGACAGATACGCTCGCCCGCTCGCGTTGACCCGCTCGAGGAGCGACTCGTTGGCGGCGTCGTCGCCCTTCAGCCGGAAGCAGACGAGGTTGAGCGGCCGCGGGGCGCAGACCTCGAAGCGGTCGTCGCTTCGCACGAGCGACTCGAAGCGCTCGGCCAGGCGGACATGATGGCGCACGAGCGACCGCAGCCCCTCGACGCCGTAGTGGCGGATGACGAACCAGAGCTTGAGCGCCCGGAAGCGCCGTCCGAGCGGGATGTGCCAGTCGCGATAGTCAAAGACCGCGCCGCTCTCGGTGGCCTTGTTCTTCAGGTACTCCGGGAGGACCGTCAGCGTGCTGATCAGCGCCGCGCGATTCCGCACCCAGAGGACATCGCAGTCGAAATTCGTGAACATCCACTTGTGCGGATTGAAACAATAGCTGTCCGCAAGCTCGACGCCCTCGTGGATCCAGCGGAACTCCGGGGCGAGCGCCGCCGTGCCGCACATCGCCGCGTCCACATGAAGCCAGAGGCCATGCTCGCGACAGCGTTCGCCGATCGCGCGGACCGGATCGATCGCCGTGCTGGAGGTCGTCCCCACCGTCGCGCAGACGAAGAAGGGGCGGCGTCCCGCGGCGCGGTCGGCGCGGATCGCCTCTTCAAGTCGGTCGACGCGCATCGCGTGCCGCGCGTCCGCCTCGATCAGGCGAAGCGCCGACTCGCCGAGGCCGGCGATCCGCATCGCCTTCGCGAGCGAGGAGTGCATGTGGACGCTCGTGTACGCGACGAGCGCTTCGTTCGCGGCGCCGACGCCGTGGGCGTTCGTCCGAAAGTCGGTCGCCCGCTCGCGGGCGGCGAGGAGCGCACAGAGCGTCGAGCTGGACGCGGTGTCCTGCAGGACCCCGCCGCCCTCGCCGGTCGAGAGGAACGCGTCGGGCAGCCCCAGCATCCCGACCAGCCAGTCGAGGACATGCGTCTCGACCTCCGTGCAGGCCGGGCTCGTCGCCCAGAGCATGCCCTGCACGCCGAGGCCCGCCGAGAGCAGTTCGCCGAGGATCGACGGCTCGCTCGCGTTCGCCGGGAAGTAGGCGAAGAAGTTCGGGCTCTGCCAGTGGGTGATGCCCGGCATGACCACGCGCTCGATGTCCGCCATCCACGCCTCGAAGGGCTCGCCGCGGGCCGGCGGCTCCGGAGGCAGGAGCGCCCGAACGGAACCCGGCGCCGCTCGGCTCAGCACCGGCCGCGACTCGACGCCGCCGAGGTAGTCCGCGATCCAGTCGATCATCGCGTGCCCCGCGCGCCGGAACGCCTCGGGAGACATGTGCAGGTCGGCCGGCGACGGGGAGGGATCGGGGGCGTTCATGTGAGGCGGAGCGTGAAGCGGGGAAAGATAGGGGCAAAAGTGAAAAACGCAGGCGGTGCCGAAGCTCCGCCTGCGGTGTTTCCCTTGTTCCCATCCGCCCCCGCAAGAGGGGGGATGGCCGAATACTGCGCCGAAATCGCGGCAAGGGCAGTGACGGGCACGATCTTTCGTGCGCGCCAAGCGATTTGACCGCAATGGGATGGATTTCGAGGACCTTCGATCGGACCGCGAGCCGTTATCGGTTCGGGCAGGGTCACGCGGGGAGCGCGGCCAGGGCAGCCGTCGTCTCGCGCATGAGCGAACCAATGACGGAAGGTCCGAAATCGAAGCGGCAGCCGGCGGCCTCGAAGAGCTCCGGCAGCGGACGGGTTCCGCCGAGCGCGAGCCCGCGTCGGTAGCCGTCGATCGCATCCCGTTCCGAGGTGCGGGACCGCATCCACACCTGCATGGCGCCGACCTCGGCGATGCCGTATTCGATGTAGTAGAAGGGGATCCCGAAGAGATGCAGTTGCCGGTGCCAGGAGCGCTCGGCGATGTGCTCGAGTCCGCTCCAGTCCACCGCCGGGCCGAAGCGCCGGTTGAGGTCGTTCCACGCCGCCGCCCGCTCCGCCCGGGTGTGCGTCGGATGGGTGTAGGCCCAGTGCTGGAAGGCGTCGATCTGGGCGGTCCAGGGCATGATCGTCGGGAACTTCTCGAGCCGTTCGCGCCGCGCTCGGTTCGCGTCGTCGATGCCGTAGAAGGCATCGAGATAGGGCATCGTGAGCAGCTCCATCGAGGTGCTCGCGACCTCCGCGAACTCGATCGGGCTCGACCGGTAGTCGACGATCGGATCGTCCTTCGAGAGGAGCGAGTGGAAGGCGTGACCGGCCTCGTGGACCATCGTGATCACGTCGCGATGCAGCCCGGCCGCATTCATGAAGATAAATGGCTGCCGCGATCGCTGCCGCTGATATTGATATCCGCCGGGAGCCTTGCCCGTGCGGCTCTCGAGGTCGAGACAGTCGCCGTGTCGCAGCGTGTCGAAGAGCTTTCCGAGCTGCGGATCCATCCGGTGGAAGATCGCGCTCGACCGCTCGACGAGCTGCTCCGCCGTCGCGAAGGGACGCAGCGGCGGCCGTCCCTTCGGATCCACCGCGAGATCCCACGGGCGCAGCGTCGGAAGTCCCATCGCTGCGGCCCGCTCGCGGTGGAGCTCCCGCATCGCCGGCACGCAGGAGGCCTCGACCGAGGCGTGGAAGGTCGCGCAGTCGGCGGGGGTGTAGTCGAAGCGGTGGAGCCGCCGGTGCTGGTAGTCGCGGAAGTTCTCGAAGCCGGCGTTGCGGGCGATCTGATGGCGGATGCGGATGAGCTCGTCGTAGATCGCGTCGATGCGATCCGCGTCGGCCAGTCGCCGCTCGTTGACGGCCCGCCACGCGCGCTCGCGCAGCCCGCGGTCGGGCTCCTCGAGATAGCGGGCCATCTGGGGCATGGTCTGCGTGCGCCCGTCGAACTCGACGGTCATCGCCCCGTTGATCCGCGAGTACTCCTGATCGAGCTTCGTCGTCTCGGTGAAGAGGGCGACATTCTCCTCGCGGAAGAGCTCGACATCGACGCGAAGGCGCCGCAGCAGGACGCCGTAGCGATGCTGGTCAAGATCCTCCGCGAACGGACTCGAGACGATCCGCCGATCAAGTTCCGACGCCGCAAGACGCAGCTTCGGTTCGACCTCCTCGACGAAGCGCGTGAAGGCGGCCTGGGCCTCCTCGCTGTCGGTCCGGCGCGTCATATTGATATACAGGTTCGCCTCTGCCTCGCCCGCCGCCGCATCGAGCTCGCTTCGATCGAGCATCAGGTTCTCGAGACAGTTGTGGCACTTGAGCGGTCGCGTCAGGAGCGCCCGGTAGAGGGGCTCGAGTTCCTCCCAGCGCGTCGCGTCGATGGTCGCCGGGACGAAGGGGCGCGACGACGCGCTGACGGAGCCGAAGGGAAGGGTGCTGCTGGTCATCGAAGGGGAGTCCTGGGTCGGGTTCGGTCGGTGGTCGCGGGCTGTCAGGAACGGCGCTCGTGCGCGGTCACCGGCGGTCTGGCTGTCGACCGGACGGCGACGGCCGGGAGGCCGAGCCTGCTGGTACTGGCCTCGGCGAGCGCCGCTGCATGCAGCGGGTCGTCGCAGAGGACGAAGATCGTCGAGCCCGAGCCGGAGACATGGGCGGGCCGCTCGGCGAGGGCGCTGAGTTCGTCAAGATCGTCGCGCAGCGACGGGGCGATCGCGCACGCCGGTCCGGCGAGGTCGTTGAAGCAGTCGTGCGGTGCGGGCCGCGAGCGGGCGAGGGCACGCACCCGGGCGGCGTCGACGCGAGCGCGGTCGGCGGTGCGGTCGAACGCGCCGTACACCGCGCCGGTCGGGCAGGCGACGCTCGGGAAGGCGAGGACCGCGTGAAGATCGGGGACTTCCTCGTGTCGCTCGACGCGCTCGCCGAGGCCCTCGACGATCGCGCTGCCGCCGTGCACGAGAAACGCGACATCCGAGCCGAGGCTCGCCGCGATCGAGGCGAGCTCCTCGTCGTCGAGACCGAGTGCGTACAGCGTATTGACGCCGTGCAGCATCGCGGCCGCGTCCGAGCTGCCTCCGCCGAGTCCGCCGCCGACGGGAATGCGCTTCTGCATCTTGAGCTGCAGCGGAAGCGGCCGGCCGACATGCTCCTCGAGGGCGAGATGGGCGCGCACCGCGAGATCCTTGGTGATCGACCAGTCGATGTCGCTGCGCCGCTTCGCCTCCTCATGCCAGAGGATCGCGTACCGCGAGAGGCTCTCGTCGGGAAGCCGCGTCAGGAGGAGTTCGTCGTGCAGGTCGACGGTGACCATCCATGACGCGATCGGATGCATGCGATCGACGCCCGGCGGTCCGACCGAGAGGGCGAGATTCACCTTGGCAGGCGCGAGAGCGAGGACGGAGGGGCCCATGGGGCCGAACGATAGCGGGATGGCCGACGCCGGACGGTGCGCCGGTTCGCGATGCGTATAGTTCGCGTTCATGGACATCTCCCGGTTCGTCGGAACGGTCATCCTCGGGATCGGCGTCATCGCCCAAGGCGCGGCGGTGTATCTGGCGATGCAGACCCGGGAGTGGATCACGACCACCGTCCCGACGACGGGCACCTGCGTCGGATACGAGTCGCGACGACCGTCCAACGCCGGCGCTCGTCCCGGTTCAGGCCGCGGGCGCAACAAGGCGGAGAAGATCGACTTCGTCGACGCCAACGGCAACCCGTGGAGCTTCGTGAGCTGGGTCACGACCTCGAGTCCCTACCCGATCGGCTCGACCGTCCCGATCCGCTATCACCCGCAGAATCCTTCGCTCGCTGCGGTGGATACGCCCTTCCGGAACTGGTTTCCCGCCGGGCTCGTCGGCGTGGCCGGTCTTGGCTTCACCCTGGCCGGTTGGGCCTTCCGGCGGCCCCACAGCCCGCGGCGGTGAACGGACGGCGGTCGCCATCTCCGACAAATCGCGCAGACCGACCAAACCCAACCGAACGGCCGTCCGATAGCGGAGAAGTCCCCCGTCGGGCGGTGTCGTGCCGCCCCCGGGTCGGACGCTCTCGGAGCGCATCCCGAAGGAGCGCGTCATGGATGATCGTCGAACGGCCTCGCGCGTGGGCGTCGAGCTGCCCTGCAAGGTCTGGCACCCCCGAGCCCTGCGTTTTCTTCCCGGCGTGACCCGGAACCTCTCGAGCGACGGGGCGATGCTCGCCCTTCGCGGCGGAGCGCCCTTTCGCGAAGGCGAGCGGGTCCGCGTCGGACTCCCGGCCGCGGCCGGGCCGATCGTCGTCCGGAGCTGCGACCTGATCGAGGGAACGGTCGTTCGAACGACCAACGAAGAGGGCCAGATGGTCGTCGCCGTCGTTTTCGACCGCGAAGCCGCCTGAACGAACGCACCGCGGGGAATCGTCGTAGGGGCGCGTCCTCTCCAGATGCCGCTGGCGCTGTTGTGTCACCCGCAGCAGGCTCCTGAATCGGGCTACCATGGGCGGTCTCGCGGGAGAGGAATCGCTCCCCCGCGGAGGTCCTCTCCATGCTGTGGCAACCCGAGCTTCCCGACAAATATCTTCGCATGTCCGAGGAGGAGCTCGGCGCGGCGATCACCGCGCGGCGTCGCGAACTCGGTCCGAAGCTCCTGATCCTCGGCCATCACTATCAGCAGGATGAGGTCGTGCGGCACGCCGATCTCGTCGGCGACAGCCTCAAGCTTTCGCAGATGGCAGCGGAGGAGGCCGTCAAGCGCGGATCGAAGTGGATCGTCTTCTGTGGCGTCCACTTCATGGCCGAGACGGCCGACATCCTCACCGACGAGAGCGTCGAGGTGATCCTGCCGGATCTCTCCGCCGGCTGCTCGATGGCCGACATGGCCGCGTACGAGGACACCGTGCAGGCGTGGAAGGAGATCCACGAGGCCCACGGCGCGGCGGCCCGCGATGGCGCGGTGCGCGTCATTCCGATCACCTATGTGAACTCGAGCGCGGCCATCAAGGCCTTCGTCGGCGAGCATGGCGGCGCCTGCTGCACCTCGAGCAACGCCCACCTCGTCTTCGATTGGGCGATGCGCGGCGGCGACGAGCCGCTTGCGAAGGGAGCCGCCGTCCAGATTCTCTTCCTGCCCGACCAGCATCTCGGCCGGAACACCGCGAAGGCGAAGGGCTTCGTCACCGAGTTCGACGCGACGCCGAAGCGCAAGGCCGAGACGGCGCTCTGGGATCCGAAGAAGGATCTTGGCGGACTCGATCGCGAGGTCGTGCGCTCGGCGCGGGCGCTCCTCTGGGCCGGCCACTGCAGCGTGCACAAGCTCTTCCGCCCCGAGCATGTCGATGTCGCGAAGGCTGATGGGCGGACGGTGCTCGTCCATCCGGAGTGTTCGCAGCAGGTGGTTGACCGCTCCGACATGCGCGGCTCGACCGAAATGATCATTCAGACGATCGACGCGGCCAAGCCCGGCTCGCGCTGGGCGGTCGGCACCGAGATTCACCTCGTCAACCGACTCGCCCGCGCTGCCGCCGAGCGCGGCGTCGATGTCCGCATCCTCAGCGACTGCCAGTGCCTGTGCACGACGATGTATCGGATCGACCAGCAACACCTGCTCTGGGTGCTTGATCATCTGGCCGCAGGCCGCGTCGTGAATCGCGTCGCGGTCCATCCGGAGTGCAAGCGACTCGCGAAGCTCGCCCTCGACCGCATGCTTCGCAATGTGACGCCCGCCGCGGCCACCGCCGCCCGCAAGCGCTCCCCGGCGACCGTCGACTGATCGCGGCGACCACGGCTCTGCTCTCCAGCTCGGTTGTGAGGAAGAACCGCTCCGATCGCTCGGCCTGCCGAGGCGCATGATCCGCAGAGGCAGCCTGAATTCGATAGAACTCCCGATCCGCCTTCCGCCCCACCTTTCCATATGACCGACTCCACCCCCAAGAAGAAGCGTCGCATCCTGCTCAAGGCCACGATCGCCATCGTGCTCTTCATCGCGATCCTGATCGCCCTGCTGCCGACCATCCTCTCGATGGGCCTCGTGCGCGGCATCGCCCGCGACGCGATCGCCGGCTCGGTGAACGGCGAGGTGGATCTCGCGGCGGTCAAGCTCGGCTGGCTGAGCGATCAGCGCGTCGAGGGACTCAGCTTCCGCGACAAGGACGGCTCGAACACGGTCGATGTGACGCTCACGCTGCGCGGCGGTCTGCTCGGCCTGGTGTTTTCGGGGGGCACCGGCGGCGCGGACGGACTCGACCTCGTCGTGAGCGGTTCGATCGTCGGGACGCGGAGCGCCGACGGCACGCTCGGGCTCGAGAGTCTGTTCAAGTCGGGCGACGGATCGGCGGGTTCCGGCGGCGGTGGCGGAACTGGATCTGGTTCTGGATCTGGTGGCGCCGCGCCCAAGGCGACCATCACGATCGACACGCTCAGCGTCGCGATCAAGGATCTCGAAAGCCAGAAGCGGTATGCGATCGACGGGCTCAAGGGGGCTGCGACCTTCGACGGTGGCGGGGCGAATGGCGCCGGCACGCTGACGGCGAAGCTCAACTCCGCGACCGACACCAGCGGCCTGAAGGGTTCGATCGACATCACGATCGACGCCAAGGGCGTCGCCCAGCCGGTCAATCTCGCGAAGCTCATCGTCGATGCGAAGGTGAACGCGACCAATCTTCGGGTGCCGGCCGGCGATCGCGAGGCGGAGTTCCGAGCGATCGAGCTCACGCTCTCGAGTCCCGGACTCGCCCAGTCCGCCCGCGTCGTCGCCAAGGTCGAAGGCACGCTCGAGGGCACCGCGAGCACGCTCGCCGCCGACATTGCCGTCGATGCGCTGGTCAACAGCGCCGGCGCCGTCGCCTTCAAGCCCGCGAATGTCCGCGGCACGATCGACGCCTCGAACCTTCCGACATCGCTCCTGGAGCCGTGGCTCGCTTCGACGAATGTGCGCCTGAGCGAGGACCTTGGCGCCGTCGTCGAGCGTCTGAGCGTAAAGATCCCGGGTGGCGGCGCGCCGGTCGCGCTCGAGCTCAAGGCACCGAAGGCGACGCTCGCCGCGAGCGCCGTCGTCGATCCCGAGTCGGGCGCCGTGAACAACGCAACCTTCGATGGCACGATCGATGTGACGCCCGCGTCGCTCGCCCGTCTCGCCTCGGCCGAGGTCAGCGCGCCGGTCCGTCTCGCCCTGCGGGGCCGCTCGCTCGCCTTCGCGGCCTCCGGTCGTGAGGATGCCCCCGCGCTCGAGCGTCTCACCGGTTGGGTCGAGGTGCAGCCCGAGACGCCGGTCGTCTGGCTTGATCGAGCGAAGAACATCGCCGCGGCCGCCGGTCCCTCAACGGTCCTTCGCTTCGGCCGCGACGATGCTGCGTCGCGCTTCGCTGCGCAGGTGAACGCGGCCCTCGCGCTCGGCAGTGCGACGGAGCCGCCGTCTGCGCCATCGTCATCGAACCTGTCGCTCGGGGCGACGGTTGACGCGGGCTTCACGCGCGTCGAGAACGCGACCCTCACCGCGGATCTGCCGCTTGAGCCGGGCTTCCTCGTCGCGACGACGGGACAGAGCTTCTCGAAGCCGGTGCGCCTGCGGCCGACGGTGCGCGATCTCGATTGCTCGATTCCGGCCGGCGGCGCCTTCGGTCTTGGCGGCATCGCGATCGACGCCGAAGTCCGCGTCGAGGGCGAGACGGCGCTCTATGTCGCTCAGGTCAATCGCGATATTGCCCTGCGCGACATTGCGCTTCTCCTGAAGAGTGAAGACCTCACCGGCGAGATCGCTCTCGCGCTCGATGGCGTCGTCGATACCGCGACGGTCGCCGTGCGTCAGACGGTCCGCTCGCTCCCGAGCGATCCGAGCGCGATCGATCCCTTCGCGGTGAACACGCGCGGCACGACGAAGCTGACGGGCCTGAGCGCCGCGAGCCTCATCGCCTGGGTGCCGCAGCAGCGCACGCTCATCGAGTCGGCTGGCATCCGCGACCTCTCGATCGATCTCGCGAACGAGCCGCTGCCCGGCAAGCCCGGACAGCGCGTCACGCTCGCCCTTGGCGGCGAGCCGATGCGCGGCAATGTCATCGCCGGCGTCGAGAAGGAGCAGGCATCGATCGATCGACTGGAACTCAGCGGCACGATCGCCCGGGCGCTCGTCCTTGAGTTGCAGGGCTCAAGCGAGCAGCCGGTGACGCTCGCAGCCGATGCGCCCTTCACCCTCGCTCTCGCTCGGCCAACGAGCTTCCGTTTCGATGAACTCGCGGCCGGTGGCCTGCCCGCCGGACTCGCCGCGCAGCTCACCCTTCCCTCGCTCGCCGTCGCCTCCGCGCCGGGGCTCGCCGGTCCGGTGACCCTGCAGGGACTCGATACGACGGTCGAGGTCGACCCCAGCGCGACGAAGGCGACCGCGAAGGGCAGTTTCGCCGCGAGCGGCGCTGCCTCGGGCGAGCGCATCGAGGCGGTGACCTTCGATCTCGCGTGGGCGAAGCCCGCCGCGACCGATCCCCCTTCGCTTCTCTCGGGAGCGAGCGGCTCGATGCGGATCGCGGGCGTGCAGGTGCCGTGGGTCGAAGGGCTCGTCGGGCTTGCCCCCGGCACGGTGAGCAATTGGACCGGCGACGCCGGTTCGCTCGCCCTCACGATGGCCCGATCGGGCGCCGAAGAGGTCGTCACGCTCGAGCCGAGTTTCCCGCCGAACATCACCGAGGGACGCGTGACGGTGCGGGCGAGCGGCGAACGGGTCACGGCGACGGCCGCTGGCCTGCGCATCGCCGTTCCGCCCACCACGCTCGAGCGGATCTCAACGAAGCCGAACCAGGCGAAGGACGCGCCGCGCTTCCAGTTCGCCTCGGGGCTTTCGCTTGCCCTGACCGACGCGACGGTCGAACTCCCGAAGGCTCTTGTCCGCGAGGGGGACACGCTCGCCGGCGGCAGCATGCAGGTCGCGCTCGCGATCGAACCGATGACGCTCCGCTCGGTCCGTCCCGGCATGCCGCTTGAGACGCTGCGGGTTCCGGCGCTCCAGGCGTCGCTCCGCTCGACTGACCTGCGTCAGGCGGTCACCTTCGATATCGCCCAGAACGAGCAGACGGCGGATGGTTCAACCGTTCGCGTGCAGGGCGGACTGAGCAACCTCTCCGACGCGAGTGGTGCGTTCTCGGCCGATGCGGCGACGCTCGATCTCGACGCCGAGGTCAAGGACCTTCCGACGGCGATCGTCGATCTGCTCGCGGCGACCGACGGCTCGCTTGGTCGGGCCTTGGGAGATCGGATCAGCATGACCGCGAAGGCCAAGGGGCTTTCGGCGAAGAGCGGGCAGGCGAACCTCGAGGTTCGAGCGCCCTTCGTCGAGCTGAAGGTCCCGCAGCTCACCATCAACTCCGGGGGCGTCGCCCGGATCACCGAGAAGAATCCGCTCACCGCGACCTTCGCCCTCTCGCCGGGGATCAAGGATGACATCCTCTACCAAATCAATACGATTTTCGCCGATGTGGAACTCGTCAAGGAGCGGGCGACGCTGACGGTGCGTGATCTCCGCTATCCCCTCGACGGCAACCTCGCCCGGTTCGACTCTGACCTCACGCTCGATGTCGGCGATGTGCGCATGCGGAACGGCAAGCCCGTCTCGCTGCTCTTCCAGCTTCTCGACAACCGGCCGACGCCCGGCTCCGAGGCCCGCATCGAGCCGCTCCTCGTGAAGGTCAACAACGGCCGGCTCACCTACGACAACTTCGCCCTGCGGCTCTTCAAGCAGGAGGGTGCCGCCGGCGCGCCGCCGACCTGGCGCAGCTCAATCGAAATGAAGGGCGATGTCGATCTCGCGAAGAAGCGGGTGAACGCGATCACGACCCGTCTCCCGCTCAGTCAGGTGGCAAACTACTCGGGTGACGCGACGAAGATTCTCAATCAGATCGGCGGGCGGGACAGCGACCTCGCGAAGTCGCTCTCGCTGGGCGTCACGCTCTCGGGCCCGCTGTATGACGAGAAGGGCAATTTCAAGGAGCTTGAGATGAAGCTCGCCCCGCCCGAAGTCAAGCCCGAAGACCTGCTGAAGGAAGGTCTCCGACAGCTTCCAGGCTTGGTGAAGTGATCGGTGGCAAGGGAAGTGTGCTCCGAAAAAGCTTGACGCCGGTGACGGGGGCTCTGTGGTGAGGCGATGTGCCTCAACCGCCCGTCGCGAAAGTCATTTGGGCTGTGGACGAGCAGCATCGCCGATTTCTTCGTAGGCGCGGCTCGCTCGTATCGCTGCGGATACCGCTTCGTTGCTCCTGAAGGGCTCGGCATTTCGACGAAGGTGAGCTGGCTTCCCCGGACGGGTCCTGTCGCGAGTCCGCCTCTTGGCGAGCTTGGTCGCATCGAGGGAGTGATCACGACGAGCGATGCAACGCCCGCCGCAGCGGTCTTCGATGTCGTGCTGACCGATGTTGACGGCACGGAGCTGATCCGACTTCCGATCGCGCTGTGGACCGACGGCACGGAGTGAGGGGTACCAGCGCCGCCTCGCATCCGTCGCGGGGTCAGCCCCACGCGCCGAGGAGGACCGCGAGGTCGCCGGCTTCGGTCGTGCCGGAGCAGTTCAGGTCGGTGACGCCGGGCTGTCCCCACGCGCCGAGGAGCATGGCGAGATCCTGTGCGTCGACGATGCCGTCGCCGTTGAGGTCGGCTCCGACGCCGAGGTTCACGGTCAGCCGGACGAAGTCATACTCGGCGTTGGCGTTCGCGCCGCCCGTGCCGTCGCCGAACGCGAGTTCGATTTGGCCGCTCGTCTGTGCACCATTCCCGTAGGTAAGCAGCGAGCCGTCAACGAAAAGAGCCCAGTTCCCGCAGGCCGTCGACTCCATGCGGTAGGTGTGCCACTGGGTCGCCTCGAAATTGATCGTGTACCAGCCACCGTAAAAGGGTGAGAGGCTGTTGGACATCAGCGCCACGCCGAAGGACCCGAACGCGACATAGCTGCCGAATGGGAAGGACCAGATTTCGCTTGAGGAGACGCGGACGCGGGCTTCAAGAACCCAAGCCGAGGGATTCGGGACCTCGACGATCTTTCTCCAGTAGTTCGAGCCTTGTCCCGCGTAGCCCAAGCCCACCGTGCTCTGCTGGATCGTCCCTCGTCCGAGCGAGAATGCCTGCTCCGCAGTCGCGCCGTTGCCCAGCACGAAATATGTCCACCCGGCATCCGACGGGAAGACACTGCCGTCGAGTTCCTCAACAAGCACTTGGGCAGTTGCGATCTGGCAGGTCGCGGCGAGCGCGACCAACGGAACGATGAAGCGACGCATGCGATGAAGCGAACGCGAGGAGCCTCGCCGACCAAGGAGCCCTTGGCGAATCTCATCCGTCGCCGTCCGAGAACGGCCGCTGCACGATTGCCCGACCCTCGATCTCACATCGGCTTTTCGCCGACCGTCTCGTCGTACACGCGGAGGAGCTTCGTCTTGTCGAAGATGAGCTCCGCCCGCGAGAGGCCCGTGACCTCGTAGTGCGGCGTCAGCTCGATCGCGTCGCAGGGGCAGGCCTCTTCGCACATGCCGCAGTAGATGCAGCGCAGCTCATCGATGTCGAACTGCTTCGGGTACTTCTCACGATCGGGCCAAGGGCTTTCCTCGGCGACGATGTGGATGCAATTCGCCGGACACGCCGTCGCGCACATGAAGCAGGCGACGCAGCGGACGCGGCCGTCCTCGTCCTTGTTCAGTCGGTGCACGCCGCGGAAATAGGGGCGGTACTGGCCGCCATCCTCGACATCACGATCGTCGCGCTTCTGCTCGGGGTACTGGACCACCCACAGCGTGTCCTTGTTCGAGCCGTTGCGGCCGATGTTCTGGAAGCAGTGTCTGAGCGTCGTGCCGAGACCCTTGATGATGTTCGGGATGAACAGGTTCTCGGAGCGGTTGAGGCGCGTCGGGCTGACGTCGATGATGTCCTTGTCCGGGATGCTCATGGCGTTCGGTGATCGTTCGTGGGCCGAGTCGTTCGTCCGCCGGCGCGGCTGGCGGGACGGGCAGCCAGTGTAGGGCAGGGGCCGAATCGGCGCGAGCCGGGTATCGGACGCCGTGAGGTCGGGCGTGACTGCCCTCGGCAAGGGTCTCCCTTTGGCGAGGGGGGCCGACACCGTAGCATGCCCCTTCGTCGCGTCGCCCACGAAGCCAAGCGCCTCCTCCCGAGGAAGAATGACCGCATCGCATCACGCTGACATCCCGCAGGCTGGATCGCAACAGGCCGAGCCGGTCGAGATCAGCGTCGTCGCGCCGATGCGCAACGAGGAACTCTGCGCGCGGGAGTTCGTCCGTCGGGTCGACATGGTCCTCGATGTCCTCGGCCGAAGCGCCGAGATCGTCGTCGTCTCGGACGGATCGACCGACCAGACCGAGTCGATCCTCCGCGATCTCTCGGCCGAGTATCCGCGGCTTCGCTGCGTCTTCCTCTCCCGCAATGTCGGTCAGGCGAACGCCCTCGCCGCGGGGATCCAGCGAACGCGCGGCGACTTCGTCATCATCATGGATGCCGACCTCCAGAACCTCCCGGAGGACATTCCAGCGCTGGTGACCGAGATGGACAAGGGCTTCGCGCTCGTCTCGGCCTCGCGCCAGGGTCGCCCCGAGTCGGCGTTCATTCGGCTCATTCCGAGCCGGATCGCCAACTGGCTCCTGCGCCGCGTGTCAGGCTGCTCGATTCGCGACATGGGCGGCTACAAGTGCATCCGCGGCGACATTGCCCGGTCGCTGCGGCTGCGGCCCGGTCAGCATCGGGTCCTTCCCGCGCTCGTGCACCTGCGCGGCGGACGCACCGGCGAGATCTTCGTGCAGGCCGGTCCGCGCTTCGCCGGCAAGAGCCACTACGGCATCTCGCGAAGCTTCGATGTCCTCTTCGACATCCTGATGCTCTGGTTCCAGGCGAGCTACAAGAGCCGGCCGCTCTATCTTTTCGGCCGCATCGGGCTCCTGCTCATCGCGTTCGATTGCCTCATCATGCCGTGGCTCCTCTATGAGAAGTTCGTGCATGGCGTGGACATGGGCACGCGTCCGCCCTTCCTCGTCGCGATCATGTTCGCGCTCGCCGGGCTCTTCATGTTCGTTGCGGGATTCATCCTCGAACTCGTCTCAGACACGCTGAACACGACCGCCGGCGTCGATCCCTTCATCGTGCGCGAAACGGTCGAGGGGGGCGTCTCGACGATGGCGGGGCGACGAGCTGGCGATGAGCGTTCGGTTCGGATCGGGTAACCATCGAACACGCTACGAACAGCCGGTGGGCGTGTCCGAATCTGTCCGGCGGTTTGTCGATTCCAGTCAACGCCAGGCTCGTTGGGATCGTGGTTCGGCGCGATTTGATTGAATATGCGACTTTTGTCTTGCATGACGAGACGGACGGCGCGACTATCTCGTTCGAGCGTGTCGCGTCTCGCTACAGCGATCAATCCAAGGGAAACGGAAATGCACATGAGATCATCGCGGGCTCCTCGGCTCCTCGGCTCCTCGGTGTAGCGGTGATGGCATCGCTCCTTGCGTCTGAGCGGTTCGGGGCGGCTGCGTTCGGTCAAGCGAAGCCGCCCTCGCGCTACGATGTCTTTGACATCGGCGACATCCCGGCGGACCCGAGTTGGCACTCGTTCCGCTACACCGCATTTGCCATCAACGAATCCAACGCAGTCGCGGGATTCGTCGGTATGCGGATACCCGGCTATGGCGATCGTGACCATGCGATCTTCTGGACGCCTGTCGCGAAGCACGGATTCGCAGCGTTTGTGCTGTACGACTTGACGATGCTGGCGGGCTTGTCTGCACTGACATGTCCGGACGGGTCGTGCGACGGCTACGGCTTTGACATGAACGATGCAGACATCCTCGTGGGGAGTCAACGGACGGAGAATTTCTCCTTCCAGCGCGGGTTCGTCTGGGCCCTTCCGACGAATGACGATCCGGGCGGACTTCAGACTTTCGCGCTCGATTCGCTCCTCGCGACTCCCACTGACGGCGGAAGCGAGATTCATGGCATCAGCGATGCGAACCCGCCAATCCTCGTGGGCGAGGCGACAGACGAGTATCCCGGCGGGATCTTCTGCACTCAGATCGAGGTTGCGTTTCGCGCGACTTTCTCGGGGACGCCGGGACCGTTGACGCGGCTTGACTCCAACGATGAAAGTTCGGTCGCGTACGACATCAACGAGACAGCGACAGCACGCGCGGCGGGTCAAGCGAGGACGACCTGCGGTACGGTCGGCGGTTGCGCAGTGGACGACGACGCCCAGCGTTGGGTCGTCGCAGGCGCGATCGAAGCTCTTCCGGAAGGGGCCTTCGATGACACCATTTCGCGTGCCATCAACAACTCGGCACAAGCATGCGGCGATTCCGGCGAGATCGCTGAGCTGGCATGTCCCCCGAGAGCGCTCTTCTGGGAGTCGAATGGGGCACTGACGGTGATTGGCGATCCGGCGGTTACTCCCGACCTCGGCCCGGATCAGCGAACCCAAGCGTTCGGCATCTCACCGGCGAGTGAGGGGCTGGTCAATGTGGTCGGTGCAAATGTCGACTTGGACATCGCCTATCTCTGGCATCGGACTTCTGCGGGGGCGTGGCATGGCTACGACCTGAATGTCCGAGTACTCCCGAACTGCCCGCTTGAAAACCTCAACATCGCCCACGACATCAATGGCGGTGGATGGATCGTGGGCCGTGGCACGGACTGCCTTGGGCGCGTGCGCGGCTTTGTCTTACGGCCTGCCGTTTGTCCGGCAGACCTTGACAACGATTGTCAGGTTGGTGCATCGGACTTGGCAGTTCTCCTCGGACAGTGGGGCGACACGCCGGGAAGAAACGACGCCGGGACCATCTTCGATCTGGACCAAGATCAGCTTGTAGCTGCGTCAGACCTCGCGTTGCTGCTCGGCTCGTGGGGAGGCTGCCCGCAAGCGTGTCTACCCTGCGAATCCGGGTGTGTCCTGGCCGCGGTGAACGGAGAGGGGGACATGTTTGCCACTGTGGAAGAGGTGCTTGTCTTGGGCTTGTTGGCGCATGGATTTGAGTCGGTTGAAGCGTTGAATGCTTGGTCGGTCTTGGCGAATCCAACTGAGGTGGATCTGGTGCTGAACTCGCTCGTCGTCTACTTGAAGAGCGCGAATCCAGCGCCGAACGGAGGCGAGTCATGAATCTCGCCCGAGTCGCGATTGTCGTCCTCCTGTCCTGTCCCTTCGCGACGAAGGCGCTGGGCGGGTTCACCTATGTATCCAGCTTCGCGCAGTGGCAGGCCTTCGCCCCGGTCTACACCACCATCGACTTCACCGACCTTCAGAAAGGTGAGTGGCTGTCAGACCAGTACCTCGACCTCGGTGTGGATTTCCTTGATGGCGGGTTCGCCGAACAGTCTTCGCTGTACCCCCAGGATTCGTTTGGGGTGTACGGCGCCTGCTATATGGATCTCGCGTTCGATAGCCCGCAGTATGCAATTGGTTCGCATCACCCGGGCTCCATGCGGTTTGACATCTATTCCGGAAGCACCCTGCTCTACACCAGCCTGTCGACCGGGTCCGGCTTGAACAACTTCCGTGGCGTTCTGTCGACACAGCCGTTTGACCGAGTCGTCATGAGGGGCGTCACCCTTGGGCCGCCGTCATGCGATCCGATCAGCGTCGACAACATCTACTTCTCGTCGGTTCCTGGACCGGGCGCTCTCCCGCTGCTCGCGCTCGGGTGTTTGGGACGCGGGCGTCGGCGACGCTGACCTCCTGGCGCGAGCGTTGGCGAATCCTTCTTGCGATCGCCAGAGAGCGGTGCCCCCCGACGCGCTGCGACCGCTTGCTGTACCCTGTCCTCGTGTCCTCTGAACCCGTTCAGCGTCGAGAGTCCCGCGCGGTCGACGCGTCGGGTACCCACTCTGGACGCCAGAGCGACCAAGGCGGGCCATCGGAGCCTTCCCCCGCCAACGCCGCGCGCGCCGAAGCCCGCGCTGAGTCCAAGCGCCTCGACCGGATCGGTTGGCGGCTCGCCGGCGTCGGCTGGGAGTTCTCGAGCCAGGTGCTCGCGGGTGTGCTGCTCGGATGGGGTGTCGATTGGTTTTTCGAGACGAAGCCGTGGGGGATCGTCGGCGGCGCTGCGGCGGGTCTCTCCGTCGGCACGCTCCAGTTCATCCGCAACGCCGTGAAGCTCAACCGTGAGATGGGGCCGGTCGCGACGCCGCGCGGGGGATGGAAGCAGGTCGACGATCCGAAGGAACGCGACGAGCAGGAGGAGGGGGTCCCGCCAACGGCCGACCTTTCGCCCGAGGAACTTCGCGCCCAGGCCGAGCGACGCCAGCGGGGGATCATCGATGACGACTGAACGCCACGAGAACGCGACTGGCCAGCCGGGCGGCAAACCCCCAGCCGACCCACCCCGACCGCTCCCGGTCGCGGGCTTGATCATCGCCTTCGCAGCGCTTTTTGGGGCGTTCGCCCTAGTTGCATGGCTCCTCAGCCGGCAGTTCGCCTGGACCCCCGAAATCACGAACGGGGTGATGGCCGGCGGGATCACCGCGATGGTGGCGGTGGGGGCGTCGATCCTCGCGATTCAGCCCTGGAAGGCCCGACCGGCGGCGGACTGGTCGCTCTGGTGGCTGGGCTCGGCGACGGTTCGCATCCTCTTCACTCCGCTTGCACTGTTTTCTGTATACTCCGCGACCCTTCTCCCGGGACCGGCGGTCTTTCTGGGCGGCGCTGCGGGGTTCTTCGCAGCGCTCGTCGTCGAGACCTCGGTCATCGCGAGAGCCGTCCTTTCTGCCACTCGTCGGCCACTCGTCTGAGGCGCAGCGATTCCGCCGCGTCGTCGTGAGTGACCGTTGCGGGGCTGCGTGAAGCAGCCTTCAACCGGTTTGTGAAGGATGTCACGGAGCGTGTCGGATGGATCGACGCCCGGAGTCGGTGCCCTCGCCCAGCGTTGTTGGGTCGAAGGCACTTCCCGCCGGATGAGCGATCGGTACCGAGACGATTCGTCGCTCTCGCAGCGGGCCCTCGATCGCCTTGGCGGTTGGCGGCCGGCGCCCGGCGAGAGAGGGCGCTCGGCGGCGATGTGGTGTCGCTGCCGACCGGTCGGCTCTCCCTGACTCACTTCCTCTGGCGAACGCCTTCGGAGCGGCCCTGCGGGGCCGATCAGCATGCTCGACACGCTTCTCGACCTTGGGACCACGACGCTCGCGGCGTCGAACCCGATCGACCACGTGCTCGACAAGAAGCTCGCGCCCCTCGGCCCGGGCTACTTCACGATGCACCTCATCACGCTCGCCGTGAGCGCCGTGCTGACCGTGCTCGTGATGTCGATGGCCGCGAGTGCGATCGCCGGCGGCTCCGGCGCGGGCAACCGCAAGTATCTCGCGAAGGGTCGGCTCGGCCAGCTCGTCGAGACCATCATCCTCGGCCTCCGCGACGCGATGCTCATTCCGATTCTCGGCGAGGCCCAGACGCGGCGCTACCTGCCGTTCCTCCTCTCGCTCTTCTTCTTCATCCTCTCGATGAACCTGATCGGGCTGGTTCCCTTCCTGGACCTCCAGCACCTGATCGGCGGCTACGCGATGAACGACTCGCACTGGGCGGTCTTCGGCGGCACGCCGACGGCCAACATCGCGGTGAACGCGGCCCTGGCGACGGTGGTCTTCTTCGTCATCCAGATCCACTCCTTCCGCGAGCTCGGCCTCAAGGGCTGGTTTGAGCACCTCTGCGGCGGCCACGAGCTCGTCGCCGGCCCGAAGGGTCTGCTCCTCGTCGTCCCGATCATCCTCGTCGTCGAGCTCCTCGGCCTCATCATCAAGCCCGCGGCGCTTTGCATCCGTCTCTTCGCCAACATGGTCGGCGGGCACACCCTGCTCGCGACGCTCCTTGGCTTCGGTGCGATGGCCGCCAGCTTCCAGGCAAGCTGGCCCGTCATCGGCGGCATCTCGCTCCTCGCCGGCGGCTTCGCCGTCGCGATCACCTTCCTCGAACTCTTCGTCGCCTTCCTTCAGGCGTTCATCTTCATGTTCCTCACCGCGGTCTTCATCAGCCAGATGAGCCACCACGACGAGGAGCATGGACACGACGAGGAGCATGGCCATGACCACGCTCACGGCCACGCTCACGCACACTGATCCCGACTCCTACGCAGGTGCGCGGAAAGGCTCCTCGCACCTGATTTCGCACCACGACGCATCCGCGTCACAGCACGGACCACTCAGGAGAGTCCTTTCCATGAAGAAGCTCGCTCCGCTCGCCCTCGTCGCTCTCAGCGCCCTGTTCGCCGCCTCCCCCGCCAACGCCGCTGATGGCGTCAACTGGGGTCTCGGCCTCGGCGGCGGTCTCGCTGCCGGCCTCGCCGTCATCGGCGCCGCTCTCGGCATCGGCCGCATCGGTGGCTCGGCCGTCGAGTCGACCGCCCGTCAGCCCGAAATGGCTCCCCGCATCTTCACCCAGATGATCCTCACGGCCGCCCTCATCGAAGGCGTCGCGCTCTTCGCGGTCGTCGTCGGCCTCCTCATCGGCTTCGTCAAGTAATTGACGATGTCTCGTGACCCGCTCCGGCCCACTGCGGGCGGGTCACCGGTGCCCGTGCGAATGCCGGTCGGGCCCGCGCCGCGCGAATGATCGCCGGCGCGGGTCCGGCCGGACCGACTCCGGTCTCACAGCCGGCGGCGCGAACGGGCACCCGCCAGGCACACTCGGCGCGCAGCAACGGCGCGCCGTACCCCCGACGGCCGTTCCACGGGACGGCCATTCGAGACGCTGACAGACGACGGCTCCGCCAGCGGAGCCCTGCGAGGACGCACCCATGCTCACCTTCCTCTTGGCAGCCGAAGGCGGCGGCAACCCCGTCGAGTTCAACCCGATCGCGTACATCACCGCGCTCGTTGTCTTCCTCATCGCCTTCGGCATCCTCGCCACCGTCGTGTGGCCGAAGATCACGAAGGCACTCGATGAGCGCGCCGCCAAGATCCTCGGCGAGATCGACGCCGCCGAGCGGGCCCGTGGGGACGCCGAGCAGGCGAAGGCGAAGTTCGAGAAGGAACTCGCCGCCGCCCGCGACGAGGCCGGTCGGCTCGTGGCCCAGGCCAAGGCCGACGCCCAGCGTCTCGCCGACGAGCTCAAGGCCCGCAGCGAGGCCGAACTTCAGGATCGCCTCCAGCGGGCGACCGCTGAGATCGAGGGTGCGAAGCGAGCGGCCGTGAGCGAGATTCACAGCCGCGCCGCCGAGCTTGCGACCACCGTCGCCTCGAAGATCCTCCAGCGGCAGATCAGCGACAGCGACCAGCAGCGTCTCGTCGAGGAGAGCCTTCGCGAGCTCGCCGGTCGCCGCAACTGACGCCGAACACCCGATTTCGCAGGCATCCCACCGATGAAGCAGCAGATCAACGATGTAGCCCAGGTCTATGCGGAGAGCCTCTTCCAGCTCGCCGACAAGGCCGGCGGCATCTCGAAGGCGCAGGAGATCGGTTCGGAGTTCGCGGCACTCGCCGACGCCCTCCGCGCTGACCGGCGCTTCGCCGAGTTCCTCCGCACGCCGGTCATCGGCGCGGCGGTCCGCGAGGAGGCGCTCAAGCGGGCGTTCTCCGGCAAGCTCTCCGACCTGCTCCTTCGGTTCGTCCTGATCGTGAACCGCAAGGGACGCAGCGGCGAGCTCGGTTCGATCGAGCAGGCCTTCGACGCGATCCTCCAGGATCGTCTCGGCAAGGTCGAGGTCGATGTCTGGACCGCCGGTCCGCTCGGACCGGACGCACTGCGAACCATCCAGCAGCGCGTGAGCGCCGCGATCGGCAAGGATGCCGTCCTCCACACCTATGTCGACCCGACGATGATCGGCGGCATCAAGCTGCGGATCGGCGACAGCCTGATCGACGGCTCGGTCGCCGCGAAGCTTCGGGCGATGCGGGCATCGCTCCTCGACGAGGGCGGCGCCGCGGTCCGAGGCAGCTTCCAGCAGTACCTCAACAACGCCTGATTCACCTTCTCACCACCGACTTCGGCGATCGAGACCTCCCGTCGCGGCCGCCATTCACCACCTGACCCGTAGCCTCCGCCACACGAGCACCTCGCATGTCACCGGCCACCATCGTCCGGTCCCGCGAGACAATGAAGGAACCCACCCGTGAAGATCAAGACCGACGAGATCACTTCCGTCATCAAGCGGGAAATCGAGCAGTTCTCGAGCCAACTCGAAATCTCTGACGTCGGCCAGGTGGTCGAGGTCGGCGACGGCATCGCCCGCGTCTACGGCCTGTCGAAGTGCATGGCCGGCGAGCTCCTGACCTTCGAAGGTCAGGGCGGCACGGTCACCGGGCAGGTCATGAACCTCGAGTCCGAGACCGTCGGCGCCGTTCTCTTCGGCGACTCCGACAAGGTGCGTGAGGGCGACACCGTCCGCGCGACCGGCCGACTCCTCGAAGTGCCCGTCGGCGAGGCGCTCCTCGGCCGCGTGGTCGATCCGCTCGGCCGTCCGATCGACGGCGGCCCGCCCATCCAGACCACCGAGACCGGCAAGGTCGACATCGTCGCCCCGGGCATCGCCGCCCGTCAGCCCGTCAAGGAGCCGCTCCAGTTCGGCGTGAAGGCCGTCGACAGCATGATCCCCGTCGGCCGCGGCCAGCGCGAGCTCGTCATCGGCGACCGCAAGACCGGCAAGACCGCGATCTGCATCGACTGCATCATCAACCAGAAGCAGTACTGGGGCACCGATGACGCCGTCGTCTGCATCTATGTCGCCGTCGGTCAGAAGGACTCGACCGTCGCCGGCGTCGTCGAGACGCTGAAGAAGAACGGCGCGATGGACTACACCATCGTCGTCTCCGCAGGCGCGTCCTCGTCCGCTCCGCTCCAGTACATCGCTCCCTACGCCGGCTGCGCGATGGGCGAGTACTTCATGTGGAACGGCAAGCGCGGCAAGGGCCCGAAGCATGTCCTCTGCGTCTACGACGACCTTTCGAAGCAGGCCGTCGCGTACCGCGAGCTCTCGCTTCTCCTCCGCCGTCCGCCGGGACGCGAGGCCTACCCTGGCGACGTCTTCTACCTCCACTCGCGCCTCCTCGAGCGTGCGACGAAGCTCTCGAACGAGAACGGCGGCGGCTCGCTGACCGCCCTCCCGATCATCGAGACGCAGGAAGGCGACGTCTCGGCGTACATCCCGACGAACGTCATCTCGATCACCGACGGCCAGATCTACCTCCAGCCCGAACTCTTCGCGGCCGGTATCCGTCCTGCCATCAACGTCGGCATCTCGGTGTCGCGCGTCGGTGGTAACGCCCAGATCAAGGCCATGAAGGAAGTCGCCGGCTCGCTCCGCCTCGACCTCGCGGCCTTCCGCGAACTCGAGGCCTTCGCCCAGTTCGGCACCGACCTCGATCCCGCGTCGCAGCGTCAGCTCGACCGCGGTGCCCGCATGGTCGCCCTCCTCAAGCAGGGCCAGTACCAGCCCTTCGAGGTGCTCGATCAGTGCATCGCGATCTTCGCGGGCTCGAAGGGCATCATGGACGATGTTCCGATCGCCAAGGTCGCCGCCTTCGAGAAGCACCTCCTCGAGTACTTCAAGACGACCGGCGCCGCCCTCCGCGCCGAGTTCGAGCAGAAGAAGTCCTTCAAGGGCCTCGAGGACAAGTTCATGACGGCGATGAAGGACGCGAAGGCCCGCTTCAAGTAAGCCCGCGGCCGAGCGCCTGAACGAACGCAACGCAATCACCAACGACCGTCGCCCACGAGAAACACCGTGGGCGACGGTCGTTGTGGTTTCTCGTTGACAAACGACGGACGACGCGGAGTCGGCGGGTTCCAGGGCCCGGCCGCCGAAGCGGCCCACCCGGCCAATTGAAAGTCGTACGTTCAATCAGCCGGAACTGTCAGCGCGCTGCGGTAGCGCGCCGTGATGCGGCGCATCGCCGCTCGACCGATCGGACCCCGCTATCGTGCGCTTCATCATGATCGGATTCGACATCGAGATACGCGACGAGTTCGAGCTGGGACCCGGCGAGGATCTCGACGCGCGCGGTCCCTTTCGCATCTCGGTGGCCGCGATCCACGACGCGGAGTCCGGGCGCACGCGCGTCTGGCATGATCGGGATGACTCTGGCGAACCGACTGGTCACCTTGATGCCTCGCTTGCTCGTGCGGTGCTTGAGCAGCTTCGGGCGTGGCAACGCGAGGGCAAGCGGATCGTCGCCTGGAACGGCCTGAGCTTCGACCTTCGTTGGATGGGCGAGGCGGCGCAGGATCTCGCACTCGCCCGCGCGATCGCCCTCGACCTCGTCGATCCGATGTTTCAGTTTTATTGTTTGCGGGGCTTCCCCGTCGGATTGCAGGCCGTGGCGACGGGGCTCGGTCTTCCGGTGCGGAAGCTCATGGACGGCAAGGACGCACCCGCCGCGTGGAATCGCGGCGAGCGGCGGCGCGTGATCGAGTATGTCGAAGAGGACTGCCGAATCACGACGCTCGTCTGTTCCACGATCGAGAAGCGTCGGGCGATCGTCTGGCGCACCTCCAAGGGAACGCTCAGCGAGCAGCGGATGCCGAAGCTTCTCCCTGTCTCAGCCTGCCTCGAACTGCCCGAGCCCGACACGAGTTGGATGAACGAACCGATCCCGCGCAGCAAGTTCGCCGGCTGGCTCGCGGCGAGCTGATTCTCGCGCGATTGGTCGCACGACTCACGACGCCGACTTCGAACCCGACTTCGAAGCCGTGCCGCGGAGCATGCGGTCGTAGCTGCGAGGATCCTTCTGCGGTCCGGCGAGACATGCGAGATAGATGTCCTTCAGGCCGTCGCCGTCGAGATCCGCAACGGCGAACGCGAGATTCTGCGCTTGAATCGGGAAGGTCAGGTAGCGATCGTTCGCCGGCACGAAGCGGTCGCCCTCGCGGCTCCAGACGGTGAACGAGCCCATGTTGGCCCGCAGCAGTTCCACCGAGCCATCGCCCTCGAGGTCAACGAAGAGCGCATCGAGCGTGGTGTCGCCCTCTTCGGGCAGCCACTCGGCGGTGATGTCCGCAAACTTGCCAGCGCCGTCGTTGCGGAGCAGTCGATCCTGCGGCGCGCGGCCCATCCAGCCGACATTCGCGAAGTAGAGATCGAGATCGCCATCGCCGTCGATGTCATGAGCGACGACGCGGCGGGTCTCGATGAGACCCTCGGTGGCCGGTAGGCGCGCGCTCGACTCATCGACGAAGCGCCCGCCGCCGCGATTGATCCAGATCGCCTGTCCGCCTTCGAGGCCGAGCACGAGGTCAAGATCGCGATCGCCGTCGACATCGATGAACTCGGCATCCTGGGCCGTCGCCGCCTCGCGCGGCAGGCGCTCGTTCGTCTCGTCGCGGAATCCGCCGGTGCCATCATTGATGAGCAGTCGGTCCTGACCGGCGCCACCGATGAAGAGGTCGATCGCACCGTCGCCGTTCAGGTCGGCGTGGGCGACGGTGTTGGCTTCGGTGTCGGGCAGGACCCCGAGGATTCGCTCGTACCCGCCTTCCTTGTTGCCTCGATAATATTCATGCACATTCTTGCGACCGAGCTTGCCGTCGTCCTCCGAGACGAAGATGAGATCCAGCGTGCCGTCGCCGTTGAAGTCGGCGATCGCGACATCCTCCGAGTCATGGCCGGGCGGTCCGCCGGCGAGGGAGGCCGGATCGAGTGGCGGCAGCAGATTCGATGCGTCGACGAAGCGATTGCCGTCGTTGCGGAGAATCTTGTTTGGCAAAAACTCCTGTGGAACGACGACATCGAGATCGCCGTCGCCGTCGAGATCGGCCAGTTGCACCGCCATGCTGTTGCGGGCCGTCGAGAGCCGCGGCGGCAGTCGCAGGTCGGTCGCGTCGACGAAGCGAAAGTCCCGAGGCGAGGACTTGGCCGGTGACTGCGGAGCGGGGGCCTGCAGCGAACCCACGACGGCGACGACGAGCAGAAGGGGCGATGTCATGTCGCCACAAACCGTGAGCATCGCGCCTCGGTTGCAGCGTCCGCGTCGTCGTTGTCTTGTACGCTGACGACGCAACCCTGTCGCGGAGGACTTCGCCGATGCGTGCAACCCGGTGTTTCAAGGTTCGTGGCGCTCTGGGATGGACCGTCGCCGTCGGATGCCTTCTCCTCCTCCCATCCTGTCGGGAAGGACGGGTCGATCGGGCAACGGCGAGCGGGGATCCCGGTACGACCGTCGACTCGGCGCGCGTGCTCTTCGACGGCACGAGCCTGGACGGCTGGGACGGCGACCCGCGCTATTGGCGGGTCGAGGATGGAGCGATCACTGGTCAAACGGGGGGTCAAACGGGGGGCCAAACGGGAGGCCAAACGGGGGGCCAAACCGGCGGCGAGACGAGCAGTGATGCACCGCTCGAGCGCAATACATTTTTGATCTGCCGAACCGAGATCGACGGCGATTTCGTTCTTTCATTTGAATATCGCGTGACCAGCGCATGGGCGAACTCCGGCGTCCAATACCGCTCCGTCGAATGGCCTGCCGAGCGTGATGCCGATCGTTGGATCGTCGGCGGCTACCAGGCGGACATCGACGAGCCGGTGCAGTACACGGGCATCCTCTATGGCGAGCGGGACCGGGGCATCTTGGCCCAGCGCGGCGAGCGCGTCCGGATCGCTCCGGGCGGAGCTCCGGCGGTCGTCGGCATGCTTGGTAGCCGCGACGCGCTCGCCAAGGCGATTCGTGGTCGGGGCGAGTGGAACAGCTACCGGATCGAGGCGCGCGGCAACCGGCTCGTCCACTCGATCAACGGCGTGCCGATGATCGAAGCCACCGACGACGACGATCCTGCCCCATCGCATGACCGACCTGGGTCGCGCCGACGGGGCTTCATCGCGCTCCAGCTCCACACCGGCCCCCCGATGCGGATCCAGTTCCGTGGAATCATGCTGGAGCGGCTTCTCCCGGAGTCCAGCGAAGTCCGGTAATGCCTCCGGTGATGCTCCACTGGACTTTGAATGCGTTTACGGAAGTTATGCCAGCAGCATAAACCCGCTAAGACGACTATACTCGTCCCGTGGACCCCGTTCGAAACCCCTTCTCTCCAGGCGCCGGAACGATGCCGCCCGAGCTGGCGGGTCGGGAGGCCCTCCTCGAGGCTGTGGCCATCGCGATCGCCCGTCTGCGGGCTGGCCGCGCTGCGAAGAGCGTCGTGATGCTTGGGCTCCGCGGCGTGGGGAAGACCGTGCTCCTCGATCGGATGCGTGCCGACGCCGAGCGGGCCGGAGCGCGTGCGGTGCGTATCGAGGCCCCTGAGGACCGTTCGCTGCCGGCGATCCTCGCACCGGAACTCCGCACCGCACTCCTCGCGCTCTCCCGCGCGGAGCAGGCGCGGGACCTGGCCCGGCGGGCGCTGCGGGCCCTCGCCGGCTTCGTCACGGCGCTCCGGGTGAAGTTTCGCGACATCGATGTCGGCATCGACTTCGACCGCGAGCCGGGACTCGCCGACAACGGTGACCTTGAGCATGACCTCGCCGCACTCTTCGAGGCGTGCGGTGAGGCCGCGAAGGCGGGCGACACGATCATCGCGATCTTCGCCGACGAGCTGCAGTATGTCCGCGAGGCCGAGCTGGCCGCGCTGATCACGGCGCTCCACCGCACCGCCCAGCGTGCGCTCCCTATCGTCCTCGTCGCCGCGGGCCTTCCGCAACTTCGCGGCCGGATGGGACGGGCGAAATCATATGCCGAGCGGCTCTTTGATTTTGCCGATATCGCCGCCCTGACGCCGGAGGCGGCGCACCGCGCGCTCGTGAAGCCGGTGCTCGCCGAAGGGGCGCTGTTCGCCGCCGACGCGGTCGATCGGATCATCAGCGAGACGCAGGGCTATCCCTATTTCCTGCAGGAGTGGGGCAAGCACGCCTGGAATGTCGCGCCGCGCTCGCCGATCGGCCTCGCCGATGTCGAGGCCGCGTCGATCACCGTCCAGGCAGCGCTCGACGCGAGCTTCTTTCGCGTGCGGCTCGAGCGGCTGAGTCCCGCCGAGCGACGCTACCTGCGGGCGATGGCCGAGCTCGGCGCAGGGCCGCATCGCTCGGGCGATGTCGCCGCGGAACTCGATCGCCAGGTCACGGCCCTCGGCCCGACGCGGGCGGCGCTCATTGACAAGGGCATGATCTACTCCCCGAATCACGGGGAAACGGCCTTCACCGTGCCCCTTTTCGACGACTTCATGCGGCGCATCATGCCGGGCGATCGTTGGCGCACCGAATGAGTCGGCGCGCGAACGCCCCGCGTGCGTCGTGAGCGCTCGCGGGGCGTCCGGCCGATACTCTCCAATCCACTCCAATCGGCGGTTGGTCAGTTCACGCAGTCGACATCGAAGATGAGACGGAAGTTGCCGCTCGACGCGTTGAAGCCTGCGACGCGCACATAGAAGACCTCGCCCGACGCGCCGATGAGCGACACGCGCGACTTGCGGGGGTTGCCGCCGATGTCGCAGGCGGGATCGACGAAGTCGTCGTTGCAGGCGATCTGCGTTCCGCCGCAGGCGTCGAAGACCGCGAGCGTCGTGTCGAAGTTGGTGTTCGGATGGCAGGTCGAGATCGTGACCTGGCCGTCGCAGGGCATCACGAACCGGTACCACTCGTCGCGGGTGTCGTTCGACGCGCAGGAGCTCTGATCCGCCTCGATCCAGGTGTCGCCCGAGTTCGTGCCGTCGATCTCGACGAAGGTCCCCGGGGGCACGAAGTTGGCGATGTCGCACCGGTCGCCGCGCTTGATCGGACGGATCGTGAGCTGGCCGGGGCCGGCTGCGGTCGAGAGCGAACCCTTGTAGCCGCCTACGCGGATGTTGTAGCAACTGCCTTCGAGCGCGGTGAACTCCACGAAGCTCTGCACCGAGCCGCCGATGTCGTCGTCGCAGGCGATCAGCACGGCGTTGGGCGACAGTCCGGGGCAACCGCACGCGCTATTGATGATGTTTCCATAGACGCCGAGCACGGTGTCGAAGCTCGAATCGTAGGTATGAACGATCAGGGCGCCGTCGTAGGGCATGAAGTATCGAAACCACATGTCCTTGCCGATGAAGGCCGCGTCCTCGTCGGATCCGCAGAGCGGCGGAAAGGCCTGTGCGCTATCGGTCGCCGACGCGTTGCAGAAGGGAATGACGACCGTCTCGCCGTCGATCACGTTCGCGTTGACGCACTCGTCGTTGTCCACACCTTCGCAGGGGCCCCAAGCGCCGAGCAGAATCGCGAGATCGGAGGCGTCGGTGGTGCCGTTGGCGTCGAGGTCGGAGAAGCCCGTGTCGCCCCAGGCGCCGAGCAGGATCGCGAGATCGCTCGCGGCCGTCTGGCCGTCGTAGTCGAAGTCCGTGGTGCAGGGGCAGGGGGAGATGCCGGCGAGCGCCGTGGAGGCGACGAGCGTGCAGGCGCTGGAGGCGATGAGGGCGACGAGGCGGCGAGCGCGGAGGTGGCTGGACATGGTGGGTTCCTGGGTCGGATCTGGGTCAGGTCTGAAGCGGACGGAGGGGTGGGCAGGCAGGACCGCCGCCCACGACCACCACGCGAACGGGCGGCGGGAGGCGCAGCGACCTCCGGCCGTCGCCGTCCGTCGGGTTCGGCTCAACAGTCGTGCCGGTGGGACCGATATCTCCCTCGGACGCCACCTGTCGGAGGTCTTCCGTGTTTCCATTCGGTCGCTCGTTTCGCAGCTCGCACGCCGACGCGCACGGGGGTGAGGACACCTCGCTCGGCGGTGGGATCCTCTGGGGTTTCGCGAGCATCTGGCTCTTCGGCTTCGCTCTCGCGACGCTCCTCGGCGAGCAGGCGCCGATGCGCGCCCCGGGCGGCCCCTTCGCCCCGCAGAATCTGCTCTTCTTCATCGTGCTCGAGCTCATCGTCGGCGCGGTCGGCGGGCTCATCACGCTGCGACGCGAGGAGCGCTCGGCGCTCGTGCGACTTGCGATCGTCGTGGTGATCGCTGGTACGGCCATCGCGCTCCTCGCCGCGGACGGACCGGAACACGCGCCGGGCGTCGGCATCATGATCGCCCGCTGCGTCCTCAACGCGCTTGGCGTCCTCCTCGTCCTGCACCTCGCATGGCGACGGGCAAAGGCCCTGACGCCGCGCGGCGCAAGCGAACTCCTGCACCTCATCGAGCATGGATTGCCGACGGCGCCACGAACAACGCCGCGCGACGAGGAACCGGAGATCGCACGAGAGGAGCGCCGCGCTGCGCGACCCGCCGCACAGCCGCGACTCCGACTCGTCGGTCAGGACGACGCGCCGCCGCCCGCGGCGCAGGATCCCTCGACCTGAAGCACAAGCAGCGTCTGATCGTCACCCGGTCGGACGCCCGCCTCGAAGGCGACGAGCGCGCCGCCGATCGACTGCACGGCGCAGGCCGGCGCGCCGGAGCAGTGGCGAAGCGATTCCTCGATGCGCTCGACGCCGAACATCTCACCCTCGGGATTGCGGGCCTCGGTGATGCCGTCGGTGTAGAGGACGAGGGTTTCGAGCGGCGCAAGACGCGTCGTCGTCTCCTCGTAGCGAATGCCCGGTGCGATGCCGAGCGGGATGTCGCCGACCTCGTCGAGCAGTCGCACGCGCTGATGACAGGCGCTTCGCACGATCGGCGGATTGTGGCCCGCGCGGGCCCACAGCAGGTCGCGTGAAGTAGGGCAGTACATCGCCGCGAACGCGGTCACGAATCCGTGCTCGACGGACTTCGCGGTGAGGTATTCATTCAGCGTCTCGAGCACCGCTCCGGGACCGGCGACCGGTTCGGGAATCGTCGAGACGATCGCATCGACCATCGCGCTCACGACCGCCGCACTCGGTCCGTGTCCGCTGGCATCGGCGATCACGAGGAGCCAGCATCGGTCCTCGCGTCCCGCGACGCGCACCTCGCGCACCGCGTAGAGATCACCGCCGGCGGTGTCGAAGGTCAGGAAGCTCGCCCCGAGGCCTGCGCCGGGAATCGTCGGCAGCGGCGTCGGAAGCAGCCGGCGCTGGATCGCCGCGATGCGATTCATCTCGCGGGTCTTCTCGGCGTCCGCCTCGCGCAGCTTGCGGGTCACGAGCACGTTCTTCACCGTGCCGCCGATCAGGTTCGTCTGCACGAGAAGCTGTTCGACGAGCGCCGCGTCGAAGGCGTGTTCGCGTTTCGCGAGAAAGAAGCTCCAGTTCAATGCGCTGCCGCCGTCGAAGAGCGGGATCGCGATGAGCGAGCGGAACTCTGCGATCTCGTCGCCGAGGGCGTCGTCGCCGCGAATCTCCATCGAGTCGATGAGCGCCGGCTCGCCGCGAGCCATGATCGACCCGAAGAAGCCGCCGCGATGCTCAGGCAGCGACTCCCAATCGCGCCACGGGTTCGGGACCTCCGTCTCGCGGTCCACGCCCTCCAGGAGCTTCCTGGTGATCTTGTAGCGCCCACCGTCGAGGTCGCGCACCGATGCGGAGATGTAGCCGTCGATCCCGTGCATGCGCCGCATGCCGCGTCCGAAGCTGGCTTGAATGTCAGCCGGCGACGCCGCGCTACTGACCGATCGCATCATGTCGATCAGCGTCGGGATGCGCGGCCGCGACGAAAGCTCCACCCAGCGCGGATGGGGACACGCGCTCGCGTTGCCGGCGGTATCGTGCGACACGGAGGCCGATTCATGACTCGTCCCGCTCATCGCCGCGATCGTAGCCCATTCCTGCTCACGGATCCCCTGCGACAGGCGCTCGACGCGGCCGTCGCCCAGGCCGAAAAGGGTTGGCGCGAGGGCGGCATCCCCATCGGGGCGGCGCTCGTCGACGAGGCGGGCACGATCGTTTCGCTCGGGCACAATCGCCGGGTGCAGCGGCAGAGCGTCATCCTCCACGCCGAAATGGACTGCCTTGAGAACGCCGGACGGCGGCGGGACTGGTCGCGCTGCACGCTCGTGACGACGCTCTCGCCCTGTCAGATGTGTGCGGGTGCCGCGCTCCTCTATCGGATTCCCCGGATCGTCATCGGCGAGCATCGGACCTTCGAGGCCTCGGAAGCGCACCTCCGCCAGCAGGGAGTCGAGCTCCTCGTGGTCGATGACAAACGCTGCGAGCAGCTCATGCGGAGGATGAAGCGGCTTCGAAAGGACCTCTGGAACGAGGATATTGGCGTCTGAGGGGGCTCGGAGCCGCCAAAAGGCCACGACAGGACAGGCGTTGGGAGTGGCGTTGGGAGAGGGACAGCGGAGCGCCCCACGCGAAGTTCAGGAATTCCCCGCTGAACCCCTTGGGGCGAACGGACCGATGATCTACACTGCCTGATCTTTCGCCGGTGACCCTCGCCTTCCAAGCGTGAAGGCCCTTCCGACCCGTCCGCGTGGACGCGGTCCTCTGAAAGGAAGCCATTGGGGTGCTCGCTGGCGGCGTTCGACGCGTTTGTCGAGCGTTCTGCCACGGCCGTCGTCCCGCTTCCTTTTCTCCTCCCAGCCACCCTTCGATCGCATGCGGCATGTCCCGTGCGGTGCGGGTTCGGCGGGCAGAGCCCGGTAGCAGATCGTCTGCCTCATGTGCCCGGTCGTCGCCGATCAGCGTGCGATGACGGGCCAAAGGACTGTTTCTTTGTCGTCTGATTTCGTTTCGCTCGCGCTCGCCAACCCGCTCCTCCGTGCTCTCTCCGACGAGGGCTACACCCTTCCGACGCCGATCCAGGCGAAGACCATCCCCGTCCTCCTCGAGGGGCGCGATGTCCTCGGCTGCGCCCAGACGGGCACCGGCAAGACCGCGGCCTTCGCGCTGCCGCTTCTCCACCGGCTCATGCAGGCTCCCGCCCCGAAGTCGGGTGCCGGCCAGGCTCCGCGCGTGCTGGTGCTCGCCCCGACGCGCGAGCTCGCCACGCAGATCGTCGAAAGCTTCGCGACCTACGGCCGCTACACGCTCCTGAAGTCGATCGCGATCTTCGGTGGCGTGAGCCAGTTTCATCAGGTGAAGGCGCTGCAGCGCGGCGTGGACATCCTCGTCGCGACGCCGGGCCGTCTCATCGATCTCATGCAGCAGCGGCTCGTGCGCCTCGATGGCGTGCAGGCTCTCGTCCTCGACGAGGCTGACCGCATGCTCGACATGGGTTTCATCGAGCCGATTCGCAAGATCGTCGCGACGCTGCCGAAGCAGCGTCACACGCTCCTCTTCTCGGCGACGATGCCGAAGGAGATCATGCATCTTGCCGACGCGCTCCTGCGCGATCCGGTGAAGGTCGCGGTGACGCCGGTCGCCTCGGCCGCCCCGAAGATCGAGCAGTCGCTCTACCGCGTCGATCGGGCGTGGAAGCAGATGCTCCTTGAGCACATCCTCGACGAGGAGAAGGCGACCCGCACGGTTGTCTTCACCAAGACGAAGCACGGCGCCGATCGCGTCGCGAAGAAGCTCAATCAGCACGGATTCAGCGCCGACGCGATCCACGGCAACAAGGCCCAGAATCGCCGCACGCGCACCCTCGACCGCTTCAAGAGCGGTTCGCTCAAGGTGCTCGTCGCGACCGATGTCGCCGCCCGCGGACTCGATGTCGATGGCGTTTCGCATGTCATCAACTTCGATCTCCCGATGGAGCCCGAGGCCTATGTCCACCGGATCGGCCGCACCGGCCGGGCCGGCGCCAGCGGCATCGCGATCGCGTTCTGTGACCGCGAGGAAGTCGATCTCCTTCGGCAGATCGAGCGGCTGACGAAGTCGAAGCTTCCGGAGCGGCAGATGCCGTCGCTTGCGGCGCGCATCGCGGCTCGTCCGGTCGAGACGAACGCCCACGATGATCATGACGACGAGGGCGATGAGCGCGACGAGCGTCAAGCGCGTTCTGGTCGTCCGCAGCGTGCGCACGGTGGCCAAGCGCGATCGGCGCACCCGAATCACGCCGGTCATCACGCGCCGCGTCAGCAGCAGCAGCAGTCACGGGGCGGTCAGCGCTCGCGTGGCGACAGCAGCAGCAGCCGGGCACGCGGCACCGAGCAGCGTTCGGCACCCGCGGCATCGGGCGCGCCGTCAGCGGCTCCGCGAGCGCACCATCCGGCCGCTCCCCGGCAGCCGATCGGCATCGCCCGTCGCGGCCAAAGCGCCGGTCGCTCCCGCTAAAGGCGAAGCGATCAACGCCTGAACAAGACAACCCCCGAGCAACCGCATAGGTCGCTCGGGGGTTGTGTTCGATACTGGGCTTCACACGGCAATCCGTGTCAGCCCCGTCAGGTGCACGGGGGGCAGAACCCCCGGCCTACCGCCGCAAGGCGGCAGGCGGCCTCTCCGCCGCAAGGCGGAGGAGGCGGCGAGGTGCTTCTTCAGCATGCTCGCCGTACGGGCGTCCTTACCGTGTGTTGCCCTTGAAATGGTCACACTGCACTGGATCACCTCCTACTGGGAAAGCGCTGATCCCAGCCGTCGCGGTCTCGCATCGTGTGTGTCCGATGCCAAGAGCCGCCGCCAGGCGGTTTCCCTCCGCGGCGTCCCGCGGAGCACATCGCCCGTCGTACCTGTTGTGACCCCAAACGCGTAGGGGGGAGTAGTACGGCGGTCGTCGATCTTGATCGTTCGAGCACACCGCGGCATTTCGCGGGGGAGACGAACGCACGCCGATCGATGCCGGAAGTATCGCAGTCAGGTGCCGAAAGGCAAGCGGGGGAGGCCAAAAGGGAAGCCATCCGAAGGTCGGATTGTGCCTATGGCGCGGGCGGCTCGGGGTGTTGCGCCGAAGCCGCGGTTGAGCGCTCAGGGGCAGGGGCCCCACGCCCCGAGGACGAACGCGAGGTCCGAGGCGTCGACCGCTCCATCGGCGTTGAGATCGATCGCCGCGTCCGTGGTCGATCCCCATCCGCCGAGAACGATCGCCAGGTCCGAGGCGTCAACCGCACCGTCGCCGTTCAGGTCGGCGGGACACGCGGTGCGCAGGACCACGCTGTCGAGATCGACGGTCTCTTCGCCCGCCTCGCTGCCGAACTCGGCGCTGATGCGGATCGAGGCCAGCGCGCTCATGGTCGCGGCGAACTGAGCTGGCGTCGGCACGGCGCCGCTCGTGTTGTTCAGCCGGAAGGAGGTGTTCGTGAGCGTGACCGAGTAGTCGAGCCACGCGCCGATCGTCGGCTGCGGGACATCGGCGACGAGGATGTTGCCGGCCCCGATCAGAACGAAGACCGAGCCCGGCAGCCAGTCGGCGACATTCGTTCGAACCTTCCATCGGAACGAGCCGCCGATGTAGTCGCTGCGGTTCCCCTCGAATGCTGCGGGCGACTCGTACGAATAGCAGTTGCCGCTCGGATCCGTCGAGCGGATGTATCCGCCCGGCGCGCCGCCGCTCTCGAACCATGTGATCGTGCCGCCACCGATGATCTGGGCGTAGTTCGAACAGTTGAGGTCGGCGATGGTCCAGCCCTCAGCGCCGGTCGAGAAGGAACTCGCGATCGGCGGCGCCGCGTGGGCGCCGACGGCGACGACAAGGACGAGCGACAACGCTGCGGCGTTACGAAGGCGTGCGTGATGCATGCCATCCAGTGTGACGACCGCGCGGGTTGGAAACAAGCCTGCCGGCTACCGCGTGCATCCGAGAACACCGTCGCCGCTCGTCAGAGATCCTCATCCTCGTCGTCGCCCGGGTTCGCGCCGCGCTTGATCTTCGGGTCGAACACCGTGCCGTCGGCCTCGTGTTCCTCGGCCATGGCCTTCATGCGCTTCCAGTCGTCGAGCGTGATGATGACCTCGCGGGCCACCGAGCCGTTGTGTTCGCCGAGGATGCCTGCGAGGCCCATCTGGTCGACGAGTCGGCTTGCGCGGCCGTAGCCGATCGCGAGGCGGCGCTGGAGCAGGCTGACGCTGCCGCGGCCGCTCTCGATGATGATCTCGACCGCCTTCTCGAAGAGCGGATCCTTCTCGGTCGCGCTCAGGCCGCCGTCGCCGGCGCCGCCGCCGGACTCGGCCTGCTGGGCCTGCGTGCCCTTGATCGCGACGAGCGTGCGCTCGAAGGTCGGCGCCGCGACGTCCTTCAGGAACTTCGCCACCTTGCGGGTCTCGCCGTCGGTGACGAGCGTGCCCTGGCAGCGACGGAGTTCCGTCGAGCTCGGCGTGAGGACGAGCATGTCGCCCTGTCCGAGCAGGAGCTCCGCGCCCTTGTGATCAAGCACGATGCGGCTGTCCATGCCGCTCGCGACCTTGAAGGAGCAGCGGCAGGGCATGTTCGACTTGATGAGGCCGGTGACGACATTCGCCTGCGGGCGCTGCGTCGCGAGGATGAGATGGATGCCGACCGCGCGGGCCTTCTGGGCGATGCGCACGATCGAGGTCTCGACCTCCTTGTTGGTCATCATGAGATCGGCGAGCTCGTCGATCACGAAGACCATGTAGGGGAGCTTCTTCGGAATCTTCGCCCGCTCGAGATCGTTCGTCGGATTGAAGCGATTGACGAGCTCCTCTTCGCCGAGCTCGTTGTAGCTGCGGATGTCGCGGACGCCCGCGTCCTTCAGGAGCTCGTACCGCTCCTCCATCTTGTTCACCGCCCACTCGAGAATGCCGGCGGCCTTGTTCATCTCCGTCACGACCGGGCACATGAGGTGCGGGATGTCGCTGAACTGGCTCATCTCGACCATCTTGGGGTCGACGAGCACGAGCTTGAGCTCATCCGGCCGCTTCGTGTACAGCCAGCTCATGATGATCGTGTTCATGCAGACGCTCTTACCCGAGCCGGTGGTGCCGGCGATGAGCATGTGCGGCATCTTGCAGAGATCGAGGACGAGCGGCTCGCCGGAGCTGTCCTTGCCGAGGAACATCGGCAGGAGCATGCCTTCCGACTGCTTGCCCGACATGAGCTCCTTCAGCCGGACCTTCTCCTTGTGACGGTTGGGCACCTCGATGCCGACCGCGGTGCGGCCGACCATGTTCGGGATGATGCGGATGTTCGGAGCCTGCAGGGCGCGGGCGATGTCCTTCGAAATCGTCTCGAGCCGCGCGACGCGCGTGCCCGGGGCGAGCTCGACCGAGTAGAGCGTGACGACCGGACCGCTCTCGATGCCGACGACCTCACCCTCGATCTGGAAGGTGTGGAGCGCCTGCTCGAGCACCTGGGCCTGCTCGCGGACGATCGACTCCATCTTCTGGGAGAAGTTGTGCTCCGGTTCCTCGAGCAGCTCGAGCGTCGGGAACTGATATCCGGTGAGATCCTGCTCGCGCGGGATGTCCTCGTCGCGGGCGACTTCCTTGCGCGTCGCGGCCATCTTGACGGGCAGCTTGGCGATCTTCGCCCGAATCTCCTCGTCACTCAGCGGCTGCTTCGCCTGCGCGGCGTCGGACGCGAGGTCCCCGTCGGTCGGAGCCGGAACGGCGGCTGCGGCATCACGCGACTTCTCACGCGACTTCTCGCGCGATTTGTCGCCCAACGGATCCCGAGACGCCGCGGCGCGCTCGTCGGCACGGGCCTCGCCGTCGAAGTCCTCATCGTCGGCATCGCTCTCGACGCTCACGACGCCCGCGTCGATCTCATCATCGAAGGCATCGAGGAAATCCTCGTCGTCACCGTCGGCCGCGACCGCGTTCGTGCGACGATCGCCTCGAGCGACCGGCGCATCCTCTTCCTCGTCGACCTGGTCGAAGTCGGCGATCTTCGACTTGCGGGCGCTGCGTCCGGCGGGACGCGCGCTCGGCATGCCGGCGCTCGGTCCGAGCGTGACCGGCTCGGGGCGAGTCGGCGTGAGGCGGGATCGCAGGGCGGCGAAGCTGCCGGCGTAGTCGAAGGTCCAGATCGGATCGAGGAAGGAGAGGAAGCGGCCGAACACGCCGGGCAGGGCGAAGACGAGTTCGTCGATCGCGACGATCGCGCCCAACGCGAACGCGAGGAGAAGCATGAGACTCGATCCGACGGTGCCGAATCGAAGGGCGAGCTGGTCACTCGCCCAGATCGGCAGCAGTCCGGCTTCGCCTCCGGTGAGCGCGCCGACGGTCGGAAGCCACGCCGCGTGCATGCAGGAGAGCGAGACGGTCATGATCGCGCAGCCGACAAGCCGCACGACAGGGTGCTGGATCGGTCGGCCCATCGCGAGGAAGGCGAGGGCAACGCCACCGAGGATGACCATGACCCAGACGCCGAAGCCGAGCGTGAGGTAGGTCCAGTAGGCGAAGGTCGCACCGAGCTGCCCGAGGAGGTTCGCCGCGGGCTCGTTGTGGGCGCTCACGACATGCGACGGCCAGTCCGCCGCGTTGAAGCTGGCAAGCGCGAGGAAGCTGAGGACCCATGCGCCGGCGGCGATGAGCCAGAGCAGTCGTCGGGACATCCCAGCGTCCGGGAGCATCGCTCCGACGAACGAACTGGTCGCGGCGTTGGCGGCCGCAGATGGGGAGCCGGCTGACCGGCGGGCAGACGAGGAAGGCTTCCGTGCCATAGCGGGGTTGTATCGGCTGAGGACCGCTGATGTTGTGAATCGCGGGAGGGGGCCAGCGTGGACCGAATCGGGGCCTTCCGCTACCGTGCCCGGTCGATGCACTTCCGCCTGATCGACACCCTGCTCGAATGCTCCGCCGAACGGGCCGTCGCGCTCAAGAATGTCTCCGCGGCCGAGGAGTACCTGCGGGACCACTTCCCCGGCTTTCCCGTCCTGCCCGGGGTCTTCATGATCGAGGCGATGACCCAAGCGGCCCGCGAAGTCCTCCGGCTCCGCGGGAAGCCTCGATTCGTCCTCGGACAGGTCCGAGCGCTCCGCTACGGCTCCTTCGTCCGTCCCGGCGAGGCCCTGCGCGTGGAGGTGACGGTCGAAAAGGAGCTTCCCGACGGGAGCGTGACCTTCAAGGGGCAGGGCACCGTGCTTCGGCCGGCCGGCGTCGCCTCGACGGCTCCCGACACGGCCGTCGCCGGCCGCTTTACAATGCGACCCCTCGGCGAACTCTTGCCGGAGAAGGGGATGTCGTCGAAGGGTGCCGCTCCCGGGCCCTCGGGCCCCTCTTCCTGAAGTCACACCATGTCCAGCGCCACCATGAAGTCAAGAGACGAGATCATTGCCGATATCCGCGAAGTCCTTGAGGAGGCGCTTGGCGTCGATGCCGAGGATGTGACCCTCGACGCGACCCTCAACGGCGATCTCGGCGCCGAGTCGATCGACTACCTCGACATCGTCTTCCGGCTGGAGAAGACCTTCTCGACCCCCGAGAAGCCCTTCAAGATCGCCCAGGGCGAGATGCTTCCCGAGAACCTCATGACCGACCCGAGCCTCGTCGAGGGCGGCAAGGTCACGGCGAAGGGCATCGCGATCCTCAAGGAGCGGATGCCGCACCTGACGCTCGGGGCATGGGAAGCCAATCCGCAGGTCGCGAAGCTTGGCGAGCTCTTCACCGTCAAGAGCCTCGTGGACTTCGTCGAGCGCAAGCTCAAGAGCTAACGGATCGCCGATGCGCTGGATGTGGATCGACACGATCGTCGCCTTCGAGCCGAAGACGCGCATGGTCGCGATCAAAAATGTCTCGATGGCCGAGGAGCATCTCCACGATCACTTCGCGGCCGACGCCGACGGCGCCGCGCGACCGGTGATGCCGAACTCGCTCATCCTCGAGGGCATGGCCCAGACGGCGGGCATCCTCGTCGGCAGCGTGCATGATTTTCGCGAAAAGGTCGTGCTGGCGAAGGTCCAGAACGCGACGATCACCGGCGATGTCGGACCCGGACAGACGATCCGCTACGACGCCCGCATCGAACGGATGGACGCGATGGGCGCATCGACCGTCGGCGTCGTCTCGCGCTTCGATCATCGCGACGGCGCGTGGGTGGACATCGGCACGATCGAACTGATGTTCAGCCACCTCGACCAAAATATGCAGGGCATGCAGTTCCCCGAAGAGAACTTCGTCTTCGGCGAGAACTTCCGAACGATCCTCGCCGCAGCGGGTTTCGCCGCGTTCACGCGGTAAAAAAGAGACCCCGCAACGGGGAGGCAAACCGTGCGGGGCCGATCCAGGGCTTGTAGAAAAAGCTTGAAGGTGGGCCGGGTCGCGCCGGCCGCCGGGTGATTCGCTTCGCGTGGGACGCGGCGGGCTTGTGAGCCCCATGCCGAGTGATCTCCGGTCCCTCGCCGACTGGCCTTCGCCCATCCGTAGGCGAAGCGTCGTGCGTGCATCCCGCGATGCGAGTTCCCTCACGCACACACACACACACGCACACATACGCACACACACACGCACTCAATCGCACACACACACAGTCGCGAACGGCCGTTCCCTCGATAGCACCGTTCGCACTTCCCTCCGACCGCCAGCTCCGCCGTGCGGAGATCGTTGCCCATGGCTGGGCTCTTCCTCAGACTGCGGTCGCCGTCGACACGCAGGTTGGTGGTTCCGAAAGGGCCAGGTTCGCATGGGAGCGACCCCCTTGGCCCTATCTTCGCGACGACCCCCTCTCCAACAGGCCTGATCGTCGCGAGACAACCACACTCTCCGATGCGGCTGGCTGAACGCAATTGCTGCGCGTGGCTTTGGCCCCGCGGGCGGCGCTCTGGACCGATCGGGCGGAGTCTTCGCTTCATGCGGGGGGATCGAAGGCCACGCAAGGGGCCGGGGAGCGCCGCGAGCGACCGAGAACCTGCGATTCGGGAGGGGCGGCCCGCCGTCTCTACAATCCGACGCGTGTCCACGCATCGGCATCACCTCGCGATCTACACCGGCTCCTTCGATCCGATCACCCTCGGACACCTTGATGTGCTCGCCCGCAGCCGTCGTCTCTTCGACGAGGTCGTTCTGGCGATCGGACGGAACCCGAACAAGACGGCCCTGTTCAGCTTCGAGGAGCGGATGGACCTCGCCCGCCGGCTGGTCGCGGATCTCGTGGCGAGCGAGCCCGACGGGGCGGTCGTTCGGGTCGAGCACTACGCCGGCCTGACCGTCGATTATGCCCAGCAGGTCGGCGCGGCCGCGATCATCCGTGGCATCCGCAACATCACCGACCTCGCGACCGAGTGTCAGCTCGCGATCACCAACCGCCAGGTCGCGGATGTCGAAACGGTCTTCATCGTGACCGGCGAGGCCTTCGCGTACACGAGTTCAAGCCTCATCCAGCAGATCGCGGCGCTCGGCGGCTCCCTCGACAAGCTCAATACGCTCGTGCCGCCGATCGTCGTCGAAGCGCTTCGCCGCAAGCGTCAGGATCCGAACAATCCGCTCGGTCGGCTCGCGAAGGATCAACTCGCCGAGTGACGCCGTCGCGCGCCCCGCACCGTTCCGTCCATCCACATGTCCATCTCCTTCCGCGTCATCTCCATCGGCGCCCTCGCCGCCCACCCGCTCTGGAACGAGCGCGGCGAAGTCCGGCCCGGCCATGCAACGACGACGCTCGTCACCGTCGGCAAGGCGAACATCCTGGTCGATCCATCGCTGCCGCCGCAGGTGCTCGCCCCGCGCCTGGCCGAGCGGGCGAATCTGAAGCCGGAGCAGATCACGCATGTCTTCCTGACCTGTCTGCATCCGACGCACCGGCGGGGCATCAAGCTCTTCGACAAGGCCGAATGGCTCGTCTCGACGCTCGAGCGCGAGACGATCGGCGTCGGTCTCGTGCAGAAGTTCCACGAGGCGCGCGACGCCGGCGACACCGACCTCGCCCACACGCTCTACCACGAGATCGAGGTGCTCGAGCGGATCCGCCCCGCGCCGGATGCGCTCGCGAAGGGGGTCGATCTCTTCCCGCTCTACGGCGTCACGCCGGGAAGCGCGGGACTGCTGCTCGCGATGCGCGGAACGACAACCCTCGTCTGCGGCGACGCCGTGCCGACCCAGGAGCATCTGGAGCAGGGACAGGTGCTCTCGCCCTGCCACGATCTCGCCCAGGCGCGGGAATCCTTCGCCGAGGCGATCGAGATCGCTGACTTTCTCATCGCCGGCCGGGACAATCTCCTCATCAACCAGACCCGTCGTCCGTTCTGACGCCGACCTCCGCCGGACGCCACCAGACCTCACCCGGGACCCTCTCATGCCCGACCCGATCGACAATCGCCCCGACGAGGGACTTCCGACGCCGGTCACGCTCCGCTCCATCCAGCGTTGGGTGCGCGAGAAGACTCCCTTCGCCTGCCTGACCTGTTACGACGCGACCACCGCCCGATGGTTCGAGCGGGCGGGCGTCCCGGTGCTCCTCGTCGGGGACACCGCCGCCGAGGTCATCCTCGGATTCCCGGCCACCATCCACGCTCCGCTCGACTTCCTCCTCCTGCTGACCGCGGCGGTGAAGCGGGGGGCCCCGAAGTGCCTCGTCATGGGCGACATGCCCTTTCTGTCCTATCAGGTGAGCGAGGCCGAGGGCATCCGCAACGCCGGCCGGTTCATGACCGAGGGCACCGCCGACTGCGTCAAGCTCGAGGTCGACCGGAGTTTCTCCCGCCTCGTCCGCTCCCTCGCCCGGGCGGGGATTCCGGTGGTCGCCCACATCGGTTCCCGGCCCCAACACGCCCGGCTGCACGGCGGGTACTACGCGGCGGGGAAGACGGCGGAGACGGCCCGCGCCCTCCTCCACGACGCCCTCCTGATGGAGGACGCCGGCGCCGTCATGCTCCTGATTGAGGCTGCCCCGCAAGAGGTCGCCGAGCTGATCGTTTCGAGGGTCCGCATCCCGGTCATCGGGTGTGGAGCGGGTCCCGCGTGTCACGGCCAGGTGGTCGTGACCCATGACCTGCTCGGACTGACAGAGTGGCAGCCCGGGTTCGCCCGGCCGGTGGTGGAGATGGGCAAGCATCTCCTGACCATGGCGAAGACTTGGAGGGAGCGGGTGCAGACGGGGAATCTTTACGGCCCCGGCGGCGAACACCCGTATGTCATGAGCGATATCGAGCTGAAGGCGCTCGATGCGCTCAAGCGACAGCCCCTCACGCTCGAGGAACTGGCGCGGGCCGAATCCGAAGGCCGCTCGCACGCCGAGCGGGGTTGACGGACGCTCCGCGGCCCAGGCATCTGTGGAGGGGGAACTCGTTCTGAATCCCGTCCCGCCCGCTGCCCTCGGCTCTCCCAACGCCAGCGCAACCTCCTTCGGGACTTCCCGAGGGTTCCCTGAAAGGTTCTGAGGAAGCTTCCATGCCTCGCATGCAGTTTGGTGCTCAGTCCTACGGTCCCGGGCTCGTCGTTCTGGCGGCCGCCGCGGTCGCCCTCTTCGCCGCCCCGATGGCGGTCCGCGAGTTCGTCCACGCCCAGACGACCGTCGAGATCGTGAACGCCTCGCATCGGCTTGAGTCGCCCGGGAATGTGCTTGAGCAGATCAACGCGGTTCAGCGGGACATCGCGAAGGCGGTTGAACCCTCGGTCGTCCATGTCTCGACCGAGTCCACGCTCCAGGGCCGCTCGATCCAGCGGGTCTATGTGTCGAGCGGCTCAGGCTGGGTCTACGACGACCTCGGCCACATCGTGACCAACGCCCATGTCGTCGACGGCGCCGACCGCATTCAGATCCAGCTCTACGACGGCGATGTCCGCGAGGCGCAGCTCATCGGACAGGATCTTCGCACCGACATCGCGGTCGTGCGCGTGGACGGCGGCTCGCTCCATCCGGCGCGGCGCGGCGACAGCAACGATGTTCAGCAGGGCGACATGGTCTACGCCTTCGGCTCGCCCTTCGATTTCCGCTTCTCGATGAGCGCGGGCATCGTCTCGGGGCTCGGGCGCACCGCGGGGCCCGCCGAGATCGACTACCAGAACTTCATTCAGGTCGACGCGGCGATCAACCCCGGCAACTCCGGCGGCCCGCTCACCGACATCTACGGCCGCGTGATCGGGATGAACACGGCGATCGCGACCGGCCGCGGCAACACCGTCGGACAGGGCCAGTTCGCGGGCATCGGTCTCGCGATCCCCATGTCGATGATCGAGAATGTCGTCAATCAGCTCATCGCGTCGGGCGAGGTCCGCAAGGGCTATCTCGGCGTGCAGGTCGACAGCATCGAGTCGCCGCAATCGCGCGGCCTCGCGATTCCAGCGCTGCGCTATGCGATTGAGCATTTCCGCGGCAGCGGCGCCGCGATCATCGAGGTCATTCCCGACTCGCCCGCCGCGAAGGCCGGACTCCTCGCGGGCGATGTGATCGTCTCGATCGACGGACGGCCGGTGCAGAACGACAAGCAGGTGCGGGCCGTCATCAGTTCGAAGACCCCGGGCAGCTCGATGGCCGTCGAGGTCTGGCGTCCGAATCTCGACGGCGGCGAGCCGCTCACGCAGGAAGTCGAGGTGGTGCTCGCCGAACTCGATCCCTCCTCCTCGAACAACACGATCTACCTCTTCGGGCAGACGATGCGGACGCTCGGATTCCAGAGCCTCGTCACCGCCACCGAGGACCGCGCCCGCCGTCTCGGCGTGCCCTTCCGCCGAGGCGTCCTGGTCGAGGAGATTCGCGAGGGTTCGGCCGCCGCCCGCGCGGTGCCGAAGGGCTCGGTCATCACCCAGATCCTGGGCCAGCCGGTCGGCAGCGTCGACGAGTTCTTCACCCGGGTCAGCCGCTGGGCCCGACCGGAACAGAACTTCCGGCGGCTCGCGACGGCGGAGCTCCCGATCACCTATGTGACCCCCGACGGCGCGGTCCGCGAGGATGTCGTCCCGTTCATGATCCCGCAGCGAAACGCCCGCCCGGAGTGATCGAGCCGCCTGAGGCACGCGGACAGGACCGCTGATCGCACCCGACGCCGCTCCGCGGACGGCCCTATCATCCGCTCCCATGGTGTCGCCCGCGCGCAGCGCGCATGACGAGTTGCTTGAACGCCCGCTTCTCGAGGTCATCAACCTCGAGACGCACTTCCCCATTCGGCGCGGCGTCCTGCAGCGCACCGTCGGTTGGGTCAAGGCGGTCGACGGCGTGAGCTTCCACCTCCGCCGCGGCGAGACGCTCGGCCTCGTCGGCGAATCGGGCTGCGGCAAGACGACCGCCGGTCGAACGATCCTGCGCCTGCTGCCGGCGACCGGCGGCAAGGTGCTCTTCGACGGCAAGAGCGTCTTCGAGCAGGGGGCCGCCTCGATGCGCGACCTGCGTCGGCAGATGCAGATCATCTTTCAGGATCCGGGAGGATCGCTGAACCCGCGCATGCGCGTCGGTCGCATCGTCGGCGAACCGCTCGAGGTCCACGGCATCGCCAAGGGCGACGAGCTGCGGCACCGCGTCGAGACGCTGCTCGAACGATGCGGTCTCTGGAAGGCCGCCGCGGACCGCTATCCGCATGAGTTCAGCGGCGGACAGCGGCAGCGCATCGGCATCGCCCGCGCCCTCGCGCTGCAGCCGCGACTGATCGTCTGCGACGAGCCGACATCGGCCCTCGATGTCTCGATCCAGTCCCAGATCCTCAACCTGCTCCGCGAGCTGCAGGAGGAGTTCGGCCTCGCCTACCTCTTCATCAGCCACGACATGGCCGTGATCCATCACATCTGCGACCGCGTCGCGGTGATGTGGAACGGCAAGATCGTCGAGGAGGGAACGCGCGACGAGATCATCCAGCGGCCGAAGCATCCGTACACGCAGGCGCTCCTCAGCGCCGTACCGGAGGCGGATCCGCGACGGATCAAGAAGCGGCTGAGTTTCGAAGGGATGCGAATGTGAGCTCGAAGGTTTTCCTGCGCCTTTTCATTATCTTCTTCGTCGGCTCCGCGATCTTTGTGTCGATTTGGGGCTGGACGGTCGTCCAGAATGTCCGCGTGACCGCCGAGCGGACCGACACGCAGATCCGCACGCTTGCCTGGGCGAGCCTCTCCTACGCCGCCACCCACGGCGTCTTTCCGATGACCAAGGAGGACATCGAGGCCTTCGGCGTCGGACCGGAATCGATCGCGATCGCGCCGGGCAAGGAGGACGGCTGGTGGCCGACGACCCGCGCCGAGGCGCTCCGCCAGCAGCCGCCCGCGGAGATTCCGCTGAGCATGCAGACGATTCTCGTCGCCTTCGGCACCGGGCCGGCGATGCCGCCCTACTTCAAGCCCGACGGCCTCCCGACCAAGATCGGAACGATCGAGGAGATCAACCGCTGGCTCGAGTCCTTTGGGAAGCGGGGCAAGCCGGCCGAAGGCTCCGCAGATGCAGCGGCGCCAGCGCCCGCTGCGGTTCCGTAAGGGGCGCGTGCGACGGCCAGCGCGCCGCTGCCGCGAGCGCGTATCGTGCCCAGCATGTCCGTCCCAGTCACCAAGGACCAGTCCGCTTCCGCCGCCGCTCACGCCCCCGCGTCCGCCGGAATCCGCGTCACCGCCCCCGAGCGTCCGCTCGTCGATGTGATGGCCGGCGCGGCCCGCTGGGACATCCCGGTCCACGACCATGGCTTTGTCGGTCTCGTCGACGCGATGCCCCGGCTCGTGCCCGAAGGAAAGACGGGCGACTTCGCGATCGTTCAGGCCGCGCGGGTGAGCTATGGCGAAGGGACGAAGCAGGTGAGCGAGGATCGCGGGCTCGTCCGCTACCTCATGCGGCATCGCCACTCGACGCCGTTTGAGATGGTCGAGTTCAAGTTCCATGTCGCGATGCCCATCTTCGTCGCCCGCCAGTGGATCCGGCACCGTACGGCGAATGTGAACGAATACTCGGCCCGCTATTCGATCGTGCCCGATCGCTTCTATCGCCCGACGATCGACAACATTCGTGCCCAGAGCACGAGCAACCGGCAGGGGGGCGACGCTCCGGTCGAGGTCGGTACGGCCGAGGAGTTCCTGAAGCTTCTCGACGAGGCCGAAGCGCTCTACGCGAAGTACATGCATCTCACCGAGCGCGGCGTGGCCCGCGAACTCGCCCGGGCCGCCCTGCCGGTCAGCGTGTACACCGAGTGGTATTGGAAGTGTGACCTGCACAACATTTTCCACTTCCTCTCGCTCCGCATGGATCCGCACGCCCAGCGGGAGATCCAGGATTACGCGAACGCGATGTATCGGCTGATCCAGCCGATCGTGCCGGTCGCCTGCGAGGCGTTTGAAGATTACCGCCTGCACGCGATGCACCTCACCGGCCTCGAGATCGAGGCGATCCGCTCGGGCCAGCCGCTGAACTCCACGAACAAGCGCGAAGTCGCCGAATGGGAAGCAAAGCGCTCGCGGCTGGGGCTGTGAGCGCGGCGCTCGTTCGCCATGAAAATCTTCAAAAAGTGACGCGACCCCATTCGGATCGCGTGACGACCTGCGTACATTCTGGAAAGTCGGCCGCGAAAAAGGGCGCGGTCGCGGGTGTAAGGATGGGTCCCGTCGAGGGTGTCCATCAAGATGTTGGAGCAAGGAGGGTAGGTATGAACCGTTCTGGTCCGCTGGTCCGCTGGTCCGCTGGTCTGATGGCCGCGTCAGCGATCGTTCCCGGGGTCTTCATCCGGAGCGCGTCCGCTCAGGTGAGTGACCGCTACCACGTTATCGAGCTGCAGCCGGTCGAGGGGCGGAATCGAGCGATTCCGTACGCGATCAACTCGGACGGACTGATCGTTGGCGTCTCGTTGACTGAGTCGGGCTCCGATCCGCTTCCCACGCTCTGGGTTCCCTGTGCAGGCGGTTGTTGTCCGCCGTCATGGACCGCAGTGAACCTGATGACCGTCGGATCAGGCGGGGGACTGGGCGGCGAGGCTCGCGACATCAACGACGCTGGCCTCGTGGCTGGCTGGCGGAACTATCCGCTCTCCGAGGCCACGAGCGGTTCTCGGCCCTATGTGTGGGACACCGCGATCCCAGCGAACTCGGTGCTTCTCAGCGACTTGTCACAGACTGTCGTTCGGGGCGGCAAGGCGTGGGGGGTGAACGAGCAATCTCCTGCGCTGGTCGTCGGAGGAGCGCTGACCGACCTCTCCTGTTTCGGCAGCCCAGCGAACAAGCTCGTTCATGCGTTTGTCTGGGAGCAGGGCGCAGCGCCGACGGATCTCCTCGACCTAGCGCCGGAGTCGGGCGAATCGTTGGGCCGGGCCGTCAACTCGGTAGCGATCTGGCCGACCGTGGCGGGCGTCCTCGGTGCATGCGGCGCCAGCGCGATCTGCGACAGCGACCGAACCGCAACGGTCTGGACGCTCGATCCGGTTGAGGTCGGATCGGGGCCGCTTCAGGAAGTCGTGCCCTTGGGTGCGTCCGCGGCGGCAAGCGATGCGCTGTCGATCAACGACGATGTGCTCGCCGTGGGCTTCCAGCGATACGAACCGGCCAGCCTCCTGGGCGAGGGCTGCTTCTCGAAGGCGGCATTCTGGAACGAAGCGGGATTCGTGACTGATCTGCATCAGTTCACGGGGCTCGATGTGGACCAGCAATCAGTTGCAAACGCGATCTCCGAGGCGATCGGAAGCTGCTATCGAGTTGTCGGCGAGTCACCCGACCAGGACATCGCTTACCGCTGGACGCTGTCGAGCGGCCTCTGGGCCGCAGAGGAGTTCAACGACCTACTCGACGGGTACGGCGCGTCTTGGCAGGTGATCCAAGCCAAGGGCATCAACGCGAGCCAATGGGTGGTCGGCCTCGCTCGAACCAGCACTTCGGAAGTGAGGCGCCCAGTCGTCCTGATCTACCGCCCCTGCCTCATCAACTTCGATGGGAACGGCACGGTCGACGCGGGTGACCTTGCGATCCTGCTCGGAGCATGGGGAGCCGCGACGAGTTGTGGAGCGTTCGACGAGCCAGACATCGACATGAACGGCCAGGTGGACGCAAGCGACCTGGCGATTCTCCTGGGCTTCTGGGGATCAAGCTGCTCGAACGCATGCGCGGTTGCTGGGGTCGGTTCGGAACAGGCAGCGATGAGTTCGTCCGCCTTCAACGCGATCGCAGTCGACGCGGAGACGCTCGTTCAGCTCGTGGGATTCAGTTCGACCGCCGGCTTCGTGGAGTGGGTCTCCAACGCCACCGGTGCCGAGCGACTCGGGATGGCGGCTCTCGTTGCAGCGCTCGCTGAAGGAGGTGCCAATTGATCCGCAGCGCAGTTATCGTGTCGATCGCATTCGCTGCCCAGCCGTCTCTCGCTGGCGTGACCAAGTACACGATCCAGTTCGAGCCATGGGCCCAAGCCGCGGGAAGCTACTCGACAATCACCTTCGCCGAGTTCGGATCTACGGCGATCACCACCCAGTACGCGCCGCTCGGCGTGAGCTTCACCGGACCGGACCTGAACTTCGCGTATTCTCAACAAACGAACTTTCCGCAGGACGGCTGGGGCCTTGACGGAAACTCGATTATCGAGCTGACCTTCGATAAGCCGATCAACGCGATAGCGTTTCACTTCCCGGCGTCGCTGGTCGTGAACCTGTGGAGTGGCGGGCAGATCTTCCACACATCCGACTTCGCTGGCTCGATCAACCAGAAGTTCGGTGGCCTCTATTCCGACCAGCCGTTCGATCGAGTGTGGTTCCGCGGCGGCTTTTCCGAGTTCGATCAGGCCTTCCTCGACAACCTCTACTTCTCGACGATCCCGACGCCAGGGGCGCTCGGACTGCTGGGGCTGTGGGGCCTTCGCCGCACTCGCCGCCGGGGTGCATAGCAGCCCGCGCTGCTGAACTCCTCCGTCCGCTTCGCGTCCATGTCGAGAGGCCCGAGCTCACAGCTCGGGCCTCTCTGCCTGCCTTCGCTCGGGGCGAAGCGGTCGAGCGTCACGCGCAGAGTCTTCGCGCGCCCTATCATCGCGATCGGGCGAACCGAACGAGTGAGTGACCGATTTGGCTCGCGTGAGCAGCCCGTGGCGCGTGCGTATGGAAAGCAAATCGACCGTTCGAGTCTTCGCCGAGTCAGGCTCGGCTCACGCCTCATCGCGGGCTCAGCGCCTCTCGACAAGAGTCGTGCGCTGGTTCCTTCGGATCGGCGCGACCGGTGTGGTGCTCTGTTTTCTCTTGGGACGAGTAACGCCGCCTGCGATCGAAGCCCTCGCCAGCCCATGGACCGCGCACCTCTGGGCGGCGACGCTCGTCCTTCTCCCGCTGATGTTTGTTGTTGAGTCAACGCTCACGCGGCGGGTCATGGCACCCGTGCTGGGCGTCGTCGCCTTGTGGTCAAGCGCACTGGTTGGGCCGACGATCATCCCGCATGGCGGTGCGGTTGCGACCGGTGCTCCCGCGTCGCCGCCGCTGCGGGTTGCAGCGGCGAATGTCCTTGTCGCGAATCAGCCGAACGCGGCTGGGCTTGCCTGGATCCGGGCGCTCGATGTCGATGTCCTTGGCCTTGTCGAGTGCAACAGCGCTTGGCAGGCCGCGGCCGAATCCGCGCGCGACGATGGGCGGGCTCGCTGGCCGTACGCGCTCGTCGGTGCGGACCACCGTGGGCCCGGAGGCGTCGGCCTCTTCAGTCGGTATCCGCTTCGTGAGGCGGCGATCGAGGTGCCTCCGGACGGGCACTTTCGGATGGCCTCGGCCATCGTCGAGCACCCGTCTGGCGCGGTGCGTGTCTTTGTCGTCCATCCCGTTCCGCCGGTGCGGCCGCGGTGGACCGCGTCGCGCAACGCCGAGCTCGCATGGCTCGCCGCGCGGATCGCGAAGGAACGCGCGAAGCCAGCGGCCGAGGGCGGCCTTCCCGTGGTGGTTCTTGGCGACCTGAACGAAACCCCCTACGGCCGAGCGTACGCGACCTTCCTCGCGGCCACTGGCATGCGGCCTGCCCGATCGGTCGCCGGCTTCTCGCCGACCTGGCCGACGCGCGTCGCGGGCCAATCTGTTCCGCACCTCCTGCGCATCCCGATCGACCACTGCCTCCTCTCCCCTGATCTCCTCCCGGTCAGCTTCGTCGTGGGTCCGGATATCGGGTCGGACCACCTGCCGATTGTCGCGTCGGTCCGCCGCCCATCGAGCGAGTGACCGGCGGCGGCACAAAGAGCGCTCGGAGGCTGGAATGGCGAGCGCCGCCGGTGGGTCGGAGCCGCCTTCCGCTCGATTGCGCCCCATGGGCGATCAGCGGCCGAAACCGCCTCCACCTCCGTATCGCTCCTCCCGTGCGCCTTCCGATGCTCCTCGCCGCGCTGCTCGCAAGCGCCCTCCGCCGACTCGCCGCCCGCTTCCGCTGGTCCCTTCGGCTGACCCTCTCATCCGCCTTTGTCCTGGTCGCTGCCGTCTTCGTCGGCGGACGCCTCGATCTTGGCTTCGCGAGCGCCCTCACGAGTCCGTGGGTCGTCCAGTGTGCCGGGCTCTTCGCCCTGCTCGCCCTCGCCGGGCTCCTCTGCGGGTTCCCGAAGCTGCTGATCGGCTCGCTCGTCGGGGCGATGTGGAGTGTGGCTGTTGCGCTGCCGGCGATCCATCCAGCCGTGCCGACGAGGCCGGCCGAGCGTGGCGGTGTCCTCCGCGCGTCCGCCCACGCGAGCGCCCCGCGCGTCCGAGTCCTGCAGGCAAATGTCTGCCACCGGAACGAGCCCACCTCCGATGCGGTCGCCTGGATACAGGCCGAGGCCGCCGACATCGTCGGCATCGTCGAGTTCAACGAGGCGTGGCAGTCGGCCCTCGAGCCGCTCCAGCACACGCATCGACACACCGTCCTCTGTCCGCACACCGATCAGCTCACCGGCGTTGCCCTCTATTCGCGCTATCCGCTGCACGGCGTGCGCATCGAGTCGGCCTTTCCCGGCGCGCCAAGGCACATCGAGGCGACGGTCCTCCATCCGGCCGGCGCGATCCGCGTCTTCGTCGCCCATCCACCCTCGCCGCGCAGCGCGGAGCGAGTGCGAACGCGCGACCGCTTTTTGACCGAACTTGCACAGCGCTGCGTCGAGCCAGCGGTGCCGACAATCGTCCTCGGTGACCTGAACGAAACGCCCTTTGGTCGTCCGATGCGGGCGTTCCTCGACGCCACGGGCTATCGCTCGGCGCGCGAGGCCGCGGGCTACACCCCCTCGTGGCCGTCGGAGGTGGCTGGCGTTCCGGTGCCGGAGGCGCTCCGCATTCCGATCGACCATGTGCTGGTCTCGCCCGACTTCCTTCCCGAGTCCTGCCGCGTCGGTCGCGCGATCGGCTCCGACCACCTGCCGCTTGCGGTCGAACTGCGTTTCGAGACCGCGGCCGATCGCGTCCTGACGACACCCCTCTGCGACGCGCATCTGTGACGGCTCTTCGGGCTGGATGACCTGCGCAGGCGAAGCGAGCGCCGGCCGCGTCGGGGCCCAGCGACGACATCGACCGGCGAGCGGGAAAGGCCGATCAGCGACACGCCCGTGCGACGCGCCCGTGCATCGCCTCGGTCAGTTCGCCATGCGCCATTCGCCCTCTTGCCACGCCCCACGGTCGGCTTCCGACGCGATCTGCGATGACGCGCCGAGGCCAGGCGACGCCAATGAGCGCGAGGGATTCGGTCGAGCGATCGGCGACCTCGTCGCATGGACCGCGACGCTCACGCTCGTCGCGGTCGGCGGCGTCTTTCTCACCGGACGCGTCGATGCCGGATTCGTCACCCATCTGACGAGCCCCTGGGTCGTGCAGTGTGCTGCGCTCCTCGCCAGCACAGCGTTGCTGCTCGCTCTCGCCGGTCGAACGAAGCGGGCGATCCTGGCCTCGGGACTGGCTCTCTGGGCGGCCGCACTGGCGTGGCCGCTCGTCGCCGGGTCGCCGGGTGTACCGCGGAACGAGGAGGCCGCTGGCGTGCCGCTTCGCATCGTGCAGGCCAATGTCTGCAATCGCAACGAGCCGACGCCCGAAGCGCTCGCATGGTTCCAATCTGAGGCGGCGGATCTCGTCGGCGTGCTCGAACTCACCGACGCCTGGCACGAGGCACTCCGTCCGCTGCGTGCGACGCTGCCCCATGCGCTCATCCGCGAGCAGGAGGCCCGCGAGACGGGGATCGCACTCTTCAGCCGCTTCCCGCTTCGTGATGGCGCGTTTCGACGAAGCGTTCCGGGCGGACCGCTCCACATCGACGCGATCGTCGAGCATCCGTCGGGGCCGATCCGCGTGATCGTCGCCCATCCGATGTCCCCGCGCAGCATCGAGCGAAGCGTCTATCGCGACGCGGAACTTGCCCGCATCGCAGAGTCCTGCGCGAGCGGTGACCTGCCGACGATCGTGATCGGCGATCTCAACGAGACGCCCTTCGGCACGCCGTACCAAGCGTTCCTCGCGACCACGGGCTACCGATCGGTCCGCGAGGCCGGCGGCTTCACGCCGTCGTGGCCGACCGAACTCGGCGGCATTCCCGTGCCCGCCATTCTCCGCGTCCCGATCGACCACATTCTCCTGTCGCCGGAGTTTCATCCGCGTGCCGTCCGCGTCGGCGCGCACATCGGCTCCGATCACATGCCGATCGTCGCGGAGGTCGCCTTCGTCGCCCCGCCGCGGCCAGCGCTTATCGCGTCTCCACTTCCGTCAGGACGGCTTGAAGACCAATGAGCGGCGCGTTCGGGTCTGCGGTCTGGATCTGCACGAGCCGGATCGGGGTCGGTTGGTAGTAGCGGAAGAGCCCGCCGGGGTTCGGCGCCTCGCCGCGAATATCCCAGAAGTCGGCCATCGCCACGCGCTTGTTCTCACCGGGCGCGATCAGGTCCACCCGTTGGACATACCGCTCGTTGAGCCACAGGTCGATGTTCTCGAAACGGCGGGTCGTCGCATTCACGATGACCATCGTCTCGCCTTCGGTGAGCACCTGCACCGGGAGCGTCTCGGTCTGCTTCAGCCAGTGCGGATACTGGCGGGTGGCCTTTGTTGGGTCTGAGCGCACCGTCTGACAGGACGCGAGCAGGATCGCCGGAAGGGCAACGAGGCAGAGTGCACGGGAAGCGGAGAATCGCACGGTTGGAGTGTACCGACCGATGCGGGATGGCGGCGATCGATGGGCAGCCCGAATGACTTTCGCCACGGGCTGTTAGCCAAGCCCCGCCGCCCGCGAACAGTCGGCGATGAGCGCATCGGCCCGAGCCTTCGTCGGGCCCTCGGCGATGATCCGCACGATCGGTTCGGTGTTGCTCGCCCGCAGGTGGACCCAGCCGTCGGCGAAGTCGATGCGGACCCCGTCGACATCAGAGATCCGTTCCTTCGCGAAGGCCGCCTTGGTCTTCGCGAGCGCCGGACCGACCACCGCGAGGCCGCCGATGGAACTGAGGTCGAGCTTTGTCTTCACCATCGCATATTTCGGCAGGCTGTCGACGATCGCCGAGAGCGGTCGGCCGTCGTGGGCGAGGAGGTCGAGTACGAGCGCCATCGCGCTGAGTGAATCGCGCACCCAGCAAATGGTCGGGAGGATCACGCCGCCGTTGCCCTCGCCGCCCATCAGGCCGTTCGCCGGCTTGAGCGCCGCGACGACATTCGCTTCGCCGACCGCGGTGCGAAGGACGGTCGCCCCGAACTGCTTGGCGACATCGTCGATCATGCGGCTGGTCGAGAGATTCGCCGCGAGCGTGGCGCCGGGCTGGCCCGCTGTCTGATGGTGCTTCTGAAGCATGCGAAGCGCCGCCAGGACAAGCGTGTACTCCTCGCCGATGAAGCGGCCCTTCTCATCGACGATCGCCAGGCGATCGGCATCGGGATCCTGCGAGAAGCCGCAGGCGGCGCCGGCTGTCGAGCGGGTCGCGGCGATGAGGTCACCGAGATTCGATTCGATCGGCTCGGGCGTGTGACCGAAGATGCCGGTCGGCTCGCCATGGATGTGCTTCACCGTGCAACCGAGCCGTTCGAGCAGGGCCCGGCCCGGCACGCAGCCCGAGGCGTTCACGCTGTCGAGGACGACGGTGAAACGCTTGGCCCGAATCGCGTCGAGATCGGCGATCGCCAGCACCTTCGCGATGTGCGTCTCGTTGCTGGTCGTGTCGACCGCCATCGTGCCGATGCCGGGCGAACTCTCGAAGTGGAACCGCTTCTCGCGGTAGCCGGCGATGATCGCGTTGGCGACCTCCTTCGGCGGGGCGAGGCCATCGCCGTCGAGGCACTTGAGGCCGTTCCACTCGATCGGATTGTGGCTCGCGGTCACGCACATGCCGCCGTCGGCCTTGAGGTGGCGGATCATCACGCCGACGGTCGGCGTCATCGTCACGCCGAGGTCGATGACATCGCAGCCGGTCGACGCCAGCGCCCCGCGCACCGCCAAGGCCAGGCACTCGCCGCCCGCTCGGCCGTCACGCCCGACGACGAGCTTCGGCCGCTTCGCGCCGAGCGTATTGCGGAGGTGCGAACCAAACGCCGCGGCGAACTCGGCGGCGACGACGGGAGTCATGGTCACGCCGACGATGCCGCGGGCACCGGAGACGGAGAGCATGAGGGGAGCATCGGTGGGGGCGGACATGGCTTTCTGGCGACCTCGCTTGCGGGGGGATGAGAATATCCTCGGATGCCCTCCCTCGGCCCTATAATCGACGCCTCATGTTCCAGCTTGAGCTCGAGACCGAGTTTTCCGCCGCGCACGCGATCGTCATCGCGGGTGTGCGGGAGCGGGTCCACGGGCACAACTTCCGGGTGCGGTTTGTGGTGGAGGGCGAGCGGCTGGATGCCGATGGGCTCCTCTGCGACTTTCACGCGGTCGAGCGGTGGATCGAGGAGATCGTCGGGCCCTTCCGGGACGGCGACCTCAACGCCACGCCGCCCTTCGACCGGGTGAACCCGACGGCGGAGCGGATCGCCGAGCACCTCGGCGTGTCGCTGGGACGGAGGCTGCCCGCGGGCGTCCGGGTCGCCAGCGTCCGCGTGACCGAAGCCACCCGCTGCGCGGCGGTGTATGTGCCGGGCGCGTGAGACGCGTCGCGTCACGAAGCAGAGAACCACAGAGGCACAGAGGGCACAGAGGGTGCACAGAGGAGAGGAAGAGGGTGTATGAGTCGAAGCCAGCGCGCAGGCTTCATGGCTCTCCGAGATCGATGTGACCCAACTTCCGAACCGCGTCCTTCAACCCCACAAGCCCAACCTCGCCACCGATCCTCGCCATTCGCTTCCGTCTGAGTCTTTTCCTCTCCTCTGTGCATCCTCTGTGCCCTCTGTGCCTCTGTGGTTCTCTGGTTCCCTCGTTCTGCAGCCCGCTCCAACCGAAAGCCAACCATGCCTGACCGTGCCGAGCGATCCCTGACCCAGCCTGTTCCGCCCGAGGCGCCTTCGGGTCCGGAGATTCCGGCCGATCCGAGTCGGTTCCTGAACCGCGATCTCCAGTGGCTGGAGTTCAACCGCCGCGTGCTGCATCAGGCGGTCGACGGGCGCATGCCGCTTCTCGAGCGCGTGCGCTTCCTCTCGATCTTCTCGAGCAACCTTGACGAGTTCTTCATGAAGCGGGTCGGCGGACTGCGCCGCCAGATGGACGCCGGCGTCGGAAGCCCCGCGTGGGAGACGCTGACGCCGCAGCAGCAGCTTGGTGCGATCCGCACCAAGGTGCTCGATCTCATCGCGACCCAGGCGGAGTGCTTCCGCAACGACATCCTTCCGCGGCTCCGCGAGGTCGGCGTGCATTTTCTCGCCTGGGAGGACCTCGAGCCGCATGAACGGTCCGAGGCCGAGGCCTGGTATCGCAGGAATGTCTTCCCGATCCTCACGCCGCTTGCGGTCGATCCGGGTCACCGCTTCCCCTTCATCTCGAACATGAGCGTCTCGCTCGGCGTGATGCTCAAGCGGCCGGGCGAGACCGAACAGCTCTTTGCCCGCGTGAAGGTGCCGGAGCTCGGGAACCGTCTCTACCGGTTCGAGGGAACGAAGCGCTTCGTGCCGCTCCAGGAGATCATCGAGCACAACCTCGACGACCTCTTCCCCGGCATGGAGATCGTGAAGGTGCTGCCCTTCCGCGTGACGCGCAACGCCGATGTCGAACGCGACAACGAGGACGCGGAGGATCTTCTCGAGCAGATCCAGCAGCAGCTCCGCGAGCGGCGCTTCGCCCGCGTCGTGCGCCTCGAGATCGCCCGCGGCGCAAATGCCCGCATTCTCCGCTTCCTCGAAGACGAGCTCGACATCGGCACCGACGATCTCTACGAGACCGATGGCCTCATCGACTACGGGATCCTGAACGAGGTCGCCGACCTCGACATGCCCGAGCTGCGGTTCCCGAAGTGGACGCCGCTGGTGCCGCCGCGCATCGAGAGCGACGAGACGGATCTCTTCAGCGTGATCCGTCAGGGCGATCTCCTCGTCCACCATCCATACGAGAGCTTCGACGCGACCGTCTGCCGTTTCATCGAGCAGGCAGCCTCCGACCCGAAGGTGCTCGCGATCAAGCAGGCGCTCTATCGCACGAGCGGCGACAGCCCCTTCATCCCGAGCCTCATCCGCGCCGCGGAGGCGGGCAAGCAGGTCGCGGTGCTCGTCGAGCTGCGGGCCCGCTTCGACGAGGCCCGCAACATCTTCTGGGCCCGCAAGCTCGAGGACGCCGGCGTCCATGTCGCCTACGGCGTCGTCGGACTCAAGACCCACAGCAAGGTGGCGCTCGTCGTGCGGTCCGAGGGCAACGGCATCCGCTGCTACGCCCACATCGGCACCGGCAACTACAACCCGAAGACCGCACGCGTCTACGAGGATCTCGGCCTCTTCACCTGCGACGCGGCGATCACCGAGGACATCGTCAACCTCTTCAACTACATGACCGGCCGCAGCCGCCAGCGCGACTACAACCGCCTGCTCGTCGCTCCGGTGGCCATGAAGCGCCGCTTCATCGAGCTCATCGAGCGCGAGATCGAGGTGCAGCGGAGCGGCGGACGCGGACGGATCATCGCGAAGATGAACCAGCTCGAGGACCGCTCCGTCACCGACGCGCTCTATCGGGCGTCACAGGCCGGCGTGCGCGTCGATCTCATCATCCGCGGCTTCTGCTGCATCCGTCCCGGCGTGCCCGGGCTCTCCGACCATGTCAGCGTGACCTCGATCGTCGGCCGATTCCTCGAGCACAGCCGCATCTTCTGGTTCTCGGCGGGCAAGGACGACCCGATCGACGGCGACTTCTACATCGGCAGCGCCGACTGGATGTACCGCAACCTGAACACGCGCGTCGAAGCCGCCGCGCCGATCGGCGGCCGCCGCGAGCGCGAGCGGCTGTGGGAGATTCTCCAGACCTGCCTGAACGACCATCGCCAAGGCTGGGACATGCAGGGCGACGGCCGCTACCTGCAGCGCTCGACCGATGTGCTGCCCGCCGGACACCCCGACGCGATCGGCACCCACCAGCGGCTCATGACCGGCGCGGTCGAGATGCAGTGGCGCGCCCGCCGCGAGGAGGAGTAGCGGGCGGGCCAGCGCCGCGGCGTGCGAGCATCCGATGGCGGGTGAAATTCACCCACATGATGGGTGAAATGCACCCAAGGCTTGACTCGCCCGTCTCAGCCCGTATCCTCGACGCGTGCGGAAGCGTCATCTCCAGCCCAGACTCCTCAAGGCTCTCTCGGACACGCCGGTCGTCTTCATCCAAGGGCCGCGACAGTGCGGGAAGACGACGCTCGCCAAGACCGTGTCCGGTCGCGGCCGAGAATTTGCGTTCATGACCTTCGATCGAGCGGCCGATCGCGCCGCAGCCGAAGCCGACCCAGACGGCTTCGTCGACGCACTCCCGCCGCGCGTGATTCTGGATGAGGTCCAGCGCGTACCGGCGATCTTCCCTGCGATCAAGCGAGCTGTTGACGAGGATAGGCGCCCAGGTCGCTTCCTCCTGACGGGCTCCGCCAACCCGCTCCTTGTCCCCGCCATCTCCGAGTCGTTGACGGGCCGCATGGAGATGCTCACCCTTCGGCCGTTCTCACAGGGGGAATTGCTCGGCCGTCGCGAGGTGTTCGTGGATGCCGTTGTCCGCGAGGGGACATTCAAGCTGCGAGCGTCCGGTGTGACTTGGCGGGAACTGGTGCCGCGAATCGTGCGAGGAGGATTCCCCGAGGCGGTCACGCGCCGTGACGCGGATCGGCGACGGCAGTGGTTCGAGAGCTATATCACGAGCACGATCGAGAAGGACATCCGTGATCTTGCGAACATCCAGCGGCTTCGTGAGATGCCACGCATCCTCGGGCTCGCCGCCGCTCGAGCGACCGCAACGCTGAACCTGAGCGATCTCGCGCGGGACGCACAGCTTCCGCTGACGACGCTGCAGCGGCTGTGGGCGCTTCTTGAAGCCACATTCGTCATCGGCGCCGTCCCGGCCTGGAGCGCGAACCTCACGAGCCGCATCGTGAAGTCGCCAAAGCTCACGATGCCCGACACTGGCCTGCTCTGTCATCTCCTCGGGATCGACGCCGCCCGGCTGGCGGAGGACGGTGCGATGGCGGGCCCGGTGCTGGAGACCTTTGTCGTCAGCGAACTCTCGAAGCAAATCGAGTGGAGTGCGTCGCGGCCGTCGCTCTTCCATTTCCGCACGCACAAGCAGCAGGAGGTCGACATCGTGCTGGAAACGCGTTCCGGCGCGGTCGTCGGCATCGAGGTCAAGAAGACCGCGTCGCCATCGCTTTCCGACTTCGCGGGCCTTCGCATCCTCAAGGAAGCCGCTGGGCCGCGTTTCGTGAGGGGCGTCCTCCTTTGCATGGTGCCTGAACCGGTCGCCTTCGGTCCGGATCTCTTCGCGTATCCGGTCGCTGCCCTGTGGGAGTCGGGGGCGCGTCGAACCGCGATCGGTCGCGCCGCGCGCACAAACTGATGTAGCGCTGTCGCGCTCGACGGACCCCGCTCTACCGCTTCCGCGTCAGTTCGAAGACCGGGGCGTGGTTGGCGTCGGCGCGGAGGGTGCTCCAGCGCTGTTCGAGGCGGTCGTCGGCGACGATGGTGAGGGTCATCGACGCCATCGGATCGAGGTCGCTCGAGGCGAGGTTGGTGATGTCGTCGAAGGCGAAGTCGAAGCGCGAGCCGTCGGAGGAGCGGCAGCGCATGCGCGGCTGGTTGCCCATCGCGCAGTAGTGCGTCGCGACGATCGAGCTGCCGTCCATGTGATACATGTTCGTCATCTCGTGCGGCTGGCCGGGGAACATGACTTCGCGCACGGCCGAACCGCCGCTCGTGACGGCGAAGACCGACGCGACGGTGCGGTTGCCCTTCTCGTCGACCGATTCCCACTCGCCGGCGAGCGACTTGAGCCGCTCGAACGCCGCGGCGGTCGCGGCGTCGGGCGCGCCGGAGACATGCGCCCGCGAGGTCGCGCAGCCGGTCAGGAGAAGCGACGAGGACATGGCGCTGCCGATCGCAAGCGCGACGAGGGTTCGATGCATGGCGGGCTCCTGTGCGAGCAGGGGGCGTTCACGCCCCGAGTCGGCGACAGGGTACCGCGCGCGGCGGCGCTTACCAAGCCTCGGAGCGGGGCATCGAGCTCGCGACGAGCCGGATCGGCCGCATGACGCCCATGTCGAACTTGGTCGACTGGGCGGCGTCCGGCACGACCGTCAGGTCCATCGAGAAGCGCCGCAGGTGCGTGCCCTTCTCGAACTCCAGCGTGAATGCGGGGACCTCGACGAGATCCTCGCCCTCGCCGGTCGTCGTGCGGCGCACGCCGCCGAGCAGCATGCGATCCTCGCCGTCCTCGCCGACGCGGAAGAGCAGACGCTCGTTGTCCTCGTCGAAGCTGATGCGGATGAGCTGGCCCTGGTGGTCGACGAACTCGAAGAAGTCGCTCTCGACGACCTCCTCGAGGGCGTCCTCGGGCAGCGGACCGAAGTCCGTTCCGGTGCGCACCATCGAGAGCACGCGATGCATGACCAGGCGCGAGACGGTGTGCGTCGAGGCCTCTTCGGTCGTCGTCTGATAGGCGATGAAGCAGGCGTTCAGGGCGACCATGGTCGCGGCCAGGAGCGCGGCGCTGATGCCGAGCGCGACGAGCAGCTCGATCAGGTTGAAGCCTCGGCGGCGGGCCCGCCGGATGATCGTCGCGCGGTACGAGTGGCTGAGTCGCGGTTGCAGCGGCGTCATGACACCGGTCCTCCCTCAAGGTAGGTTTCGGGCATCGCCTCCACGGAGATCGGCCATGGGATTCCGTCCGGCAGCTTGGCGTCCGGGTTGTAGCGGAGGGTGATCTCGCCGAAGCCCTCGAAGCTCGTGTCGCCCGGGAGCGCGCCCTCGCCGTCGCCGTCGGCCGGACCGAAGTAGCCGATCGTCGTGTTGAACATGTCCGGCTGACCGTCATAGAAGAGCGGGCCCTGGCCCGGCACCGGACGGAAGGTCATGAGGAGCGTGCCGAAGACATCGGCCGTTCCGCGGACATCGAGGATGCCCGCGATGATCGTGCCGCGAAGCTTGACGCGGGCCGTGTCCTCGGGGTCGGCGGCCTGCTCGTTGTTGAAGTTGCCGACATCGACCGACCAGCCGGGCAGCATCATCGAGCTGCGGGCCAGCATGTCGCGATCCTCCGGCGAGATGCCGTTGAGGAGCGTGACGAGCGTCGACGCGTCGTCCTGCTCGAGCAGTTCGGGATCGTTGGGATCGAGATAGAAGCGCGTCTGGCCGGTGAGCTGGATCTTGTTGCGCCAGTGCGTGTACTCGCCCGGCGTGTCGCCGGCGATCGAGCCGAGGAAGGTGCAGTTCTCGAAGCGAATCGAGTTGGAGTGGACCTTCGTGTCGGCGACGCTCGTGCCGTTCAGGTTCGAGAGGAGTCCCGGGAACTTCGACGAGTAGATCACGGCGCCGCCGGCCGTCGTGTTCTGCGTCATCGAGCCGGCGTAGTTCCAGTTCACGTCGGTACAGAGCTGCTCGGTTTCGATGTAGCAGACGCCGACGAAGGTGCAGTTTCGGAAGAGGGCGTTCTCGCCGACCGGGATGCGGACATTCGTGAAGGTGAAGCCGTCGTAGATCTTCCGCTGATACCAGTCGTAGGCCGACGGCGATCCGTACGGCACCGGCTCCCAGGTGTCGAGGCCGGGATTGGTGACGGTGCCGGCGCCCGAGCCCGACTGGCTCGCGAGCGTGCCGCCGCTGCTCGCCTCGGTCGCGAACCAGACCGCGCTCTCGGCGAACATGTCGGTGGTGACGACGCGCATGTCCTCCTCGGCCACGCCGAAGGTGACGGGGGCGTCGTCGATGTTCGGCGAGATCGGACCCTCGACGAGGGTCTGGTAGTCGTCGCCGTGGGCGGTCTCCCAGTCGTCCTGGGTCACGCCGAAGGCGAGGCGTCCGGTGACCTTCGCGTAGCGGTCGTAGGCGTTCAGCACGCCGTCGTCGTAGCCGAGCCGCACATCGCGGTCATCGACGACGCCGTCGTCGTTGCGGTCCGGATCCCACTGGTCGATCAGCCACGCGAGCTGGTTGTCGATCGCGGTGAACTCCTCGGTCAGGTTGCCGAGGCCGGCGGCGGCCGCCTTGATCGTGTCGTAGACGACATTGGCGTCGCCGTTGACGCTGAAGTGGTCGAGGAAGAGGTCGAAGTCGGTGACATACTCGTCACCGTCGACATCGACGAAATCGCCGTGGCTGGCGATGCCGAGGGCCTCGGTGGTGTTCGACGGACGGAGCTTCGCGTCGCCGTCCACATCGTAGGTCACGAGCGCCTCGTGCCAGAGGTCGAGCAGCGTGTCGAGCTCGTCGGCGAGATAGTAGAAGTCGCTCCGCATGACGAGCGGATCGCCGTTGCCGTTGTTGAGCTCGCCCGCCTCGGTGCCGTAGCGGGTGGCGAGCGGACCGCTGATGAGCACGTTCTTCCCGATCATGAGGCGGTTCGGCGTGATGACCGCGTACTCGATCCGCTTGTTGATCTTGAAGTCCATCTGGAGCGTGCGGCGGATGTCGCCGTCGGCGCCGACGCTCGTCACGCGAATGGCGGGCGAGTCGACGAGCGGCTCGTAGGTCAGTCGGAACCAGACGCGATCGTCGCCGCCGATGACCCGCACGGGACGCGTCTCGAGCGTTCCGTCCTGGTCGATCGCGGGAAGGCTGGAGTCGCCGGTCTCGACGGTCAGGGTGTTCTCGTCGGCGGCGTGGGCGTTGCGCACGGCCTCCGCGAGGCTGTCGGCCTTCGATCCCTCGTCGTAGCCTTCGGCGTCCTCGATGATGACCTCGCCGTCGGTCGACGCGTTCCAGGTGCCGTTCCAGAGCTTCGACGAGAAGTCGGCGTCGATGACGCCCTTGCGGACGACGAAGCGCTCTCCCTCGGCGGCGAGGCGGCGGGCGGCGAAGACCAGGCCGGTCTCGGCCGCGCTCATCGCCCGCGAGACCTTGATCGCGCTGTCGGCGGTGCGCAGGTTGCCCTGGGCGACGATTGCCATCGCGATGCCGAGCGATCCGAAGATCACGAGGAACATCATCGCCAGCACGGATGCGACGCCGCGCCGCCGATGGTGGCGTTGCGTCCGACGAAGCGCTGGTGTGTGAACGGTCATTGCGGTGACTCTCCTCGCCTCCCGTCGCGGATCGCGGCCGATCCGCTCCCGTCGCCACGCGTCACTTCGACGCGAGCCACGAGACCTTGGTCATCTCGGTCGGCTCCGCGTCGTTCGGGCCCTGGAAGTGGATGGTGACCTCGACCTTGACGAACGCCGTCGAGCCGTCGTCGACCTCGCTCGTCGTGTCGAACTGTTCGACATTGAAGACCCGCACCGTCTGCGACCATCCCTCCATGTTGGGGATGACCTCGCGGCGCGAGCTGATCGGACCGTTGCCGAGCGACGCCGAGAAGACCGTGCCCTCGCCGTCCTCGCCGTCGAAGTCGTCGAGGTCGTCGAACGCCCCGAGATCCGTCTCGTTCGTCTCCGGGCCCCAGGTGTCGGGACCCGCGACGGGATCGAAGCGCGGCATGTTGAGGGTGAGCTCGCGGATCTCGTTGCCGAGCCGCATCGCGATGCTGGCCTGCGTCGACCAGAGGTTCTTCTGGTGGAAGGCCTGCTGGGCGGAGATCATCGCGAGCACCCCGACGCCGACGATCACGGTCGCCAGGGCCGTCTCGATGAGCGTGAAGCCGCGGCGCGCCAGGCCCGTGGCGCCCGCTCCGGTTCTCGGTCCGGTCGTCGGCCTGGGATGTCGTCGTCCTGCGATCGTTCGCATCGCCCTCTCCCTTCCTGCGCCTCACACGCCATCGATAGTGTCTGATTCGAAACCGGACTTAGCCCTGGACGAGGTTCGACATCTTGAAGATCGGGAGGATGATGGCCATCGCGATGAAACCGACGATGGAGCCCATCGCGACGATCATGATCGGCTCGATCATGCTCGTGACGGCCTTGATCGCGTCGCGGAGGACCTTGGAGTAATAATGTGAGATCTCCTCGAGGACCTCACCCAGCTTTCCGGACTCTTCGCCGGCGGCGATCATCTGCACGACCGACCGCGGCAGGAGCCGGCTCTTCACGAGCTGGCTCTGCACCTTCTTGCCCTGCTTGACCGCGCCGTAGACGCCGCGCCAGAGCCGGCGGAAGAGCTGGTTGCCGGAGATGTCGCCGGTGATCGCGATGGTGTCGAGCATCGGGACGCCCGCGTTCAGCAGCTCGCCCATCGTGTGCAGCGAACGGCTGATGTAGAGGGCCTTGAACATCCGGTTGATGAGCGGCATGGTGAGCTTGAAGCGGTCCCACCAGAATCCGCCGAGCTCGGTCTTGATGAACATCACGAAGCCGGTGATCGCCGCGCCCGCGCAGAGGAGCAGCACCCACCACCACTCGACCATGAAGGCCGAGAGGGCCATGAGGAACTTCGTCGGGACGGGGAGCGCCTCCTCCTTGCCCTTGAAGACGCCGGCGAACTTCGGCAGCACGAAGGTGAGGAGGAAGACCGTGACCGAGATCGCCATCGTGGCGATGATGCCCGGGTAGATGCTCGCGCCGATGACCATCTTGCGCGTCTCGATCTCCTGACCGAGGTACGCGGCGATGCGGTCGAGCATGCGGGCGAAGTTGCCCGACATCTCCGACGCCTTCACCATGTTGATGTAGAGCGGGCCGAAGAGCTTCGGATAGCGCGAGATCGCCTCGCTGAACTGCTTGCCGCTCTCGACGTCGGTGCGGATCTGCTGCAGGATCTTGCGGAACTTCTGGTTCTGCACCTGGTCCGCGATGCCTTCGAGGGCGGCGCGGATCGAGATGCCGGCGCGGATCATGACCGCGAGCTGCGTCGTGAAGTCGAGGATGTCCTTCGACGACGGGCCCGAGCTGTAGTTCAGCTTCGCGAGGATCCCCGAGAGCTGCGACGCCGCCTGCTGCACCGGCACGAGCTGGACGACATGGTTCCCCTGATTCCGGATGATCGCCGCGGCGGAGGCGGCGCTCTCGGCGGCGACGACGCCGGTCATGATCTGACCGGAGGACTGTCGGGCCTGGTAGCGGTAGTGGGGCATGGTCGGGGGAACTCGTGGCGGCGTGGCTGGAGAGGAGAACCGGAGAGGCCGGACGAACGGTTAGGCGGCGAGCTGACGATCGAGCTTGTCGGGGTACGCGGCCTGGGCGATCGCGTCCTCGCGGCTGATCATGCCGTTGAAGTAGAGCTCCGCGATCGCGTTGTCGAGGCTGATCATGCCGAGCTGGCGGCTCGTCTCGATCACGTTCGGGATCTCGAAGGTGCGGGCCTCGCGGATGATGTTGCGCACCGCGGGCGTGCAGAGCATGACCTCGATCGCCGGGACCATGCCCGGCTGGTCGATGCGGCGGAAGAGCGTCTGCGAGATGACCGCCTGCAGCGTGTTCGCGAGCATCGAGCGGATCTGGTTCTGCTGGCCGTGCGGGTACATGTCGATGATGCGCTCGACCGTCTGCGACGCGTTGACGGTGTGGAGGGTCGAGAGCACCAGGTGGCCGGTTTCGGCGGCGCTGATCGCGAGAGCGGTCGTCTCGAGGTCTCGCATTTCGCCGACCAGGATGATGTCGGGGTCCTGACGCAGGGCGTGCTTGAGGCCGCTCGAGAAGGTCGGCATGTCGGCGCCGAGCTCGCGCTGCTCGAGCAGGCACTTGTTCGACTGGAAGGTGTATTCGACCGGGTCCTCAAGCGTGATGATGTGCTTGCGGTACCGCTCGTTCATCGATTGGATCATCGCGGCGAGCGTCGTCGACTTGCCCGAGCCGGTGTCGCCGGTGACGAGCACGAGGCCGCGCGGCAGGTAGGTCAGCCGCGAGATGATCTCGGGCAGGTTGAGCGAGGCGAGCGGCGGCACCTTCGTGCGGATCGCACGCAGCGCCATGCCGATCACGCCGCGCTGCTTGTGGGCGTTCACGCGGTAGCGCTTGAAGCCCTGGATCTCGTAGGAGAAGTCGAGATCCGCCGCGTTGGCGAAGGTCTCCTTCTGCCTCTCGTTGGTCATGGCCTGAAGCCAGCCGGCGATCGTCTCCGGCGTGATGACCGGAAACTCCATCGGCGTCATCACCGTGTGGACGCGCATCATCGGCACATGGCCGGCGATGAGGTGGATGTCCGACGCGTCCTGCTCCTGAGCCTTGCGGAGAATGTCGTTGAGCTGCATGCGCGATGACCCGTTCGGCGCCTGGCCGGGCAAATGGGCGAGACTGCACGCGCAGGCCTCGAGGCCCGGCGCGTCCAGAGGTCATCGGCGATCGGGAAGGGGGGTCTGACGGCCGCGCGCCGCGGAAAGGCGGCGGATCGGGGTCGGCGGTTCCGTCTGTGCGGTCTGGAGGAGGGCGGCGGGTTGTCCGGCCGGCCGCGGGTCGGCGGCGATCCGGTCGGCGTTATGGGGTCGCGGCCGCGGGTCCCGAGGCGGCGAAACTCGTTCGCGGCCGCCAGATGCCGAGGTCGTAGACGATTTCCGCGATACGGCTCGGGGAGCGGTAGGTCAGGACGCCCGAGATCGACCACTGCTCGGTGCCCGCGGCGGCGGGCAGGACGACCGGTACGGTGCGGGTGACGGTCTCGCCCGGCGGAAGCGTCGTGAGGGCTTCCCAGGTCCCGCTGTAGCTTCCGCTCGCGTTCGAGAAGGTGTAGTCCCACTGAAGGAGCCGCATCGACGCGTCGGCCGGATTGCGGAGCTCGACCTGAACATCGAGGGCGACCGCCTCGGCGGTCTGGTCACGCAGGCTCACCTCGCGCACCGCGATCGAGGGTGACGCGCATCCCGCAAGGCCGAGCGCGGCCGCGAGCCCCAGCACGAGCCCCAGCGTGGCGGTGCGGAGTGCGGCGAGCGGTGCTGGGCGGAGCGCGGGGAAGCGGGTCGCGAAGGCCATACGGCCACTGTAGCAAGGGGCTCCTCGCGATGCTCCGACCGAGGTCGACATACAGTGCCCACCATGATGGCCAGTCGCCTCTTCCCTCGGTTGCGGCTCATCCTCGCCGGCGGCGCCGCGGCGTTGGCGCTCGGCGTGCTCGTCCCCTCCGCGGCGCGCGGGCAGGACACCGCACCGGTCACCGTCTACGACTCGCCGCTCGCGTGGCAGCTTCTCCAGCAGGCCTTCGACCAGGCTCGCGAGAATCCGAGCGAAGCGGCCCGCATCGCCCAGCGGCTCCTCGACGACTTCGGCGACCGGCTGATTCCCGCCGAGCAGGCGATCGGCGAGGGGCCGGCGTCCGCGGACGAGGGCGCCTTCGAGGGCGTCGCCCTGCGCGTCGAGCGGTTTCTCCGGACGCATCCGAGCGTCCTCGCCCGCTACCGCCAGATGGAAGAGGCGGAGGCGGTGCGGTTGCGCGCCCAGGGCGGCGCGCGTGCGATCGCCCACACCCGCAGCCTCACCCGAGCTGGACTTGAGGCCAACCTCGAGCTCGCTGAGGCGGAACTCCATCGGGCTCGCTTCGGCGAGGCGCTCGCGCGGCTGCGCCGGCTCGAGGGACATCCCGACCTCGCCGCCAATGACGCCTCGGCGGAGGCGGGCCGTCTCTACTGGTTCCTCCGCGGGGCGTGCGCCGCGTTCCTCGACGATCCCGTCGAGCGCGAGCAGGCGGAGTCGAGGCTCAAGGCCTTCGGTATCCCGCTCGACGCGCCGGAGCTCGCCTCGATCGCCCGCTTCGCCGCGATGGAACCGGTCGAGCTTCCGGTGGCGGTCTCGCCGCTGGGGACCGGTGAGCTGCCCCAGACCGACGAGGGTGACTGGCAGCCGGTCTGGATCGAGGAACTCGAGGCGACGCCGTTCTCGAGGATTTTCGTCGGTGGTCCGGCGGCGTTCAATCGCCTGCCGCTGCCCGACCGGATCGATCGGGCCCGCTTCGACGGCTCCTATCTCGTCGTCGCGCCGACGGTGATCGGCGATGCGGTCGTCATCAGCGATGGCGGCTCGGTTCGGGCGCTCGACCGGCTCAGCCATCGCACGATCTGGCGACGCGAGCTCGATGTCGCCCGCATCGACGGCGACTTCAACCAGGTGAGCGATCTCGCCCTCATCGTGACGGGCGAAGGCGCGGCGGTGCTCTTCCCCGGCTACGGATTCGTGAACGAGCGCGGCACCGTCGCCCGCATCCTCTGCGTCTCGCTTCGCGACGGCCGGACGCGCTGGGAGGTCCCGCTCGCGTCCCTGCCCGGCGCGGAGTTCGAGGATCTCTTCCCGCTCGGGCAGCCGGTGATCGCCGACGGAAGCGTCTACTGCCTCGCCCGGAAGGTCACGAGTCGTCTCGAGACCGTGGACTACCTGCTCTCGTTCTCGCTCGCCGACGGAGCGCTGCGCTTCGCGACCTACATCGCCGGCGCGGGCGGCGTCAACATGCAGGGCTTGCGATCGGCCTCCGCGCCGGTGGTGGCGGACGGCAGCGTCTTCGTCGCGTCCTCCGCCGGTGCGATCGCCTCGGTGAGCGCCCACGACGGGCACATCCGCTGGCTTCGACGGTTCCTCGTGCCGGTGCGGACCGGTCGCTACGCCGTCGAACCGTGGGAGATGGGCGGCCCCGCGCTGGTCGGCGAGTGGCTCTTCGCGGTCACGCCCGCCCAGGACGCCGTCGTCCAGATGCACCGAGCGAGCGGGCGCATCGAGGCGACGATGCCGACCGGCACGACCAGCGCGTGGGGAACGCCGCGCTACCTGCTCGCCGACGAGGGGTATGGACTCATGCCGCCGCGCGTGTTCGCGGTCGGCGGTGATGTCGTCGCCTTCGATCCCGATCGCCCGAAGGTGCCGCTCTGGACGCTCTCCGGCGCGAACGAGGATCTCTTCCGCGACCGCACCGGTTCGGCGTCGCGAAGCGGCATCCGCGGACGGGTGCAGCTCGCCGGCTCGACGCTCGTGGTGCCAGGCCTGCGCGATGTCCTGTTCGTCGCCCGCGAGACCGGCCGTGTCCGCGAGCGCATCGAGATCGACGGCCCGGCCAATCCGGTCCTCGTCGGGCCGCAACTGTTCCTCGGTCAGAACACCCGCGTGACGGCCCTCATGCCCGCGGAGAGCGCGGAGCGCCTCATGCGCGAGCGCATCGAGCGCGAGCCGCTCGATCCGGAGGGTGGCCTTGCGCTCCTCGATCTTGGCTTGCGTTCGAAGCGCATCGAACTCTGCGTCGAGGCCGCCGCGAGCGCCCGCGCGGCGATCGACGCGGCGAGCGAGCGCGGCGGCAGCGTCGCCAACGACCGCGCCCGCGAGGAACTCGTCGTTCGGCTCCTGCGGGCGGCGCGGCTCGATGCCCGGCCGGAGGCGAGCGCCGCGGCGGAGTCGCTCTTCGCGATGCTCGCCGAGGTCGCCCGCACGCCGTCGCAGAGCGTGCGCTTCCTGCTCGCGTGGTCCGACTGGCTTGCGGCCCGCACCCGTTGGGCGGAGGCGGTGGCGGCGGTCGATCGCGTGCTCGCCGATCCGACGCTCGCGAACGAGCCGCACATCCGCGAGGACGACCGCGAGATCATCGCGGAGATCGAGGCCATCGAGCGACTCCAGCGCTGGGAAGCGCAGGCCGCAGACGAGATCCGCGCACGCTCCGTGGCGGCCTCCGATCGGCTCGCCGCGCTGGACCTGACCGACGGCGAGGCGCTCGCGCGTCTTGCGCTCGGTGCGCCGCTCACGCCGGCGTCGATCGACGCGGCCGTGGCCGGCGCGCGGCGGCTTGCCGAGGCGTCGCGCTTTCGGGCGAGCTGGCTGACGCTGCAGCGCGTGCTGCGCACCGTGCCACGCGACGGCGCGCACCGCGAGCAGCGGGCCGCGATCGTCTCCGCGGCGATCGAGGTCGCGCGGCGGGCCGGTTGGATCGAGGCGGAGCGATCGCTCGTCGATCTCGTGCGCTCGGAGTCAGGCGATCTCGATCTCCTCATCGGCGGTGAGCCAACGACGCTCGGGGCCGTCGCGACGGGCCACGCGGTGCCCGCTCCGCGCCTCGGCGGCGAGCCCGGAACCATGCTCGATCTCCCGGGACGACTCGTGCAGGCGGTCGATCCGGAGATCGTCCAGCGGCTCGCCTCGCGCGGGGCAGCGAGCGCCGGCATCCTGCTGGCCGAGGGGCGCAGCCTGGCGTTCCACCGTCTTCCGGATCTCGCCCGCGTCTGGACCGCGCCGCTTGCCGACGCGGATCCGGTGCTGCTCGGACTCGGCACGCCGCGGAGCGCCGACGGCGCGGCGCCGGCGGAGGAGGCGATGCTTCTCTGGCAAGCCATCAGCGAACGCGAGGCGACCATCCGTTGGATCCGCATCGCGGACGGCGTGACCATCGCTGCGACGCCCGAGCTCGGGGCGTTCTTCCCCGCGGAGGCACTGCTCGACGGCGGTCGGCCCGTCAATCAGCAGATGCCGAATGAGTCTCCCTTCATCCCGAGCCAGCTCCTGCCCGTGACGACCGCGCATCAGGTCGTCGTCATCCGCCGCAACGGCGATGTCGTCGCCTTCGACAAGAACGATCTCACGAAGCCCCTGTGGCGCCAGGCCCGGATGCTCGATCAGGTGTACGAGATCGGCTGGACCGATTGGGGCGTCGCCATCGCCGGCCGCACGGTGCCGGCGCCCGGAGAGGTGATCCGTCCCGACGCCGAGTCCGGCCGACCGGCGCTCGTCGTGTTCGATCCGGCGACGGGGAAGCTTCTCACGCGCACCGAGCTCGACGAGTCGGAGGACGCGATCTGGATGCGGGTGTTCGAGACGGGCGAGGCGATCATCGGCACCGAGCTCGGTCTGCTGGCCTTCGATGTCGGCGGAGGGATCGAGCGTGCGGAGGCCGATGGCGGCAGCGTTGCGGCGCCCCCCGCGTCGCTTCGCTGGCGCATCGAGGCCGTCGAAGCGCATGCCTCCGCGGGCGCATGGCGGATCGGCGGAACGCTGCTCGTCGCGATCGCGACGGAACTCGCCGAGGCGATCCTTCCGATCGACATCGCATCGGCGCAACTGGTCGAAGAGCGCTTCCGCACGCCGCCCCGGCTCGACAACCGGCGGCTTGAGCTCCGTTCCGGCGGCCGTTTCGGCGATCGCGCCGTGCTGCAGTATCGCGATCGGATCGTCGCCTTCGACCTCCACGGCGATCTCGTCGGCGAGGACGGCATCGCCGACGAGGACCGCGACTTCTCGACGCTGCTGCCCGCCGAGGATGCGATCGTCGCGGTGTCCAACGGCGTGCCGCGACAGATCCTCATGGCGGATGGCAGTGGCCTGCGCTTCGAGTACAGCTATGTCCTGTACCGGCTCTCGGCATCCGAAGGTTGCCGGCTTCTCGGGCCCGGCATCCGCGTGCGAACGATCGGTCAGCGGGCGCTCCGGTGGACCGCTGTGGATGGTTTCGTGATCGTGAGCACGAATGGCGGATCGATGGCCGTGCCCCTTCCGGACGCAGCCGTGGGCGGCAAGTGATCGAGCGAAGCCGCCGGATGCGCTTGCGGAACCCAGAGCTTCCGGCTGGAATGCGTCGAGAGCGGGGCAGGGGCGGGGAGTCGCGGGCGTCGCGTGGGCTGGGAGGATCCCTACCTTCGGCCGCGCTGACATCCGGCTCGCTGGCTCCGTCACGGACCCCACTTGCAGAATCAACCAGAGGCTGCGATAACCCGGCCTCGCGATCCCGCGATTCATTCGTTCTGAGATGACCACCATGACCCGCCCGCTTCACGCGAAGCTCGCCGCATCGAACCGAGACCACTCGCCCCGTGCCCTCGCCGAAGCCCTCGCCGACGGCCTCGCAGACGGCCAGTTCGTGCGCTGCACGCCCGAGCGCCTGCACGGCGCTCCGGTGGATGTGATGTCCCGCGGCTTCATGCGAAGCGCGATCGCCGGGCCGGAATCGCTGATCGCCGACGCCGTTCCGTCCTTCATCGGTGGATCGTCGATCGCCGTGCTCGCCGCCGACGAGGACGAGGATGACGATTTCCTCTACGACGACGAGGACGAGGACGACGACGAGGATGAGGACGAGGACGAGGAGGACGAAGACGAGGAGGAAGACGAGGACGAGGACGACTTCGACGACGAGGATGAGGACGAAGACGAGGACGAGGACGAGGAAGAGGAAGAGTTCGAGGACGAAGACGAGGAAGAGGACGAGGACGAAGAGGAAGACGACGACTTCGACGACGACGAGGATGAGCTCCTCGAGGACGACGACGACCTCGGCGACGACGACGAGGAAGACGACGAGGCCGACGAGGAGGAGTGACGAGTCTGGCCGCGCGTCACCGCGCCGTCAGCGTCGCTTCGAGCAGCGCGAAGCGGACGATCGAGATCGTTCGTCGGTCGCTCACGAGCAGAATCCAGTCGGCGGGAGCGTCGCCCATGAAGCGGACATGGCGCGGGACGGCGCTGCGCGGATAGACGCGCGGCGGGAAGCCCGTTTGCGTTCCCCCTTGCGAGGGTGACCGCGTGTCGGTCTGGTCGAGCAGGAGCCCGTCGCGGTCGGCGATGAGGATCGTGCCGTCGGTGGCGAGGGCGGCGGCGAAGGAGCCGTCGAGCAGCGGGCGATAGGTGCCCACCTGCGGGTTCCAGTGGACGATGCGTCGAAGATCCGGATCGAAGAGGAGAAGCCCCTCCGCCACGGCCTCGGACATCGTGTCGGTGGCGATGGGCGGCACGGCGGCGTCGGTGCCCTGCGGAGCGAGCGTCTGGTAGGTCCGCTGGAGATCCATGCGGACCGAGAGGCGACGCTGGAGAAGCGACTGCTCGAAGGCCTCGACGCTCGACGGGTCGCCCGCGCAGAGGTCGACGACGCCGTCACGGAATCGCATCGCATAGAGCGTGCGGCCGTCGCGCGAGAAGACCGGAAGGAGCCATGACTGCTCTGGCTTCGGCGCGAGATCCCACTGGGCGGAGGAGCGTCCGTCGCGCGTCGACAGGGCGAACTCGCGGACATCGATGTCGCGCGAGCACCACGCCAAGGGTCCGATGCTGCGCCCGTCAGCGCCGACGGCAAGCGCGGCGAATGCGTTCACCCGACCGTCATCGATGATCCAGTCCACCGCGACCGGCTGGGGAGCGCTTCGGCGCGCCGGGCTCTCCTGACGGGCATCGGGCGACGCGACCGGATCGTCGAGCCGTCGCTCGCGGATCGTCTCCGGCCAGTCGATCCGGCCGATGCGACGCGAGCCGTCCTCGAGCACTTCCTCGACGAGGAAGCCGTCGACATCGGCGCTGCGCCCGAGGATGAGCCCGGTCTCGGTGCGGGCGACGCTCCAGCCGGCGCGGGCGTCGAGGGCCCAGATTTCGATCGCGGAGGCTCGCGGCGGCGCCTGGCCCGCAGTCGCCAGCAGCGTCGGCCAGGTCGGCGGGACGCCGGTCTGCGTCGCGAGCCAGCGTCCGTCGGGCGAGACCAGCGGGAGCGTGAAGCCGTCGTATGGCACGGAGCAGACGCCGATCGCCGACACGCGGGTCTGGCTCGCGCTGCCGAACGCGGGCGGCGGTGCGTTCGGCGGCGGCGGAATGATCGTGCCGCCGGTGCGCGTCTCGGTCGTGATGCAGCCTCCCAACCCAACGAACATCGCGAGGGCGAGTGCCTTGTGGAGGCAGCCTGCCACTCTGCGACTTCGCCGAAGTTGAAGACTCCGATCCGACACCACGCCTGCCTCCTTCGATCGCGTTCGCCGCAACGAAAAGCCCGATGGCCGTCGAACGACAACCATCGGGCTTCGAATGCGTGGGAAGTCAGTTCGGCACATCGACCGGGGGATCGGCCGGCTTCGCGCCCGGTGTCGCGGGCTCGGGACGGGCGGCCTCGCCGCTCGTCGCGGCGCCTTCGCCCGTGCCCTCGACCGGATCAACAGACCGCAGATTCTCGAAGAAGCCGCGATCGCCCTTCGGCTGCGTGCGCTTGTCGAGCGGCTTGCGCAGCTCCTCGAGTCGCGAACGCTCGCCGGCGTTGAAGTTGCGGTCGTTCGCGTCGGGATTGTCGACGACGAGCGGGGTGACGAAGATCACGAGCTCGCTGACGTTCTTCTTCTTCTCGGTCGAGGAGAAGATCGCGTCGCCGAGGAAGGGAATGTCGCCCAGGAGCGGCAGGCCGCGCTTGATGTTGGTCTCGTCCTCCTTGCGGATGCCCGAGATCACGATCGTCTGGCCGTTCTTCACCGTGATCCGCGTGTTCGTCTGCCGCCGGTCGACGACCGGGTTGTTGTTGAACTGCGGGACGGAGAGGTTCAGGTTCGAGAGCAGCAGCTCGATGTCCATGTTGACATTGAGCTCGCGGGTGATGCGCGGACGGACATTGAGGCCGATGCCGACCGCCCGCGTCTCGAAGGAGCTCGTGGTGCCGCCGCCGGTGTTGCTGCCGGTCGTCTGACCGGTCTGGAAGGTGATGTCCTGGCCGCTGAAGAACTTCGCCTCCTCGTTGTCGCTCGTGAAGACGCGCGGCTCCTGGAGGATGCGGACATCGTTCGTCGTGTCGAGCGCCTGGAGCAGGAAGCCGACGCTCGAGGTGATGTCGAGGGTCGAGACATCGAACCACGGCGACGCGAAGTTCTCGCCGCCGATGTCGCCGCCGTTGCCCTTGCTGAAGGCGGAGTCGATCGTGCCGCCGATGGCGTTGTCGTTGCCGTTCAGCGTCGTGAGGTTGTTGCCCGTGCGGAGGCCCCACGAGAAGCCGTCGCCGAGCGAGACTTCCGCGAGCACCGCGGTGATCATGACCTGACGGCCAGGTCGGTCGAGATCCTCGATGATCTTGAGGACCGAGTCCTGGATCTGCGGCGGGGCGAGGACGAGCAGCGAGTTCTGCGTCGCGTTCGGCACGACGCGGGCCTTGCCGATCGCCGCGCTGACCGGCGAGACCTCGCCGCCGTTCTGGCCGCCGCGGCCTGCCTGCCACGGGAACTGCACGGCGCCGCCACCGGCGCCGCCGCCCGCGGCACCGCCGGCATCGGCGCGATCCGTACCGCCTGTCGAGCCTTCGCCGCCGGCGGCGTTGAAGTCGATGCCGGTGAGACCTTCGGTCGGCGCTTGGATGCCCGAGCCGCTGCCGTCTTCGGCGAGGAGGACATTGATGATCTCGGCGAGCTTGAAGGCGCTCGCGTACTTCAGCGGCACGTTCACCGGAAGGCCGACTTCAAGCGGCTGATCCAGGGCCTTGACCATCTCGTCGAGCCAGGGGAAGTTCTCTGGGGTCTTACTGATGACGACGAGCTGGCTTGAGTCGGGATAGGCCTCGATGCGGAAGACATTCGCAACCGCCGCCTGCGCGCCGCTCTCCCCGCCGGCGCCGCCGCCGGGAACAAAGGCCGCGCGGTTGTTCCGGTTGCCGCCGGTACGGCCGGCGCCGCCTGAGCTGCCGCCTTCGAGGAGCGCTTGGAGCGTTGCCTGCACCTGGAGCGGATCGGTGTACTTGAGCGTGTAGGTGCGGAAGGGCGAGCCGTACTTGTTCGGCGGGAGATCCCACGCGCTCGTCATGAGCCGGTCGATCTCGGCGAGGATCGGTCGCTCGGCGCGGACGGTGATCGTGTTGAGCGCGGGCACGACGGTGACGACGAGCTGCTCGCTCGTGCCGACCTGCGGCGCGGCCCCGGGCTGTCCCCCGGGCTGGGCCTGGTTGCGGCCGCGAGCGTTCGCCGCGTTGGCCCGTGGGGCCCGCACGCCGCCGCCCGAACCGCCGCCCTCAAAGAGGTCGCGGATGTTGTCGGCGATGAGGCCGGCGTCCTGGTACTGGATGCGGTAGTTCCGCGTCTCGAGCTCGACATGCGGCGGCACATCGAGGTTGTCGATGAGGAGCTGCACGCGCTTCGCGAGGCCGACATCGCTCGAGAGGAGAATCTGGTTGGAGCTCGTGTCGACCGAGATCGAGACGCCGTCCGACGGCCACGACGCCTCCTGAATGCGGTCCGCGATGTCCTGGGCCTTGGCGTGCTTCAGGCGGAAGGTCTTGATGACGAAGTTGCCTTCCTCGTTCAGCCCCATCACATCCTGGGTGTGATCGAGGACGATCGGGCGGCTGATCCGCGAGATGTCGGTGAGCGTGTCGATCGTGATGACCGTGTCGTTCTCGACGACGCCGAGGCCAGCGACCTTGAGGGCCTGGAAGACGAGGTTGAGGGCCTCGCCCTTCGGCAGCTTCTTGTCGGTGACGATCGTGATCTTCGTGCTCTGAATCTTGGTCAGCGGCACGATGACGGCCTTGCCGGTCCACTCCTGGATGAAGGGGATGATCGAGGCGACCGACTCTTCCTTGAACGCGAGCGTGACCGGGTTGTCGTCGACGACGCGACGGGTCTGGCCGGGAGGCGTCGTTGCGGGGCTTCCGCCGTTGCCGTTGCCGTTGCCACCGGCGGCTGCGGGTGGCGGTGTCGTCGGCGCGGGCTGCGTGAGCGGCTCTGCCTGAGCGGCTGGGGCCGGCGCAGCGGCGGGACGGTCGGGGCTGTCCGGAGTGGTCGCCGGTGGCGCATCCTGACGCGGAGCGGCTGGCGTCGCGGCGGGCTGCGGTGTGGGCGTCGGACGCGCCGACTCCATCGCGAGCGAGGTTGCCGAGCCCGTCAGGAGCAGGGCTGCAATGCTCACCGTCGGGAGCACGAGAGATCGATAGGGCCGCTGGGACATCACGAGGTCAGATCTCCAAATGGTCCGAACGCGAGGGAGCGAAATCAGAGGCGGGGGGGCGCGACGCTCGACGGGTAGCTCGTCGTCTGTGGCGAGTCTCGTACCGAGGTGGCGGGCAGGCGCTTCACGCCATATCCGGAGGGTGGAAACTGTACTGGACGCTCCGGGTGAGCGGGTCGCCAACGGGCGAGAGGCCGCTGCAATTGCCGCCGAAGATGCTCGGAGCTCAGATCAACAAACAACCGTCAAGAAGCGAAAACACCGGGGCGCGCACAACAGCCGTGATCCCTTCATCGGCCGAGTGCCCGGGAGTCATGCACGGGAGAACGCCCACTTGGGCGCGCCGTGTGCGGTCAGGGGTTGCGAATGCGGTCAACCAGCAGCTTCTGATCCCACTCGAGCCGGGCTCGATTGTGACCGTCGAGGTTCGGCAGCGTGAGAGCCTGGTTGATTTCCTGAAGGGCCGCCTGCGCTGCGGGAATGGCCATCGACTTGATGTCATTCTCGCTGCGGAAGGGCGGCAACTGGTCGAGCGGTACGGGCTCGACGGTCTTGTTTTCATCCTCGGCGTTGGCGCCCTTCGGCGCCTGGCCCGGCGGGTAGCGACGCGGCGGCTGGTTGGCCGGTTGCGTCTGCGGCGGTGCGGTGCCCTCCGGATCGCCGGGGCCGCTCTCGTCGGCTGGCCCGGTCAGGGGATTTCCATTCGGGTCAGTCTTTGGATCGGCTTTGGGATCGGCCTTGGGATCGGCCTTCGGATCCGCCTTCGGATCGGCCTTGGGATCGCCTTCCTTCGGTGCCGTCGGACGCGCGCCCGCTGCGCCGGACGCGGGGACGCCGGCGCGGCCGAGTTCGGTGGCTCCGCCGTCCGCCGCGCCATCAGGCGTCGCTTCCTTGAAGCCGGAGCTCGAGGTGCGCGGGAAGGGATTGGGCCCGCCGAAACCGGTGGTCATCGGGATATCCCAGAAGCTCACCGTGTATTCGCCGCGCTCGTGACCGGCCTTCGTCCACGCGATCTTCACCTCGAAGGGAGGCTTGATGTCGAGGACCTCGATGTCGCCGGCCTTCTCGCCGATCTTGACGCGCTTGTCAGTGCCGAAGAAGACGACATCGCCGAACATGCCGGTCGGCTTCGTACCACCGTAGGTCGATGGCGCCGGCTGGATCGGCGGGGGCTTGACCTCCTCGACGGGCTTCGGCGGCGGTGGCGGCGGTGGCGGCGGCTTCGGCGCGGGAGGCGCGAAGAAGACATAGCGGCCTTCCCAACGCTTCGCACTCGCGTCGAAGAGCTTCGTGTGCTCCTCGAGATACTTGTCGATCGGATCGACCTCGTCGGTGCGCTCCGAGGGCGTGATGACCGAGGCGAGCGCGGGCATCGCCTCGCGGACCACCACGACGCCGCCGACGATCGCGCAGGCTGCGGCGATCATCATGCCGGTCGAGAGCGGGACGCCCGCGACGCGCACGATGGCGTTGCCGCCCATGAATCCAGTGCCAGTTCCCATTGCGGCCGGATCGCTCACATGCCACCTCGTCGCTTGCGGTCGAGCTGCACCCAGGCCTCCACGGTCATGGTCACGCCGACGGTCTTGTCGCTCGCCTCGCGGCTGAGCTTCAGTCGGGCGATCGACTCGATCTCGGGAGCCGCCTCAATGCCGGCGATGACCTTGATCACATCTTCCTGCTTCGCGTTGAAGCGAAGTTCGCCGCCGACCTTGCCGAGCTTGGTCTCGGGGCCGACGAGCTGGACGAGCTCGGGCGGCGGCGACATGTTGCCGCCCGGTCGCACTTCCCAACTGAAGATCTTGATGCCGGCGTTCGCCATCACCGTCTGCACGGCGTTGGAAAGTTCCTCGCTGCCGTCGCGCTCGGCGCGAGGCACGCTGATGCGGCCAAGGGTCGGGATCGCGCCGCGCACGCCGGCGACGAGCCGCTCGCGATCGGCACCCTCGCTGAGGGCCCGCTCCATGCGGGCGTTCTCGCGATTGATGTTCGCGGCGGTGGACCAGACGAACTCGTCGGCGGCGACCCACAGAAGGAGAAGTCCGGCGAGGACGACGGCCCACTGCTTGACGGGCGACGCGGCGCGGAACCACGCGACGAAGGAGCTGTTGCCCGAGAGGCGACTTCCGGCGCGGCCGGCCGAGGCTGTCTCTCGTTCGAGGTCCGTCGTCGGCTCAAGCGACGGATCGGTCGGGCTCGTGGTCATCGTCGTCATGATTCAGTTGCTCTTCAGGCGCTGCAGCACCCGCTGGAAGTCGGCCTTGAGCCGTTCGGAGGTCTCGGTGTCGATGGTCGGGCTCTGACGCGCTGCGGCGATCTTGGCGAGGAGGTCCTTCGCCGCATCCTTCGACATCGCCTTCAGCTCTTCATCGGTGAAGGGGGCGGGGATCTCGACCTTCGGTCCCGCGACAGGCTGCGGCGTCGAGGGCCGCGAGCCGCCATCAGCGCCGCCCGACTCGGGGCGCGGTCGCCGATTGATGCCCCGGTCACTGCGGGCACCCGGCGTCGAGGCCTCTGCCTCGCCACCCTCGGCGGGCGGTTCGATACCGGCGCCGGCGAGTTCCTTCACCTCGGTCGGATCCGAGTCGGTTTCGCTGTCGCCGTCGGTCTTCCCGCTCGGGTCGGGCCGCGCGGCGTTGCGATCGGCGCTCGCGATCGCGGTCGGCGGCTTCGGTCGCGCGGCGGGCGGTGCCTTGGGAGCTTCGGTGTCCTCGGTCGACCCATCGTCGTCGTCGGAGGCGGCCGCTGCCACCGCCGAACCTGAGGCGCCGCCGCGACCCTTCTCGATCTCCTGCCAACCGGGATAGAGCCGATCGCGACGGGTCGTCTTCGCGTTGTCGTCCTCGTCCTTCCACACGACGGACTTCGTCGCGTCCTTGACATTGAAGACGATCGTGAAGGTGCACTGTCCGCGGCCGTCCTCGGCATCGATGTCGTACTGGAACTCGTTGAAGATGCCGGTCGCGCGGGCCCGCGACTCGAAGGCCAGCACGACCTCCTTGCCGCTCATCTTCGTCGGCTTCTCGGTCGGCTTCGCGGTCCCGCGCACCGTGATGCCCTGACCGGCGTTCACCTGGATCGACTCGACATCGATCGTGTCGGGCATGGCGTTCGAAAGGTCGCCGAGCAGCTTCGTCATCGGCCAGGTTGACTTCGAGAGCGTTCCGTAGAGCGCTGCCTTCTGGCGCGTCGTCTGATTGGCCGCCTCGTAGGCGCCAAGGTCATCGACCTTCAGGCTGAGGATGCCGTAGCGCACGCCGGCGAAGACGAGCGGGGCGAAGACGAAGGCCGCCAGCGAGGCCGCGATCGTCCAGCCGGCGACCTTGGGCGACTGAAGCCGCTCGAGGGCTCGCTGAATCGGCTGCTGCTTCGGGCGGGGCAGCGTCGCTCGCATGCCGGCGAGCCCGGCGAGCGGGTTCGGGGCACCGGCGATCGGCGCCGCGAGAAGGACCGCACCAAGCGCCATCGCCCGCTCCGGATCGACCGAGGAGGATCCGGGGAGGCGTCGAAGGACCATGTCCCGCGCCGAGGCCGGAAGCGAGAGGGCCGTGCCGTCGCCGCCGCTGAGATGCTCCTCGACATGCCGACGCAGCCCGGCGATCTCCTCGGGCGTCGCGTCGTTGGCGAGCAGCGTTTCCGCGACGGTGCGGAGGACCGAATCTCGCCAGGTGGCCTCGTCCTCGTTGGCCTCGAGCGTCGAGCGGATGACGATGCCGTTCAGGCCGCCGAGGAGAAGCAGCACCGTGCCGTCGGCGCGGTCGGCGCGAATGAGCGGCTCGGTCGGCGGAATGCCTCGCAGCAGCGAGAGGAGGCAGGCGACGGTCGGCGTGTAGGAGACTTCGATTCCCTCGGGAAGCGCCGGCACCGGCGGCTGGCCGGCGGATTCGGGCCAGCCGAGGATGACGCCCTGCAGTCCGCCAGCCTCATCGTTTCGCGGCAGTTCGGGGAGCGCCGCCATCGACATCCGATGGGTCGGGATACCGCCCATGAACGCGGTCTCCGACTGGAGACGCAAGGCGGAGAGCAACTGATCGCCCTTCGCCCGCGGAAGCGAGCACATGCGGCAGACGGTCGACGAGGGGGGGAGGACCACGACGGCCCGCGCCGGGCGCCAGGTCGCGAGCCAGCCGGTGAGCTGCGCGTCGCCCGAGGCTGCTCCGGGCGTCGCCTGCACGACCCGTTCGCCGAGCAGGCTGAAGCCCTCGTTCGTCGCTCGCAGCACGATGGCGTTCCACGCCGCGATCGTCGCGCCGCCCTGGGAAGCGCTCCGCATCCGCGGCACGAGCACCAGCGTGCATCGATCGTCGTTGGTCTCGATCTGTCGTCCTCGTCGGTTCACCGGTGGGATGCCTCGGTCGGAGAGAGCCGCATCGCTGCGGAAGGAAGGTCGGTCGGGGTGGGTCGGAAGGGGCCTGGCGGGGGAAGCCCAGCCGCGATCGGACTCGGTCGCGGGATTGGGAGCGTATCCCAGCCCTTCGGACGAGTGGGGATATCGGCGGTTCGGCGGCGATTTGGGGAGCGTGAACCCGCCAACGGGACGCTCGGCCGAGTCATGTCCTTCGGGAAGAGTCCGAATCGGCCATGCACGGCGATCGCATCGGTCGTGCGACCCTTACTGCTCCCGATACTCAAGGATTCGGGCGGGCAGGGTGGAACGATCAACCACGACCGTGATTTCGACCTCCAGCCCAGTCGCCTGTGCGCGGCCCCGACTGGTGATCGTGAAGACATTGCTGGTCACATCGAGGTCGCGGGCGAGGGCGGCGAGTGCCTGACCGCCGATCCGGTCGGATCCGATATCCACGATCGAGCTGTAGCCCTCGGGGTGGGCCGCCCGGTGGTTCATGATCTGATCGACGATGAAGCTGTCGATGCCGAGGACATCGACGAGCACCTCGCGCGGCGCGGTGTTCACATTCACCTTGCCCGGGGCAGGCTCCTTCGGATCGGTCAGAATCCCCTCGCGGAAGATCTGGCGGAGCTGCTCCTGGCTGAGTGGCGTGGCGGCGTTGCTGTTCGAGCCGGACCCGGACCCGGACCGGCCGCCGCCTGCGCCGGCGGAGCTCCGACCCGACGAGCGTCCCGACCCGGCGGAGCCTGAGCGGGCCCCGCCGCCGCTGTTCGAGCCACCCTGGGCGAGCGTCGTCAGGTCGGTGACAAGCAGGGCCTCCATCGAGGCGTTCGGGGTCTTGAAGTAGGCGCCGAGCGTGCGGGCCTGGAGGCTGTCGAGGCCGAAGCGGCTCGCGATCTCTTCGTTGCTCGCCTCCTTGAGGTAGAGCTTCGGCTCGCCGGAGGCGCCGATCGTGCCGACCGTCGTGTAGGCGGTGAAGCGCCCCGACCAGCCGGTGTCGAGGAGCCCATCGGCGTTGTCGTTGGGCAGGGTGAGCGCGCCGTCGTTCTCGTTCGGATCGAGCCGCCCGTTGAGGTTCGCGTCCTCGCCGCGGACATACTCCGGCCACGCGCCGACGACGAGCTCCAGCTCGGCGATGCTGCGGAAGTTCGCGTTCCGCGGCTCGTAGGGCATGTTGCGGTTGAAGTAGAAGTCGCGCTCGGCGCCCATGCCGGAGACTTCGCTGTCGGCGTCGCGCCAGTCGATGATCGAGTCGGCGACATCGAAGGTCATGTTCGGGATCTCGAGCAACTGACCGCGCTGCATGAGATTGATGTTCGCCTTCGCGCTCTCGTCCTGCGGTCCGGGCTTCTCGACCCCATCCTGGGTGTGACGGATCGTCCAGCTACCGCTCACGAGGGTGCCGTCCGCGACCGCCTCGGCGTCGCGATGGAGGGCGAGCGCGTCATCGGCGTTCGGCGTTTCGGTGTGGTACTCGAGGACCGCGATCGTCTCCTCGATGCCGGCCCGCGCCGCCCATCGGGCCTGCACGCGGGCGATCGCCTCGCGGCCCATCGTCGCGGTGCGGAAGGCGATGAGCTGGGTGGCGGCCACGATCACGGCCGCGATCGCGATCGCCCAGAGAACGACGAGCACGACCGAGCCCCGACGCAGTCGTCGGAGGCGGGCGGGTGCGACCGGGCGGGTCAGCGACGGGACCGAGGTCGCCATCAGCTCGGACCTCCCGGACGATTCGATCCCATGCCGCCGGAGGGGCCGCGAGCGCCTCGACCACCACGGCTGATGAAGCCGTTGCCGCCGCTGCCACGGCCACCGCGAGCGCCGCCGCCGCGCGGACCGCCAACCGGGGCGCCGTCGCCGCCGGCGCCGAGTCCGGGACCGCCGCCGCCGGTGCCTTCACCGGGCGGGCCAGCCACAGCGCCGCCGCCGCCGACACCGCCGTTGAGCGCTTCCTCCTCGGCAGCCTGCTCTTCCTCGCTCAGCGTGTTCTCTTCCTTCGATTCCTCCTCGTCCTCGGTCGGCGGAGGAATGATGCGGTCGATCGCGACGGTCGTGCGCAGCATGACGAACGCACCCGTGTTGGCGCTCAGGTCGCCGGACATCCGCTCGCCGGAGGCGATGACGGTGGCGCGCACCGCCCACGGGAGTCCGTACAGGTCGGAGTCCCAGTCGGGGTACCAGGACTCGCCGTCGTAGGCCTCGAGCTGAAGGCCGACGACGCCGTCCACGAGCGGGATCGCAACGCCGCCGCCTTCGGGATTCCGGTCGGGGACCGGATCGCGTCGTTCCCAGAGCGCCGAGCCGAGCTCATCCTCCATGACGCGCATCTGCGTCTCGTACTCGCTGCCCTCACCCTGGTACTTGTCGCCGGGGCGGACAGCGCCGAGTCGGTTGCTGAAGAGGAGGAGTTCGTCGCGGTCGAGGTCGCCGCTGCGGCCGCCCGCGGTGCCGTCGAGGATGAGGACGCGGGTCTCGAAAAGGTCGCCCGAGCGCATGACGCTCGCGATGTTGCGACGCACCGCGTCGAGGGCGGAGCTCGCCCGCAGATGGGCGTTCAGCCGATCCGACGCGACCTCGCGGCCGCGCCCGATCTTCGAGAGCGAGATCGTGATGGCGCCGACGACGATGACGGCGACGGAGCCGGCGACGACGAGCTCGATCAGCGTGAAGCCGCGCCGTCGTTCGTGCGTGCGACGGGCGGGGTGTGTGGCGGGGGCGTTACCCATTGCGTTCTGCCTCTTCCTGATCGCGGTAGCGTTGCTCGCGATCGATTGGCTCGAGCGGCATGCGCTCGGGATCCGGCTCCTCGCCGAGCTTCGGCGCGATGAGCGTCTCGACGGTCCAGGTATCGCCGCTTCCGGTGTGCTGGACCGAAACGGCGATGCGATACGGCACTCCAGATGATCCCTCGTCGATCTCGACAAGGAACTGAAAATCCTCAAAAGGGGATTCACAGGTCCCCTGCATCTCGTGCAGGTCCGGGAAGTCCTTCGGGCCCTCCGCCAGGATGGTCCCCAGCAGGTCATCGAGCAGGGTCGCGGCGATGATCTCCCGCTCGCCCCGCTGGTGGAGATTCATCGAGCGGGCGCCGAGGGAAAGGACCGCGGCGAGCCCGACGGCGAGCAGGATGCCGCCGACGATCACATCGATCAGGGCGAAGCCGCGCCGATGGCGGCGGCGCTGGCGCCGTGCGACGGATGCCGTCCGGATCGTCACCACGGCGAGTTCTCCTCGCCCTCGGCGTCAAGGTCCACCGGCATCCGCACCGCGGGAGCGCTGCCGGCGTTCACGCGGATCGGAGCGTTCGAGTAGGGCTCGATCGAGACGAGCGTCTCGCCGTCGGAAGAGTCGCGAAGCCGCACGAGCAGTTGCGGTCGCGTGCGATCGGGATTCGTCTGGACGAAGAAGTCGGTGGTCTCGGCGAGCTCGTAGTTGATCTGGACTTCGATGATCTCGACCGTCTCGGGCAGGCGCACCGGATTCGAGAGGAAGTCGGGGATCCACTCGGGCACATCGCCCGCCGCGGGATCGGCGTCCGGGGCGTAGTCGCGGACCATGAGCGAGATGAGCCCCGTCTCCGGATTCCGCCAGATGCCCACCTGCTGCGTGCCCACCGAGCTGCGGAAGGCCCACATGCGGAGGAGATCCTCGATCTGATCGCCGGCCAACAGGGCCTCGGTGCGCCGCGCGGATCCGAAGCGAGGCGCGACCACCGCCGCGAGGATGACGAGAATCGTCATCGCCACGATGATCTCGACCAACGAGAAACCGCCGTGCGATCGGCGGGATCTGGGTCGAAGGCTGCGAGTGGGCGTCGAGTGCTGCATGCGCGGGCTTGGCGTGCCTCCCCGGCCGCGCGACGGGGACCGCGCGACAGGCGGTTCCGGCGCGCGGGGTCAGTTGTGGACGATGTCCTCGTTGTCGCCGTCGCCGCCGGGCTGTCCGTCGGCGCCGTAGGAGATCACATCGAAGTCGCGGTCGGTGCCGGGCACGCGCAGGCCCCACGGGTTGCCCCAGGGATCGCGGAGGCCGGCCTTCTCGAGGAACGGATCGGTGCCCTCGGCGAGCGCATCGAGCTCGAAGTCCGACGGCACGGTGCGCATCGCGTTCTGCGTGAGATACATCTTCAGCGCGTTCGCCACGGCGGTCGCGTCGGCCTTGGCCCGCGCGGCCTTCGCCTTGAAGACCTGGTTGTAGACGCGCGGCACGACGAGCGCGGCGAGGATCGCGATGATCGTCACCGCGACGAGCACTTCGAGAAGGCTGAAGCCGCGACGGATGAGCGAGCGGGAGTGGCGATGTCGGGAGGTCGTGCTGAGCTGCATGGGAGTGTCTCGGTCAGGTCAGGGCTGGTCGAACCGCGCCCGTCGCGGGTCTCAAGGAGACTAACCGCCGATCGCGGACTGCATTTCAAGGAGCGGAAGAAGGATGGCGACAAGCACGAACGCCGCGATGACCGCCATGAAGACGAGCAGGACCGGCGGCAGCGACTTCGTGAAGATCTTGATCGAGTTCGCGACCTGCCGGTCGAAAGCGCCGGCGGCGTGCATGAGCATCGGCTCGAGGCGGCCGGACCGCTCGCCGATGTTCACGATCTGGACGAGGAGGGCCGGGAAGTGGCCGCAGCGCTCGAGCGGATCGGCGAGCGACTGTCCGGTGGTGACCTTGTCCTGCACCTGATCGATCGCCCGCATGAGGACGGTGTTGCCGAGGGTGTCGCGCACGATCTTGAGGGCGCTCAGGATCGGCATGCCGGCCGAGACGAGCGTGCCGAGCGTGCGGGTGAAGCGGGCGACGGCGACATCGCGGAGGAGCCGGCCGACGAGCGGGAGCCGAAGCAGCCAGCCGTCGAAGGCGAGGCGATTGTCCGGCACGCGGATCCAGGACTTCCAGCCGTAGGTCCCGAGGAGGATCGCCAGCAGGATCAGGATCCACCAGCCGCGCACGATGTCGGCGATGCCGAGCAGGATCTGCGTCGGGATGGGCAGCGTGCGGCCGTCCGCGAGGATCGGCTCCATGATGCTCGGCAGGACGAAGGTGATGAGGATCACGCTCGAGACGACGATGAGGGCCGCGACGATCATCGGGTAGACGGTCGCGCCGACGAGCTCGCGCCGCAGCTCGACCGAGCGCTCGAGGAGGTCGCCGAGCTGATGGAGGATCTCCGCCATGCGGCCGCTCGCGTCGGCGGCCTTCATCATGCCGACGATCATGTCGTCGAAGGGCAGGCCGTAGTCCTTCGCGGCATGGTGGAGCGGCTGGCCCGCCTCGACCCGTTCGATGAGGAAGTCGAGGATCACCGGCAGGGCGTCGCCGTCGGCCTGACGACGGACGGTGCGAAGCGCCTGCAGCAGCGGAAGGCCCGCTTCGAGGGCGGTCGCGAGCTCACGGATCAGGTTGGCGGTGTCGGAGCGGGAGAGCGTCGGCCGCGATGCCTTCGCGAAGAGCCTGGGGAGCGTGATGCTCGAGCCGCGCGATGCGTTCGCGGTGGCTGCGGCGACGGCCGCGGCGGCTTCGCCCTCGGCCTCACCCAGGGCGAGCGAGATCGGCATCTCTCCCCGCCCCTGCAATTCGCGGATCGCGCTGCCGCGGTCGGCCGCGACGAGCACGCCGTTCGTGGTCGCGCCGCTGGCGTCAATGGCTTGGTATCGGAACGAGGGCATGGGTCGCGTGGTGGGAATCGCTTGAGGCGGAGTCGGTCGCGGGGGGATCAGATGACGGCGTCTTCGACATCCTGCGTCGCCCGGAGCACTTCCTCGGGCGTGGTGATGCCGGCGGCGGCCTTGAGCATGCCGTCGTCGCGCATCGTGATGAAGTCGCTCTCGAGGAGGGCGCGAAGTTCCATGGTGGACTTGCCCTGGCTGATCGCCGCCCGCAGCGGGGCGGTGATGCGGACGAGCTCGAAGAAGCCCAGACGGCCCTTGAAGCCGGCACCCTTGCACTTCTCGCAGCCCTCGCCGCGCATCTGGCGGCCCTTGAGGAGCTCGCGCTCGCGCGGCGTGAGCCGATGCTCGACATCCTCGGGCAGCGGCATCGAGCGGGCGCACGCCTGGCAGACGCGGCGGCCCAGACGCTGGGCGAGAAGACCCTCGAGCACGCTTCCGATGAGGAAGGGCTCCGCGCCCATGTCGATCATGCGGCCGACGGAGGAGATCGCGTCGTTGGTGTGCAGTGTCGAGAAGATGAGGTGGCCGGTGAGCGCCGAGCGGATGGCGATGTCGACCGTTTCGGAGTCGCGGATTTCGCCGACGAAGATGATGTCGGGGTCCTGGCGGAGGATCGAGCGGAGGCCCGTCGCGAAGGTCAGGCCGCGCTTCGGATTGACCGGGATCTGGTTGATGCCGGCGAGTTCGTACTCGACGGGATCCTCGATGGTGATGATCTTCTTCCGCGGGTCGTAGAGCTTCGAGAGCGCCGCGTAGAGCGAGGTCGTCTTGCCCGAGCCGGTCGGGCCGGTGACGAGGACGAGGCCGTGCGGCTTCGAGATCATCTTGTCGATGATCGCCCGGTGCTTCTCGCTCATCCCGAGGTGGACGAGGTCGAGCGGCAGCGAGCTCTTGTCGAGAATACGCATGACCACCGACTCGCCGTAGAGCGTCGGCACGGTCGAGACGCGGATGTCGACCTTGCGGCCCTCGAAGCGCAGCGTGATGTGGCCGTCCTGCGGCACATAGCGCTCGGCGATGTTCATGCCGGCCATGATCTTCACGCGGCCGATGAGCGCCGGCTGCAGGTGCTTCGGCGGCGGCTGCTGCTCGACGAGGACGCCGTCGATGCGGTACTTGACCTTCAGCTCGCGCTCGAAGGGCTCGATGTGCACGTCCGAGGTGCGGCTCTGGATCGCCTCGAGCAGGAGCAGGTTCACCAGGTTGATGAGCGTCGGCTGCTCCGCCATCCGGTGGACATCGTCCGCCTCGATGGCGTCGAGGTTGTGCTCCATGTCGCCGCCGGCGAGCTCGGAGTCGCCGGCGAGACTGGCGGCCATGCGCGCTGCGGTCGTGCCGTAGTGCTCGCGCATGAGTTCGTTGAAGGCGGCCTGTTCGAGGCCGACGCGGGTGATCGGCTTGGCGACGAGCGTCGCGAGTTCGTCGACGCTGGCGATGTCGAGCGGATCGAGCATCGCGACGACGAGCCGGCCGCGCTCGACGCGGAGCGGAATGGCCCGCAGCCGGACCGCGACATCGGCGTCGATGAGGGCGATGGCGTCGCGGTCGGCCGGCGGCGCCTTGTCGATCCACTCGATGCCCAGGATCTTCGCCCGCTCGCGCGCGTCGGGGGAGCGTCCGCCGAGGGACCCGGCGCCGGCCCCGACGGAGCCGGCCCCAACAGAGCCGGCAGTGGACGGACCGATGGCGAGGCCGTTCGATTCGGCTCCGGCCGGGCTTCGCTGAGGACGGTGGTCGCTTGGGGTCGTCACGAGGATCTCGGCTCTGGGCAGGCTCGGGTGGAGGGCGGTCGGTGTTGGGGGGCCCGCACCCGCGGGTCAACGCCATGGGACGCGGGGACCGGCCGAATGCGTGCATCGGACGGACCAGCCGCACAGGTCAGACGCTCGCCCCCACGCGAGGCTTGCGGAAGAATCGGCGAGCGACGGGGTTGGGATGCAAACGAGGCGGCGGCTCGGGCGAATGCCGGAGCCGGTCGCGAGGGTCGCACCACCCAGTCCCGAGATGCCACTCTACCGTGCGATCGTCGCGAAGACGCACGCTGCGTGAAGGAAGTGGCCCACACACGGCAAGAGCGTCGCGTCGCGTCCGACCCGCGGGCAAGCTTGGGCCAGCCCGGTCCGAAAAGACCGCCGCACGCCGCGGGTGGCGGCGTGCGGCGGGGTGTCTGGATCAGTCGGTCGTGGCCGGCGGACGCTCGCCGCCTCCCGGGGGCCGATCGGTCGGGCCGCGGCGGGGATCGCCGCCGCCAGGCGAGTTGCGGATCCGCCCTTGGGCGTCGCCGGTCGCCTTCTCCTTGCGGGACTTCCCGCTGCGGTCGGCGGGGGCGTTCGATCCGACCGGGTTGTTCCCGGGCTGGCGAACGCGGTCGCCGGCGGCCTTCGCCTCGCGGATGCGCTCCGCGTCCTCGGGCCGCATCCGCTCGCCCTTGCCGTAGTTGGGCATCTGCTGCTTCTGCTCCTCGTTGAGGATCTCCATGATCGCGTTGCGGTAGCGGTCATAGACCTCTTCGCGGGCCTTGCGGGCGCTCTGGACGACCTCGGACTCGCCGCGGAGCGAACGCGGGGCCTCGCCGCCAGCCTGACGGGCCATCATCAGCTCGACGCGACGGCGGGGTTCCTTCGGCTCCTCGCTGCGGTAGGCATCGCGGAGACGGGCGTTCACATCCGGGATCTCGGCCTGGTACTGGGCCTTGAGAGCCTCGAGGGCGGTCGTCTGCTCGGGGGTGATGCCCTCGGTCGCCATCGCGGAGGCGAAGAGCGGAAGGATCGGGTCCGCCCGGTAGACCTTCGGATAGCCCTTCTCGAGGGCGGCGGCCTCGAAGGACGCGCCAGCCTCGGCGCCGGCGACTTCGATGAGCGCGTCGCGGATCGCGTCGCGGGATTCGTCCTGCACATTGCGGACATTCACCCGCGCCGACATGATCGACTCCTGGGCGTTGACGCCGGCCTGATGGTCGCCGGAGGTCATCGCGTCCTTGATCTTCTCCTGCTCGGACTCGACCCGACGCTGACGGGCGGCGAGGGCGTCGTCGAGGCGGACCTCGTACTCCTCGACCTTCGGATCGAGCGAGCTGAGGGTTGACGGAGCGAGCTCCAGGCTGCGAAGGACGGTCAGGAGATTCACCGCCTCACCCTGCAGTTCGCCGTTGGCCAGCACCTTCTCGCGGCGCATGGCCCGCTCGAACTTCGGCCAGCGCTCGACCTGCTGGTCGGAGAGCTGGGTCTTCACATTGTCGAGGAACTCCTCACGGAGCCGCTTCTTCTCGTTGGTCCACCGCTCGATCGGGGCCATGATGAGCTTCATGACATCGGCGTTGCCGCCGTTGAGCGAATCCTTCACCTTCGCCATCTCGGCCTTCACGCCCTCGACGCCGGCGTCGAAGCTGAGCTTGTAGTCCATCACCAGGCTCTCGATGATCGGCCGCTGCCATTCCTCGAGGCCCAGCGACTCGACGAAGAGCGTCACATCGCGGGAGAGGAAGTCCGGCATGAAGGCGTCCTCGAACCCCGCTCGCCCGCCGAACTGGGCGTTCGTCGTGGGGGTCATGGACAGGTATGCAACGGTCATCGCGACCGCAGCGGCGGTCCGGCGAAGCGAACGGAATGTGACGAAACGGGCAAGCGACATGCAGGACTCCTGAGCGGATCGCGGCGGCGTCATGACGGCAAGCGTCACCGACGGGTCGCTATCCTCCGATGTTCACGGGCGGCTGGGAAGGGGCTACTTGTGCTCCCCCGGACGCGGCAGCACGAACGCCGCACGCCACGGAATATGGCATGCCGCCGCTCGGGATTGGCGTCGCCGCCGCCGAGCGCTCGAGGTCGACACCACCGCATCACCGCGTTTCATCGGCCCGCGAGCACGGTCCGTCGAGCGGCAGAGGCGGTCTCGGTCGAAGTTCCCCAACCGGTCCCCGTGCCGATTGCGTCCGGTAACGATGAGCCGTCGCTGGCTGTCTACCGCTGGCTCACGGTCCGCTGCTCGATCCGCTTCTCGGGGACGGTCTTCACGATTCGGTCCACATAGATCCCGGGGGTCGCGATCATGTCCGGGTCGAGGCTGCCGATCGGGACGATCTCCTCGACCTCGGCGACGGTGAAGCGGCCGCACGCGGCCACCATCGGGTTGAAGTTGCGGGCGGTCTTGCGGTAGACGAGGTTGCCGCACTCGTCGGCCTTCCACGCCTTCACGAGCGAGAGGTCGGCGACGATGCCCCGTTCCATCACGAATTGCCGCCCGTCGAACTCGCGGATCTCCTTGCCGTCCGCGACGACCGTGCCGACACCGGCGGGGGTGAAGAACGCCGGGATGCCCGCTCCGCCGGCCCGCATCCGCTCGGCGAGCGTGCCCTGCGGGTTGAACTCGAGTTCGAGCTCGCCCGACATGAACTGCCGCTCGAACTCCGCGTTCTCGCCGACATAGCTCGAGATCATCTTGCGGATCTGCCGCGTCTTGAGGAGGAGTCCGAGGCCCCAGTCATCGACGCCGGCGTTGTTGCTCACCGCCGTGAGGCCGCGAACGCCCGAATCGCGCAGGGCGATGATGAGCTGCTCGGGGATGCCGCAGAGGCCGAAGCCACCGACCGCGACGATCATGCCGTCGCGCACCATGCCCTCGAGGGCAGCCTTGGGAGAGGAAACGACTTTCGAAGCCATGGCGTCGGAACCCTGTTCTGCCCGCGCCGCGCGAACGGGCGCGGGCGAGCGCGATGCGTGTGCTGGGGGCGCCAGTGTAGGGGCTGATCGAGCCGCCGGAACGACACAGCCCCGCCGGTCGGCGGGGCTGCGTGCGATCGTGCGATCGAGGTGTCAGTTCGCGGTGGTCCGCCTCAGTTCGGGCTGCCTTCGGCGGCCGCCGCGAGGTCGGCCGAGCGGGCGTCGAGCGCCTCCTCCAGCGGACCCTCGAGTGCGAGTCGGATCTTCTCGAGGGCCTTGTTCTGGATCTGCCGGACCCGCTCCTTCGTGACCCCGATGATCTGGCCGACCTGCTCGAGGGTGAGCGGGGCGGGGACATCGGTGGTCTCGCCGGCGTGACCAGCGGAACCCGCCGGACGCGCCGGGGTGTTCCGAAGGGCGAAGCGGTGGAAGATGACCGTTCGCTCGACATCGCTCAGGTCCGCGCGGTTGGTGAGGACGATGTGCTTCACCTCTTCGGCGGACTCCTTCTCGTGCGTCGCCCGGAGCGTCTCGAGGTGATTGCTCTTCTCGAGGGCCGGGTCGAAGTCGGTGGGGAAGCGCTGGCGGTACTTCGAGTGCTTCACGCCATGCCGGCTGAAGGCCTTGAGGATGGCCCGGCAGGCGTAGGTGGAGAACTTGAAGCCTCGGCCGCAGTCGAACTTGTCGACCGACCGGAGGAGGGCCATGTTGCCTTCGCTGATGAGATCGGCGAAGTCCACTTCGCTCATCCGCACCCGCTTGGCCATCGCCAGCACGAGGGCCAGGTTCGTCTCGGCGATCTGCTGACGGTAGCCCTTCGCGGTGCGGTACCAGGTGAGCATGGCCCGGGCCTGCTCGATGGTCGGCGCCCCGCCGGAAATCTCCTTCTGGATCAGGGAGACGGCGCGGCGGGCGAAGTTGTACTTCAGGAAGAGGATGCGCTCCTGGGCGCCGGTGAGGAGCAGGGTGCCCCCGTTCCGGAGTCCACGACCATCGCGCTTCCGATCGCGGAGCGGGGTGAGGTCGTCCATGAGCGGCCGGTACCACGACACATCGGGCTTCTGGATCTCAGGCAACTCCTGGTAGATCCGCGTCTCGGCGTCGGGCTTGGCGAACTCCGGGCTGTCGATGAAGTCCATCTCCTCGGCGAGGATCTCCTTGAGGAGGGCCTCGTCGTCGGCGCTCAGGCTGATGCGGTCGCGGGAAAGGGCCGGGCCGCGAACGACCGCCCGCTGTCGCTTCCGCAACAGGTCGAGGGGGCTGTTCCGCGTCACGCCGCTGATGCCGACACCCGAGGTCGGACCTCCCACCGGACCGGATAGGGCGGAAGCCCCATTCGCGTGCGGGAGCAGCACCTCGACCGGCAGGGCCGGCGAGGCGGTCTTGCCCGAGGCCTTGACGGCCTTCTGCACGGGCTTCTGCGAACTCCGGGCGGAGGTACGGGAGCTGGAGGGGATACGCGTCTTCATGGCTGACCTGTCCCAACGGTGGCAGAGGAGAGAGCTGCCGGACGGAACTGATCGGACGGTGTGGTGAGGGTGGCGAGCCCTCGGGTTGGTGGCTTGCGTGAGGAGTGCCGCAGTCGCACGAGAGCCTGTCCCGTACGCCGAACACGGAGCGAAGTTCGGGGCCGGGAGCGAGAACCGCGTTCGACCCTCCGCCAAAAGGGGATGTTCCTCTTCATCCTCTTTTTGCCGGAACTTGACGCCCATCTCCGAGCGGCGAGCACCGAGCGGTGCGCGACATGACCGCCCGCCGGTCCCGCCGCGAGCGCGAGGGACAAGTGCGAGTCGGAGATCCGCCGGAGAACGAGCGTGTGGGGACTGCGAACGCCACTCGGTGCGGGGGGTTTCGGAGGACCCGACCGAGGGAGCTGCGCGCGAGGCGACGAGCACCTCTATACGGGTCTGACGCACGGAGGATGAACGGCGTTGCCGAGATTGTTCGGATTCGCCGCACGAACCTTCGACGATCTGCGCGGGAGAGGCGGTTTGGAGGAGCGCGGCCGATAGAAAACCGCCCGCCCCCTCGGTTGGGGGCGGGCGGTCGTTGGTCCGTTCCTCTGGCCTTCGCGGTCCGCGCGCAACGCGGACGCTCGGCGCATCACTCGGGCTTGCCACCGCCGAAGTCGTAGACCCAGGTCTCGATGCGGCGCTCGAAGTCGAGGACCTCACCGGCCTTGAAGAAGAGCGAGAGCTCGCGGGCCGCCGCCTCGGGACTGTCCGAGCCGTGGATCAGGTTGAAGGAGTTGGAGACGCCGAAGTCGCCGCGGATCGAGCCCGGAGCGGCCTTCGAGCCGAAGGTCGCACCCATCATGTTGCGGCAGATGGTGATCGCACCGACGCCGCGGATCGCCAAGACGAGCACGGGAGCGCTCGTCATGAAGCGGACGAGGCCCGGATAGAAGGGCTTCGACTGGTGGTCCTTGTAGTGGGTGGCGGCGAGCTCCTGCGAGATCTGCATGAGCTTCGCGCCGACGATCTGGAGGCCCTTCTCTTCGAAGCGGCTGATGATGCGGCCCATGAGGCCGCGCTGCACGGCGTCGGGCTTCAGGATGATGAGCGTGGTTTCCATGGTGTGGACTCCCGGCTGTAGGTGGTGGGTGTGAAAAGGTCGGGAAATGTAGCAGATTCCCCAACCGCTCCCGCGCGGGTCGCGCCCGGGGAGGGCACGAGGCGCTACCGGCGCGGATCGGGTCCGCTTTTTCGGGATCCTCGGTCGCTTCCGCCGATCGAGTAAGGTTCGCCGCTCGAGCGCGATCGCCGGGGAGACGGGAAGGCCCGCTTCCGGTGGTGTCGCGTCCTTCCCGCGGCGCCCACCAAGCGCCATGACCCCCGTCGCAGCCCCGCCCGTGATCGACACCGTGAACGAGAAGACGAAGCCAGCCCCCTCCCCGAAGAGCCCCTCCAAGCGTTCCTCCGCCACGGAGTCCGCCGCGCCGAAGGCCCGCGCGGCGCGCGGCGCGACCGCCGAGGAGATGGCGTCGCGCCAGCGCGACATCTCCGTGAGCGAGTTCTTCGCGAAGAACAGGCACCTGCTCGGCTTCGACAACCCGCGCAAGGCGCTGCTGACCACGGTGAAGGAAGCGGTCGACAATTCGCTCGACGCCTGCGAGGAGGCGGGCATCCTGCCGGACATCGCGGTCGTCATCGAGGACCTCCAGCCCGATCGGCCGGCGACGGCGAAGAGTTCGCGCTATCGGGTCACGGTCTGCGACAACGGCCCCGGCATCGTCCGCAAGCAGGTCGAGAACATCTTCGGCCGACTGCTCTACGGATCGAAGTTCCATCGCCTGAAGATGTCGCGCGGCCAGCAGGGGATCGGCATCAGCGCCGCGGGCATGTACGGCCTCATCACCACCGGCCGCCCGATGGTGATCCACACCAAGCCGAACCTGAAGCAGCGGGCTCACCACATCGAGCTGGCGATGAACACGAAGACCAACCGCGCGGAGGTCACCGTCGACGACGAGACCGGCGACTTCCCGCCGGCCCGCCTCCGCGGCGTGACGGCCGGGGCGAAGGCGCTGGCGGCCGAGGGCGTCCTCCTCGCCCCGGAGGACTTCCGCACCGGCACGAGCGTCTCGATCGAGCTCGAGGGTCGCTACCAGAAGGGGCGCGGCAGCGTCGATGAGTTCCTCGAGCTCACGGCGATCGCCAACCCGCACGCCCGCATCGTCTTCGTGCCGCCGAGCCGATCGGTGGTGGAGGACGATGACCTGCCGCCGGTCACGAAGCGCGGCGATGTCGCGGCGCCGGCGACGCCGGTGCCCGCGGTCGCGGTGACGACCGAGATGAACGGCGCGATCCACTTCCCGCGCGGCGTGCAGGAGCTGCCGCCCGAGACGAAGGAGATCCAGCCCCATCCGAAGGGCATCGAGCTCGGCATCCTGCTGCAGATGCTGAAGGACTACGAGGCCGCCGAGAAGGGCGGCACGCTCTACCAGTTCCTGCAGGACCGCTTCTGCCGGATCTCGGCGTCGACCGCCTCGGCGATGTGTTCGGCGATCAAGTGCACGAGCCGGACGAAGGTCGCCGACATCGAACCGCCGCAGGCCGAGGCGCTCTTCAAGGAGTTCCAGGAGGCCAAGCTTCCGCCGCCGCCGACCGACTGCCTCGCGCCGATCGGCGTGCGCCAGCTTCTCGCCGGCATGCTCAAGGGCGTCCGGGCCGAGTTCTACGCGGCGAGCTCGCGCGAGGCCGAGGTCTACCGCGGCCGGCCCTTCCAGATCGAGGCGGCGATCGCCTTCGGCGGCGAGCTTCCGACCGAGGAGACCGCCCGCGTCATCCGCTTCGCCAACCGCGTCCCGCTTCTCTTTCAGCAGAGCGCCTGCTCGAGCTTCAAGGCGGTCACCGAGACCGCGTGGAAGAACTACAACCTCTCGCAGCCGCGCGGCAGCCTGCCGGTCGGACCGCTCGTGATCATGATCCACATGGCGAGCGTCTGGGTACCCTTCACGAGCGAGTCGAAGGAGGCGATCGCCGACTACGACGAGATCCGCAAGGAAATGAAGCTCGCCCTGATGGAATGCGGGCGCAAGCTCGGCACCTATCTTCGCAAGCGACAGAAGATGCGCCGCGAGGGCGAGCGCCGCGACGTCTTCGAGCGCTACATCGGCGAGATCGCGAAGGCCATCAACGCCATCAACGGCGCCGACGCGAAGAAGCTCTACGACAAGCTGCTCGAGCAGGCCCGCGAACGCACGGCCGTCGCCGACCAGCAGCTCGACGAGGACGGCAAGGTCGTTCGCGAGGAGGAGCCCGACATCGACGGCGTGATCATCGTCGGTGCGCCCGCCTCCGCGGCGGCGGCGGCTCCCTCCGACGCCAAGCGAAAGGGCGCGGCCGAGACGCCCTCGCTCTTCTGATTCGCGCTCGGGCATCAGGCATCGAACTCACACCGTTACCACGGACACGACATGGCCAAGAAGTCAGCAACCAAGGGCACCGGCGGCGACGCCGGCGGGCGCACGAACCTCCGGATGAGCGAGAAGGTCAGGGCCCGCGACGTGCAGACGCAGCGGAAGATCGTCGAACTCGCCGACAGCGTCACCTCGAAGGCGCTCAGCGGCGCGGATCCGATCATCACCGTGCCGACGCGCACGAAGAGCAACACGCTCTGGAACGCCAAGAAGGGCATTCTCCAGATGGGCAGCGCCGCCCAGGAGCGGCAGCTCTTCAACCTGAGCCAGGCGAAGAGCTTCATGCAGTCGATGCTGCATTCGGCGAGCATCAAGGACCTCATCGCCGCGGAGAAGACGCTGAGCCTCCGCGGCATGTTCTACAAGGGGCTGCATACCGTCGCGGGCACGAAGGAGAAGACCTTCGAGGACCAGGACGAGAGCGACGGCATCCTCGAGGATCTCGAGGTCTCGCTCGGCGCGCTCCGCGAGGAGCTGCACATCTACGCGAAGAAGCGCGGCACGATGGTCGGCAACATCACGATCGTCGATTCCGGCGACGAGATCGACTGCCGGCGCATGGGCTCGGGCGGCTACGCGATCCCGAGCATCACCGAGCCGGATGTGATCGAGTTCAAGAAGTGCGAGGCGAAGTTCGTCCTCCATGTCGAGAAGGACACCGTGTGGGGGCGCTTCAACGAGGACCGCTTCTGGGAGAAGCACAACTGCATTCTCACGGAGGGCAGCGGCCAGCCGCCGCGCGGCGTGCGCCGACTCCTCCGCCGGCTGAACGAGGAGCTCGGACTGCCGATCTACTGCCTCCTCGACTGCGACCCGTGGGGGCACTACATCTACAGCGTCATCAAGCAGGGCTCGATCTCGCTCGCCTTCGAGAGCGAGCGGCTGGCGATCCCGAACGCGAAGTTCCTCGGCGTTCGGGCCAAGGACTACCACGAGTGCGAGCTCTCGGATGATGTCCAGATCGCCCTGAACGACACGGACATCAAGCGGGCGCGGGAGATCGCCGCCTATCCCTGGTTCGAGAAGCACAAGGGCTGGCAGCGCGAGATCGAGGCGATGCTCAAGAACGGCTTCAAGATGGAGGTCGAATCCCTCATCACGAAGGACATCTCCTATGTGACCGAGGAATATGTCCCCGAGCGCCTCCGCAAGAAGGACTGGCTGGACTGAGTGCCTCTGTGTTCAGCAATCTGCCCTATTCCGCCAGAGAACCACAGAGGCACAGAGGGCACAGAGGTAGCACAGAGAAGCCAGCCGAAGCAGGGAATTCGTCGCAAAAGTCATAGGCACAGGGGGATTTGACTTGGCGGTTCTTCCCACCGTGCCCAGCGATTGCGCGCCTCAAGTCCCTCTCGCACACGCATGTCTCCATCAACGCGCGCACAACCTGTCTCTTTTTTTGCCTTCTCTGTGCACCCTCTGTGCCCTCTGCGCCTCTGTGGTTCTCTGGGTGATTGGTGCAGAATGCTGTGTTGAATCCGGCGATCAGCCGCTCACGACACCGGCAGCACCAGGGTGAAGTCGCTGCCCTTGCCGACTTCGCTCCAGAGCTGCACGCGTCCGCCGTGCTCCTCGATGATGCGCCGGGTCGTGGCGAGTCCGAGACCCGTGCCGCCGGGCTTGTTGGTCATGTAGGGGCGGAAGATCGCGTCGCGTCGGGCGAGGTCGATGCCTGGCCCCGTGTCGATGATGTGGATGCGCGCCTCGCGCCGTTCCGGCATGGCCTCGCGGCTTGCGGTGTGCGTCTCGGCCGGGACGGCGACCTCCTCGACCCGCAGCATGAGTTCGCGCGGGCGTTCCGGCGGCTGGCTCGCCATCGCCTGGACGGCGTTGATGAGGAGGTTGAGGACCGCCTGCTTGAGCAGCCCCGTGTCGACGCTCGCGATGACCGGGGCGTCGGGAAGCTGGAGCCGCTGGGTGACGCCATGCTGGTCGCACTGCGGTTGGAAGAAGTCGGCGAGCTCGTCGACGATCGCGCAGAGATCCTGCGGCTTCGGGTCGAGCTTCATCCGTCCCGCGAAGCGGAGGAAGTCGGCGAGGATGTCCCGGAGCCTCGTCGCCTCGCGGCTGAGGGCGTCCACCCGCCGCAGGGTCCGCTGCTTCGCGTCCTCGGGCAGCTCGCTGTCGCTGATCTCCTCGCTGACGAGCTGGGCGTTCAGCACCACCGTCGAGAGGGGATTCTTGATCTCGTGGGCGAGGCCGCTCGTCATCGAGCCGAGCTCGGCGAGCCGCTCGGCCTGCTGGGCGCGGCGCTCGGCGTCGATCGCCTGGGCCTCACGGGCGGCGAGGCGCATCCGAAATCCGCGCGCGGCGACCAACGCTCCGACCAGAGCGCCCGCCACACCACCAGCGAGCACCCACAACGCCACCATCTCGCGAGCACCTCCGACGGCCGGACGACCTGTCCGGCGCTGCCCGTCGGGCTAGCGCCGCGGCTCCTTGGGGACGAGCGACCGCACATGCGACGCCCCCCAACCCTTCGGGCCGTAGCTCGCAGAATAGACGATCGGCTCGCCGTCCTTCAGGGTGCGGAAGCCGCCCCGCTGCTCGATGACGCTGAAGTGGATGAAGATGTCCTGCCCCTCGGGGCCCACCACGAAGCCGAATCCCTTGCGGGGATCGAACCACTTGACGCGACCCTCGACGGCGATCAACGGGCTCGCATCGGGCGCGATCGCGGGCTGTTCGTCCGGCATTCCGACCTCCGAAGTACCTCTCTGAATCGCACCCGCCCACGGTCGCCCCGTTGCCGGGGGATTGCGCGCCGGCTCACCAGAGGTGAGAGGCGCATTGTGGTGAGCGGCTCGTGTAAACGCAAGCACGAACCGTCGGGATAAGAAAAAGAGGGGCCCCCCTCGCAGGAGGCCCCTCATGTACGAAAATCGCTTTCGACTTTCGGAGGAATTCGCGGAAAATCAGGTCGAAGCCGGAGCCGGCGGCGCCTCGGCCGCCAGGAGGGCCTTCCGCGAGAGCTTGATCCGGCCGTTGTCATCGATGTTGATGACCTTGACCTTGATGACATCGCCCACCTTGACGACATCGCCCACGCTCTTGACATAGCCCTGGGCGAGCTCGCTGACATGGCACATGCCGTCGGTGCCCGGGACGAGCTCGACGAAGGCACCGAAGTCCTTCACCGAGACGACGCGGCCCTCGAAGATCGAGCCGACCTTGATCTCGGCGCCGAGCGCCTCGACTTCGGCCTTTGCCTGAGCCGCCTTTTCGGCGTTGGAACAGGCAATGAAGACGGTGCCGTCCTCTTCGACATCGATCTGGGCGCCGGTCCGCTCCTGGATGCCGCGGATGGTCTTGCCGCCCGGGCCGATGAGCTTGCCGATCTTCTCCGGATCGATCTTGACCTTGGTGATGCGTGGCGCGAACGCGGAGATGTCCGCACGCGGCTTCGCGATGACCTTCTCCATCTCACCGATGAGGAAGAGCCGGCCTTCCTTCGCCTGGGCGAAGATCTGGGCGATCTCCTCGACCGAGAGGCCGCGGGCCTTCAGGTCGAGCTGGATGCCGGTGATGCCCTCGCGGGTGCCGGAGACCTTGAAGTCCATCTCGCCGAAGAAATCCTCCTCGCCGATGATGTCGGTGACATGGGTCACCTTGCCGGTCGAGTCGGTGAAGCGGCCGACCGAGATGCCCGCGCAGGTGTTCTTGATCGGAACGCCGGCGTCCATGAGGGCGAGGCAGCCGCCGCAGACCGAGGCCATCGAGGAGCTGCCGTTGCTCTCGGTGATGTCGCTGACGAGGCGGATCGTGTAGGGGAACTCCTCGCTCGAGGGCAGGATGCCCAGGAGCGACCGCTCCGCCAGCGCGCCGTGGCCGATCTCGCGACGGCCCGGGCCCATGATGCGGCCCGCTTCGCCGGTGCAGAAGGGCGGGAAGTTGTAGTGGAGGTAGAACTTCTTCGCGTACTCGGGCAGGAGGCCGTCGACGATCTGCTCGTCCTTGATCGTGCCGAGCGTGCAGGTGACGAGCGACTGGGTCTCGCCGCGCTGGAAGAAGGCCGAACCGTGGGTCCGCGGGAAGATCGCCGTCGACATGTCGAGGGCGCGGATCTCGCGGAGACCGCGGCCGCCGGCGCGGATGCCGTGCTGCGAGACGAGGTAGTGGGTCACCTTCTTCTCGAGGACGCGGAGGGCTTCCTTCGCCTCGCGCTGCCGCTTCTCGAGCTTCATGTGCTCGGAGTAGGCGATGCCTTCCGGAATCGCGAAGTGGGTCTTGAGGATCTCCGCCTTGAGGGCGTCGACGGCGGCGTTCCGCTCCTGCTTGCCCTTCAGCTTGCGGGCCTCGACCATGCGGTCGTAGGCCTTCTCCTTCACGAGCTTGACGACATCCTCGCTCGGGAGCTGCAGCTCGCCCATCCGGATCTCGGGGGCGCCGCAGGCCTTGCGGAGCTCGCGCATCATCTCGATGAGCGGCTTGATGCCGTTGTCGTAGCCGAAGCGGATCGCCTCGACCATCGCGGCCTCGTCGATCTCGGCGGCGCCGACCTCGATCATGTTGATCCCGTCGTCATGGCCGCTGAGGACCAGGTCGAGATCGCTGTAGTCCATCTGCGCCTGCGTCGGGTTGACGACGAACTGGGCGCCCTTCTCGGTGTAGATGCGGGCGACGCGCACCGTCGCGAGCGGGCCCTGGAAGGGGGCGTCGGTGATGAAGAGCGCGGTCGACGCTGCGGTGCAGGCGAGGACATCGGAGTCGTTCTGGCCGTCGTGGCTCATCACGAACGCCTGGAGCTGCACCTCGTCGAGGAAGCCCTCCGGGAAGAGCGGGCGGATGCCGCGGTCCATCATCCGCATGGTGAGCACTTCCTTCTCGGAAGGCTGGCCCTCGCGCTTCTTGAAGCCGCCGGGGAACTTGCCCGCGGCGCCGGTCTTCTCGCGGTAATCGCAGGTCAGCGGGAAGAAGTCGAGGCCCGGCCGCGGGTTCGCCCGCACGGCGGTGGCAAGGACGACGGTCTCCCCGTAGGTGAGCATGACGGCGCCGCTCGCGAGCTTCGCGACACGACCGGTCTCGACGCGGAGCGTGCGCCCGCCGATGACCTTCTCGACAACAGTGACTGGCATATGTGCAATCCTTCCTGTCCGCCTCGTTGGCGGAGCAGAGCCGCATGAATGTCGCATGCGGCGTGTGGTGCGGCGTCCGATCGGTGTGATGGCCGCCGCCATGAGGCCGCGCGACGACAACGCACGCGGCGGGGAAGCCGCGCCGGGGCAGAGGGCGGAGGCCAGCAGAGGGCGCTTGTGGCGAATCGATCGCTGCGCGACACCTGACCTGGCGAATGCCCAATGCCGCGATGCGCGGCACGGGCTCCGTTCGCCGTCGCCCACGGGGTCCGGTCATGCTGTGCGGCAGCCTGACCCCGAGTTCGTCGGCCGAACGGAGGTCAGGTTACTTGCGGAGACCGAGCTTCTTGATGAGCTCCTGGTACCGCTCGCGATCGCTCTCGGCGAGGTACTTCAGGAGGCTGTTGCGGCGGCCGACCATCAGGAGAAGGCCGCGGCGCGACGCGTGGTCCATCTTGTGGGACTTGAAGTGATCGGTCAGGGCGGCGATGCGCTCGGTGAGGATCGCGACCTGGACCTCCGGTGAGCCGACATCCTTCGCGTGACGGCGGTGCTTCTGAACGACGGAGGTCTTCTTTTCGGCGGAGATGGTCATGTGAGGAGATACCCGTGTGGCGGGGTCGTCTCGACACCGCCGTGCTTGTCCAAAGTGGAAGCGGGCACTGTAGCGGGAGCCTCGAATCGCGCCAACGGGTTCGCTCCCGGGCCGACGGGGCGGCGGGGCCGACGGTGGAGGCGGGAGCCGTTATCAGACTCTTTCGGATCGGGCCGACTCCACTATTCTCCTCGCCATGACGACCGCGACCGTTCCGACGGGCCTTCGGGCCGCAGCCCTCGCCGCCAAGGCCCACGCCGAGAAGATCGAGTTGGGAGGCGGAGCCTCCGGCATCGAGCGCCAGCACCGCCACGGGCGGCTCACCGCGCGGGAGCGGATCGCACGCCTCATCGATCCTGGGTCCGAGCTCTTCGAGGTCGGGCTCTTCGCCGCGTGGAACATGTATCGCGAGTACGGCGGCGCCCCCTCGGCCGGCGTCGTCACGACGATCGGCATGGTTGACGGACGGCTCGCGATGATCATCGCCAACGACGCGACGGTGAAGGCCGGCGCGTTCTTTCCGATGACTTGCAAGAAGATCATCCGCGCGCAGGTGATCGCCGAGCGGGCCCGCATGCCGCTCCTCTACCTCGTGGACTCGGCCGGCGTCTTCCTGCCGCTGCAGGAGGATGTCTTCCCCGACACCGACGACTTCGGCCGCATCTTCCGCAACAACGCGGTCATCAGCGCCCAAGGCATTCCGCAGATCGCGGCGATCATGGGCAACTGCGTCGCCGGCGGCGGCTATCTGCCGGTCCTCTGCGACACGCTCCTCATGACCGAGGGAAGCGGGCTCTATCTCGCCGGCCCGGCGCTCGTGAAGGCGGCGATCGGACAGGATGTCGAGAGCGAGGAGCTCGGCGGCGCGAGGATGCACGCCGAGATCTCCGGCACGATCGATTTTCGCGAAAAGGACGATCCGGCGTGCATCGAACGGCTGAAGAGCGTGTTCCGAGCGAACCGCGCGACGAAGCCGGCGCCGCAGCCGCCCTTCGAGCCGAAGGCCGCGAAGCGGGCGGCGAGCGAGATCTTCGACATCTTCAGGAGCGAGCCCGGGCAGCAGTATGACCAGTTGGAGTTGCTCCAGTGCCTCGTCGACGAGGGCACTTTCGACGAGTATCGCGGCGAGTTCGGGCGTTCGCTCGTCTGCGGCTACGCACGCATCGGCGGATTTCCCTGCGGCATCGTCGCGAACCAGAAGAAGCTCACGCAGAAGAAGATGCCCGGCGGCAAGGCCGGACCCTCGACCGCGGTGAACATGCCGAGCGTCATCTACGACGATTCGGCGGACAAGGCCGCGCGCTTCATCATGGACTGCAACCAGAAGCGCATCCCGATCATCTTCATGCACGACACGACCGGCTTCATGGTCGGGCGCGACAGCGAGCAGGGGGGCATCATCCGCGCCGGCGCGAAGATGGTGAACGCGATGAGCAACTGCGTCGTGCCGAAGATCTCGCTGATCCTGAACTCGAGCTACGGCGCAGGCAACTACGCGATGTGCGGCCGCGCGTTCGATCCGTTCCTCACGCTCGCCTGGCCAGGCGCGAAGTGCTCGGTGATGGGCGCGGCGCAGGCCGCGAACGTGCTCCTCCAGATCGATCTCGCGGCGCGGGAGCGCAAGGGCGAGAAGATCGACGAGGAGATGCGCAAGCAGCTCCTCGCCGCGATCACCGCGAGCTACAACGAGCAGCAGGACATCCTCTACGGCGCCGCCCGCGGCTGGCTCGATCGCGTGATCGATCCCGAACGCACCCGCGAGGAGCTCATCGCGGCCCTCCGCATCGCCGCCACCGTTCCCTGCGACGCCGACTATCGAACCGGCGTGCTGCAGACCTGACCATCGTCGGTCGCCCCGCCCGCGCGGCGGTTCGCATGCATTCTCCTCCCGAAAGGTCACCATGGCTCCCCTGATCGGCATCATCGGGTCATCGCTCGTCGCCTCACTCGCACTCACGCTTGCCTCGTCACCCCAGGCGACGGCGGTCACCGCGACCGCGTCGTCGGCTCCGCTCGCCGCCGAAGGCCTGACCGAGGCCGAGGCGCTTGCGATCGGCATCGAAGCGTATGTGTATTTCTATCCGCTCATTTCGATGGATATCACGCGGCGCATCTCGACGAACGTGCCGCCCGGGGCGCGAGCGGGCTTCGGTCCCGCCAACGCCTTCCAGCACATGAAGGCGTTTCCCGACGCGAACTTCCGCGAGGTCGTCCGACCGAACTTCGACACGCTCTACTCCTCCGCGTGGCTCGACCTGACGAAGGAGCCGGTGGTCATCACGGCGCCGGACACCGCCGGACGCTACTACCTGCTTCCGATGCTCGACATGTGGTCGGACATCTTCGCCTCGCCCGGGAAGCGCACGAGCGGCACCGGCGCCGGTCAGTGGGCGATCGTTCCGCCGGGCTGGAGCGGCGATCTCCCCTCGGGCGTCGAGCGGATCGACGCGCCGACGCGGCATGTCTGGGTGATCGGGCGGACGCAGACGAACGGCCCCGCCGACTACGCCGCGGTCCACGCGATCCAGGCTGGCTACACGATCACGCCGCTCTCGCAGTGGGGCAAGACGCTGCAGGCGCCGACCTTCAAGCCGGATCCGACGGTGGACATGAAGACGCCGCCCCTCATCCAGGTCGACACGATGCCGGCGGCGGCGTACTTCGCCTACGCGGCGCGGCTCATGAACGACAATCCGCCGCACGCGACCGACTGGTCACAGATCGCTCGGCTTCGTCGGATCGGCATCGAGCCGGGCAAGCCCTTCGACATGACCCGACTCGCTCCGGCCGTGCAGGCCGGACTCGCGAAGGCGCCCGAGGCGGCCCAGGCAATCATGGCCGCGAAGAAGCCGACGCTCGCCAAGGTCGTCAACGGCTGGCAGATGAATGTCGAGACGATGGGCGTTTACGGCAACTCCTATCTGAAGCGCGCGATCGTGGCCCAGGTCGGGCTCGGCGCGAATCAGCCCGAGGATGCGATCTACCCGCTCTGTGTCACCGACGCGGACGGGAAGCCGCTCGTCGGCGAGGCGACCTATGTGCTTCGTTTCGAGAAGTCCGAGCTTCCGCCGGCGAACGCCTTCTGGTCGATCACGATGTATGACCAGCAGGGCTTCCAGGTCGCGAATCCGCTGAACCGCTTTGCGATCGGCGACCGCGACGCGCTCGTCTACAACGCCGACGGGTCGCTCGAGATCCTCATTCAGGCCGAGAGCCCGGGCAAGGATCGCGAGTCGAACTGGCTGCCGTCGCCGAAGTCGGGCGTGCTGGGCGTCACGATGCGCATCTACGCGCCGCGCGCCGAGGCGCTCGACGGCCGCTGGGCGCCGCCGGCGATCCGTCGCGTGCGGTAAGCGAGGTTCCCCCGTCCCTCGGTCGCGTCAGGTCGTCCACGCGCCGAGTATGCGAGCGAGATCACCCGGGCCGACAGCGCCGTCCTCGTCGAGGTCGGCGTTGCCGGCCTGGCCCCATTGGCCGAGGAGGATCGCCAGATCCGACGGACCCACGGTGCCGTCGTCGTCGAGGTCGCCGAAGACGGACCAGACGACCGTGAGCTGCGGCACGATCGTCGGCTCGAGGTTCTCGCGCGTCGCGAAGCGCTTCGCGGTCCCGAAGCGAATCGACTCGTCGGCGCGGAGGAGCCAGCCGTGGTTCGCGCTCGGATCGGAGACCCACACCGCGACATCGCTTGCCATGAGCGCGTCGCTCCAGAGGTAGTCGCCGACATCGGGGCCGACGAGGGTCGTGGCGCTCGCATCGGTCACGAAGTCGCCGCCCGGAGCGGCCCACAGCGCGGTGTCGAAGCTCGTGTGCAGCCAGGTCGCGTCGCCGGGCGTGGCGTCGGCGCCGAAGCCCTCGTTGTTCGGCGCGTCGCTCGTCCCCTCGCCCCAGCCAGCGAGCGCCCGATGGAGGGAGATCGCAGCGGCGTTCGGTTGCCCGAGCGTGTGGGTGAGTCGCAGCGTCGCCGACTCGATCGTCGCGCCCTGGGGAATCGCGCTGACATCGAAGCGCACCAGGCCGCGGCGGATGAAGCCCTGATTGGTCCGCCCCGCGAAGCACCACTCGCCGGCGCCGTTGCTGAGGTGACCGCTCACGCTCTCGTAGAGGGTGTTGTCGCGGTCGGAGGTCAGGATCGTCACGCCGGCGTGGGCGGACGGGACGGCAAGCGCACAGAGGGCGGCGGCGAATCGGGCCGTGACGGACATGTTTTCTCCCGGAAGAGGCTCTTCGTTCGCCCAGACTGTACCCTGTGGATCACCATGTCCAAGCGGCCTATGGATGAAGTGCTCGTCGCGACGGGCAATCCGCACAAGATCGAGGAGATCCGCGCCGTGCTCGCGCCGCTCGGCCTGCGCGTTCTCGGGCTTGACGACTGCGGCGGCGACTTCCCCGAGCCCGTCGAGGACGGCGCGACCTTCGAAGCGAACGCCCGCATCAAGGCCGTCGCCTACGCCCGGATGACCGGGCGGGCCGCGCTGGCCGACGACTCGGGGCTCGAGGTCGATGCCCTTGGCGGAGCGCCGGGCATCTTCAGCGCTCGCTTCGCCGGAGTCGGAACGACCCGAGCGGAACGCGACGCCGCCAACAATCGCCTGCTCCTCGAGCGGCTCCGCGGAGTCCCGAGCGAACGGCGCACGGCGCGCTTCGTCTGTGCGATGTGCCTGGCCGAGCCGGATGGCAGCGTCGTCGCGGAGACGCGCGGCGCGTTCGGCGGCGTGATCGTCGATGCGCCGCGCGGCGCGAACGGCTTCGGCTACGACCCGCTTCTCTACCTCCCCGAACTCGGCTGCACGAGCGCCGAGCTCTCCCCCGAGGCGAAGAACGCACGCAGCCATCGCGGGCACGCGACGCGGCTGATGGCCGAGCGGCTGCTGGCCCTCGGACGCGTGGAGCGGGTCGCGCGATGAGCGGATCGGAGCCCATCCGCCTGCCGGTGTTGACCCTGCCGATGGCGGAGCAGCGCTACTCCTGTCACGGATGCGGCAACTGCTGTCGCGACTTCACCGTGCAGCTTCGCGAGGATGACCTGCGCCGGCTCCGCGAGCAGCGCTGGGCCGAGCGGCTCGGCGAGCCGGTCGTCGTCGCGTTCCGTGACCAGATGTACCTTCGGCAGCGCGACGACGGCTCCTGCATCTTCTGGATGCCGGACGGCCGTTGCCGGATCCACGCCGAGTTCGGCTTCGAGGAAAAGCCGATCGCCTGTCAGTTGTTCCCCTTCTCGATCGTGCCCGGTGAACGCGACGCGGCGATGGGCCTCAACTTCGCCTGCGGCAGCGTGCTCGAGAACAAGGGGGCGACGCTCGCGTCGCACCGCAAGGAACTCCTGCGGATGGCGGAGCGGGCGCCCGAGACGGTCGAACGCCCGGTCGCGACGCGACTCGCCGAAGGGCTCGTCGCGGAGCCCTCCGAGATCGAGGCCCTGATCGCAGGCCTTGACGCGTGGTTCGGCCGGCGCGAGGTGCCGCTCATCCTGCGGCTCGATGGCCTTGCGTGGTTCGCCCAATCGCTTCTGCAGGCGAAGCTCGCCGGCGTGCGCGGCGAGCGCTTCGCCGAACTCGTCTCGACGCTTCTCGGTGCGCTGCCCGACGAACTCGCCCATCTGCCGATCGGCGCGCCGCACGGCGGGCAGCGTTCGCTTCTGCGCCAGGCGATCTTCGCCCGCACCGAGGATCCGAAGATTCGGGCGATCGCCTCGCGCGGCCGCTGGCGCACCGCGATCGGTCAGTACCTTCGCTCGCGCCGCTTCGCCAAGGCGAAGGGGCTCGTGCCGCGCATCGGACTCGGCTGGCCCGACGGCATCGGATTCGCGGCGGTCGAGCGCATCGCGCCGCTCGGAGCGTCGCCCGATCTCGCGGCGATCGACGAACTCCTGAGCCGCTACGCGCGGGCGACGGTCCTCGGCCGACGGGCGTGGGGCGCGGGCTACTACGGCTGGCCGATGACGCTCGGCGTCGGGGCGATGGCCCTCAACCTGGCGAGCGTCGGATGGCTCGCCCGGCTGCACGCGGCCGGGCGCGGGCTCGATGTGCCCGATGTCGTCGATGTACGGGCGGCGCTCTCCCGCGTCGATCGGGTCAGCGGCCGAGCCCCCTGGCTCGGGAGCGGCGGCGAGGTGCTGCGTCTCCGCTACATGTCCGACGACGACGGGCTTCGGCGCGTGATGGCGTGGAACTACCGTCCGGCGTCCGACGGCTGATCGGCGGCGGTCGTCGGTGCGCTGCCGAAGCCGCGTCGCGGGGTCGTCGCGAATCGGCGCCAGCACCAGAGCGTCGCGAGGCCGCCCAGCGGGATCGTGAGCGCCGCCTCGGCGACGCTCTCGATGATCGCGATGCGGGCGAAGGTTGCGGTGAGCTCGTCGCCGGTCATGCTGCCGGCGAAGAGGTGCGAGGCGATCCAGGCGACGCCGGCCTCGCGGAAGCCGAACCGTCCGAGCGGATTCTGGGCGAGGGCAAAGGCCGCCAGCCCGAGGAGCGCGGCCTGGGTCATCGTCAGCGGCGCGCCGAGGATGGCGGCGACGGCAACCATGCGCACGGTCCACGCGACGATGTCGATGACCCGCATCGCCACGGCGAGACCGAAGGCCCGAGGCTCGACGAGCATCGGCTGGGCGCCGCGGAGGAGGCGTGCGGCCCACGCCGTTCCGCTGAGCCGCCGGATGCCCCAGGTGGCGAGGGCGCTCGCCGCGACGATCACGAGGAAGGTGCCGGCGAGTCCGATGCGCGGGGCGAGCGGCATCGAGAGCGAGATGGCGACGAAGGCCACGCACATCGAGAGCAGGACCGCGACGAGCCACGCCCCCATGAGTCCCGGCCCGATGCCGTGGACGCGCCAGTGGTAGGCCACGCGAGCGATGAGTCCGATGCGGAACGGCGCGTAATTGAGAAAGCTCGCGAGCAGGTTGACCGCCTGGAGCTCAACCCAGCCGAGCGCCCGGATCGGGCGAATCGTGCACCAGAAGATGACGCCGTTGGTGAGAAGGCTGACGAGCGTCGCCGCGAGGGCGAGGACCACGAGCCAGGTCGGCGCAGCCCGGAGCCGTTCGAGCACCTCGTCGAATCCGTCGCCTCCGAAGGCGCGGCGGGCGCACCAGACGATGAACAGGACTCCGAGGGCGAAGCCGATGAGCTGGACGATCGCGTCGCGCGCTCGGCGCTTCGACGCCGGTTCGGAGGATGTCACGCCCGCGACCCCGACGGCGCCGCGATTCCGCCTCGGAAACGCTCGCGGGCGATGACCCACAGCGCCCGAACGCCATCCTTCGCCCGGATCTTCTTGCCCTCGGCGAAACTGCGGGGGGCGTAGCGCACGCCGACCTCGGCCACGGGGGTTCGCAGCCGGCCGAGCGCAGCGGCGATCTGCGGTTCGATGCCGAAGCGGTCCTCGGTGAGGGCGGGCATGATCGCGCGGAGCGTCGCCGCGCGGAACAGCTTGTAGCAGCACTCCATGTCATGGACGCGCAGCCCGCTGAGGGCGTTGCTCGTCATGGTGAGCGCCCGGTTCATCGCCCGGTGGAGGCGACGGTGGATCGGGAGGGAGGCGCCGGCCGCCTGGGGATCCGCCGCCCAGCGATTGCCGAAGACCGCATCGGCGCGGCCTTCGAGGAGCGGCGCGAGAAGTGCGAGATAGTCGCCCGGGTCGTACTCGAGATCCGCATCCTGGATGATGACGACATCGGCGGGGTCGGCCGACTCGAGGACGGCGGCGAAGCCCGTGCGGATCGCCGCGCCCTTGCCGCGGTTCACGGCATGGGCGAGGAAGCGCACGCCAAGCGTCGCGCAGACCGCCTCCGCCTTCGTGCTCGCCTCGGCCGACGAGCCGTCGTTCACGAGCGTGATCGAGCGCCGCCAGCCCGCGGGCAACGGCGTCGAGGCGACGGCCCGCAGGCACGCGTCGAGCGTTCCGGCCTCCTCATAGAACGGAACGACGATGTGAAGCGTCGGCACGGCGTGGGGCCGGGTCCGTTCAGGTGCTGGTTGGCTTGCCGCCGATGGCATCGCGCATGTGCGTATCGGCGATCACGTTCTTCATGCGATAATAGTCCATCAGCCCGAGATGGCCGCTGCGCAGCGCGTCCGCGGTCGCCTTCGGGACATCGGCCTCGGCAAGGATGACGAGAGCCCGGTTCTTCTGGGCCTCGGCCTGATACTCCGCCTCCTGGGCGTTCGCGGCGGCGCGCCGCTTCTCGGCCTCGGCCTGATAGCGCTTCGTGTCCGCCTCGGCCTGGTCGGCCTGAAGGTGGGCGCCGATGTTGTCGCCGACATCGATGTCGGCGATGTCGATCGAGAGGATCTCGAACGCCGTCGCGCTGTCGAGTCCCTTCGCGAGCACCGTCTTCGAGATCTTGTCGGGATTCTCGAGCACCGCCTTGTGGCTGGCCGCGGAACCGATCGTCGAGATGATGCCTTCGCCGACGCGGGCGATGATCGTCTCCTCGGTCGCACCGCCGACGAGCCGCTCGATGTTCGTGCGGACCGTGACGCGGGCCTTCGCCCGAAGCTGGATGCCGTCCTGGGCGACGGCGTCGATGGTGGTCTTGCCGCTCGAGGCGCTCGGGCAGTCGATCACCTTCGGGTAGACCGAGGTCTGGACGGCGTCGAGGATGTCGCGGCCTGCGAGGTCGATGGCGGTCGCCCGCTCCCACGGCAGGTCGATGCGGGCCTTGTCGGCGGCGATCATGGCCCGGACGACGCGATCGACGCGGCCGCCGGCGAGGAAGTGGGCCTCGAGGAGATCGGTCGGAATGTCGAGCCCGGCCTTCTTCGCGGCGATGCGATTGATGACGATCGATTCCGGCGGAACCTTCCGCAGCCACATCATGACCAGGTTCATGAGGCTGACGGGGGCGTGCGAAAGCACGGCCTGCATCCAGAGCTTGATGAACTTCGCGAGCAGCGCGAAGATCACGAGGCCGAAGATGCCGAGGACGATGATGACTGCTATGAGCCAGGTATCCATGGATTTCGCGAGCGTAAGGGAGGGTAGCGTTCGGGCCGCCGGTGGGCGATAGCGTAGCACCCCTCCGCGCCCCGCGTCAGCCCGCGGCGTCGCTTCGCTCGTCGCGCACCTTCAGCGTTCCGTCGAGCACGCCGACCACGCGAATCGGCGCGCCCGCGTCGATGAATCCCGTCTCTGCGCTCGCATCGAGTCGACGGCCGGCGACGCGCACGAATCCGACGGGCCTGAGCGGCGTCTCGACGACGCCGCGCTCGCCCACGAGCGAGGCCAGCTCGCGGAGGCGAAGCCGACGGGCGTCGTCGCTCGCCGCCTGACCCGCTTCGGGATCCTCGGGGTCGATCTCCATGCCTGCGGTCGCGGCACCGACGACCTTCGTGCCGACCGGGTCGCGCAATGCATATTTGCGAACCACCGGCGATTTCGCCCACAACTTGAGGAATCCGACGAGGGCGAAGGGAGCGACCACCACATAGCCGCCGACGAGAAGCGTTCCGGCGGTGGTGCTGAACATGTACATCGCGACGATCGAGCCGACGAAGCTCACCGCGCAGAGGATCGCGAGCAGGCCGCCCGTCGGCACGAAGAGTTCGACGATGAGGATCAGCAGGCCCACCAGCGCGAGGACGACCGCCGCGACGAGGTAGGCGTCGTTGTTCGTGGCGTCCGCCTGGGCGGCGAGCGTCAGGGCGGCGGCGGGGAGAAGGTGCATCGCGTTCATGTGCTGCATTCCTCGACGATCGTCCCAAGCCCGTCGCGGCCGACGACGACGACCGTGGTGCCTGCTGCGATCCAGCCGCCGCGCGATCGAACCTCAAGGACGCGGTCGCCGAAACGGGCCCGTCCCGTCGGACGGCAGTCGGTGAGGGTCACGCCCAGCGCTGCGTTCGTCGCGCCGGCGACGCCGATGGCGGCGAGCTCGGGATGGCGCGTGACGGTCGCCTCGAGCACGAACCGGCGGAAGAGTCGCGACTCCGGCATCCGGCGGAGGATCACGGCGATGCCGACGCCGCTCAGGAGAAACGCGCCGAGCACCGAGAAGAGTCCGATGACGATGTCGTTCTGCACCTGCGGCGAGCTCAGGTCGCCGCTGGTGAAGCTGAAGACGAGGCCGACGAGGAGGAGGACCGCGCCGGAGAGTCCGGCGATCCCGAGCCCCGGCGCCACGAAGAACTCGACGGCGACGAGCACGATCCCGAGCGCGATGCAGAGGATTTCCCACCACTCCGCCAGCCCGGCGATCGCCGGCGCGCCGACGAGCGCGAGCAGGCCCGCGGTCGCGATGGCCCCGAAGACGCCCACGCCGGGGGTTGCCATCTCCACGAAGAAGGAGATGACCACCACGATGATGAGCACCATGCGGACCGGCCACGAGATCAGGAAGCGCACCAGCGCTTCGGACCAGCTCTCGTCGTAGCGCTCGATCCGCTGGGCACCGAAGAAGCGCAGGAGTTCGCTGTCGTCGTTCACGATCGCGCGGGCGAGTCCGAAGGAGACCGCCTGCGCCGCCCGCAGCGTGACGAGCTCGTCAGCCGTGTCCACCTGTCCGATGAGCCGCCATCGGCCGCGCTCCTCGACGCCGATGCGCGGCTCGTGTACGGCCTGCTCGCGCAGGCGCTCGTCAGCGGCCGCCAGCGCGGCGGCGTTCGGGTCGGCGAGACCGTCGATGGCCGTCTCGTCCGACGGATCGGGCGTCAGCGGTTCGGTCGGCGGGGCGAGCGTTGCGAGCTCTTCGGGGGGCACGCGGCCGCTGCGCGTCGGCGGGAATCCGAACGCGATCTCGAACTCACGGGCGTCGGCGAAGATCCGCCGACCGTCATCGCGCTCCAAGAGCCACAGTTCGTCGCCGGTGCGGATGAAGGCCCGCACGAGGCGAACGTCGTACCCGTGTCGATCGGCGCTCTCGGTGACTTCGGCGAGGACCGGCGATTCCATTTTGGCCCGCTCGGCGCTCGGGAGCGGCGTCAGGCCCTGGCCGGGAAGGATCGCGATCGGCGCGGCGTCGCCGATCGAGCTCGCATCCGACATCACGATCTCGCGGCAGGCCAAGGCCATGATCGCTCCGGCGCTCAAGGCCTGCGGGCGTACCCACGCGACTTTGTTGATCGGCGCGCTGGTCTTCAGAAGATGGCAGATCGCCATCGTCGCGTTGAGCTCACCGCCGGGCGTATCGAGCTCGATGACCACCGCGTCACAGCCCTCCGACACGGCCCGCTCCAGGCGGCGGGTGATGGTCTGGAGCGTCACCGCATCGATCGGTCCGCGCACGGTGATGACGCCGACCCGTTCGGCCGCCCGCGACGCGGGAATCGCCCGCGGAGCCGATTGGGCCGAGGGTGGGGCTTGGCTCGTCCCCACTCCCCAACTCACTCCCAAGCTCGATCCTGTCCCCTCAGCGCGGCCCGCACACGCCAGCGCGAGCAGGGCCGCGAGGAGCAAACGGGCGACGATGAGCGCTGGTGAAGGGGCCGATCCCATGGGCGAGCCGAGTATAGGGAGGGCCAACGGTCCGTGACGGCGGCGAACGCGGCGGCCATCCGCGAGCGAGTGAGCCAAAAACAAAGCCTCCGCCGGCGGATGCCGGCGGAGGCTGTGGGACACAGAACGGAAAGTGCTCGAATCGGAATCGACGCTTGGTCTGACGCTTCGGGTCGTTGGTCCGGTCCGCTGCGGCGGTCTTGAGGACCGTCAGAGGATCGAAACCTCGGAACTCGCTTCTTGGCGGCATGCCCCCCACGGGAGCCCCCTGCGATTCCTCGCTCCTTCGAGCGACGGGGCAGGGACACACACTCGGGCAACCGTCACAGGCACCATCTCGATTCCGGACACACGAGGACTCGGATGGCTGCCGCCGAAGAATCGTCGGAGGCGGCGGTCAAGCACGACCGCAAGGTTGTCCTCCGGACGGGAACACCGTCCGGAGGGCTCGTCTCCCGAAGGAAGCGATTAGTCCCAAGTCAGCTCGAAGGTGAAGTTGGTGCCGCCGCCGGTCACATTGCGGCAGACGGTGAGGAAGATGTCGGCGGTGTTCGCCTCGGGCTCCTCACGGAAGATGTTGTCGTCGACATCGAGGTTGGCCCCGAACTTCACGGTGCCTTCCGGCGTGAAGTTCTGCTCGAAGTTCACGTGGTTGTCGTTGTAGCAGATGTTGCCTTCCCACGAGGAACGACCGCCGTGGATCGCGAGGGTCTTCGAGGTGGTGTAGGCCGGAGCGGTGTAGACGCCGCCGTTCACGCCGCGGTTGCCCACGACGGCGAACTTCGAGTCGAGGCTTTCCTTCCACTGCTTCGTCTTGCGGCCGCCGTTGATGAGCAGCGTGCCGTACGAGGTGTTGGAGGTCGCGCCGAGGTCAGCCTTGAAGCGGGTGACGCTGTTGTCGTCCCAGTACTTGTCGTTGGCGACGTTGTACGCGTTGAAGTTGTAGGTCGACGCGTTGGCGACGTTACCGCTCGACTCGGAGGGGGAGATGCAGAGCTGAGCGCTGAAGTAGTTCTGGGCGAGGCACGCGCCGTAGAGGTTCGCGTGGCTGTTCTGGAGGATGTCCTCAGCGCCCTTGCCCGGGATGATGCCGACGCGGTTGATCACGCCGGGGGTCGGGAAGTTGCCGTTGAAGGCGCGGCTCCAGGTGAGCCACGCGGTGTGGATCTGGCGGAGCTGGGTGGCGTCCTTCACCTGGCGAGCCGTGGCACGAGCCTTGGCGAGAGCCGGGAGGAGGAGGCCGAGGAGCAGGGCGATGATCGCCATGACGACCAGCAGCTCGACGAGGGTGAAGCCAGAGGTGCGGTTGCTTCGCTTCATGTCAATTCGTCTCCAAAGGTTGCCGCTCGGAGATCCGAGGGGCGGTGATGGCAGGTCGTTCGGTCGACGGGCTCCGGAGGCCCGACGCGCCGGACAGTCTGTTGCGGGAGCGTTCCCGCGAATCCTCCGCGACCCGTTTCCGGATCGCGGAGGGGAAGTGTCATGCGTCGCGGGAAGGACCCTCCCGACAACGCGAAGCAGTCAGAGAGTCAGCATCACGAGGGCGAGTTGCCGTTGGTGAGCTTCTCGTCGAGCGGAGCCGGGAGGAAGTTGGTTCCCGACGGGTTGGCGTGGATGGTGATCCAGGTGTCGCCCGAGCCACGGCCGTCGCCGGTGACCGCGGTGCAGCCGCTCTGGGTGAACTCGTAGTTGAAGATGTTGTCCTTCGAGAGGTTCACCGCGCCGCATTCCCACGAGACGTTGTTGGGGAGGAAGGTCTTGAGCGTCTCGGTGTGGTTGTCTGCGTACACGATGTTGCCCTGCCACTCCTTGTCCGAGCCGTGGAGCTGGAGGGTGTAGCTGAGGCGGTAGTTGTCACCGGAGTTGGTGCCGGCCTTGGTGCCACGGGTGCCGAGCAGCGGCTTGGTGCTGTCGGTCGAGTTGCGCCAGTTGGTCTTCTTCCGCTCGCCGCAGAGAGCGAGGTGGGCGTAGCTGGTGTGGCAGACGCCAGAGGACTGATCCTTGTGGATCTCGGCCTTGTAGCCGGTGTCCCAGTACTTGTCCGTCGCCGGGTCGTACTGGTTGTAGTTGTAGTCCTTGTACTCAGCGACGACCGGGTTCACTTCGGTCGGGCCGATCACGAGGTCGGTGTTGAAGTACCGCTGGGCGATGATCGCCGAGTACAGGTTCGCGGTGCTGTTCTGCGACTGGTTCTCCGAGCCCTGGCCGGGGACCTGCTGGAGGCCGTTCGGGAGCTGGACCGCGTTGCGGTTGATGAGACCCGGGGTCGGGAGCTTTCCACCCGGCTCGTTCTGAGCGAAGGTGAGCATCGACTTGTGGATCTGGGCGACGTTGTTGGCGTCCTTGATGCTGCGGGCGTTCTGCTGAGCCCGGGCGAGGGCCGGGAGGAGCAGGCCGATGAGCAGCGCGATGATCGCGATGACCACCAGGAGCTCGACGAGGGTGAAGCCTCTACGGTTCTGACGCATGTGCTTGGTCTCCTTTAAGAGAGCACGAGGAAAGGAAAAAACACGGTGCCCACGATCGTGGGCGATAAGGAATCCCCAACGGACACCAGGGGTGTACGCCGGATAGGGGCAGGGGAGAGGAGCGGCGAGCGCTCGTCAGGCGTTGACTCGCGGCGACGCAGGATGCGTGGCGCGGGGAGTCACGGTGTCGCACGATCCCCTCGGGAGAGGGTGGTCTCTCAGGCTCGAATCGCTGGGGAGTCGGGATCGACCCACACGCGATGAGCGCCGGACCTGCGATCGCGGCAAAGCTTGGTTGGACGCTGGGGAGTGGGAATCGCGGGGTGACCCAGGGTCCGTCGGCCGACGGAAGCGGCGACGACGATGGAGCACACGAGGGCACTATCCCGTCGGGGCCATCGGGTGCCGAACCTGTGTCCTCGTCGAGCGAGTCCGAAGGACTGGCGTGCGACCCTCAAGCAAGAGGGGGCTGGCCTCATGATGGAGGCCACACGAACGCTCGTCCGCCGTGGGCGGCTCGACGGGGCTCATCTGCTTCGTATCGATCCAGTCGGGGTTGCCCGTGCGAAGGCTGACGCCTGACACGCGGGGCACATCCGACTTGGAGAGCGAGTCGATCAGACGAGCTCGATCCCAACCAGAATGTCCTGCCAAAACCTCACCAGAACACCTTACCCGGATCGTCGTCCGGGCACGAGTGCCGTCTCGTTCCGCCTTGCGGCGGCCTGTTCCTCACAGGGCCGGATCCACTCGGATCCGGAAGCGGCACCACTGACGCTACTCACACCGGGATGTCGGCTGTTGCGACAGAATGAGGTGTCGGGGGTTCCGACAGATAAGTGCAGGTTGAGGCTCAGCAATCGCTGATGGCTCGGTATGGTCGCAACGGCCTGCTGGAATGTTGTTGCAGAATAATCCGAGGCATCGGTCTGTCAAGTTGCAAAGTTCTGATGTTTTTCCCCCATTCACCCAGTTCCTCAGGTTCGGGGAGGAGACGGCGGCTCACCCATGACCGCGCGGTACGCTCCGCCGCTCTCTCGCCACCCCCCCCCTCCCCGTCAGGCCCCCATGTCCATCGCCGCCCGCCTCGCCGAACTCTCCATCGTCCTGCCGACCGCCCCCAAGCCCGTCGCCGCCTACATCCCGGCGGTCCGGACCGGCAACCTGATCGCGGTGAGCGGCCAGCTTCCGATGCAGAACGGCCAGCTTCTGATGACCGGCCCCGTCCGGCCAGACACCATCCCGCAGGCCCAGGCCGCGGCCCGGCAGTGTGCCCTCAATGGCCTCGCGATCGTCGCCGATCAGCTCGGCGGCTCGCTCGATGGGGTGGTCCGGATCGTTCGACTCGGCGTCTTCGTCTGCTGTGAGGCGGGCTTCGCCGACCAGCCGAAGGTCGCGAACGGGGCGAGCGAGGTGCTGCAGCAGATCTTCGGCGACGCGGGCCGTCACGCCCGCGCCGCCGTCGGCTCGATCGCCCTCCCGCTCGGGGCGTCCGTCGAAGTGGAGATGCTCGTCGAGGTCCGCTGACTCGTCAGCCTGGCTTCTCGTCCAGACCCTTGATCGCGGGATGATTGAGCAGGAATGCCCGCCGCTGCTCGAAGAAGTCGCGCAGGGTGCCGCGCGGCCGGGGCCCGCCTTCGGCAGCGCCGTCGGCGGGTGGGGCGGGCGGCGTCATGGTGAACTGACGATCGAATGACTCGAGCGAGGTCAGCTTCCGCGTGTCCGCCTCGATCATCGGGCGAATCGTCGAGCGGACGCGGCTGACGAGCGGATCGACGCTCGTCTCCCAATCGAGATCGACGCGGGCGATCGTGCGGACATGCTCGAGGTAGCGACGGCGGAGGCTCGGGACGGCGAGCAGCTTCGATCGAAGCGGCTTCGTCGCATCGTCGAGCCCAACCAGCGGGTCGAGCGTCGGCCCGCCGCCACCGGGACCGCGCCGACCGCCACCGCGTCGGCCACCCTCGGGCGGTCCGTTGGGCGGTGCGTCCTGTGATGCGAACTCGGCATTGGGTCCGCGACCGGGCCGCTCGCCGCCCGGCCCACCGGGACCGCCGGGTCCGCCAGGCCCGCCGGGACCGCCAGGTCCCATGGGGCGACCCGGTCCACCGCCACCGCCCATGCCGAATGTCTCGTTCGCGTCGTGGGGAAGGAGGTGGAAGACGCCCTTCGGGTCGAGGTACAGGTTGTAGTCGCTCGCCCGCGCCCAATAGCCGTCGTTGTTCACGAGCGCGCAGTCGAGAGCGAGGAACCACAGCGTGCGGTCGATGTCGAGGATCGGCGCAAGCGCCGCTTCGAGCTCCTCGGGCGGCGTCTCGTGCAGCGTGCGGCAGAGCGTGATGAGCGCGCGCCAGCTTCGCTCGTCATCCTTCGACTTGATGTCGTAGCGCGAGCGGTAGGGGGCGATCTCCTCGCCGAGATACTCGAGTCCGCCGCGTCCCTGCGGACTCCCCGGGACCTTCCACCGCGCGCCGTCGGCGCTCGGAAAGCGGGCCGCGAGGAGATCCTTGTTGAACTGCTCGGAGCTGACGAACAGACCCCAGCATTCGCCGTTGAGGACCACGCGCACGAAGTTGGCCCGCGGGGCGACGAGGTGCCGGTTCGCGATCGTCGAGAAGAGCACCGTCCGCATGAAGCTCGGATCGGTGTGGGCGTTCAGGAGATTGAGCGACTTGACGCCGAGGAGGCGCTGATCCGCGTCGGCGAGATCGATCGAGACGCTGAGCGACCGCTTCAGCGACGGATCGACCGTGAAATAGGAGCTCGCGCCGCGATAGCTCACGCCGACGCCCTCGTATCGCTTGCCGTCCACGGTGAGCGTGGCCGGCATCTCGACATCGGTGCCGTAGAAGTCGCCCATCTCGGTGAGCCAGTCGGGCGTGTCGAAGTCGAAGAAGAGGGTGCGCACGGCGTCGAGCTCGAAGAGCGGCGCGGAGGACGCCTCGACGGCGTCCGGCGCGAGCGCGGGTCCGGCGGTGCCCGTCGCGATCTCGGCGCCCATGCCGCGCGGCGGGCCGGAGGGGCCGCCAGCGGGGCCGCCGCGTCGTCGTCCGCCGCCGTTGGCCCGCTCCTCCTTGAGCTTCGCCCGAGCCGGTTCGCGCTCCGCGCGGTCGAGCCAGCCGTTGCCGTCACGGTCGAACTCCTTCACGAGTTCGATCGTCGCGGCGTTCGGTCCGCCCATGCTGCCGCCCGGTCCGGGCGGCGGCGGCGGAGCGTCCTGCGGGGCGGGCAGGAGCGCGAACGCGGACGCGGCCGCGAGCGCGAGTGCGGTGCCGGCGACGAGAGCGACGGGGTGGCGTGGACGAATCATGGCTGTCTCTCCTGTGCGAAAGCGGTGGCGCGAGGGGATTCAGGGCCGTCGAAGCTCGACGCTCTGGACGCCCTCGATGCGGTTAAGCGTCTGGACGAGAGCCGACTCGTCGGTCTCGGGCCGCAGCGTCAGCTCGTAGGTCACCTCGATCGCCGTGCCCTGTCGGGCCGTTCCCGTCGCGACGAGGATGTGCTGCGTCGAGCACGCGTCGAGCGCCGCTCCGAGCGTCGGTGCGGGCTCGAAGCCGAGACCGAGTCGGACGACGAGCGTCCGCTCGGCGTTCGCGCGACGCGCGGCGCGCGGCGAGCCGAGGTCGAGCCTGCTCATGACGATCGCGGCGGCGCCGACGATCGGAATGCCGATCAGCGGCAGGAGCGGCACATCCGCGCCGGCGGCCATGCCGACGACGACGGCGAAGATCACGAAGGCCGTGTCGCGGGTGTCCTCGACGACGGTGCGGAAGCGGACGATCGAGAGCGCGCCGACCAGGCTGAACGCCTTCGCGACGCTGTCGCCGATCACCATCGAGACCATGGCGATGAGCACCGACAGGAGCACGATCGTCGCCGCGAGCGTGCGGTTGTCGCGCTGTTCGCGTCCGTGGCTCAGACGGTAGACCGCCGCCACCGCCACGCCGAACGCGAGGGCCAGCAGAAGCCGCACGAGCATCGATGCCGGGGCGATCGCGGCGGTGCCTTGCGGCATGGTCGAGAGAAACTCAGGCATCGGGCGCGTCCTCGTCGCGACCCTCGAGGAGCCGCATGCAGGTTCGGTACTTCGAGCTGCCGCGCCGACTCACGCGGAGCGCGGCGAGCAGGCTCTTCACCGCGACCGGAACCCCATCGGCAGACGCCGCCGCATCGCCCGCAAACTTGATCTCGAGAATCGCCGTCTCCGGCAGGATCTCCCGCCACGGACCGGCGTGCGCGGCCGGTGCGAAGCGGAAGCCGTCCACGGGGACGCCGCGAAGCGAGCGGTCGATCGTCGCCCGAATCGAGAGCGGGCTCGGTGACCCGTTCGGGAGCGCCCCGCCGGCGTGCGGCACCTCGGCGAAGAACGCGCTCCGCCGGTACTCGATCATGCACACCGGCGCAAGCGATCGGCGGAGCAGTTGACGCCGATAGCCCGCGGCGATCCACGAGGGATCCGCCAGCGCGCCGTCGGCCGCGAGGAGCGGCAGTTCGCCGACGGGGAGCTCGATGCGCTCCTTCCGCACCAGCGCGCCGATCCGCGTCTTCCGCTCGAGAAAAGCGCTTGTTCCCGCACCGTAGCGACGCACGCGGAACTTGCGAAAGCGGTGCCATCCGACGCGCCGGGCGACCTCGCGGTCAGGCGAGTCGCAGTAGAGGCTGGTGACGAGATAGTCGCCACCGAGCGCCGGATCGGCGTGCGGGTCGCGCTGCATGCGCTCGGCAAGCGTCGCGAGCAGGGCATCGATCCGCTCGCACTCCACGGCGAACTTCAGCTCGCGGGCGGCGGAGGCGCCGTGTCCGCCGCGCAGGGCCGGCGAGGCGCTCGGATTCGACGATGGATGCGGGTGAGGGTGCGTCACGGGAGGCTGCGGTCGTTCGTGCGGGGGACCGCGGCGAACGCGATCGCTTCAGCACCATTTCGCGTCCCGGGGCGAAAGGTCGCTCGAAGGTGCCCTCAACGCGACAGAAGCATGCCAAGAAGCGCAAGGTTCCCCAGGACGCTCAGGCCGAGCAGGATGCCGAGAATCATCGTGAGCGGATTCTTCGAGGCATCGGCGAAGGGGGAGGGACGCCTGGCCATCGCGCCGGTCTGGGCTTCCGCGGCGGACTTGGCGACGCTCGAGATGTCGACGGTCGGTCGGGCGTGTTCCGGATGCTCGCCCTTCAGGACGAGGTCGATGTCGTGGATGAGCTCGCGGGCGCTCTGGTAGCGGTCGCGCGGCTGCTTCTCCATCATCATCTCGAGGATCTGGGCGCAGTCCGAGGTGAGCTCCGGATTGAGGTGGTCCGGGGGCGTCAGCGCAGCCTTCAGGTGGCGGTGCATGACCTCCGACGGCGACTTCCCCTCGAAGGGCACGCGGCCGGTCACCATGTGGAAGAAGGTCGCCCCGAGGCCGTAGATGTCAGAGGGCGGGCCGATCTCCTTCTCGCCGCGAATCTGCTCGGGCGAGATGTAGTAGGGCGTGCCGAAGGCCCGGCCGCTCTCGGCCTCCGCGGCCTCCTTGTCGCTCATCGCCCGGGCGAGGCCGAGGTCCGCGAGCTTCACCGTGCCCGACTTCGAGAGCATGATGTTCTTGGGCTTGATGTCGCGGTGAATGAAGCCCTGCTCGTGGGCGTGCTTGAGCGCCGAGGCGACCTGCCGCACGATCTGGAGCGCCTCGCGCTCGCTGAAGCGCTTCTTCGCGACGATCCGGTCGTAGACCGTCTCGCCGTCGACGAACTCCATCACGAAGTAGTGGTGTTCGCCGGCCTGGCCGACGTCGTAGGCCTGCACGATGTTCTGGTCGTTCAGGCGGGCCGCGGCCCGGCCCTCCTTGTAGAAGCGCTCGATGAACTTCGGGTCCGAGCTGAACTTCTTCGGAAGGACCTTGATCGCGACGAGGCGATCGAGCGAGAGCTGGCGGCCGAGGAAGACGGTCGCCATCGCCCCCGAGCCGAGCTTGCGGATGACCTTGTAGCCGGGGATGCGCTGGCTCGAGCGATCGGCCTCGAGATCGGTCTTGAGCCGCTGCACCTGGCGCCGGGTGAGGTACTCGCGGGCGACCAGCATGTCCTCGAGGGTGTGCGGTGCGCCCGCTGCGATCTGGGCCCGGAGTTCCTGCGTGACCTCATCGAGCTCGTCGCTCGTGATGAGGCCGCGGTCGATGATGAGCCTCCCGAGGAGGTCGTCCACGCTCGAGCCCGCCCGGCTGCCCTCGGCGGCCATCGAACCGCCGGCCTTCGACTGGCCGGCCGACTGGCTCGCGGACGGACCCGCCAGTTGGTTCGCGGCGGGAGCCGGCGGAACCGACGCGGAGCCCTTGGCCGCGGACGGCCGGGCCGCTGCGTCGGCACCGTCCTCGGCGTCCCGCGCAAGACCGATCGCCGGCGGCGAGGGCGAATCGCGGCCCGGCGTGGGCTGTCCGGCGGCGGGATTTGGCGGGGTCGGGCTGGCCACGAGTCTCCGAGCGGATGCGCGGACAGGGATGCTTCGCCGGGGGCACGATCGCCTGCGGCCGCGTCGGAGTGTTCTTCCTTCGTCGGTCGCTGTCAACCGCGTTCGTGCGATGCGAGCGCATCGAAGGGTACGAGAGCGCTTCCCGGTCGGATGCGGCCCGTTCGTATACTCGGTCACGACCGCGAGGAACGAAGCCCACTCGCGCGGCGACCGCGGCGTGCAACCGAACGACTCCTCGATCCTCATTATCCGACCGAGCGCCTTGGGCGATGTCTGTCGCTCCGTTCCGCTGGTGGCGTCCCTTCGCGCGCGGTTCCCGCATGCCCGCATCGCGTGGGTGGTGCAGGATTCCTTCACCGAGGCCGTCGTCGCCCATCCCCAGCTCGATGAGGTCATCGCCTTCCCCAGGAACCGCTGGCGGCAGTGGTGGCGCCCCGCCTGCCTGACCGAGATCCGGCACTGGGTCGCCGGCCTGCGCGGCCGGTTTTCGCTCGTCATCGATGCCCAGGGGCTTGGCCGCAGCGGGCTCATCGCGTGGGCCACGCGAGCGCCGCGCCGCATCGGTTTCGCCGACGCCCGGGAGCTCGGCTGGCTGGGCGTGCAGGAGCGGCATCGCGTCCCGGCCGTGCACACCGTCGATCGGATGCTCGGGCTGCTCGAGCGCGCCGGGATCCCGCCGGTCGCCGACCTTCGCCTTCATCTGCGCGAGGAAGATCGGGCGTGGTGGACCGACGAGCGGGTCCGCCGCAGTCTTCCGGCCCGCTATGCGGTCTTTGCCCCGACGAGCCGCTGGATCTCGAAGGACTGGCCGGCGGAACACTGGCGCGAGCTCGTCGCGCCGGTCCTCGAGCGCGGCGTCGACGCCGTCCTCTTCCTCGGCACGCGCGGCGAGGCCGATCGGGTGCGGGCGGCGATGCCGACGGAGTCCTCGCTCCGGCCGCGCGTCATCGACCTCGCAGGCGCGACCGGCGTCGGCCAGTCGATGGCGGTCATCGCCGGGGCCGAACTCGTCGTCGCCAACGACAGCGCTCCGCTGCACATCGCCGTGGGATTCGACCGCCGACTCATCGCCCTCTTCGGGCCGACCGATCCGGCCCTCGTCGGTCCCTATCGGCGCGAGCGAAGCGTCCTCCGGGCGCGAGCCGCAGCGGCCTTCCGCGGAAGCTATCGCGATCGATCGATCGGCGACGCGCTCATGCGGCAGATCGGCGTGGACGAGGTCCTCGCCGCGATCGACGACGGGCGCGCCGAACCGACTGCGCCAGCGCTCGCCGCGCCGGCGCCTGGTGGAGGCCAGCGATGAGCCGCCTCGTCCTTGCGAGCGCATCGCCGCGGCGACGCGAGCTCCTTCGCGCGGCCGGCTACGAGCCCGAGGTGCTCGAGAGCGACATCGACGACGCCCGCCTCGTGCGCGGCGCGGTCTCGCCCGAGGCCTTCGTCACGGCGCTCGCCTGGTTCAAGGCCCGACGCGTGCTCGACCGCTTCGGCGAGCGCCTCGCCGGCGGACAGACGGTCATCATCGCCGCGGACACGATCTGCGTGCACGGCGATGCGCTGCTCGGAAAGCCGCGCGACGCCGACGAGGCCCGAGCGATGCTGCGCGGCCTGCGGGCGATCGACCATCGCGTCGTCACCGGCGTCGCGATCCTGCCGCTCGCCGGCGCGATCCCGCCGTGGGCCGGGGCGCGCCGGCTCTTCGTCGATGTCTCGGTCGTCGGACTCGGCGCGCTCGAGGACGACGCCATCGACGCCTATGTCGCGAGCGGAGCCTGGCGCGGGAAGGCGGGAGGCTACAACTACGCCGAGCGCGTCGCCGCGGGGTGGCCGCTCCGCTGCGTCGGCGATCCGACCGGCGTCATGGGTTTGCCGATGCGGCGCGTGCCCCAGCAGCTCGGCGCCCTCGGCATCCAAGCGGCCTCGCCCGCGACGCGCGAAGCAGGAACGCCCGCATGAGCCTTGCAGCGACGCACCTCGATCCCTGGCTGACCGTCGCCCTCGCCGCGATCCTGCTGCTCGCGATGGCCTGGTACTGGCCGCGGCTCTCCGCCGCCGAGATGCCGCGCGTCCGTCGCCGCATCCGCCGTGCGTCGCTCCTCGTCGGCTGTCTCGGCATCGTGGGCGCGGCCCTTGGCTTCGGGCTCATCGATCCCGACCGGACGCCGATTCCCTATCTCGCCGCGTGGGCCGGCGCCGGACTCGCGATCGGCACCGTCGTCCTGCTTGCGATCGTCGACGCGATCGTCTCGGTGCACATCCACCGTCGGGCGATGGGCGTGATGCGGCGCGAGAGCGCAGCCTCGCTCGGGCGGGCGATCGACGAGGCCCGCGCCCGTCGCGGCGGCGGCGAGCCCGACGACGGGGAGCGTGCGCCGTGAGCCGCGCGAAGCCGCCGATTCCGTCCGCGCTTGCCCTTCTCGCGACGCCGCTCTCGTGGGCCTACGGCGTCGGTGTCGGGCTGCGCAACGCGCGATTCGATCGCGGCGCCGGCGTGCGCACGCTGCCGCTGCCGGTGATCTCGATCGGCAACATCACCGCCGGCGGGACCGGCAAGACCCCGACCGTCGCGTGGATCGCCGCGCAGCTCGCCGTCCGCGGTCACCGTCCCGTCATAGCGATGCGCGGCTACGGCGCGAAGCCGGGCACGATGGGCGATGAGGAACGCGAGTATCGGCAGATCCTCGCGGGCGTCGAGGTGGTCGCGCATCCGCAGCGAGCCGACGCGATCCTCCGCCATCTCGCCGCGGCCGAGGCGGCGAGCGGGCCCGACTGCGTGCTTCTCGACGACGGCTTCCAGCACCGCCAGATCCGCCGCGACCTCGATCTCGTCCTCGTCGACGCGACGCGACCGAGCCTCGATGACCGGCTGCTCCCGAGCGGTTGGCTGCGCGAGCCGGCGCGCGCTCTCGCCCGCGCCGACGCCGTGATCGTGACCCGGTCGCGCGGCCACGACGCCGCGCTCGCCGCGGCGATCGAGCGGCTGCACGGCAAGCCGCCGATCGCATGGACCGAGCATGCGTGGAGGAGTCTCGATCGGTACGGTGCGACCGCGAGCGATCGCCTGCCCGTCGGATGGCTGCGCGGTCGGCGCGTGCTCATCGCCTGCGGCGTCGGACATCCGGCGTCGGTGATCGCCGATGCGGAGGCGGCGGGGGCGACGGTCGCCAATGCGATCCTCCGGCGGGATCACGCGTCCGTCGACGCTGCGGGCCTCGCCGGAATCATCGCCGCGGGGCGCGGTGCGGATGCGATTCTCGTCACGCGAAAGGACTGGGTGAAGATCGAGCCGCTCCGGGCCGCCGGTGCGATGCCGGAGGATGCGCCGCCCTTTGTCGTGCCGGATCTTCGGATTTCCTTCCTCGAAGGCGAGGAAGCGCTCCTGCGACGGCTGCGCGAGGCGATCGCGGGCGATGCGCGCGAGCCGTCACGCGGGTTGGCGCGTGACGGGGGAAGCAGCCCGCGGGCGCTCCCCGCCGCCCGTCGCGAGTAGACTTCGCGGCGTGCCGCATGCCACCCGAACGACGCCGCTCGCAGCGCCCGTGACCGAGCTTCACGAGCGCATCCTCGCCCGCCTTGCCGCGTGGAAGCCGACGCGGGTGATGGTCATCGGCGACTACATGCTCGACCAGCATGTCTACGGCGCCGCCGAGCGGCTCTCGCCGGACGCGCCGGTTCCGGTGCTCATGGCCGGCGATCCGCGCGACATCCGCGAGTCGCCCGGCGGAGCGAGCAATGTCGCGTCCTGCCTGCGGGCCTTCGAGGCCGAGGTCCGCTGCTTCGGCGTCGTCGGCGGCGATCCCGAGGGCGAGTCGCTCCGGCGCCACCTCGTCGCGCTCGGCTGCGATGTCCAGGGCATGATCGTCGATCCCTCGCGGCCGACGACGGTGAAGCGGAGCCTCATCGGTCTCGCCCAGCATCGCCATCCGCAGAAGATGTTTCGCCTCGACTTCGAGAGCCGCGAGCCGCTCGGCCGCGCCGTGTCGGAGCGTCTGCTCGGCTCGATTCTCGATGCCTTGCGCGAGACCGATGTCGTCTGCATCGAGGACTACAACAAGGGCGTCTGCTCGTCGACGACCTGCCAGACGGTCATCGCCGAGGCCCGCAAGCTCGGCATTCCGGTGATCGTCGATCCTGCGGCGATTGAGGATTACGGACGCTATCGCGGGGCCACCGCGATCACGCCGAATCGCAGCGAGGCGGAACTCGCGACCGGGATGGCGATGCCGCTCGACGCCTCGGTCGAACACAACGCCCGTCTCGCCGCGCGGCTGCTCGGCGATGTCCATCTCGATGCCGTCGTCCTCACGCTCGATCGGCATGGCGCGCTCCTGCTCGAGCGGAACGGCGAGCCGCTGCATGTGCCGACCGTCGCCCGCAAGGTGTACGACGTGACCGGCGCGGGCGACATGGTTCTCGCGGCGCTCGCCGTCGCGCGGGCCAATCGCTTCGGGTGGGACGAGGCCGTCGCCTTCGCGAACGCCGCCGCCGGACTCGAGGTCGAGGTCTTCGGCGCCCAGCCGATTCCCCTCTCGAGCGTGCGCCGCTCGATTCTCGCCCTTGCCGGACACCTGACCGGCAAGCGCCGCTCGCTCTCGGATCTGCTGGTGGAGCTGGCCGCGCATCGCGATGTCGGCCATCGCATCGTCCTGACGAACGGCTGCTTCGATGTCATCCACGCCGGCCATGTCGCGTACCTTCGCGAAGCGCGGCAGCAGGGCGATGTGCTCGTCGTCGGCGTGAACGCCGATGAGGAGGTGCGGCGCCAGAAGGGGCCCGGACGACCGATCTTCAGCGAGCAGGAGCGACTTGAGATCCTCGCCGAGCTCCACTGCGTCGACTATCTCGTCCTCTTCTCCGAGCCGACCGCCCATGAGCTCATGCGGGCGGTGCGACCGCACATCTATGTGAAGGGCGGCGACTACCGTCCCGAGCAGGTGAACGAGTACGACCTGGTCCGTGAACTCGGCATCGACATGCGGCTGCTCGCCCATCGGCCGGGCCTCGGCAGCACGAGCATCGTCGAGAGGATCCGGAAACTCGAGGCGACCACCCTCGCCGGACAGCCAACCTCGCCTTCCTGAGCGAAGCTCGCCGGTTCGCGCTTGCCCCGACGCCGGTCCGTGGCAGCGTCTCATCGGGGAGAACCCGATGGCACAGCCAAAGAGCGGACATCTCGCGCGGCGCGGAGCCGCGCTCGCGATCGCAATCGCCCTCGCGGGCATGGGCGGCTGCACGGCGTCAGCGCCGCGGGCGGCTGCCGTGGACGCGCGGCCACCGGCCGCGTCGATCGCGTTGCCCAGCGAGAACGCGATCCTGCTCGGTGCGATCGAGGGTGACGAGGCCTACCGGAACGATCCGCGGATGGGTTCCGCGACCCCCGGTGGATTCGTTGTGGAAAGCGTGGAGCGCGAGTGGTATCAGCGGGATCGCATCCTTTCGGGGCGAAGCTATCTCGATACGCGCTTCACCACCCGCATCCGCGAACGGTCCATTCCTTGGCGTCCCTGACGGCACGACGCAGGGCGTGTCCGATGGTGTCATCCTTGCGCTTCGGTCTTTTCCCGTGCAGTAACCGCTTGCCATTGTGTGACTTGCTCGGCATCGGCGCTTGACTCGCCTGCGGGGCGGTTGGATACTTTGAATCGGGCTTCGGACACACCGTCCAAGCAGCATCGTTCGGGGGACATTCGCGCGTGCGGTGAGTTTGTCGTTTGATTGGCCTGACAGCGCCGCCGCCTCTCTTGATCACGATCTGGTGCCCTGAGTGGGGTTTCGCATGGCGACGACGACCAAGAAGGAGCTGATCGACCGCATCGCGGACGAGACAGGTCTGCGGCGCAGCGATGTGAAGAAGGTCGTGCAGAGCTTTCTTGATTTCGTCATCGAGGAGCTCGGTCGGGGCAACCGACTCGAGTTCCGCGACTTCGGCGTCTTCGAAACGAAGGATCGTGCTCCGCGCGTCGCCCAGAACCCGAAGACGCTCGAGCGCGTCCCGGTGCCCGCGAAGCGCACCGTGAAGTTCAAGGTCGGTCGCCTCATGAAGGAGCATCTCGGCGGCGAGCCGATGCCGGTCCGGGCGAACGAGGACGAGGACGAGTAGGCGCGAGCAGGTCGCGAGCTGATTGTCAAGCGGTGGGGATGATCGCGGGGCGTGCCGCGCCGGTTGTGGGCGTGTCCCGCACATGCTGACAATTGCGCGAAGCCGCGCCCGTCCCGCCGTAGCATGCGGCGAGCATGGCACCTGACGATCTGGCGATGCAGCAGCGAGGCGACGGCGACGGAGGCGGCTTCCGTCGGCGCGGTGGTCGTGAGCGTCGTCAGACGGTGAGCTTCACCGACATCGCGAAGATCTTCGAGGCGCTGCCGCCGCACGCGGTCGAGGCGGAGATGAGCCTGCTCGGCTCGATGCTCTGGGATCCGCGGGTCGTCGGCGATGTCGTCACCGTCGTGAAGTCGGGCGGCGACTTCTATCGCCCGGCGCATGGCGTCATCTACGACACGATGGTCGAGCTCTACGACCGGCACGGGTCGCTCGACCTCGTCACGCTCAACCAGAAGCTCACCGACAAGGGCGTGCTCGAGGAGATCGGCGGGCTCGATTACCTCGTCGAACTGGCCGAAGGCGTCCCGAGCGCGGTGAACGCGACGCACTACGCCGGCATCGTCCGCGAGAAGGCCACCGTGCGCGAGCTCATCGCGGCGGCGGGGGAGATCCTCACCGACGCCCACCGCTCGAAGGAGGCCGCGCAGGACCTTCTCGAGCGCGCCGAGCAGCGCATCTTCCAGATCGCCCAGCGCCGCGAGAGCAACACGACGGCCGACATCCGCGAGCTCATCAACGAGACGATGAAGCTCCTCGAGCAGAACGAGGGGCGTCACCTCACCGGCGTCACGAGCGGCTTCGTCGACCTCGACGAGATGCTGAGCGGCTTCCAGCGCGGCGAACTCATCATCCTCGCGGCCCGTCCGTCGATGGGAAAGACGGCGCTCGCCCTGAACTTCGTCGAGAACATGGCCAGCAACGGCCATCCGGTCGCGGTCTTCAGCCTCGAAATGGGCAAGCAGCAGCTCGTCCAGCGCATGCTGTGCGGCCGCGGTCAGATCGATAGCCAGCGGCTTCGGCGCAACATGCTTCGCCAGGAGGACTATCGCCGGCTCATCGCCGCCGCGGGCGAGCTGGCCGAGGCCAAGATCTACATCGACGACACGCCGGGCCTGACGCTCCTCGCCCTGCGCTCGAAGGCGCGGCGGCTCAAGGAGCGCTTCGGGATCCAGGGCGTGGTCATCGACTACCTCCAGCTCATGAGCGCCGGCGGCCGCGTCGAGAGCCGCCAGATCGAGGTCAGCGAGATCAGCCGCGGCATCAAGGCGATGGCCCGCGAGCTCGATGTTCCGGTCATCTGCCTCAGCCAGCTCAACCGTGCCGCCGAACAGCGCGAGGGCCATCGGCCCCGCATGAGCGATCTCCGCGAGTCAGGCTCGATCGAGCAGGACGCCGACGTGATCATGATGCTCCACCGCGAGGAGTACTACCACCGCTCCGATCCGGAGTGGGAGGAGGCGAATCCCGACAAGGTCGGCGTCGCCGAGCTCATCGTGGCGAAGCAGCGCAACGGACCGACCGGCACCGTCAACATGGTCTGGGACGGCGCGAGCACCGCGTTCCGCAGCATTTCCTACGCGACGCCGCCCGACACCCGCGGCCAGCCGGTGCAGGCGCCGCCGAAGCTCGTGAAGCTGAACGCCAACGCCGCGGCGCTCCCGCCCGAGGATGAGGATGTCGGCGGGATTCCGTACTGATCGGCTGCCAGGTTGGGGTGGCTCGTCGGGTGTTGGAGCCCGTGAGGGGACTCGCCCGATGCAATACGCGGCCCCCTCGGGCGGTTCCCCTACACTCCGCCCCTTCCTCGATGGCGTCTTCGCCCCGCCAGCCCGATCCTTCACCGATGACGCCGAACGATCCCGCCGCCGCGCGGGGCGAACGGTCGCAGGAGGAGCTTGCGGCCCTGCTCGCCGATGCCGCCGCAGGCGATGAGCGGGCGTGGCGGCAGATCGTCGACACCTATGTCGGTCGCGTCTTCAGCATCGTCCGCTCGCAGTGCGGTGACGCGGACCTCGCGGAGGAGATCACCCAATCGACCTTCTGCACCGTCGCGGTGAAGCTCCGGGACTACCAGGAAGTCGGGAAGTTCGAGAGTTGGCTCTTCCGCATCGCGATGAACCGCCTGCGGGATGAGATGCGTCGCCGGAAGCGGCACGCGAGCCCCATGGCCGAGGCGCCGATGGCGAATCTCGCGGTGGCCGACGAGGGAATCGACGCCCCCGGGCGGCGCGGAGCCCCGGCGAAGCGACTCGAGCCGGCGACCAGCCGAGCCTTGCTCGAGGCCATTGCCTCCCTGAACGAGGCCGATCGGGAGATCGTCACCCTCCGCCATGTCGGTGGACTCTCGTTCAAACAGCTTGCTGACAGCCTGAACGAGCCCCTCGGCACCCTGTTGGCCCGCCATCACCGGGCCCTGAAGAAGCTCCGGGAGTACCTCGAGGAGCGGGGGGTGAACGCCGATGGCCTCTGAGTGCTTCTCCCGCCTCTCGCGGTGTACCCTTCGAGGGATTGCCCCGCTTGCCCACAACGCACCGGATGCAGGATCCGGCCGCGTCGTGAGCCTTTCGACGCCATTCCGGGACCCAATCCGCCCGCATGGCTCGGCCAGATCCGGGTTCGCGACGCTCGCAGCCTGCAATCCTGCCCTCCGGCCCGGCGTTCGATCGACAGCGGAGCGAGCCGGATAGGCCCGCCCGCATCCCACCCGATACCTGCTCCCTTTCGTCCCCCGCACACCCCCTCAGCCAAGGCATCCCTCCGTGGACCGCGACCAGTCTCACCCTTCCCATCCGCAAGGCAACCACCCGTTCGGGGCCGACGCTCGGCTTCTGTCGGATGAGGTGCGGGCCGTGGATGGGGCCCTGAGCAAGCTGCTCGCCGACGCCCGCAGCGCCCCGCCCGCCGGTCTCGCCGACCGGGTCTTCGCCGCGTCGCGGGAGCACCTGCCGAAGGGGGCGTCGGAACTGCTCGACGATGGCGTGCTGGCCCACATCAGCTCGGTCAGCGACGCGGTCGCCGAGCGTCGCCGGATCGTGCAGCCGCGGGGCGGCCGCTGGATCCGCGTCGCCCTCGCGAGCGCTGCGATGATCGCCGTCGCCGCCGGCGCGATCCTGGCCTATCAGCGCAGCCAGCCCGAGCCGCGCGGCGGCACCCAGATCGCCGACGGAACGAACCCGAACACAACCCCGAACCCGTCGCCCAACCCCGCGCTCAACCCCGCGCTCGTCGCGGAGAGCAACGGTGACCGCACAATGCTCGTCAACGACGGCATGTCGCGGGCGAGCGCAGCCGAACTCACGCTCGTCGCCTTCCACAATCCCAACGCCTCGCGCATCTGGCTGAGCGAGGAGTCGCTCGGCGGAAGCGATGCCGCAGCGCTCGCAGCGCCGGTCCTTCGGACGCACGGCGCGGAACTCGACGACATCGAGGGTGAGCTTGGCGAGATCCTCGGTCTCTCCTTTGCCAACGCTCCCGGCACTCCGTCGCCGGCGAAGTCGGAGGCCGGATCGTTCTAGTGTCCTGCGAGCCGTCCAATCGCGCGATCCCCAAGGGCCGAGCCCGGCGCCCGATCGTCGCATCGCACGGTTCGTTCACGATGCTCGCATCGCTGGTCGCGGCGGTGCTCCTCTGCGGCGCTCTGCCGACCGACGCGTGGGCCGATGGCCGCGCGGCCGTGGCGAGAACCGATGACGGCGTGATCGAGGGAACGCCTCCGCGCGCTCGCGAGGATGCCGCCCCGCCCCGTCCGCGACTCATCGAGGCTGTGGGCGCCGATCGCAAGGGTGATCGACCGCGCAAGGGAATGCCCGGCGCCGAGCCGCCGCCGGATGGCATGCGCCGCGGTGATGTGCCCATCGAGCGGCTGATCGAGGTGGCCGAGGACATCGAGCCGGCGTGGGGACGATCGATTCGCGAGAAGCTCGAGAGCGATCGGGCGAGCGTCGAGCAGGCGATGCGCGAGCGGGGAGGCCGGCTCGTCGGACTCGCGATGCTCAAGGAGCGCAACCGCGGTCTCTACGAGATGAAGATCAAGGAGCTCCAGGCCCAGATCGAGGCCCGCCGCATCGCCCAGCAGTATCACGAGGCCCGCTCGGCGGGACGCGAGGATGACTGCGACGGCGCGATCGAGCGGATGCGCGAGGCCTGCCAGCGGGCGATTGACTTGCAGCTCTGGCAGCGGGCGAGCGAGCTCAGCTCGATGGAAGCGCTCATCAAGGAGCAGCGCGAGGCGCTCGAACGCGACGCGAAACTCGAGGGTTCCGCGGCGCTCGTCGCCGAGCTGATGGATGAGATGCTCGCGAGCCGTCCGGCGATCGGTCTCTTCGAGATCATCGAGCGGCGCTCGGCGCTCGCGGCGCCGGTCCTGCCGCCTCCAGCAGCGCCCTCCGCCCAAAGCCCAAGCCAGACACCAAGCCAAACCCCAAGCCATGCATTGGGCGAGACCCCCGATGCTTCGAAGGGGTCTCCTCCACCGCCCGCCCCCGGCGGACCCCCGCGCGGTCCCGGCCGCGGCGGCCATCGGGACATTCCCCCCGAGCGATTCCTCGAGGTTGCCGCGGACATCTCCCCGGAGGCGGCTGATGAGCTGCGCGTGGCGATGGAACGCGATCGCGAGGGCACGCTTCGCTCGATCCGTCAGGGCGGCCCGCGCTTCGTCGGCCTCGTCCTCATGCGCGATCGTGACACCGACCTCTACCGGATGAAGGTCGAGGAACTCAAGCTCCATCTCACCCTGCGCAGCGAGGCGATCCGCTATCACGACGCCCGGCGCGACGGCTCGACCCCGGTCATGTCGATGGCCGAGGCGGCGATGGCCGACACCTCGAACCGGATCGTGACCCTCCAGATCGAGCAGCGTCGCCGCGAGATCGCGTCGCTGGCGACGCTCATCGACGGCAAGCGAGCCGCCCTCGCGGCCGAGTCCCGTCCGGAGGCGACGGCGGAACGGCGCGATGCGATGGTGCACGACCTCATGCACGCGCCGCCGTCGCCGGGGCTCTCCGAGCTGCTCGAGGCCCGCGCCGCGAAGCTTGAGGCGGAGCCGATCGCCGCGCCGGTCGCCGAGACGCCAGCGCCGCGCTGAGCGGTCGCCGCGCTCACGAAGCGCTCCCCGCTGCGGTAGGATCGCGGCGTGTCGACGATCGCGCCTGCCGAGGCATCGCGTTCCGCAACGCCCTCCCGTGGCGCCGGCCGATGGCGTCGCGCGCTCGGCGGACCGGTCGGAGCGCTCGGCGCTGCGATGCTCGGGGCGCTCATTCTCCTCTGCTTCGGATCGCTGCCGTGGACCTTCGCGCTCGTGACCGAACCGGGCAAGCCTCCGGCGCGGCGCTACGAAGCGGGCAATGTGAACCTCAGCCTTCTGCCGCCGAGCTGGCTCACGGTGAGCGAGGAGAAGGCGGCCGACATCACCAAGCGCATCGCCGAGGCGGAGGCCGCTGGCGCGTATGTGCCCGGACGGCTGCTCGGCAGCGACCGGCAGGGGCGCGATGTCTTCGCCCGATGTCTCGCAGGCGGTGCGATCTCGCTGACCGTCGGGCTCTCCGCCGCCGCACTTGCGATGGTCATCGGCACCTCCTACGGGGCGTACGCCGGATATCGCGGCGGGCGGACCGATGCGCTTCTCATGCGGCTCGTGGACATCCTCTTCGGACTGCCCTCGATTCTCCTCGTCGTCCTGCTTGCGGTGGCCGTGAACGGTCGGCTTGAGGCGGTCGGCGATCGCATCCCGCCGTGGCTTCGACAGGGGATCGAGCTCGTCACGCTCCTGGTCGCGATCGGCGGCGTCTCCTGGCTCACGATGGCCCGCGTGATCCGGGGACAGGTCCTGTCGCTCAAGGGCCAGCCGTTCCTCGAGGCCGCTCGGGCCATCGGGGTCGCGCCGCGCGACCAGTTCCTCGTTCACCTCCTCCCGAATCTGATCGGACCGATCGCCGTCTACGCGACCTTGGCCGTTCCCTCAGCGATCCTCTCCGAGAGCTTCCTCTCCTTCCTGGGCATCGGCATCCGTGATCCGCTGCCCTCCTGGGGGAACCTCGCCGCCGACGGGCTGAGCGAACTCAACACCGTCGCCAGCCGCTGGTGGCTGCTCGTCGCCCCCTGTGCCCTCATCGCCACGGCGCTCCTCTCGCTCAACTTTCTCGGGGACAGCCTGCGCGAGCGATTCGACCCGACGCGCAGCCGACGCCGGTGAGGCTCGATGAGGGTCCGTCAATCCCGCACTTTCGCTTGTCCTCGCTGGCGGCGGACGCCCGGTGACTGCTACCCTCTGCGGACTTTGCGTAACCATGTTTCCCGCCGCGCGAGGGCGCAGGGGAGCGATGGGCGCTATGGGCGAGTGAGATACCGATGGAACAGCGATTCGGCGCAAAAGATGTCATCGTCGTCCTGCTTCTCCTCGTGATCGGGTTCTTCACCCTCAACGCGATGTGGCAGAAGGACCGGATGTGGGAATACCTGCGCTCCATCGAGTCGCAGGTGAAGGAGACGCGCTCGCGCCTGGAGAGCGTCGCCACCGACGCGAAGAGCGCGAGCGAGATCGCGGCGAAGCTCGACGATCTCGAGCGGTCGCTCGCGAGCCGACCGGTCGTCCTCTCCGGCGGCCCGGCCGCGTCGGGCGACGGTGCCGGCGGCGCGGCGGCCGCCAACGCCGAATCCTGGGCCCGCCCCGGCGTTCCGATCGCCTGGCAGCCGGAACCGACCTATTCGACCGATCCGCGCAGCCTCCCCGGATTCCGCGACGGCGGCGAGTTTGTCGAGATCTTCGAGGCGAAGTGCCCGCGCGTGACCCCCTATGTCGGGACCGATGTCTACGCCCGCCGGGTGATCGATCGCGTGGCCGAGCAGCTCGCGACCTTCGATCCGAAGACGCTCGAACTTCGCGGCCTCCTCGCGACGGCGTGGCAGTACGCGCCGGACGGCACCTGGCTCCGCGTGCGGATCCATCCGAAGGCGACCTTCTCCGACGGCAAGCCGGTGACCGCCGCCGATGTCGTCTTCACCTTCAAGGACTACATCCTCAACCCCCTCATCGAGGCGCCGGCGGCGCGCTCGACGCTCGACAATGTCGCGGATGTCGTCGCGCTCGACGACAAGACCGTGGAGTTCACCTTCCACCCGGACCGCATCCTCTTCTCGAACCTCGAGAACACGCTCAACCAGAACATCCTGCCGAAGCATTATTACGAAAAGCTCGAGCCGGCCCAGATCAACAAGTCGACGAGCCTGCTCATGGGCTCCGGGCCCTTCCGCCTCGAGAGCGCCGATCCGGCGCGGCAGTGGAATCCGGGCGACGACCTCACGCTCGTGCGCAACGAGCAGTATTGGGCGACGAAGCGCCGCTCGCCGCTCGCGTCGATGCGCTTCAGCGTCGTGCAGGACGAGCGGGCCCGACTCGTCTCCTACCGCAACGGCGAGGCGGACATGATCACGCCGACCGCGCCGCAGTTCGTCGAGGTGCAGAAGGAAGCGGGCTGGAACGACGCGAACCTCTCCCTCAACTGGATCAACATGCGGAGCGGCTACTCGTTCATCGCATGGCAGTGCGGACTGCGGGCGAACAAGCGGCAGACGCCCTTCCACGACCGCCGCGTCCGTCAGGCGATGACGCTCCTGCTCGATCGGGAGCGGATGATCGAGGAGATCTGGAACGGCGTCGGCGGCGTCTCGAAGGGCCCCTTCAATCCGCAGTCGCCGGCGTCGAATCCGGCGATCAGCCCCTGGCCCTATGACCTCGCGAAGGCCCGCGAGCTGCTCGCCGAGGCGGGCTGGAAGGACCGCGACGGCGACGGCCTCCTCGAGAACGAGAAGGGCGAGGTCTTCGAGTTCGAGATGACGCTGGCCCAGGGCGGCGACATCACCGACCGCATCGCGAGCTTCATCAAGTCGAGCAGCCTGAAGGCCGGCATCCGATGCACGGTGAAGCTCGTCGACTGGGCGGTCTATACCGAAATCAACAAGGCCCGCGACTTCGACGCCCTCATGATGGGTTGGGGCTCGAACGCGCCGGAGAGCGATCTCCGCCAGATGTTCCACTCCCGCTCGATGCGCGAGGGCGGCGACAACTTCGTCCAGTGGAAGAGCGAGGAGGCCGACCGCCTGCTCGACGAGGCGGTGCGCACGCTCGACCGCGAGGCCCGCATGCGCCTCTGGCACGCCTTCGGCGCGATCGTCCACGAGGAGCAGCCCTACACCTTCATTCGTGTGCAGCCCTGGATCCGGCTCATCAAGCGCGAGGTCGCGAACGTCAACGCGTACAAGACGAGCCTCGAGCCGTGGGAGTTCTTCGTGTCCGCGGGCGGTACGAGCGTGCCGAAGCCGGCGAACTGAGTTCGATTCGCGTCGACCACGCCCATGCTGAACTACATCGTCCGACGCCTGCTTCTCATGATCCCGACGCTCATCGGGATCACCTTTCTCGTCTTCCTGCTGCTCGCGCTCGCCCCCGGCGGGATCGGCGCGGGAGCGGTGAACGCCGGCGGCGGCGCGCAGGTCGAGGGCAGCAAGCTCGCGGCGATGCAGGCGTACATCGAGGACCGCTACGGCATCAAGGATCCGGTGCTCGTCCAGTATGGACGCTGGCTCCATCGCATCTCGCCGGTGAAGTTCGGGGCCCGCGATCAGGTGACGCCAGCCGGCGACTACAAGCAGGCGCCGAAGTCCGTCGATGCGCCGCCGCTCCCCGAGTGGTTCCCCGTTCCGGCGTCGGCGGAGGCGGCGCTCGAGGTCGCCGAGTCGCCGCTCGGTTCCGTCGAGATCGTCACCGACGCCGGCCGCAGCGAGGCCCAGCAGGCCTACCGCAGGCTCGAGACCGAGTATGTCACCGCCCGCGGTCAGTATCGGGCGGCGATCAAGATGCTCGGCAACGAGCTGATCGAGTACGCGAAGGAGGAGGGGATCGAGGGCGTCCGCACGGCCCAGGGCGACGCCCGCTTCTCGGTGCTGGAGCGCATCGAGCCGAACCGCGCATCAGCGCGGTGGCCGGCGATCGAGGCCCAGGCGAAGGCGATGCACGAGGCATATGAGCGGGCGCTCGGCGTCTCGCGCTCGATCAAGCTCGCCTTCGCCGCGAAGCCGTTCCCCGAGGCTGGCTGGCCGGTGATTCCCGGCGTCATCTCCGTCGGAGCGCCCGATCTCGGCGTCTCCTTCACCCAGGGACAGCCGTCCAGCGTGCTCATCGGGCGGGCCCTGCCGGTCACCATTCTCCTGAATCTCATCGCCTTCCCGATCATCTATCTCATCGCGGTCCCGACCGGCATTCTCGCCGCCGCCCGGCGCGGGACCTGGTTCGATGTCGGCAGCGGAGCGCTCTTCGTCGCCTTCTGGTCGATCCCGGTCGTCTGGGCCGGCACGCTCATGATCGGCTACCTCGCGAACGACCAGTATCTCGGCGCGTTCCCGGTGAGTGGCCTGAGCGACGCGGCGGCATCACGCTGGACCTATCTGCCGAGCTGGCGCGACGACGGCACCTTCGAGGCCGGCTGGCTGCTCGATCGCATCTGGCATGTCTGCCTGCCGGTGACCTGCCTCGTCTACGGCGGCTTCGCGATTCTTGCGAAGCAGACCCGAGCGGCGATGCTCGACAACTACTCGGCCGACTATGTCCGGACCGCGATCGCGAAGGGCGTGCCGCGCTCGACCGTCGCGATCCGCCATGTCTTCCGCAACAGCCTGCTCCCGATCATCACCATGTTCGTGACGATCTTTCCCGCGATGCTCGGCGGCGCGGTGATCGTCGAGCGGATCTTCACCGTGCCGGGGATGGGCTCGCTCCTCCTCGAGGCGATCAGCAACCGTGACCGCGAGCTCATCCTCGCCAACACGCTCATGGTCGCCGGCGTGAACCTTCTCGCTCTCCTGCTCGCTGACCTCCTCTATGCGGCGGCCGATCCGCGGGTGACCTACGAATGAGCGAGCCGACGACCATCTCCGGCATCGACGCGATGCGCGGCGTCGGCGGCCCGGCGGCGAAGGGCTTCTGGGCCGACGCCTGGTCGCGCGTCCTGCGCAGGCCGATGGCGATCATCGGGCTCTCGTGGCTCTCGATCGTCGCCTTCTTCGCGATCTTCGCCCCGCTCATCGCGAACGGACATCCGATCGTCTTCACCCGACTCGCGGCGGACGGATCGGTCGCGAGCCGCAGCTTCCCGCTGTGGGAGTCGCTCACCGCGGCTGATCTGCTGCTGATCCTCGGTGGCATCGTCGGGCCGATCTGGCTCCTCCTGCCGCTTGCGATCGCCCGCTCGACGCGTCTGGGTGCGCTCGTCGTCGCCGCGCTGCAGGCGGGGCTCATCCTCGCCCTCTCCGCCGCGGTCAACGCCTGGTTCGCCTCGCCGGAGCGGTTCGACGAGACGCGCGCCCTCACCCGCGAGCCGTGGTTCCCCTGGGCGGTGTCGGCGGCGGTCGCGTCGTTCCTGATGCCCTTCGCGGCCATGGTGCCGACCTTCGACCGCAAGCTGCCGCGGGCCGCCCTCACGCTCGTCGTCGCGGTCGTCGCGGTCTTCTGCGTCGCCGACCGCTGGCGCGTGCCGGTGCGCGATCTCGACCTCTTCCGCATCGACGAGGCGAACGGGGCGGCGCGCGCGATCTACACGATCGTGCCCTGGTCCCCCGAGCAGACCTCGACCGGTCGGACCCTGCTGCCGCCCGGCACGCTTTACGGCGAGGTCGAGCGCGATGTGCGCGACGGTCCCGCCGCCGATCACGGCTTCTGGCTCGGCACCGACAATGTCGGCCGCGATGTCCTCGCCTGCATGATGCACGCGTGCCGGCTCTCGATCTCGATCGGCCTCGTCTCGACGGGGATCGCGGTCCTGATCGGCGTGACGATCGGTTCGCTGATGGGCTATTTCGGCGGCAAGATCGATCTCATCCTCTTCCGGGTGGTCGAGATCTTCATGGCCATTCCCGTCCTCTTCCTGCTCATCGTCGCCGCCGGCGTCCTGCCGCGCAACACCTATGTGATGATGGCGATCATCGGCTGCGTGACATGGACCGGCTCTGCGCGCTTCATCCGCGCCGAGTTCCTGAAGCTGCGGAGCCAGGACTTCGTCTCGAGTGCGAAGGCGGTCGGACTGCCGCTGCATCTCATTCTCTTCCGGCACATGCTTCCGAACGGCGTGACGCCGGTCCTCGTCGACGCCTCCTTCGCGATCGCCGCGGCGATCACCTTCGAGGCGACGCTCAGCTTCCTCGGCCTCGGACCCGAGGGGCAGGCGAGCTGGGGCCAGCTTCTCTCCAGCGCGACCGGGACCACCGGACTCTTCAAGTGGTGGCTCGCGACCTTCCCCGGCTTCGCGATCTTCCTGACCGTGCTGAGCTACAACCTTCTCGGCGAAGCGTTCCGTGACGCGATCGATCCGAAGCTGCGAAAGGCCGCGCTGTGACGAACCCGCCCTCCGCGAATCCGACGGCCACCGGCTCCACGGCACCGGTCCCGCTGCTCGATGTCGACGACCTCGCCGTCTCCTTCTCGAACTCCGCCGGCGGCACGACCCGCATTCAGGCCGTCGCGGGCGTGCACATGACCGTCCATCGTCGGCAGACCCTCGCCGTCGTCGGCGAGTCCGGTTGCGGCAAGAGCGTCACGGCAATGAGCGCGATGCAGCTCGTGCCGCGGCCGCCGGGGCGATTCGATCGTGGGGCCATCCGATTCGACGGCCGGGACCTCCTTCGCCTCAGCGAACGCGAGATGCTCGCCGTCCGCGGCGGTTCGATCGCGATGATCTTCCAGGAGCCGATGACCTCGCTCAATCCGGTCTACACGATCGGCGATCAGATCATCGAGGCGATCCAGCTCCATCAGCGCGTCTCCTCGGGACAGGCCCGCGACATCGCCGTGCAGGCGATGCGCGATGTCGGGATCACGAGGCCCGAGGAGCGCGTTCGGGCGTATCCGCACCAGTTCTCCGGCGGCATGCGCCAGCGGGTGATGATCGCGATGGCCCTCGCCTGCCAGCCGAAGCTCCTGCTCGCGGACGAGCCCACGACGGCGCTCGATGTCACGATCCAGGCCCAGATCCTCGATCTCCTCCGCGAGCTTCAGCGGACCCGCGACATGGGCATCATGCTCATCACGCACAACCTCGGCGTGGTCGCCGAGAACGCCGATGTCGTCTGCGTCATGTACGCCGGCCGGGTCGTCGAGTACGCGACGGTCTTCGAGCTCTTCGACCGTCCGCTGCATCCGTACACGCGCGGCCTGTTCAATTCGATTCCCAGCCTGCGCGAGTCGCGCCATCGCCTGACGACCGTCGACGAGGTCGTGCGCGATCCCGAACAGTTCAAGACGCTGCCCGGATACCGCGACGGCATCGTGCCCTGGTGGCCGGACACGCCGGCGGCGGTGAAGCCTCCGATCGCGGCCGGCGGACCGGACTATGCGCTCCACGAGATCGAGCCGAATCGCTGGGTCGGCGTCTGGCGGAGCGAGGCGATCAGCGCGAAGCCAAGCCGCCGCCCGGACCTCACCTATCGACGCAGCGAAAGCGTTGCCACCGCGGTCGTCTGAGCGGACGGTCTTTCGCACAATTTGCGTTGTTCGCTCAACACGGCTAGCTGTGCAGTTCTCTGGTCCGAGCGTGCAATCGATGAAGAAGGGCGCGCATCACCGCGCTGTCGCCAGCGACTGCGCTCGATCGCGGATCGCTCGCAGCACCGCGAGGTGCTCCTCGCTCCATATCGATGGCACCGATGGCCGCTCGTCGCGCTCGTCGCCGAGGCCAGCCTTTCGTGAGGCCTGCACCTTCGCGAGGATCATGTCGCGAAGCCGCTCCGCATCGCCGACGCCCTCGAGCAGCCCTTGGTGGCCGCTCGAACCGCCACCCTTTGCCGCGGCGGCACCGCCGCCTCCTCCCGCGGTCTGGATCGTGACATCCGCGATGCCGTAGTAGCGCTGGAGCGGTCCCTGCGACACGCTCACATGCTGCACATTTTCGAAGGTGATCGTGACCTCCTGAATGACCCAGATGCCGCGGCGGATGCGAATGCTCCGATCGCTCATCACATACCAGGTCGTGTCGAAGCGCAAGCGAATCGCGATGTAGACAAGGATGTCCGGAACGACCAGCACGAGGAGGGCGGGTATCGCCAGTGCGAGCGCGAGCGTCCACTCATGTGCCGCCAAGGCGATCCAGCCGACGAGGATGAGGCCGTCGACGAGGAGGAGCGCGACCCAGAACTGCAGGTTGAGGTACCGAAGGAAACCCTCGGACGGGCGGAAGGCAACGACGCGGCTCGCGGCCGACCCCGATCCGGCGTCGGTCGCTCGTGGATGTTCACCCAGCGTTGGTGGGTCGGCAGGCACGCGAAACCAGTCGCGCAGCAGGATCCAGATGCCGCGATAGGTCCCGCCGGCGACGCGCTTCGAGAGACTCATCGGCGGTCCTCACTAGCGGCGAAGCGTCCGTCGGCCGCGATTCGGTCGAGTGCGTCGCGGATCGCTCGAAGGAGTTCGAGGGCCTCATCGCCCGGCGCGGCGGCTGTCGGGACCGCGTCCTCTCGCTCGTCGCGAGCCCCGCGCATGCGGGCGTACAGCCAGTCGCGCAGCCCGTCCGGATCGGCGACGCCCTCGATGGTCATCTCCGGGGTGGCGGAGCCGGACGCCGTCTGGACCGCGACGGTCGCGAGGCCGAGCCAGCGCTGGATGATGCCGCGCGAGACATGGATGTCCTGGATCCTTCGATAGGTCAGGTAGGTTTCGCGCTTGAAGAGAAATCCAACCGACATGCCGACCCCTTCGGCGTCGAAACGATAGCGAATGGTGTGATAGCGAATCCACAGGGGAATGATCACGATCGGGAATCCGACGATCGTGAGCGCTGCGGTGATGAGGTAATGCGTCATGAGCCGCGGATCGGGGCGGGTGATCGCCGTCGGGTCGAAGGGGGCCGCGGCCGGTTCACCCAGTTCCGCCGCGAGCGAGCCCGAGAGGCGATCGGCGGTGTCGAGCGCGGATGAGCGACCCGACGGGGAGCGGGGAGGAGCCGGTTCGGGTGTCATGGTTCCCTATTGTCCAAGCGGGCTCACGAATTGCGAATGGGCCGCCCATATGTCCTTGAGCCATCGCTGACCGCATCTGATGGCGATTCTCGCACGACTCTGACGGCCGCTCTGGGCGGCGTGGGGAGCATGCCCGCATGCCTTCCGCCTCCTCCACTTTCCGACTTGACCGCTTTCTTCGCAATGCCGGCATCATCGCGGCGGTGCTCGGCGCGTGCACCGCGCTCTGGTTCGAGGTGCTGCGCGACCGGATCGTCGCCAAGCGCTTTGGTGAGGTGACCGCGCATGTCCATCGCAGCGGCCAGATCTCCGAGCATGTCATCGGGCGCGTGCTCGCCGAGCACGGCATTCGGCGGATCGTCGACCTGACCGAGCCCGAGTATCAGCCTGCCGGCAAGCGTGCGGAGCGTCGGATCGCGGCCGAGGCCGGCATCGAGATCATCGAGTTTCCGCTTGTCGGCGACGGCACCGGCGATGTTGAGGTCTACGCCCGTGCGGTCGCAATGCTCATCGAGAGCGACCGGAATGGCGTCTCCACGCTCGTGCACTGCGCGGCTGGAACGCAACGGACCGGCGGCGTCGTCGCGGCGTTCCGCATCCTGCACCACGGATGGAGCGTCGACGAGGCGCTCCGCGAGGCGCAGCGCTACGGCTGGGAGCGCGATGAGGTCGCGATGTCAGACTATCTCATCACCCATCTCGACGAGATCGGCCGACGACTGGTCGTGTGGGAGATCATCGATTCCGGCGCGCTCGCCGATGCGTCGCGCCGCTGAGATCGGAGCGGTCAGCGCACCGAATCGGACAGAATCGGACACCGCTTGACGACGCCATGTGGGCGGTCGCTTTTGCACATTCGTCCGGTCATCGGGGCCGCAGGAGCGGTGGTGAACGCTAGCAGGCCGCTCAGAAACTCCATTCGGGCTGCGGCCAAGCCTGATGGGCCATCCGCGGCGTCGACGCGACTCGCGGTATTTCGGCCAATACCGCTTCGTCGCGTCTCCTTGCGGCTGACCCATCAGGCTCGCCCTCGCCTTCGAAGCGAGTTCCTGAGCAGACTGCTAGCATCCGCGTTTCGGGGCTCGCGCGGAGAGGAACTCGCCCGGCGTCACCTCGCTCATCGACCGGGAGCTCCACCGATGGCGAAACTCCGCCCGATCCTCATTCTGACCGGCGCGGGGATCAGCGCCGAGAGTGGCATCGCCACCTTTCGCGGCGCGGACGGATTGTGGGAGGGGCACCGCATCGAGGATGTCGCGTCGCCCGCGGGCTTTCGGCGCAATCCGACGGCCGTCCATCGCTTCTACAACCAGCGGCGCGCGCAGCTTCTCGATCCGGCGGTGCAGCCGAACGCCGCGCATCGCGCGATCGTGACGCTCGCCCGCGCGTGGCCGGCGCCGGTGCGGGTCATCACCCAGAATGTCGACGACCTGCATGAGCGATCGGGACTTCGTCCGGTCGATCCGGAGGTCGGCGACGAGGGACTCGAGCTCGCGACGCCCCACGGCGTCGGCGCCGTGCTGCACATGCACGGCGAGCTTCGCAAGGTCCGTCACCTGCGCACCGAGCGCGTGCAGGCGTGGGACGGCCCGTGTGACGAGACCACCGTCGATCCGGTGTCGGGCGAGGTCGGCGTCCTCCGTCCCCATATCGTTTGGTTCGGCGAGGCGATCCTCGGCCCCGCGGTCATCGATGCCTGGCTCCGCGACTGCGGCCTGTTCATTTCGATCGGTACACAGGGCGCCGTCTGGCCAGCCGCCGGCTTCGTCCGCGAGGCACGGGAGCGGGCCGGCGCTCGCTGTATCGAATTCAATCTCCATCGCACCGAGATTTCCGCCGAGTTCGACACCACGGTTCTCGGGAAAGCGGGAGAGACGCTCCCGGTCTGGGTCGACCGGCTGCTCGCGACGAGCGGGGTCGCCGCGCGGTGAGCGCCGGTGCGCGGCACACAGCAAAAAAGAAGCGAGCGTCGTGCCGATCGCGCGACGCTCGCTTCCGGAGAGGTATGCGAATCGACTGCGTTACGGGCAGCCGCCCCACGCGCCGAGCATGACGGCGAGGTCGCCGGCGTCGACCGTGCCGTTGCCGTCGAGATCAGCGTCCCCGCGACCGCCCCAGCTTCCGAGGAGGACGCCGAGATCCGCGGCGTCGACCGCGCCGTTGCCGTCGAGATCGGACGGGCAGGGTTCGTCGAGGGTGACTGCGAAGGCAAAGGATGAGTTGCCGTTGCGGGCGATGCCGACGATGGTGTTGCCGTCCGGCGAGATGTCGAGCGGAAGGGCGAGGATGACGCCGGCGGGAATCACGACGCCCTTGTTGGTGAGCCAGGTGTTGAGGTTCACCATGCCATCCTCCGGCGTCCAGATGAAGCCCTGGCCGAAGGTCGCCGGTCCGGGGAAGGGCCGGTAGAAGAGGAGGATGCGCGAACCATCGGAGTTGGTCGCCACCGACGCGCCGCGCCAGCCAACGACCGGCGCCGGTCCGATGTTGATGCCGCCGGTCGCTTCGCTCCAGCGCCAAGCCTGGAAGCCGTTCGCGCTGACGCCATTGCCAGTCACCCAGGTGCCGTTGGAGGAGACATCGCTCGCTTCGCCGAGCACGGTCGCGGTCGTGCCGAGCTTGATGATGCTCTGCACGCCGTTCACCCAAATCGCTCCCTGGCGGAAGCCGGTCGAAGAATCCTGCCAACCGACGACGACATTGCCGTCGAAGTCAACGCTGTTCGCTCGCGACGAACGGCCGGGAACGGTCGAGCCGAGGTCGAAGGTGCCGACGCCGTTCGACCACTGGGTCGCGTGGGCGGGCGAGCAGGTGAGCCAACCAAGGCCAACCGCGTGGTTGCCGTCGCCGGAGAGGCCCCACGCCGAAGAAATCTCGGTGCTGCACGGAGCGCCGATGCCGCCGAGGTGGGTCGTCGTCGCGGTGCCGATGTCGTAGAGCGAGATCTCAGCGAAGCCACTCGCCGGGTTATTGGCGGTGAAGGAGATGATCGTGCCGTCATCGGAGATCGAGCCTTCGCCACCGACGCCGCTGCCCGGCGAGATACCGCCGATCGTCGTCAGGCCACCGCTCGCGGTCCAGACCCAGTACGGGTTGCCGGCGACGCTGTATCCGACGACGGTGCCGTTGTTTGCAGCGCCGGAGGCGGTCAGTCCCGTGCCGATGTTGTAGAAGGTTCCACCGGCAACGGCGGAGGAGGCGGCCGTGCAGGCGCCGAGGGTGGCAAGGGCAACGAGGGCCGATCGGGTGAGCGGGGGGTGGTTCATGGCGCGGAATGGTGGTCGACAGGATCGCGACCAGCCCACAAGGGCCGGCCAGCGGGCTCCAACATAGCCACTGGCGGCCAGCATTCAAGTTTCTTTGGAGAAGATTCTCGGGAAGATAGCCTGTTCCGGCAGCGGGGCTAGATTGCGTACAGTGGCCGCTGTGACGACAACCCCTGCCCCGAGTCATGAGGCGATTGGCCTCGGATTGGACGAAGCCTGCCGGAACGCTGTCCTTGGCCTCCGGGGAGCGCTTCTCGACCTGTACGCCGAAGTCGGAGCCGATCCGGAGCGGCCGCAGGAGGTCTCCCGACGCTTCAAGCTCGACAAGAGCCTGACCTGGAAGATCTCGAAGGTCTTGCGGAGCGACGACGCGATTGATGTGGTGGGGCTGATTCCCGGCGGCGAGGGCGTATCGCGTCTGCTGAACGCGATGAGCGCTGCCGGTGCGAACGAGACGACGGTCTCGCGCGTTCGCGGCGCGATGCGAGCCTTCGACGACATGGTCGCGACGCACGCCGGCGATCGTGCGACGCTTGATCTCTTCCTCGACAGCATGCATCCCGGTGCGTCGATGCAGGAGTCGCGGCGACTCGCGTTCCTCGGCAACAGCGGCATCCTCGGGCTCCAGACGCGCGTGCGCTTCGCGACGCGCCTCATCGCCCCGAGTCAGCAGGATCCGCGGCGACTCGACTTCGTGCTCGTCACCGGACTCCGCGATCTGCGGCGCCTGCGGCCGATCCCGACCTGGCCGATCTATCGCTTCATGAACTTCAAGGACGACCTCTCGACCGAGGAGTTCCACCGATCGATTCGGCCGCTTGAATCCCGTGAGGGGGGCGGGCCCCACGATTGGCTCATGCCGAGCTGGTGTTCACAGCCGATTCCGGCGCTTGGCGTGCGCGAGGCGGACAAGTCGGTGATCTACGAGCTGGTCGAGGGACCGGTCGGTCGAACCGGCGAGATCGACCTGACCTTCGGCTACATCGATCGCTGCGCGGTGCCTCGCTTCGCGACGCCGCAGGATCGGCTCGGGCAGTTCTCGACGGGCGTGACGACGCCGGCCGAATCGACGCTCATCGACTTCTTCGTCCATCGCTCGATGACGGAGATGGAGTCGCTCGCCGCACGGCTCGTCATGCAGGTTCCCGGCTTCGGCACCGAAGCGGGACTGAGCACGCTGCCGATCCAGCTTCGCTTCACCCGTCTCGCGGGCCGACCGCCGCAGGCCGCGACGCCGCTCATCGAGGACTATCACAAGCTTGTCGCGTCGATCTTCTCGACGCATGGGGCGGCCCTCGGCTGGGATCCGAGCGAGTTCTACGGCCTCCGGCTCATCATCGAACATCCGCCGCTGAACGCGACGGTGCTGACGAGCTACGAGCTGCCGTCGGCGTAGGCCGCGTCGGCTCAGCGCTTCGTGCGTCGCGCGGGCTTTGCCTTCGGCTTCGGCTTCGCCGCTGCGCTCGCCGCCGATCGGTCCGCGTCCTTCCGCGAAGCCGGCTGCGGCGGGCGCTCGAGGATGTTGCCGACGCCGCGACCGACCCGCGACGGGTGCGTGGCCTTCGACTCGGGCTGCGGCTCACGCGGCGCGCTCGCCGCCTTCGCCGGCTCGGAGGCCTTCGCGTCGGAACCGGTCGCTCCCGCACTCGCCGCGGCGGGGGTGGAACCGGGTTCCTTCTTGGCGTCGCCCTGCGTGCCGCCGCCCGCGGCCGGCTCGCTCGCCTTTCGCTCGGCTTCGGCGGCCTTCGAATAGCTCTCGCTCCGATAGTCGGTCTCGTAGAAGCCGCCGCCGCGGAAGAGGACCGCGCCGCCGATGCCGATCTTCCGCTCGACCTTCTTCGCCGAGCACTTCGGGCAGACGCGGATCGGATCCGCGGTGATCGAGTGAAAGACCTCAAACTCGTGGCCGCACTTCGTGCAGTGATACTCGTAGGTCGGCATGGCGGAGGTGCGTGGTGTGCTGCTCGTCGCTGGCGCGAGCGACGCCTGTCACGGACGATCAGGGCGTGACGCTGACCTTGGCGGGACGCAGCCGGGATTCGCCGAGGCGATACCCGACCTGGAAGGTCGAGGCGATGCGTCCCGCATCGAGGCCGTCGGCGGGCTGCTGCATGACCGCCTCGTGGAGGTGCGGGTCAAACTCGTCGCCGCGCTTGGGTTCGATGCGGAGAATCCCGGACTTCTCGAGCGCCCGGTTCATCTCGCTGCGGAGCATCGCGATCGCCTGCATCATCTGCTCGACGGTGACCGTCGTCGCGTTCTGGGCAAGCGAGAGATCCATCGAGTCGAGCACCGGCATGAGCGAGCGGGCGATGAAGATCATGCCGCCGTCGCGGGCCCGAAGCTCGTTGTCGTTCGCCCGTCGCTGGAAGTTCGCGAAGTCGGCCAGCGCGCGCTTGTAGGCGGAGATGGCCTCGTCGCGCTCCTGGGTGAGCCGCTCGATGAGCGCAGCGGTCTCCTCGTCGGCGACGATCGGATCGACGCCGTCGAGGCGTCCGTCGAAGGGCGACTCCGCGTCCCGGCCGTTGGCTGGCGGCGTGTGCTCGTTCGGCTGCTGGGTCTGTTCGGTGCTCATGACGATCGGTGCTTTCTCCCGGCGATGCGAGGTCCGGGCGGCGAGCCGGCCGGTCTCGCGGCGGGCTCATCCGCCAAGGCTGTCCCGTACGCGCTTCCAAAGGCCTGGGGCCTGCTTGTTGACTTCGAGCTTCTCCGTCTTCGCGTAGTCGGCGAGCAGCTTGCGCTGCGACTCGGTGAGCCGCTTCGGCACGACGAGCTGCATGAGGACCTTGAGGTCGCCGCGCTTGCGGGTCCGCAGGTTCGGCAGGCCCTCGCCCGCGACGGTGTAGATGTCGGCGTGCTGCGTGCCCGGTTCGATCGTCAGGTCGCGCTCGCCGTCGATCGTGCGGATCTTGAGCGTCGCGCCGAGCGCCGCCTGGGCGAAGGCGATCTGCTGGACGAGGACGAGGTCGTCGCCATCCCGCTCGAAGAAGTCGTGCTCGCGCACCCGAACGACGACATGGAGATCGCCGCGCTGTCCCTCGCCGCCCGGGCTGATCTCCGGCGGCGGCGGCTCGCCTTCGCCGGTGATGCGGACGATCTGGCCGTCGCTGATGCCGACCGGCAGCTTCACCGAGAGCTTGCGGCCGAGCGAGACGCGGCCCCGTCCGCGGCAGTCGGTGCACTTGTCCGCGACGACGGTCCGCCGGCCGCGGCACGCGGGGCAGGTCGTCACCATGCGGAACATGCCGCCGAAGCCGGTCTGCTGCACCTGACCGTGGCCATCGCAGGTCGAGCACTTCACCGGCTGCGATCCGGGCTTCGCGCCGGTGCCCTTGCAGGTCGAGCAGACATCGAGCCGCTTGAACTCGACATCGCGGTCGGTGCCGCGATAGACCTCTTCGAGGGTGATCTCCACCTCGGTCTCGAGGTCGTAGCCGCGTGCGACACCGCGGGAGCGTCCGCCGCCGGGACCGCCGCCGCCGCCGAAGATGTCGGCGAACATCGAGAAGATGTCCTCGACATTCATCGAGCGGAAGTCATGTCCCGGCGTCTGCCGCAGCCCGGCGTGCCCGTACTGGTCGTAGCGGGCCCGCCGTTCGGTGTCGTTGAGGACCTCGTAGGCCTCGGCACAGGCCTTGAACTGGGCCTCCGCCTCGGCATCACCCGGATTGCGGTCCGGGTGGTACTTCATGGCCAGGCGCCGGTAGGCGCGCTTGATCTCGTCGCCGGACGCGGTGCGCTCGACGCCAAGAATCTCGTAGTAGTCGCGCTGCGTGGCCATGGGTCAGTCGCCGCTTCCAGAGAACCACAGAGGCACAGAGGGCACAGAGGATGCACAGAGGAGAGGCGAAGCGAAAGAGGGAGCACTCGAGTGGCGGTGTCGGGTATGCATCGCTTGCAACCCGTCTCCGGCCCGTCTTCTCTGTGCTCCCTCTGTGATCCCTCTGTGCCTCTGTGGTCCTCTGGACTCTTGGCTCAGCTCACCGCGCCTTCGACGGGCTTGGTGTCGTCCTTGAGCTCGGTGATGATCACGTCGGTCGTGAGCATCAGGCCGGCCACGGATGCCGCGTTGAGGAGAGCGGTCTTCGCGACGAGCGCCGGATCGATGATGCCGGCCTTCACGAGGTCGACATACTCGCCGGTCGCGGCGTTGAAGCCCCAGTTGGCGCTCTTGTCCGCCTCGAGGATGCGCTCGACGACGAGGTCGCCGTCAGCGCCAGCGTTGTTCGCGATCTGCCGCGTGCAGGAGACGAGCGCCTCGGCCACGATGTCGAAGCCGAACTTCTCGTCGCCCTTCGCCTTCTTCTGGCCGGCCTCGACGGCCTCGATCGCCCGGAGGAACGCGACGCCGCCGCCGGGGACATAGCCTTCCTTCGCGGCCGCGCGGGTCGCGTGGAGGGCGTCGTCGACGCGGTCCTTCCGCTCCTTCATCTCGATCTCGGTCATGCCGCCGACATTGAGGATCGCAACGCCGCCGGTGAGCTTCGCGAGACGCTCCTGGAGCTTCTCGCGGTCGTAATCGCTGGTTGCCTTCTCGATCTGGGCCTTGATCTGCGAGGCGCGGGCGTCGATGTCCTTAGCCTTGCCGGCGCCCTGGACGATGACGGTCTCGTCCTTGTTGATCGTGACCCGCTTCGCGGTGCCGAGCTCCTTGAGCTCGACATCCTCGAGGTTCCGGCCGATGTCCTCGGCGAAGAAGGTGCCGTTGGTGAGGACCGCGATGTCGCCGAGCATCGCCTTGCGACGGTCACCGAAGCCCGGGGCCTTCACGGCGCAGACCTGCAGCACGCCGCGGAGACGGTTGACGACGAGGGCCGCGAGGGCCTCGTTCTCGACTTCCTCGGCGATGATGAGGAGCGGCTTGCCCGCGGTCGCGACCTTGTTGAGGAGCGGAAGGAGATCCGCGAGGTTCGAGATCTTCCTCTCGTAGATGAGGATCAGCGGGTTGTCGAGCACGCACTCGGCGCGCTTCGGGTCGGTCATGAAGTAGGGCGAGAGGAAGCCCTTGTCGAAGGCCATGCCCTCGACATACTCGAGCGTCGTCTCGCTGGCCTTGCCCTCCTCGACCTCGACCACGCCCTCGGCGCCGACCTTGTCGATCGCCTCGGCGATGAGCTTGCCGATCTGGCTGTCGTGGTTGGCGGAGACGGTCGCGATCTTCTCGAAGTCGGCCCTGCCCTTGCACTTCGTCGCCATGCCGGTGATGGCCTCGGCGGCGGCGTTGGCGGCGGCGGTGATGCCGCGCTGGATCGCGACGGCGTTCGCGCCCGCCGCGACATGCTTCAGGCCGCCGTTGAAGATCGCGCCGGCGAGCACCGTCGCCGCGGTCGTGCCGTCACCGGCGACATCCGCGGTCTTCTTCGCGACCTGCTGGACCATCTTCGCGCCCATGTTCTCGAACGCGTCAGGGAGATCGATCTCCTTCGCGACGGAGACGCCGTCCTTCGTGACGCTCGGGTTGCCCCAGCTCTTCTGGACGATGACATTGTGGCCGGTGGGACCCATGGTCACCGCGACCGCCTGGGTGAGCTTGTCGACGCCGCGCTTGAGCTCGACATGAGCCGCGACATCGAACTTCATCTGCTTCGTAGCCATTGGGAGATTCTCGCTGTTCGCTGTTTTCGTGTGGGTGGAAGGAAGCTCGACTCGGATCGGGCGATCAGTGCTCGATGAGTCCGAGGAGCTCGCTCTCCCGCATGATCACGTGCGGGACGCTCTTGATCTCGATCTCCGTGCCGGCGTACTTGCCGTACACGACGGTGTCGCCCTTCTTCACGAGCGGCTTCTGGCGCTCGCCGTTGTCCATGAGCTTGCCGGGGCCGACGGCCACGACCTTGCCCTGCATGGGGCGCTCCTTGGCGGACTCGGGAAGGAAGAGGCCCGACGCGGTCTTGGTCTCGGGCTCAAGGGGCTTGATGACAATGCGATCTTCGAGGGGACGAACGTTCATCGGAGTGCTCCGGGTGAGTGTCTTGCGTTGGGTGCCGTCGTGCCAGAGAACCACAGAGGCACAGAGGGCACAGAGGATGCACAGAGGAGAGGGAAAGAGGTAGCACGACTCAGGAGACCGAAGTCCTCAAGACCTCGATCACATTGACTTCTCTGTGCTGCCTCTGTTTCCTCTGTGGTGAATCAGTCGTTACGCGATGTGGGTGCCGGGGCTCAGAAGCCCATGCCGCCCATACCGCCCATGCCGCCCATGCCGGGCATGCCGCCCATGCCGCCGCCGTGGCCGTGGTCATGGTCGTGGCCGCCCTTCTCGTCCTTCGGCTTGGGGGCCTCGACGATGGTGCAGTCGGTGGTGAGGAGAAGCGACGCGACGCTCGCGGCGTTCTGGAGGGCGGTGCGGTCCACCTTCGCGGGGGTGATGACGCCCTGCTTGACGAGGTCGCCATACTCGAGCGTGAGAGCGTTGAAGCCCTCGTCGCCCTTCATCTCGCGGACCTTGGCGACGACGACGGTGCCCTTCTCGCCGGCGTTGTCGGCGATGGTGCGAAGCGGAACCTGGATCGCCTCTTCGACGACATCGACGCCGTGCCGCTCATCGCCACGGCAGGACTCGCGGACCTTGGCGAGCACCTTGACCGAGCGGACATAGCTGACGCCACCGCCGGCGACGACGCCCTCGGCGACCGCAGCGCGGGTCGCGTGCAGCGCGTCCTCGACGCGGGCCTTCTTCTCCTTGAGCTCCGCCTCGGAGCCGGCGCCGACATTGATCTGGGCGACGCCGCCGGCGAGCTTCGCGAGCCGCTCCTGCAGCTTCTCGCGGTCGTAGTCGCTGTCGGTCCGCTCGATCTCGGCGCGGATCTGCTCGATGCGGCCCTTGATCGACGCGGTCGATCCGGCGCCCTCGATGATCGTGCACTCGTCCGCGGTGACTTCGAGCTTCTTCGCCTGACCGAGCTGGGCGATGGTGACCTTGTCGAGCTCGATGCCCAGATCCTTCATGATCGGGGTCGCGCCGGTGAGGACCGCGATGTCCTCGAGCATGGCCTTGCGGCGGTCGCCGTAGCCGGGAGCCTTCACGGCGCAGATGTTCAGCACGCCGCGCAGCTTGTTGATGACGAGGGTCGAGAGGGCCTCGCCGGTGATGTCCTCGGCGATGATGAGGAGCGGCTTCTTCGAGTCCATGACCTTCTCGAGGAAGGGCACGAGCTTGGTGATCGAGTCGATCTTGTCCTCATGGATGAGGACGAGGCACTTGCTGAGCTCGACGGTCATCGTCTCGGTGTTCGTGACGAAGTTCGGGCTGAGGTAGCCACGGTCGAACTGCATGCCCTCGACGACATCGACGGTCGTCTCGAGGCCCTTGCCCTCCTCGACCGTGATGACGCCGTCCTTGCCGACCTTGTTGAAGGCATCGGCCATGATCTTCCCGATGGTCGGGTCGTTGTTCGCGCTGATGCTCGCGACCGCGGCGATGCCGCCCTGGACATTCGCGACGGGACGGGCCATCGAGCGGATGTTCTCGACGACGGCCTCGACGCCCTTCCGCATGCCCCGGACGAGGGCGTTGGGTTCGACGCCCGCGGCGAGCCGCTTCGCACCGGCCTTGAAGAGGGCCTCGGCGAGGACCGTCGCGGTGGTGGTGCCGTCGCCGGCGTCGTCGGAGGTCTTGCTGGCGGCCTCCTTCACGAGCTTCGCGCCCATGTTCTCGACCTTGTTGCGGAGCTCGATCTCCTCGGCGACGGAGACGCCGTCCTTGGTGACGGTCGGGCCGCCCCAGCTCTTGTCGAGGACCGCGTTGCGGCCGCGGGGGCCGAGGGTGCTCTTGACGGCGGCGGCGAGCTTCTCGACGCCAGCGAGGAGGGACTTACGGGCTTCGGTATCGAAGGACAGTTCCTTCACGGCCATGGGACGGATCTCCAAGCAGGTCAAAAGGAGGCAAAGGTGGTGGGGGTGGTGGGGGGCTTCCCCACGGGCCCCCGAGACGAGGGTGCGGCGTGCCAACCGGTTGGTGGCGCCAGGCAGCCCGAGTCGGGGAGACAGCGGTGCTATCAAACGCCGCGCCAGTCGCGGGCCCGCGCCGGCCCGACGGGGTGCGCGGTGCCGCGTCCGCCTCCGGTCGCCACGCCCGCATCCGAGCCGGCGTCGCGCGGGGTCCTCCCCGCCCCGGCCGCAGCGTGTCCGCACATTGGGGCCGCGCATCGCCGCATAGGGCCGCACCGGGCCGCACAGGGCCGCACAGGGCCGCACAGGGGACAGGCACATCGCGAGGCCGACGCGGCACAGACCGCGACGGCCGCCGGGCGTCTCTGCTGACACGCGGCGCAACGCCGCACCGTTGCCTGCCAAGCTGGCAGGATGCGGCGATCGGTCCGCGGCCCCGGGGTCAGGTCGCCGCCGCGTCGGTCGGGGACTCCGTGAGCGGGCGATCGAGCACCCGTTCGAGGAGCGGCTGCCAGCCCCAGAGGGATCGCCAGATCCACAGGCCGTTCAGGGCGAGGTAGAGGAAGCCGACATTCACCATCGCGAGGCAGACCGCGGCGATGAGCCGCGGCAGGGCGAGCGCCTCATCCGGGACCCACCCGTCGAGGAGGATCGCGGCGAGCACCGAGAGCACGCCGATGGCGGTCGCCGTCGTCAGCGGCCCGGTCGCCTGCTGGGCGTGGGCGGCCCGGCGGTAGGTACGGCTTCGTTGACCGAGGTGCACCATGACCGGCCCGAGACCGGCGAGGGTGATCATCGCCAGCACGCCGGTCGTCGCGAGATGAAGGGGCGTCGGCGGGAAGTGGCTTGCAACGAGCCAGCCGCCCGCCCCGATCACGAGGAGGAGTCGACGGGCTCCGGTCAGCCCTGCCAATCCGACCACGACCAGCGCTCCGAGGAGGGCGACGCCCAAGGCGATCGGCGGCACCAGCACAAGGCGTTGGGGGACCGTCGGCGGGAAGACGCTCGCCAGCATGCCCTGCCAGCCCTCGTTCGGCAGCGCGCTCAGGATCAGGGCCGCCGCCGAGGCGCTGGTTCCGACCGCGGCAACCGCGAGCGCGAGCGTCACGATCAGGAGTGCGCTGCCGACCAGTCGCGGCGACCGCAGCGAGGGCAGCAGAGCCAACTCCGGATCGACGCTCGCCGCGACGGTCTCGAGCACTTCCAGTCCGCACTCCGGACAGTGGCCGTCTGCATGCAGTCCGCGCAGGTCATATCGACACCGCTTACAGGGCAGGGTCACGGCCACACGGAAGGCGTGCAGGTCAGCCACGGGAAGGGAAGCCGAACGGGAAACGGTGCGACGCTCAGGCGTGCGCGCCGCGGGTCGTGACGTGACCGATCGCAGGGATCGGCGGGACGACGGCCATGCACGCCGGGCTGCCGAGCGGGCGCCGGGGACAACCCGAGCGCATCAGCAGGAGCGTCACTGGGGGTGTGACGGGAGGTGAAGAATCGTTACTATGCCTTACCCCACGACCGAGGCACAAGTCCGAACCGGCCGGAAGTGCGGTGTTTGCGCGGACTTTCTCCGCGTCTCGTCGACCCGGCGGCCGCGCCATCAGGCCTCTACCCGTCCGGTTTCCGCCTTGCCCCATCATGCGCGACGCGCTCGAACAGCTCCGCCGGAACATCACCTCGGTCTACATGGGAAACGCGCAGGCGGTTGACCGGCTGTTGGTCTGCCTTCTGGCTCGCGGGCATGTGCTCATCGAGGATGTTCCCGGCGTCGGGAAGACCGTCCTCGCCAACGCCCTCGCGAAGAGCGTGCGCTGCAGCTTCGCCCGCATCCAGTGCACGCCCGACCTCTTGCCCTCGGACATCACCGGCGTCAGCGTGTTCGTGCGCGACAACGGCCAGGGCGGCCACGGCGGCGAAGGGCGCTTCGAGTTCCGGCGCGGCCCGGTCTTCGCCAATGTCGTCCTCGCCGACGAAATCAACCGAACGACGCCCCGCACGCAGTCGGCGCTGCTCGAGGCGATGAGCGAAGGCACGGTCTCGGCCGAGGGTCAGGTCCTTCACCTGCCGCAGCCCTTCATCGTCGTCGCCACGCAGAATCCATACGAGTTCGAGGGCACCTATTTCCTGCCCGAGAACCAGCTCGACCGTTTCCTCATGAGGATCTCGCTCGGCTATCCGGCTCCCGACGACGAGAGCCGCATCCTCCAGAAGCAGCCCGCCCGCACGGCCCTGAAGGACCTGCAGCCGGTCATGAGCGCCGAGGAGGTCTTGGAGGCCCAGGCTGCCGTCGATCGGGTGAGGATGGACCAGTCGCTCATCGATTATGTGATCGCGCTCGCCGCTGCGACCCGCGAGCATGAGGATCTGCAGGTCGGCATCAGCCCGCGCGGTTCGCTTGCGCTCGCGTCCGCCGCCCGGGCCACGGCGGTCCTGCGGGGTCGGGACTACTGCGAGCCCGAGGATGTCGTCCAGAATGTCCTCTCGGTCTGCGCCCATCGCGTGATCAGCAAGTCCTACATGCACGCCGGCGATACGCAGACGACGCGGCGCATCATTCAACGCGTGCTCGAGACGGTGCCGAGTCCGGCATGACGAAGCGGGCCGTCGTACTGCTTTCGGGCGGCATGGACTCGGCCGTCGCGCTCGCCGAAGCCCGGGCCGCGGGCTTCGAGGCGCATGCGCTCAGCTTCGACTATGGACAGCGCCATCGCGCCGAGCTCGCCGCCGCGGCGCGGGTCGCAAGCGCGCTTGGCGCGGCGCGGCATGTCATCGTGCGGCTCGACCTGCGGGCCTTCGGCGGCTCGGCGCTCACCGCCGACATCGCGGTGCCGAAGGATCGCATCGGCGCGGCCCACGCGGCCACCGACATTCCGGTCACCTATGTCCCGGCGCGCAACACCATCTTCCTTTCCGTCGCGCTTGGATATGCAGAGACGATCCAGGCCGCCGATCTCTTCATCGGCGTGAACGCGATCGACTATTCGGGCTATCCCGACTGCCGCCCGGAGTTCATCGAGGCCTTCGAGCGCATGGCGAATCTCGGCACGAAAATGGGTGTCGAAGGCACGCCGGTGCGCATTCACACGCCGCTCGCGAGGCTCAGCAAGCGCGGGATCGTCGAGCGCGGACTCGAGCTCGGCGTCGACTTCTCGCTCACGCTGACCTGCTATGACCCGATCGAGACCGCCGAAGGCGGCGTCCGACCCTGCGGCCACTGCGACGCATGCATTCTGCGCGCCGAGGGCTTTCGCGCCGCGGGCGTGCGCGACGGTTCGGACCGCTGCGATGCGCCGACGGGCGGCTACTCAAGCACGCCAAATCGATAGCCCACACCCTTGATGGTGTGAATCAACGCGGTCGGAAAGCCTCGATCGACCTTGCGGCGTAGCGCTGAGATGTAGACATCGACGACATTCGAGTTCGGCTCGAAGCTGAGGTCCCACACCTTCTCGCCGATCTGCGTCCTGCTCAGGACGCGATTCGGATTGCGCATGAGGTACTCGAGCAGCGAGAATTCCTTATTCGAAAGGTCGATCTTCGCGTCGCCGCGCTTCGCCGTGCGGGCGTAGAGATCGAGCTCGAGGGTGTCACAGCGGAGGTGCCGCGCCTCGCTCGCGTCGCCGCGGCGAAGCAGCGCCCGCACCCGAGCGAGCAGTTCCTCGAACTCGAAGGGCTTGGGGAGATAGTCGTCGGCGCCGGCGTCGAGCCCCTGCACCTTGTCGGGCGTCGAGCCGAGGGCGGTCAGCATGAGGATCTTGGCCTTGAGTCCGCGTCGGCGGAGCGAACGGCAGAGTTCGACGCCGTCGCGATCGGGCAGCATCAGGTCGAGCAGCACGATGTCGTAGACGCCCGACGCAGCGAGATCCTCCGCCTCATATCCCGAATGGCACATGTCCGCGGCGTACCCCTGTTCGCGCAGCCCGGCGTGCAGGGCTTGGGCCATTCTGGGGTTGTCCTCGACGATCAGAATGCGCATCGTTCGCTCGCGGGTCCCTTCGCGTGACTCGGGCATCGCCGGGGGAACGCCCGCGGATGACCTCGAAGCGATGAGTATAGAGGCGTCGGCCGGCGACTCCGCGTCGCCCTGCGGATCCGGCGGTACGCTGGTCGCATGCTCATGCATTCGGTTTCGTCCCCGGCCGCGACCGCCGCCTCGCGCTGGTCGCGACTGCTCGTGTCTTTGTGTGCGATCGCACTGCTGGTCGCTCGGCCCGCTCTGGCGGACGACACAACCCTTGGCTACTACCGCATGCCCGCGGTGCACGGCTCGACGGTGGTGTTCGTCGCCGAGGGAGACCTGTGGCGGGTCGGCATCGAAGGGGGCGTCGCCTCGCGGCTCACGAGCCACCCCGGCGAGGAACGCGATCCCTCGATTTCGCCGGACGGGACGACGCTGGCCTTCACCGCGACCTACGAAGGCCCGCGTGAGGTGTACACGATGCCGCTCGCCGGCGGACTCCCGATCCGACGAACCTGGGACGGCGGACGGGTCGGCATCACCGGCTGGACGCCGGAGGGAACGCTCGTCTACGCGAGCGACACGGCGAGCAGTCTGCCATCCGTGCGCACCTGGCTGCACGATCTCGCGACCGACACGCGTCGCGTGGTCCCGCTCGCCCAGTGCGCGGAGACGGCGTTCCTCGACGGGTCGCGTCTCGTCTTCACGCGCCTCCAGTTTCAGGGAAGCCACACCGATCGATATGCGGGCGGCACGGCCCAGCAGCTCTGGTCCTTCACGATGCCCGACGCCGCAGGCAACGCCGTCGAGGCCACGCCCCTCACGAAGGACTACGACGGCACCAGCCGCCGACCCTTCGTCTGGGGGGACCGCGTCGTCTTCACCACCGATCGCAGCGGCCGCATGAATCTCTGGTCGATGCGCCCGGACGGATCGGATCTCCGCCAGCATACGAAGCACGCCGATTTCGATATCGGCGGCTCGTCGGTGCATGGCGATCGCGCGGTGTATCAGCTCGGGCCGGATCTTCGCGTGCATGATCTCGCGAAGGGGACCGACGCGGTCATCGCCGTGCGCCTCGCGAGCGATTTCGATCACATGCGCGAGCGGTGGGTCAAGGATCCGCTCGCCGCGGTCAGCGCGATGCGTCTCTCGGCCGAGGGCGACCGGATCGCCCTGACGATCCGCGGACGGGTCTTCGTCGTGCCCGTGAAGCAGGGGCGCACCGTCGATGTCGATCGCCGCGGCGGCATTCGGTATCGCGAGGCGACCTTCATGCCCGACGGCACGACGCTCGCGGCGATCTCCGACGAGAGCGGCGAACTCGAACTCGTCACGCTGCCCGCGAACGGCGTCGGTTCGGCGACGAAGCGGACCTCGGACGGCGATACGGTGCGCTGGCGACCGTTTCCCTCGCCGGACGGGAAGCGCATCGCCCACACCGACAAGCGTCAGCGCCTCTGGCTCTACGATGTCGACAAGGGAACGAACACGCTCGTTGAAGAAAACGCGATCGACCAGATCGAACAGATCGCGTGGTCGCCCGACAGCCGCTGGATCGCGTATGTCGCGCCGGCCGCGAACCTCACCCGCCAGATCAAGCTCGTCCCCGTCGACGGCGGCGCGACGCTTCTGGCGACCACCGATCGCTACGACAGCTACGCGCCGCAGTGGAGCGCGGACGGCAAGTTCCTCTACTTCATCTCCGACCGTTCCTTCGAGTCGGCGGTGTCGAGCCCGTGGGGACCGCGTCAGCCCGAGCCGTTCCTCGCGGCGACCGGACGCATCTACCAGTTGACGCTCAAGGCCGGCACGCGCTCGCCCTTCCAGCCCGACGATGAGGTGCATCGCGCGGCGCTCCTTCGCGAGAAGGAGGAGGCGAAGCGCAAGGAAGAAAGCAAGGGCGAGACGAAGGACGAGGCGAAGGGCGAGACGAAGGACGAGGCGAAGGAAGCGAAGGACGAGAAGCCCGCCGACGCAAAGAGCGAGAAGCCGAAGGTCGAAGTCCTCATCGACGCCGACGGTCTTCCGTCGCGCATCGAGCCGATTCCGGTAGCCGCCGCGAACCTCGTCGGCACGCTGCTGGTGTCGGAGGACGCGATCTTCTGGCTCGTCGCCCCGGTCGTGCCGGAATCCGACGGCGAGCCGGGCGGCGCGACGCTCATGGCGCTCCCGATCGGCAACGAGAAGCCCGAGGCCAAGCCGGTCGCAAGCGGCATCCGCAGCGCCGAGCTTTCGCTCAACCGGAAGAAGATCCTCCTCCGTAAGGATCGCTCCGCCTTCGTGATCGACGCCAAGCCGGGCAAGGCCGAACTCGACAAGCCGGTCGATGTCAGCGGCATCTCGCTCTCCCTCATGCCGCGCGAGGAGTGGCGGGCGATGATGGTCGACGCGTGGCGGCTTCTTCGCGACTATTTTTATGATCGCGGGATGCACGGGGCCGACTGGCCCGCCGTCCGCGCGAAGTATGAGCCGTGGATCGACCGCGTGCGAAGTCGGGAGGAACTCTCCGATGTCTTCCAGGAGATGACCGGCGAGCTCTCCGCACTCCACCACTTCGTCAGTCGCGGCGACCTCCGCGAGGGGCCCGATCGCATCACCGTCGCGTCGCTCAGCGCCGATCTTGAGCGCGACGAGGCCGCCGGCGGCTGGCGCGTCACCTTCATTCCCGAGACCGATCCGGACGAGCCGACGATCCGCTCGCCGCTCGCGGCGCCGACCGTCGGCGTCGGCGTCGGTGATGTGATTCGGGCGATCGACGGCGTCTCGACGCTCTCGGTGCCGCATCCCTCGGTCCTCCTCCGCACGAAGGCCGGCCGACAGACGCTCCTCTCGGTGCTGCCGAAGGGCCAGACCGAGCCGCGCGATGTGATCGTCCTGCCGGTCACGAGCCGCGAGGACGCAAACATTCGCTATCGCGCCTGGGAAGTCGCGCGGCGCCGGACCGTCGAGGAACTCGGTCGCGGCGCGATCGGATATGTGCACCTGCGGGCGATGGGTTCGGAGGACTTCGCCGACTTCGTCCGCGACTACTACCCGGTCTTCAACCGTCAGGGACTCATCATCGATGTCCGCGACAATCGCGGCGGCAATATCGATAGCTGGATTCTCAACCGTCTCATCCGTCAGGCGTGGATGTACTGGAACCAACATGCGGGGCGCCAGCCGCTCTGGAACATGCAGTACGCCTTCCGCGGCCACATGGTGATCCTCTGCAACGAGGAGACCGCGTCGGACGGCGAGGCGATCAGCGAAGGCTTCCGTCGGCTCGGGCTCGGCAAGGTGCTCGGCACCCGGACCTGGGGCGGCGAGATCTGGCTCAGCTCGAGCAACACGCTGGTCGACGGCGGCATCGCGACGGCGGGTGAGTTCGGCGTCTTCGACGAGACCGGCGCGTGGCTCATCGAAGGCCGCGGCGTCGAGCCGGACATCGTGGTCGACAACCTGCCGCACGCCACCTTCAAGGGGGAGGACGCGCAGCTCACCGCCGCGATCCGCCACCTCGAGGAGCTCATCGCCAAGGATCCGCGCCCGATCCCGCCGGTGCCGCCAGCGCCGGTGAAGGCGGTGCCGGCGAAGCCGTGACCGGGCGACCGCGAGACGCGTCGATTTCGCTCGCAGCGGCAGCGGCGCTTGGCCGATGATGCGTCCATGCGCACGCCACTCCGCCTCGCGATCGTCGTTGCCGTGGTCCTTTCGCTCGTGCAGGCTCTTGCGGCGGCGCCGCAGGACACGCATCCGGAGCGGGCACGCGAGCGCCGCGCCGAGCGTTCGGCGGCGCGGTTGGAGGAGCGAACCTGGAAGGTCACCGACGCGACGGGGGCGATCGATCGCGAGGCGCTCGTCTGGGCGCCGCCGAAGTCCTCGATCCCCCAGGGCGGCGCGCCCCTCGTCTTCGTCTTCCACGGGCGCGGCGGCAACCCGCGCAATGTCGCCCGTGGCTTCGCGATGCACGAGCACTGGCCTGAGGCGATCGTCGTCTATCCCGCCGGACTTCCGACGCCCGGTCGGCTGACCGATCCCGACGGCAAGCTCCCCGGTTGGCAGCCGGCGGCGGGGACGGAGGGCGATCGCGATCTCGCCTTCTTCGACACGATGTATGCGTCACTCATCGAAGAGCTGCCGGTCGATCGCGATCGCGTCTACATCACCGGCCACTCGAACGGCGGCCAATTCACTTATCTCCTCTGGCAGACCCGGCACGAGCGGCTGGCCGCAGTCGCGCCGAGCGCGGCGGGAATCAGGAACGCTCGATCGCTCAAGCCACTTCCGGCGATGCATCTCGCCGGCGAGGAGGACACGATCGTGCGCTACGACATGCAGGTGCGGGCGATGGAGGCGATCCGCGAGGCGAACGGATGCGTGAAGGAAGCGGCGCCATGGAAGCCGACGGGAGCGACGGCGCTTCCGGAGCGCGAGCTCGCCTTGACGACCGCGTACGCGTCGCCCGGCGGAACGCCCGTCGTGACCTACATCCATCCCGGCGGACATGAGTTCAAGTCGAGCTCCGCGCCGCTCATCGTCGCGTTCTTCCGCGAGCATCGCCGGAAGGCAGCGCCCGCCGAAGCGACGAAGACGGTTGCCGCCGAGGTGCGCGTCGAGCCGATTCGGGCCTTCTACATCGGACATAGCCTCCACTCCGACATTCCGGACATCGTCGCGCGGCTCGGCGACGGCTCGCCGCTCTTCAGCTTCCGCGAGCAGTTCATTCCCGGCGCCCCGCTGCGCTGGCAGTGGGAGGAGCGCGATCGCGATCCGTCGAAGCGCGCGGCGGCGGAGCCGCAGTTTCGCGGCGCGTGGTTCGAGGAGTTCCCAAAGGGCGATCTCACGGCGCTCGTCCTCGTTGACGGCGTGCCGCGCGGACCGAAGGAGATGGGCGAGACGCGCGAGTATGCCGGTCGGCTCATCGTCGAGTTCGCGAAGTCGAACCCGAAGGGCACGGTCTACATCAACGAGCCCTGGCATTGCCTGAAATCGGGCACGCCCGAGGGCTGCGACCATGACACATCAAGCCCGACGCGCACGCTCGCGTGGCGCGAGCGGCTGCTCGCCGACGCGGCGATGTGGGACGAGCTCGTCGAGGCGCTCCGGAAGGACCACCCGTCGGTGCGCATCGAGCTGATTCCCACCGGTCGCGCGCTCGCAGCGCTCGATTCGACCGTGACCTCCCACGGCCTCGACGGCTTCACGCGCATGGAGGAACTCTTCGATGACGACATCCACCCGAATCCCTACGGGAAATACTTCATCGCGTGCGTCCACTACGCGGTGCTGACCGGCAAGTCACCGCAGGGATCGATGCGCATGGTGAAGGACCGCTGGGGACGAAGCTATTGGGACACCCCCAACTGGCAGGGCAAGCAATGGAAACCGCCGAGCGCCATGGCGATCGGCCAGATGCAGTCGACGGCGTGGAATGTGGTGCAGGCTCAGTTGATCCGGCGCACGAATCCGCAGTCGAAGAACTGACCGCCGCGCGTCTGCTTGACGCGCGCCGCGAGCGTGTGCATCCCCGGCGTCAGCAGCGCAAGCGATTCGGGAGCGAGGCGCCGCCGCGTGTAGCCACCGGTGAAGCCGCTGAAGGATGCGAGAGGCTTGCCGTCGAGGAAGAGCTCGACATCCTCGTCGTGATGGATGAGGAGATGCGTGATTCCAGCGGCCTCGGGAATCTCGATCCGCCGTCGCAGCCAGATCGCATCCGATGCCCACTCCGTTCCGATGATCGCGCCGGGCGTCACGGTGGTGCCGAAGCCGGCTGGCCCTTCGCTCCAGGCGGAATCGTCGAAGTCCGGCGCCGTCCACGCCGTCCCCTCCGGCGCGGCGAGCGTGTAGCGCCAGCGCGGCCGATCGGCCGCGTCAGCGATGTCCTTCGCGCAGGGGATGACGCTTTCATAGCGCGTCGCCGCGAGCGTCCCGTCGACGAGCCCACGGTTGGCGTGGGCAACCTCCGCGGAGTTCATCTTGAGGACATCGCGGTCGTAGCTCATGAGACCGTTGATCTCGATCTCGACATCGGTCGTCTGGGTGTAGATCGCGCCGCACAGGCCGTCCGCGCGGAGCATCGAGAGCTCCTCCGCGAGCCCGACATACGCCTCGGTCAGCGCCTGGTAGGTCGAGAAGGTCTGGTACCCCCAACCCTCTTCCTTCCAGCGGTGACCGGGGACCGGCAGTCCGAGCCCGCCGTACTCGCCGATCACCACCGCGCGCGTGCCGTCGCCCTTCGGGCAGCGGCCGGCGAGCGAGGATGAATAGTCATGCACATCGAGCACATCGCCCACGCCGCGATCGGTCCAGCCGCTCGCGTTGTTGACGAGGCGCGTCGGGTCGGTCGCCCGCACGAGATCGACGATGCGTGCCGTGTCATACTGGCCCCAGCCTTCGTTGAAGGGCACCCACATGACGATCGAGGGATGGAAGGAGAGCCGATCGACCATGGCGACGAGCTCGCGCTCGAAGACGCGGCGCGAGACCTCGCCGCGCTGCGCATCCTGGTCCGCCGGTCCGATGTATGGGCCGCTCGAAGGCATGTCCTGCCAGACGAGGAGGCCGATCCGATCGCATGCGGCGTACCAGGTCGCGGGCTCGATCTTCACATGCTTGCGAATCGTGTTGAAGCCAAGATCCTTGGTGACCTCGATGTCGTAGACCATCGCCTCATGCGTCGGCGCCGTGTAGAGCCCGTCCGGCCACCAGCCCTGGTCGAGCGTGCCGAGCATGAAGATCGGTGAGCCGTTGAGTTCGATGCGCGGCTTTCCCGCCTCATCCTTGCGAACGGCCACGGAGCGGAAGGCGAGATAGCTCTCCGCGCGATCGGCGCCGTAGCGAAGGCGCACGGGATAGAGCTTCGGCGAGTCCGGCGACCAGAGAATCGGATCGGGAACGCGCACGACGGTCGGCGTGTTCGGGGCGACGCTCGCCGTGACGATCGGCGGCGCGTCGGCGGCATCGGGACTGTGGAGCGCGATCTCGACCATCGCGCCGTCGCCGATCGTGCCGCGCACGCGCGCCGTCACGGTCAGCGTTCCCGCCGCGACATCCGGCACCATGCGCACGCTGTCGATCGAGCGCTCGGGCACCCACTCGAGCCAGACGCTCTGCCAGATGCCCGTGACCGCCGTGTACCAGATGCCGTGCGGATTCCGTACCTGCTTGCCGCGCGGCGGCTCCTCGTCACTGGCCTCATCGCAGGGGTCCCAGACCTGCACGATCAGTTCGTTCTCGCCCGGGCGGAGGCGATCGGTGATGTCGAACGAGAAGGGATCGAAGCCGCCCGTGTGATCACCGAGCGCGGTGCCGTTCAGAAAGACCTTGGAGCCCCAGTCGACGGCCTCGAAGTGTAAGAGGAGTCGACGACCGGCGGCGAGCGGCGGCACCGAGAAGGTCCGTCGGTAGAACAGGCGCTCGTCCTTGCTGATCGAGCGGGCCACGCCCGACAGTCGGCTTTCCAGCGGAAAGGGCACGAGAATCGTTCCGTCGGGCTTCTCGGGAAACGCGAGCCCATACTCGGAGGGACGAATCGCGTAGTCCCACGGCCCGTTGAGCGTCATCCACCGCTCGCGGACGAGTTGCGGCCGCGGGTGCTCCGCGCGCGGGGCACTCCGGTCAACGAGATGCGTCCAGCGGGTTCCGAGGGCGGCGAGGCCTCCATGCGGCGGCGGCGCTGGAGTCGGTGGTGCCTGAACGAGAGCCGAGGCGACGACAGCAAGAAAGGCGGCGAGCATGCGCGGACGGTACCGCGCAGGCTCGCCGCCTGACATGAGCAGAATGCCTGATGTCCCGCGGTCAGGCGCTCGCCTTCAGATCGAATCCGACCGTCGTGCGGTCGCCGCCCTCGCTCTCGATCTCGATCCAGAGCTTGCCGCCCTCGGGCATCGGTGACGGCACCTCGACATGGGTGTGCCAGTTGTCCTTTTCGAGCTCGGCCTTGGCCTTCATCGAGCCCTTTGCGTCTTCGGTGCCGATCCAGAAGCGCACGGCAGAGACCTTCGCGCCGCCGGTGATCCAGACATCGATCGGAGCGTCGCCGCCCGCCTTGATCTCGCCGTCGCGGGAGGCGCGCACGGCGAATCCGCCGACACTCTGCTCGCCAAGCTGCACGGTCGGGCCGTGATGATGGTCGTCGCCATGCTCGTGACCGTCGGCGTGCTCCGCGCCGTCGGTCTTCTTCATGCCGGCGTCGCCGTCATGGGTGTGGTTCGCCGCGGCCTCGGGAGCCTTGGTCGGTGGGGCAGGCTGAGGGGCGGGGGCGTTGCCGCCGCCGCCGCCGCCGCAACCGATGAGCGACGCGGTGAGGAGGGCGAGCGGAACGAGCGAGAGTCGGTGGATAGACATGCGTGACTCCTGTACTTGGGATTGGACACGATGATTCAGACGACGGCCGCCGAGTCGAGCTCGGATGGCGTCGCGGATTCGGTCGCCGGCCGCGCCAGCGAAACGCCGAAGACGAGCGCGTAGCCCGCCGGAAGGACGAAGAGATTGAGGAAGGTCGAGGAGATGAGTCCGCCGAGGACGACGATCGCGAGAGGAGCGAGCAATTCGCTTCCAGGCTTGTCGCCGCCCATCGCGAGCGGAATGAGGCCGAGCGCCGCGGTGAGCGCCGTCATCAGGATCGGAATGAGTCGCTCGAGCGAACCGCGCACGATCGACTCGGCCATCGATGCGCCCTCATGATCGCGGAGATGCTGATAGTGATTGACGAGCAGAATGCCGTTCCGCACCGCGATGCCGAAGAGCGTCACGAATCCGACCATGCTGGCGATCGAGACGACGGGCGCGACATAGTTCCCGCCGAGTCCGAGCAGCGCATGGGTGTTCGCGAAGAGCGATGGCGACTCCGACAGGTAGATCGCCGCGATCCCGCCGATCAGCGCGAGAGGGAGATTGAGCATGACGAGGAGCGCGACGCGCACGCTTCCGGTCGAGAGCTGGAGGAGGAGCAGCATGAGGACGAGGACGATTCCGCCCATCATCAGGATGGTCCGGCTCGCCGACTGCTGCGCCTCGAACTGGCCGCCGTAGTGGACGGAGTAGCCGGCGGCGTGGACGATTGGGTCCACGCGCGAGCGCACCTCGGCGACGAGCTGTCCGAGGTTGTGTCCCTCGGCCACATTCGTCGAAATGACCGCCTTTCGCCGACCGGTCTCGCGGGCGATGAGATTGCTCGTCCGCTCCGGTCCGATGTCCGCGATCTCCCGGAGGCGCACGAGCGCGCCGCCCGCTCCGCGCAGTGTCAGCTCGCCGACCTGCTCGACGCGCTCGCGCTCCGACTCGTCGAGCCGCACGACGAGGTCGTAGCGACGGACACCCTGGTTGATTTCGGCGATGTGTTCGCCGCCCAGCGCCGCCCGCACCTGGGCCGCGGCGGCGGCCGGCGTGAGACCGGCAGCGGCAAGATCCGCATGTCGATAGCGAATCGGCAGCGAGGTGATCATGACTTCGCGGTTCGCGGCGACATCGCGGGTGCCGGGCGTCGCCCGCAGGGCGCCTTCGATGTCCTTGGCGAGACGGCGGAGGACATCGAGATCCTCGCCGTACACGCTGATCGCGATCGCCGCGGGCGTGCCGGAGAGGACATGCGAGAGTCGATGTTCGATCGGCTGGCCGACCATCGTCGTGATGCCCGGAACCGTTCCGATGATGCGGTCGATCTCGGCACGGACGGTGCCGGCGTCGGCCTCGGCGTCGAGCGTGACCTCGATCTCCGAGCTCGAGACCGGTTCGGCGTGCTCATCGCGCTCGGCGCGACCGGTGCGCCGCGTGACGCTCCGCACCCCTTCGATCGCGACGAGTCGCGACTCGACGCCGCGGGCGAGTCGATCGCTCTCGGCGAGCGAGGTGCCAGGCGGCGCCATGAGGAACACCGTGAAGGTGCCCTCGCGGAACGAGGGGAGAAAGGAGCTGCCGAAGGTCGCGAGGAGAAGAAGCGATGCGAGCGTCGCCGCCGCGGTCGCGGCAAGGACCGTCCCGCGGCGGCGGAGTGAGGCGCGCAGGGCCGGCTCGTAGATCCGCGTCAGCCAGCGGGCGAGCGGTCCGTCGTGGGCCGATCGGGCGCCGTGGGCGGTCGACTCGACGGCGCCGTTTCTCGCGCCGAAGGATCGGAAGACCCAGCGACAGAGCGCCGGCGTGACCGTCAGCGCGACCGCGAGCGACGCGATGATCGATGTGATGTAGGCGATGCCGAGCGGACGGAAGAAGCGGCCTTCGAGCCCCTGGAGGAAGAGCAGCGGCACGAAGACCATGCAGATGATGATCGTGGCGAAGACGACGGAGGAGCGAATCTCGTTGCTCGCGTCGTATATCACATCGACCACCGAACGCTGCGCGTCGGCGGGCAGCGTGGCGTTCTCGCGAAGCCGCCGCAGCACGTTCTCGACATCGATGATCGCGTCGTCGACCAGTTCGCCGATCGCCACGGCCAGGCCGCCGAGCGTCATGACATTGAGCGAGAGTCCCCACGCCCAAAGGAGAAGAAGCGCGATCGCGAGCGACAGCGGCAGGGCGGTCAGGGTCACGATCGTCGCCCGGACATTCAGCAGGAACAGAATGAGAATGACGGCGACGATCGCGCTCGCCTCGACGAGCACGCGAACGACATTGTTGACCGAGCGCTCGATGAAGCGCGCCGCCCGGAAGGGATCGCGGTTGAGCTCCATGCCCTTCGGCATCGCCTTCACCGTCTCGTCGAGCACGCCGTCGATGATGCGGGTGAGTTCGAGCGTGTTCGTGCCGGGCGACTTCTGCACGCTCAGGACGACCGCGGGAAGGCCGCGATCGGCTGCGGTGCCGCGGCGCGGCGCCGCGCCAAGCGTGACCTCGGCCACCTGACCGATCGTCACCGCAGCGCCGTGATGGTAGCGCACGAGCGTCGAGCGGATGTCGTCGAGACTTGTGACGCGGGCCATCTGGCGGATCGGCAACTCGAGGTTTTCGACATTGGCGAGGTATCCGGCGCTCGCGGTGCTGTGCGCGCCGCGCGCCGCCTCGACGACATCGCCGATCGTCAGGCCGTAGAGGGCGAGCAGATCCGGCTTCGCGTTGATCTGGTACTGCGGCAGCTCGCCGCCGATCGCGACGACCTGGGCGACGCCGGGAACGGCAAGGATCCGGTTCCGCAGCTCGAACTCTGCGAAGGAGCGCAGCTCAAGCGGACTGGCGGTGCCGTCGGGCGAACTCAGGGCGAGCAGCATGATCTCGCCGGTGATGCTCGTGACCGGCGTGATCTCGGCGTGCGCGTCGGGCGGCAGGCTCTCGCGCACGGCGGAGAGCCGCTCGCTGACGAGCTGTCGGGCGCGGTAGATGTCGGTCCCCCAGTCGAACTCGACCCAGACGATCGAGAGCGAGGTGGCGCTCGCCGAGCGCACGCGGCGCGTGCCGGGGAGACCGTTGACCGCGGTCTCGATCGGAAAGGTCACATGGAGCTCGACCTCGTCGGCGGCGAGCCCGCCGGCCTCGGTCATGATCACGACCGTCGGCGCGTTCAGCTCGGGAAAGACATCGACCGGCATGTCCTTCACGCGAAGGCCCGCGAGCAGGAGGATCAGCCCCGCGCAGAGGATGACGAGCGAGGAGTGGCGGATCGAAAGGGCGATGAGCTTGGCGAGCATCGGTCAGTGCTCCCCTTCGTGCCAAGTGCCGTCGGAATGGAAGTGACCGCCCTTCGGCGCGGCGCCGCTCGATGCGAGCATCAACTGATAGTTGCCGGCGAGGACGATCTCGTCGCCCTCGCGGACGCCGCTCAGGATCGCGATCCACCGTCCGTCGGAGATGCCGACATCGGCCTCGAGTCGAATCACCTTGTCGGGATTCGCCGGATCCCGGCGGAAGATGACGGGCGTCACGCCGTCGCGGACGACGCAGGCGAGCGGGATCGCGAGTTCCTCGACCGCGCCGTCGAGGGTGATCTCGAGATGGGCCGAGACCCCGGCGCGGGCCCAGGTCACGATGGCGTCCGGCTCGGCGATGAGATCGATCGTGCGCTCCTCGGCGTCACCCGAGAGATCGATCGTGAGCGACGCCTGCATCGGCGTCGCGTCGCGCATCGTGCCGCCCGGGGGAGCGACGACGCGGCAGGCAAGGCCGTCGCGGAGACGACCGAGATCGGCCTAGAGCGCCGTGGCCCGCAGCCGGATGCGATCGGGGCGGATGACCGCGAGCACCCGATCGCTCTCGCCGGGCACCGCGCCGCTGGCGACATCGATCGTCTCGACGACGCCCTCGTCCCTGCTGCGAAGCTCAAGCGTTCCGTCCTCGAGCTCGTGCATCGAGCGGAGCATGACCTCGCGCCGAGCCTCGAGTCCGGCGAGGGTCGCCCGCGCGACGCGCTCCTCCGCCTCGAGCGCCGCGTCCTTCTCCATCACATCCGCAAGATCGGCCTGCGTCGCATTGAGCGTCGCCTTGGCTTCGGTGAGCTGGGCGGCGCTCCCCGCGCCGGCCTCGCGAAGCACCTCCAACTGGGCGATCCGCTCGCGCCAGATGTTGACCTTCTCCGCGAGACTCTCCTCGTGGACGCGATGGGCGGCGCGCAGCGGCTCCATCGACGAGACCTTGGCCCGCACGGCCTCGATCTCCTGCCGCATCTCGCGCCATCCGGCGCTGTCGATCCGCACGAGCGGCTGTCCGGCGGTGATCGTCTGATACTGCTCGACCAGCACCTCGACGCGTCCGGCGAGCGGCATGCGATACTCGCGCCGCGCGGTCGGAACGAGTTCGAAGCGGCCCGGCACGCGAAGCGTGTGGGCGACCGCGCGAGGTTCGACCTTGGCGAAGGTGATCCCGAGGTTGGTGCGGACCGGGGCCGGAATGTCGATGCGATTCGTGATCCCCGTCTTCTCGACGGCGGATTCGTCATGCATCGGCTTGCCTGCGCTGCCGTCGGCCGGTTCGCAGCCGGATTGCATGAGGAGAAGCGCCGCGAGAGCGACGAACGCGCATCGGAGGTGGGGGAAGGATCGACGGGTGGTGTGGGGGTTCATGGCTGCACCTCCGATGAGGCGATGGACGGTCCGATGATGCGATCGATCGCCGCTGCGGCGGCGACGGCCTCGCGTTCGGCGTCGATGAGGGCGAGCCGCACATCCGCGCGGCGGCTGAGCGTCTCGAGCAGGACCAGCGCGTCGATCTCGCCGAGCTCGGCGATGCGGCGCGCGTCTTCGAGCTGGGCCTCGACGAGCGGAACGAGCTCCTGCACGAAGCGATCGCGCCGATCGATGGCCGTGGCCCGACGGGCCAGGGCACGCTCGAGATCGTTCGACTGCCGCTCGATGAGCGTGCGGAGTCGCATCTCGGCAGCGCTGCGGGCGGCCGTCGCCTCCGCGATCGCTTGGGCGTTTCCGTTCAGCAGCGGGATGGGCAGCGACACGCCGAGCAGGACGCGGTTCGAGACGCCCTCGCCGCCCTCGCGGCTGAGCCCGGGCGCGAGCGTGAGGTCGGGGTACTGCTCGCGGACGGCGAGATCGAGGGCTCGCTCATGGATCTCGTATTCGGCCTGTGCCACGCGCACGGCCGGAGCGTCGTGCGGGAAGCGACTCCGGAGCGTCTCGTCGTCCGGGCGCGACGCATCCGGGAAGTCCTCCGCGAAGGCGATTGACGATCGAGCGGGAAGCCCAAGCAGCGAGCGGAGTGCGACCTCGCCCTCGCGCTCCGCGAGCTCCGCGCCGCGGAGGAGGTCGCGTCGCGTCGCCGACTCGATCCGGAAGAGTCGCGACTGGATGCGGCTGATCTCGCCGGATTGCTCGAGCCGCTCGACGATCTCGACCACGGCATCGACGCGGCGGATGTCATCCGTGAGTTCGGCGCGGCGGCGGCGCGCGGCAACGAGCTCGGCGAAGGCCTCGCGCACCGCGAGTCGCGTCTCCCACTCGAGTCCCTGCACGCGCAGCAGTTCGGCATCCCGCGCGGCATCGGCCCGAGCCCGCTCGGCTTCGAGGCGTCCCGAGATCGGGAGCGTCAGCCGCAGTGCGCCGGCGATCTCCCATGGCTCCGCGACCGACTCGAGAATCCGGGCGATATCCGCCTCGAGGACCGGGTCATCCCAGCGACCGGCTTCGCGGGCGGATGCCTCGGCGACGCCAAGCTCCGCGCGGGCAACGCGCAGGGCCGGATTGAGGAGAAGCGCGATGACCTCGGCGTCGGCGACGGTGCAGGCGCCCGCGGAGGGCGGTGTCGCAGCGTCGGGCGCCGGCGGCGTCCGCAGGAGAAACTCCGCGTGGTGCGCGGCGAGATCGATGGAGCGCCGCTCGTAGCGAGCGCATCCCGGCGAAAGCGTCAGGATGACAAGCCCGAGGGCCGCGAGAGGCCGTAGGCCTCGTCGGGGCGATGATGCGATGAGCATGGGTGTGGCCGGCGCGACACGGGGCGCCGGAGGGCGAGATGCGGTGCGGGATGCGGGAGGTCTCGGCTATCAGCAGGGCCGCCAGCGCGTGAGACCACCCGACGGTCGATTTCGCATCGCCCGATTCACACCCGCAGGCGCGTCACCGCCAGCCCCGTGGCTGGAGGTATGCCTCGTTCCGCGATCGCTCGGCCATATCGATGGGCCTCGATCGGGGCCGCCATCGGAATCTCGATCACGGCAATCATCGCGGGCGGCGGCATCGCGGGAACGCCGCAGCTCTTGTCCGTTCGCGTCGGATCATCGGGCATGCGAACATCGACGCAGCCATCGCAGGGATGCTCGTGATCGTGCGGCAGGGCCGTGTCGATCAGCCTCGCGTGATGGTCGTCATGATCGTGATCATGATCATGATGATGGCAAAGTCGGTCTGCGTGATCCCGCTGGTGACGGTCGCCGCCTGCGGCGAGTCGCTCCGAGCATTCCTTGCTGAACAGCTCCGGCCCGCCGAAGCAGAGCACGCGATCGCCGCTCCGCAGGAACACCGTCGCGACCTGGGCGATGACGCACAGGGCGAGGAGCAGGCGGAGAAATGGCGAGTCGCTCGGACGCATGACGGATGAGTCGGCGGGAAATCCGAGTATCGGACCGATTCGTTCCAAAGTCCAGTCGAGCTGCGTCGGCGGCCTCATGAAGGGCAGATCACGGACATCGCGGGCGTCATCCCGGGCAGCGGCCCCAGTTTCCGAGGAAGACACCGACATCCTGACCGTCGACCAGGGTGTCGCCGTTCAGGTCGAACGCCGCGAGGTTCGTCCCCCACGATCCGAGGAGGACGCCGAGGTCGGCACCGTCAACCTGTCCGTTCCCGTCGAAGTCCCCGATGCAGACCGGGCTGAAGGGGGTGTACTCCCAGTAGACGATGTCGTGGTTGCCCCACGCGGCGCCGGTCGCGGAGGTGAAGCCGACATAGCCGGTTGCCTGCTGAAGTGTCGCGACGAGATCGATCTCGCGGGTGACGATCGGCTGGAACGGCTGAACGGGCGACTGGTTGAGATAGGCCCGCAGGGTCGTGCCGTCGTAGTCAATCCATGCATACCAGAGTTCGCCGTTGTCGAAGTTCGGCGAGACGGAGACCGCGAACGGAGCGGTCGGACCATGGTCGGTGTTGCCGTTGATGTCGATCGCGATGTGATTGGAGCTCGGATCGTTGTTCGCGGCGTTACACCAGGTGTCGAACTCCACACCGACGCTTCGGTCGATTCCCTGATATCCGATTCCGGCCCCCGATCCACCGACGCTCGAGCTGATCGACTGCACCGCGAACACGATGCCGTCCGCGCCGGACTCGGCGTTGCAGTCGAAGATCGCTCCTCCCGGCGAGGTGATCCGGAAGCGGAAATGCGTACTGAAACTCGTCGCGTCGACAGTCGCCAGCGAGAAGGCGCTGCCCGACTGGCCGGCCTGCGCCGCGGTGAGCCGCAGGACGGTGCCATCGCCGGTTCGGACCGTCGTCGCCGACGCGTTGAGGTCAAGCAGCGAGGTGTCGCCGAATCCGCTGAAGACGAGCAGGTCGGCCGAGGCCGACGACATCACACACGCTGCGCCCATGAGGGCTGCGAAGGTCCGGATCATGCAAGTTCTCTCCCGTGGGCATCGGGCGCGATGTGCCCGGAGCGGTCTGGAATGTAGTGCCCGAACGCGATCGCCGCGCCACCAAGGTCGCGAAAATGCGAGAATCACCGCGTGCAAGGTCCGATCATGCGGCGCGATGACGAGTCAGGCGAGGTCTGGCGGGTGACCGTCGGAGGACTCGACCGAGATGGGCTGCTCGCAGCGCTCCTCGCCGCGCGTATTCGCATGAACGCCCACGCAACGCGGCTGTTCGCGCTCCCTGCGTTCGCGTGCGAAGCGACGGAGCGAGCCCTTGCGGTGAGCGTCATCTCCGTCGCCGCCCTCGGCCTGCCGGACGGCGCGACGATGCCGGCGATCCTTGACGCAGCCCGCGTGCGCGGGCTTGCGCCGGGACCGCCGGAACTCGGCCCGCGCCTGCGGCTGCTTCTCAGCGATGAGGAGGAGTCCGACGCGGCACCATCCACCGGCCGTGCGCCGCCCGGCTCGATCACCGTTGTGATGACGCCGCTCTCTGCCGACGCCAGCGTCCCCCGAGGCTTCTATCTGCGCCGCATCGCAGGCGAACGCTGGCTCCGCGGCTACTGCGCCGATGACGCGCATCGCTGGAGCCCGGAGGATCGGCTCGCATTTGTCGTCGTGGGATGATGCCTTGCTGACGCGCCGAGGTTTCTGAGCGCGCTTACACATCCAGATTCTTGACCTCGATCGCGTGTTTCTCCCCTCAGCGATCGAGGTCTCTGAGCGCGCTTACACGTCCAGGTTCTTGACCTCGATCGCGTGCTTTTCAATATACGCGCGGCGCTGCTCGACATTCTCGCCCATCAGCGTGGCGAAGAGCGCGTCGGCCTCGCTGGCCGAGTCCCACGAGACCCGCAGGAAGGTGCGGTTCTTCGGGTCCATCGTCGTGTCCCACAGTTGCTCGGCGTCCATCTCGCCGAGACCCTTGAAGCGCTTGACCTCGATGCCGCGGCGGCCGACCTCGTGCAGCGTGCGGAGGATCGACGGGATGCTCGGGGCTTCCACCAGCTCGACCTGCTTCGACGACGCGCCGTTCTCCTGTCCGGCGGCCTCGGCGTCTGCGCTCTCCGCGCCGTCGCCTTCCTCGTCCTTCGGCCTCGCCTTCGCGGCGCCCTCGACGAGCCATGCGTAGCGCGTCGGCAGCTTCTCGCCGGTGACCGACTCCTCCTGCACCGTCGCCCAATCCTCGATGCGGAGGTGATGCACCGCGATCTCCCGGAAGAGCCGCTCGAGCTCGCGGTTCTCGTGCAGTTCGCGCAGCGTCGCGATGCGATTGCGCGGCGCGCTGGCGACCGCGGATGCGGGATCGTCGTCGAGGACGAGCTTCAGGCGGGTGACGGCGTCGCGGGCATCCTGCTCCGTCCAGAAGAGCTCGTCGCCCTCCTGCCACGCGAGATGCCAGATGGGGAGACGCCGATCGCCGGTCGGATCCGCGGCGCGACTCTCGAGGAGGCGCGTGAACGGAATGCCGCGGCGCTGCGAGACGACGATCAGCTCGTCGAGCCGGTGCAGGGTCTGGACGAGTCGGCGGAGCGGCGCGCCCTCGATCACATGGGCCGGCTGGCCCTTCTCGTTGCGCACGGTGAGCTTCGCATACTTCAGGGCGAGCTCGACGAGCGTATCGCTCATGGCGCGGTCGTTGAGGACATATCGAATGTCCTTTCGCTTGCCGCTGCCGCGGGCGATCTGATAGAGCGGCGGCTGGGCGATGAAGATCTTTCCGCGCTTGACCAGCTCGGGCATCTGGCGGAAGAAGAAGGTGAGGAGCAGGGTGCGGATGTGCGAGCCGTCGACATCGGCGTCGGTCATGATGACGACGCGGCCGTAGCGAAGCTTGGAGATGTCGAAATCGTCGCCGATGCCGCACTGGAGCGCCTGGATCAGCGTGCGGATCTCCTCGAAGCCGAGGACCTTGTCGAGCCGGGCCTTCTCGACATTGAGAAGCTTGCCGCGGAGCGGAAGGATCGCCTGCGTGACATGGTCGCGACCGCCCTTGGCCGAACCGCCTGCCGAGTCACCCTCGACGATGAACATCTCGGTCTTCTCGACATCCTCCGAGGAGCAGTCCGCCAGCTTGTGCGGCATGCCGCCGGAGTCGAGCGACCCCTTGCGCTTGATGAGCTCGCGGGCCTTGCGGGCCGCCTCGCGGGCCTCGGCGGCGAGGACCGCCCGCTCGCAGACGCGCTTCGCCTCCTTGGGGTGCTCCTCGAGCCACGCGGAGAGCTTCTCGCCGGTGACGCTCGAGACGAATCCCTCGACCTCGGCGTTGAGCAGCTTTTCCTTCGTCTGGTTGTTGAACTGCGGATTGGGCAGCTTCACCGAGACGATCGCCGTGAGACCCTCGCGGAGGTCATCGCCCGAGGGCGTGAGATCCTTCAGCAGTCCGTGGGACTTCGCGTAGCCGTTGATCGTGCGCGTGAGGGCGGTCTTGAAGCCCTGGAGGTGGGTGCCGCCGTCGGGATTGAAAATGTTGTTGCCGAAGGCAAGGACATTCTCGTTCATCGCGTCGGTGTACTGCATGGCCACTTCGGCCCGCAGGTTGGTCACCGGATCCTCGGCGACGAAGGCGATGACCGGACCGTCGGCAGCCTTGGCTGCGTTCAGGTGGGCGACATAGGCGGCGAGGCCGTTCTCGTCGTGAAAGGTGACCGAGCGCCGGTTGCCGCTCGCATCGACGCGATCGTCGATGAAGCGGATCGTGACGCCGCTGTTGAGGTACGCGAGCTCGCGGAGGCGGTGCTCGAGCGTCTCGTAGCGGAAGACGATGTCAGGGAAGATCTCGGTGTCGGGCAGGAAGGAAATGCGCGTGCCCTTCTTCGCAGGGTCGCCGCCTTCGCTCGTCACATGCAGCGGCTTCGTGACCTTGCCGCGCGAGAAGCCGATCAGGTGGGTCGTTCCCGCCCGCCACACCTCGACCTCCGTCCAGTCGCTGAGGGCGTTGACGCACTTCACGCCGACGCCGTGGAGGCCGCCGGAGACCTTGTAGGCGTTGTCGCCGAACTTGCCGCCGGCGTGCACCTCGGTCAGGATCACCTCGACCGCCGGGCGGCCGTTGATCGTCGGATTCTCGTGCTTCATCGGGTCGACGGGCATGCCGCGCCCGTCGTCGGTCACGGTGCAGGAGCCGTCCACGCCGATGCGGACGGTCACGGTCGTCGCGTGGCCCGCCATGACCTCGTCGATCGCGTTGTCCACGCACTCGTAGACCAGGTGGTGGAGGGCGTTCAGGCCGGTGCCGCCGACATACATGCCCGGCCGCTTCCGGATCGCCTCAAGGCCCTCAAGGACCTGGATCGAGTCCGAGGTGTAGGTCCCGGTGACCGGGGTGAGGCCGTTGATCGACCCGCTCGCGATCGGGGCGGTCGCGGCGGTCGGAGAGGCTGGAGTCGAGGGGGCGGTCACGCCGTTGCTGCCTGAGGCCATGGACGGGTTGGCTCCACCAGAGCCCGCGGAGGAGTCGGGAGAGGGTTGAGGCGTCGACTCCGGGGGCTGCGGCATGGGTGCTCGAATGAGGTCGGCGATCGTCGCGCCTGGCGTTCGGGGGGCGACTCCGAACAGGTTTCGCCGAGGCGGGAAGTGTAGCAAATCGCAGCATTTCCCGCTCCCGCCGACCGCCTCGGATCGCCTCCGACCACCGAGCGCCGGCGGCGGCGCGCCGTATACTCGGGGCTCACCCGACGCCGCCGGCGACGACTCGTCGCGCGGGCAACGGCGGATGCCCCGTCCGTACCCCGGAACGACCGATGTCCGACGCGATGAGCACCGCGGAGCCGAGCGAGCACGCACCCCCGACGAGCGATTCGATCGGAGCAGATGACCTGCGGACGCGCCGGGCATTCGTCGCGGCGTCGATGGGCGCCGCGGCCATCGCGCTCACCGGGTGCGCCGGAAGCGAACGCTCCCGTCGCCCGCTGCCGAGCGGCGAGTTCGGCGGCGCCGCAACGCTCCCGTCGCCGCGCGTCGAGCCCTCGCGGGCGCCGAGCGTGCCCGTCGCTCCCTCGCCCTTTCCCGGCGTCATCGCCCGGGCCGCGTGGGCGCGCGGCGAGCCCGAACCGTCGCTCATGAACCCCATGCTGCCGGTGCGCTATGTGACCGTCCATCACGACGGTCTGGACCGGCTCGAGACGGGGACCGCGCGGCCGGCGATGGCGGATCGCATCGAGCTCTACCGCGTCGGCCACCGCGGCAAGGGCTGGGGCGACATCGGCTACCACTTCGTCATTGACCGCGCCGGCGTCGTCTGGCAGGGGCGCGACCTGCGATGGCAGGGGGCCCATGTCAAGGACCGCAACGAGGGCAATGTCGGAATCCTCGTGATGGGCAACTTCGAGATCCAGGAGCCGACGACGGCCCAGCTCCGCGCCCTCCGCGACCATCTTCGGGCGGTCTGCGCCTACTACTCCGTGCCGTGGACGCGGGTCTTCAGCCACCGCGAATGGCCCGGCGCCCAGACGCTCTGCCCGGGCCGCAACCTCCAGCGGGCCTTCGTCTCGATTCGCGCCGGCGAGCGCGCCTGAGCGCTGCCGAACGACCGCCGACACTCGGGTTCTCCCGACCGGCGTTCGCCGAAGCGCGTTTCTGCGCTCGCGCAGAAATCGACAGGAAAAATGAATGGCGGAAGTCCCTTGCCGACCGATACATGTGCCTCGCGATGAGCAACAGGGACGCAGCACACGAGATCGCTTCCGAGCACCACATGCGTGCCCCGCATGTCGGCGTCGGAGAGGAGATCGAGGCGCAGGCGAACTCCGCATCCATCGCCCGCCGATCCTTTCTCGCCGTCTCCGCGTTGCTGCTCGCCGGCTGCGCGTCGACGCCCGAGGCGACCGGCGGCTCGGCGAGCGCATCAACCGGGCTTCCCGGTGGAGCGTTTCCGGGCGGCCGCTACGACGATCTGCCACCGGCGCCGCGGCCGACTCCCAAGCCCGCGGCCCCGAAGCAGGTCGTCCGCGCCGAGCCGGAGCCGCTCCTGCCGGGTGGCGTCATTCCGCGCTCGCGTTGGGCGAAGGGGGGACCCGATCTCGGGGACATCAATCCGATGTTGCCGGTTCGGAGCATCACGATTCACCACGAGGGTTGGGAGCCGTTCATGGCGACCGATCCCGACGAGACCGCATACCGCATCGAGCGCGTGCGGGTCGGACACCGCAACGCCAAGGGTGGCGGATATGCGGACATTGGATACCACTTCATCATCGATCGGGAAGGACGAGTCTGGGAAGGGCGCAGCCTTCGATATCAAGGCGCCCATGTCAAGAACAGGAATGAAGGCAACATCGGCGTCATGTGCCTCGGGAATTTCGAGGAGCAGAACCCGACGGAGAAGCAGCTTGCGGGACTCACGCGCCAGGTGAAGGCGCTCATGACGAAGTACCGGGTCCCCACCAGGCGCGTCTACACCCATCGCGAATGGCCTGATGCACAGACGCTGTGCCCCGGTCGCTCGCTCCAGGCGTGGATATCCAAGAATCGCACCAAGGCACTCGCGTAGCCATTCGTTTCGGCCGCGGGAATCGAATCGAGAGGATGGTCGCCGCAGCAGCGTCGCGGGGACGGCAGGGCGTCGCGTCCTCGTCCGCCCCGAATGCCGAAGCGGTCGAGACGGTGGGGGCTGACGATGTCGTCACTCGCCCCTGGCTCTCGCGTCATCGTCATCGAGCTTCTTGAGAAACGCCGGATCGCGAGCTTCCTGTCGCTGCACGATCCGCCACATGACCCATCCGATCGCCGCCATGCCCGCGACGGTCAGGATCCAGAAACCGACATCACCGAGGGTATAGGCAAGCACGAATCTCATGGAGGACCTTACACGGGCCAAGCGCTGGAGGGGAGTTCGTTCTCGGAGGAGGAGAACCAGCGGCTCCCAGAAGGTGTTGCGACCGATGAACCAGTGTCACCGGTTGCGAAAGCGCGAAGCGCAAGTGTAAGGGCGGAGGCCACACCTCCGGGAAAAGGGAAAGCGACCCGTCACCAGACGGGTCGCTTTTTTCCTGCGCGCCCGGCGACGAACCGCAGAGGTGCCGCGGCGTCAGCCGCGTTCGCCGAGGGATGCGACCGCCGGATACGCGGCGCGGAAGCGGGCGTAGGGTGCGCGGTACGCCGCCGTGTCGCGCGGCGACCATTCCTCGAGGTCATCGGCCGTGGCCGCGCAGGCCTCATCGACGGTCTTCCAGAGGCCGACGCCGACCCCCGCGAGCCGCGCGACGCCGAGCGCGCCGCCTCCCTCGCCGCCCGTCGAGCGCGCGACGCGCACCGGCGCGCCGAAGATGTCCGCGCAGAGCTGTCGCCAGAACGCGCTCCGCGCGCCGCCGCCCGCGAGCCGGACCTCGTCGACGCGCACGCCCAGGGCGCGGATGAGCTCGATGTTGTCGCGCAGACCGAAGGTGATGCCTTCGACCACCGCCCGGCTGATCTCCTCGCGGCCGTGCGTACCGTCGAGGCCGATGAGCGCGCCGCGCACCTCCGGGTCGGGATGCGGGCAGCGCTCGCCGGAGAGATAGGGCAGAAACGCGATGCCGCGTGCGCCGGCGGTGGAGCGCGCGGCTTCGGCGAGAATCGCCCCGTAGCCCTCGTCACCCGGCGGGAACCGGAAGGCGTCGCGATACCAGCGAAGGCTGCCGCCGCAGCTCAGCATGACGCCCATGAGGTGCCAACGGCCCGGCACGGCATGGCAGAAGGCGTGCGCCTCGCCGCGCGGCGCGGGACGCCACGCGTCGCAGGTCGCGAACGCAACGCCCGAGGTTCCGATCGTCACGCCGATCGCGCCTTCCCGCACGATGCCCGATCCGAGCGCCGCCGCCGCCTGGTCGCCGGCGCCGCCGACGATCGGCGTGCCCGCGCGCACGCCGAGGGCGGCCGCAGCGGACGGGCGCACGATCGCGGTCGGCACCCACGACTCGGCGCAGCTCGGCAGCGTCGTCGGATCGATGCCGACGGCCTCGGCCATGCGCGTCGACCAGGTGCGCCGACCGCAGTCGAAGAGGGCGGTGCCGGATGCGTCCGAGACCTCGGTCGCCCGCGTGCCGGACATGCGAAAGCGCAGCCAATCCTTGGGCAGAAGATGCGTGCGGGCCCGTCGCTCGAGGTCCGGCTCGTGCTCGCGGCACCAGAGGATCTTCGGCGCCGTGAAGCCGGGCAGCCAGCGGTTCCCGATCTGCTCGATGAGGAAGGGCAGTCCGAGCTCGCGCTCGATCCGCGCGCACTGCGGGGCGGAGCGCTGGTCGTTCCAGAGGATGCAGGGCCGGAGCGTCTCCCCTTCGGCGTCGATCATCACGAGCCCGTGCATCTGTCCCGAGAGACCGATGCCCGCGACGCTCTCGCCGCCGCCCGGGATCGCCGCGAGCACCGCGCGGACCGCCTCGACCGTCGAGGTCCACCAGGTCTCGGGATCCTGCTCCGACCAGCCCGGCCGGGGGACGGAGACGGGATGGCCGCGGGTCGCGCTGGCCACGACGCGTCCGTCGCGGTCGATCGCGATCGCCTTCGTGCCCGATGTGCCGAGATCGATGCCGAGCAGATGCATCGCTTCAGCGTATCGGCTTCGCCGCAGCGGGCCCGCGCGGATCACTCGACATGGATCGCGGTCGCGGTGATGAGGAATGCCCCCTCCTTCGAGACCTCCGCGACGGTGCCGACGATCGTCACCTTCGAGAGGGGCTTCATCCCGCCCGCTCCCTCGGCCGACACCTTCAGCGGCTTGCCGTCGGCGCCGAGGATCTGGATCGATGCGGTATTCGCCTTGAGCGACTCCGGCGTCTCGCAGCAGAAGTCCCACGGCACCTTGCAGGTGTCGCCGGGCTTCTCGTTGCAGGCGACGAGACGGGCGTCGGCGAGGAGGAAGATCGAGCGCCCCTTGACGAACGGGGCGGCGCGTCCGCCGATGCGGCCGCGGATCGTGATGCTGTCGCCCTTCTTGATCTCCCCCTTCTGGGCGGCCGCCTTCGTCTCGCGCAGGTCCTTCGCGTCCTTCGGCTTGTCGGCCTTGAAGAGCGAGGCTGGAATCGCATCCGCGACGAGCGTCACGGCGGGCGAGGCATGCGAAGCGGTCATGGGCGAGGCGAGCAGAAGCAGCGAGAGCGTGGTGCAGGCGAGGATCATGGTGACTCCAAAGGGTGGGTGTGGATGCCGGGCGCCTCAGGCCGAGGCCTTGAGCGCGGTGGGAATCTCGAGGCGAAGACAGCGAAGTGCGGGAATGAGGGCGCCGATGAGGCCAAGCGCGAGGCCCGCGACGAGACCGATGCCGATGGTCGGGAGATCGATGCGGACCGCGAACGCGCCCATGCTGGAGCGGACGCTCGCCCCGTCGATGAGGAGAAGCGCGAGGCCGATCGCGAGAAGTCCGCCGGCCAGCGAGGCGAGCATCGACTCCTGGACGAAGGACCAGAGAATCGTGCGTCGCCGGAAGCCAAGCGCCTGCAGCGTTCCAAGCTCGCGGACCCGTGAGGCGAACGCGGCGTCCATGACGATGATGCCGCCGAGAAGCCCCCCGAACCCGATGAGGAGCGCGGTGGCGATCACGAGCCAGCGGACCGGCGCGAGAAATCGGCCGAGCGCCGCGAAGTAGTCGCTCTCCCGCAGGGCGACGAGCTCGAGATCGATGCGCGTCGCGGTGAGCGCATCGAGATCGCCGATGTCGCCCTCGGGGGCGAGGCCGACGATGACGCAGGAGTCGGTCGTCCGCTGCATCGCGATCTTGAGCGACTGGAGACTCATCCAGATCTCGCCCTCGAAGACCGTGCCCGGCGCCGCGAGATGCCCAACGATCGGCAGCGAGCGACCGTCGAGGTCGAGCGACTCGCCGATCCGGTGCGGCAGTCCGGCGCGGGCGAGGGTGGTGGCCATCTCGCGTCCGACGGCGATCTCGTCGGTGCCCGGATCGGGCGCGCGGCCCTCGACGACGCGGACCTGCGGATGGACCAGGAACGCCGTTGCGGTGATGCCGCGGAAGAGGGCGATTGTGCCGGTCGGGCCGCCGATCGGCAGCGCGACATGGACCTGCGGCGAGACGAAGGGAACGCCCATCGCGCTGGCGATGCCATCGACATCGGCGGCGACGATCTCACCGACCTGCGGCGCGATCTCGCTGCGCTCGACGCTCTCCTCGCTTCCCGCGCCGAGGAGCATGACGTTGTCCTCGCGACCGCTCGTGCCGAGGGCCTCGTTCATGCCGCGCACGAATCCCGCGCCGGTCAGGGCGAGCAGCGCGACGAGCGCCGCGCCGCCGACGCTCAGCGCCAGCCGAAGCGGCGAGCGGCCGAGGTTGCGGATCGCATAGTCGAAGGGCAACATGGTCATGCGGCCCTCAGGCTGGTGACGATCTCGCTGCGCCCGGCGCGCCACGCAGGGAGGACGCTCGCGAGTCCGCCGATCGCGAGGGCGGCGAGCCAGCCGACCGAGAAGACGCCGAGGGTCGCGGCGAACTCGATGTTGACGCCCTCCGTCGCGAGGCTGAACCGTCCGATGCGGAGCGCCGTCCAGGCGCCGCCCGCTCCGATCAGTCCGCCGACGGCGCCGAGCAGGATCCCCTCGACGATCACGAGCGTCGTGACGAGACCGGGGCGGAAGCCGAGCGTCTGGAGGATCGCGATGTCCCGCACGCGGTCCTGCATGCCGAGCGCGATCGCGTTGGCGACGAGGGCAAAGACGGCGACGAGGGCGCCGAGGCCGAGCCAACGGGCGAAACCCGTGACTTCCACGATGTCCTTCGCCGCGCGGGCCACGAAGGCCCGCTCGGGCTTCGTGCTCGTCGGCGCCGGATCGCGGGCGAACTCCGCATCGATCGCCGTCGCGATCTCGTCGAGCCGCGCGGGATCGCTGACCGAGACGCTGAACTGCGTGACGATCGTGCCCGCACCGCCAGCGCCGCCGCCCACGAGGGCACGGGACGCCTCCTGCAGGAAGGGCAAGTGCACATAGGCGACATTGCGGTCCTGCGGCTCGTCGCTCTCGACGATGCCCGCGACATGGACATCGATGCCGGCGCCGCTCAGCCGGTCGCCGACGCCGACGCCGCGCCGCTCCGCGAGCGCGCTCCCGACCATCGCCCCGTCGCCGCGCCGCTCCCATTCCTCAAGCGAACCAGCGGTGAGCCGCAGCGAGGGCATCACCTCCTCGGCGAAGGACTCCTCCGGCACGCCGCGGAAGGTGATGACATCGAGCGAGGCGCGGCAGTTGTTCACGACGATCCGCATCGGAACCGCCTTCGTGACGCCGGGTATCCGGCGCAGGCGCTCGACATAGTGCTGCGGAAGCTGGCTCGTGAAGGGGCAGAAGCGGTTCGCGCGATAGACGATGAGCGTCGTGTCCGACGCGCGGGCCTCGGTCGCCTCGCGCACGCCGCTCTCCATCGCCCGCACCGAGACGAAGAGGAAGGTCGCCACGGCCACGCCGGCGGCGGTGAGCGCGGTGCGCACCGGACGGCGCGTGAGCTGCCGGAGAACCAGCGGCAGCAGCCGCAGGAATGCGCTCATGGCTGCGGCTCCTCGATGAGCTTGCCCTTCTCGAGCACCAGCGTGTGCCGGGCGCGGGCCGCGATCTTCGCGTCATGGGTCACCATGACGACCGTCTTCCCGAGCTCGCCGTTCAGGCGACCGATGAGATCCATCACCTGTCCGGCGCTCTCGCGATCGAGGTCCCCGGTGGGCTCGTCGGCCAGGAGCAGCTTCGGGTCGGTCACGACCGCGCGGGCGATCGCCACGCGCTGCTCCTGTCCGCCCGACAGCTGCCGCGGGAAGTGGTCATGTCGGTCGGCGAGGCCGACGAGGTCGAGCGCCGCGGCGACGCGCCGGTGCCGCTCGCGCCGCGCGAGCGGATGGAGGAGGAGCGGCAGCTCGACATTCTCGTAGGCCGTGAGGACCGGCACGAGGTTGTAGAGCTGGAAGATCGTGCCGATCGTTCTGCCGCGCCACGAGGCGAGGGCCGATCGCGAGAGAGCGTGGACGGCCTCGTCGTCGATGTGAAGCGTTCCGGCGGTCGGTCGGTCGATGCCCCCGAGGAGGTTCAGGAGCGTCGTCTTGCCCGATCCGGAAGGCCCCATGAGCGCGAGGAAGTCGCCGCGCTCGATGTCGAGATCGAGGTCGCGAAGCGGGGTGATCTCGACCTCGCCGCGCCGGTAGGTGCGGGTGAGCGCCCGACAGCGAATGAAGGCCCGGTCGTTCATGACGCGCCTCCCGCGTCGCTGCGCCGCGTCGTGACGCGGATCCGCTCGCCGTCGCCGACCACCCGCGGATCGACGAGCACATCGCCGGGCCGCAGGCCATCGATGATCTCGATCCAGCCGTCGCGTTCCTCGTCGCCGAGCGTGACCGTCCGCGCCGCGGCGCGGGCGAGTCCGTCGCGCGGCGCGTCGGCGACGAGCGCCGTCGTGCCGTCGAGGAGCGAGCGCGGGGCGAAGACGCGCTGTCGCGCGCTTTGGGCGGGCGCGGGGCCTTCGCCGGCGGCCCGTCCGCCGCCGATCCGGACGCGGCAGAGCATCTCGGGACGAAGTTCAGGGGGCGGATCGATGATCCGTACCTTCACCTGCACGGTGTTCTTCGCGATGTCCGCCTGGGCGGTGAGGCGCAGCACCTCGCCGCGGATGCGGGCGTTCGGCAGGGCCTCGACCTGCACCTCGACCGGTTGGCCGACGCCAACGAGCGCGATGTCCGCGTTCGGCACATCGGCCCTGATCTGCAGCCGCGTGGGTTCGTAGAGCGAGACGATGCGGCCGCCCTCGGCGCTCGAGCCCGACGGCGAGACCATCATGCCCGGCGCGACGAGCCGCGCGAGCACGACGCCGTCGGCGGGACTGCGAATCTCGCTTCGGGCGACGCGCAGCTCGGCTTCCTCGAGGTTCGCGCGGGCGATCGCCCGTTCGCCTTCCGCAAGCGCGACGGCGGCGCGCTCATCGACGAGGAGCTCCCGCGCCCGCCGAGCGGCGGTCGTCTCGGCGTCGGCTTCGGCGACGGCCGCCTCGAGCGCGCTCCGTCGGGCGGGCAGCGCCGCGATCAGGGCGCGCTGCGCGTCGAGCCGGAATCCAAGTCGCGCGATCTCCGCGGCCGACACCGCGCCGCTCTCGACGAGCGGACGCTTGCGGGCAAGCTCGTCCTCGATCTCGCGAAGCGACGCCTCGGCGGCGGCGATGTCGGCGCTGAACCCGTCGAGCGCCGCCCGGGCCGCTCCCGCGCGAGCCTCGGCGACCGCGACCGCGCGATCGCGTTCGACGAGGGAGGCGATGCGCGCCTGCGCGCCGATCAGCTCGGCGTCGGCCTTCGCCAGCTCGGCGCGAGCCCGCGCGGCGGCGATGGTCGCGTCGGCGCTCACGAGCCGCGCGAGGACCTGGCCCTTCGACACCCGATCGCCCTCGAGGACGAGAATCTCCTCGATGACGCCTTCGGCGAGCGCGGTCGCGAAGATCGGATAGGGCGACGGCTCGATCCACCCGGCCGCCTGGACGCTGGGGCCGCCCGCGACGGCCTCCGCGCTCGATGCGCCGTGCGCATCGTGATCCTCCGCGTGGGTGAGCGCCGCGAGGACGACCGCGGTGCCTTCGACCTCGGTCGCCGGCGCGAAGGCGTTCCACGCCGCTCCGCCGACGAGTCCGGCGCTCAGGAGGAGGATGGCGGCGGGAAGCGCCACGCGCGTGCGCCACGAGCGCCGCGGCATCGGGATGGCCGCGCCGCGACTGTGGCCGAATGTCGCCAGAAACTCGCTCATCGGAGGCCTCCTTCGCCGCCACCGTGTGCGGCTCGTGCCTGCTGCGCGTCGGGCGGCAGCGGCGTTGCGGGACGACCTCCGACGCTCCGTTCGAAGCGGATCGCGGCTTCGGTCGCGGCGAGCCGGTCGAGAAGGGCCGCCATGCGCCGCTCGGCGGCCATCGCGTGGGCCTCTCGTTCCGCAACGCGGTCGACGATCCCGCGGGTCACCGCCTCGCGCTGGGCCTCGCTCTCGCGCTCGGCGAGTGCGGCGCAGAGCCTTCGCGCCACGCCCGCTCGCCCGCCTCCCATGCGGCCGCGGCCACGCGGGCCTCGGCCCGCGCCGCGTGCGTGCGCCGCGCGAGGGCAAGCCGCGATCCCTCACACTCGGCTCGCGCGAGGGCGGTGGCGGCGTCGCCCGAATCGACGATCGGGATCGATGCGGTGATCGACGGTCCGAGCGTCTCGTCGCCCTCCATCGATCGCTCGTCCATCACGCCCAGGTCAAGCTCGGGAAGCGACGCGAGTCCGGCGCGGCGGGCGCGGGCGTCGGCCGCCAGCGTGTCGATCGCGAGGGCCGCGACATCGAGTCGGCGCGACGGCGCATCGGCCGCCCGCTCGGCCTCGTCGCCGTGCAGTGCGAGCGCCGGCCACGCCCCGTCGCTCCGCCATGCGACGCTCGCGTCGCTCATCGCGAGGAGCTCGAGCAGCGCGATCTGGGCGTGATGGCGCTCGGCCGACGCCATCGTGCGCTCGCGCTCCGCCGCGATCGCGCGGTCCTCCGCCATGCGCCATTCCGCCGCGCTCGCCACGCCGGCCGCGTGGCGTTCCGCGACGAGTGCGCGGACCGCGTGAAGCGCTTCGGTCATCCGCACCGCTTCGGCCTCACGTTCCTCGTTGGCGACCACTCGGGCGTGTGCGATCCGCACCTCCGCGATCAGGGCGAGCGCCGCATCGGCGGCCCGCAGCGAATCCGCACGCAGCCTCGCGTCGGCCGCCGCCACCTCATGCGGTCGGCTCAGCAGCCAACCGAGCTGCATCATCACGCTCGCGGTGATCATCGATCCCGCGCCGCCGTCGGTCGGCGCGCCATAGGCGAAGCTCACCACGGGATTCGGCGGCGTTTCGGCCTGGGCGAGCGCCGCACGGGCGACCGCGATCGCGCTCACGCTCTCGCGCAGCGTCGGATTGCGGCGCAGGGCGATCGCCACGGCGCGATCGGCGGAGATCGGCTCGCCGGCGGCAGGATCCCAATCGGCGGGATCGGACCAGGAGGCATGCCAGTACGGTGACGCGCCGGTGCGCTCGAGCACGGTGCGCTCGGCCGTTGCGATGTCAGGTGCCGGATCGGTTGAGGCGCACCCTGCGAGAAGGGTCGTCGCCGCGAGGCCGGCGATCGCCGGTAGCGGGAAAGGTCGTCGTGGCATGAGGTTCCTTCGGATGATGGCGGACGCATGCGACAGCACGCTCGGGCGGCGAGGCCGCCGAGCGGTCGAAGGTCACGGCATCAGGTCCGAAGGACGGAAGAGCGAAGCAGCACGCTCCGCCCGTCCGAGGAGCGACCCGGTGGGCGCCCCGGCGGCCATCGCGAGACGACGGCAAGGCTCTCGTCGGATGTCATCGGACCGACGAAGCACGGAGACTGCAGATCGATCGGCAGCAGCAGCCCGACGCCATCGCAGGGCACATCGGGCAGTTCGTGGACGACATGGAACTTCGGCGCGCAGCACGCCGACGGGCAGGTGTCGCAGCGCTTCCCGGTCGGAGCGGAGGGATCCTCGTCGGCTCCTTCGTCGCAGCATCCGCTCGTGCAGCAGGACGCCTCGCCTCCCGCGGTCCCTGCCGTGCCGAGTGGGGCGTCGGCGAGCTGGGCCGCGCCGCAGACATTCGGGGCCCACGCGCAGAGGCACCACGGCATCCACGCCGCGAGGACGAGGGCAATGAGCATGCGATGGAAGCGGGGGAGACGCACGGTGAAGCAATCGGCGAGGCGACTCGGGGAGGTGAGCCCGATAGCGAAGGTTATCGTCTGCCGCGGCCGAGTGAATGCCTTCGCTGGAACGCTCGTCGGGTTCTCCGGAGTGCGAACGGCGCATCGGGCGTCCGCAGCGAGTTCCCGTCGCGAACGCCCCGATGCGGAGCGACGCTCCGAGAACAACGCCGCCGCCCGGGGTACGGGCGGCGGCGGAGGGATGGTCGGAGGGGTGGGCCTGAGGCGGTCAGCGCTTCGGCTCGCTCGCCTTCAGCCGCTCCTCGAGCAGGCGGATCGTCTCGTTCAGTCGCTCGATGCGATCCTCAAGCTGGCGGATGCGTTCGTCGGTCGAGCTCGGCGCTGCCGTCGGCGCCAGGCCGGCTGCCCCACCGGGCGTCGTGGTCGCGGGGCCGACGGTCATCGGCTGTCCATTCGGATCGCCGGGCAGCACAAAGGTCAGCGTGCGGCCGTCGCCACCCGGCACGAAGGTGAAGTAGCGATCGATGATCGCGTCGGGGTCGTTCAGGTCAAGGCCCTCGAACTGGATCCGGAACTGCTGCATCATCGCGTCGATCTGCTCCTGCATCTTCGGGTCAACGATCCCAGGGGGCAGTCCCGTGTCGAGCGTCATCGTCGCGAACTGGCCACCCAGCCCCAGACGCTCCGCGTCCCACGGCTCGAGCGTGACGGTGAGCTCGCGCGACTCGCCGCCGCTCACGACACCGAGCTTCATCGTCGATCCCGGCTCCTTGGAGCGCATCACCTCGCGGATGCGCTGTGGGCTTGCGGGCTTCGATCCGTCCACGGAGACGATCACATCGTGCCGCTTGAGGCCGGCCTTCGCGGCGGGCAGATCGGGGGTGACGCTCATGATGATCGTCGCCTCGCTCGGCGCGAGCTTGAGCTGCTGCGCGACGCCCTCATCGGGCGTCTCCATCGTGACGCCGAGCATGACCTTCGGAGCGTCCGCCGAGGTCGTTCTGATCGCGCCCGAGGTGGCGTTCCCTTGCGCTGAGCCTCCGCTCCGCGCGAGGGCGCGGGAATGACCTCCGGCGGAGCCTCCCGCCCTGGCGATCGCACGAGTGGCGCCGCCGGCCTGCGGAGCGGGAGCGGTCCGGATGACCTCGCCCGACGCGTCGAGAATCTCGATGCGGTCGCCGGTGACGCGAATGCGATCCGCGGGCACTTCCTTGCCGTCCAGCGTGGCGCGGACCTCAGACCGATCCTCGCTCCGTTCCTTGCCCTCTTCGTCCGTCCAGCGCTTCGAGTGCTTCGTGACCTTCACGGTGAGCGAGCCGTCGGAGTAGCTCGAGCTCTCGGAGGTCTCCGTGGTCGATGAGCCGCCAGACTGGGCGCTCGTCGTCGTTCGAGCCTGCGGCATGCCCAGGGCGGGCGCGGCGACGAGCATGCCGCCAAGGAGCGCGCCGCAGGCGACGAGAGCGGATCGGGAAGGGCCCATCGTGGGCAGGACGGTCGGGTGGGCGGATCGGAGGGTGTGGAAGAGCATGGCGAATGTCCTTTCGTTCGTCGGGTGTGGCGTCGGTTGTGGCGTCGGGGCTCGCGTCTCGTTCGGAGGCGAGCGATCGGTGGTTCGGGGGCTGATCAGAACGCGCCGCGCTGCGTGGGCCGCACGAGGATCGGGGTCACGCGACCCTGCTCGTCGTAGGTGGGCCGCACGAGAGCGGGCACGGTGCGGCGCTCGATGACCTGTCGGATGAAGGTGACTTCGAGCTGTCCGTCGGAGCGCTCGCGGGTGCCGATGAGCACCTTCGGCTCGATCTCGCCGACGAGCGTGCCCTCGGCATCGCTCTGGTCGAGATACTGGTTCCACGCCGCGTCGGAGGTGAGGAGTCCTGCGGACTGCACGCCGCTGCCGCCGTTCGAGCGCGGACCGAAGGGCGATCCCATCGGCGCGAACGGACCGGAGGTGACCCACGCGAGAATCACCGCCGCGGCCACCGCCCATCCGAGACCGGAGGAGAAGGTGCGACGCAGCGAGAATCGGCGCGTGTCGACCGCAGCGTCGTCGCGCGAGTCGGTGCCGGGGAGATCGACGCTCTCGGCGATGCGCGACGCGCTGATCGCGAGCCGCTGAAGCCGCTCGTTGTCGCGCTGGGCCTCTGCGAGCAGTTCCCAGGCGCTCGGCTCCCGGGCCGCGAGTGCCCGGAACTCGGCCCATTCCGCCGGCGTCTCGATGCGATCGAGGATGCGGCTGATGAGGATGTCGGTGCGGTGCTCGGTCATGGCGTGGGGTTCGCGTACGGGAGTGGGATGCTGGTCACTGAAGCAGCGAGTCCGGATCGATCGGGTCGCCCCGCTCGCCCGGTGGGGGTGGGGTCAGGCCGAGATCCGCGGCGGCCTGCTCGCGAAGCATGCGGCGACCGCGCACGATGCGGTTCTCGACGGTGGTCTCGGGCAGGTCCATGATCGCGGCGATCTGGAGGTAGCTCAGGTCGTGGACGAGGCGAAGGAGGAGCGGTTCCGCGTAGCCCGCCGGAAGCGAGGCGAGACGAGCGCGAAGCTGGTCGGCCGCGGCCCGCGCCGCGACGGTGCGGTGGGCGGAGTCGCGCCGCTGGCGCTCGGCCGATCGGTCGATCAGCTCGTCGCGTGAGAAGCGGTCGACGGCGGCGTTGCGCCGGCGAAGCCCTCGCGCCGCCATGCGGGCGGCGTTCATCGCGACGCTGCGCAGCCAGCCCGGAAAGGTCTCGGGATCGCGAAGCGTGTCGATCTTCGCAACGAGCGTGGCCGCGACCTCCTGGAGCAGATCGTCCACCTCGACATCCCGCGGCTTGTGCAGCAGGATCACGGCCGCGATCCATCGCCGGTGACGCTCCCAGAGCCGCTCAAGCGCCTGTCGGTCGCCCGATCGGGCGGCCGCGAGGAGGAGATGGTCGTCGGGAGTCGTCATGGGGTCATGGTGCCCGGTGCGAACGGGGCGGTTCGGCCGGGTACGCGTCCGACCACCCAAGATGCCGCGCGACGCTCGCTTCCGTCGGCACCCGTGCGGAATCTGCCCCTTCCTTCGGTCTTTTCCGTATCGATGCCCCAGACTGGAACCGGCGAGCGGGCGGGAACCGACACCGGTGGCCCGCTCGCTACACTCCGACGCGTGCTGCCAGCCTTGCAGTACTCCGCACTCGGTTTCGAGACCTTCCGCGACGAGGTGTTGTGGCCGGCTGTGATGCCGCGCCGCGTTTCCGCGGAGGTTGGAATCTGGCAGCCGACCGGTGGCGCCGCGGACCTTCGAGCGGCCGCAAAGGCCCGTTATCGCCCGGTCGAGATCGGACTCCGATGGGGACCGGTCTGGTCAACCGCATGGTTTCGAGTGCGGGGCACGCTGCCCGCGCCAGGCCGCGGACAGGAAGTGGCCCTCCGCTTCTCGAGCGGTACGGAAGCCACGCTCTGGCGAGACGGCCGACCCGCGCAGGGTTTCGATCCCTACCGCGACCTCGCGTTTCTCCCGACGCGCGGCGAGCGCCGGGTGGACCTCCTCATCGAGGCCGCCTGCAACCTTCCGCTCGGCATCTCGACCTTCTGGTGGGACCACCCCGAGCTCCACGCCCGCTGGCGCGAGGCGAAGCCTGGGCGGCTCGAGGCGGCCGAGCTGGTCGTCATCGAGCCTGACCTCTGGCGCTTCGTGCAGCGCTGGGATTTTCTCCGCAAGACCCTCCTGACGCTCCCGCCGGAGTCGGCGCGGGCGATGCGGATCAACGACGCGATGCGCGACATCCGCCGCGGCATCGATGCCGCGGACGCCGCGTCCGGCATGCGTGCGGCGCTTCCCGCGCTCGAAGCGGCGCTCGTCGGCGAGGGCCCCGGCACGCGCACCGCCTGCGTCGCCGTCGGCCATGCGCATATCGATACGGCATGGCTCTGGCCGATCAGCGAGACGCGACGGAAGTGTCTGCGAACCTTCGCGAGCGTCCTCCGCCTGCTCGATCGCTTTCCGGATTTTCATTTCATCTGTTCGCAGGCCCAGCAGTACGCGTGGGTCGAGGAGGACTCGCCGGCGCTCTTCGAGGAGATCCGCGCCGGCGTCCGCTCGGGACGCTTCGAGCCGACCGGCGCGATGTGGATCGAGCCCGACGCGACCTGTCCGTCGGGCGAGAGCTTCGTGCGGCAGATCCTGCACGGCGTCGCGTACTGGACGCGAGCCTTCGGCGCCCGTGGCGCGCAGCGGATGCTCTACCTGCCGGACACCTTCGGATTTCCGCCGTGCCTGCCGCAGATCGCGGCGCTCGCCGGGCTCGACACCTTCATCACCAACAAGATGAGCTGGTGCGAGTCGAATCGATTTCCGCATGTCACCTTTCGGTGGCGCGGGCTCGACGGCACGGAGATCCTGACGCACCTGACGCCGGGACACAACTACAACTCCGCGATCGAGCCGGCGGACATGCAGTACGGCGAGCGGAATCTCGTCCAGGGCGACGGACAGAGTTTCGTGAGCCGGGCGATCCCGGTGTGGCTCCAGCCCTTCGGCTTCGGCGACGGCGGCGGCGGACCGACCGCTGAGCAGATCGAACGGGCCACGATCGCCGCAGCCTGCGAGGGCGTCCCGACGGTTCGCCAACACTCGGTCGGGCGGTTCTGTGACGAACTGCACGCGGCGTGGCAATCGCTTCGCTCGAAGGGCCACGATCTCGCGTGCTGGGATGGCGAGCTGTATCTCGAGCTCCATCGCGGCACCTACACGAGTCAGGCATGGGCGAAGCGACAGAATCGTCTCGCCGAAAGCCTGCTCCGCGAGGTCGAGGCGCTCTCGTGTTCGCAGCCGCTCGCGACCGCGCGGGAGCGCGAAGCGGTCCGCCGCGGGCTTGATCCGCTCTGGAAGCTCGTTCTCCTGAACCAGTTCCACGACATCCTGCCCGGCTCCTCCATCGCGCCGGTGTACGAGGATGCCCGCCGCGATCATGCCCGCGTCGCGGAGATCGGCAACGCCGCGCGACGCGAGCTGCTCGCCCGCGTCGCCGCGGCCTGCGACACGCGCGAGCTCGACGCCCCGATCCTCGTCCGCAATCCGGCTTCGACCGATCGCGGCGGCGTCGTCGAGGTCGACGGAACGCTCGTCGCGGTCGACGCGGTGCCCGCGCTCGGATTCGAGATCGTCGACTGCGCCGCCCGCCCCGTCGCCGATCCGGCGGTCCGCATCGAGGAGACCCGCAACGGGATCCTGCTGCAGAATGCGTGGATCGAGGCCTCGATCGGTCGGGACGGCGCGGTCGCCGACCTTCGCCTCCACGGCACCGATCGCCCCGCAAACGCCCCCGACGGGCGGGGCGGGCGCGCGTCGCTCAACCAACTCTGGCTGTACGAGGATCGGCCTCGACGCTGGGAGGCGTGGGATGTCGATCGCGACTACGCCGAGCGCGGCGCGAGGGTGACGACGCCGGCCACGATCGAGGTGCTCCGCGCCGGACCGCTGCGCGCCGAGGTCCGCGTGCGCCGGCGCCTCGGTCTGCGCAGCGAGCTCTTCCAGACCTATCGCCTCGACGCCGGTGGACGCCGGCTCGAGATCCGCACCGAGGTCGACTGGCAAGAGGAGCGCACGATGCTTCGCGCGCTCTTCCCCGCCGCGGTGCGCAGTCGGCACGCGACCTTCGGCACCCAGTTCGGCGCGCTCGAGCGCCCGACGCATCGGAACACCTCCTGGGACGAGGCCCGCTTCGAGGTGCCCGGACACGCCTGGATGGATCTCTCCGAGCCTGGCTTCGGACTCGCGGTGCTCGACGACGGCAAGTATGGGCGCTCCTGCATCGATGCGACGCTCGGGCTCTCGCTGTTGCGCAGTCCGAACTTCCCCGATCCCGGCTCGGATCGCGGTGAGCATGCCTTCGCCTACGCGCTCATGCCGCACGAGGGCGACTGGCGCGAGGCGGGCGTCGACGCCGAGGCGGAGAGCTTCCGCGAACCGCTGCAGGCCCTGCGACTGCCCCGAGGGAAGCGCGGCGCGCTCCGCGGCGTCGTCGCCCCCTTCCGCATCGATCATGACCTGCCGCTCGGCGTGCAGGTGGCGGCCTGGAAGCCGTCGGAGGATGGCAAGGCCCGCATCCTCCGCCTCGTCGAGTGCCGCGGCGGCCGAGGCGAGGTCCGCGTCCGCTGGCCGCTGCCGGTCGGCGCGGTCCGTGCGGTCGACCTGCTCGAGCGACCTTTCCGCGCCGAAGGCGAGCCGCCGGTGCGGCATGACCGCAGGACCGGCGTCACGACGCTTCGCCTTGACCCCTTCCGGATCGTCACGCTGCGCGTGACGGACGCGGGGCGCCCCGCATGACCATCGCCCCGCTCGCCCTCGCCGCCCAAGCCGTTGAGACCGCACAGGCCGCCGTCCGCGTCGGGCGCATGACGCTCCTCGACTGGGCGATTCCGCTCGCGCTCTTCGTCACGCTCCTCGTCTTCGCGATCCGAACTCGACGCTACTCGCGCAGCGTCTCCGGCTTTCTCGCCGCCAACCGCTGCGCCGGCCGCTACCTCGTCTGCGTTGCGTTCAACATGGCGCAGGTCGGCATCATCACGCTCGTCTGGTACTTCCAGCAGTACTACGACTCGGGCTTCACGAGCGTCTGGTGGGGGCTCGTCGAGAATCCGCTCATGATCGTCATCGCCCTGACCGGGTGGGTGATCTACCGATTCCGCGAGACCCGAGCGCTCACGCTCGCCCAATTCATCGAGATGCGCTACAGCCGGCGGCTGCGGGTCTTCTGCGGCGTCGTGGCCTTCGTCGCCGGCGTTCTCAACTACGCGATCTTCCCAGCCGTCTCCGCCCGCTTCTTCATGTGGATGTGCGGTTTCCCCGAGTCCTTCGGGGTCGCGGGCATGACCGTGCCCACGATGCCGGCGCTCATGCTGCTGCTGCTGTCGAGCGCCCTGCTCTTCGTCTTCCTCGGCGGCCAGATCGCCGTCATGGTGACGGACTTCCTGCAGGGGATCCTCTGCAACATCGTCTTCCTCGTCCTCATCGCGTGGACCCTCTGGTATGTCGGATGGGACCGGATGGCGGAGACGATGCTGGCCGCGCCGGCCGGGCGGTCGATGGTGAATCCGCTCGACATCGGCGAGGAGCAGCAGTTCAACGCGATCTATTGGCTCATCAGCGCCTTCGTCCTGTTCTACACCATGCGCGCGTGGCAGGGCGATCAGGGCTACAACGCGGCGGCCCTCACGCCGCATGAGGCCAAGATGGCCCAGCTCCTCTCCGGATGGCGCTGGCGGGTCCTCATGCTCGTCGCGATCGTCGTGCCGATCGGCGTGAAGACGATCCTGACGCATCCCGACTTCGCGCCCCTCGCCGCCCCGCTCCACGGCATCATCGAGAGCGGTGCAACCGACGCGATCCGGGCGGAGTCGCGCGTGCCGCTCGCCCTCGGGGCCGTGCTGCCGGCGGGGCTGCTCGGTCTCGTCGTGGCCGCAATGTATGGGGCCTACCTCTCGACCGACGACACCTACCTCCACTCGTGGGGCACGATTCTCGTGCAGGATGTGGTCCTTCCGCTGCGCGGCGCGTTCACCGACGCGCCGCTCTCCTCGACGGCGCACCTGGCGATCCTGAAGGTCGCGATCCTCTCCGTCGCGGCGTTCGCGTTCTGGTTCGGGATCAGCTTCACGACGAACCAGTACATCGCGATGTGGGGAGCGATCACCGCGAGCGTCTTCGTGGGCGGCGCGGGCATCGTCATCATCGGCGGCCTGTACACGCGCCGCGGCACGACCGCGGCGGCGTGGGTCGCGATGCTCACCGCGATGACGCTCTCGCTCCTCGGCATTCTCGTGAAGGAGCGGGTCGAGACCTTCGCGTGGCTCAGTTCGATCGGGCTCGACCGGCTGCACGACGCGGTGCTCGCGATCCACGAGAGCAAGCGGATCAGCGGACAGGTGCTCGCGTTCGTGGCCGCGGCGGTCGCCATCCTGCTCTACGCGGCGGTGTCGATCCTTCGACCGAATCCGCCCTTCGATCTCGATCGGATGCTCCACCGCGGCCGATACCGCGAGCTGCTTCCGGCGAGCGAGCGCGACTTCCGCGACGAGTCGGGTCCCGGTCCGTCGCGATGGATGCGGGCCCTCGGCTTCACCCGCGAGTACTCGCGCGTCGACACCTGGATCACCTGGATCACCGTCGCGTGGCCGCTCGCGTGGACGCTGATCTTCGTCGGCGGGACGCTCTACGCCCTCATCTGGGGCATCGCGAACGAGTCGTGGACGGCCTTCTGGGGCGTCTATGTCTGGCTCATCTTCGCGGTCGGCTGCGTGATCGTCGCCTGGTTCACGATCGGCGGCTTCCGCGATCTGGTGCGGATGTATGCTCACCTCCGACGCTACGAGGCCGATGCCCGCGACGACGGCAGCGTGCGACAGGAGAGCTGAACCGATGGAGATCCGGTCGATCGAGGGTTGGACGGTGCGCGCGGTCGGCGACGCGCTGCTCGTGCCGGCACGGTTCCGCGGGCTGGTGGTGCCGCTCGGCGCCGGGCATACCGTGCACGAGGCGCTCATCGCCGCGGGTCTCCTTCCGCATCCGGACGATCCCGGCGGCGAGGACGCGCAGGAGTGGATCGGCCGAACCGACTGGTGCTTCAGCGCGTGGTTTCGCGCCGACCGCCGGCTGCTCGCCGGCGAGCGGGTTGACCTCGCGATCGACTGGATCGACACGGCTGCGGAGGTCCGCGTCAACGGCGTGCGGGTCGCGCTCTCGGCGAACGAGTTCCTTCCGCTGCGCGCGCCGGTGCGGGCCTTCCTGCGCGACGGGGCGAACGAGATCGACATCCGCGTGCGCGGCCCGGTCGCGGCGGTCGAGGCCCTTGAGCGCCGACTGGGGCCGCGTCCGGTGAACGGCGACTGGACGCCGTTTCCCTTCCTGCGCAAGTCGGCGTGCAATTTCGGCTGGGATTGGGGACCGCGCATCCCGACTGCGGGGATCGGTCCGGCGCGGATCGAGTCGTGGCATGGCGCTCGGATCGAGGCGCTGCGCCCGCTCGTCACGCGCTGCGACGAGTCCAGGGCCGACCTCGAACTCTCGATCGACTGTGAGGTGTCGGCATGCTCGGCGGATCGTGGGCTCACGCTTCGCTGCGCGATCGGTGATCCGGACGGTGGCTGGGTTCGGCGCGAGGTTGCGCTCGGCGCGGCGAGCGAACGCGTCAACTTCGCCATCGAGCGGCCGCGCCGATGGTGGCCTCGTGGCCATGGCCCGCAGGATCGCTATGCCGTGGTCGTCGAGCTGGTGGAGGGCGAGTCGGTGCTCGATCGGCGGGAGCGGAGCATCGGCCTGCGCAGCGTCGAGCTCGATCGGACGCCCGATGCGCAGGGCGAGGCGTTCACGATTCGCGTGAACGGTCGTCCGATCTGGTGCCGCGGAGCGAACTGGATTCCGATGGGAAGCTTTCCGCGCAGCGAGCCGCGCGAGCGAATCGCGCGGTGGATCGACGCGGCGATCGACGCGGAGCTGAACATGCTCCGGGTCTGGGGAGGCGGGCTCTACGAGTCGGAGGACTTCTACGAGCTGTGCGACGAGCGCGGCATGCTCGTCTGGCAGGACTTCATGTTCGCCTGTGCGACCTATCCGGAGGAGCGACCCTACCCCGAGCTCGTCGAGGCGGAAGCGCGGCATCAGGTCAGTCGCCTCGCGTCGCATCCGAGCGTCGTCCTCTGGTGCGGCGGCAACGAGAATGTGCTCGCGTGGTGGAGCTGGGGCTGGCGCGAGCGCCTTGCCGAGGGACAGTCGTGGGGCAAGCGGTATTGGCTGGAACTCCTTCCGACGATCGTCGCGGAGCTCGATCCGACGCGCCCGTACTGGCCTGACAGTCCCTTCAGCGGATCGATGGAAATCCATCCGAACGATCCCGATCGCGGCGATCGCCACACCTGGGATGCGAAGGTCGAGGGCTATCGCACGCTGGTGCCCCGATTCTGCAGCGAGTTCGGACAGCAAAGCCCGCCCTCGATCGGCACGCTGCGCGAGGCTCTCGGCGGAGCGTTCGGCGCGATCGGCGATCCGGAGCTTGCGCGGCGGCAGCGGGCGTGGGGCGGCGACGCGTTCCAGACGGAGCCGGCGCTGCGCGAGCGCTTTCGCGATCCGCGGTCGCTCGAGGAGTGGATCTTCGCGCTGCAGGTCCTGCAGGCCCGCGCGTACGCGATCGCCTTCGAGTGGATGCGCTCGAACGCCCCGCGCTCGATGGGCGCGCTCTTCTGGCAGTGGAACGACGCGTGGCGCGGACACTCTTGGTCCGTGCTCGATGTCGCCGGCCGCCCGAAGCCGGCGTTGTTCGCCGTGCGGCGAGCCTGCGCGCCGATCGCCCTCGCGCTCGTGCCGACCGGCGACGCCTGCGATGTCGTTCTGCTCAGCGCTCCGGGCGAGTCGGGCGGTCTCGCCGCGCGCGGGCGAGCGCTGCCCGCGGTGCGCGTCCGTGCGCTGACGATCGACGGCTTGACCGTGGAGGAAATCCCGCTCACGCTCGACGCTGCGGCGGGTCAGGCGAACGACTGGGGCGTGCGGTGCGGGTTGCCGAAGACGCTCCTCGACCGGGTCGGCGAGGAGCATGTCCTCATCGCCGACCTCGACCTCGGCGAGCGCGCCACGACGAGCGCGTCGTCTGCGCCGTACGAGCGAGGACGGCTGCGGGCCGTGCTCCGCCGCGGTCACGATCGCACGGCGAGGCTCCCCGAGCCGCGCTTCCGCATCGAGCGCGATCAGGCCGGCGTGTGGCTCGTCGCCGAGACGATGCTGGTGGACGCGTGTCTCCAGCCGGAATGCGCGGGCTTCGCGCACACCATCGCGACCGACGGCATGTGGACGCTTGCGCCGGGGGAGCGAGCTCGCATCGAGCTGCGCGGCGAACCGCTCGCGCCGGAGGAGATCGCGCGCAGCGTGCGCACTGCGAACGGCATCGGCGCGGACGCCGCGCGCGATGCGTGACGGCGCTGCGCGGCGCAATTGACAGGGGGGGGCTGTCAACAACGGAAAATGACCCCGAACTTTCGGGAGTCGTCCGAAAGCGCGGTAGGGTATGAGGCGTCGACCCGTTCATGCATCGCGCGGCCCGCCGTGTGATGCGCGGCGGGCGACAGCATCGAGGGAGACAAGACATGCCGTCATATCGATTGGTCGGGGAGTCGCTGCCGCGCCGTGCGGGAGCGGATGATGTCACGCTGTCCGAGGATTCGTCACGCGAGGAGGATCGGGATCGTCACGCATCGGAAGAGCAGGGAGCGCGTGTGCCGCCATCGGCGCCGCTCGTCGAGCCTGCGCTGGCAGCGCATGGAGCAGCAGGCGCCGGCGAGGGGGAGCCTGCGGCGCGGAGCCCGGAGGAGTATCTCGAGACGCGGCGACGGATGAGGTCCGAGGCGATCGACCGGCTCGTCGAGGAGGCGCGTCGGCAGGGACACTTCGCCAGCCGAACCTTCTGGTCGATGGTCTATGACTTCGAGCGTGCGCCGCGCACCACGAACAGGGCCCAGCTTGCCGGCCTTGGCATCGATGTCCCGCGCTCGGCCGAGCTCTCCGATGACGAGGTGACGATCCAGTTGTGGGCCATCATCGAGGGTCTTGGGCGTCTCGGGGCGTACCTCTCGCACACCAACCACCTCTCCGACCGTGAGCTCTACGAGATCCTCGAGGAGCGGATCCTGAACGAGGAGGTTCCGGACATCGTCGGCGGCGAGGGCATGCAGGAGTGGATCGATCTCCTCTCAGAGGGCGACTTCGACCGCTATGAGCCGTCCGCGGATGGGGGAGCTCCGCCGCCGCCGATGCCGTCCGATCGGGATGCCAGGCTTCCGCGACCGGAGCAGGGAGGGCACTGCAGCGCCGGCTGACGGCCGCGCGCTCACGAGTTCGGCGCTCAGGAGGCGGTGGTCGTCAGGTCGGCGTCGCGGCGCCGGCGCCCGAAGGTGCGGAGCCATGCTGCCTTCGATCGCGGGGCACGGCCGACGGTCTTCCGACGCTGAATCCACCAGTGCAGGATCACGCCGATCAGGGCGACGGCGGCGGTGGCCGCGATGATCTTGAGGAGGAGTTCCCCCGTCGACTTCGACTCGCCCATACCCATGCCCGCGAGGTACCCGATCCCGACCTGCAGCGGAACGGTCACGGCGCAGGCGCAGCACTCGACCAGGACGAGCTTCCACCAGCTCAGGTGGAGGATCCCGGCCATCGTGATGGAGGGCGTTCTCGTACCGGGCACGAAGCGGGCGAGCACGACGACGGTGATGCCGCGAAGCTCCATCTGGTGCTTCACTTCGAGCAGCCGGCGCGGATGGACGACGCGCTTGAACCAGCGGCTCTGCACCATGCGGGTGCCGTAGCGCCGACAGAGCATGATCCACAGGAGGTCCCCGATGACGAGACCGAAGTAGGCGGCGAGGAGCGTCTCCCACAGCGGAAGCTGCTCACCGTGGGCGATCAGGAAGCCCGCGGGGATGAGGATGAAGTCCTCGCTCAGATGAAGACCGACACCCGACAGGACGAAGATGATGAGAATCGCCCAAGGCCCATACTTCAGATACGGCTCGATCGCCTTGAGCGAGCTTGGTTCCTCGATCGCGGCGCTCGGGCCGTTGGAGGCGTGCTCGGCGCCCGAGGTGAGCTGGTCCGCGCCGGTCGCGGCGTCGGATGGGGCGGCGCTTGTCGCGCTTGTCGCGGTCGGCTGGGGCGTCTCGGTCGGCTGGGTCCTCTCGGTCGCGCTTCCGACCTCGTTGCCGATCGCGGCGAGGGCGATCGGGCCGGGCAGGAGGCAGAGAAGGAGGACGAGCAGCTTCGCGAGCATTGGGGGCGTTGCGGGGAAGCGACGTGGTGGCGGTACGGCCGGCGTTGGGTGGTACGAAACGCTTGTGCTTCGTGGGGTCCCGATCCGCCCAAAGCGAAACAGCGTATCCGAGCGGCGTCAGCGGGAGGAGCAAGCACGCATCACAAGCGACGGGGCGGAAACGCTGCGGGAGGGTATTGTTCGGTCCCGATCGACAGGTTCGACGCACCCCGTCTCGTTCCGCCAGCGGTCCTGTCGGCGCGTCCAGTCACCTGCATGGGCCGGGCTCGACGGCGTGCCGTCCCAACCGCCTTCGATCGACCGGCGGTCCCGGCGTCTTGAAGGAGTGTCCGATCGATGACCGGATCATCTCGCGAAGCAGGCCAGGAGACCCTCGAGCGGTCGACCGTCCGGGCAGGTACGGCGGTCAACCGGGGCGTGGTCGAGCGCCCGGTGTGGCGGCTGCCGCTGGTGGCGAGCGCACTCCTCGGACTGGTCATGAGCGGGTCGCTCTCACTCCAGCGGGTCGGCCTCCTGCCCGGTTCGCTGCCTGGTTGTTCGGCGGCGAGTGGATGCGCGTCCCTGACGCAGTCCTCCTATGGCAGCGTGCCGGGCATCGGCTGGTCCTGGGCGCATGTTGGCACCGCCTGGTTTGCAGGTTTGGTGGTCGGCGTCCTGCTCTCGCCGCGGGCAACAGCGTTGATGCGCCGGAATGGTTCGAAGGACGATCGCATCGATGAAGCCACCGTTGGAGGCGGGGCGAGCGGGGTTCTCCTCGGACCGGGGCTCCGTTGGGCGAGTCGGCTAGGTGCCCTTGCCTCCGCGCTTTTCGTCGGCCTGATGATCTGGCTCGGCGCGTTCTGCCCCTGGTGCCTCGGATCGCATGTCGGAAGCGTCCTCTTCTGGTTGCTCGCCGCGCGCTCGGAGCGTCAGCGATGGTGGTGGGGGCGGCGCGACGAGCCACGACGCGTGGACGCTGCGCCACCGTCGCCTGAGGCCGAGGCGGTCCGCCGCGCCCATGTCCTGAGTGTTCGTACCGCGTCGGCGATCGCCGCGGCGATCACCGCAACGGTGTTGCTCGGCGCCCTCGAGTACCGGCAGGCGGATCTCCTGACGCGGGCAGCGCGGGAGGCGGAGCGCGCGATGGCGGAGGCCATCGGTCGCGGCGGCGCCGAGGGAGAGTCGCCCGCTTCCGAGGCTGTGAACGGAGGCGGCGATGCCGGGATAGACGGAGGCGGCAGCGCCGGGACAGACGGAGGCGACGGGAGCGTTCATCGAGATCGTCTCCGAGGGCGTCACGCCCTGGGGTCGCCGGAGGGACGGATCAGGGTGGTCGTGTTCTCCGACTACGAGTGTCCCGACTGCCGACGCATCGATGAGCAGGTCGGTGAACTGCTCGGCCGTGCGGATGTCACCGTCGTCCCCCGCCACTTCCCGCTCTGTTCCGACTGCAATCGTCTCGTGCCGCGCTCGCTTCATCCGGACGCCTGCCGTCGGGCGCTCTTGGCCGAGGCCGCCGGTGCGCTGGGCGGGGACATCGCGTTCGCCGCGGCCCACCGGGCGCTCTTCCGTCTGCAGGAGGAGCGTCCTGAGTCCGGAGCGCGCACGGGTGGACCGGCGGTCGATCCGGTGGATGCGGTGGTCGCGGCGACGGGCCTCGATCGAGCGGCGCTGCTCGACGCGATGACCTCCGACGCGGTGCGGGCGGTCGTCGCCGACGATATCGAGGATGCCGTCGCGCTGGGCGTCACCTTCACGCCGATGGTCTTCGTGAATGGCGTGGAGTGGAAGTGGTATCGCTCGCGGGATCGGCTCGTCGATCTGGTGGATCGGGTCAGCGCTGTCGCCGGGCCCGCCGTGGTTCCGCCCTCCGCTGCGGAGCGACTCGTCGATGAGTGGCGCGCAGGTGCGAGGCTCAGGCCGATCTCACGCGAGGAGCGGTCGCTCGCAGGGCCGCAGCCCGAGTCCGAGGCGGCCGCTGCGGCCCGCGCGGCCGGTCGTCCGGTGCCGCAGGTGGACCTCTGGCTCGACTTCACGACGCCCGCGACGGCGACCCTGATCGCGGAGCTCGATGCGCTTGCGCGGGAGGGCGTGGTCTTCCGTCGGACAGACTTCCACTTCCCCGCAAGCAACAGTTGCAACGAGTTGCGCGGTCTCGGGCCCGGCCGTCCGGAGGCATGCCTCGCCGCGCTGATCACCGCGGCCTCCGGAATCGTGGCCGGCCCCGAAGCTCGCGGGCGGGTCGCGGCGTGGCTCCTCGCAAACGGGGACGCGATCTCGCTTGAAGCGCTCGTACCGACGCTCGAAGGCCTCGCCGAGCTCCCGGCGCAGGGGCCGGATGGATCACCGATCGGCGACGGATCGCCCTCGGCGGTGCGCGCCGCGGTGCTCGCCGCATTTGGCGATGGGCGGGCGCTTGATCGTGTGCGCCGCGAAAGCTCGCTCCTCTGGAGCCGCACGATGCCGCAGTCGCTTCCGGCGGTGGTGGTGAACGACCGACTCCTGCCGCGCTGGGAGCACCCCGGGGCGTCACCGCGCGAGGTGCTGCGGCTCCTGATCGACAGCGCAGCGCGCGAGATGGCCGGCCGAGAGTCCGGCGCAGGAGCGGCGAGCCCAGGTGGTTGACGCCGCACACCGCCCAGGCCGAACTCCAATGCAGCGCCCGAGCCAGCGCCCAGTCCGGCGCCCAATCCAGCACCCAGTCCAGCACCCAGTCCGGCGCCCACATTCCGTCAGCGATCGACTACCGGGCGATGTTCCGTTCCATCACGAGTGACGCCAGATCCGACAGGCCGATCGGCTCCGGCGAGGAGAAGGGCTCGGCGGTGGCGGCGCCGATCCGACTGCCGAAGTACCGATCCGCCGCGGCGATCCACTCCGGGACATGGGTGTTCCGCGGGTTGTCCACGAACTGGCTGCGGTATGCGAGGATCGCGGCCCGCTTGCGCTCCTCGGTGCCCGTTGTGTCGAAGAGGAAGCTCGGCTGCGGCACGATGCGAAGATGGGTGCAGTAGTAGTGGAAGAGCCACTTCGGGTAGCGAGGCTCGCCGGGCAGGTCGATTTTGGTCAGCTTCGCATCGAAGCGGGCATCCTCGGCGATGCGCGTGACCGCCCGATGGTCAGGATGGGCGTCCTCGGGGAAGGGTACGAAGAGGACATCGATCGCCTCCGTCCGGATCACGCCCGCGACGAGGTGACGGGCCTCGATGGTGTGCTCGACGCGGCGGTTCGGCAATCCGAGCCGGATGCGTCGCACGCCAAGGATCCGCGCGGCTTCGTCCGCCTCGACGATGCGCTTCTCGGGCGAACCGTATGGCGTCGGCTCGCCGCTCGTCATGTCGAGCAGCGTGACCCGATGGCCGAGATCCACGAGTCGGGCGATCGTGCCGCCCATGGCGAGTTCCTGATCATCCGGGTGAGGACCGACGACGAGCACATGCATGGCGTCGGATCCTACACGCGGGGTGTCGCTCGCCTCGTCCGCCAGCGTCGAATGTTGGAGCGCGCCTCGCCGCGCCTCGCCGCGCCTCGCCGTGCCTTGCCTCACCGTGCCTTGCCGCGCCGTGCCTCGTCGCGCTTCGCTTCGCGGGCACACCACCCGTTACCCGCCGTCGCCGCCCGCCGGTCCGCCCGGCAGCGGGGGAAGCGTCGGCAGTGCGGATCGCTCGGCGCCCAGCACATCCAGCGTCGCACGGGCCAGGCCGCTCAGGTGACTGACGAGCGCTGCCTCGTCCTCCCGACGCCCCTCCCGCCGCGCGGCATCGAGTTCTCGCGCGGTCCGCAAGATCGCCGCAAGCCGCGGTCGCAGCGACAGTCCCCACGCGTTGGACGCAGGCACCCCACGAATCGCCACCAGTTGTCCGAGCGCGTCGCCTGGACGCGTCGCGAGCCAGGCCGCGAGGTCGCGATGGAGGCGCCCGACGAGCCGGGCGAGCGGGGCATCGCGCTCGATCCGCTCGAGCTCGCGGTTCAGCCGATCGCCGTCGCCCGCGAGCGCAGCCGCGGTCGCGACCTGTACCATCGCCTGCACATCGATGAGCGCCGGGGCGAGTGCGGCCTTCGTCGCGTGGAACGCTCCCCAGCGACTGAGCGCCGCCGCGGCATCGCGACTCTCGGCGCCCTGCCCTTGGGAGAGTTCGTCCATCGCCCGCGTCAGCCGGTAGAGCCCGAACATCCTCGCTGCGGCAGCCCCGGTTCCGTTCCCAAGTGCCCACTCGTCGGCCCACTGTGACCGGGCGAGCTCGATCTGCTGCACGAGCTCGGCCGCGCGACCGGCGGTGAAGGCGAGCGCCTCGTCGCCTCCGTCGCGCAGCGCCCGCTCGTAGGGCAGCGGCAGGAAGAGGGCAAGATGGAGGTCCAGCGTCTCGAAGACGACGAGCGCATCGGCCCGCCGCGTCGGCTCACCGAGCCAGCGGGCCACCGTTCGAAGTCGGGCGGTGACGCCGCGCGTCGCCTGCGGGCGCACGCCGCCGATGGCATCGATCACCCGCTGCACGCCCGCGATGCGGTCGAGATCCTCATACGCGGCGAGCTGGTCGCGCACCATGCCGATCTGGGCGGGATTCGTGATCGCGTCCTCGTCCGCGAGCATCGCAGGCAACTTCGCCCAAGTCGCCTCCTCGACCCGAGCGTATCGTCGCTCGGCGTCGCGGAGCATCGTGCGAAAGTCCTTCGGAGGCGTTCGCCGCTCGCCCGCCCGCGCACGGACGGCGATGTCCACCGATTCGGCCATGCGGAGAACGACGCGAGCGAGTTCGGCCGGCGACTCCGCCAGCGCCACCGGAAGCGCTCCCTTGCCGTCAGCCTCGCCGGATCGCGTGGGAAAGAGCGCTGCGGAGATCGCCTCGTCGAGCGTGCCGAGCGCCGCGCGCTCCTTCGCCGCGACGGCCTCGAGGCGATTGCGGAAGTCGACGAGTTCCGCCTGGGCGCGGACAAGGGCGAGCGAGCCATGTCCCTCGAAGGCCTGGGCGGCCCGCTGGTCGAGCGCCGCCCGCTGATGTTCATCGAGCCAGAGCGCCTGCGTCGAGACGCTCGAGAGTTCCACCGCCGCCTCGGCCCGCTCGCCGGCCCGTTCGCCCTCGGGCGTCCCGCCCTCCGCAAGCGCACCCGACGCGCACCAGCCTTCGAGCGCTCGTCGCGTCGCCGCTCCGAGGCTCGCGAGCACGGCGGGCTCGCAGGGATCCGTCGAGGCCTTCGACTGTTCGACGAGCGTTGAACCGCCGACATCGTCCGGCGTCGGCCAGCCGTCGCCAAGCTCGTCGCCGGTCGGAAGCTCCTCGAGCAGTGCAAGCGCATCGACCAGCGGGCCGATCGCGACCGCGATGGCCGCATCCGCCTGGGCAAGCGACTCCATCGTGGCGTTCGCGAACGCGCTCGGTGCGACCTCGACGAATCGGCGGAGGAGCCGCCCGATGCGATCCTTCTCGCGCACCCCGAGCGTCCGCATCGTTCCGTCCGCGCGCGGCACGCTGCCTTCGAGGAGTCGCTCGAGCCGCACATCGATGCGCCGCCGCGCGTCCGCAAGCCGGAAGCCGTGGAGGGCGAGGGCATCCGCCGCGCTGCCGCTCTCCGCCGATCGAACGAGGAGTTCGTAGGCGAGCCGGCGCAGTTCGACCCGCGCCTTGCGCACGATCGCGTCGAGCGTCTCGCCGCCACCGGGCGCATCGGGCGGCGGGTCTCCCACGCGGCGCTCCGCGAGGCGATGCATCTCCTCCTGCAGGGCCTTGCTCACCGTGAGCGTCACGCTCTCGCCGCGCAGCGTCGGGAGCGGCGTGACCGGATCGAGTTGCAGCGTCTGGGCGGCGACGGGGCCGCCGAGCGAGAGCAGGACCGCGCCGAGGGCGAGGCCGGCGACGCGTCTCGCGACAAGCATCGTGCGTCGGACCGACGAGAGGCGTTGGCGAATCCTCATGTGCGGCCAGCCTACTTCCTGACCGGACCTTTCGGAAGCGAGAAGGCGCGTCTCAGCGTTCGATCGACTCGTCGCGGCCGCCGTAGTGAATCCAACGCAGACAGAGCCCCTGCGGCGGAAGCGTCTGACCGGTGAGGCTCTTGTCCTGTTCGCCGATCGCGCGGGCAACATCGTCGGGTGTGCGTCGCCCGCGGCCGACCTCGACCAGCGTGCCGGCGATGATCCGCACCATGTTGTAGAGAAAGCCGTTGCCCGCGACATCGATGGCGATGCGGCCGGGCGACGGGCTCGTGACGACGCACTGCGTCACCCGCCGGACCGTCGACTCGCGTCCATGCGAGGCGTGGGCGAAGGCGGCGAAGTCATGTTCGCCGACGATTCGCGCCGCCGCCGCGTTCATCGCCGCGAGCGAGAGCGGCTGCACATGCCACCAGGCGTGGCGCAGGTCGAAGAGCGGCGGGAGGCGCTCCTCGTTCGACGGCACCAGGATCGAGTAGCGGTAGCTCTTCGTCACCGCATCGGTGATCGGGTCGAAGTCGTCGCGGACGATGCGGGCCTCGCGGGTCTGGACATCCTGCGGCAGTCGGGCGTTGATCGCCCACGCCATCCGCTCCGGCGGGACGCGGACCGCGGCGGTGAAGGCCATCACCTGACCGATGGCGTGCACGCCCGCGTCGGTTCGGCTTGCCCCGACCACGCGGGTCGGCAGTCGAAACGCCGCGCGCACCGCCTCCTCCAGAACGCCTTGCACCGTGCGAAGCGGTTCCTTGCCGGGCGGCTCCTGCCGCTGCCAGCCGTGGAACTCCGTTCCGTCGTAGCTGACGAGCAGTCGGTAGCGCGGCATCGGCTACTGGTTGCCGAAGAGGTCCGCCTGCGGGAACCAGCCTCGGCTCTCGAAGTACGAGAGGGCTTCGGGCACCGAACGGAAGATCTTCGTCGCGGTCTCGGTGATGAAGGGACTCGGGCTCTTCTTCGGCTTCCACACGACATACACCTCCTTCGTGTGCTCGAAGGCATGGTGCAGCTCGCGCTCGACGCCGCTCGAGAGGCCCGGCACGCCGCCGGGCAGCTCGGGGATGAGCGAGACGATCATGTCCGACTGGTCGACGAGCTTGAAGTCCCGCATGTAGATCTGGCCGTCGATGTCGCCGGCGATGTCGAGCACCTCGCGCACCGAGACGCGGAGCGTCGGCGCATCGCTGCGGCCGCCGAAGCTGTGCGGCGTGACCTCGATGCGATCCTCGCCCTTGCGAGCGGCCGCGAGGGCCCGCTCGAGGAGGAGCTTCTCGTCGACATCGCCCGGGTCGAAGGCGATGAAGTACTTGGCGAGCTGGGCCCGGAAGTCGTCGATTTCGGCGAGGACATCGGGCATGTCGACGACATGGCTCATCGGGAAGGACGGATAGACCTTCTTCATGTCCGGCCGCGTGATGAGGCGCAGCGCCGTCTCGACCGTGTCGGCCTGGCGGCCGCGGCTCAGGATGTAGAAGCTGTTCCGGCATCCGAGCGCGTCGGCGAGCATCTCGGTCGCGAGGATCTCCTCCTCGCGCCAGACCATGCAGTCCTTGAGCGTCGCGTCGATGTCGTGCTCCTGGTGCAGTCGATGGTGCACGACTTCAACATTGTCGACCAGACAGATGAACATGTCCGGCTCGAGCTTTCGCATGAGATCGAAGTCGAACGCGGGAAAGAGGCCGTGACGCCAGCGGAAGGTCGCGTGCGTGTTCACGATGACATTGCGATGGTCCTTCGCGGGCAGCGAGCCGGCGATGACATCCTTGAACGCCGCGCGGCGCAGCGTCGTCAGGCGCGAGAGCGGCAGGTCGAGGATGCGGCCGGGCCGCACATCCGGTGCCTCGCGATACATGAGGTCACCGAGATGGAAGAGATCGATCTTCGTCCCGCGCGAGCCGCCGAGATCGGCCACCGCCTTGAGGTAGGGCTTCTTGTCCACGCCGATCTGCCCGGTCACGACCGCTCGCATGCGATGCTTCTCCGAAAGATGGAATCCGACCGGCCGCGCGGCCGGACCCGTAGCCTACTGAACGACGCTGCCCGTCCGCCCCGACGCCGCGAGCAGCGCGACGACATGCACCTCGACCGCCCGCCCCTCGCCGACGGCATCGACCTTCTCGTGGGTCTTGCCCTTGAGATTGACGCGGGCCGACGGGACCCCCAGCAGCCTGGCGATGTTGTCGATCATCGTCGTCTTGACCGGCGAGAGCTTCGGCCGCTCGCAGATGACCGTGACATCCGCGTTGACCAGCTCCCAGCCGGCAGCCCGCATGCGCCGCGCCGCCTCCTCGAGGAAGACCCTCGAGTCCTCGCCCTCCCATCGGGGATCGTCGTCAGGGAAGATCTGCCCGATGTCGGGAAGCCCGAGCGCCCCAAGGATCGCGTCCGTGACCGCGTGGTAGACCGCGTCGCCATCGGAGTGCCCGACCGGGCCGACCGGATGGTCGAAGCGAACCCCCCCGAGGATGAAGGGGCGGCCGCGGCCGGCCGGCGGAGGTGCCTCTAGCCGGTGAAGGTCGTAGCCGTGGCCGATGCGAAGGGAGTCGAGGGGGGGAAGGGGCATGGACAGGGTGGGCGGTCCGGGGGAGGACCGCCGGGAGGGCCACTGTACGGGAGGCCGGTCAATCGCGTTGTCGCGGCGAGCTTGGCAACATCGCTTCAGGTGCGGCGGCTCCCTCGCCGATAACCGAGGGGCCGTCGGGAGCTCGGTCCGCCGACGGAACTTCAAACAAGGTGCCTCTCCATGCCTCGTCGCACGAATGCCGCAGCCCGTTTCACCGCTCTCCTCGCCTGTGGTCTCGCTTCGACGCTGACGCTCCCGGGCTGCTACACGACCGAGACGAACCTGCTCTCGACGACGATGGGCACCTTCACCTACGAGTCCACGGTCATGCGTCCGGTGACCATCAAGGTCATCGACATCCGTACCGAGGAGCCGATCTTCACGATGGAGGTCCCGGTCGGCCAGCAGATCTCCTTCCACTTCGATGAGACCGGCGGCGATGACGCCGTCCTTCGTCCCGCGAAGATGTCCTGGGCGATGTGGGACAAGGGCACCGCGTTCGGCTCGCTCTCGAACTCGCTGAGCGTGCCGGGACGGGATGCCCGGCGCATCGAGTACACGCTCCGCGCTGCGCCGGAGTACGCCCCGCAGTCGCCGGAAGCCGCGATGCGCGCCGACGAGGCTTCGACGCGGCCGGAGTGGGCGACCGAGGCCGGCGGCCCGGCCCCGCGGCCAAACTCGAGCAATCTCTACCGTTGACGGACGCCCGACGCGCTGCCCGACGCGCTGCCCGACGCGCTGGCTGAAGCCGACCGACCTGTCATCGCCGCCCGCACGAGGGCGACGAATCGATCGCCGCGCTGCTCATAGTGCATGAACTGATCCCAGCTCGCGCACGCGGGCGAGAGCAGGAGGATGTCCCCTTCGCCCATGCGTCCGATCGCTTCCGCGACCGCCGCCTCCAGCGTGCCGCAAAGCGAGGCATTCGCTCCGACGAGCTTGGGGCCGGTCACGCCTATCGCGTAGAGCCGCGCGAGCTTCGGGCCGAGATCCCGAACGGGAGCGAGATCGCTTCCCTTGTCGTAGCCGCCCGCGATGAGATGAACCCGCGCGGGATCCGGGAACGACGCGAGGGCCAGGAGCGTGGCTTCCGGCGTCGTCGACTTGGAGTCGTTGTAGAAGGTCCGACCGTCCCACGAGCCGATCCGCTGCAGCCGGTGGGCAAGCCCGCCGAAGGACGCGACGCCCTGCTGGAGCGCGTGCCAATCGACCGGCTTCCCCAGTCGCCGCACGGCGCGGTCCGCGACGATCATGGCCAGCAGTGCGTTGCGGCGGTTGTGTTCACCGGGCAGCTCGATTGGAATCGCCCGGGGGTCGATCGGGAGGAGCCCCTCGTCATCCTCGCCCGTATCGACAGGCTGCCGCGACCACCAGTCGCCCGCAAGCCGCGCCGCATCGGCGGCGGCGTCGGGGACCTCACGATGGAAGCGGGTGATGAAGATCCCGGTGCCCCGATCGGCGGCGTGGCGGATCTGACGCTTCGAATGGCTGTAGTGGACGAAGTCGCCGTGCCAGTCGAGGTGATTGGTGAGGAGGTTGGTGAGGACGCCGATGTCCGGTCCCCACGACGGGGATGAGGGTCCCCAGGCGTCGGAGAACCAGTGGAGCATGGCGCTCGAGAGCTCGAGGACGACCGGATCGTCGGGCTGCACCGCATCCGCGGCATCGAGCAGCGAGCCGCCGATGTTGCCGCCGAGGAGGGCACCGGGGCAGACCATGCGCAGGAGGTGGTGGACGAGCGAACTGGTCGTGCTCTTGCCGGCGCTTCCCGTGATGCCGACCGTGACCCGCGTGCCGCGCTCGGCGAGTCGTTCGACGAGGAGCCGCATCTCGGTCGTGACCGGGACCCCCGCCTCGCGGGCGGTGGTCAGGTAGGGGTTGGCCCAGGGCTTCGGAACGGCCGGATTGGCAACGACGAGATCCGTGTTGCGGAAGTCCTCGTGGTGATGGCCGCCGAGTCGAAGCGTGACCCGTCGGTCCGCGATGAGATCGGCGAGCTGGCTGAGGGGACCCTCAAGCCGCTCCGGAGTGTCACGGTCCGTGACGAGGACCTCTGCGCCCCGCGCGGCGAGCCACCGGCTGACGCCGAGACCGCCGCCGAACTGCCCCAGCCCCATGACGGTCACCCTGCGTCCGTGCAGATCGTGCATGGCCCAAAGTGTATCGCACGGCCCGGTCGCGCTCGGGGGTAGGATGCGCCCATGTCCGACGAACGCTCGATCACGATGTCCCGCGACCCGAAGGTCGGAGAGGTCATCATCTCGATCGAGAACCTCGTGAAGCGATTCGGTTCGCAGACGGTTCTTGACGGCATCAACCTCGACATCCGTCGAGGCGAGACGATGGTCGTCATGGGCGGCTCCGGCTGCGGCAAGAGCACGCTCCTCAAGCACCTCATCGGATCGACGCAGCCGACGGCGGGCCGCGTTCGGATCTTCGGGCAGGAGCTGCGAGACCTCGACGAGCGGGGGCTGAACGACCTGCGGCGGCGCGTCGGCATCCTGTTTCAGTCCGGCGCGCTCTTCAACTCGATGTCGATCGCCGACAATGTCGCCCTTCCGCTGCGGGAGCACACCACGCTCGATGAGACGATCATCGACATCCAGGTGAAGATCAAGCTGGAGCTCGTCGGGCTGCGCGAGCACGCCGAGAAGCTCCCCGCCCAGATCTCCGGCGGCATGAAGAAGCGGGCAGGCCTCGCCCGAGCCCTCGCGCTCGATCCGGAGATCCTGTTCTACGACGAGCCTTCCGCGGGGCTCGATCCGGTCACGAGTGCGGAGATCGACCAGCTCATCGTCGCCCTCACCAGGCAGCTCGGCGTCACGAGCGTCGTCGTGACCCACGAGATGGACTCGGCCTTCGCGATCGCCGATCGCATGATGATGCTCGACAAGGGTCGCGTCCTCATGGTCGGCGCCCGCGACGAGTTCGACGGCCTGCGCCGGCTGACCGATGACGAGGCGGCGTCCCTTCCGGAGCGGGAACGGATCGTCCGGCAGTTCCTCCGCGGCGACGCGAACGGGCCGATCACCGAGCGAAGGACCCGCGACAACTACGCCGAGGACCTCCTGCGGCTCGCATCACCGACGGTGACGATGTTCCCGCCGCTCTTCCCGAGCCGGCGGAGCGGGCCGAAGGCCTGAGGCACCAGCGGCGCCCGGCGGACGGCACCCACGACATGACAAGGGGCTGACCTGTGGAGGTCAGCCCCTTGTGTTTCATGCCTTCGAACTCGGCTCAAGGCCGAGCGTCGCGCTTACGGGCAGCCGCCCCACGCGCCGAGGAGGGCGGCGAGGTCCGCACCGTCGGTGGTGCCGTTGCCGTCGAGGTCGCCACCCGGGCTTCCCCACGAGCCGAGCAGGACCGCGAGGTCCGACCCGTCGACAACATCGTCGCCGTTCAGGTCACCCACGCAGGGCGGGGGCGGAGCGACGCAGGAGAGGGTGAGATTGCCGGTGCCACCGGTCGTCGCGCCGCCGAGGCGGACATAGAAGACCGAGCCCTGGGTCGCCGGGAAGCTCACCGTCGAGCTGCCGCTCGAGCAGCCGGCGGAGTTGTCGTCGCACGCGACGACCGGCGCGCTGCCGATCGGGCAGGAGCCCGCGTAGACCGCCAGCCGCGTGTCGAAGCTGGCGTCGTTGCAGGTCGACAGGGTCAGCGTGCCGTTGCACGGAGCGACGACGACATACCAGACATCCTTCGCCATGGTGACGCCGGCGCCCTCGTCGCAGCCGGCCGGCAGCGAGCCGGGGCTGTTGGTGGCGTTCGTCGTATTGAAGGCGACCGTGCCCTCGCCGAGCACCGTGGCATTCACGCACTCGTCATTCGCGGGCGGAACGACGACGGGCGTGCAGCTCACGTTGAGCGTGCCGGTGCTGCCGGTGCTCGCGCCGCCGACCCGGATGTAGTACACCGAGTTCTGCGTCGCGGCGAAGGTCATCGAGCTCGTCGTGCCGCATCCGGCCGCGTTGTCGCTGCAGGCGACGACCGCCGAGCCGGCCGTCGGGCAGGCGCTCGCGTAGGCGGCAAGCTTCGTGTCGAAGCCGGCGCCGCCGCAGGTCGAGATGGTGACATTCCCGGTGCAGGGAGCGATGAAGAGGTACCAGACATCCTTGACGATGGCGGTACCGCCGCCCTCGTTGCAGTTGCTCGGCAGGTTGTTCGGGCTGTTCGTCGCGTTCGTGGTGTCGAAGTTCGTCGCACCGACCGGCAGGACCGAGGCGTTCGTGCACTCGTCATTCGCGGGCGGAACGATGACCGGCGTGCAGGTCACCGAGAGCGTGCAGGTGCCGCCGGGGGAGGCGCCGCCGACGCGGACATAGAAGACCGAGTTCTGCGTCGCCGCGAAGGTCACCGCGCTCGTCGTGCCGCAGCCCGACGAGTTGTCGCTGCAGGCGACCACCGCGGAACCGGCGGTCGGGCAAGTGCTCGCGTACACCGCGATCTTCGAGTCGAAGGTCGCCGAGTTGCAGGCGGAAATGCTGACGTTTCCGGTGCAGGGAGCGATGAAGAGGTACCAGACATCCTTGACGATCGTCGTGCCGCCGCCTTCGTTGCAGTTGCTCGGGAGGGCGTTCGGGCTGTTCGTCGCGTTGGTCGAGTCGAAGTTGGTGGAGCCGAGCGGGAGGACCGCGGCGTTCGTGCACTCGTCGTTGGCCGGCGGCGTGACGACGACCGTGGCGACCGAGACATCGTCGATGTACCAGTCGTCACCCGTGTCGTCGCCGTTGGCGACGAAGCGGAGTCGGAAGCCGTCGTGGAGGCCGTTGGCCGGCACGGCGTGGGTGTGCTGCGTGAAGTTCACCTCGTCAACGCCGTCGCTGGTGACGGTGTTGAGCAGGATCCAGTCGCCGGTCGCGCTCCAGTAGAAGACGCTGAGCGACTCGCCGTTCTCGACGCCCTTGTGCTGCGTCCAGTACTTCACCTGCATGTTGCTGAGGCCGGCGAGCTGAATCTCGTTCGAGCGGACCTCGTCGTCGTCGAACTCCGCGGAGCCCGAGCTGTCGAGGTTGAGCGATCGCGTGGCGCTCGGCTCGTTCGTCGCGGCGGTGCTCGTCGCGGCGCCGTTGATGAAGGTCCACTTCGTCGAGTCGATCGTGATGTTGGGGAACTCGTCGAGGAAGGGGGCCTCGAGCGGAAGCGGGCCGACCTGATCGCAGGCGACGCTGTTCTTGAAGGCGATGATGTCGGCGACCTCGCCGACGCCGAACTTCAGGTTCGCGCCGGCGATGCCGTCGCAGCCGCCGTTGCTCGAGCACATGATGTGGCAATCGCCGTCGCCGTCGCAGTGGACCGCGCCCCAGTTGTGGCCGAGCTCGTGGGCCGAGAGCGACTGGCGGAACGCGATGACCGTGGTGTAGCGGCTTTCGACGACGGAATACGCGAGGTTGCCCGAGGCGCCGCAGTCGTTGCCGGTCTGGTTGCAGACGACGCCGAGCCACGCGAGGCCGATCGTCGAGCCGAGAATCGTCTTGCCCGTGTAGAGCTGGGCGACATCGCGCTGGATGCCGCTCTCCGGCGAGGTGTTCCAGGTCGAGCGGAACTCGCAGAGGAGATCGCCGATGTCGGCCGTCGTGTAGGGATCGGCGGAGGTCGTTCGGACGATGAAGGTCGTGAACTCGTAGGTGATGTTCACATCGCGGTCGTAGATGAACTCGACGCCGTTCATCACGGCCTCGATGTCGTTGACGGTGGAGTTGAGGTTCGATCCGTTCTTCTGGAAGAACTCGAAGTCCGCATCGAAGCCGATCTCGGCGATGTTGGGCTGGGCGCCGGCGACGCCGCCGCCGCCGAACTCGCCCGCCTTCATCCAGTCGGGCTTGGCGAGGTCGAAGAAGTCGTTGCCGCAGACGACGCCAGGGACATTCACGTCCTTCGCCGCGTAGATGACATGCCGACCCGCGGGCTGTCCCTCCGCGAAGTCCGATGCCGGCTGGACATACCAGAGCTGACCGTCCCCAAGATCGACGAGGCCGATGAGCTTGCCGTCGATGAGGCTCAGCGCGGTGCCGGAACCCTCGTGGCCCGCCACGGTGCCGCGATAGGTTCGCGCGGGCGGCATGTTGACCGGCGTCAGGCCGCGCTCATCGGCGGCGAGCACCTGGAAGGACTCGCCGCGCAGCGAGCGGTGGAGGGCGACGATCGTGCGGTTCGCGCCATCGATGGGCAGCGTGACCTCGAACCGATCGGGGATGCCGGTCGGCAGGTTCAGGTCGATGGTCGAGAAGCGGTTCAGCTCCTTGATCTCGAGGGTGGTCTTGCCGCGGTCGCCACCGCGCGGCGAGCCGCCGGGCGTCGTGGGCGGGGCACCGGCCGCACCGAGGAGGAGCAGCGAACTGGCCGCGCCCGCAAGGAGAGCGAGCGACCGGGTGCGCGATGACAGCGCGAGACTTCCGAGAACCGTACGAGTTGGCATGTCTTGTTCCTGCGGGCAACGCCACCACAACGCCGGCGGCCCAGCGAGTCCTCTCAACCGATACACCACACATGTATTCGCGGACGCGGGCGTGCTGATGTGGGCAGCACGCCGATCGAGACGGGACGAACGACTATAACCCTGCCGCGCACGAAAGCCATTCGGCGTTCGCCGACCGGGCTCAATCGGCAGCGGAAAACGGGCAACTTTGCGCTCCTTGAGGGATGCGCGGGGCAGCGCGATCAGGATGAAGAAAACAACACGGGCCCGACCGAGGTCGGGCCCGTGCGAGTGTCAGTGGATCGTCCGTCGCGGCTTAGGGGCAACCACCCCATGCGCCGAGCAGGATCGCCATGTCGGCGGCGTCGGTGTTGCCGTTTCCATCGAGGTCAGCACCGTTGGAGTTCCACGAACCGAGGAGGTACGCGAGGTCGGTACCGTCGACGACGCCGTCGTTGCTGAAGTCGCCGAGGCAGGGAGCCGGGCTCGGTCCCTGAATCGTGACGCTCACGCTCGACGGATCGCTCGCTCCACCCGGCTTGAAGAGGCCGAAGTCGGCGAGAACCGCCTCGGGGCCGGTGCTGGCGTCGAACCAGAAGTTGTACATGGTCGACCAGCGGAGGGCGTTCGCGTTCGCGTTCTGGGCGAAGGTCGCGTCGGCCTTCCAGGTGAGGAGGCCGTCGGCGATCGAGGCCGTCCAATCGGTGTTCGTGTAGGGCTCACCGCTGTGGTGGTTGACGTCCTTGAAGCCGATGTTCGTGATGGTCACGCCATCCGGAACCGGGACGGAGAAGCTGTAGCCCGAGCGATCCGAACTGAGGTTGTGGATCGCGAACTCATAGCGCCAGGTGCCGTTGCCGTTGTCCTTCGCCTTGTAGGCGATGTGGAAGCGGCCGTCGTTGGGGACATCGAACGGCGTGACGGTGACCGCGGGATCGTTGTCCTTCCACGCGTAGATCGCAGGCTTCTGCTGGGTGGTCGCGCCGGTGAGGTTCAGGTTGTACGCGCCGCCGGTGAGCGTGCCGACATTGAAGCGGCGGTAGGAGGCGTTGTTGTTGTCGTTGCCGGCGGCAGCGTCATCGGGGTGGATGTACTGGGCCTCGGCGTAGTAGATCGCGCCGGAGTTGAGCGCGGGATTGAGATCGTCGATCTTGACCTGGAGGCGGCGGTTCAGAATGCCGCTTCCCGGGGGAGCGCTGTAGGGATAGGGGAAGAAGCCGCTCGCGGCGTTCACGAGCGAGCGCGGTCCAAGACCACCCTGATCGCCGTTGAGTCCAGCGGAGTAGGGGTCGGAGCATCCGATGCCGAGGAGGCTCGGGCAACCGCCGCCAGCGGGCTGGCACGCTCCGCAGAGGGTCTGCTGCAGCGCGCAGAAGCCGTGCTTGACCCACGACATGCCGATCTGCTCGATGCGGCCACCGCGGATGCGGTACATGTTCTGGGGGATGACCGGGTGCTGGTTCGTGTTGGCGATCCACTCGAGCTGGGTGTCGCCGATGTTGCAGCTCGTCGAGCCGAACGAATAGGCGGAAATCCCGTTCGAAGTGCCGTACTTACCGACATCGGGGATCGCGCCGACGATGACATCCGGTCCGGCCGAGGCAACGCCGCCCGAGCCGTCGTCGCCTGCGACGACGGGCTGGCTGAGCGCGTACCCAACGAAAGCGGTGGTGCCACCAAGGAGCAGTCCACCAAGGGTCATTCCGATTTTCACGCTGAATCTCCTTCGAAACGATCTGACGAGCGGTGGGGACAACGAACCCACCCGCTCTACACCGGTGCGCATGCGACTGAAAACCCCCATGCAAAGATACACCCGCGGCGGTCGCGGGTCGCGTTTTCTCAGTCGGTTTCGCGCGGAGTTGGGCAAGAACCGTGGTGGGTGCGCACCTGATCGATAACCGGCGGCTCGCAGAATGACACCGGCACCCCGTGAGGAGTGCCGGCGTCGAACAAACAGCATTGCAGTGGGCTTGGCGTTAGGGGCAAGCACCCCAAGCGCCGAGCAGGATCGCCATGTCGGCGCCATCGGTCGTGCCGTTGGCGTCGAGATCCGCGCCGTTGGCGCCCCACGCGCCGAGGAGGAACGCGAGATCCGCGCCATCCACGATCGAGTCGCCGGTGAAGTCGCCGAGGCAGGGAGCCGGGCTCGGTCCCTGGATCGCCACGCTCACGCTCGACGGATCGCTCGCCCCACCCGGCTTGAAGAGGCCGAAGTCGGCGAGAACCGCCTCGGGGCCGGTGCTGGCGTCGAACCAGAAGTTGTACATGGTCGACCAGCGGAGGGCGTTCGCGTTCGCGTTCTGGGCGAAGGTCGCGTCGGCCTTCCAGGTGAGGAGGCCGTCGGCGATCGAGGCCGTCCAATCGGTGTTCGTGTAGGGCTCACCGCTGTGGTGGTTGACGTCCTTGAAGCCGATGTTCGTGATGGTCACGCCATCCGGAACCGGGACGGAGAAGCTGTAGCCCGAGCGATCCGAACTGAGGTTGTGGATCGCGAACTCATAGCGCCAGGTGCCGTTGCCGTTGTCCTTCGCCTTGTAGGCGATGTGGAAGCGGCCGTCGTTGGGGACATCGAACGGCGTGACGGTGACCGCGGGATCGTTGTCCTTCCACGCGTAGATCGCAGGCTTCTGCTGGGTGGTCGCGCCGGTGAGGTTCAGGTTGTACGCGCCGCCGGTGAGCGTGCCGACATTGAAGCGGCGGTAGGAGGCGTTGTTGTTGTCGTTGCCGGCGGCAGCGTCATCAGGGTGGATGTACTGGGCCTCGGCGTAGTAGATCGCGCCGGAGTTGAGCGACGGGTTGAGATCGTCGATCTTGACCTGAAGACGGCGATTCAGCGTGCCGCTTCCCGGAGGAGCGGTGTAGGGGTAGGGGAAGAAGCCGCTCGCGGCGTTGATGAGCGAACGCGGGCCAAGTCCGCTCTGCTGGCCGTTGAGACTGGCGTCATAGGGATCGGAGCATCCGATGCCGAGGAGGCTCGGGCAGCCGCCGCCGGCGGGCTGGCAGGGGCCGCAGAGGGTCTGCTGCAGCGCGCAGAAACCGTGCTTCACCCACGACATGCCGATCTGCTCGATGCGGCCGCCCTTGATGCGATACATGTTCTGCGGAATGACCGGGTGCTGGTTGTTGCCAGCGATCCACTCGAGCTGGGTGTCGCCGATGTTGCAGCTCGTCGAGCCGAACGAGTAGGCCGAGATGCCGCCGACCGTGCCGTACTTGCCGTAATCCGGGATGGAGCCGACGATCACATCGGGGCCGACCGACGCAACGCCGCCCGAGCCGTCGTCGCCCGCGACGACGGGCTGGCTGAGCGAATACCCGACGAACGCGGTGGTGCCACCCAGGAGCAGGCCACCCAAAGTCATACCGATTTTCACGCTGGATCTCCTTCGAATCAACGACAACTGGGGCCCACGAGGGGGGGAGAACAACGCTCCCGCCCGCTTCGCGCCGGCGCGGTTCGCCCGGGACGGCCCAGATGGAAGATACAACCGCGGCGGCGCGAGGTCGCCTTTTCTTCGCCGCTTTCGCGCGCTCGAGGGTGTCCTCCCCGCTCGGCGGAAGCGGCTGGATGAAGATCCTCCCATCTACGAAAGAACACCGGCACCCTTGCGGGGTGCCGGTGTCGGTGCAGAACAGATGGGAAGCAGTCATCGGGCGGGATAGCCCGATCCCAAGCCCACTCGTCGATTAGGCGCGACGACGACGGCCAGCGAGGCCGGCGAGGCCGAGCAGAGCAACCGCGCCCGGAGCCGGAACGCCGATCGAGAAGTTCGCGCCCTGCGAGAACTGCGTCGGGGTGCCGAGGCCCTGGTTGAACGACACGGTGAGCGGCGAGCTGAAGATCTGGGTATCAGCGCCGGTGTAGACGAACTGAGCGATCAGGGTACGGAGGTTGCCGTCAACCTTGCCCTGGAGGTTCGGGGGGTTCGAGTTGAACCAGCCGGCGCCGTTCGGGATGCCGCCCTGGTTGAAGCCGGGGGCGCCCCAGTTCGGGTCAGCCGCGGTGCTGTTGGCGAAGCCAGTCGAGCCACCGATGGTGACATAGCTGTCGACGCCCGCGTCGAGGGTGAACTGGGGGTTCCAGCTACCGCCGACGAAGTCAGCCTGGTTCCACGAGCTGCCACCGAAGCCCTGGATGCCGAAGACGCTGAGGACAACGTCGTTGGCCGAGTTGAACTTCGCGTAGACGCGCCAGACGTTCTTGCCGCCGACGACAGTCTTCTCAGCCTCGAGACCGACGAAACCGGCCGAGGCGATACCAGCAACAGCGAGCGCAGCAGCGCCAGCGAAAACACCAATCTTCATTTCTATCTCCCTTTTCCCTTGGTAGACGCTCGCTCCCCGTCGCACGAGAGGTGAGGCGAATCGCGTCACTCGGATTGTGTTCCCGCCAGCACACCCGGCGGGGACTCCTCGAACATACACCCGTTTCCGGCTCGCGACACCTGCTTTCAGCGTCTTTTTGACGAAGCCCGGACCGAGAACATCGATTCGGTTCCATCTGTGCGGCGCGGCGACCGAGCATCCGGAAACACGAATATGTCAACGCGCCGCCGCGCTCCATATCGATACAAAAGAAACACCGGCACCCGAAGGTGCCGGTGTTGTGTGCTGAGCTATCCGAGTCCTCCGTTGCCGCAAGCGTGAGCCTGTGACAGCGGATGGGCGAGCGGATTAGGCGCGACGACGACGGCCAGCGAGGCCGGCGAGGCCGAGCAGAGCAACCGCGCCCGGAGCCGGAACGCCGATCGAGAAGTTCGCGCCCTGCGAGAACTGCGTCGGGGTGCCGAGGCCCTGGTTGAACGACACGGTGAGCGGCGAGCTGAAGATCTGGGTATCAGCGCCGGTGTAGACGAACTGAGCGATCAGGGTACGGAGGTTGCCGTCAACCTTGCCCTGGAGGTTCGGGGGGTTCGAGTTGAACCAGCCGGCGCCGTTCGGGATGCCGCCCTGGTTGAAGCCGGGGGCGCCCCAGTTCGGGTCAGCCGCGGTGCTGTTGGCGAAGCCAGTCGAGCCACCGATGGTGACATAGCTGTCGACGCCCGCGTCGAGGGTGAACTGGGGGTTCCAGCTACCGCCGACGAAGTCAGCCTGGTTCCACGAGCTGCCACCGAAGCCCTGGATGCCGAAGACGCTGAGGACAACGTCGTTGGCCGAGTTGAACTTCGCGTAGACGCGCCAGACGTTCTTGCCGCCGACGACAGTCTTCTCAGCCTCGAGACCGACGAAACCGGCCGAAGCGATACCAGCAACAGCGAGCGCAGCAGCGCCAGCGAACATGCCAATCTTCATTTGTTCTGCTCCCTTTTCCCTGAGGACGCCCACTCCCATCGCACGAGGCTCGGGGTGAACTGCGTCACACTTTCCCAAAGTGCCCGCACGCACGATGCGGAGGGCATCCCTATGGAGCGGAATGTAACCCGGTCAGCGAGGCTGTCAAGCGTTCAACGCGGTTTTGTGGCGAGCTGACGCGCTCGGATTCGGTCAAGACCCCCTGACAGGGGCATCGAATGGCCATCGAAGAGTCCTAGAACCAGCGTCGATGGGTCGAACGATCCAAAACGAACACCGCCGCTCCCGAGAGAGCGGCGGTGTTGATATTCGTCCGAGAAACCGGGGAAGGCACGCCCCCGGTTCCGCGGGAGCAGTTCCCCGACTCGTGTCGGTGCGACTTAGGCCCGACGACGGCGGCCAGCGAGGCCGGCGAGGCCGAGGAGAGCGATCGCGCCCGGAGCCGGGACGCCGATGACGAAGGTGCCGTCACCGAAGGAGGTCGGGGTGCCGAGGCCCTGGTTGAAGCCGACCTTCGCGCTCACGAACCAGCCCTTGCCGGCGTCAACGATGAACTGACCGATGAGGGTCTGGCCACCGATGTTCTTGCCCTGGAGGTTGGTCGGGTTCGAGTTGAACCAGCCACCGCCAGCGACGAGACCCGAGCTGTTGAAGCCAGCGCCGAAGGACGGATCGCCAGCGGTGCTGTTGGTCGGGCCAGCCGCGCCACCGATGGTGAGGAAGCTGTCAGCGTTGCCGAAGCCAGCGGTGAACGCCGGGTTCCAGGTGCCAGCAGCGGTGCTGTACACGAGGCCGGTGAGGAAGTCGCTGTGATAGAAGTTGCCAGCGCCGAAGCCGGACGTGCCGACGCCGCCGGTGTAGCCGATCTGGAAGACGTTCAGGAGGGTGTCGTTCGCGCCGTCAAAGTTCGCGAAGACCTGGGAAACGATCTTGCCATCACCCTGAACGGTGTTGACGGTGGAGAAACCGGTGAAACCGGCCGAAGCGGTCGCGGCGACGCAGGCCGCGGCAACGAAGGGAACAACGAACTTCATCTCTCTTCTACCTTTCTTACTTGAGTCGGGGAACTCGACTGGAAAGCCCGCTGCCACACGGCAGTGACGGGTCTCCGAGAAGCAAGATACCTCCGACCCTGAGGCAGTCAACCTCATGGCGGAGTTTTTTGAGGAAGTCAGACAGCCGAGGACAGAAGCCCGAAGGTCTCCCAAGTCCTTTTGCCAAAACGACTTGCCGAGTCACAGGGTGTCTCGGGAGGTCGCGTTCTGGCGCTGTCGCCCATCGGCATCGGCTGGTCGGGCGGACCGCTTGGATCCGCGAGCTCGTGACCGCAAGTGCGGCCTCTGACTCGACCTAGGTACGGGTGACTCCTCCGTTCGGGAGAGGTCTTCCTACCTGCCTTGGCCCGCCATGGATCCCCGGCGTCTGGTCATTCCCGCGTCCCGATGCTGCGTGAGCAGCGGGGCGGAAAAGCCGTCAGGGGGTGGCTGGGCGCTTCCCTCGTATGCGGTTGTCGTAGCGCAATCCTCACGGGATTGGCTTTGGCGAACTCGTTCCCTTTCGAGCTCGCTCCTGCCGGGGAGCCTGTTGACGCTCCCTGCAGATGTGGAAACCCCTCTTCCCAGCCGGCTGTCTCCCCTCAGAGGCAGCGGGCTCCCTTTTCCCTCGCAGCGTGTGGTTGTCGCGATAAGCGGCGCGATTGGCTCGCGCACGCCGCACGCGCAGTGCGACACGCTGTCCCGCCAGCGTCGAGTGGCGGACTCTCGGGCTTGCGGCCTCCCGATGCAGACAACTGCAAGAATCGGGCTCGCGGCCGCGGGCACATGGCGATGGTTGCGAGCGGCGCAGGTCAAAGACCTTCGCCGACCGCCTCCCTCACCCTGAAGGTTACCAGTAGTTCGGCGCGCGTCCAGCCCTGGCAGCAAAGTCGCCGGAAACTTTCTTGCGAGTCCGGTGCTGGCGGTTCCGCCATTTCGCCCGAGGCCACTTTGCCCTAGACCATCTCGCCCTGCAGAAGGAGCGACGCGCTTCCGGTAATCCGAACCGGGATGACGCTTCCGCGGAGTGCCTCGGGGCTGCGGTCCGCAGGGCAATCGAAGAAGGTGATCAGGTCACCGCCGGTGCGGCCGACGAGTTGGACGCTGCCACTCGAGCTCACATGGGCCGATTCTCCTCGCGGGCGGGCGGCACGCGGGGGTGAGCTTGTCCCGACGGACGAGCCCAGAATCCGCAGCTCGACCCGCATGGGTTCGGTGCTCGCGCCGGAGCTGGCGGCGATGCCGGCGATGGCGCCGCTGGCATCGCGATCGGCCTCGTCCGCGTCGATCGCGGCCTTGCTCGGGCCTTCCACCAGCACCTCGACGGTCTTGCCCACCCAGGAGCGGTGGACGGCGGTGCTGACCTCTGACTGCACGGCCAAAAGGTGGTTGTTTCGAAGCTTTTTCACCTCGGTCGGCACATCGTCGGGGTAGCGGTCGATGGCCGTCGTCCCCGGGCGCGGGGAGTACTTGAAGATGAAGTTGTTCTTGAACGGAACGCTGCGCACGAGCTGGACCGTGGCCTCAAAGTCCTCGTCCGTTTCGGTCGGGAAGCCCACGATGATGTCGCCGGCGAGGCACACATCCGGGAGCCGCTGGGTGGCGCGGTGGATGAACTCGAGGTACTCCTCCACGGTGTAGCCGCGGTTCATCAGCTTCAGGATGCGGTTCGAGCCGCTCTGAGCCGGGACATGGAGGTACCGGCAGATGCGGGGGCAGGCAGCCATCACATCCAAGATGTCGTCGCCGAAGTCACGGGGGTAGCTCGTGACGAACCGAAGTCTCTTGATTGCGGGGACTTCTTCGTGGATTCGGTAGAGAAGCTCGGCGAAAGTCGTGACTTCTTGCCCAGACGAGCGGAGGCGATCAACGCCCCCTCTGGCGAACGCCGCGGCACCCGGACCAACCTGCGGGGTTTCGTGACCGGCTCCGTCGACGGCAGCCCCGTGGACATACAGGTAGTGATTGACCGTCTGGCCGATGAGGGTCACTTCGATGACGCCGCTGTCGGCCAGCCGTCGGCATTCCTCGACGATGTGGTCGGGGGGCCGGTGTACCTCCGCGCCGCGGGTGTAGGGAACCACGCAGTAGGTGCAGAACTTGTTGCAGCCACGCGTGATGCGCACATAGGCCGAACGGTCTTGTGCGGTCTCGCGCGGCTCGAACGCCCGACCGAGATCAAGGGCCTCGAGCGAGTCTTCCGCGGCCCCGAGCGTCGCGGAGCGGCGGCTCTTGTTGCCCGCAAGAGCGACTCTTCCATCACCACGAGCCGCGTTTTTATCGGGCTTTGCCGCTGTGCCGATGCGCTCGGTGCGTCGGACATTGTCGATCAGGAGCGGCAGCTTATCGAGCTCGCCCGGGCCGCAGAGGAGATCCACCTGCGGGTAGCGCCGCAGCATGTCGATGCCGTCGCGCTCGGCCATGCAGCCCAAGACTCCGAGGATGAGCTCTTCGCCAGCCGCCTTCCGCTTCCCCACGATGCCGATCCGGCTGTACGCCTTGCTCTCGGCCTGCTCACGGACGGAGCATGTGTTGTACAGGATGACTTGGGCGTCGTTCGGGTCGCCCGTGAAGCTGTAGCCCAGCGAAACGAGGTGACCGCGGACGAGCTCGCTGTCGAGCTCGTTCATCTGACAGCCAAATGTCTCGAGGTAGACCTTCACGAGGTGGTGTCGTCTGGGGGGCTGCGGAGCGGGGCGACGCGAAGCCTCGCGAGTGTAGCGAATCACAGGGGCGGATTCAGTTCGAACCGCGCGGTTCCGCGCTGCGCCAGGGCTTCGCTCCGCGTACCGGACCCGCATCCGCCGCGTTGCCGCGTACCATGCCGCGGATGGAGTTCTCACTCGGAGAGATCCTCTTCATCGCCGCGGTCGGCCTGGCCATCGCGGCGTTGGTCGGTGGGTACATGGTCTACACCAGACGCAAGGGCTGGATGTAGATCGATCCGCATGGAGGCGGAGAGCGTGACGAAGGATGACCCGACCGCGCCGGTGGCGTGCGCGGAGGCGGACAAAATGTCCAACGGTCCCGGCGCGCAGGCCGATTCCTTTCTCATGCGCCCGGGCCATGGCATCGTTCTCATCGCACTCATCCTGCTCGTCTTCGGCGTCGTCATGGTCAACTCGGCCGGACTGACGGTGAAGCCCGATGCCTCGCTCCTCGCGAGCGGCGCCATCAGCCAGACCCAGTTCGACCGGTGGGAGCGAAGCTACCGGCCGATCTCGATGGAGAGCGTCCTTCTCGGCCGGACGACGATCCTCGCCGGACTCGCGATGCTCGCGCTGTTCGTCGGGAGTCGGGTTCCGGTCGAGTGGCTCTACAAGCTTCGCGGCTTCGCGAGCCCCGTCCCGTGGCTCCTCATCGCCATGGTCGTCCTGCTGCTCCTCGTGCATGTGCCGGGGATCGGACGCTCGGCGAACAACTCCGCCCGGTGGATCGGCTCGCCGCAGTATGGCTTCCAACCCAGCGAGCTCGCGAAGTGGGGCATGCTCTTCGTCGTCGCCTGGCACTGCTGCCGGCGAGGTGGCGTGCTGACCAACTTCCTTCACGGCTTCGTGCCGCCGATGCTCGCGATCGGCGTCGTCTGTGCACTCATCGCGAACGAGGATCTCGGCACCGCGGTCCTCATCTTCACCGTCTGCACGCTCATGCTCCTCGCCGCCGGCGTTCGCTGGTGGCACGCGGGTCTCCTGATCCCGGCCGGCCTGATCGCGGCGTGGGGCCTCATCCTCGTCAGCCCGTATCGCATGAATCGCCTGCTCGCCTGGCGGAACCCCTTCGAGGATCCGCAGGGCATCGGCTATCACATCATCCAGTCGATGTCGGCGATCTCCGGCGGCGGTCTCCTCGGACGCGGTCTCGGCAACAGCATGCAGAAGTTCGGGTACCTGCCTGAGGACACCACCGACTTCATCTACGCGATCATCTGCGAGGAGCTCGGACTCGTCGGGGCGCTGTCGGTGCTTCTGCTCTACGCGGGCCTCATCTACTGCGGCCTGCGCATCATCAACCGGACGCGCATGGCCGCCGACGGGGCGATCGAGTCCGTCGTGCCGCGTTTCTCGCACCTCTTCGGTCTCGGCATCCTGCTGACGATCGGCATCCAGGCGCTCATCAACGTGACGGTCGTCACCGGCATCGCCCCGACCAAGGGCATCGCCCTGCCGCTCCTCTCGAGCGGCGGCTCGGGTTGGGTGCTGACGGCGTTCTCGCTCGGTCTCCTCCTCGCGATCGAGCGGCACAGTCTGGCGAAGGAGAGCGGTCTGATCGAGACGCCGCCCCTGAACCAGCGGGCGCCGCTGATGCTCCCCGCCGGTTCCTGATTCGCACGCGTCACCACGGTCCGACTGCAGGGCACGGGCTTCCGATGCAGGCTTCGAGCGCCACCATGCCAATCCAGGACGACACCGCCGCTCAGCCCGCGCAGGCGACCGGCCGAGCGTTCCTTCTCGCCGGCGGCGGGACGGGCGGACACATCAGTCCGGGTCTGGCGATCGCCGAACGCCTTCGTTCGCTCGACCCGACCGCGCGCCCGATCTTCGCCTGCTCACGGCGCCCGATCGACGCCGAGATGCTCCGTGAGGCCGACGCGGAGTTCGTGCCGATTCCGGCAGAACCGTTCGGGCTCTCGCCCGGGCGTCTCTGGCGCTGTCTCCGCGAGGGCTATCGCGGACGGCAGGCGGCAGCGCGACTCCTCCGCGACGCTGGCGTGCGCGAGGTCGTCGCGCTCGGCGGATTCGTCACCGCGCCGGTCGTCGCCGCGGCCGCCCGGCTGCGGATTCCGGTCCTTCTCGTCAATCTCGACGCCACGCCGGGAAAGGCGAATCGCTGGGTGGCGCGGCGCGCGGCTCGCGTCCTCTCGGCGGTGCCGACGCCGAGCCAACCGGGCTTCGCGGAGCGCGTCATCGGCATGCCGATCCGCCGCAAGGCGATCGCCCCGACCGATGCGCTCTCCTGCCGCGAGGCGCTCGGCCTTCGGCCAACGCTCCTCACGCTGCTCGTCACCGGCGCGAGCCAAGGGGCGACGAGCCTGAACGAACTCGTCCCGCACCTGGCGGCGAGCAAGCCCGGCCTCTTCGAGGGCTGGCAGGTGCTCCACCTCTGCGGTCAGGGCGATCCGGCGGTGCTCGCCGAGGCCTATCGCTCCCTCGGGATCCCGGCCGTTGTCGAGCGCTTTCAGCACCGCATGGGGCTCGCGTGGGGAGCGGCTGATCTCGCCCTCAGCCGGGCCGGTGCGAACTCCGTCGCCGAAGCCGCCGCGAACGGTGTCCCGACGCTGTTCGCGCCCTATCCCTACCACAAGGACCTGCACCAGAAGCACAACGCCCAGCCGCTGGTCGACGAGGGCGCCGCCGCGATGGAACTCGATCGCATCGATGCCGAAGCGAACCTCGACGGACTCGGCCGAAGGCTCGTCGAGCTCATGACCGATCCGGCGCGGCGCGCGGCGATGCGCGGGCGGCTGTCGAGCCGCCCGCGCGAGGACGCCGCGCTCACGATCGCCAAGATCCTGCTCTCACTCGACTGACGCGAGCCACGCCGCGAGCAGGTCGATCGTCGCCTGCACATCGCCGCGGTCGATCATCTCGGTGACCGTGTGGATGTAGCGGGTGCCGGCGCCGATCGCGACGCAGCGGGCGCCGCCGTTCGCGCGCTGGATCGCGGCGCCGTCCTGGCCGCCGCGGCCGAGGATCGCGCGCTGGTGCGGGATGCGATTGCGTCGGGCGACCGCACACATCTCGGTGACGAGGCCGTAGTCGGCGATCATCGAGCTGTCCTGGACCATGATCGCGACGCCGAGACCCTGCTTGGTCACGCGCTGGGTGTCGGGAACGCCCGGCGTATCGCAGGCGAGGTTGACATCGAGGCCGATGCCGAAGTCCGCGCCGACCGCGTTCGCTGCGGTCGTCGCGCCGCGGAGGCCGACTTCCTCCTGCGTGGTGAAGGCGACGACGATCTCGCACGCGTGGCCGCCGCGCTTCTTCGCGGCGAGGGCCCGGATCGCCTCGATCGCCACGAAGACGGCGAAGCGGTTGTCGACCGCCTTCGAGACGAAGGTCCGCGGCGTCTCGAGGAACGGCTCGTCCATGACGACATAGTCGCCGATCTGGACGAGCTTCTTCACCTCGGCCGCGTCGCGCCCGAGATCGACGAAGAACTCCTCGACGCCGGGCACCTTGGTGCGCTCCGCCTCGCTCGAGATGTGGATCGGCTTGCCGCCCGGGTTCATCGTGCCCTTGAAGTCGCCGTGCTCGGTGACGACGAGGACGCGCCGCGAGAAGAGGTTGCGGGTGTCGAAACCGCCGGCGGCGTTGAGCCAGAGGAATCCGTTGTCGTCGATGTGCCGGACATAGAAGCCGATCTCGTCCATGTGGGCGGCGACGAGCACGCGCGTCGGCTTCGCCTTGCCCTTCGCGCCGCGCCCGCCGGCGGTCGGATGCCGCGTGCAGATGAGCGAACCCATCGCGTCGGTGCGAATCTCGTCGAAGAGCGGGCCCGACGAGGCGGCGCCCTTGGCCCGCGAGGCCGAGCGACCTCCGCCGCGCACGGCGGTCTCGACGACGGCGCGGACGCGCTCCTCGCGACCGGGAACGCCAGGGGTTTCGCAGAGACGACGGAAGAGTTCGATATCCATAGGTGATGTGGCCTGCGGCTGCTCGGAAAGGTCGGGGCGTTCCGGTGCTCCGACGGGCCGGCGGTCGGCGAGCCCCGCTACGATGCGAGGTCCATGACCGACGCTGCGCCCTGGGAAAGTCCGCTCCGCGACCGACATCGTCGCTTTGCGCTCGAGGAATCCGAGCGCATGCCCGTGCTGGCCGCCGAGGAGCGAGGCGGAGCGGCGACCGGTCACCGCAAGGCCTTCGAGCCAGAATACCTTCCGTACGCCGCTCCGGATGCAGCGATCGAGAGCGGACCGGCGTGCGAGCTCATCGCGAGCTTCGGACCGATCGAGCCCGAGTACGCCGCGATTCGCCGCGGCGCGGCCCTCTTCGACGCGACCTTCCGCGGGACGCTCGTGGTCACCGGCGCCGACCGACGCGACTTCCTCCAGCGGATGGTGACGCAGGATCTCAAGCGCTTGGATGCGAACGCCACAGGCGGAAGCCTCGTGCGGTCCTTCTGGCTGAATCGCAAGGGGCGGATCGACGCCGACCTGACGATCGCGGAACTCGCCGACCGCATGGTCATCGACCTCGACCGCACCCGCGCCGCCCACGCCGCGCAGTCGCTCGGGAGCTTCCTCTTCAGCGAGGATGTCCGCATCGAGGACCGCTCCTCGACCCTCCACCGCCTCGAGCTGCACGGGCCGGCCGCGGCCCGCACGCTCGCGCTGGCCGGCGCGAAGGCGATTCCCGCCGTGAACGAGGCCCGCCACACCGAGATCGCCGGCATCCCCGTCGATCTCCTCCGCACCGATGCGCTTGGTGAGCACGGCTGGTCGATCGTCGTCGAGCGCGATCGCGTCGGCGAACTCTGGGACGCGCTGCTTGCGGTCCGCGATCCGCACAGCGAGCGCCACCGCGTGCGGCCGATCGGGTGGAACGCCTACAACATCGCCCGCGTCGAGGCCGGCACGCCGCTCTTCCACATCGATTTCGGCACCTCGAACCTCCCGCACGAGACCGGCGTGATCCAGGATCGCGTGAGCTTCCGAAAGGGCTGCTATCTCGGCCAGGAGATCGTCGCCCGCATGGAAAGCCTCGGAAAGCCGAAGCAAACGCTCGTCGGGCTTCGTCCCACGAGCGATCTGCTCCCCATCGCCGGCGCCCAGGTCTTCCTCCCGCCGTCGGGCGGCGAGGGCTCGATCGGTGAGCAGGTCGGAAGCGTCACGAGCAGCACGCTCGCGCCGATGCTCGGCGCGATTCCGATCGCGTTCGCGATGATCCGGACCGCCAGCGCGACGCCCGGCACAACGCTTCTCGTGAATGCCGAAGGCTCCCAGTGCGAGGCCATCGTGGCCGAGCTCCGCGCCTGGCCGGCGGCGGCCGAGCGCGCTGCCGCACCGCCTGCCTCCTGAATGTGAACACCAGAACCTGAACGGCTGACCGCCCCCTGACTCGACGAGGCGCATCGAACTTCCATGTGGCATGACGCACTTCCAACCTCGATTCTCTCCACGCTCCTGAGCGCGGCGCCGCGCGCCGCGGAGCGGCCGCGCGTCATGCAGGGCGACTACGCCGCCTCGGTCGAGCCGCTGCTCCTCGTCCTCGGCGCGGTGATGACGCTCGTCGTCGGCGGATTTCTCGTGTGGCTCGTGCGGCAGATGGTGCGTGAGGATCGACAGGCCCGTGCCGACGGCACCTACGACGAGCGGGGCGGGGCGTGAGCGGCGGACGAGCCATTCGCATCACCGAAGTCGGTCCGCGCGACGGGCTGCAGAACGAGCAGACAACCGTTCCGGTCGAGGCCAAGGTCGCGTTCATCGACGCCCTGAGCGAGGCGGGGCTGCCCGAGATCGAGGTCACGAGTTTCGTGAGCCCGAAGTGGGTGCCGCAGCTCGCCGACGCGAGCGAGGTCCTCGCGCGGATCGCTCGTCGCCCCGGCACGGTGTACTCGGCGCTCGTGCCGAACGAACGCGGCCTGGAGCGGGCGCTCGAGGCCCGCGTCGACAAGATCGCGGTCTTCACCGCGGCGAGCGAGTCCTTCGCCCGGAAGAACATCAACGCGTCGATCGCCGAGAGCATCGAGCGCTTCCGCCCCGTCGTCGACGCGGCCCGCGCCGCGGGGCTGCCGGTGCGCGGCTATGTCTCCTGCGTCGTCGCGTGTCCCTTCGAGGGGCGGATCGACGCCCGCGCCGTGGCGGAGGTGTCGCGAGCGCTGCTCGCGGTCGGCGTTGACGAGATCGATCTCGGCGACACGATCGGCGTCGCGGTGCCGGGCGATATCGATCGGCTCCTCGCGGCCCACGCCGGCGTCGTGCCGATCGAGCGGATCACGATGCACCTGCATGACACGCGCGGCACGGCGCTCGCATGCGCGTGGCGGGCGATCGAGCTCGGCGTCACGAGCTTCGACGCGAGTTGCGGCGGGCTCGGCGGATGTCCCTACGCGCCCGGCGCCACGGGCAACGCCGCGACGGAGGAACTCGTCTACGCCTGCGAGGGTTCGTCGCGATCGACCGGCGTGGACCTTCAGGCCTTGCTCGCCGCGGGCCGCTGCATCGAGTCCGCGCTCGGACGGACGCTGCCCTCGAGGCTGCTCAAGGCCGGAACGCTCGTGCCGCGCGGCAAGGTCACCGATCCGACCGGAGCGTCGGCGAGCGCGTAGCGGCAGGCCGCGCGGCCGTAGCGGCCGACGATCGCGACGAGCGAGACCTTCGCCGCGTCACCCATCGGCTCGACGACGACGGCATGCGGGCGGCCAGGCCAGGTGAAGGCGCCGGTGTTCATCACCGTGCGGCCCTGTCGCTGCCAGACGCCATGCCGGTGCGAGTGGCCGACGACGATGACGGCGGCTTCGGGGGCGTACCGCAGGGCGAAGTCCGCGGCCATCGACGGATAGCGAGCCCAGTACCAGGCGACGGCCGCGCCGCGCCACGGATGGAGGAGGAACTTCTTCAGCGTCGAATGGCGGGCACCGCGTCCGGTCGCGAGCCACTCGGCGACGGCCGCGTCGCGGGCAGCGTCGAAGCGGGCGGCCAGCGTGTCGCGGCGCTCGGCAGGCATCGCGGCCATCGAGCGCTCCCACGCCTCGCGCATCGCCTTCGCGGATTCGCTCCACGGCGCGATCGAGGGATGAAAGGAATCGCCGTGCGTGACGACCACGCAGCCGTCCGCGAGCTCCAGCATCCGCTCCCGCGAGAGGAAGGGATCGTGATTGCCTGCGAGCACGCGCAGCAGCGCCCCGCGCGTCGCGGCGATCTCCTGCAGCCGCGCGTACTCGTCCTCGGCGCGCGACTGGAAGAGCGGGTCGTGCAGTTCGGCGGTGTCGCCGTTGAGGACGAGCGTGGCCCCCGGGGTGATCAGCGCATCGAGCTCCTCGACGCTGTGCACGCCATCGGGGCGGCCCAGATGCAGGTCGGAAAGGATGATGATGCGGGGGTCCATGGAACGGCGGACTCAGCAGTCGCAGCAGTGGTCCTGCGCGCCCGGACCGAAGGTGATGGTGTTCTTGCCGCAGCGCTTGCTCTGGAGGGCGAGCTGGTCGGCGTGGGCGAGCAGGCTGCGGGCGTCATGGCCATCCCACGGATAGGTGGCCACGCCTGCGGAGATGCTCACCGTGCCCGGAGCGTCGAGCCCGAGCTGCGGAAGCTTCAGGTCGCAGACGCGGTCGCGGAAGCGGTGGGCGATCGTCTCGACGCTCTCGATGACCTGCGTGCCGGCGGCGCCCGCGCCGCGCGGGCCGCGATAGTCGGCGAAAATCACGACGAACTCGTCGCCGCCGACGCGGAAGACATGGTCGCCGCGGCGAATGACGGCGCGAAGCAGTTCGACGACCTCGCGCAGCACCTCGTCGCCGGCGTCGTGTCCGAAGCGATCGTTGTAGAGCTTGAAGTTGTCGATGTCGAAGTACATGATCGACACCGGTCGCCGCTCTCCGCGGGCCTCGGCGATCGTCTCCTCGATGACCCGCTCGAAGGCCCGACGATTGCCGGCGCCGGTGAGCTCGTCGGTCCACGCGAGGATCCGGAGTTCCTCATGGGCGCGGTCGAGGCGGAGCCAGTGGGCGAGCCAGTCGGCCCACGGCGCGAGTTCGTTGGCCGTGACTTCCTGCGAAAGCAGGCATCCGAGCGTCGCGCCGCGCCATCGCACCGCAACGCGCGTCTCGCGCGGTCGCTCGTCGCGGAGGAGATCCTGCGCGCTTCCGAGGCGCAGGTCGCCGCAGCCGAGCTCGGTGCGGATGAGCTGGAGGGCCATGCCGACGAGGCGATCGCCGCCGTCGAGAATCGCGTCCACGAGATCGGAGTCACCGATGCCGTCGATCGCGGCCGGCGTCGCTGCGCCGCTCGGCTCGTCCGACGGCGCCGGGAGGGACGACATCGGTAGCGGCGGTGTGCGCTCGCGTCGCGCCGCGAACGCCTGCATCGCGTCATCGATCACCATCTCGACGACATCGCGGTCGCCACCCAGAAGGTTGGCGGGACGCGCGACCGGCGGGCTGGCGGTGCTGCCCTGGGCGGCGAATGGAGCGATGCGTTCGGCTGGCATGACGCGGGGGCCCTGAGCGGCTCCGGCGGGCGGGATGCGCTCGGCGGGGCCACGGAAGGCTTCCCTTCCTTCGGCGGTTTCGCCTTCGATCTGGAGTGCGGCCGCAAGGTCCCGAGAACTCGCCGGCAGGACGACGATCTCGTCGAATCCTGCGCTGTCGACGGTCTCGAGCAGGCCGCGGGGAGCGAAGAGAACGACCCGGGCGTCGGGATGCACCCGGCGGAGGGCGGCGACCACCGCCGCGGGGTCATCGCCGCAGTGGCGCAGGCCGACGGCAATGGTCGCGACCGGCGAGGCACCGGGAGCGGTCGAGTCGGCGGTCTCGGCGAGGGCCTCGAAGATCGAATCGACCTCCTCGAGACGCGCCTTGGCGGGATCGACGGTGCGGCGGAGCGCCTCGGTGAGTTCGGCGAGCCCAGGACCGTCGCGCACGATGAGCGCCCGTCGGAGCGTCGCAGTCGATGGGGCGGACAGCGGCGTCATCGGCTTCCCTCAGGTCGGGAGGGATCGAGCGGGTCCTGGCCCTTTGGGGGCGGCGGTGGCAGCACGCGGAGCAACATCTCAATCTCTTCGGGGGTCACCGCTGCACTGTTCGGAGAGGAGGAGAGGAATCTTGGGTCGTCGTCCCCGTCGGGACCGAGATCCCCAACGCTCGAAGCGGTGCTCGAAGTGGCATCCGCTTCCGGATCGGCGTCCAGATCGGCGTCCAGATCGTCGCGCTCCGGACCACCGCTCCCCGCGTGGCCGGAATCGGCTGGCGAGGGTGCCACGGGCGCGGTCGGCTGCGTGGAGGACGCAGCCGCCAAGTCTGCCTCGCTCCCGGTCAGACGCAAGCGGGGAAGCCCTGCGAGGATGTCATCCTCACCCTGCGGACCTTCGCCCGGCCGATCGTCGCCGCCTCGGCCGCGCGGGGCTTCGGTGACATCCATCAGGAGGTCCGCGGCCGCCACCCAGACCGCCACCCGCGGGAGGTGGGTGCGGATCGCGGTGAGAAGCTGATCAAGCTGCTCCCAGCGCTCGCGATCAGCGACGATGAACAGGGTGCGGTTCCGTTCGGGCAGTCCCCAGCCAGAACTCGGCCCGCGCTCACGCTCCATGACCAGCAGCTCGGCGAACGCGACGATCGGACGGCCGATAATCACAGTCTCGACACCGCGCTGCGTCAGGGATGCAAGGAAGCCGGGAGAGATGTCGTCGCCTCGGCTGAGGATGACGCATCGGCTCGCATCGCGCAATGGAGGCGGGGGGCTGTCTCCGAGGGACGCCACCGTCGAGTCCTTCTCCCAGCTGGCACGCCAGCCGAGCATTCGCCGTGAGCCTGCGTTCAACGAAGTCATCCCCTTTTCCACTGGTGCATTCACGAGGAAGACAGCAGTGGTGTGAGCGTGCGAGGAGAAGTGAAGAGTCCGAGAAGCCACGATGGTTCACCGGAGAACAACGCTTTGACCTCGCCTCGCGCAGGGCTTGCGCAGGCGGATCAAAGATAGCACAGCTTTTGACTGGGGCTGCGACGACCGGGATCGGAGCGCAGTATCGGCGTGTTGTCCGGCTCTCGCCGCTCCGGTACCGCGCGCGGTCCGGGCCCGCCGTGGATACCGGACTGTGCGTCAGGGTGGGCTTGAGGCTGTGGCCGAAACGCCGTGGCCGACGCCAACGCCAACGCCAACCTCTGATGAGCAGGCCGGTCAGTGTCCCGAAGGGTCACCAACGCGGTCGCTCCTCCCCTTTCGCTGTGGAGCGGTGTTCGCTATTCTGTCTCATCTCGCCGCCCGTGCGAATGGAGCACGGGCTGGAGACGCGAATTTTCGCGCACTCCCATCCACGGTTCTCGCCGCACCCGTCTCCGGACGGTGCCGGCGTCCATGCAGGAATCCCATGACGCAGTTTCAGGCCACTCCGACGATCGAACTCAAGACCGGCTCCGACGGCAAGGCGTATGTCGACTACAAGGCGGTCGATGACCTTCGCAAGATGATGACGCCGAACGGCAAGATCTACTCGCGCAAGCGCCTCCAGCTCGAGGCCCGTGAGCAGAAGAGCCTCGCGACCGCGATCAAGCGGGCCCGCTTCATGGCGCTCCTGCCCTACACCAGCGCGACGATGTGATCGTGGGCGGCGTTCGAGCCGCACCTGTCGACATCAACGCCCCGACCCTTGGGTTTCCTCAAGGGTCGGGGCTTTTTCGTTCGTTCCGGGGTCACGCTCGTCGCGCCGCCGCCGGTCGCTTCTTCGGCGAGCCGACCGTCATCCGCAGCAGGAAGCGGTCCCGCCACAGGCGAAGCGTCTCGACCACCAAGCGGACGCGCAGCGATCGGAAGCTCGCATCGCCCGCATGACGATCGCTCGCCCGTGCAACCCGACCGCGGGCCAGCCGAAGCCGACCGCACTCGAGGGCATCGAGGGCGAGGTTGTAGTCGCAGGCCGCGGCGAAGCTCGGATCCCGCCGGGCGATGAGTCGCGCGAGGCCGCGTCCGCGCCGGCGGCGCCCCGCGGCGAAGCTCGCGGTCATGAGCTTCCGGGCCAACGCAAGGTCGTCCGGACGCTCCCGCCAGACGCGCTCGAGGAGGTCAGCCGCATCGCCCGGCGCGCCGCACGCGAGAAAGGTCTCCGTCGCCCGCTGCAGCTCCGCCGAGGCGACATCGGACGCGACATCGCGTCGCCGGGCGGCGTCCTCACGCAGCAGGCGGAGGGCAGCGTCATGCGAACCCTCCTTCGCAAGCACGCCTGCGAGCGAGAGGCGGACCAGTTCGGCGTTCGGATCGAGGGCGTAGGCGAGCTCCAGCTCCGCCTTCGCATGTTCGGGGCGGCCCACCGCGACAAGCACCATGCCGAGCCGAGCCCGCGGTCCGGCGAGGTTCGGAGCGAGCTCCGCAGCGCGGCGGTACTTCTCGATGGCATCGCCGATCCGGTGCTGCGACGCGAGCAGATCCCCGCATTCGAGGAGGGTCGCGACATCGCCCGGGTTGGCCCGGAGCTCCTCGAGGTACATCCGCAGGGCGGCTTCAGGCGATCCGCTGAAGAGCAGGGCCCGCGCGAGGCGACTGCGAAGCCGAGGCATCTCCGGAGCCTGCACGAGCGCTTCGCGGAAGCACCAGGCGGCTCGATCGTGGCGGTCGCCCGCAAACAGCAGGTCACCCATCGCGACGAGGACCAGCGGCATGCGCTCCAGCGCCTCTTGGGCGAGGTAGTAGGCGGTCTCGGCCTCCTCGTGCTGACCGAGCGCGCCGTGGGCTTCGATCAACTTTGCCCACGCCGGTTCGCAGCGGCGGTCGATCGTCGTCGCGACGCCAAGCGCCTCGATCGCCTCGCGATGGCGATCGAGCCGGCAGAGCAGGGCACCTTCGGCGAAGCGAGCCTCGGCCCGCCGCGGAAGCCGAAGGACCGCGTCCCGGAAGGAGCGCAGGGCGTCCTCGAGACGGCCTGCTGCCTCGAGCGTCAGACCCAGGTTGAAGTGCCAGTCGCCGCGGCTTGGCTCTGCGGCGATCGCCTTTCGCAGGTCGGCCTCCGCCTCCTTCAGCCGTCCGCGACGAAAGTGCTCCGCGGCGCGCTGGGCGAGCTTCTCGTTGGCGCGGCGCCGCGCGGCCGACGGCTCGCCGCCGTTCAGGTCGCTCGGATCGTCGGAGGGATTGGGATCGAACTCATCCAACGGTGGAGGAGGGGCGGAACGGATGCGAGAGGGCGTTCGGCCGCTGGGATTGTCGCCGATTCCACCGGCCGGTGGAATGGGTGACGCGCGAAATCGCCGGCCACAGACCGCCGATCAAAGCGCCCCGCGACACGCGAATCAAGTGTCGCCCAGAGTCGTTCCGCAGGTCGGCGTCGATCGGGCAGCTCGGTGGCAGTTCCGACTACAGTTTCGGCTCGCTCGCACCGCGGGGCCGATCGGACCGTGATCTGGCCGGGGTGCGACGGAGGATGCGGCGCGTGGCACCAACCGAACCTCACCCGAATCGAAGGCCGCTGGCGACCGCGCGTCGGTCGCCGGCGTGGACGGCGCGACGCTCGCTCCTTGGCGTGCTTGCGCTCGCGGCCCTCGACGCCGGTGCGCCGTCCGCCGCCCTTGCCCGTCAGGCCGCTCCGCCGACGCCGGCAAGTCCAACGCTTCGCGTCGCCGCCGCCGATGGCGATGGTCGGCTCACGAGCGATGCGTCCTTCTTCGAGGCGGTGCTGACGAATCCGAGCGCCAACGAGGCGGTGCGCCGCGCTGCCGCCGAACGGCTCGTGCGCGATCGGTCGCCCGAGGCGACGCAGGCGATGGAGCGCGTGCTTCTCGGCCGCGATGCGCTCACCCTCGGCGCGATCGTCGAGGCGCTCGATCGGGCCGAGGTCCGCGTGCCCGCCCTCGCCGAGGCGCTCGTTGCGGCGATCGCGTCGGACATGACGCTCGACCGCGGTGCGGCGGCGCGGGTGCTCGCCCTGAGCGACGCCCGGGCAACCGAACTCCTCTGGGCGGTCGCCGATCGCGGCGAACTGGTCCGGCGCACCGGTGCAATTCGCGGACTCGGCGAGCTGCGCTCGCGCGACGCGGCCGCGAAGCTGATCGAGCTGCTGGATGAGGCGCGGCGCGAGACGCCGGCGATCGTCCAGGCCGCCTGCGAAGCGCTCGATCGCTGCACCGGCGCGGCCTTCGGCGTCGATCCGGCGAAGTGGCGCTCGTGGTGGGAGGACTCGTCGCAAGTGCCCGTCGAGGTCGGCACCGACGCCGCGCTGCGGGCCCGCGTCGAGAGCGCCGAGCGGGCCGTCACCGAGGCGAGACGCCGCGGCGATCGTCTCGCCGAGCGACTCGTCGAGGTTTACGGCCAGCTCTTCCTGTACCTCACCCAGAACGAGCGCATGCGGCGGAGCGCCGAACTGCTCGCCGACTCGCTGCCCGAAGTGCGCAGCTTCGCGGTGCTGCAGATCGAACGGCTCCTCCGCAACGGCGAGCGGGCCGACGATGCGACGCGCCGCGCGGCGACGGTGCTTCTCGACGATCCGATCCCCGAGCTGCGCGCCCAAGGGGCGCGGCTCCTCGACGATCTCTCCTTCGCCGAACTCGGACTGCGACTCGCCGAGCGCCTGCCGCGCGAACGGGAGCCCGATGTCCTTCGGGCCTATCTCGCCGCGCTCGCGAATCGCCCGGCGCCGGAGGCCTTCGCGCCGCTCGTCGCGCTGGTCGGCGATCCGGTCGCCGGCGAGCCGGCCGCGCGAGCCCTCGGGCGCATGCAGGAGCTCGGCATGCTTCCGGCGGACGCCGCGGGACGCCTGCTCGCGCCGTTGCGTGACTCGGTCGCGACGCGTCCGAACGGTGCCGCCGCCCAGCTTCTCGCCGCGCTCGGCGACGAGACGGACATCCAGCGCGTCACCGCGCTCTTGGATGCGACCGATCCCTCCGTGCGCCGCGGCGCGGCCGAGGGACTGCGCCGCAAGGGCGTGCGCCGTCCGCTCTTCGAGCGGGCCCGCGATCCGGCGATCTACGCGCCGCTCGTCGCGGCGCTCGCCGACGAGCCGAAGACGCTCGCGACGCTCGATCAGCTCATCGCCGCCACGCCGCCGGGCGATCTCGTCGCTGAGTGGAACGGCGCGATCGCGAGGCTCCTGCGCGAGCTGCCGATCGCCGATCTGCCCGCCGCCGACGCGGCCCTGGAGCGGGCGAGCGACATCGATGCCCGCACGCGCATCGCCGGTCTCACCCGGTTCGCGAGCTCGGCCCTCGGCAATCTCCGGCGAAGCGATGTCGAGGCCGGCCTGCGCCGCTATGTCGACCTCCTGGCCGCGAACGAGCGGGCCCGTGAGGCGATCGATCTGCTCGAGTCGCTTCAGCCGCGCGAGGGCGAGCCGACCCGCGATGCGCTCTTCCGCGCGTGCATTCTCGCCGGCGCCTACACCAAGGCCGCAGGCCTGAACGCCTCACCGACCGCGTGGATCGCCCAACTCGAGTCAATCGTCACCGACGCCGCCCGCGCCCGTCCGCTCGCCGACGAGATCGCCCTGCGCTTCGCCGGCCCGCGCGGCGCGATGAGCGCCGCCGACACCGAGCGATTCGAGCGCCTGCGCCGAGGCCTGACCGCCGCCGCGGATTGAGAGGGCGGGGGGGGGGCGTCAAAAGCGACGAAAGCGGCGGCGGGGCGCAGAAGTCATGAGGGTTGCGCATTCAGCATGTGTCTGCCCAAAGCGGGGCCCCAAGGCGAGGTCAAGCCTGAGCGCGAGCGCGGTCTCGTTCCTGAACAAGTGCAGCCCACCGACGGCCAGCTGGCTCACTTGTCCACCAACTCTTCCACCAACGCTTCAGAATGTGGCTGTCCAAACTCGGCCAAACTCGGCCGCTGGCTCACTTGTCCAACAACTCTTCCACCAGCTCTTCAGAATGTGACTGTCCAAACTCGGCGTTCCAAACTCGGTGAAACTCAGCTCTTCAGAATGTGACTGTCCAAACTCGGCGTTCCAAACTCGGTGAAACTCGGCGAGGCGAAAACCAGCGGTCCCGCGCGCGGCGCGAAAGTCGTGTGGGGCTGCTCCTTCAGCATGTGATCGTCCAACGGATGCGAAGGAGGCTCCGGGCCCCGGGGGGGGGCCGCGCTAGTCGCACTCACCGTTGATCCCTGAAAAAATCTCGTTCCGCATGTCGGTCGAGCTGGTCGCCTGCCGCGTCCTTCCCGAGCCTCTCGCTTGGAAGGAACCAGCATGGTCCGATTCCCCGTTCGTCCGAACTCCCGTCCGACGCTCGCGTCGTTGGCGATCCACACCTGCCTGCCCCTCGTCGCCCTCTTTGCCACGACCAGCACGGTGCTCGCGGTCGACAAGCACTGGGTCGTCGGCAGCGGCGTGTGGTCGAACCCCGCCCACTGGTCCCCGTTCGGAGTTCCGGGCCCCGCCGACTTCCTCTTCATCGGTTCGACGGTCGCGGCAGAGAACGAGGCGGTCACACTCAACGCCAATGCCGCCGCTGCGTTCCTTTCGATCACCGACGGCATGCGCGTGAACAGCGACGGCTTCGTCCTGACCTGCTCGGGACCGATCGTGGTGTCCGGTTCGAACAGCGTTCCGCCCGTGCTCTACTCGTCCTCGCTTCGGGTCGACAACGGCCCGGCGGCGATCGATGTTTCGGCCGGATCGCTGACCGTCTCGGACGGGGGGCGGCTGCGCATGGAAGCCGGTCGGCTGCATGTCGCCGGTGCACTCGTTCTTGAGGACACCGCCTCGCTCTACGGCGATGGCGTGATCACGCTCGCAAGCAACGCGACGCCGAGCTTCCTCAACGACGGCTTCATCCAAGTCGCTCCGGGCTCGCTCACCCTCATTCAGCAGGGCAGCGGTCGGATCGATCTCGACGGCACGGTTGCCGATGGCCCAAGCGTGCATCTCGCTTCGGTCCAGATCGTGGAGCAGGCGTTCCCGCATCTCACGATCGATGGCACCGGGCTCGCAGATCCCTTCAGTGACACGATGTCGCTCGCATCCGGAGCGTCGCTCACCATGCTCCTCGACGAGCCGTGGAAACTCGGTCCTGGCGGCGAGATCAGGGTGGTCGGATTCATGGAGGTGGCCGGCGTCGCCGTGATCAGCGGCGCACCCTTCGAGGTCGCGGGCCTGATCGAAACCGGCGGCACCGACGCCGCACTCGATGTGCAGGCATCGACGACATTCCTCGCGAACGCGCAGGTCGTCGTCGAGTCCGAGGACGCGATCGACTTCGCGACATCGGTGATCGAAGCGGGCAGCTTTCTCGCCGAAGCGGGCGGCACCCTCCACTTCAACGGACCGACGACGGTCGAGGGCGGATCGTTCACGACCTTGAGCTCGGGCGGCTCCGAAGGTCGGATTCGCTTCCTGGGGCCGACGAGCTACGACGGCGCGGTGACCGTCGCCGGCCTCCTTGCCCAGGCCGGGCCGGCCGAGGTCGTCGGGCCGACGACGATCACCGGCGGCCGCTTCGATCTCGACGGACCCGGTGCGACCGCGTCGTGGACGATCCTCAACACGCTTGCGCTGAATGTCGAGAGGGTCGATCAGCTCGACAACGCCGTCCATGCGCCGGTCACGATCGACTCGGGTTTCCTCGGCAAGTTGACCGTGCAGTTGAGCCAGGCACCGGCGTCGTGGCGAGCCTATGGAGACCTGCGGCTCGCTGGCGTCGCTGCGCTGCCCACGACCCGCATTGCCGGCGCGCCGCTCGAGGTTTCCGGTGATCTCTTCGTCAAGAACGCGGTCCGCATCGACGCGCCGCTAACCTTCGACGCGACTTCGGCGACGACCTTCGAGACGGCGTCGTCGCGGCTCCTCCTACCGAAGGCGTCGGTGGTCGAGGCTGGTGCGACCTTCGGAGGCGGCGGACGGATCGAGAGCGCGGCCGGCGGCGAGTTTCTCCTCGAACACGCTGCCGATCTCGACGCGACCGACCTCGATGTCGCCGGTACCCTCGAAATCGGTTCACCCGTCGGCGTCGCGTTTGGTGATCGACTCGTCTTCCAGAACGCAGCGACCTTCGTGGTCGACATCGCAGGGCCGGCGGCGGGGCTCGAGCACGATCAGATCCTCCTGAGCGGGACGGGCAATGTGCTCGCCGGATCGATCAAGGTGTCGCAGCCCGAGATCGGCGGCATGTGGTACGCGCCGACGGTCGGCGAGAGCTTCATCGCGATCGTCGCGCCTCCCGGCTCGCTCACCGGATCCTTCACGAACCAGCCGATCTCGTCGATTCCCGGCTCGAGCTTCCGCTGGCAGGTCGACATCCAGACCGGCGAGGTCGCCTCGGTTGTCCGGCTCACCGTCGTGGAAGTCGTGCCGTGCCCGGCCGACCTCTCGGGGGACGGCGCTGTCGATGCCTCCGACCTCGCGATGCTGCTCGGCGCGTGGGGCGCGTGCGGCGCGTGCGCTGCGGACCTCGATGGTGACGGCATGGTCGCGGCGGCCGACCTCGCGATCCTTCTCGGTTCCTGGGGGGGCTGCCTCGACTGAAACGCGCGACCGTGATGACGGCGTCGCGATCTCGGCCACCAGCATCCCCGCCGGCCCGATCACGGGAGCGCTCTTGAGCTGACTCTGAGCACTTCAGAATGTGGCTGTCCGAAATAGTCGTTCTGTGGACTCTCGAAATTTGGACAGCCACATTCTGGCGCACATTCTGGCGGAGGGTGGGGCGGATTGCGAGGCGGAGGTCGGAGGTTTCGCGCTGTGTGCGGCACGGCCTCGTTCGATCTCGGCCTGATTTAGGCTGATTTTGTTCGCTCGATGGACGCCTTGGCGCATGCGACAGCCTGGGGTTTGGCGTGGGGTGACCCCTCTCGACTTGGGCGACTTGCGCCGACCCTCATGGGGTGTTGCGTGCCTTCGCCTCCGCCTTCCGCTGCTGCCCGCGGCTTCCTTCGCTTCTTCGGCTTCGTCTGCGGGCTCCCGCCCAGCGAGGTTACGCGCAGTTCGTCAATTGCATGCGCAGGGCGTGCACGCTCGTTCCGCCGCGACGCGCGGCCTCGGTGGCGAGCGACTCCCTCGTGCCGAACGCTGAGCCGCGTGGCGTCATCGTGATCGGTTGGTGCGGTTCCGCTGCCGAGTCGTTTTGGTCGCTGGCACGCGCTTCAGGCGGCGCCGACTGCATGACGCACGACACAAGCTTTGCGATCCCCGAGCGAACCGACGCCGCGAGTTTCCTCGCCACAGCGATCACGGGCAGCGTCGCCGCGTCCGCATCGGCGGCTGCAGCGAGATCAGCGTCGCTTCGACCTTCCCGTTGCTCTGTGCCTTGCGCACCGTCGCTTTCAATGAGAAACTCCCTCCGCAGCGAAACAATCGCCCGCTCCGAACTCCGCGCGATCGAGCCGCGCTTGTCCGGCCGCGGATGACGCCCCTCCTCGTCGACGAAGTCGATCAGCATGCCGAGCGTCATGCCCGGGATGACCGGCACGGCCCCGTCGACGAGCCGCGTCATGTGAAACGGGTTCGCCATCGGCTTCAGCCAGCCCTGCTCATCGGACTTCAGGACCGTCCGCCGGGCCACTGTCCGTCCCGGGAACGGCTGCCTCCGGTGCCGCGGGGCGTTTGTCGGTCGCGGGCGACGCTGCGGTTCACTTTCGCGTGGCAGCGATTCCTCGTGCGACGCCCCATCAGACCCTCTGTGTGGCATCTCATCGGGCACCCGTCCCGGATCGCGAAGCTCCCACGCCACACGCTCCACATCCTCTCTCTCGCCACGCGTCGCGAAGTCAGCCAATGCCAACCCATCTTCGCGAAGCGAGGCTCGATGCGACGCCTGGTGCCGACCGGCCGCGACGCGCTTCGAAAACGTCTCGTCGTCAAGGTCCGCCGCCGATCCCGGATCGCAGGGATAGACCGGCGTCCAAGACGCATGAACGAAGTTGCGGTCGAACGGCTCGGCCTGAGCCATGCTTCCAGCATCTTGGCCCGCCCTCTTGATCAGTCGCTTCATCCTCGTCGCGAGCGAGCCGCGCGTCCGCATCCCGAGCTCGTCCTCAAGCCCCGCATGCACCGCGTTGAGGAGGACATAGGTCGACTGCGTCAGCACCGCGGCGTCGTCGAGAGCCGTCGTCACGCCGTAGCGGCCCTGCCAGAAGTGGCCGGAGACCCGGTCCTCGCGGTTCCAACGCTTCGCCGTCCATTCCCTCCAGGCAGCGTGGTACGCCCCGAGGTTGGAGAGGCGCCGTCGAAGTTCCTCGATTTTCGGCTGCTTCTCGACGAGTGCGGCGATGGCCTCGTCGCTCGGTCCCTCGTTCTCCTCAAGGTCAGGCCTGCGTCCGGCGAGCGAGAGCGTGAGCCAGCGTCGAGCGACCTCCTCGGCGGTCCAGCACCACGCGAGCTCGGGGTGGACGCGGACCATGAGGTGAAGGTGGTTTCCCATCGGCTTGAACTCGATGAGATCGACGGCGAAGACGCAAGTCGAGAGGAAGGCGAGCCTTCGCTCAAGGAGCGCGACGCGGTCGCGCGACTCAAGCAGCCGCTCGCGTCGGACGCATCGTGAGTAGCAGTGGTAGATGCCGCTGATGTCCGCGGGGACGGTGTGCGATCGTGCGTATCCCATGGGATAACCCCCTCCTCTTGCTTCTGCTTCCCTGTGCCGGCGTGCGTCTCATGATGAGACGCGAAGAGCGCGATCCGCGCAATCGCGCGTCGGGCCGTGCCACGAGGGCGCCGCGAGGGTACCGCGCTTTTCAGGGCGGTCTCAATTGTCAGGGCAATTTGCTGCGAATTTGTAGAGGCCTGTCAATTGCGCGATCGGTCGCGACTGGTCGCGCATGCCGACAAGTTCTGCACGAGCTATCGCCGATCTGCTCAGAATGTGGCTGTCCAAACTCGAGAAAACTCGAGCGTGCCGACAGACTTTTGCACGAGCTATCGCGAAGCTGCTCAGAATGTGGCTGTCCAAAGTCGGGGGGACCGAAATCGGGGGAGAGCTCAGGCAGCGCTCGTGGGCCTCGGCGCCCTCGCTTCGCCCAGAACCAATCCCAAAGACGAACAGAGGACGAAGCTCCGTCTCTCGGATCAGCTCACGGAGCGGGGTTCCGGCGGACGGGCAGGCGTGAGATTGACTCCGCCAGCAGCAGATCCAGTGCTGCTGGCGGAGGCGGTGCGGAGCCCGTCGGAAGGCATCATGCCTTGAGGGTGGACGCGCGCCGGGAGCGGGCACGGAACTGTCATCCGCGTCATCCGCGTCGCGGACTGTGTCGGTCGGAATGGGATGCCCGCCGGGGACCAGTCTCGGTGCGAGCGAGCCGCAGGCTACTCAGTCAGTCGCGTGTGTCCGCCCCACTGTATGATCGACGCGTCTTTCGACTCACTCATCAGCCGATGTTCGCACCGAAGTTTTCGCGAAGGAACCATATGAGTCCCGCCGCAACGAAGAACGCTCCCCGTGCCCCGCGCGCTCCGCGCACGAAGCCCGCAACCGCAGCCGCGATGCGCACCGAAACCGACTCGATGGGTTCCATGCAGGTTCCCGCCGACGCTCTCTACGGCGCGACGACGCAGCGGGCGGTGCTGAACTTCCCCGTTTCGGGGCGTCCGGTGCCGCAGGCCCAGATCGAGGCCCACATCCTGCTGAAGCGCTGCTGCGCCGAGGCGAACTTCGAGCTGAAGGAACTCCCGCGGGAGAAGGTCGACGCGATCCTCGGTGCGTGCGACGAGCTGCTCGGCGAGTTCTCCGAGCGGCCTCCGCTCGGCATGCAGCACCCGCTCATGCGGCACTTCCCGATCGATGTCTTCCAGACCGGGTCGGGCACCTCGACCAACATGAACGTGAACGAGGTCATCGCGAACGTCGCGTCGCGTCGCGCCGGCAAGCCGATCGGGGCGAAGGATCCGCTGCACCCGAACGATCATGTGAACTACGGGCAATCGAGCAACGACACCTTCCCGTCGTCGATGCAGATCGCCGGTGCGCTCCTGATCCGGCAGCGCCTCATCCCGGCGCTGCGAGCGCTCGCGAAGGGACTGTGGGCGAAGTCGAAGGCGTGGGATCGCGTCGTGAAGATCGGTCGCACGCACCTGATGGACGCGACGCCGATCCGCGTCGGACAGGAGTTCTCCGGCTACGCGGCGGCGGTCGATCTGGCCGTCGAGCGCGCCGAGCGGGCGATCGAGGCCCTCGCCTCGAACATGCCGATCGGCGGCACCGCCGTCGGTACCGGCATCAACGCCAATCCGCGCTTCGGGCGGACCGTGTGCGCGAAGCTCGCGAAGGCGACCGGCGTGCGCTTCCGCGAGGCGTCGAACCACTTCGAGGCCCAGTCCACGCGCGACTGCTGCGTCGAGGCCTCGGGGCATCTCAAGACGATCGCGGTGTCGCTCTCGAAGGTCGCCAACGACATCCGCTGGCTCGGTTCGGGACCGCGCTGCGGCCTCTTCGAGCTCTCGCTGCCCGCGACGCAGCCGGGCAGTTCGATCATGCCGGGCAAGGTGAATCCGGTCATCTGCGAGAGCGTGATGATGGTGGCCTGCCAGGTGATCGGCAACGATGTCGCCATCGCGACCGGCGGTCTCGGTGGCATCGGCTCGCTCCTTGAGCTGAATGTCGCGATGCCGGTCATCGCCGACCGCCTCATCGAGTCGATCGAGCTCCTCGCGAACGCCTCGGGGATGTTCCTCGATCGGTGCATCGCCGATCTCGAGCTGAACGAGTCGATCGCGACCGGAACGGTCGAGCGCAGTCTCATGATGTGCACCTCGCTCGCCCCGGTCATCGGCTACGACGCGGCCGCGAAGGTCGCCAAGGAGGCCTTCAAGACCGGCGAGACCGTACGCGAGTATGTGACGCGCAACGGTCTCGTCGAGCCGAAGCAGCTCGCCAAGCTCCTCGACCCGACGGCGATGACCAAGCCGGGCGGGAAGGGGCCCGGCGGCGGCTGACCGGGGCGTTTCGATCGAGCTTGGCGACAAAGCTGATATCGTCGCTCGTCGATGGCGGGCGACGACGAGTCCATTTCGCCGCGAAGCGATGCGCAGGCGGCCGAACGCACCGGCTCCGACGGGGCCGAGGGGCCTTCGAGGCTACCGAGGGCGATCGCGCCGATCCTTGTCCTCGCGCTCGGCGTCGGACTGACCCTGGCGATCGTCTCGATGGTCGAGCGGCTCCGTTCGGACGAGGAGCGCGTCGCGTTCCTGCGACTCGTCGGCGAGGCCCGCGATCTCATCGATCGGCGCATGGCGGTGCACACCGCGCTTCTCGAAGGGGCGGCGGGACTCTTTGCCGCCGACGAGAGCGTGACCCGTCGGGAGTTCGCGGCGTTCGTCGGCAGGCTCGATCTTCGGACGCAGTATCCCGGCGTCCGTGGCATCGGCTTCAGCGTGCGGGCGATGCCTGAGGAACTGCCCGCGATCGTCGAAAGGATGCGCGCCGACGGCTTTCCCGACTTTCGCCCGTGGCCCGAGGGCGAGCGCGACGAGTATCACGCGATCATCCTCCTCGAGCCGCTCGACTCGCGGAATCAGGCCGCCCTCGGCTACGACATGTTCCAGGATCTCACCCGCCGGCTCGCGATGGTCGCGGCGCGCGACGGCGGCGTGCCGGCGGCCTCCGGGCGAGTCGAGCTGGTGCAGGAGATCAGCGGTCCGAAGCAGTCGGGATTCCTCGTCTATCTGCCGGTCTATCGCGGCGGTGTGGTGCCCAACTCGGTTGACCAGCGGCGCGAGCGGCTACTCGGGTTCGTCTATAGCCCGTACCGCGCGGACGACCTTCTGCGCGGGGTGTTCGGCTCCGATCCTGCGGTGGACATCGAGGTCTTCGACGGCCTGGAGCCGGTTCCGACGGCGCTCATGCACTCCTCGATGCGGGTCCGCGGCGCAGATGAGTCCGAGACGCCACGCTTCGAGGCGATCGAGCGCGTGCGGATCGCCCGTCGCGACTGGACGATCCGGTTCCTCTCGCGAGGGCGTGAGCCGAGTCCGGCGCAGTCGCTCCTGCCGACCCTGCTCATCGTCACCGGCTCGCTCGTCAGCGCGTTCCTCGCGTGGCTGACCTTCCTCCAGACGCGGGCGCGGGACAACGCCGAGCGCTCCGCCCATCTCCTGCTCATCGAGCGCGAGCGGTTCCGCACGACGCTCGGGAGCGTCGGAGAGGCGGTGGTGGCTACCGACACGCTCGGGCGCATCACCTTTATGAACGCCCTCGCCGAGCGTCTCACCGGACAGCGCGCCGAGTCCGCGATCGGCGAGCCCTTCGAATCGGTGGTCCGGCTCGTGCGCGCCGATGGCGGCGATCCGCTTCCGCCGCCGCTGACGCGCCTGCGCGAAAGCCTGCGCGGAAGCCGTCCGATCGAGTCGACGACCAACGCCTCGCTCCTCCTCCGCAGCGACGGCGAGCGCATTCCGATCGACGAGAGCATCGCGGCGATCCTCGACGATCGCGGCGGTCTCATCGGTACGGTCGCGGCGCTGCGCGACATGACCGAACGCGCGAGGCTGCTCGACAGCGAGCGGATCGCTCGCGAGGAGGCGGAGCGGGCGAGCCGGCTGAAGGACGAGTTCGTCGCGACGCTCTCGCACGAGCTGCGCACGCCGCTGAATGCCATGCTCGGGTGGACGCACCTGCTGCGTCGTCGGCAGGGCGACGCGACTGCGGTCGGCGAGGCGATCGAGGTGATCGAGCGCAACGCCCGTTCGCAGGTGCGCATGGTCGAGGACCTTCTCGACATGACCCGCATTCTCGCGGGCAAGGTGCGAGTCGATCCCGTTCGCTGCGATCCGAGCGCGCTGATCGAGGCTGCGGTCGCGGCCGTCTCTCCGCAGGCCCAGGCGAAGGCGATTGCGCTCGAGGTCGCCATCGATTCGTCGGTGGACGCGTTCTTCGCCGATCCGACGCGGCTGCAGCAGATCATCACGAATCTGCTCTCCAACGCGATCAAGTTCACGCCGGAGCGCGGCGCTGTGCGGGTGCGGGTGGCCCGCATGTGGCGCGGCGAGCGGCCGTCGGATCTCATCACCGTGAGCGACACGGGCATCGGCATTGCACCCGAGTTTCTTCCGCATGTCTTCGACCGCTTCCGCCAGGCGGACGCCTCGACCACGCGTCGCTACGGTGGCCTCGGACTCGGTCTGTCGATCGTGCGGCAGCTCGTCGAGCTGCACGGCGGCGTCGTCTCGGCCGCGAGCGACGGTCCGGGACGCGGCGCGAGCTTTACGGTCGAGTTGCCCGCGCGCCCTGACGCCCGGACGGTGACCCGAGCCGAGTCGCTCGATGAGGACGCGATCGAGTCGCTCGATGGTCTGACGCTCACCGGTCTGCGCGTCCTCGTCGTCGACGACGAGGCCGACGCCCGCGAGTACGCTCGGGCGATCCTGAGCGGCGAGGGTGCGGTCGTCGCGGTGGCCGCGGGCGTCGACGAGGCGCTTTCCATGCTGCCGGGACTGCACCCATGCGTCATCGTGAGCGATATCGGCATGCCCGATCGCGACGGCTACGACCTCATTCGCGCGATTCGTCGGCTTCCCCCCGATCAGGGAGGACAGACGCCCGCGGCCGCACTCACCGCCTTCGCCCGCGTGGAGGATCGCCGACGCGCGCTTGACGCGGGATATCAACTGCACACGGCGAAGCCCGTCGAGCCTCTCGAACTTGTTGCCCTCGTCGCGTCGCTCGGGGCCCTCGTCGCGACGGGAGCCGCTCCACCATCACCACCATCACCGCAAGACCGAGCGGGACCGTCGTAGCGCATGCCGAGGCCGTTTGTGCCTGTCTGCTGTCCTGCGCGAGGATCTTCCGCGTTGCGTTGATTTTGGACAGCCACATTCTGTGTCCGCTCCACGAAAGCCACCTTCAATCCTGATTCGCGATCAGCGACGCTGTC